>NZ_JAAIKO010000099.1 GCF_016107395.1 Streptomyces fildesensis
CTGAAAACGAGTCACCGATTGGCCGTCGATACACCACGCCAACGGACGTGACCGCTTCGGCCGCCCCCTGTTCGGTCAACAGCCGCACGCTGACCGAACAGGGGGCGGCCCGGCTGCGACCAGAGCTGCCGGGCACCACCTCGGGCGCGACCAGGCTCCCGACGGTGCGGGCGCAGTGACAGGACGCGCCGGCGGCGAACCGCTCCCTCGAGCTGAGCGGATGCACCGATCCGAACTGCCACGGCGTCCACTGACCCCGGGGCCCGGCGGCGCCATCTCCCCTGGGGCCGCTTATGTCGTGTCAAGCGGTTGGGTTGTCCGCGGCCGGTGTTCGGGTCGGTGGCCGCGCCCGGCAGCGTGCGGCCGGGGCGTTGGGGGAGCCGGTTTCGGGGCACCCTTCACGGGGTGAGCGAGAACGACCGGAACAGGCAGGACACCGAGAGCCCGTCCGCTGCGGCGACGGGGTCAGAGGATGTGGGCAAGGTGCGTGACCAGCTCGCCGCGATCCGTTCCCAGGGGCCATGCTGACAGAGGGCTGAAGCCTGCCCCTGCCGGCGAGGGCGAGGGTGACGAGACCGCAACGGACCCATCAGACGACAGAGCACAGTGAGACGGACGAGCCATGATCCATGCAGCCGATATCCGTGAGTGGCGCAACCACAGCGTCGTCGACCCCAAGGGCCGCAAGATCGGCGTGCTCGAAGCCATCTACGTGGACACCACCACCGACGAACCGGCCATGGCCACGGTCCGCATCGGACTTCCCACCCGTCACCAGCTGGCTTTCGTGCCCCTCGAAGAGACGATCCTGGGACCGGACTACGTCAAGGTCTCCTACGACAAGGCGCTGGTGAAGAAGGCGCCGACGATCGGCATGGACGACATCCTGCCTGCCGAGGCAGAGAAAGCGATCTTCCAGCACTACAACCTGACCTACCAGCCGGGGGCGGGTGGCGAGAGGCAACTCGCACGCCGTTGACCCCGCGCTCATCTTGAAGGAGGTGTTCGTGCCATGGCGCTGTTCCTGTTTCTCGTTCTGGTCGCCGTCGTGCTGGGAATCATCGGCGTGGCGGTGGAGGGGCTGGGCTACCTGCTGATCATCGGCATCGTGGTCCTCGTAGCCGCTGTGGCCTTCATCGCGGTGCGATGGTCCCAACGCTCCGGCCGCCGCCCCATCCGATAGCACCGGATAGCCAAGGATCTCCACTGCCGCGGCGTCCACCGACCTCCCCAGCTGCGTGACCTTCCCGCCCGTGGTGTCGGATGACAGGTCCCCATCGTGTCAGGGCCACGTTCATCTGTACGCCAACACATTGGCGCGTTGGACAACCGACACGCGCCCGCGACCGGGCGCAATTCACGACGACACGTGCACCCCCAGGGTGGTGTCGTTCCGAGGATCTGTCCGGTTTGATCACGTGATGCCAAAGGTGGCGGGCGGGCGGCGGGGGCACGGGCATGGTGGCGGAGCCCGGCGGCGACGCCCGCCGGCCGTGCGAATCGGTCGCCGCAGGGCCCCGAGCTGTCACGGGTCTGGGCCTGCGCGGGTCAGGGAGCGTCAGGAACTGCCAGCCGCCGTCAGGCCAAGTCGTGAACCGTGACGGGCACCCCACGCAGGGTCAGCTGCTCCACGATGAGCGGCTCGACCAGTTCCCACCGGCCGCCGGCAAGTCCGCAACCGATCCGCGGCATGTGCACCGAGGCCCGAAGTTGCAGCGCACGGTCGGCGACAGCGGCGAGGGCGCGGCTGATGGCTTCGTACCTGACGGGTGGGGTGCTGCTGAGACGGTAGCCGTGCTGGCCGATCATGTTGGCGACGAGGAGACTGTCCTCGGCGGGCACGAACTGCACCGCGCCGAGCGCGAAGCCGCTGGTGTCCCGGTCGCGGTACCAGGTCTTGTACGCGGTCCTGGTCTGCGGCCAGCGTCGGGCGAGTGGCAGCACGAAGCCCTTGCCCCAGCCGCCCGCGTCGTTGCAGACATGCGCAATGATCTTCGGGCCTTCGCCCTGGGGTGCGGTGGCGTCGCCGACGACGTAGCTGATCTCTAGAGTCACGGCGCGACTCTAGCCAGTGGGTCCGACAAGTCACCACGGCATTACGGGTATCCGCTCAGCAGGGCGGAGTCGTTTCGAAGACCGGCTTCCGAGTGATCATGAGGTGTCGAGTCCCTGATCGCAACGGAAGACCGGGCCTGCCAGCTCATCATCGCTGATTCCGTCCGGCCTGGGCGAGCTCGTCACCGCGTCACCGTCCGCTCCTGGCGAGCATTCGGGCCTGCTCCAGCGCCTGGCCGCCGTCCCCGACCCGCGTCGGCCTGCCGGCCGTCGCCATCCCCTGGCGTTCGTTCTGGCGCTGGCCGCTTGTGCCGTGCTCGCGGGTGCGAAGTCCCTGGCGGCGATCGCGGAATGGGTATCCGACGCGCCGCCGGCCGTGCTCACCTCGCTCGGCGGGCCCGTGCGCAAACCGGCGGGGCCGGTCGCTCCGGCCGGGGCGACGGTGCGCCGCGTCCTGCAGCGCGTCGACGGCGACGACCTCGACGCCGCGATCGGCGCGTGGCTCGCCGACCGCGAGCCAAAACCAGCCCAGGCTCCGGACGAGCGACCAATGCGTGCGCTGGCCGTCGACGGCAAGACCATCCTGTGAGCGATCATGAAATTCGGCTCTGTCGCTGATCTTGTGCTTGGTGGTCAGGTCCGGTGCAAGATCCGCTTGCGTAGAAGGTCGAAGTTCGCACGCCCGTATCCGGCCCGCTTGATGAGCTTGACTCTCGTGTTCTGTCCCTCGACCTGGCCGGAGCTCCAGGGAGTGGACAGTCCGGCGATGACGGCGTCCTGGTCCCGGCGGAGCCCGGTGATCAGGGAGTGCAGCGCGGGCAGGGGGTCTTGCTCGACGCGCTCCATCCAGTCGGGCAGCTGGTCGCCGCGCAGGTCGCGCATCATCTCGGCGAAGTCGCGGACGTGGTCGGTGACGGCGTCGAGTTCGGGGCAGCCGGCGCGGATTTCCTTGAGGGTGAGGGCGTCCTCGTCGGTGAGGTTGCCCGGGTTGGTCATGATCCACCGGACGACGCGGCGGGGCCGTGGCGCGGGCCTGGGCGCCGGTGCGGGAGCTGAGGGCGTGAAGGTTCGCAGGTAGCGGCGGACGGCCTGGATGCTGCCGGTGAAACCGAGGGCGGTAATGTCGCGGTGCAGTTGGGCGGGGTCGTGGCAGCCCTCGTTCCACCGCTGGTGGAGGTAGGGCCGGTACTTGTCCAGGATCGTCGACCGGTTGACCGCCTTGACCAGGAGCTCGTCGATGCTGGTCGCGCGGGCGAAGCGGCGGACGGTGGAACGGTCCAGCTGGAGCCGGTGGCAGATCGACTCCAGCGAGGCGCCCTGGCCCAGCAGGTCCTGGACCAGGGTGAAGCGTTCCCGGGTCCGGACCACCAGGCGGCGCTCGCGCCCGCAGACGTCCAGGGTCCCCACCGGTGCCGCCACCGGGCCTTCGTCATCAGCGGGCGCGTCGGTGGGTGCGCGGGCCGGCATCTCCTCGAACACGGCCCGCACGCAGACGAAATGGGCACCGACCGTCTTCTCCACCGCCTCGCCGACGTTCTTCCACAAGTGCCACGCGTCGGCTACCTGCACCGCTTGAGGGGCGCCGGCGCGGGCACCTTCCGCGTAGGAGCCGGCCCGGTCCCGGCAGATCACCTCCACCTCGGGGTGGTCACGGAGCCAGGCTGCCAGCGGTTCTGCCTCGCGTCCCGGCAGCACGTCGACGGGGCGTCGCCGCTCCAGGTCGACCATGTGGGACATCCCGTGAGTTCCCCTGTGGTCGGGTGCGTGATTGTCCCTGTGGT
>NZ_JAAIKO010000100.1 GCF_016107395.1 Streptomyces fildesensis
CCGACCACCCCGACATCACCCAAGCCGCCGTCATCACCCACGAAAACCAACCAGGCACGATCCGCCTCATCGCGTACGTCGCCGCCACCAACGCGCTGCCTGCGGAGAGCCTGCGTGAGTTCGCCCGCCGGCGGCTGCCGGACTACATGCTGCCGTCGGTGTTCGTCCAGCTGGACAGGTTGCCGCTGACTGCCAATGGCAAGCTCGACCACACCGCGCTGCCCGATCCTGACCCGGCTCCGCAGGCGGACGCCCCGGGACGCGAGCCGCGGACGGCGCGCGAACGGCTGCTCGGTGAGCTGTTCACACGGGCCCTCGGTGTGAACCGGGTCGGCCTTGATGACGACTTCTTCGCACTCGGCGGGGACAGCATCATCTCGATCCGCCTGGTGAGCCTGGCGCGCACGGCAGGGGTCGGTTTCGCGGTCCGGGACATCTTCGAGCGGCGGACCGTGGCTGGGCTGGCGGACGTCGCCGAGGACTTGCCCCAGTCGGCTCCGGCAACCGATGGAGCGGGCATCGGTACGGTGGAGCCCACACCGATCATGCTCTGGTTCGACGAGCGCGGCGGCGCGATCGACCCGTTCTACCAGGCGATGCTGCTGCAGGTGCCGGCCGATCTGGGCGAGGACTGCCTCACTGCGACCGTGCAGGCGCTCGTGGACCACCATGACGCCCTGCGACTGACCCGGACCCCGAGCCGCGCAAGCCGCCGGCCGTGGTCGCTGGAAGTTCTTCCGGTCGGCGCCGTCCCGGCTGCCGACCTGGTGCACCGCGTCGACGTGGGCGCAGGCACGTTCGACGAGGCGCTGGTACGGGATCACCTGGACTCGGCGGCCGCCCGCCTGTCGACGGAGCGGGGGGTGCTGCTCCAAGCGGTCTGGTTCGATGCCGGGCCCAGTCGTGCCGGCCGTCTGCTGTTCCTGGTCAACCACCTGGTGGTGGACGGGGTGTCCTGGCGGCTGCTGCTTGCGGATCTGGTCGCCGGTTGGGAGGCGGTCGCGCGCGGCCGGGCCCCGGGGTTGGAGCCGGTGCACACCTCGTTGCAACGCTGGTCCCGGCTGCTGACGGCGGAGGCCCGCCATCCAGCTCGTGCCGCGGAAGTGCGGCTGTGGGCCGATCTGCTGACCGCTGCTGACCCACCGCTGACCGCTGACCGGCTGGATCCAGGACGGGACACCGTCGGCCGGGCCCGCGACCTCACGCTTTCCCTTCCACCCGACGTCACCACCTCACTCCTGACGACGGTGCCGGCCGCCTTCCACGCGGGGGTCAACGATGTACTGCTGACCGCGCTCGCCCTGGCGGTCGCCCAGTGGCGGCGCCGTCATGCCCGCGGGCGGCACACCGAGCTGTTGGTGGATGTCGAGGGCCACGGCCGCGAGGAGATCATCGAGGACACGGACCTGTCCCGCACCGTGGGCTGGTTCACCTCTCTGTATCCCGTCCGGATCGACCCGGGCGCGCTGGGCTGGGAAGAGGTCGCCGACGGCGGACCGGCCCTCGGGCAAGCCCTGAAAAGAGTCAAGGAGCAGTTGCGCTCCCTGCCCGACAAAGGCGTCGGCTTCGGTCTGCTGCGCCACCTCAATCCGTCGACCGGATCGGAGCTGCGTCGGCTCGCGGTGCCCCAGCTGGGCTTCAACTACCTCGGCCGGTTCGCTTCAGCCGGAACCCCCCTCGTTGCGGGCAACCCGGCGTGGGCCGTGGCATCGGAGGCGGGCTTGCTGAGCGGCGCTGATCCGGGCACCGCCCTGGCGCACGGACTGGAGGTCAACTCGATGGTCCGCGACACTCCGGACGGCCCCTGGTTGGAAGCCGTCTGGACGTGGGCCCCCGATCTCTGGCCCGAGCAGCACGTCCGCGACCTTGCCGAGGACTGGTTCCGCGCGATCCGCGGCCTGGTCCGGCACGGTGACCGGTCCGGCACCGGCGGCCACACGCCTTCGGACTTCCCCCTGACCACACTCAGCCAGCACGAGATCGAGCAACTCGAAGCCGCGTGGAGGATCCAGAAATGACGTCGTCGGGCCTGGAAGACATTCTGCCCCTGTCCCCGATGCAGGAGGGGCTGCTGTTCCACTCGCGCTATGAGCAGGACGGCGCGGACGTCTACGGGGTGCAGCACGTATTCGACATCGCGGGCGCCCTCGACAGTGAGAACCTGCGGGCGGCGGTCCGCGCCCTGGTCCAGCGGCACGCGAACCTGCGCGCCGGTTTCCGGCAGGTGGGGTCGGGTCAGACGGTGCAGACGATTTCCCGTCAGGTCGAGGTTCCCTGGGAGGAGTACGACCTCTCCTCGCTTCCCGGCGACGCAGCGGAGGCGGAGTTCGTCCGACTCGCCGCCAAGGAGCACGGCCGCCGGTTCGACCTGGCTGAGCCGCCGCTGCTGCGCTTCTCCCTGGTGCGGCTCGCCGGGGAGCACCACCGCCTCATCCTGACCACCCATCACATCCTGCTCGACGGTTGGTCCACTCCCATCCTCGTGCGCGAGCTGACCGCGCTGTACGACACTCACGGGGACACCGCTGCGCTCCCCCGGGTCACCCCCTACCGCCAGTTTCTGGGCTGGCTGGCCCAGCAGGACCAACCGGCGGCCGAGGCTGCCTGGCGCGAGGTCTGCTCCGACCTCGAACAGCCCACCCTGATCACACCGGTGGATCCCGGACGCGCCGCGCAGATGCCGGAACGAATCACTGTCGAACTGGACGAGGAGCGCACGGCCGCGCTCGCCGAGTGGGCGCGCGGCCAGGGCGTGACCCTGAACACCGTCCTGCAGGCCGGCTGGGGTCTGGTACTGAGCCGCCGTACGGGCCATGACGACGTGGTTTTCGGGGCCGTCGTGGCAGGTCGTGACCCGCAGCTGTCCGGTGTGGAGTCCATGGTGGGCCTGCTCATCGCCATGGTGCCCGTGAGGGTCAGGCTGGACCCGGCGCAGTCGCTGCTGGCCACAGTCGTCCGGCTGCAGGATGAGCAGTCGCGGCTGACCGCACACCACCATCTCGGGCTGGCCCGTATCCAGCAGCTCGCGGGATTGGGCGACCTCTTCGACACCTCCGTGGTGTTCGAGAACTATCCCTGGGATGACACCGCCGCCACGGTGGGTGCGGGACTACACATCGCCCCCGACCTTGGCCGGGGACGCGACGCGACGCACTACCCGCTCACTCTGATCGCGGCGCCGGGCCGCCGTCTCCACCTGCGTCTGGACTACCGCGACGACCTTTTCGACCGAGCTGCGGCCAACGGATTCCTCGATCGGCTGATCCAAGTGCTCGACCTGATGGTCGCCGACGCGGACCGGCCGGTCGGCCGGATCGACCTGCTCACCGACGAGGAGCGGCGGGAACTGCTGGTCACCCGCAATGACACCGCCACGGTGAATGACAGCGCAACACTACCGGGGTTGTTCGAGGCGCAGGCCGAGTGTGCACCGGACGCGGTAGCCGTGACGTGCGACGACACCGCCCTGACCTACGCCGA
>NZ_JAAIKO010000101.1 GCF_016107395.1 Streptomyces fildesensis
TGACCACGCTCCGCCCGGAGCAGGCCGCCTACATCGGCGTCCCGGTCGAGGGCCCGTACAAGGCGGACCACTACCGCTACTGATCCACTGATCCACCCGGTACGGGATCACCGCGGCTGATCGCGGCGATCCATGTCCACTGCGGTTGATCCACAGCTGTGGATCCACTGCGGTTGATCCACAGTGGTTGATCGACACCTGTAGATCCACTGAGCGTCACGAGCGTCGCCCCCGCCGTTTTCCGCGGCGGGGGCGACGCCGTTTAAGGTCCCCACCATGCCCCGAGGCCGATACTCGTTCCACGACACGCATGACCACACCCCCCTGGGTGCCGAACACTTCCACTGCGCCACCGGCCCCTCCGGCTGGCGCTACGTCTCCCAGCTCACCGCCCCCTCGGGTGATCACTCCGGCTCCGTCGACCTCACCATCGACGATCTCGGCCGCCCCATCCGCCTCGAAATGAACGCGTCCAGCTGGCAGGTCCGCGGCGCGGCCATCGACGGCGTCACCTGGGTCCGTACCGACCCCGCGGGCGAGCAGGCACAGGAGGGCAACGTCCCCGCCCATGCCTTCACCGGGGCCTCGCCCGCGTTTCTGATCGCCACCGCACGACTGCTGCGCCTCGAACCGGGCACCCCGGCCACCCGCGTACGCCTCGTCTCCTTCGCACCCCCCGTGCTCGCACCCCGCACCCTCGACCAGTCGTGGGCCCTGATCGACAGGACAACACACGACACCGACAGCGGCCCGCTGCCTGTGGACGAGTACCAGGTGACCGAGCTCGACACCGGCGAGCAGCGGCAGATCCACATCGCGGGCGACGTCGTCCTCTCCGCCCCGGGGATCGAACTCGAAGAGCTCGAATCACCACCGTCGGCGTTCGCCTGACACCGCCGCCCATCCCCAGGGGTGCGCGCGGCCCGGTCCTGCCCGGTCCTGCCCAGGTCCGGCCTACGCCGGGGGAGCGAACCCGGTACGCGGCGGCTCCGGTGCGGCGGGCTTCGACAGCATCGCCGGCGCGGGCTGGACGGGTTGGACCGGCCGAAAAGCCTGGACCGGCTGAACCGGTGGCATGACCGGTGACGGCATGACGGGCGACGGCATGACGGGTGGCTGTGCGCCCCCGAAGGGACCGGCCGGAGGCCCGCCCGCGCCGAACATCCGCCGGGCGTCCCGCGACTGCCGTTCCGCCACCACCGCGGCCAGGAACGCCGCCGGCGGAGTCCCCTGGGGCATCCGCGCGCCCGTGCACGCGGCGACATCCGTCGCCAGCCGCTCCGCCATCGACCAGCCGACCTGCGGATCAAGCTGCCACATCCGTGAGAGGTACTGCCGTACAGCCAGCCACAGCCCCTCCGGCACACCCGAGAGGTCCACCCCGGCGAGCTGCGCCGCGAGCCACGGCGGTGCGGGCGGCATCAGCTGCGAGTGCTGCACCGGGACGCGCTCGCGGACGACCAGGGTCCCGCCGAAGACGTCCCCCAGCCGCCGCCCGCGCACCGACACCAGGGACGCGATGCACGCGATGACGCCCAGCGACAGCTGGATCTCGACGACACCCACGGCCCCGCGCACCAGCGCGTGCCGGAAGCGGATCGGACCGCCGTCGTCCCGCACCACCCGCAGCCCGCAGGCCAGCTTGCCCAGCGACCGCCCACGGGTGAGGGTCTCGACGGCTATCGGTATGCCGACCAGGATGAGCAGCATCGCGCCGATCGACACCGCGGCCACCGCCGCGTCGTCGAGCGACGAGGTCGCGGCGGCGAGCAGGAACATGAGCCCGACGAAGCCCGTCCAGTAGACGACGAGGTCGATCGTCGTCGCGAGCGCCCGGCTCGGCAGCTTGGCCGGGTCCATCCCCAGCGCCACCGCCTCGCCCGTCACCAGTCCACTCACGCGCGAACCCCTCCTCCACCCCGTCCGAACCCTTGCCCGAACAGTCTGCCCGGTCTGCCAAGCTTGGGCTTCCCACTGTCCGGCCCTCTTCCGCCAGGAGCAGCAGCCCATGGACCTCGATGTCTTCGCCGCCGCCCACCGGCATGAGTGGGACCGGCTCGAAGAGCTGTTGGGACGCGGTCGCCGGCTCACCGGCGACGAGGCCGACGAACTGGTCGGCCTCTACCAGCGCACGGCGACCCATCTGTCCCTCGTCCAGTCCAGCGCCCCGGACCCGGCGCTGATCGGCCGGCTGACCACCCTGGTGGCCCGTGCGCGCAGCGCGGTCGCGGGCGCCCGCACGGCGAGCTGGCGCGATGTCGCCCGCTTCTTCACCAGCGCCTTCCCGGCAGCCGTCTACCGGTCACGGCACTGGTGGGTGCCGACGGCGCTGCTGTCGACAGCGGTCGCGGCGGCCGTCGGCTGGTGGATCGCCTCCCACCCGGAGGTGCAGTCGGCCATCGGCGCCCCGGAAGCCCTGCGCTCGATGACCCGGCCCGGCGGTCAGTACGAGACGTACTACTCCAGCCATCCCGCGGCGTCCTTCGCCGCCCAGGTCTGGACGAACAACGCCCAGGCCGCGGCGATGTGCCTGGTCTTCGGGGTGTTCCTCGGGCTGCCGGTCCTCTGGGTGCTGTGGCAGAACGTGCTCAACCTCGGCATCGGGATCGGCCTCATGGGTTCCGCGGGCCGTCTCGACACCTTCCTGGGGCTGATCCTCCCGCACGGCCTCCTGGAGCTCACCGCCGTGTTCATCGCCGCCGGCACCGGACTGCGGCTGGGGTGGACGGTGATCGACCCGGGTCCCCGCTCGCGCAGAACGGCGCTGGCCGAAGAGGGGCGTGCTGCCATCGGCATGGCCATCGGACTGGCCGTCGTCCTTTTCGTCTCCGGCGCCATCGAAGGCTTCGTCACCCCGTCCGGCCTTCCGACCTGGGCCCGCATCACCATCGGCATCGTCGCTGAACTGCTGTTCCTGGCCTACATCTACGGCGTCGGCCGGCGTGCGGCCCTCGGCGGTGAGACCGGCGACGTGGAGGCCGCGGACCGCAGCGCCACCCTCCCGACGGCCGCCTGAGCACCCCGGTCACCCGGATGTGCACTCGGCGTCCCTGACCTGTTAGTCTCCTCTTCGCCCCAGAAACCCGTTGACACGGGTGACCAGGGTAGGTAGATTCGAACGGTTGTCACGAACTAGACATGTTCGAGGCGGCTCGATAGAGTCTCCTTGCTTCTTCGTTCCTCGCGACGAAGACATCGCACATCCAATCCGAGTGAATTCTCCGAATGGATCCGCGTGTCCTCGAAACGAGAGCGGAAAATCCGATGGAAAGCTTCTGCTAAAGTCGGGTGCAGCGGGAAAGCCGAAAGGCAGAAACGCTAAAGCAACACAATG
>NZ_JAAIKO010000102.1 GCF_016107395.1 Streptomyces fildesensis
CCTCCGCCGTGGGTTCCGGCGAACTGAGGGGTTCTCAGCGGGAACCCGAGGGTCTGTTGGCGTGCTGGTCGTTGGCGGGCCCCTGGGTTCGGGTTGAAGGTGAGGAGTCGGTTTCCGCGGAGGACTCCAGGATCTGGCGGGCTGCGGTGGCATAGCGGATCGCGGTCATCTCGGCGATGCCGAAGACTTCGGCGAGGTGGAGCGGGTCGGGGCCGTGGGTCAGGGCTTCTTCGAGTTGGCGGTCGACGCGGAGTCGTTCCAGGGTGGCGACCTGGTGGCGGAGAGGGCTTGTGAGCCAGAGCCGGCCGACCGGCTCGGTCCCCAGTGCGGTGCGCCGGTTGATCAGCAGGTGGGGGTTGGCGGTGTTCGGCCATCGCTGTCGGCGGCAGTCGAGCCAGTCGGTGATCGCTTGGCGCGTGGGGTCGTCCAGGGGACGGGCGCGTCCGGCCAGGACGAGCGTGCGCTGGCCGAGGTCGATGTCGTCCACATGGAGTTCGGCGATGGTCTTGGACCGGGCGGCGTGGATGGCGGCCAGCAGGATCACGACCCTGGCGGTGGGGGTGGTCGCGGCGGCGACTGCCCGGTGGATATCGCTGGCATCGAGGGGAAGGATCACTGCGTAACTGCGGCGTCCGCGGCGGATCCGGACGGTGGGGTCCCGGAAGATGGTCCCGGTCGCTTTGCAGTGCCGGAACAGCGACCGCAGAGCGCTGAGCGTGTGGTGGAGCTCGCTGCCCTGGCGCGCTTCGGCGACGGCTCGTAGCTCCTCGCGGGTGACTTCCCGCAGGTGGTCGTGGTCGTTCGACCATGCCAGGAGCACGGGTGCGACGCTGCTGAGGTAGTGCCAGACGGTGCTCTGGCCCCGAGGCCTGCTGCGCGGTCCGCCGTCGCGAAGTGTGCGTGCCCAGTCCTCGGCATCGTGGCGGATCCCGGGAGCGACGCCCTCGAGTTTGCGGTCCAGCCATCGCGCGACGGTGGGCCTGTCGTCCTGGAACAGGCCGAGGCGGTCCAGGACTTCGGTGGTGCGTCCGGTGTTCAGTCCGCGTTCCCGCAGAGCCGGGAGCAACTCGCAGTAGCGCACGCTGTCTCCGGCGCTGAACCCCGACAGGGCGATGACCAGTGCGCGGTCGACTTCGCGGGCGGTCCAGTGCGTCCAGCCCCGGGCCTCGCCGAACTCCCGCGCGAAATGGCGTGCCTTGACGAGCCAGGGGTTGTTAAGGTCCTGGTCACGGCGCCGATCGAAGCGTCGGTAGTCCCGGGCCGCGTCGAGCAACGACATCTGGATCCACGGGGACGGCGAGCGTGCGGGCTCGGGTGTGTGTCGCGCGGGACGGCGGCCCGCCCTGCCCAGCAGGGGGCCGGGCTGGCGAATGCGATGCATCCTGGCCAGGAACAACTGCTGGTGCTGGAGCTGTGCGAGATAGGGAGCGAGAACGACGACCTCTCCGTTGGCCCTGGCCTCCAGGCTCGCCTGCAGCCAGCACAGTCGGCAGTATCCCTTCTTGGTGGGCACTGACCGGTGGCAGGCCGAGCACTGGCCCACCTCGTGGAGGGTGGCGAAGGTGAAGCAGGCCCGGCAGGAGTATCCGGGCAGTTGCCCCCAGGAGAAGCAGGCCTTGCAGGAAGACGCCGGTTTGTCCGTTCGCGGTGGTGTCATCGTCTTGTTGCCCGTCACATCGGGGGAAGAGAGCGGCCGTCTCGGCGCCGGGGCACCACGGTCGGCGCCGTGCCGCCGGAAGCCACCGCCGCCTGCTGCCCGTCGCGGTGTCCTGGCCGGGACACTTTCTCGGGTTCGGGGACCAGGAGGTCGGTGATCTCGCAGCCCAGGGCCACGCAGATGACGTCGATGTCGTCGAGCTTGAGCGAGGCCGGCTGGCCGGACCACAGGCCCGACATCTTCCCCGCTGAGATCACCAGGCCGTGTTCGGCCAGGGTCCGCTGCAGGTCGGATGCCTTCCAGACGCCGCGGTTCGCCGCCGTCAGCCGCAGGTTCCACTTCATCGGACCAGACTTCCCAGCCGCCGCGCGGCCCGTTCGTTGCCGGCCACCCAGGCGTCCTCGACCCGGGTGCGGTGCACGTGGACGTAGCGCATTGTCGTGGCGATCCACGAATGCCCCAGCACTTCCTGGATCGAGATCAGGTCCAGGCCGTTGAGATATAGCTCGGAGGCGCAGAAGTGCCGCAGCACATGTGGCGTCAACTTGTCTGTCCAGATGGGTAGATGGGCTGCTGCCGCGTCGGCGAGCCCGGACCTCAGGGCATCGTCGCCGGCTCGTCGCGGTGAGCCGTCCACGCTCTTGCGTTCGGAGGGGAAGAGCGGGGCTCCGGGCCGGGTGTGGTCGCCGCCGAACTGGGCCCACACGTCCTGGATGAACCACTGAAGGGTCCGCCCGGCGTCGTTGATCAACGGCACCATGCGCTCACGCGGACCCGAGCCCCGCGAGCCCTTGCCATAGCGGACGTGCAGTTTCCCGAATCTGCCCAGGTCCCACTTGATGTCACCCAGATCCAGACGGCAGGCTTCGTTGACCCGCAGCCCGACCTCGGCCATCAGTCTGGCAGCCGCGTAGTTCCGGGCCGTCGGGCCGAACTTGCGGCACGTCGCCAACTCCCCGCCCCAGCCGGTGAACAGCGCGGCGACCTCGGCGGTGTTCGGCGGGATCCGAAGCTGGGCGTCCTTGCTCCCGCGAGGCCGGTTCATCTCATCGATCGGGCATTCCAGGACCCTGCCAGTCATCTGGTGGATCTCGATCTTGTGCCGAAGTTCGAGAAACGCGAAGTACGTGGTCAGGGCCTGGGATCGGGCCAGGCGGGTGCCGCTGGGCGACCCTCGCAGGACCTGGCCGAAATAGGCGTCCGCATGCTTCGGCTCCATGTCCCACAACGGCTGCCCGAACCAGGTCCGCATTTGCTCCAGATTCCCGACATCACCGCGGATGGTGCTGTCCGCCAGGCCGGCCGACGCCCGCGCGAGCACGAAGCCGGCCAGCACGTCCGTCTCGAATCGCTCCAGTTCCCCCGCCGAGACCGGTGCCCGGAACTCGCGCAGATCCCTCACGACCGCCAGCGAAGCCAACCCGAGCCTCCTCGCCTTCGGCCAGACCGCAGATCGGTCAGACGAGATGAGAACGCTTCAAGAATCCCGAAGTTACGTCACCAGCCAGCAAGCCACTCGAAGGAGGAAGAACCCCCTGACCACAGGGACAATCACGCACCCGACCACAGGGGAACTCACGGGATGTCCCACAT
>NZ_JAAIKO010000103.1 GCF_016107395.1 Streptomyces fildesensis
ACAGTGGACGCGAAGCAAAAATAGTTAGACAAGCCCTCGGCCTATTAGTACCAGTCAGCTCCACCCGTTACCGGGCTTCCACATCTGGCCTATCAACCCAGTCGTCTACTGGGAGCCTTAACCCCTCAAAGGGGGTGGGAATACTCATCTCGAAGCAGGCTTCCCGCTTAGATGCTTTCAGCGGTTATCCTTTCCGAACGTAGCCAACCAGCCATGCCCTTGGCAGGACAACTGGCACACCAGAGGTTCGTCCGTCCCGGTCCTCTCGTACTAGGGACAGCCCTTCTCAATATTCCTACGCGCGCAGCGGATAGGGACCGAACTGTCTCACGACGTTCTAAACCCAGCTCGCGTACCGCTTTAATGGGCGAACAGCCCAACCCTTGGGACCGACTCCAGCCCCAGGATGCGACGAGCCGACATCGAGGTGCCAAACCATCCCGTCGATATGGACTCTTGGGGAAGATCAGCCTGTTATCCCCGGGGTACCTTTTATCCGTTGAGCGACGGCGCTTCCACAAGCCACCGCCGGATCACTAGTCCCGACTTTCGTCCCTGCTCGACCCGTCAGTCTCACAGTCAAGCTCCCTTGTGCACTTACACTCAACACCTGATTGCCAACCAGGCTGAGGGAACCTTTGGGCGCCTCCGTTACTCTTTAGGAGGCAACCGCCCCAGTTAAACTACCCACCAGACACTGTCCCTGATCCGGATCACGGACCGAGGTTAGACATCCAGCACGACCAGAGTGGTATTTCAACGACGACTCCACAACAGCTGGCGCTGCCGCTTCAAAGTCTCCCACCTATCCTACACAAGCCGAACCGAACACCAATATCAAGCTATAGTAAAGGTCCCGGGGTCTTTCCGTCCTGCTGCGCGAAACGAGCATCTTTACTCGTAGTGCAATTTCACCGGGCCTATGGTTGAGACAGTCGAGAAGTCGTTACGCCATTCGTGCAGGTCGGAACTTACCCGACAAGGAATTTCGCTACCTTAGGATGGTTATAGTTACCACCGCCGTTTACTGGCGCTTAAGTTCTCAGCTTCGCCACACCGAAATGTGACTAACCGGTCCCCTTAACGTTCCAGCACCGGGCAGGCGTCAGTCCGTATACATCGCCTTACGGCTTCGCACGGACCTGTGTTTTTAGTAAACAGTCGCTTCTCGCTGGTCTCTGCGGCCACCCCCAGCTCAGGGAGCAAGTCCCCTCACCAGTTGTGGCCCCCCTTCTCCCGAAGTTACGGGGGCATTTTGCCGAGTTCCTTAACCATAGTTCACCCGAACGCCTCGGTATTCTCTACCTGACCACCTGAGTCGGTTTAGGGTACGGGCCGCCATGAAACTCGCTAGAGGCTTTTCTCGACAGCATAGGATCATCCACTTCACCACAATCGGCTCGGCATCAGGTCTCAGACTATATGTTGCGCGGATTTGCCTACGCAACGCCCTACACCCTTACCCCGGGACAACCACCGCCCGGGCTGGACTACCTTCCTGCGTCACCCCATCGCTTACCTACTACAGAATCGGGTCGCCGGCTCCACCACTCCCCTCAACTCCGAAGAGATCAGGGCGGCTTCACGGGCTTAGCATCCTCTGGTTCGATACTGGGCGTTTCAAAGCGGGTACCGGAATATCAACCGGTTGTCCATCGACTACGCCTGTCGGCCTCGCCTTAGGTCCCGACTTACCCTGGGCAGATCAGCTTGACCCAGGAACCCTTAGTCAATCGGCGCACACGTTTCCCACGTGTGTATCGCTACTCATGCCTGCATTCTCACTCGTGTACCGTCCACGACTGGCTTCCGCCGCCGCTTCACCCGGCACACGACGCTCCCCTACCCATCCCCGCACCCGTTAGGGCTTCACACGGGAATGACACGACTTCGGCGGTACGCTTGAGCCCCGCTACATTGTCGGCGCGGAATCACTTGACCAGTGAGCTATTACGCACTCTTTCAAGGATGGCTGCTTCTAAGCCAACCTCCTGGTTGTCTCTGCGACTCCACATCCTTTCCCACTTAGCGTACGCTTAGGGGCCTTAGTCGATGCTCTGGGCTGTTTCCCTCTCGACCATGGAGCTTATCCCCCACAGTCTCACTGCCGCGCTCTCACTTACCGGCATTCGGAGTTTGGCTAAGGTCAGTAACCCGGTAGGGCCCATCGCCTATCCAGTGCTCTACCTCCGGCAAGAAACACGCGACGCTGCACCTAAATGCATTTCGGGGAGAACCAGCTATCACGGAGTTTGATTGGCCTTTCACCCCTAACCACAGGTCATCCCCCAGGTTTTCAACCCTGGTGGGTTCGGTCCTCCACGAAGTCTTACCTCCGCTTCAACCTGCCCATGGCTAGATCACTCCGCTTCGGGTCTTGGGCGCGCGACTCATTCGCCCTATTCGGACTCGCTTTCGCTACGGCTACCCCACACGGGTTAACCTCGCCACACACCGCAAACTCGCAGGCTCATTCTTCAAAAGGCACGCAGTCACGAGATACCAGCAAGCTGGTATCCGACGCTCCCACGGCTTGTAGGCACACGGTTTCAGGTACTATTTCACTCCGCTCCCGCGGTACTTTTCACCATTCCCTCACGGTACTATCCGCTATCGGTCACCAGGGAATATTTAGGCTTAGCGGGTGGTCCCGCCAGATTCACACGGGATTTCTCGGGCCCCGTGCTACTTGGGTGTCGCACAAGCAAGCCGTACAGATTTCAGCTACGGGGGTCTTACCCTCTACGCCGGACCTTTCGCATGTCCTTCGCCTATCCATACGGTTTCTGACTCGCCCAACAGTCGGCAGACTGCTGAAGTGCGATCCCACAACCCCGCATACGCAACCCCTGCCGGGTATCACACGCATACGGTTTGGCCTCATCCGGTTTCGCTCGCCACTACTCCCGGAATCACGGTTGTTTTCTCTTCCTGCGGGTACTGAGATGTTTCACTTCCCCGCGTTCCCTCCACATACCCTATGTGTTCAGGTATGGGTGACAGCCCATGACGACTGCCGGGTTTCCCCATTCGGACACCCCCGGATCACAGCTCAGTTGACAGCTCCCCGGGGCCTATCGCGGCCTCTCGCGTCCTTCATCGGTTCCTGGTGCCAAGGCATCCACCGTGCGCCCTTAAAAACTTGC
>NZ_JAAIKO010000104.1 GCF_016107395.1 Streptomyces fildesensis
ACGAGGACTGAGGTGCATACGGTGCGGACTCCCACACCGTCCACCGTGGCAGGTGGAAGCGCCCGGCGGGTTCCTGCCGGGCCCCGCGTCCGCAATCCGTAAGGTCTCGGCGGCGCGTCCGCATTCCGTAAGGAGTCGCCTCCCCTGCCGGAGCCCTGGTCGGGGGTGTGATGGAGGCATGCAGAATCCATCAGACGGGGAGCGTCCCCCGAAGCCTCCGAGCCCCCGGAGCGACCCGCCGAAGAGCTCTCAGGGCAGCGCGCCGAGCACCCCGCCGGGGCCGGGTGCCCCGCCGAGCCGCCCGCCCGTTCCTCCCCGCGCGCGGCTCGCGCTCCCCGATCCGCCGGCGTGGCTGCGCCGCGGCCCGCTCCGCGAGGGGGCGTTCACCGGGCGGCTGCACGACGCGCGGACGGCCACGGTCGTCGGCCGCGCGCTGGGCGCGGCCATCGCGGTGTGCTTCGTGACCGGCCTCGTCAGTCACTATCTGCAGCATCCGCCGGACTGGGCGGCGGACCGGCTGCCCAGCCGTCCGTCGTGGGGCTACCGGCTCACCCAGGGGCTGCACGTGGCGACCGGCATCGCGGCGATCCCGCTGCTGTTCGCGAAGTTGTGGACGGTGTACCCGCGGCTCTTCGCCTGGCCGCCGGCCCGGTCGGTGGGCAAGGCGCTGGAGCGGCTGTCGATCGCGGTGCTGGTCGGGACCGTGCTGCTGCAGTTGCTCACCGGGCTGCTGAACACGCTGCAGTGGTACCCGTGGCCGTGGAACTTCGTGCCCGTGCACTGGGCGCTGGCCTGGGTCGCGATCGGCGCGCTGCTGCTGCATCTGGCGGTGAAGGCACCCGTCATCGCGGCGCACTGGTCGCGGCGTTCGGGCGGCACCGTGGAACTGCCTGCCGCGGACGGGCCGGACCGGCGGGCGTTCGTACTGGGGGTCGGCGCGGCGGTCGGTGCGGTCACGCTGACGACCGTCGGGCAGGCCTTCACCCCGCTGAAGGACTTCGACCTGCTCGCGCCACGGCATCCGGACCACGGCCCGCAGGGACTGCCCGTCAACAAGACCGCGGCCGCGGCCGGGATCACCGCCGCGCGGCTGGCGGACTGGCGGCTGCGGGTCGCCGGGCCGAACCCCTACGAGCTGACGCTGCCCGAACTGCGCGCCCTGGAGCAGCACGCCTCGCTGCTGCCGATCGCCTGCGTCGAGGGCTGGAGCAAGAGCGCGCACTGGGAGGGCGTGCGGGTGCGCGATCTGCTGGACCGGGCGGGCGCCCCGCGCGGGGCGCGGATCAGGGTGGTGTCCCTGCAACAGGGCGGCGCCTACTCGGTGATGGAGATGGGCGCCACGTACGCACGCGATCCGCTGACGCTGCTGGCGCTGACGCTGAACGGCGCGCCGCTCTCCGTCGACCACGGCTTCCCGGCCCGGATCATCGCGCCGAACCGGCCGGGCGTGCTGCAGACGAAGTGGGTATCCCGGCTGGAGGTGCTGGCATGAAGGCGCGTATCGCGCTCGGCGCGGTGGGTGTGGCGGCGATGGGGCTGGGCGCCGTACAGCTGTTCACGAACCGTGCGGTGAAGGCGCCGGTCGAGGTGCTGTTCTGGCTGGCCGGTGCCATCGTGCTGCACGACGCGGTGCTGACGCCGGTGGTCCTGGCCGTCGGCGCGGTGCTGTCCCGGTGGCTGCCGCCGCACATCCGGCGGCCGGTGCGCGCCGGGTTGATCACCGCCGCGTGCCTGACCGCCGTGGCGTTGCCGTTCCTGCTGCGGCCGACCGCGAAGTCCAACCCGTCGGTGCTTCCGCTGGACTATCCCCGCAACACGCTGATCGTGCTGGGGGCGGTGGCCGTGCTCACCGCGCTGGCAGCCGGATGGGCGGCGCTGCGCCGATTTCGATCTCTTCCCAAAAACTAATGCATAGAGAGCATCTCAAGCATTAGCATGTGTGTGTCGGTGGGACAGTCCCACCGACACACACGGGAGGCACGCGCGATGACGGCTCTGGAACTTCCCCGGGTGGCACACCGGTTCGTCGAGGTGGACGGCGTACGAGTCTTCTACCGCGAGGCCGGCGACCCGGACGCCCCGACCCTGCTCCTGCTGCACGGCTTCCCGTCCGCCTCGCACCAGTACCGGCGGCTCATCGATGCGCTCGGCGGCCGGTACCACCTGATCGCCCCCGACTACCCGGGCTTCGGGCACAGCGACGCACCGGCCTCCCTCACCTACACCTTCGACCTGCTCGCCGATGTCGTGGAAGGCTTCTGCGAGGCCCTCGGCCTGCACCGCTTCACGCTCTACGCCTTCGACTTCGGCTCCCCGGCCGGCTTCCGCCTCGCCGCCCGCCACCCGGAGTGGATCGCGGGGCTCGTGGTGCAGAACGGCAACGCGTACGAGGAGGGGCTCAGCCCGATAGCGCGCGCCTTCGTGGCCGAGCGTCCCGAGGACGAGGGATCCGAGGAGCGGCTGCGCCAGATGCTGACCCCCGCCTTCACCCGCAGCCAGTACGAGGGCGGCACGACCGACGCGTCCACGGTGCCCCCCGAAAGCTGGCTCCTCGACCAGTACTTCCTCGACCTGCCGGGGCGCGATGTGATCCAGCTCCAGCTGGCCTACGACTACCGCAGCAACGTCGAGCTGTACCCGCAGTGGCAGGCCTGGCTGCGCAAGCAGCAGCCGCCGACGCTGGTGCTGTGGGGGAACCGCGACGCCATCTTCGTGGAGGCCGGAGCGCACGCGTTCCTGCGCGATGTGCCGGACGCCGAGGTGCACTCCTTCGACACCGGGCACTTCGCGCTGGAGGAGTGCGTCGGGGAGATCGCACCGCTGATCGCCGACTTCCTGGACCGTACGTGGGCGTGAGCCCCGACGCGGGCGCGGTCCCTGGCCACGGGGCTCAGCAGCGCCACAGCTCCACGAAGTGGCGGCCGGCCACGGACCACTCCTCGACCGTCGTCCAGCCCGTGCCGTCCGCGGCCGACCGCAGCGCGGCCGCGCCCAGCCGGGCCCAGGGGAAGTCCCGGCCGTACCGGCCCC
>NZ_JAAIKO010000105.1 GCF_016107395.1 Streptomyces fildesensis
TTCTATGGCCTGCAGGCGATCGGCGCCGCAGTGCGCCCCAGCCAGTGACGCACCCGGTGCCCTTTGCGGGCAGAACGGCGCGAATCGTAAGGAGTCGCTACCGCCGTGCGCCAATGGTTACGACGTACGGTCTTCCCGGACACTGTGTGTAACTGGGAAGGAACCGAGATGGACGCCCCTGACGACGGACAGGACGCCCGCCGCCCACCCCCCAAGCCGCAGCCGCAGCCTCCGGCGGACGGGGCGAGCACACCGGCAGACAGCACCCCCGGGCAGCCAGCAGCGAAACCCCCGCCCAAAGCTACGCAGCAGCCCGATACCTCCCCCGCCAGTGCCAACCCGGCGGCGAAGCCTGAGCGGCCTGGTCGGTTGCGTGCGTTGTTGGCGGCGGGCCCGCCGCCGGGTCCTGCCCGGCCGGGGTTCTGGCGCAGCCCGTTGCGCGGCCCGTGGCTGACGTCGGTGTTCGGGTTGATTCTGCTCGTGGGGATCTCGGTGATGTTCTTGACCGGGCTGCTGTCCTACGCCGCGTACAACCCGGACTTGTCGCCGGTCAATGACCAGACCCCGGACAAGGGGATTCTGGGGTTCTACTTGTTCTCCTGGCCCACCCACCCCTACTGGCTCTACCGGCTCCTGCAAGGCGTGCACGTCACGCTGGGAGTGGTACTGATCCCGATCCTGCTGGCCAAGCTGTGGTCGGTGATCCCCAAGCTGTTCTCGTGGCCTCCGGTGCGCTCGGTCAGCCACGCGCTGGAGCGCCTGTCACTGCTGCTCCTGGTGGGCGGCGCACTGTTCGAGTTCATCACGGGCATCCTCAACATCCAACTGCACTACATCTTCCCCGGCTCCTTCTACACCCTGCACTTCTACGGAGCATGGGTGTTCATCGGCGCGTTCGTCGTCCACATCGCGTTCCGCATTCCGGCCATGGTCCGCGCCCTGCGCAGCCGTCGGATGCGCACAGAGTTGCGCACCCCCCTGGGGCGGGCCGAGCCCGAACCCATGGACGCGACAGGTCTGGTCTCACCGCGGCCGGCCCCGCCGACGATGTCGCGACGCGGCGCGCTGGGGATGGTGGGCCTGGGATCCGCGGCTCTGCTGGTCGTCACGGCCGGGCAGAGCATCGGCGGGCCACTGCGCCGCACCGCGCTGCTGGCCCCGCACGGCGGCCCGAACCCTGGCTCGGGTCCAGGCGGCTTCCAGATCAACAAGACGGCGGCCGACGTCGGCATCCGGGCCCGTGACATCGGGCCGGACTGGCGATTGACCGTGCGCGCCGGCGCCCGGCAGATCGTCCTCACCCGAGCCCAGGTCCTGGCTTTGCCACAACACGGAGCCTCACTGCCGATCGCGTGCGTGGAGGGGTGGTCCACCGACGACCAGGAGTGGTCCGGCGTGCGGCTTGTTGACCTGGCCGCGCTCGTCGGCCTGCACACCAGCCCGCCGGGCGTCGCGGTGGAATCCGTACAGCGTGGCGGCGCCTTCCGGTCAACGGTGTTGCGGGACAACCAGGTCCGCGACTCCCGCTCGCTGCTGGCACTGCGGGTCAACGGCGCCGATCTCACCCCGGACCACGGCTACCCCGCCCGCATCATCGTCCCCGCCAACCCCGGCGTGCACAACACCAAATGGGTCACCCGCCTCACCTTCGGGAGCACCCTGTGAAAAGCGTCCGCGCCCGCTACGGCGCCTCCCCCCTGCACCTGCTGCTCATCCTGTGCTCCTTCGCCCTCACCGCATACGCAGGGACCCGACTCCTCAAAGGTGACACCCTCCGCATCGTGATCTGGTTCGTGGGAGCGGCCCTCATCCACGATCTGGTGCTGCTCCCCCTGTACACCGTCACCGACCGTGCGACACAAGCCCTTCTGGGCTCCCGCGGCGGTTCCGGGAAACACCACCGCACCCCCAAGCAGTGGATCAACTACCTGCGCGTGCCGACCTTCGTCGCACTGCTCCTGCTGATCACCTGGTACCCCCTGATCCTCAACAAGGTCCCCGGCTATCACCTAGCTACGGGCCTGCCCTCCGACGTATTCCTCGGCCGCTGGCTGCTCATCACCGCCGCCCTCTTCGCCGCCTCAGCCCTCTGCCTGATTACCTCCATGTGGCGCCAACGCACCCCGCGCCCCCAGCCACCCACGCAGCCCGGTCCTGGCGCACCGCCAACTGGCTCTCCATCTGCCGGACCAGGTCCTCAACCTCCACCTGGGCACAAGGCACCGGATGACGAAGCCTGAAACGGTGTGAGCACGTCTGGCCGCGTCGAGCGTGTCAGAACAGCGTGACCGGGCAGGTCCGTAGGCCCAGAAGGCCGATGTACGTGTTTCGTAAGGAGCCAAAGCCCGGAATGTCGGTTTCTGCTTCGTAGGGTGAGGAGCGTGACCAACCCACCGACACCGCCCGTTGACGTCGTACTGCCGTGCCTGGACGAGGCCGGTGCCCTGCCCTGGGTGCTGGA
>NZ_JAAIKO010000106.1 GCF_016107395.1 Streptomyces fildesensis
TGGCAGTGCGCCATGAGGCGCCTTGTCTTATCCCCGATTCAGTCGGGATGAATTTGGAGGGAGATTCTTGGGTCCGATGGCTTACCTAATCCGGAAACGGTGAGGGGACCGTAGCATGCCAGGAAATTGACGGCCGGGCTCAGGCATTAGGGACGGGGCGTCGAGGGACCCGCGTGGCACGGTGAAAGCTGGATTGCCTGAACCCTAATCCCCAGAAGATTGAAGGTCGAATCCGTCGGAAAGATGCCTGACACCGACGCCGCACCCTGCGACGGCTTTATGCCATGGTCGACGCAACCTCCGGAGTGCGGAGCGATGCCCAGCGAGGGCATTCAAGGGGATGAGTGGGGCACCTAAACCACGCTAGAACGTACGACAAGGACGAACATGGGATCGCCTACGGGAAGAGATCTTCCTATGGCGACGGAGGCCCCGTAGTAGTCGCCGGAGTCACGACCGGCCAAGGAGGACGGGAAAGCCGTCCACAGGGCGAAGGGGGCCAGGTGATCGGGCACTCAAGACTCGGGAGGTATGCGTAATGCAGAGCGCCGAAACGGTGCTGGGTGTCCTCCGTGAACGCGGCAGGCGTGGCCTGCCGTGCGACGAACTATATCGACAGCTCGTCAATCCGCAGTTGTATCTGCTGGCCTACGGGCGTCTGTATTCCAACAGGGGAGCGATGACGCCGGGGGTCAATGGGGAGACCGTGGACGGCATGTCGCTGGGCAAGATCGGGCACGTCATCGACGCGCTGCGCCACGAGCGTTATCGATGGAGCCCAGCTCGCAGGGTCTACATCCCGAAGGGTCGGGGCAGCACGAAGCTGCGTCCGCTCGGCCTGCCTCCCTGGAGTGACAAGCTCGTCGGCGAGGTGATCCGTCTGTTGCTTGAGGCGTATTACGAGCCGACGTTCTCTAACTCCTCTCACGGTTTCCGTCCCCGCCGGGGCTGCCACACCGCATTACGTGATGTGGCCAACACCTGGACGGGGACAGTCTGGTTGATCGAGGGAGACATCGCCCAGTGTTTCGACCGGCTTGACCATTCGGTCATGCTCCGGATTCTGGGCGAGAGAATCCACGACAACCGATTCTTGCGCCTGGTGCACAACATGCTCAAGGCCGGATACATGGAGGACTGGATCTGGAACGCGACGCACAGCGGAAGCCCGCAAGGCGGAGTTGTTTCACCGATCTTGTCAAATATCTACCTGCACAAGTTGGACGAGTTTGTCGAGAAGGTTCTGATCCCGAAGTACACCCGGGGCAGGATCAGGAATCCGAGCCGCGCCTTCTTCGAGGTGTGGAACGCTATGCGGCGCGCCCGCAAGCGCGGTGACCGCACCGAAGTGCGGGATCTGCGCAAGCAACTCCGCAGTATTCCCAGCCAGGATACTCAGGATCCCGGATACAGGAGGCTGCGATATGTGCGCTACGCCGACGATACCCTGCTCGGGTTCGCCGGACCGAAGGCAGAAGCCGAGGAAATCAAGGAGCGTCTGGCGCAATTCCTGCGCGACGAACTCAAGTTGGAATTGTCGCCGGAGAAGACGCTCATCACGCATGCCCGCACCGAGGCGGCGAGGTTCCTCGGCTACGACATCACCGTGCACCACAACGACCGCAAGATCACCGGCGGACGGCGCTCCGTCAATGGGGTCATCAGATTGCGCGTCCCTCGTTCGGTGGTATCTGCCAAGCAAGCCCAGTACATGGAGCGCGGCAAACCCGCGCGTCGGCCCGAACTGCTGAACCAGGACGACCACATCATCCTCAGCACCTACGGGTCGGAGTACCGCGGCATCGTCCAGTACTACCTGTTGGCCGGCGACGTCTTTCGACTCGCCCGGCTGCAATGGGTCATGGAGACCTCGATGCTGATGACGCTCGCCAACAAGCACCGCTCGTCGGTGTCGAAAATGGCCCGCAAGTACGCGGCCACCATCGAGACACCGCACGGGCTACGCAAGTGCTTCGAGGCACGCGTAGAACGCGTCGGCAGGAAGCCACTGGTTGGACGGTTCGGCGGGATCCCGCTGCGGCGGGAGAAGAAGACTGTCATCACCGACCGTCGGCTGGCCCCGGTCAACATCAAACGCAAGGAGCTGGTCACCCGGCTCCTCGCCGGGCGGTGCGAGTCATGCGGGCGCATCGATGCGGTGGAAGTTCACCACGTCGCCAAGCTCGCGGACCTCGGAAGATCGGGAACCCGGCCGCCGTGGGCAGATCTCATGGCCGCGAGGCACCGCAAAACCCTTGTGGTCTGCGGAAGTTGCCACGCGGACATCCACGGCAAGAAGCCTGTCGCAGCACTCACGGAGTAATCACTGGAGAGCGACGTGCGGTGACAAGTCGCATGCGTCGTTCGGGCTGGGGGCCGTTGGAAAAGGACCTGCTGAGCAGGCACCTCGCCGACGGCCCACCAGTAC
>NZ_JAAIKO010000107.1 GCF_016107395.1 Streptomyces fildesensis
GCGGACGGCGTGGTGGAGAAGATCGCGGGGATGGCGGCGCGGGAGGTGCCAGGTGTCCACGCTCTGGGCGGTGGCTTCGCCCGCACCATGGGCGCGGTGCGCGGCATGGTCCCCGGCGCACGTGCGGGCGTCACCCAGGGGGTCAAGGTCGAGGTCGGTGAGATCCAGACCGCCATCGACCTCGCGGTCGTCGTGGAATACGGGGTCGCCATCGCCGATCTGGCGGCAGAGGTCCGCGAGAACGTCATCGCAGCAGTCGAACGGATGACGGGTCTGGAAGTCGTCGAGGTGAACATCGCCGTCAACGACGTTCATCTGCCCGACGACGACGAGGACGAGACGGCGACCGAAGGACGCGTGCAGTAGTCAGCCGTCCGCCCCTCCACCGGGGGACCTATCCCTGCGGGCGAAGCGGAACCTCCTGATGCGCGTCGCTCGCCAGTGATCACCCCGTTGTGAGCTGGACATGAACCGGCGCCCCGATCTGGACCTCGCCGCCGTCACGGAGCACACCCCGCGCAGTCCGCAGGGCGGGCTGTCCCGGCCCAGAGCTGAGAAACGATGGGGCGGCCGGGATCGGGCCGCCACGCACGGATGACCACCGGCCGGTAGGGCTGGCGGCCATCCGTGGGGTACGAAGCTGACCGGGGGGTCGTGCGCTGCCTCGACGGGGGGGGGTGGCAAGGCAGGCATCGCTTCGCGCCGTGCATGTTTTCTCCACCCCCTGCACCGTCCCCGCACCTTTTCGCTCGCATTCCACCCTCCCTGACGAGGCCGGGTGCCAGTCACTGGTGGCCGGGACGCTTCCACCGATGGGGGTGGCGGGCATGTTGCGCGTGGTGACGGTGAGGACGCAGGGCTTTGGGGGTGAAGAGGTGTTCTTCGTACCGGCCCAGGGCGAGGAGCAGGCCGAGGAGGATGACGGGCAGCAGCACGACGATCAGGGCCGGGCCGGGGCCCGCCAGGGCCAGGGTCAGGCCGGCATCCTGGCGGGAACGTGGGCGGCGGCCAGAACCTGGGGCAGCGGCAGGGCCAGCGCGGCGGCGAGTTCGGCCAGTTCTGGCCCGGTGGGGTGGACGGGCCCGTCGGCACCGTCCTGGGCGAACGCACGAATGCGCGGGGTGCGGATACCGGTGCGGTCCGCGAGCGCCTGCGCGTTCAGATGCCGGGTGCGCATGGTGGCCTGCAGCAGTTCTCCCAGAGCGTCCATCTTCTACCCCCTGCCCCCCACCGGCGCCCCCATGCCCTCGTGGGGCGCGACACCTACGGGAAGCGGCGTGGCGGCTGGCCGGGCTGCTCACTAGGCTGTGCTCCGGCAGTCCCGCTACCGCCCGCCCGGCCACCCGGGACTGCCGCACCCACGCACGGCCTTCCCACCGGCTGCCGGGGGCGGATGGCTGGCCGCCACTGCTCTCATCCCTCCCGCGACGGTCCCGCGCGGCGAGCACGCTCAGGCCGACCCCATGATGCTTCGCCGACGCCCGTAACACCAGGCTCCGGCGCGGTGGTGCCGAGGAGCCGGGGAGCCTGCTGGCGCAGGGACGCGATGGCGGTCGCGGTCTCGGTTTGCAACCGTGCCGTGATGGTGTCGAAAAGCGCCTCCAGCGGTGTAGCGCCAGCTGCAGTGTCGCGGTCCGCTTCGTGGTTCACACGCTTTCTTGTGCCCCCGCAGGCCGAGGCCATTCTGGTTGTTCCAGCTGGCCAGCACCGGGCGCCATCGTCATCTCCCGCTCCTGTCCCGGGGCCGCAGGAACGAGCGCTGCGGCGGGCTCACCGGTGTCCGTCTCGTCCCCGGCGGCCTCGGGCCAGCGGCCGAAAGGCCCGTCCTGTCCGGGACGTGCTCCGAGCAAGGGCGCGCCCTTGGCGCGCTGGCAGCCGTAGATCATGCGCTCATGGTCCCCGTGCGCGGGCCACAAACCGCGCCGACAGGCTGGAGCCGCCGGAAGTCGGCGTGCGCCGCTTCGTTGAGTATCAACGGCCTCGCGTGGGACGTGCGTCAGGAGGACAGGGCGGTCGGCGCGGGCCAGCGGCTCCAGGTCTCCGGACAAGGCGGCGTGCAGTGCGGCGAGTTCGCGGGCCCTGTCCTCGCCCGCCAGGCCGTTCAGTGTGTAGTACCCCGGCCCCGAACTGGAACTGGTCTCACCGCTACGGACCAGACGGATCGCGGCGCAACGAACAGCCTCGTGCGCGCAGTCGTCGATGACGTGCCCTCTGCGGCGGTGAGCGTGTCGGCCTTGACCACCCAGCGCCGGCCGCGGCGCTCGACGCCGACGTACACGGCGTCCGCCATCGTGGCCGCCTAGTACGCGGTGTTGAACGCGTCGAGACCCGTGGCGTCCGGGATGAGGTGGGCGGGGCACGGGATCGGCAG
>NZ_JAAIKO010000108.1 GCF_016107395.1 Streptomyces fildesensis
AGCGCCTGCAGTACCCGCCCGCTGTGCTCGACCTGCTCCTGCCACGGCCCGCGGTAAGCCTGGTGCAGCGCTGTCCAGGACCGCCAGCTGTTGGTGGTGTCCGCCAGGCGCCGTCGGATGCGTCGTCGGCTCCACGGTCTGGGCTCGTCGCCCCAGGCGGGGTGGGCGTGCAAGGCCATGTCGAGCCGGTCACCAGCTCGCATCATGATCTCGCAGCGGGCGGTGGACTGCTCGATCGCGAGTTCGATCGGTACAGACAGCATCAGGCTGTGGGAGCCACCGCGCGCGATAAGGCCTCCTTTGACCGGCGACATCAGAGGGTGGACCAGGCCGAATTCCGGCCGCGGCGCGTAACTGACCTCAACCACCACACTGCCCTCGCTGCAGGTGACCTGCCGCAGGAGCGCCCCGGGGGATGCGCTGCCGAGCGCATGGCCTCGCTCTCTGCGTCCCACGGCGAGCGCATCCACCAGGACAACGGTGCCAGTACGGGTGCGGAACGTCGTCTCGAGCACCAGGGCGCCGTCCCGGTACCGCCGACTGACCTCGGTACTTCCACACGGACGAATGGACCAATGACCCGCATCGGTGTCAAGCAGGCGGGCGAAGACTGCCGGACTGTCGAAACGCGGCAGGCACCACCAGTCCACTGACCCGTCCGAGCCCACCAGGGCGGCCGACCGGCAGTCCGACAGAACCGCGTAGTCATTGATCGGACGCTCACTCACCTGCAGCCTCCTGCGGTCGGGGGCCTTGGGAACATGCCAGTTGCCATCGGGATGGTCACTGAATCATGGTACGGACCATATGCAATCAATTCCGATATATAGCCGTAAAATTGCGCTGAGTGAGTCGCGCGTCCGAGCGTCAACTCGCCAGGGTCGGCGCGGGTCGAGCGGCATCGGCAACGATCTGCAAGTGGCCCAACGCTTGGCGGTAGGACCCAGTCCGTGATGCGGCAACTTCGGATGTTGCGCGAGGTCAGGACCTGCCGGCGCATCTGAGGCAGCGACTGCTGCAGAACCAGCGCGGCGCGGTCGTCGCCCACGCCGTCCGTCGTGACACGGACGCCGTCATCTGCCGGCTCCGCTTCCGCCTGGCCGCCCCGACGGAACGGTGAGCCAACGGCTCCGCATCCCGGCACGGGATGCGGAGCCGGCCGGAAACGCACGGGATGCGGGGAAGTCCGTCCCGGATCCGTTCGCACGGTTCGAACCGCCGCAGCGGCTCAGGCGGTCAGCAGGCCGAGGCCGACGAGCACGAAGAGCACTCCAATGCCGATACGCGCATTCGAGCCCGCGGCGGCCAGCGCCACCGGCAGGTGCGGCACCGTGGCCCGGGGAGTGATGGGACCGTGGATGAGGTGAGCGATCAGCATCGTGCATCCGGGCAGTGCCGCGGTTCGGTACCGCGCTGCGGCGAACACCGTGTGCAGGGCGGCCTGGGCGGCGAGCATCGCATCGCCGATCCCGGCCAGGGAGCGCTCCCTACCGGCCAGGATGCAGCCGGGTGCGAGAACCGCGACGAATCCCAGACCGCCAGCCCGGACCGGCGGCGGTGCACCCACTGCGAGGTCGTGCGCGGCGGCCGCCAACGTGGCACACGGCGCGGCGAACATGGCCGCCCGCAGGACCTCGACTGGAGCACGATCGCCCGTCGCGACGCCCGCGACTACGAACGCCTCCAGTGCACTGCAAGATGGTCCGACGAGATTTTACCCGTGCCACCGGAAAGAGATGGGAGTATATCTGTGCTTTCGGCAGTCTTGTAACCGCCGCAGCTGTTTCCGGCAGGGATGATCCGAAGACGCTCCCGCAATCGATGAAGCTCTCACCGGATTCGACTGCGCCGGTGGTATTGGATGCTCGTAGGCACCATCATGCCTTCATCAGTCTCGCTGTACCGGCCGGCATCGTCAGCTGATAGTAGACGCGTTCACCCGTGAGGATGATCCCTTCGCCCGTTTGCGTGGCGGACGGCAATCCAAGCGGCTTGCGGCACCGAAGGTTGGGTGGGAGCGCCTGCGATCGCGCCGGTGCCGTGAGATGTGAGAGATGGGGCGTGATGGGCGTAGAGCGCATCGACACCCGGCTGCTGGAAGAGC
>NZ_JAAIKO010000010.1 GCF_016107395.1 Streptomyces fildesensis
GTACAAAGAGCAGTACGGAACCGGAGGTGCACTCCCTGTGGTCGCCAATGCCAATCCCACTGTCAGGCGACGCCGACTCGGATCGGAGTTGCGCAAACTGCGCGAACTGAGAGGAATGACGGCCGAGGAAGTCGCGGCCCGCCTGCTCGTTTCGCAATCCAAGATCAGCCGGCTGGAGAACGGGCGCCGCAGCATCAGCCAGCGTGACGTCCGCGACCTGTGCAGCGTCTACGCGGTCGAGGACCACCGCATCGTGGACTCCCTGATGCAGATGGCCAAGGAGTCCCGCCAGCAAGGCTGGTGGCACGCTTTCGGGGATGTGCCGTACAGCGTCTATATCGGCCTGGAGACCGAAGCCGCGTCGGTCCGGAACTACGAGTCCCTGCTCATCCCCGGACTCCTCCAGACGCGCGAGTACGCGCACGCCGTCGTCACCGGCATGGAGCCCGAAGCCACGCCGGCAGAAATCGACAAGCGGACCGAGGTCCGGATGAAGCGGCAGGACCGGGTCAACGATCCCGACAATCCGCTGCGCTTCTGGGCGGTCTTCGATGAATCCGCGCTGCGCCGAGTGGTGGGCGACCGACACGTGATGAGCGAGCAGATCGAACGGCTCGTCGAACTCAGCCACGCGCCCAACGTCACGGTTCAGGTGCTTCCGTACGCCGTGGGAGCACATCCCGGAATGGTCGGCACCTTCTCGCTCCTGGAGTTCGCCGAAGCCTCCGACTCCAGCGTGGTCTATCTGGAGGGCGTCACCAGCGACCTGTACCTGGAAAAGCCGATCGAAGTCCAGCAATACAGCGTGATGTACGAGCATCTCAGAGCCCAGGCTCTGAACACCGATCAGACAAGGCAGTTCATGATCGATATCGCCAAGGAGTACACCCGCTGACCAGCGGTCGACGCGAGCGGGCCACAAGGTACACCCTGTACCCGTCGGCGTGGAAGAGATCAAGAAATATGCCATCCGGTCGAGTGAACGGCACCCTCCTGAAGCCGAGGTGACGCGTACCTTCGGGGATGTCTCGAGGCGCTAGCGCTTCACAAGCATCGGCACGGTTCAGGAGCGACCATGACTACTCGGCACGGAATCACGACAGAGTGGAAGAAATCTTCGTACTCTGGCAACAATGGGAATTGCGTGGAGGTTTCGGCCCCCACCGTCGATCGTGTCGCAGTGCGCGACTCGAAGGATCCCTACGGCCCGTCTCTCGTTTTCGATCCGGAGGTGTGGTCGGCGTTTGTGGACCACGTCAACCGGGGGACCTTCGATCGCGTCTGACAGCGGAACGCGAGACGCACAGAGCCCTCTCGACTGGCCGCCGTCCGAGCCGAGAGGGCTCGCTGCCGAAGCAGCGGGGACCCGGGGTCATTCGCTCAGAATGCGCCGGGTCTCAACGGTCACAGAATCCTGGAGTCCCAAAACCCTTTCACAGAGGGGGAGATTCCTTTCGGCCACCTCCCGCGCCTCTTCTGTCCGACCGAGGGCAGCAAGGCTTGTCGCCAGCCCCGCACGGTTGGTCAAGAGGTACGGGTGTTCATTGCCCAGGGCCCGCTCCTGCCCCACGACCACTCGCTGTGCGAGGACGATTGCCTCCTCCGGCCGACCGCACCTTTCGGCAATCCAGCCCAGCAGCAATGCCGCCGACAGCGTTTGGGAGTGTTCAGCGCCTTGGACACGCTCCCGATCCGCCAACGTTCTTCTGGCCACAGGATCAGCCTCTTGCGGTTGCTCGCATTTGAACAGACCGAAAGCGTAGTTGTGGCGAGCCATGAGAGTCGTCGGATGGTCTGGGCCGAGCGCTCCTTCACAATCTTCGACCGTGATGCGGGCCGTTTGTTCGAACTCCTCCACCTCTCCGCAGAGAACGAGGAATTCCAGCAGCGCGGCACGGGCGTTGAGCGTCTTCGCATGGGTCACTCCCCATAGCCGCTCTCGCGTGGCGATGACACCGCGCAACAGGGAGACGCCCTCCTCCATCCTCCCGGTCTGACAAAGTGGCGCCTGCAGTGCACAACAGGTCTCCAGCGTTTCAGCGTGCTCAGATCCGAGCACTCGTTCACAGACTTCGAGAGTCTGTCGGTGCCACTGCGCTGCCTCTTCGAAGCGACCCATCCGGAACAACGCCCACCCGGCGCAGCGACGTGCTCGCAGCGTCCCGAGATTTTCGGAGCCGAGCAGCCGCTCCGCGGTCTGTACGGCCGTCTCTGCCAAAGCATAGGCAGCTGCGTAGTCGCCGGTCTCATGGACGCACAGGACCAGTCTCACCGCCATGGACACCGCTCGCTCCGCTGCCGCGGCCCCCTGCTGGCCCCGCAGCAATTTCATGGCATGCGGGAGGAACAGCCGATACTGCTCACCTCGCACGGGCTCCGCTTCATCCGCCGGCAGCTCCGCTTCGATCAGACCGACGGCGACATCGGTCAGGATCGGGCGCTGACCCGTCGGCACATCGGCGGCCACGCTGTCCAGCAGCACACCATGCGCTTGGAGACAGCGAATGCTCCCGGCCCCCACAGGGACGGGCACGATCGACACCAGCGAGTGAGCGAGCAGTGCCTGCAGGGCCGCCCCCACCTGGCTTTGGCCCAGCGGCGGATCCAGGGCCGTCAAGTCGGCCGCACCAGCAACCGCGGAGGACAGAAGTGTCAGTGGAACCGGGTCGGCACCCCAGCAGGAGAGCAGTCTCATGAGAGTAGCGGCCTCGGGCATCCCCTCATCGGCTATGGCCTCCAGGGACAGCTGCCAGGTACGGCTGACCAGCCGGCGAGGCTGGCTCCGCTTGCCGGCGGCAGAATCCCCCTGATCGATAAGGTTCGTCGGGTCACTCTCCAAATGATGTTCGTAGTCCGCCATGGACCATGACTCCAATATTTGATGTGCCAGATACGAGCCGGCGAGGGTCAACGCGAGCGGTAGGCAGCCCAGTTTCTCCGCTACCCGCACGGACTCCGCTGTCGATCCTGCTTCAGGAGCCAGGTCGCGCAGAACTTGTGCTGCGTCATGAACCGGGAGAACACCTACTTCATGAAAGGTGACGTCCTGCCAGGCGGTCGATATGGCACGCCGCGTCGTCACCAGAGCGAGACCCCGGTCGCTTTCCCGCAGCCAATTTCCCTCGTACAGGAGAGCCGGATCATCCGCGTTGTCCAATACCAGAAGCCACGGAACCGAGGCCTGGTTCAGGTAGTGCCATACGAGATCCGAAGCGGCACGCAGACCGCTGTGCGCCGCTACCAGTTCCGTCGTCCCCGCACCCTGGTCAGCGGCGATGGCCAGCATCCCGGCACGCAGAGAACCGCGATCGGACGCGTTGACCCAGAACCCGATCCTTCGGCCCTCTCGTGTCACGTCTCGAAAGAATGCGTGCGCCAACGACGTCTTCCCGCATCCACCGAGCCCGTGGAGGACATGGATGCCACCGCCTTCGTTCTCAGCAGCTTCCAGGAGTGATTCCATCAACTCCGTACGGTCGCGCAGGATCTTCGGCGTGTGTCCGACCAGCGGGACGCGCACCGCGTCGGGTACGGGCACCTGGGCCAGTGGCCCCGGCGATCCTCTCCCCACGATCGACCTTTCGATCGCGGAGAGGGGCAGCAACTCCTCTTCCTGGCTTCCGTAGTGGTAGTGGTATTCGGAGATGTGCTGGTCGCCCACCGCCTGGTAGACCCGCCCCTGGCCTGATGCCCTTCCGTGCACGGAAGGCTCTGCCTGGTCCCCCGGGACGTTCATCGTTCCGTGATGGTCTGGTCGCGCCCGGCCTGATAGACCCGACCGCTTCCACTCACTTCGGCGCGGAGATTGATCTCGGTACGAGCCCTCAGGTCCTCCTCCGCCCGAGCCGGTTCCAAGTCCAGCAGGATCTGCCGTAGTTCTTCCGCGACATCCGGCTGCTGGGCCAGGAGCCGGCGGACACGTCCGGACCACTCCGCACGCAACTCCTGCTCAGCCTCTTCGTCGCCCGTCCGGCGTGCCGCGATCAGTTCCTCCCGTGCCGAATCCATTTCACCGGCGATGCCGTCAGCCCGCGCCGGAAGCACCCGGCGCCACAGAGCGGTCATCCCGCTTCGGGCGCTCTGCCATGCGTCGGTGGCCATCAGCGTGACCAACGTGGTCCCCGCCGCGCGCGCCAGATCTACGATCTCCGGTTCCATTCCGCCCCCAGCTACGTAACGTGTCCGCCCAGTCGTTCCGGCTTCTACGCTACGGCTGACCTGGACCGGTTGCCCTCCGAATCCACACGATGACTGCATGCGGCGTCCCTCCGCCGCCCTCTTCTCGACGGCGACCGCTTCCCCGCCGCCGGGAACCGATCAGCGCAGTTCGTTGACGTAGGTGTCCGTGCCGGGGACGGTGGGGACGAAGGGCGCTACCAGCTCGACGCGGCCCAGGCCGGAGGCGGCGACCTCGTCGTCCAGGCCGGTGAAATGGGCGTCCCACGCCTCGCGGGGATCCTGTTGCAGGAACCAGAGCAGCGTCAGACGGGTGTCGACCCCCTCGACCTGCTTCACGTACGTCATCCTGTCGCCGGGCAGCGGCGTCGGCTTGAAGATCGTCACCATCGCGGCCGGTGAGCCCGCGAGGCGCTTGGGCAGGTGCCGGGAGCGCAGCCACTCCAGCAGTTCCTCGCGCTGCTCGGCCGATTCGGCGTCGATGACCTCCACGACCAGCCCGGCGTAAGGGTGGTCGAGCGCGTGGAAGTCCCGGGGGCCGGCGGCGCCGTCGCGGTAGACGGTGGCGGAGTGGTCCTGGAAGGCCGTGAAGACATGGGTGCGGTCCTGGTAGACCCGGCCGTCCCGGTTGAGGCGCTTGTTGATGCCGACGGTCCACTTCATGTGGTCGTCGTAGCGGCCGGCGGTGACCCAGTAGGTGGAGATGTAGCAGCCCGCGGTGACGGGCTGGGCGACGGCGGACTTCTCCGGGTAGCGGAGCAGCTGCAGATCGCGGGTGGCGACCCAGCGGCGCCCGGCGTACATCCAGGGCATGGCCATCGCGCCCGCGATGAAGTGATCGTCCTCGTACCACCTGTTGTAGGCGTACTCATGGCCCGGCAGGGGTTCCACCATGGTGATCAGGGCGTGCCCGACCCGCACCCCGTACGGCCCGACGGAGGCCAGCTCCGCGTACACCTCGCTGCGCGTCTCATCTGTCATGCCTACAGGTGTAGCTGACGATACGTCAGATGGGGAGGGGTCGGTCGCGACCGCGCGACGGATCCGGCCGCGCGGGCTTGCCTGCCGAGCGGCACGCCGTCGCGAACCGTGCTCCTGTTTCGTATGTTGGTCAAATAGGTGGACACGCCACCGATTATTCGTAGGCTGCGCGCATGACGCGAATGCATCGAGCGAACCGAGCCGACGTCCCCGCCCTGGCCGCCCGCGCCGCTTCGGTCGGCGCGTCGCCGGTACGCGAGATCCTCGCGCTCACCGCGCGCCCCGAAGTGATCTCCTTCGCGGGCGGACTGCCGGCCCCCGAGCTCTTCGACGCCGAGGGGATCCGCGCCGCCTACGACCAAGTGCTCGCCGAGGCGCCCCAGCGCGTGCTCCAGTACTCCACCACCGAGGGCGACCCGGCACTGCGCGGCGCCGTCGCCGCCCGGCTCGGGGCGCGCGGGCTCCCGACCGACGCGGACGACCTGCTCGTCACCGCCGGCTCCCAGCAGGGCCTGGCGCTCCTCGCCACCGCGCTGCTGGAGCCGGGCGACACCGTCCTCGTCGAGGACCCCACCTATCTGGCCGCGCTGCAGTGCTTCGGCTTCACGGGGGCGCGGGTGCTGCCGGTGCCGTCCGACGAGGACGGGATCGATCCCGCCGCACTGGAGGAACTCGTCGTCCGCGAGCGGCCGAAACTGCTCTACCTGATCCCGAACTTCCAGAACCCCACCGGGCGTACGCTCCCGCTCGCCCGCCGGCAGGCGGTCGCCGAGGTCGCCGCACGGCACGGGCTGTGGATCGTCGAGGACGACCCGTACGGCGAGCTGCGGTTCGACGGGGAGCCCGTGCCGTGGATCGCCTCCCTGGAGGCGGCCGCCGACCGCACCGTCCTGCTGGGCTCGTTCTCCAAGATCATGGCGCCGGGCATGCGGCTCGGCTGGCTGCGGGCGCCGGAGGCGCTGCGGCGTGCCTGCGTCATCGCCAAGCAGGCCGCGGACCTGCACTCGTCCACCGTCGACCAGGCCGCGGCGGCGCGCTATCTCGCCGACCGCGACCTCGACGCCCATCTCCACCGCGTGCGCGGCGCGTACCGCCTGCGGCGCGACGCCCTGCTGGCCGGCCTGCCGGCCGCGCTCCCGGCGGGCAGCGCCTGGAACCGGCCCGACGGCGGGATGTTCCTGTGGGTCCGGCTGCCGGACGGCTTCGACGCCACCGCCCTGCTGCCGGTCGCCGTCGCGCACGATGTCGCGTACGTCCCCGGTGCCCCCTTCTACGCCGGCCCCGGCGACCCGGCCACCCTGCGCATGTCCTTCACGACGCACACCCCCACCGAGATCACGGAGGGCCTGCGGCGCCTCGCCAATTCCCTGACCGCAACGTCGGCACCTACGGTGCGCCGACCCGTCCGAACGTGAGGTGACCGGGGCCGGCTGGGGGCGCCCCCGGCCGGAGGTTGAGGGGAGGGGTTACTCGAAATGCTGCCGAGCTATTTGTGGGCCGCTGGGGGCGCCCCCGGCCGAAGGTTGGGGGACAGTAAACAGTCGATGTCGAAGCCCCGCCCCGGAGGACCCCGGCACCGGCACCCGCCCGGCGCGAGGGTGGCGTTCTGGTCGACATGGCCCTAACCTGACGATCCGTCAGAACTGCTCGGGTCAGAACTGGAACCGCGCCGGAGGCACGCATGTTGCTGTCAGGAAAGACCGTGGTCGTATCCGGGGTCGGCGCCGGGCTCGGGCAGCGCGTGGCCGTCACCGCCGCGCGCGACGGCGCGAACGTGGTGCTCGGGGCGCGGACCGAGGCGCAGCTCGCGAAAGTGGCGGAGGAGATCGACCCCGAAGGGTCGAAGGTGGCGTGGCTCTCCACCGACATCGCCGAAGGCGACCAGTGCGAGGCGCTCGCGGCGCTGGCGGTCGAGCGGTTCGGCGGGATCGACGCGGTTGTGCATGTCGCCGCCATGGACGGCTACTTCGGCGGTCTGGAGGACGCGGACTTCGCCTCGTGGCAGCGGGTCCTGGACGTCAATCTGCTCGGCACCCTGCGGCTCACCAAGGCGTGCCTGCCGGCACTGAAGGCGCACGGCGGTTCGGTGGTGATCATCGGGACGCAGTCCGCGGTGGCGGCGCCCTCGCAGGTGCGGCAGGCGGCGTACGCGGCGTCCAAGGGCGCTCTGACGTCGGCCATGTACTCGGTGGCGCGCGAGCTGGGCCCGTACCGGATCCGGGTGAACACGGTGCTGCCCGGCTGGATGTGGGGCCCGCCGGTGCAGGCGTTCGTCCAGTTCTCGGCACACACCGAAGGCGTGTCCGAGGACGAGGTGCTGGGCCGGCTCACCGAGCGGATGGCGCTCCCGGAGCTGGCGACGGACGGGGACGTGGCGGAGGCCGCGGTCTTCCTGGCCTCCGACCGGGCTCGTGCGATCACCGGGCAGTCGCTGCTGGTGAACGCCGGCGAGCTGATGCGGTAGCACTCGGCGGCAACGCGGCCCGGCGTCCCTCCAGGACGCGGCGGACACGCAGCGGCAATCGGCGCGACCGGCCCCCTCCTCTCTCTACCGCGCGGGATCCCGTTCCCGCGCGGTACTTCGTCATGCCCCGCAGGACGTCCAGCGAAGTGCCCGCTCATCGTGTGTTCGCGGTCACGGTCACGACAATGCCAAGGAAGGTCAAGAACGAGTAAAATCGTTCGGCTTTCTGATTTCTGTTCAGACTCTTGAACGCGGAGACCCTTGACCGACCGCCCTGACAGGGGGTTCAATCCCGGAAGTCCCCACTCCCGCACGGGGGCACCCGCCGCAGCGAACGTCACAGCGAAGTGCGTTTCACGTTCACAAGGCGGACCCCCTGGAGGGGACATGAACAATCTCGACTGGGCCGTACTCATCGCCTACTTCGGCGTGATGATCGCGATCGGAGTCTGGTCGCACAAGCGCATCGACGATGTCGGCGACTACTTCACCGCCGGCGGCAAGATGCCCTGGTGGCTGGCGGGCATCTCGCACCACATGTCCGGTTACAGCGCGGTGATGTTCACCGGATACGCGGGCATCGCCTACAAGTACGGGGTGACGTCCTACGTCACCTGGTCCTTCCCGATCGCGATCGGGATCGCCATCGGCGCCAACCTGTTCGCGCCCCGGATCAGCCGGCTGCGCTCCCGGCTGCATGTCGCCTCGCCGCTCGAATACCTCAAGAACCGGTACAACCTCACCACCCAGCAGGCGCTCGCCTGGTCCGGTGTGCTGCTGAAGATCGTCGACGTGGGCGCCAAGTGGGCGGCCATCGCGACCCTGCTGTCGGTGTTCACCGGCGTCACGATCACCCAGGGCATCGTCATCACCGGCGCGATCACCGCCGTCTACTGCACCGTCGGCGGTCTGTGGGCCGACGCGCTCACCGAACTGGGGCAGTTCGTCATCCAGCTGCTGGCCGGTCTCGCCATGCTGGTGGCCGCCCTCAGCAAGATCGGCGGCATCAGCGGGATCTGGAACGTCTGGGACGACCCGAAGCTGCAGGGGCACACCAGCGGCACCGCGGGGCCGTACACGCTGATCTTCCTGCTGGCGTATCTGTTCATCAAGACCTTCGAGTACAACGGCGGCATGTGGAACCAGGCCCAGCGCTACATGGCCACCGCCAACGCCAAGGAGGCCGTCCGCTCGGCCCGGCTCTCCGCCGCCCTGTGGTTCATCTGGCCGCTGGTGCTCTTCTTCCCGATGTGGGTCTCCCCGCTGCTGGTGACCGCCAAGAAGCCCGACGGGTCGGACTCGTACGGCCTGATGGTCGAGCAACTGCTGCCGCACGGACTGCTGGGACTGGTCGTCGTCGGCTTCTTCTCGCACACCATGGCCATGTGCTCCTCCGACGCCAACGCCATCGCGGCCGTCGTCACGCGCGACATCGCCCCGGCGTTCTCCAAGACGGCACGGGCCTGGACCCAGCGCGCCGGACTGATCGCCGCGCGGCTCACCACGCTCGCCTTCCTCGGCCTGTCCATGGCGATCGCCACCCAGGTCAACTCGCCCACCTTCAAGGACATCATCACCATCGTCATCAAGTGGGTGGCGGGACTGATGGGGCCGATCGCCATCCCCTTCATGCTCGGCCTGCTGCGACCGTTCCGTAAGTCCGGGCCGACCGCCGCGCTCACCAGCTGGGCGATGGGTCTCCTGGCGTTCTACCTGCTCAACTACCCGGTCAATGACGCGATCGACGGCGGGGTGAACCTGGAGTACCAGATCTCGGTACCGCTCGCCGTCTCGCTCGTCCTGTACATCGTCATCGGCTTCATCAAGCCGGAGGACACCCCGGAGCGGGACGCGCTGCTGGAGAAGATCAACACGGACGGTGGCGGCGACAGCGGTTCCGCCGCGGCCGCGGCCGTCCCGGAGCCGGCCAAGCCGCAGGACACGGCGGCGGTCCCCGCCAACGACTGAGGCGGCGGCTACGAAACGTAAGGGCCGGTCCTCCAGGGGACCGGTCCTTACGCGTTCGGGTAGCGCTCCAGCCAGGACGGTGACGACCCGGCCGGGCCGTGCAGCGCCGGGGCCTGTGTCATCTCCATCGCGAAGTCGTCGGCGAGCTGCAGGATCGTGCCGCGCCCCTCCAGCTCCGCTATCCACGACGGCGGCAGCGCCGTCTCGCCGTGCTGCGCGCCCAGCAGGTTGCCGCAGACCGAACCGGTCGAGTCGCTGTCCCCGCCGTGGTTCACCGCCAGCAGCAGGCCGTGCCGGACGTCCTCGGCGACGAGCGCGCAGTACACGCCGATCGCCAGCGCCTCCTCCGCCGTCCAGCCCTCCCCCAGCGACTCCACGCGCTCCGGTGACGGCATCCCCTGCCGGACGGCGCCCAGCGCCCGCTGCAGGGCGTCCGTGGTCTCCTGGTGGTCGGGGCGCGAGCCGAGCAGCGCCAGCGCGTGCTGCACGGCGCCGTCGAGCGCGTCGCCGCGCGCCAGCCCGTGCACGATGACGGCGAACGCACCCGCGGCCAGCTGCCCGGTGGGGTGGCCGTGGGTCTGCGCCGCGCACTCGACCGCGAGCTGGAACACCAGCCCCGGCTCCCAGCCGACCAGCAGCCCGAACGGCGCCGAGCGCATCACCGTGCCACAGCCCTTGGAGTCGGGGTTCTTCGGATGCTCGACGGTGCCCATCCGGTCGTCTCCGAGCCCGTTCAGGCACGCCCGGCCGGGCGCGCGGCGCGCGTACAGCCACTCCTCGCGCGCCAGCCAGCCGGTGTCCTTGCGGCGCTCGTCGGGCCCCCAGTCGCTCTGGGTGGCCGCCCAGCGCAGATAGGCGCGGTGCACGTCGGTGGGCGGATGCCAGGCGCCGCTGTCGCGCCGCACCTGGGCCCGTATCAAGCCTTCCGTGGTGAAAAGGGTCATCTGGGTGTCGTCGGTGACCGTGCCCCGGCGGCCGAACGCCGGCACGAAGTCCGTGACGCCGTCCGGGCCGTGCTCCGCCCGGATCGCCTTCAGCGAGTCGAACTCGATGCCCGCGCCCAGCGCGTCGCCGATCGCCCCGCCGAGCAGGCAGCCGCGTACGCGGCTGCGGAAATCCTGCTGCTGCGCCCGTCCCCAAACCGCCGTCAAAGCGAGCCCCTTCGGTCAGCAGCTGTCAGTCGCAGCACGATAGTCGACATTGCCGCTCACGTCCCGTGTCCCCGACGGCACAGGGGGTGCACCGGCCAGGGCTCGTCGCACGCCCCCACGGCCCGTCGCACGCCCCCTGTCCGTACGCCGTCCGCCCCCATCACGGATGCCGTCCGTCCCCTCCACCGCCGTCCCCTCCACCGCCGTCCCCTACGCGTCGAGCACCGGCAGCAACTCCGGCAGATGGCCGTCGGAGGCGAGGCCCGCCGCCTGGCGCTCCGCGGAGACCTCGCCGTACAGGGTGGTGCGCTGACGGGCCGGCCGGCCGGCCGATTCCGCGATGGCGACCAGGTCCTGGATCGACCGGTAGGAGCCGTAACTGGAGCCGGCCATCCGGGAGATGGTCTCCTCCATCAACGTGCCGCCCAGGTCGTTCGCCCCGGAGCGCAGCATCTCCGCCGCGCCCTCCGCGCCCAGCTTGACCCAACTCGTCTGGATGTTGGGGATATGGGTGTGCAGCAGCAGCCGGGCCATCGCCGTGACCGCCCGGTTGTCCCGCAGCGTCGGGCCGGGGCGGGCGATACCGGCCAGGTAGACGGGCGCGTTGGTGTGGATGAAGGGCAGCGTCACGAACTCCGTGAAGCCGCCGGTCTCCTGCTGGATCTCGGCGAGCAGCCGCAGATGGCCCAGCCAGTGGTGCGGCTGGTCCACATGCCCGTACATCATCGTGGAGGACGAGCGCAGGCCCAGCGAGTGCGCGGCCTTCACGACCTCCACCCACGTCGCCGTCGGCAGCTTGCCCTTGGTGAGGACCCAGCGCACCTCGTCGTCCAGGATCTCGGCGGCCGTGCCGGGGATCGAGTCGAGCCCGGCCTCCTGGGCCGCCGCCAGCCAGTCGCGGATCGACATGCCCGTACGCGTCGCCCCGTTGGCGACCTCCATCGGCGAGAAGGCGTGCACGTGCATGCCCGGCACGCGCTCCTTCACCGCCCGCGCGATGTCGAAGTACGCGGTGCCCGGCAGGTCCGGGTGGATACCGCCCTGCATGCACACCTCGGTCGCGCCGACCTCCCACGCCTGCTCGGCGCGGTCGGCGACCTGCGACAGGGACAGCGTGTACGCGTCCGCGTCGGTGCGGCGCTGCGCGAAGGCGCAGAACCGGCAGCCGGTGTAGCAGACGTTGGTGAAGTTGATGTTCCTGGTGACGATGTACGTGACCTCGTCGCCGACCGTGTCGCGCCGCACGTCGTCCGCGATCCGGCACAGCGCGTCCAGCGCCGGGCCGTCCGCGTGCAGCAGCGCGAGCGCCTGCTCGTCGGTGAGCTTCGTCGGATCGTCCGCGGCCGTCGCGAGCGCGGACCGTACGTCCCCGTCGACGCGGTCCGGCACCATGCCGGGCGCCGCCTGCTCGCGCAGCGACTCCCAGTCGCCGTACACGTCGTCGAAGTCGTCCCTGCGGTCGCCGGTGCGCCCGGTGGTGTCGATCGTCGCGTGCAGGTCGGTGCGGCCGGTGGCCGTGAACGCCTCGTCCGGCTCCTGCCAGAGCAGCCCGACGGGCTTCGCGTCCTCGTCCGCCAGCGCCGTTTCGGGGTCCGCGAGGGCCCGGACGTGCGGCAGCAGCCGCGGGTCGAGCCACGGCTCGCCGCGCTGGATGAACTCGGGGTAGATCGTGAGCCGCTCGCGCAGCGTGAACCCGGCGGCGGCGGTCCTCTCGGCCAGCTCGTCGATGTTCGGCCACGGGCGCTCGGGGTTGACGTGGTCGGGGGTCAGCGGGGACACCCCGCCCCAGTCGTCGATCCCCGCGTCGATGAATCGCGCGTACTCCCCGTCCACCAGGTTCGGCGGCGCCTGGACGCGGGCCGCCGGGCCGAGGAGCAGCCGGGCGACCGCGATCGCCGCCGCCAGCTCCTCCAGCTCCGCGTCCGGCATGCCGCGCATCGCCGTGTCCGGCTTGGCGCGGAAGTTCTGGATGATCACTTCCTGGATGCCGTGGTACTGGCGGGCGATCTTCCGTATCGCGAACAGTGATTCGGCGCGCTCCGCGTATGTCTCCCCGATCCCGATCAGAATGCCGGTGGTGAACGGGACGTTGGAGCGGCCGGCGTCCTCGAGGACCCGCAGCCGTACGGCCGGGTCCTTGTCGGGCGAGCCGTAGTGCGGGCCGCCGGGCTCGGACCAGAGCCGGGTCGCCGTCGTCTCCAGCATCATGCCCATCGACGGCGCGACCGGCTTGAGACGCTGCAGGTCCTGCCACGACAGAACGCCGGGGTTCAGGTGCGGCAGCAGTCCAGTCTCCTCCAGCACCCGGATCGCCATCGCGCGCACATACGCGAGCGTGTCGTCGTACCCGTGCGCGTCCAGCCACTCCCGCGCCTCGGGCCAGCGCTCCTCCGGACGGTCCCCGAGCGTGAACAGGGCCTCCTTGCAGCCCATTTCCGCGCCCTTGCGCGCGATGTCGAGGACCTCGTCGGGAGACAGGTACATCCCGTGCCCCTCGCGGCGCAGCTTGCCGGGCACCGTCACGAAGGTGCAGTAATGGCACTTGTCACGGCACAGCCGGGTCAGCGGGATGAAGACCTTCCGCGAGTACGTGATCACCCCGGGACGGCCGGCCGTCTCCAGGCCCGCGTCACGCACCCGGGCCGCGGTCGCGGACAGGTCCACCAGGTCGTCACCACGTGCCTGCAGCAGCACCGCCGCCTCGGCGGTGTCCAGCGCGACTCCGTCGCGGGCACGCTTCAGCGCGCGCCGCATGCCGTTGGTAGTGGGGGTCGGCTCCTCGGGGCGGGACAGGCTCATGGTCATCTCCCGAGCATAGGTCGCTGCCCGGCACGCGGGGTCATGGCATTTGCTATGGCGTTGGCCACCCGGGGGGCGGTGTGGGTCGCAGGGACCGCGCGTGGTCGTACGGCGCGGGTCACAGGAACCGCGCGTAGTCGTCCAGCACGCGCAGCACCTCGTCCTCGCCGGCCGGTGGCAGCTGGACCACGCACTCCTCGATGCCCAGCTCACCGAAGTGCGCGAGCTTTCCCTCGGTCGGGCGCACCGCCGACGGAACGATCTGCGGCCCGCCCGGTCCGCGGCCCGCCCCGTCCCATACCTCCCGCAGCCGCGGCAGCGCGTCGGCGAGGCCGCCGCCCCCGATCGGCATCCAGCCGTCCGCGTAGTCCGCGATGTGTCCGAACAGTTTCGGCCCGGCGGCCCCGCCGACCAGCGTCCGCAGCGGACCCACCGGCTTCGGATGGGCCTGGCTCGCCGCCACCGACGCGAACTCCCCCGCGTACGCCGTCGGCTCGGGCGCCCACAGCGCCCGCATCACCCGCATCCGGTCCCGTACGAGATCGCGCCGGCGCGCCCACTCCACTCCGTGGTCCGCCGCCTCCTCCACGTTCCAGCCGAAACCCACCCCGAGCGTGAACCGCCCGCCCGAGAGGTGGTCGAGCGTCGCGATCTGCTTCGCCAGCACGATCGGATCGTGCTGCGCGACCAGCGTGATGGCGGTCCCCAGCGCGATCCGCCGGGTGACCGCCGCGGCGGCCGCGAGCGCGGTGAACGGGTCGAGCGTCCGCCCGTACTCGCGCGGCAGCGGCTCCCCCATCGGCGCCGGCGTGGTCCTGGCCACCGGAATGTGCGTGTGCTCCGGCAGGAACAGCCCGGCGAACCCGCGCTGCTCCAGTTCCTCGGCGAGGCGCACGGGGCCGATGGTCTCGTCGGTCAGGAAGATCGTGGTGTTGATCCGCACGGGCAACCTCCGGTTGAGGGTGGAGTCGAACTTCGTTCAGCTACGTGTGCGTTTGCATGCGATCCGGTCATCCGCCGGCCGCTCGCCGTTCCGGCCTCCGACGCTCCGGAGTAGAACAGTTCGCTGCGGAACCTCCCACCCCTCTCGCCCAGGAGGCACGACGGATGGAACGACGCGAAGTTCTCAAGTTCACAGCGCTCGCGGGAGCCACCGGAGTGTTTACGCTGGCTCCTGTGAGCTTCGCTGGAGCCGAGCCCGCGGGCGCGGGTGCGCAGGACAGCGCCCCCGCGGCCGAGGAGACCCGTACCGTCACCGGGCATCTGCCCACGGGTGTGGCGGACTTCGTCTACCTGCCCGTGAACGTGCCGCACGGCGTCCGTGAGATCGCCGTCTCGTACACCTACGACCGGCCGGCCGTGCCCGTCGGAACCGTCGGCAACGCCTGCGACATCGGCATCTTCGACCAGCACGGCACCGCGCTCGGCGGCAAGGGCTTCCGCGGCTGGTCCGGCGGCGCCCGCACCGCATTCACGATCAGCGCCGAGCAGGCCACGCCGGGGTATCTCGCGGGACCGGTCTCTCCCGGCACCTGGAACGTCGTCCTCGGGCCGTACACCGTCGCCCCACAGGGGCTGGACTACTCCGTCACCATCACCCTGCGCTACGGCCCGCGGGGCACCACCCCGGCGCCCACCTACCCGCCGCAGCACGCCAAGGGGCGCGGCCGCGCCTGGTACCGCGGCGACTGCCATCTGCACACCGTCCACTCCGACGGGCAGCGCACCCCGGCCGAGGTCACCGCCGCCGCGCGCGCCGCCGGACTCGACTTCATCAACACCAGCGAGCACAACACCACGTCCGCGCACTCCGTCTACGGGCCGCTCGCCGGCGACGACCTGCTCGTCCTCACCGGCGAGGAGATCACCACCCGCAACGGCCACTACCTGGCCATCGGCACGGACCCCGGCGTCTGGTTCGACTGGCGCTACCGCGCCCGCGACGACGCGTACGCGCGGTTCGCGCGCAAGATCCGCGGGGCGGGCGGCCTGGTGGTGCCGGCCCATCCGTACGGGATCTTCCCCGCCAGCCAGTGGAAGTTCGGCTACGACCAGGCGGACGCCATCGAGGTCTGGAACGGCCCCTGGGGCCCCGACGACGAGCTCTCCCTCAACACCTGGGACAACCTCCTCACGGCGTCCACCCGCGGCGACGGTCACTGGATCCCCGCCATGGGCAACTCGGACGCCCACCGCGAGCCGCAGGTCGTGGGCCTCCCCCAGACGGTCGTCCTCGCGGACGGCCTTGACCGTGCGGCTCTGCTCGCGGGAATCCGCGCGGGGCGCAGCTGGCTCGCGGAGTCGTCCGACGTCCAGCTCGCTTTCACGGCCACCGGGCCGCATGGGGAGCATGCGGGGATCGGGGAGCGGCTGGTGGTGGGGGCGGAGGACGTCGTGACGGTGCGGCTGGAGGTGTCGGGGGTGCCGGGGGTGCCGGTTGGGGGCGGGGTGTTCGGGGCGCAGGTGCGGTTGATGACGGACGAGGGCCAGATGTTCGCCACGCAGCTTGCTCCCTCCGGCGGGGCGGGTTCCGTTGAGTGGCGGACGACGGCGTCGCTGGCGGCGTACGTCCGGGCGGAGGTGCGGCATCCGGTTACTGACGGTGGGGTGAGTGGGCTTCCGGGGGCGGTTGCTGCGCTGACGAATCCGATGTGGCTGAACGTTCGGTAGGGGTCGGGGGCCGGGCCCTCCGGGGGAGGGGTCCGAAATCGTATATTTACGGGCCTGGCGGCCCACAAATACACGGCAGCATTTCGGACCCCTCCCCCTGCGGCCCCGTCCCCCTCACGTCACAACCGGCGCACTGGTGCGGGTGCCGATACACGTGCATCGGGTCCGTCCCCCGCCCCTTCACGTCCGCGGGTGCGGGGGCGGGTGCGCCACCGCCTCCGGATCCCTTGCGCCCGCGTCGAGTCTGCGGGCGGGTGCCGACGCTCGTGCATCTATGCCGGTATCGGGCGGGTGGGTGGGGAAAGCCCGCCGCAGGCGCAACGGCGGGCCAGGTGCCGACGCACATGCATCCGTACCGGCAAAGGGCGGGTGGGTGGGGAACCCGCCGCAGGCGCAACGGTGGGGCGGGCGCCGACGTACCGCACCCCGTCAGTGCCCGTTACACCGTGTGGACGGATGCCGTGTCGCGGCCCGACCGCAACACCGTTCCGGGGACGGCGCCGGTGATTTCGTCGTCTCTGATCGTCTCGACGCCGTTGACCCGTACGGAGACGATGCCGATCGCGCGCGAGTCGAGTCGGGGGCTATTGCCCGGGAGGTCGTGGACGAGGGTGGCGATGCCGGCGTCGATGCGGGTGGGGTCGAAGAGGACGAGGTCGGCGTAGTAGCCCTCGGTCACCCGGCCTCGGCCGCGGAGGCCGAAGAGCTGGGCGGGGTCGTCGGTGAGCATGCGGACGGCCTGTTCCAGGGGGACCAGGCGGCGGCCCCGGAGGCAGTCGCCGAGGAAGCGGGTGGTGTAGGGGGCGCCGCACATGCGGTCGAGGTGGGCGCCCGCGTCGGAGCCGCCGAGCATGACGTCCTCGTGTTCCCAGGTGCGGGCGCGGAGCGCCCAGCTGTCCGGGTCGTTGTCGGTGGGCATCGGCCACAGGACGGTCCGCATGTCGTCGTTGGCGCAGATCTCGACGATGGTCTCGAACGCCTCCTGGCCGCGTTCGGCGGCGATGTCCTTGACGACGCGGCCGCTGACGCCGGTGTTGGCCTCGGAGTAGGTGTCGCCGATGACGTAGCGGCCGAAGTTGGCGAGGCGGCGGAAGACGCCGGCTTCGGGGCTGTTGGCGCTGCGGAGCATTTCGGCGCGGACGGCGGGGTCGCGGAGTTTCGCGATGCGTTCGGGGATGGGGAGGTTGAGGATCTCGCCCCAGCCGGGGATGAGGTTGAGGGCGCAGAACGTGCCGAGGGACATGTTCATGGGCGTGAGGATCGGCATGGTGAGGGCGACGATGCGGCCGCCGGCCTTGCGGGCGCGTTCTGAGGCGGCGAGCTGGCGGGGGACGCGGGCCGGGACGGCGGCGTCGATGGTGAGGACGTTCCAGTTGAGGGGGCGTCCGGCGGCGGCGCTCATGTCGACGAAGAGGTCGATCTCCTCGTCCGCGAACTGGTCGAGGCAGCCGGCGACGATCGCCTCGATCTGGGTGCCCTCGTGTTCGCCGACGGCGCGGGACAGGGCGATGAGTTCGTCGCGGCCGGCGTGCCGGGAGGCGACGGGTCGGCCGTCGCCGTCGGAGTGGGTGGAGGACTGGGTGGTGGACAGTCCCCAGCCGCCGGCGGCCATGGATTCGTGGAAGAGCTGGAGCATCTGCTCCAGCTGCTTCCCGGTCGGCTGTCCGCCGACGGCGTCCGGGCCCATGACGTGCCGGCGGAGCGCGCAGTGGCCGACCATGAAGCCGGCGTTGACGGCGATCCGGCCTTCGAGGGCGTCGAGGTACTCGCCGAAGGAGGACCAGGTCCAGTCGACGCCCTCCTCCAGGGCCTTGAGGGACATGCCCTCGACCTTGGACATCATGCGGCGCGTGTAGTCGGCGTCCTCGGGGCGGGCGGGGTTGAGCGGGGCCAGGGTGAAGCCGCAGTTGCCGCCCGCGATGGTGGTGACGCCGTGGTTCATGGACGGGGTGGCGAAGGGGTCCCAGAACAGCTGGGCGTCGTAGTGGGTGTGGGGGTCGACGAAGCCGGGGGTCAGGACGAGGCCGGTGGCGTCCTCTTCGGTCCTGGCGGGCTCCGTGACGGTGCCGGGTTCGGCGATGGTGGCGATCTTGCCGCCGCGCAGACCGACATCGGCGGTGTACGCGGGGGCTCCCGTGCCGTCCACCACGGTGGCGCCCTTGATCAGGTGGTCAAGCATGGTCGATCTCACCTCTCCGGGTTGTGAAGTCGTGCGGGCGTGGTTGCGCCTCCGGTCCGGACAGGTCGGCAGACCGCTGCCGTATGACGCCCTGTCCCGGCCGGAGGCGCGGGGCGGCGGTCCGGGAAGACGCCGCCCCCGCTTCTACTGGCCCGCCGCCTGGCGGAACCGGGTGGTGCGGTGCACCGGGTCCGTGTCGATCTTCGGGATGACGTGCTCACCGATGAGCTTGATCGTGTTCATCGTGTCCTCGTACGAGATCCCGATCGGCAGCCCGAAGGAGAGCTGGTCGGCGCCGGCCTGCTCCCAGCGCTTGCACTGCGCGGTGACCTCGTCCGGGTCGCCGCAGATCATCAGCTCCTCGGCGATGAGGAGTTCGATGATCTCCTCGCTGTACTCGGGGAGCAGTTCCGGCCACTCGGGGATGCCCTCGGGCCGGGGGAAGGTGTCGTGGTAGCGGAAGACCAGCGACTGCAGCCGGTTGAGGCCGCCCTTGGCGGCGATCTCGACGGCCTTGGCGTGCGTCTCCGCGCAGATGGCGGTGGACGTCACCATGACGTTGTCGTTGACGAAGTCGCCGATCGGCTCGGCCTCCTGGATGCCGTTCTTGTACTGCTCCAGCACCCACTCCATGTCGGAGACCTTCTGGACGCTGAAGCCGAGTACGCCGAGGCCCTTCTTGGCGGCCATCGCGTACGAGGAGGGCGATCCGGCGGCGTACCACATGGCCGGGTGCGACTTCCCGTACGGCTTGGGGAAGATCTTGCGCGGCGGCAGTGACCAGTGCTTCCCCTGGAACCCGACGTACTCGTCCTGGAGCCACATCTTGGGGAACTCGGCGATGGTCTCTTCCCAGATCTCCTTGGTGTGGTTCATGTCGGTGATGCCCGGCATGAACCCCAGGATCTCGTGGCTGCCCGCGCCGCGTCCCGAGCCGAACTCGAACCGGCCCTCGGAGAGGTGGTCGAGCATCGCGACCTTCTCGGCGACCTTCACCGGGTGGTTGACGGGGGCGAGCGGGTTGAAGATGCCGGATCCGAGGTGGATGCGCTCGGTGGCGTGGGCGAGGTAGCCGAGGAAGACCTCGTTCGCCGACAGGTGCGAGTACTCCTCCAGGAAGTGGTGCTCGGAGGCCCAGGCGTACTTGAAGCCGGACTTGTCCGCCTGGATGACGTACTCGGTCTCCTCCAGCAGCACCTTGTGCTCCGCCTGGGGGTCGACCGCGGAGCGCGCGACAGGCACATATCCCTGTACAAAGAGCCCGAATTCCAAGGAGGTTCACCGTCCTAAAGTTTTCTGACACTCCGTCAGATACGAACGACTCTGGCACCGCCTCGGCGGAGCGTCAATAGCTGATGATGTGTCAGATTTAGCGACTAGAAGACCGAGACCCCGGCGAGCCAGCCACCGTCGATCACGAACGGCTGCCCCGTGATGTACGACGAGTCATCGCTGGTCAGGAACAGTGCGAGCTTCGCCACCTCGGCCGGCTGACCGATCCGGCCCAGCGGTACGAGCTTCTTGTAGAACTCGTCCAGCGCGGCCGTGGACTCCGCCGGGTCCGCCTCCGGATCGAGCTGGGAGGGGTTGGACATGGGGGTGTCGATGGCGCCGGGGCACATCGCGTTCACCCGGATCCCCTTGGGCGCGCCCTCCATCGCGGCCACCCGCGTCATCCCGACGATCGCGGCCTTCGTGGCGGCGTACGACGTCAGCAGCGCCATACCGGTCAGCGCGGTGTACGAGGCGGTGTTGACGATCGTGCCGCCGCCGGCCGCCTCGATGGCGGGGATCGCCGCCCGCATCCCGAGGAACGCGCCGACCTGGTTGACCTGCACCACCAGCTGGTACTCCTCCAGCGGGGTGCTCGCCAGCTCGTTGAAGCGCAGGATGCCCGCGTTGTTGACCAGGCCGTCGAGCCGGCCGAAGGCCTCCGTCGTCGCGGCGACGGCCGCCGCCCAGTCCTCCTCGCGGCTCACGTCCAGATGGACGTAGCGGGCGCTGTCCCCTATCTCCTTGGCCAGCGCCTCGCCCTGCTCGTCGAGCACATCCGCGAGGACGACGTTCGCCCCCTCGGCGGCGAACAGCCGCGCCTCCTGCTCGCCCTGCCCGCGCGACGCGCCGGTGATCAGCACCACGCGCCCGTCCAGCTTGCCCATGTGTGTCCCCTTACTCGTTGAGGTGCGGAGCGACCTACTCGTCGAGGTGCGGCGCGACCTACTCGTCGAGGTGCGGCGCGACATCGGAGGCGAACGCCTCCATCTGCTCGATCAGCTCGGCCCTGCTACGGCTGCGGAACCGGACCTGGATCTGCCCGACCCCCATCGCCCGGTACTCCCGCAGGCTCGCCGCGAGCGCGTCCGGCTTGCCGTGCAGCGTGCGCCGCCCGACCTCCCATGCCGGCGCCCCGACGTACAGCGGCTCGGCGATGGTGCCGATCTCGATCGGCGTGGTGACGCCCGCCTGCTCGCGCAGTTCCCGGATCCGGGCGATCTGCTGGGGCAACTTGTCGCGCGGGTCGCCCTGCGGCAGCCACCCGTCGCCCCGGACGGCGGCCCGGCGCACGGCGGCGGGCGACGACCCGCCGACCCAGATCGGCGGCCCGCCCGGCCGGGCGGGGCGGGGGCGCTGCCCGAGGCCGCTGAAGTCGAAGAACTCCCCGTGGTGCTCGGGGAACTCCTCGGCGAACGCCGCCCGCAGCGCGTCGATCGTCTCGTCCAGCACGGGGCCGCGCCGCGCGAAGTCGGCGCCGACCGCGTCGAACTCCTCCGCCACATGACCCGCCCCGACCCCGAGGATCAGCCGGCCTCCGGAGAGGTGGTCGAGCGTCGCGTACGCCTTGGCGGTGACCAGGGGGTGGCGCAGGCCGACGACGGCGACATGGCTGAGCAGCCGGACGTTCGTCGTGACGGCGGCGAGGTAGGCGAGGGTCGCCACCGGGTCGTACCAGGTGGTGCTCATCGCGTCGGCCAGGCGTCGCGGGATCGCGACGTGGTCGCACGAGGCGATGTAGTCGAACCCGGACCGGTCGGCGGCCCGGGCGATCTCGACGAGGTCGGCGGGGCCGGCCTGTCGTTCCCACGGCTCGGCGTACATCGTGCTCAGCGACTGGACGGGCAGTTGCATCCCGTAACGCACGGCGCGGCTCTCCCTTGGTCGACGGGGCGGGCCTGCGGCCCGGGCTTCGCGGCCCATCGTCGTATCTGACGGTGTGTCAGTAAAGGGGTACGCGGGGTTTTCTGGGCCGGCCTGCCGTCGCCGGTGTCACACAACGACCCGTTGCCCACGTCGTACGACAGGCCGCCGCCCGCGTCGTACGGGCGCCCGGCGCCCGCGTCGTACAACCGTCCGCACCTTTCGGCAGTCGGACACGTAACACCATGACCAGAAGGACCAGTACTCACACCAGACAACAGGAGCACCACATGCGGCACCGGATATCACCCATCGCCGCAGCCGTGCTGCTGGCCGGCATCGCGGGCTGCTCCGGCACCGACGCGCCCACCCCCGTGCACACCCCTCCAGCCGCCAAGGCGGCCGGGGGCCCGCGTGCCGACTTCAACGGCGACGGGTACAACGACCTGGCCGTCCGTGTGAACGGTCTCCGCGTCGAACTGGAGACGAAACCCGGCGCGATCGTGGTGACCTACGGCGGAAAGGACGGGCTGGACGCCGCCCGCAGAACCGTCATCGACCAGGACACCGACGGCATTCCCGACGGACATCTCGACGGCGTCATGACCTACGGCGACCTCGACAACGACGGTTACACCGACCTGGTCTTCAGCGATGTCGTCGTGTGGGGCGGCGCCGACGGCCTGTCCGGCGGCACGGCGTTCGACCTGCCCGGCCAGCCGTCCGACTCCTCGGGCGGAGCCGGCGCCCTGGCGGTCGGCGACTTCAACGGCGACGGGAAGGCCGAACTCGCCGCCTTCATCGGCACCAAGAAGAACCCCCGTATCTCGGTCCTCGCGGGCGGCTTCACCCGCAAGGGGCCCCGCTCCGGCACCTACGACCTCGCATTCTCGTCCGTATTCGCGAACGCCGGCGGGCTGGGCCCGCTGGAGACGCACCTCACGGCGGGCGACCTCACCGGCGACCACATCAGCGACCTGATCGTCGGAACCCGTTGGTACACCGACAACGACAAGCCCCCGGGGAACACCTTCTTCCAGGGTTCCCGGCAGGGCCTGGCCGACGTGGAGGGCAAGGACGTCGCCGCGGGGCATGTCACCGCGATCGGGGACATCGACCATGACGGCTACGGCGACCTCGCCATCGGCGACTCCTCCAGCCACCAGTTCGACGGACAGGAGAGCCGCGCCGGCTTCGTCACCGTCACCTACGGCAGCAAGGACGGCCCCGGCGACGGCCGCCCCGACCAGGTCATCAGCAAGGACACCCCCGGCCTCCCCGGCCCCCCTCCCCGCGGCCCGTTCGCCGACAGCGTCGCCCTCGGCGACGTCAACGGCGACGGCTTCGCCGACCTCGCCATCGGCGACGGGGCGGAGCCCTTCGGGACGACCATCAACGCCGGGAGGGTCATACTCCTGCGCGGCTCGGCGAAGGGCCTCACCACGGCCGGCGGCCAGTACTTCACCCAGGAGACCCCCGGCATCCCCGGCGACAGTGTCGAGCGGGACCGTTTCGGGGAGCGGCTGACCCTCAGCGACCTCAACAACGACGGCAAGGCCGACCTCACCGTCTGCGGCCCGGAGGACGACAGGAACATGGGATCCGCCTGGATCCTCCCCGGCACCGCCGAGGGCCTGCGCGCCACCGGCACCGTGCGCTTCGGGCCCGCCGACTTCGGCCTGAAGGACAAGCGGGCCTACGGCGGGGACCTCATCGGCTGACCCCCCGCTCTCGCGGTGCTGTGCTCCCCGCCCCCCGGGGAGCACGGCACCGCGAGAGACGGATCAGCCCGCCCAGAGGCCGTCCGGGGTGAGGCCGAGGAGGTCGATCGCGTTGCCGCGGACGATGCGGTCGACGACGTCCGGGGCCAGATGCCCCATCTGCGCCTCGCCGACCTCCTTCGACTTGGGCCACGTGGAGTCGGAGTGCGGGTAGTCCGTCTCGTACAGCACGTTGGGCACGCCGATGGCGTCGAGGTTCTTGAGACCGAAGGCGTCGTCGAAGAAGCACCCGTAGACGTGCTCGGCGAACAGCTCGGACGGCGGCCGGAACACCTTGTCGGCCACGCCGCCCCAGGCCCGGTTCTCCTCCCAGACCACGTTCGCGCGCTCCAGGATGTACGGGATCCAGCCGATCTGGCCCTCCGCGTACATGATCCTGAGGTTCGGGAAGCGCTCGAACTTGCCCGACATCAGCCAGTCGACCATCGAGAAGCAGCAGTTGGCGAAGGTGATCGTCGAACCCACCGCGGGCGGCGCGTCCGCCGAGGTGGAGGGCATCCTGCTGGACGAGCCGATGTGCATCGCGATGACGGTGCCGGTCTCGTCGCAGGCCCGCAGGAACGGATCCCACGCGTCGGTGTGGATGGAGGGCAGCCCCAGGTGCGGCGGGATCTCCGAGAAACAGACGGCCCGCACACCGCGCGCCGCGTTCCTGCGCACCTCGGCCGCCGCCAGCTCCGCGTCCCAGAGCGGGACGAGGGTGAGCGGTATGAGGCGCCCGTGCGCCTCAGGGCCGCACCACTCCTCCACCATCCAGTCGTTGTACGCCCGCACCCCGAGCAGCCCGAGCTCCCGGTCCTTGGCCTCGGTGAACGTCTGGCCGCAGAACCGCGGGAAGGTCGGGAAGCAGAGCGCGGACTGGACGTGGTTGACGTCCATGTCGACCAGCCGCTCGGGCACGCTGAAGGACCCCGGACGCATCTGCTCGTAGGTGATCACCTCGAGCTTGATCTCGTCGCGGGAGTAACCGACGGCGGTGTCGAGGCGGGTCAGCGGCCGGTGCAGATCCTCGTAGATCCACCAGTCGCCGATCGGCCCGTCATCGCCCGGCTGCCCCATGACGGGGGCGAACTTGCCCCCCATGAAGGTCATTTCCTTCAGGGGGGCGCGGACGACGCGCGGGCCGATGTCGTGGTACTTGGACGGGAGCCGGTCCCGCCAGACGTTGGGGGGCTCAACCGTGTGGTCGTCCACCGAGATGATCTTCGGGAAGGTCTCCATGACGACCACGGTAGCGCCGATCTGACGATCCGTCAGCTAAGTGAACGGCCTTCTGTTCACGGCCCACCCCCGCGCGCTACAACGCCACATGCGTAGGAAGCAGAATCCGCCACACCGCGTCCTCCACCCCGTGCACCGCCGCGATCCACCCCACGTTCTCCTCCTCCGTCCCCAGCCGCACCGCCTGCGCCAGTTCCGCCACCACGTCCGCCAGGTCCCCGTGCCCCATCGCCGGCTCCAGCCGGCCGCCCGCCGGCCCGTCGTCCAGGTAGCGCTGGTAGCCCGGCGCGGTGCGCAGGACGCCCACCGGGCGCCAGCTCTCGGCCAGGCTCCACACCGGCTCACCGCCGACGAGGGTGCCGTCCGCCTCCACCACCTGCGTACGGGACCGGTCCACCGCCAGCGCGGTCCAGCCGTCGCCACCCGTCAGTACCGCGGCCGGCGCGCAGCGCTCGACGCAGCGGGCCACCGCCGATGTCACGCCCGGCGCGGGCAGCACGAGCGGTACCGCCGTCATCCCCGCGTAGAGGCAGCCGAAGAACGCCCCCGCGAGATCGGCCCCTTCGGGGTAGGCGAGCAGCACCCGGCTGCCGGGCGGCAGCAACTGCCCCAGCCGCGCGGCCACCGCCCGCGCCCGGCGGTCCAACTCCCGGTAGCTGCACCCGGCGGTGCCCGCCGTGGCGCCGTCGGGGAACGGCAGCACCGGCACCGACTGCGGTGCCCACGCCGCCCGTCGCCGCAACCACGGTCCGGGCAGCCGGTCGACGGCCGCCAGGCCCCTGGCTCCGCTCCGGGGGCGAGATCCGGACCCCGGACCATGGCCGGAACCCGACCCTGACCCTGAACCCGGTCCTGAACCGCTTCCCGAACCGGATCCGGTCCCGGAACCGGATCCGGACCCACCTCTTGTCACCGCCACCGGTACGCATTGTGAACACATGACTGACCTCTCACCTCCCTCGCACCAGGAAACACACCGGCACCACCGAAATTCACACAGCACAATCCGCGGGCAGACACAGACGGAACCTCAAATTCAGCACAACTTTCCCCGTAACGCCGGGTCGGGCCCCAGCACGGGGTGACCCCGGCCCTCCGACACGGCAAACTGGCACGGGACGGGGGGCTGAGCGATCGGCCCCACCCGTCATGCGGACACTGTTCCGGTACGCGATGAACGATAGATATACGCGCGTCGTGCCGATTGACACCGCATCGGCCGGCACGCCTCAGGGGGCAGCATGGACAGCGCGACAGGGCCCGACCGGGGACTGCGGTTCGCAGTTCTCGGTCCGGTACGGGCATGGCGCGACGACCAGCCGATCGTCACCGGGTCGCCGCAGCAGCGGGCGCTCCTGGCCGCGTTGCTGCTGCGCGGCGGCCGGACCGCGACCGCATCCGAACTCCTCGACGCCCTGTGGGGCGAGACGGCACCCACCACCGCGCTGGCCGCGCTGCGCTCGTACGCGTTCCGGCTGCGCAAGGCGCTCGGCGCCGACGCGCTCGTCACCGAATCCGGCGGCTACGCCCTGCATGTGGCGCCCGACGGGCTGGACTTCGCCGCGGCGGAGCGGCTCGCCGCCGAGGCCGAGAAGGCCCGGGGCGCGGGCGACCCGGTCCGGGCCCGCGAGTTGCTCGCGACGGCGCTGGGCATGTGGAACGGCGAACCGCTGGCCGGACTGCCCGGCCCGTACGCGGAGGCCCAGCGCAACCGGCTGGAGGAGTGGCGGCTCACCGTCACCGAGACCCGCCTGGAGTTGGACCTGGAGCTGGCCGCGCACGCCGAGGCCGTCTCCGAACTGACCGCGCTCTCCGCCGAGCAGCCGCTGCGCGAACGGCTGCGCTGCCTGCTGATGCTCGCGCTCTACCGCAGCGGCCGGCAGGCCGAGGCGCTCGGTGTGTACGCCGACACCCGCCGGCTGCTCGCCGACGAGCTGGGCGTCGACCCCTGCGCCGAGCTCAGCGAACTCCACCAGCGGATCCTGGAGGCCGATCCGGGCCTGGCCGCCCCCGCCGGGCCCGGCGCGCACACCGCCGAGGTGGTCCGGCCGGCCCAGCTTCCCGCGACCGTCGCCGACTTCACCGGCCGCGCCGCCTTCGTCCGGGAACTCGGCGCCCAGCTCACCGAGGCCGACAAGGGCGTCATGGCCGTCTCCGCGCTGGCCGGCATCGGCGGCGTCGGCAAGACCACCCTCGCCGTCCATGTCGCCCACGCCGCCCGCGAGGCCTTCCCCGACGGGCAGCTCTACGTCGATCTGCAGGGCACCGACGCCAGGCCCGCGGAACCCGAAGCCGTCCTCGGCTCGTTCCTGCGGGCGCTGGGCCTGTCCGACAGCGCGATCCCCGACTCGCTCGCGGACCGCGCCGCGCTCTACCGCTCCACCCTGGACGGCCGCCGGGTGCTGGCGCTGCTCGACAACGCCCATGACGCCGCCCAGGTCCGGCCGCTGCTGCCCGGCACGCCCGGCTGCGCCGCGCTGATCACCAGCCGGGTCCGGATGGTCGACCTCGCGGGCGCGCATCTCGTCGACCTGGACGTGATGAGCCCCGAGGAGGCGCTGCAGCTCTTCACCCGGATCGTCGGCGAGGAGCGCGTCACCAGCGAGCGCCAGTCCGCGCTCGACGTCGTCGCCGCCTGCGGTTTCCTGCCGCTCGCCATCCGTATCGCCGCCTCCCGGCTGGCCGCGCGCCGCACCTGGACCGTCGCCGTCCTGGCCCGCAAGCTCGCCGACCAGCGCCGCCGCCTCGACGAACTGCGCGCCGGTGACCTGGCCGTCAAGGCCACCTTCGAACTCGGCTACGGCCAGCTCGAACCGCTCCAGGCCCGCGCGTTCCGCCTGCTGTCGCTGCCCGACGGCCCGGACATCTCGCTGGACGCGGCCGCCGCCGTCCTGGACATGGACCCGTACTCGACCGAGGAACTGCTCGAAGCCCTCGTCGACATCAGCCTCATCGAGTCCGCCGCCCCGGCCCGCTACCGCTTCCACGACCTGCTGCGGCTGTACGCCCGCGAGTGCGCCGACCGCGACGAGACCGACGAGGCCCGCTGCCGGGCGCTGTCCCGGCTGCTCGACTTCTACCTCTCCTCCGCCGCGTGCGCGTACGAGCTGGAGAACCCCGGCGACCGCGTCCTCGACCACCTCGCCCCGACCGAACGGACCGGCCTGGCCTTCGGCACCCGCGAAGAGGCCCTGGAATGGCTCTTCTCCGAGGCCCAGGGCCTGCTCGCCGCCGTGCAGCAGGCCGCCGGCGGCGGCTGCGAGGGCCCGATGCGGCGCGCGGTCGACCTGCTGTGGGCGGCCCAGGATCTGATGGAGTCGGGCGTCTACGCGCGGCAGTACGAGCAGGGTGTGCAGGCGCTGGTGACGACGGCGGGCGACTGCGCCGAGCATCTGGTCGAGGGCCGGGCCCGCGTCCTCCTCGGCCAACTCCACCGGCTGTCCGGGCAGTTCGTGGCCGCGGACATGGAGGCGCAGCGCTCCTTCATCCTGGGCATGGCCGCGGAAGACCCGCTGACCCGCAGCTACGCCCTCAACCTGCGGGGCGGGATCGCCCTGCAGGGCCACCGCTTCGACGAGTGCGCCGAGTACCACAGCAACGCGCTGGAAGCGTTCCGCGAGGACGGCAACCGGCACGGCGAGGCCGCCGCGCTCAGCAACCTCTCCCGGGCCCAGCTGGAGCTGGGCGACACCGACGCCGCGGTGTCCGCCACCGAGCAGGTCGTGGCGATCTACCGCGGACTGGGCGCCGGCTTCCGGCTCGGCAACGGCCTGTACGCCATGGGCATCGCCCTCACCACGACCGACCGGCTCGACGAGGCGACCGTCTGCCTGACCGAGGCCCTGGGCATCTTCCACGAAGCGCGGCAGCGGTTCTGGGAGGGCATGACGCTCTTCCGGCTCTCCAAGGTCCACCTGGCGGGCGGCCAGTGGCGCCAGTCCGCGTCCCACGCCGAGCAGGCCCTCGTCATCCTCCGCGAGGTCGGCGGCGAATGGCGCACCGCGAACGCCCTCACCGTCCTGGGGCGAGCCCTCGCCGGCTTCGGCCAGACCATCCGTGCCCGCGCCTGCTGGCACGACGCCCTCGGCATCTTCACGGCGCTCGGATCCCCCGAGGCGGACGAGGTCCGACGGCTCATCGACGACCGGTCGTCCCCCGCCGTTGCCATATAATCGCAGGTCACCTCAATCAACGCGCTCGTTTATCTGTTGATTATCTCGGGATGCCAGGATTCCATTCATTGCACGAGCTACCCACCCGGTGGCGCACGGGGGTCGCCACCGGGTGGGTGCAACACAGGACCGACAAAACCTGGGGAGTCCATATGACCACCGAGATCCCGAAGCCAAAGAACGACGGCGGCACCGTCAAGCCGGACAACTGGCACAACGACAGCACGACGGAGCCCATCCCCGACGTCCTCCTCGCCGACGGTGGCCCCGAGACCAAGCCCGACAACTGGCACAACGACTCCGAGCCCGCCAAGTAACAGGCCGGGCCGGCGAATCGGGCCCCGCCCGCTCGGGGGAGCGCCAGGGGTGACCGGGGGGAACCACAAAGCACGGGGAAGCACGGGGGAACGACGGGGGAACGCTCAGGAGCTCGGGGGAGCTCAGGAGCGAACGGGCTCGGGGGGCCCATGGTCCGGGGGGACCGCACGGGGGAAGCTCAGGGGTTCGGGGGAACTCAGGAGTGCACGGGGCTCGAGGGAGCCCACTGGTGAACGGGTCCGGGGGGACCCGGCACGAATCCGGAGTCCGGGGGGACTCAGCGGAACGATCGGGACCGCACAGGGGGAACGCGAGAGACCGACCATGGCGTGGAGGGGGCGCCGTGGCCGGTCTCTCTTCCTGTGCGGGACCGGCTCTACCGCCGCGAGGGGAGCGGTCGACGTCCCCTTCGCACTTTTGCCCGGCTACGCGGGCGGCGTCCGCGCCGCCCCCCGCAGCTCCGCCTTCATCACTTTGCCGCTCGCGTTCCGCGGCAGTTCCGTCAGGAAGTTCACTTCCCTCGGGACCTTGTAGTTGGCCATTTCGCGGCGGGACCAGGCGATGAGGTCGTCCGCGGAGAGGGTGGAGTCGCGGCGGCGGATGACGTAGGCCTTGCCCACCTCGCCGAGGCGGGGGTCGGGGATGCCGATGACGGCGGCGTCCGTGACGTCGGGGTGGTGGCGCAGGGCCTGTTCTATCTCGGCGGGGTAGGCGTTGAATCCGCCGACGATGAACATGTCCTTGATGCGGTCGGTGATGCGCAGGTTGCCGTCGGCGTCCATGACGCCGACGTCGCCGGTGTGGAGCCAGCCGTCGGCGTCGATCGCGCGGTCCGTCTCGTCGGGGTCCTCGAAATAGCCGCGCATGACGTTGTAGCCGCGGACCAGGACCTCGCCGGGTTCGCCGGGCCCTGCGGACAGGACGCGTACCTCGGTGTCGGGGATGGCGCGCCCCGATGTGGAGGCGATGACTTCGGCGGGGTCGCCCTGGCGGCACATCGTGACCGTGCCGCCGGCCTCGGTGAGGCCGTACGCCGTCAGGACGGTGGCGATCTTCAGCTCGGAGCGCAGCCGTTCCACGAGTTCGAGCGGGACGACGGCGGCGCCGGTGACGACGAGGCGCAACGCGCTCAGGTCGTGCTTGGCGCGGGCCGGGTGGTCGAGGATCGACTGGTGGAGGGTGGGCGGGCCGGGGAGGACGCTGATGCGTTCCGCGGCGATGTTGGCGAGCGCGGTGTCGACGTTGAAGACGGGCTGCGGCACCATCGTGGCGCCGCGCATGAGGCAGGCGATGATGCCCGCCTTGTAGCCGAAGGTGTGGAAGAACGGGTTGATGATCAGGTAGCGGTCGCCCTCGGTGAGGCCGGCCAGTTCGCTCCAGACGCTGTAGACGCGCAGCGTCTGGGCGTGGCTGATGACGGCGCCCTTGGGGTGGCCCGTGGTCCCGGAGGTGAACGTGATGTCCGAGGGGTCGTCCGGGCGCAGCGAGTCCGCCCGGCGGCGCACCGCCTCGCGGGAGACCGTCCCGCCGCCCGCCAGGAAGTCCCGCCAGGTGCGGTAGCCCTCGGGGGCGGTGTCGGAGAGGACGACGACCTCTTGCAGGTGCGGCAGTTCGGCGTCGGCGCGGCGCAGCGAGGCCACGTAGGACGTGCCGAGGAAGGTGCCGGTGACGAAGAGCAGTCTGGCGCGGGTCCGTTCCAGGACGTAGGCCGCCTCGGCGCCCTTGAAGCGGGTGTTGAGGGGGACGAGGACGCCGCCCGCGGACACGGCGCCGAGCGCCGCGACGATCCAGTCGAGCGTGTTGGGCGCCCAGATGGCGACACGGTCGCCGGCTTCGACGCCCGCCGCGATCGTGGCGGCGGCGGCCCGCTCGACGCGCTCACCCAGCTCCGCGTAGCTGATGCGGGTCCGGCCGTCGACGACCGCCTCGCGGTCGCCGTACTGTCGTACCGCCGCTCGTACCAGCCCCGGGATGCTGCCCCAGTCCAGGTCACCGCGCATGATGCTCCCCTCAACGGGCTTACCGACTGCCTGACCACCGCTACCGGAATACCCGGATACCTCTGACCCACCACTACCTGACTACCCGTCAGATTAGCGGTACCCTGACTGGCTGTCAGCAGTGATGACCATGCCGGGAGGTGTCCGTGAGCGCTGCCCTGAAGGACGCGACAGCGATCGTGGGAATAGGCCAGACCCCGTTCGCCAAGAACCTTGTGGAGTCCGAACGCGCCCTGGCCTGCCGCGCGATCATCGCGGCACTCGACGACGCCGGGATAGCACCCGCCGAGGTCGACGGCTTCGCCTCCTACACGATGGAGGAGACCGACGAGGTCGAGGTGGCGAAGTCCATCGGCGCCGGGGACGTCACCTTCTTCTCCAAGGTCGGGTACGGCGGTGGCGGCTCCTGCGCGACGGTGGCGCACCTCGCGGCGGCCGTCGCCACCGGGCAGGCGACCGTGGGCGTGGCCTGGCGGTCCCGCAAACGCGGCAGCGGCAAGCGCCCCTGGACCAACACCGCGGTCCAGCTCCCCACCCCCGGCCAGTGGACCCGGCCCTTCGGGCTGCTGCGTCCCGCCGACGAGATCGGGATGCTCGCCCGCCGCTACATGCACGAGTTCGGCGCGACCCGCGATCACCTGTTCAACGTCGCCCTCGCCTGCCGTAACCGCGCCAACCAGAACCCGGCCGCGATGATGTATGAGCGCCCGCTGACCCGCGAGATGTACATGACGTCCCGCTGGATCAGTGAACCGCTCTGCCTCTTCGACAACTGCCTGGAGACCGACGGGGCGCTGGCCTGCGTCGTCGTCAGCGCCGAGCGCGCCCGCGACTGCCGCCGCAAGCCCGTCTACGTGCACTCCGCCGCCCAGGGCCTGCCCGCCCAGCACCACGGCATGGTCAACTACTGGAACGACGACCCGCTGACCGGCCCGTCCTGGGCCACCGCGCGCCATCTGTGGAAGAACTCCGACCTCACCCCTGAGGACGTCGATGTCGCCCAGATCTACGACGCGTTCACCCCGCTCATCCCGCTCTCCCTGGAGGGCTACGGCTTCTGCGGCCGCGGCGAGGGCGCCGCGTTCACCGAGGGCGGCGCCCTGGAGATCGGTGGCCGGCTCCCCATCAACACCGGCGGCGGCGGGCTCAGCGAGGCGTACGTCCACGGCTTCAACCTCATCAACGAGGGCGTCAAGCAACTGCGCGGCGACTCCACCGCCCAGGTCCCCGACGCCGCGACCTGCCTGGTCACGGCGGGCGAGGGCGTACCGACATCCGCGCTGCTGCTGCGAAGCTGAGGAGCTGACCGCCATGACCGCCCTGCCCACCGAGCCCGCCAGGACCGTCGAGTCCGCCACCGCCACGACCGGCGACGGCCTGCTGCTGCCCGTGCCCGACGACGACGGCGCGCCCTTCTGGGAGTACGCCCGCCGTGGCGAGCTGCGCGTCCAGGCGTGCGCCGCCTGCGGCGTCCTGCGCTTCCCGCCGCGCCCCTGCTGCCCGCACTGCCAGTCCTTCGACAGCGAGTGGCGGCGGATGAGCGGCCGCGGCCGCATCTGGTCGTACGTCTTCCCGCACCCGCCGCTGCTGCCCGCCTACGCGGAACAGGCGCCGTACAACGCGATCGTCGTGGAGCTGCTGGACGCCCCGCGGATCCGTCTGGTCGGCAACCTCGTCACGTCGGCCGACGCCCCGCTCGACTCCGTCGATCCGTCGAGGCTCCGCATCGGCGCCGGGGTGAAGGTCGCCTTCCACGCGATGGCGGACGGCGTCACCGTGCCGCGCTGGCTGCTGGAGCGGCCATGAGCGTCACCTGTACGTCGAAGGACGGCGTCGCCGTCGTCACCCTGGACCGCCCGCGGCGCCTCAACGCGATCGACCTCGACACCGTCACCGAACTCACCGCCTTGTGGCGGGAGTTCCGGATGAACGACGACGTCCGCGCGATCGTCCTCACCGGCGCCGGCGACAAGGCGTTCTGCACCGGGATCGACCGCTCCGTCGACGTCCCGCAGCCGCCGTCCCCGTATTCCATCGACGATCCGCTGCTGCGCCTCGGCCCCAAGTCCAACGACCTGTGGAAGCCGGTCGTCGCGGCCGTCAACGGCATGGCCTGCGGCGGCGCCTTCTATCTCCTGGGCGAGGCCGAGTTCGTCATCGCCGCCGAGCACGCCACCTTCTTCGACCCGCACACGACGTACGGCATGGTCAGCGCCTACGAGTCCGTCCTCATGGCGCAGCGCATGCCGTACGGCGAGGTCATGCGGATGTCGCTGATGGGCACGGCGGAGCGGGTCGGCGCGCGACGGGCCCACGAGACCGGTCTCGTGTCGGAGGTCGTCCCGGCGGACGAGCTGCTCGACGCGGCCCTGCGCGCCGCCGCCGTCATCGCCTCCTACCCGACGGAAGCGGTCCAGGGCACTGTCCGCGCCGTCTGGTCCGCCCGCGAGGCGGCCCGCGCGCACGCACTGGCGCAGGCCCCGCACCTCATCGCGCTCGGGAACCTGCCGCCGGAACGTCAGGCGGGACTGTTCACGTCGCGCAGCGGAGAGTTCCGGGTGCGCTGACGGTCACCCACCCATGAGCTCAGCTGCGGTTGGCACTCGCGATGACGCAGTCGGTCCACTCCCCGCTCGCGACGCCCGAGTCGAGCGTCCCGATGGCGTCGACCGTCTTCGTCGAGCGGGCCTTCACCAGGGTGCGGGCCAAGGTGGAGCTGCCGATCTGCACGCCCTGCGCGTTCTTCAGGCGCACCACGGCGGAGAAGTAGTACGACTTGGTGCCCCGGCTGTTGTCGATCCGCAGCTGCGACGTGGGCCGCGCGGCGCTGGAACCGGAGCCGTGGCACTGCACGACGGACACTTGGTCGATCGCGGCCGGCAGCCCCGTCGGACTGGCCGAACCGGAGGACGTCGGCGAGCTGGTGCTCCGGCGGTAGGTGCTGGTGGACTGCGGTCGCGGGCTGTACGTCGAATCAGAAGTGGAACCGGAACTCGAGCCCGAGCCGGAACTGGAGCCGGAACTGGAGCCGGAACTGGAACCGGAACTGGAACCGGAGCCGGAGTTCGAGCTCGAGGAACTGCTGCTGCTGTGACTACTGCTGCAACCGCCCCCCTTGCTGTGGCTCTTGCTCTTGCTCTTGCTCTTGCTCTTGCTCTTGCTCCCGCTGAAACCGGTGAGCGAAAGAACGACGACGGCGAGTACCGCGACAAGGCGCAGTTGACGGAGCTGCAAGGCTGACCATCCCCAGTGGTTGGCAGGAGCGCGTCAGGCTAGCAGCCTCATCGCCCCGCCCGGAGCGCCGCGATCCGCGGCGCCCGGCTCTTCGGCGAGTCCAGGCTGAAGCTGCGGGCGTCGCCCAACTGGTCACGGACGCATGCCTCCGCCGACGCGACGGCGGCCCGCAGTTCCGCGTCCCGCGGCACCCACGGCTGCCGGACGAGCTCCTGCGCCTCCGTGTCGAACTCCCACAGCCCGACCAGCCGCCCCCGGTCCACGATCATGTGCGCGGGCGAGTCCGACAGGGCGCCCAGCGCCTTCGGCCCGGTGAGGTCCGGGCGCCGCGCGTCCGCCGGATCGAGCAGCCGCCCGAAGTCGCGGTGCAGCAGATGGATCCCGTCGATGCCCGCGACCAGCGCGTACGAGGGGTCCTTCGGCACGGTGAACCGCGCGTACTCCGCCGCCGTCCCCTCCGTCCACAGCAGGCCGGGCTCGACCTGCGGTCCCGGCCCGCGCGTGGAGCCCCAGATACAGCCCGGACCCGCCCACGGACCGCGCCCACCCGGTACGCCCCAACGTCCCGGCCGCGTCGTCCGCAGCCACCGACCCGTCAAGACCCTGACGGTGCGACCACCAAGCGCGCGGCTTCCCGATGTCCATGCGGCAGCGTCTGCCCCGCGTGGCGAGCTCACGCCGACCGGCATAGCGTGGGCCACACGGGGGCGCCGAGATTGGACGACGCACGATGATCCGCAACGTCTTCGGGTCCCTCATCGCCCTCATCGGAGCGGCGGCCGCCGTCTGGAGCCCCTTCCGTGCCTGGTACGACGGCCGTCACGGCTCCGAGATCCGCATCGAAGACCTCTTCGACGGGATCACCACCGACCGGGCCGCCGTCATGGGCTCCCTGTTCCTCCCCATGCTCTTCGCCACCCTGATCACCCTCCTGGGGATCCTGCTGCGCTCCCGGCTCCTCGTCGCCTTCTCCGGTGTCCTGGTCCTCGGCTTCACCATCCTGTGGATGGTCCGCCAGGGACTGGCCGCCGGCTCCCTCACCGCGGGCGGCAACGGCCTCGGCATCGGCGTGGCGAACGCCCTCGGCGGCGGCATCCTGCTCCTGATCGGCGCCGCCACCATGTCCGGCCGCCACCACCCGCACTACGGCACCCCACCGCCCCACCCCATCGACACCGTCGCCCCCGTCGAGCCCGTGGAAACTCCCCCCACCTGGCCGACCCCGCCCGAGACCCCACCCGAACCGGCCGAACCCCCACTCGAGGACACCCGGACAGCAACCTGGATCCCACCGGAGCACCGACCGACACCGGAACGTCCGGACTAGGACGGCAGGGGTTGGAACGCGAGGTGCCCGGGGCCGGAGGGGTGGGGGTTCGAAATGCTGCCGAGCTATTTGTGGGCCGCCAGGCCCGTAAATAGTCGATTTCGAACCGCCGCCCCGCAGGACCCGGGCACCGGAACCACGAACAAACCCGCAACCGCTAAGGCCGCCTCGCAGCAGCGCCCGTTCCCTTCACCGCGTCCAGTGCGTAGACGCAGCGGTCCTTGCTGCACGCGTACACGACCCCGTCCGCCGCCACCGGCGACCCCGTGATCTCGCCGCCCGTTTCGAGCTTCCAGCGCAGCTGGCCGCCCCCGGCGTCCACCGTGTACAGGCAGTGGTCCTTCGAGCCGAAGTGGACGCGTCCGTCCGCCACGACCGGCGATCCGACGATCTCGCCCTGGGCGGCGAAGCGCCACTTCGGATTGCCGGTGACGGCGTCGAGCGTGTAGAGCGCGCTGCCCGCGCCCAGGAGCACGTCGCCGCCGGCGACGAGCACCGGTTCGAGGGACTGCCGGGGCTCCGTGGCGACGCGCCAGCGGTCGCGGCCGGTGTGCGGGTCGAGGGCGTAGACCGTGCCGAGGTGGTCGGCGATGTAGATGCCGCCGCCCGCCGCGCCGGCGCCCGGAACGTGGGCCGGCGGCCCGAACATGACGGCGGGGGCGTCGAAGCGCCAGCGCTCCGCCCCGGACCTGGCGTCGAGGGCGAGGACACGCGTGCCCGCGGTGACGTAGACGATGCCGTCGGCCACGACCGGCCGCGTCGGGACGCTGCCGGTCGCGCCGGGGACGCCGGACGCCCCGACCGGGTAGGACCAGCGCTCGGCGCCGGACCCGGCGTCGATGGCGTAGAAGCGGCCGCCGCCCTGGAAGTAGACGGTGCCGGCGGCGATCGAGGGCCCCGACTCGGGGGACTCGAACTCGGTCTGCGCGCCGCCGCGCTCCCAGCGCAGCAGTCCGCGGTCGGCGTCCCAGGCCTGGACGCCGCCGCCCCGCGTGCCGGTGACGACCGTGCCGTGTTCGGCGCGCAGCGAGTAGATCCAGCCCTCGACGCCGGTGCGCCAGAGGTCGCCGCCGTCGGCCGTGTCGAGGGCGTAGAGGCTCGGTCCGTCGGAGGCGTGGATGCGGCCGTCGGCGACGGCCATCGTCCAGGCGACGTCGCGGGTCTTGAACTGCCGCCGCCCGCTGGCGATGTCGAGCGCGTGCACCTCGAAGGAGGTGACGTACAGGCGCCCGTCGGAGACGACGGGCGTGCCCCACACGTCGTTGGACATACGGAAGCGCCAGGGCCGCCACTCCCCCGGCGGGGCCGGCGGCTGGAGCTGCTGCACGGGGAGCGCGCCGGGCCCGTTGGCCCGGTGGGAGCCACCGCGCCGCACCCAGTCCGTGCCGGGGGCGCCCTCCGGCGGTCGCGCACCGTGGTCGGCGTCCGCGACGCGCAGGCCCGGCCCTATCGGAGCGGAACCGGCCAGCCGGACGGGCCCGTGGGTGTGCGGCTCGGACACGGCACCACCTCGCCCGCCGACCGGCGCGTTCAGACCACCGGCGTTCCGACCACCAGGGTTCGGACCGCCCGCGTTCAGACCACCGGGGCCGTTGTTCAGCCCGCCGGGACCGTTGAAACCGCCGGGACCGTTCAGCCCACCGGCGCCGCCGGGGCCCTGTCGGCCGTCCACACCGTGCCGGCCGTGCCCGACCGGTTCGGGGTCCGGGGTGCGCGGCGGCACGGGAGGCCGTGGCGGCGGTGCGGTGCCGGCGTTGACGGCGACGGCCGGCCGCCCGCTGCGGCGCTGCTCTATCAGCGCGACCGCCCCGGGCGGCAGCCACGCGGACGCCGTACCCGTGTCGTCGCTGCCGGTGGAGAACAGATGCGGGGCGAGCTGGGCCTGGAGCTCCGCGGGCGTGGGCCGCTGGTCGGCTTCCATCCGCATGCAGGACTCGATGAGGGGCCGCAGCTCGCTCGGCAGACCCGCCAGGTCCGGGCCCTCGCGGAGCAGCATGAAGACCGTCTCGACGGGGTTCGCGCCGTGGAAGGGGGCGTGCCCCGTCGCGGCGAACACCAGCGTCGAGCCGAGCGAGAACACGTCGCTGGCGCCGCGCACGCTGCGCGAGTCGCGGGCCTGCTCGGGCGACATGTAGGCGGGGGTGCCGACGGCGACGTTCGTCATGGTCAGCCGGGTGTTGGACACCCCGCTGGCGATACCGAAGTCGATCACCCGGGGCCCGTCCTCGACGACCAGGACGTTGGACGGCTTCATGTCACGGTGCACGAGCCCCGCGCCGTGGATGGACTGCAGCGCCTCGGCGACGCCGGCGGCGAGCCAGCGGACGGCCTGGGCGGGCATCGGCCCGGCCTCGTTGATGATCTCTTCGAGGGAGGGGGCGGGGACGTACGCGGTGGCCAGCCATGGCACGGCCGCGCGCGCGTCCGCGTCCACGACGGCGGCCGTGTAGAAGCCGCTGACCGCGCGGGCCGCCTCGACCTCACGGCTGAAGCGGACCCGGAACAGCTGGTCCTCGGCGAGCTCGGCGCGCACCGTCTTGATCGCGACCCGGCGGCCGGAGGCCGACCTGGCGAGATAGACCAGCCCCATGCCGCCGGCACCGAGCCGGGCCAGCACCTCGAAAGGGCCGATCCGTCGCGGGTCGTGCTGCGTCAGCTGCTCCACCGGTGCCCGTCCCTCCCCGTGGGGTGTTCCCCATATGGAAGCTGATTCTTCCTGGCGGAGGGTCCAGTTGCGAACCCGGGGGCGTAACGACACGACATCTGTCGATTCTGTCGGTACGGACCCCCGGTCCTGACCGCTGTGAACAGAGGGCTGACCGGAGCCGGAAGCGACCCGGAACCGGGCCCGAACCGGGCCGGAACCAGGCCCGAACCAGGCAAAACCCGGGCCGGGGCTCCGTGGGGCGGGCTGTCGCGTCATCCACGGCGGACCGGAGTGCGGCCGGCCGCGAACCGACTCATCAAAGAAGTCGGGACGGCGTGTCGCGGGCCCTGTTCGTCACGCCAAGGACGACGAATACGGCACTTCGGCCACTATTCGAACATATGCGCCCTTCCTGGGCCCCGCAGAGCACTGCCCACAGAAGTTATCCACAGGCTGTTGATAAGATGATTCGCTCGAATGGCGGACCGGGGACAGACCGGAGGCGGACCGGGGACGATCAGGCGCGGCAGCGCCGGGGCCGACCGGAAAGCCTGCCGGACCAACGTCCCCCGCATCGCATCCGACGCCGTCGGGACCGCATTCGACGCAGTCGGGACCGCACCCGGAATCCGGTCGAACCCATTTGCACGAGGCCGAATCGCGCGCTGATCACCCGCCGGTAAACTGACGGCATGACAGGACAAGTTCGCACCGTCGACGGCCGTGTTGCCGGTCGTCGAGGTCAGGCGACGCGGCAGAAGCTGCTCGACTGCCTCGGCGAGATGCTCAGCACCTCGCCGTACCGGGACGTCAAGGTCATTGACGTGGCCCGGATGGCGGGCACCTCCCCCGCAACGTTCTACCAGTACTTCCCCGACGTCGAGGGCGCGGTCCTCGAACTCGCCGAGGAAATGGCCAAGGAAGGAGCGAGCCTCACCGACCTGGTCGCCGGACGCTCCTGGATCGGCAAGTCCGGCGCCCTGGCGGCGGAGGAACTGGTCGACGGCTTCCTCTCCTTCTGGCGGAAGAACGACGCGATTCTGCGCGTCGTCGACCTCGGAGCGGCAGAAGGGGACAAGCGGTTCTACAAGATCCGCATGAAGATCCTCAACGCCGTCACCAACTCGCTCACGGATTCCATCAAGGATCTGCAGAGCAAGGGCAAGGTCGACAAGGAGGTCAGCCCGGCCGCCATGGCCGGCTCACTGGTCGCCATGCTGGCCGCCGTCGCGTCGCACCAGAAGGGGTTCACCAGCTGGGGCGTGAAACAGGCCGAGTTGAAGCCGAACCTCGCACTGCTGGTGCATCTCGGCGTCACCGGAAAGAAGCCCGTCAAGTAACTCATCAGGCCCCAAGCGGCCCTTGGCGCGCTCCTGTTCATGTGTCCATCCGTCCTGCCACGTCACGCCCAACGCGGGCGCCGTCCGGTCCTCGGGGGAGGTAGCCGGTACGGCGCCCGCGTTTTCGTACGTGCGGATGCCATGGCTCGATACGTCGTCGGTGGTCAGTCCGCCGCCGGTTCCTCACCGCGCGGTACGAGACGGAAGAGCCGGATCTGCCGGTCCACGCGTGCCGCGTAGGACGCGTAGGGCGGCCAGAACTTCAGGACCGCCGCCCAGGCCGCCTCGCGCTCGGCCCCTTCGAGGAGCCGGGCGACGACGAGCAGGTCCTTCCCCTTCCAGTTGATCTCCGCATCCGGATGCCTGATCAGATTGCCGGTCCACGCCGGGTGGTCGGTCCGCCCGAAGTTGCTGCCGATGAGGACGAACGTGCCGCCGTCCTCGGGCATGCACGCCAACGGCGTACGGCGCGGCTGCCCGCTCTTCGCGCCGGTCGCCGTCAGGACGACGCCGGGTAGCATCTGGGCGCTGAGCAGCACCTTTCCCTTCGTCAGCCGGTGCACCACCTTGTCCATGGCCGGGACGACGTACGGCGCGACCTTCGCGAAGCCGCGGGTGGACGACACCTTCTGGACGAGTGGCTTCGAACGTTCCATCAGCGTCTTCTTCATGCCGCGCTCCCGGCGGCCGTCGACTCAGCGGCGGGTTCCACGATCGGAGCGGCCGGAGCCGTCGCAACCACGGGAACCACGGGAACCGCCGGCCCGAAGAGCCCCGCCCGGTCCGCGGCGCGGGCGCGCAGCAGGTGTACCGGGCCGAAGAGCAGCTCGTCGGACGCGGCGCGCTTGAAGTACAGGTGCGCGTGGTGCTCCCAGGTGAAGCCGACGCCGCCGTGCAGCTGGATCGCCTCACCCGCGACGGACCGCAGGGCCTCCAGGGCTTGTGCGAGCGCGAGCGGCCCGGCGACCGGCAGGTCGCCCTCGGAGGCGGCGGCCGCCCAGGCGGCGTAGTAGGCGGCGGAGCGCGCCGCCTGGACCTGGACGTAGAGGTCGGCGAGCCGGTGCTTGACCGCCTGGAAGGAGCCGACGGGACGTCCGAACTGCTCTCTGACCTGCACGTACTCCACGGTTGAGGCGAGCGCCTGGTCCGCGGCGCCGACCGCCTCCGCGGCGAGCGCGGCGGCGGCGAGTTCACCTGCCCGGGCGAGCGCGGGCCCCGGGTCGGCCGCTTCGTCGCCGCCGAGCGGCACGGCGGCGACGTCGCGCAGCTCGATGCGGGCCTCGGGGCGGGTCTCGTCGAGCGCGGTGAGGCGGGTGCGTACGACGCCGGCCGCGTCGCCGTCGACGAGGAAGAGCCGGGTGCGGGCGGCCGCGTAGCCGCCCGCGTGGGCGGCGACGAGCAGCAGGCCTGCGCTGTGCCCGCCCAGTACCTGGTCGGCCTGCCCGTAGAGCCGCCAGCCGGCCCCGTCCGGATCCTGGCGGGCCTGGATGCCGCCGGCGCGGCCGCCGCCCGCCCAGCTGCCGTCGTTCGGGCCGGTCAGGCCCAGGGCCGTGCCGAGGCCGCCCGGCAGCGCGAGCGCCACCGTGACGGCGCCGGCGGCGATCCTGGGCAGCAGGTCGGCGCGCTGCTGCTCGGTGCCGAGGTCGGCGATGAGCGGAGCGGCCAGCACCGCGGTGCTGAACAGGGGCGACGGCAGCAGCGTGCGGCCCGCCTCCTCGCAGGCCAGCACCAGTTCGGTCGGCCCGCAACCGGCGCCGCCGTACTCCGTCGGCAGCCCGAGTCCCGGCAGGCCGAGCTGTTCGGCGAGCTGGCGCCACAGGGGCTCGTCGTATCCCGCGGTGGTACCGACCGCGGCCTTGACCTCGTCCGGCCCGCAGCGTTTCTGCAGTACCTCTCGCAGGGTGCGCCGGATCTCGTCCTGCTCCTCGGTGAACGCGGCATCCATCGGCGGGCTCCTCACAGGCTAATCTGACGGTCCGTCATCTTAGGGAGCGGCAGTCCAGATGCACAGGGCCGGGGAGCACCCATTCCCGACCGGGCATGATGTCCGGCATGAGCCAGAACTCCAGCCAGGACGGCAAGACCCCGCGCCCGAAGCCGCAGCGCCCGCGCAGCACCACGCTGCGCTTCCTCTCCCCAGGGCCGGACACGTCGACGACACAGCTCAAGGTCTACATCGCGATCTGGGCCGCGCTGCTGGTCCTGTGGATCAGCGCACAGTTCTGGATGAGCGACATCTCGGGCTTCCAGCGGGTGCTGTACATCCTGCTCGCGCTCGTCGCCCTGACGCAGATGTCCTCGGCGGCCGCCCAGCTGCGCAAGAGGCGCTGAGGCACCACCCCTCCCTATCGCCCCCTCTCGCCGCCCCCTCGCCGCATCCCCTGTTCCGGGCTTCCGAATCTGATGTACCGTCAGATTCATGGCTGCTGCTGCTCGCAAGGTCGCCGTCGTCGGCGTGGCGCTGTCCGACTGCGGACGGGTCGACGAGGCCACCCCGTACGCCCTCCACGCCCAGGCCGCCCGCCGGGCGCTGGCCGACTCCGGGCTCGACCGGTCGGTCGTCGACGGCCTCGCCTCGGCCGGTCTCGGGATCCTCGCGCCCGTCGAGGTCGCCGAATACCTCGGCCTGCGCCCCACCTGGGTGGATTCCACCGCCGTCGGCGGCTCCACCTGGGAGGTCATGGCCGCGCACGCCGCCGAGGCGATAGCCGCCGGCCACGCCAACGCCGTCCTGCTCGTCTACGGCTCCACCGCGCGCGCCGACATCAAGGCGAAGCGGCGCACCGCGAACCTCTCCTTCGGCGCCCGCGGCCCGCTGCAGTTCGAGGTCCCGTACGGCCACACCCTGATCTCCAAGTACGCGATGGCCGCGCGCCGCCACATGCACCAGTACGGCACGACGCCGGAGCAGCTCGCCGAGGTCGCCGTGCAGGCCCGCGCCAACGCCGCCCGCAACCCCGACGCGATGTACCGCACCCCGATCACCGTCGACGAGGTGCTGTCCGGGCCGATGATCGCCGACCCGTTCACCAAGCTGCACTGCTGCATCCGCTCCGACGGCGGCGGCGCGGTGCTGCTGGCCGCCGAGGAGTACGTGGCGGACACGGCGAAGACCCCCGTCTGGATCCTCGGCTCGGGCACCTCGGTCTCGCACACCACGATGTCCGAATGGGAGGACTTCACGGTCTCCCCTGCGGCGGTCTCGGGCCGGCTCGCCTTCGAGCGGGCCGGGGTGACCCCCGCCGACATCGACCTCGCCGAGATCTACGACGCCTTCACGTACATGACGCTCGTGACGCTGGAGGACCTCGGTTTCTGCGCCAAGGGCGAGGGCGGCGCCTTCGTCGAGAAGGGCCGGCTCACGATCGACGGCGATCTGCCCGTCAACACCGACGGTGGCGGCCTGTCCGCCTGCCACCCCGGGATGCGCGGTCTGTTCCTGCTCATCGAGGCCGTCCGGCAGCTGCGCGGCGAGGCGGGCGACCGGCAGGTGCGCAAGTCCGGCGGACGGCTGCCACGGCTGGCCGTCGCCTCCGGGACCGGCGGCTGGTTCTGCTCCTCGGGAACGGTGATCCTCGAACGCGGCTAGGGCGTGCGGTGGCCGGGCCGGACGGAGTGGCCGGACCGGGAGCATTTGTCCCGTCGGTCAGGTTGTAGCGTCGGTCGGATTGCCTCGCCGGTCGGAAGAATCATGAAGATCGAAGATCACGAAAGGCCTCTTCGCGGCGGGCGTGAGTACGCTGGCCCGGTCAGTGGATCTACCGGCGGCCCGGAGAGGGGTATCGCGTGGTCAAGCGCTTCGCCCTACCCCTGGCCTGCACGCTCGTGCTGACCGCCGCCGCGCTGTGGACGCCGTGGGCCAGCCCGCAGCCGAGCGCCCGGGAGGGCTGGACGAACCAGGCCGCGGCCCAGTTCTGGACCCCGGAGCGGATGGCGAACGCCATGCCGCAGACCGCTCCGTTCGGGCCGGAGGAGCTGCCCCTCCCCAACGCGAACGTCAGCACCACCATCGCCCCGGCCGGGGCCGCCCGGCACATCAGCGGTATCCCGACCGTCGGCGTGCTCTTCTCCGTCGACGAGTCGGCCGAGGCCCACTTCTGCTCGGCGAGCGTCGTCCACAGCCCGTCCCGCAGCCTCCTGCTGACCGCCGCGCACTGCGAGGCGGGCACGGACGTCGTCTTCGTCCCCGACTACGTCAAGGGCTCGAAGACCCAGCCGTACGGGACCTGGGCCGTCGACCAGGTCTTCACCGACCCGCGGTGGGCGGACTACGACACCGGCTCCGACTACGACTTCGCCTTCGCGCGGGTGAAGAAGAACGACCAGGGCCGGAGCATCGAGGACATCACCGGCGCCAACGTCCTGGCCCGGACACCCGGCTGGACCAACAAGGTCACCGTGATCGGCTACCCCGGCGAGGCCTTCGACCCGACGGGCCGGGCGATCAGCTGCACGACGGCCACCTCCCGGCTGTCCGGCCTGCGCCAGCTGCAGATGGACTGCGGCGGCTACTACGACGGCACGTCCGGCAGCCCCTGGCTGCTGGACTTCGATCCGAAGACGAAGACCGGCAAGGTCATCGGCCTGGTGGGCGGCCTGGACGGCGGCGGCCCGGACGACAGCGTCTCGTACAGCCCGCTCTTCGAGGACGCCCTCTTCACGCTCTACCGGACGGCGGGCGGCTGAGGGACCTGCCCGGCGCCCGCCGGCTGGTCGGCCAGGGTCGTCCCGTGTTCCGGCCGGACACAACAGCGTGGTCGGGGCGCGCGACGCGGGCAGGGCGGCCGGCCTCGCGGCCCGGCTCGGCGCCCGCGCAGGCACGCTCGCGGACGCCGCCGAGCACGGTGAGACGGTGCTCGCCGCGCTTCCGCACGCCGCGATGAGCGACGTGATCACCTCGCTCGCCGACCCGCTCGCGGGACGAGCGGTGATCGCTGCTCGAACCCGATCGTTCCGGGGCCCGACGGCCTCGTGCTCACCACCGACGGCGGCCCGTCCGCGGCCCGCCGGATCGCGGCCGCGGCACCCGGCGCACACGTGGTCAAGGCGTTCAACCTGTGCGCTGCCGGGGTGTGGGCCGCACCCACGGAAGGCCTGGCCGTCCCCCTGTGCGGGGACGACGCGAACGCCCTCGCCCTGGTGCGCACCCTCGTGACCGACCTGCGCGCGGTCCCCCTGGACGCGGGCGGCCTGGACCGCGCCGGCTACCTGGAGGCCACCGCCGCGTTCGTGATCGGCATATGGTTCGCCGGCGGCGACCCACGCACGGTCCTGCCACCCCTGGAACACTCAACTCACTGAGCAGGCAGCGGGGTACCGGAGACAGGAGATGTATCGGGTGCGGCGGGTGCGAAGACGGCGACGGCCGGAGCGTGGGAACTAGCCGGTGCCTCCGGGTTGGCTTCTTCGGTGCGGAAGCGTACGTGCAGGTCCATGCCGATCCGCAGGGCGGACGCTTCGCAGTCGACGACCTCCGTCATCATCCGCGGGCCCTCGGCGAGATCGACGACGGCGGCGACGTACGGCACCCGGGTGCCGAAGGGCGGCAGGTCGTTGAGGTGGACGACCGACCAGGTGTAGAGCGTGGCGCGGCCGCTCGCCTGCTCCCAGGCGACGTCCTCGCTCCAGCAGGACGGGCAGAACTCGCGCGGATAGTGGTGCGCGGTCCCGCAGGCGGCGCAGCGCCGGATCAACAGCCGGCCGTCGGCGGCGGCCTCCCAGTACGGGCGGGTGAAGGCGTCGATGTCGGGAAGGTCGAAGCGCTGCGCCGTCACAGGAACAGCCCCCACAGGTTGTCGAGCGACCAGGCCTGCCAGCTCATCGCGAAGAGCGCGACGAGCGATATCAGCGCCATCATGGCGTTCTGGCCCTGCTCGGCCCAGTCGTGGATCATCAGGACGAGATAGAGCAGGTTGAGGAGCAGCCCGCCGACGAGCGCCACCGGTGTCAGCAGGCCGACCGTCAGACCCAGCCCGAGCGCCAGCTCGGCGTACACGACGATGTACGCCATCAGCTTGGGCCGTGGCGCGACGACGGTGGTGAAGCCGCCCTGCACAAAGCTCCAGCGGTGTTTGTCCGCGACGCTCTTGGCCCAGGCGATGCCGGTGCCGCGCTCGAACCAGCCCTTCTTGTCCTTGTGCCGCCAGCTCTCCAGCCACCACAGACCGAGGCCTATGCGCAGCACGGCGAGCCATTCGGCTCCGGTGAGCCAGATCGTCTGCATCGTGGGCCTCCCTCTCGAAATCTGACGGTACGTCAGTTCATCGGATGGAGACTGATCCGCGCAAGAGTCCGGCGCCAAACGCTCTCGGATTGATCGCTTCCGGGACTACTCTCACTCCCGCGCCACCTGTCACCTTCCGGTACGTCCCTCCGACAGCCACTCCGCCAGGCCCCGGGAGCACCTCATGGTCGACCACCCCACCTCCTCCGTCCCGCCGGCCTCCCCCGCGCCCGCCGCGGCCACCGCCTCCCCCGACGCGATCGTCATCGGCGCGGGACCCGGCGGCCTCGCCGCGGCGGCGGCGCTGAGCCGGCGTGGCGTCCGGACGCTCGTACTGGAGCGGTCGGACGCGGTCGCCGCGTCCTGGCGCGGCCACTACGACCGGCTGCATCTGCACACCACGCGACGACTGTCCGGCCTGCCCGGCTTCGCCATCCCGCGCGCGTACGGACGCTGGGTCGGCCGCGACGACGTCATCCGCTACCTGGAGCGCTACACCGCGCACCACCGGATCGACGTCGCCACCGGCATCGAGGTGTCCCGGATCGACCGCGTCGACGGCGCCCACATCGCCGCGGGCAGCCCTGGAGGAGCCGGCGGGCGCGGCGGCAAGGGCAGCGGAACGGGCGGTGGCACGTGGCAGCTGCCCGCCACCGGCGGACGGCTGCTCACCGCCTCCGTCGTCGTGGTCGCCACCGGCACCAACCACGTGCCCCACCTCCCGGACTGGCCCGGCCGCGACAGCTTCTCCGGCGAGCTGCTGCACGCCGCCCACTACCGCAACGCCCAGCCCTACGCGGGCCGCGACGTGCTCGTCGTCGGTGTCGGCAACACCGGCGCCGAGATCGCCGTCGACCTCATCGAAGCAGGCGCCGCCCGCGTGCGGATCGCCGTCCGGACGCCGCCGCACATCCTGCGCCGCACCACGGCCGGCTGGCCCGCCCAGGCCACCGGCATCCTCTGCCGCCGGCTGCCGACCGCGGTCGTCGACCGGGTCGCCCCGTACGTGGAGCGGCTCAGCGTCCCCGACCTGTCCGCCTACGGACTCGCCCGCCCCACCACCGGCCTCTACTCCCGCGTGCGCGACGACGGAGCCATCCCGGTACAGGACGTCGGCCTGATCGACGCGATCCAGGCACGGCGGGTGGAACCCGTCGCCGCCGTGGAGAGCTTCGACGGCGACAAGGTCGTGCTGGCCGACGGTTCGAGCATCGGTCCGGAGGTCGTCATCGCCGCCACGGGATACCGGCGCGGCCTCGAACCCCTCGTCGGCCACCTGGGCGTCCTCGACAGCGACGGCCGCCCCGTCGTGCACGGCCCGCACACCCCGCCGGGCGCTCCCGGCCTCTACTTCACCGGCTTCACCAACCCCATCAGCGGCATGTTCCGCGAACTCGCCATCGACGCCCGGCGTATCGCCCGCGCGGCCGCCCGAACCTCCCGGCGGCCGTGACCGACCGCTGTCCGATCCGTTCTTGTACGTACCCCTTCCTCCCCCGTCCGCCCCGGACCCCGCTCTGGCCGTTTCCGGCCAAAGAAGCCACCGACCGGGTCCGCCGGTGTCCGTTCGCGCGCCCAAAACCCCCTGAATAGCGGCCCAGTTGGCCTCCTTCACATCTTTCACATGCCCGCACTGTTCCTGACACGTCGTCAGTTCAGTAATCTGACTATGCGTCAGTTCTGTATACCTTCGAGCAGGAGCGGGCGAGACCGATGCTTGGATCGACATACAGCACCCGCAGCCCCGGCCCCGGGCCCGCCGCACGCGGCGCGTCCGACACCGACGTCGGTGGCCGTCCGCTGCACAACACCGTCCCGGACCTCGACCGGTTCTTCCGGCCGGAGACCGTGGCGGTGGTCGGCGCGTCCGACACGGAAGGACGGCCGAACACCGGCATCACCAGACAGCTCATCGCCTGGTCGCAGCGGGTCGGGGCCCGGCTCTTCCCGGTCAACCCCGGCCGCGAGACCGTCTTCGACCTGCCCTGCTATGCCTCGGTGACGGATCTGCCGGAGACCGTGGACCTCGCGGTGCTCCTCGTCGGTGACCCCCTTCCCGTCATCGAGCAGTTGGGCGAGGCCAAGGTCCGGTTCGCCGTCGCCTTCGCCTCCGGATTCGCCGAGACCGGTGAGGAGGGCGCCGCCGCGCAGACCCGGCTCGCCGAGGTCGTCGCCGCCTCCGGCATGCGGCTGCTCGGCCCGAACACCAACCTCAACGCCTTCGAGAAGTTCCGCGAGGACCTGACCGGGCCGGCCATCGCGCTGATCACCCAGTCGGGCCACCAGGGCCGGCCCCTCTACACGCTGCAGGAACTGGGCATCCGCATCAGCCACTGGGCACCCACCGGCAACGAGGCGGACCTCGAAACCGCCGACTTCATCTCGTACTTCGCCGAGCAGCCCGAGGTCGGGGCCATCGCCGCGTATGTGGAAGGGCTCAGGGACGGCCGCTCGTTCACCCTCGCCGCCGACCGCGCGGCCCGCAACAAGGTGCCGGTGGTGATGGTGAAGGTCGGCCGCACCGAGACCGGCGCCCGCATGGCCGCCTCCCACACCGGCAAGCTGACCGGCTCCGACGCCGTCGTCGACGCGGCCTTCAAGCAGTTCGGCGTCATCCGCGTCGACGGTCTCGACCAGCTCCAGGACACGGCGACCCTGCTCGCCCGGGCCAAGCCGCCCACCGCGGACGGCGTCGTCGTCTATTCCATATCCGGCGGCACCGGAGCCCACTTCTCCGACCTCGCCACCGCCGCCGGACTCGATATCCCGCGCCTGTCCGACGAGAAGCAGACCGAACTCCACCAGTGGATCCCCGACTACCTCAACGTCGCGAACCCCATCGACAACGGCGGTCACCCGGTGGGCGACTGGCGCGGCCGGAAGATCATCGACGCGATCCTCGCCGACCCGTCCGTCGGCGTCCTCATCTGTCCGATCACCGGTCCGTTCCCACCCATGAGCGACAAGCTCGCGCAGGACCTGGCCGACGCGGCGGAGAGCACGGACAAGCTGGTGTGCGTGGTGTGGGGCTCGCCGCTGGGCACCGAGGACGCCTACCGCACCACGCTCCTCGGCTCGTCCCGGCTCGCGACCTTCCGCACCTTCGGCAACTGCATCAGCGCCGTCAAGTCCTACCTCGACCACCACCACTTCGCCGCCGCCTACCGCTCCCCCTTCGACGACGCCCCGCGCACCCGCTCCTCCTCGGCCCGCAAGGCGCAGGCCCTGATGCGCGCGGGCCACCAGCTCAGCGAGCACGCGGCGAAGCAGATGCTGCGCGCGTACGGGATCCGGGTGCCGCGCGAGCAGCTGGTCACCAGCGCGGCCGGATCCGTCCGGGCCGCGGGCCTGGTGGGCTACCCCGTCGTCATGAAGGCGTCCGGCGCGCAGCTCGGCCACAAGACCGAACTCGGCCTGGTCAAGATCGGTCTGACCTCCGCGAGCCAGGTCCGCGACGCCTATCGCGACCTGACCGACATCGCCCGCTACGAGGGCGTGGAACTCGACGGCATCCTCGTCTGCCAGATGGTCGAACGCGGCGTCGAGATGGTCGTCGGCGTCACCCACGACCCCCTCTTCGGCCCGACCGTCACCGTCGGCCTCGGCGGGGTCCTCGTCGAGATCCTCGCCGACGCCGCCGTCCGCGTACCGCCGTTCGGCGAGGACATGGCCCGCGACATGCTCGGCGAACTGCGCGGCCACCGGCTGCTCGAAGGGGTCAGGGGGGCGCCCCCGGCCGACGTCGACGCGCTCGTCGACGTCGTCATGCGCGTACAGCGGATGGCGATGGAACTCGGCGGCGATCTCTCCGAACTCGACATCAACCCGCTGATGGTGCTGCCGCGCGGCCAGGGTGCGGTGGCGCTCGACGCACTCGCGGTCTGCCGGTGAGCGGCCTGCCGGTGAGCCGTCCGCCGGTGTCCTGTCTGCCGGTGTCCTGTCTGCCGGTAAGCGGTCCGATCCGCCCTCAGCCCTACGTACAAATAGGAGCCACTCCCCCATGACGCCCACCCCCCGTGAAGATTCCGTCGACCCGATCAGTCCGATCGATCCGGTTGATTTATTGGTACTTCACGCCACTGACAACGGCGTCTCATGGATCACTCTCAACCGCCCAGAAGCGATGAACGCCGTCACCTGGGACCAGCGCGAACGCATCATCGCGCTGCTCGACGCGGCGTCCGCCGACCCCGCCGTCCGGGCGGTCGTCATCACCGCCACCGGCCGCGCGTTCTGCGCGGGAGCCGACCTCAGCGGCGGCGCGGCCGCGCCCGGCGAGCGCGTCGCGGGCGATGTCGCCCGGACGATCCGGCGCGGCGCGCAGCGCCTCGTCTCCGCCGTCCTGGACTGCGAGAAGCCGGTGATCGCGGCGGTCAACGGCACCGCGGCCGGCATCGGCGCGCACCTCGCCTTCGCCTGCGACCTCGTCCTCGCCTCCGACCGCGCGAAGTTCATCGAGGTCTTCGTCCGCCGCGGCCTCGTGCCCGACGGAGGCGGGGCGTATCTGCTGCCGCGGCTCATCGGCCCGCAGCGCGCGAAGGAGCTCATGTTCTTCGGCGACGACCTCCCGGCCGCCGCCGCGGAACGCCTCGGTCTCGTCAACCGCGTCGTCCCCGCCGAGGACCTGGAGAAGACCGCCCGCGAATGGGCCGAACGCCTCGCCGCCGGCCCGACCCGTTCCCTGGCCCTGACGAAGCAACTGGTCAACGCCTCACTGGACGCCGACCGTTCGACGGCCTTCGCCGCGGAGGCGGCCGCCCAGGAGATCAACATGACGACGGACGACGCCCAGGAAGGCGTCCGGAGCTTCGTGGAGCGCAGGTCCCCGGAGTTCGGGGGGCGATGACGGCGGGGCGGTCCCCGCGGCGATCGGTATGCACCAGAGCCACCACGTACGCCCCTGACGTCCGGCCGCCCACGCGGAGAGCGCGAGGACCGGCAGCACGTGCAGGACCGCGCCGCTGATCGCGAGGAGTTCGAGAAGAGGGGGCACGATCCGCCGCCGGATCCCTCTTCCCATCTGACGCACCGTCAGGTTCAATGGTCGATGTGATGGGACACGCAGGGATGGCGGCCACCGCCGTCCGGTACCTCAGGTCGGTAGGGGCCGCCACAACGGCGGGGCCCGTGGAACCGCTGCCGCGCCCGGACTTGCGGGCCGTGGGGCCGGACGAACGGGCGCCGGTCGATCCGGCGGTGTTCCGGAAGGTGCTGGGTACGTTCGCGTCCGGGGTGACGATCGTCACCGCTCCCGGGGCGGAGGGCCCGACGGGGTTCGCGTGCCAGTCGTTCGCGTCGCTGTCGCTCGATCCGCCACTGGTCGCGTTCATGGTGGCGCGTACGTCCACGACCTGGCCGAAGATCGCGCGCGCCGGTGTCTTCTGCGTCAACATCCTCAGCGACGAACAGGGCACCCTGTGCCGTGGCTTCGCCGTGAGCGGGGCGGACAAGTTCGCGGGGGTCGACTGGACGCCGGCGCCCGTCACCGGGTCGCCGCGGCTGGCGGGCATACCCGCGTGGATCGACTGCACGATCCACGCGGTGCACACCGGTGGCGACCACTTGATCGTCGTCGGCCGGGTCAACGAACTCGGCTGCGCGGAGCCCGATGACGCGGACGGGACCACGCCCGAGGCCGGGCCACTGCTCTTCTACCGTGGACGTTTCGGCCGGTTCGCCCAGTAGTTGACGTCACCCTGTAGTCAACACAGAGGGTCGAGCCAGGACGCTCGGTTCACGTCGTCGCACGCACCCACTCACGCCGCCGCTATGGCCGGGATTCCCGTCGAGCGCCCCCGCCGGATGACCAGGACCATCAGCGCGGCGACCGCGCACAGCGCGCCCGAGCTGTACCAGACGAGGTCGTACGAGCCGAAGGCGTCCCGCGCGACACCGCCCAGGAAGGCCACGACGGCGGCACCTATCTGGTGTGCGGCCAGGACCCAGCCGAAGACGATGGCGCTGTCGTCGCCGTAGTACTCACGGCAGAGGGCGATGGTCGGCGGGACGGTGGCGACCCAGTCGAGGCCGTAGAAGACGATGAAGACGATCATCGGCGGGTGCACCGTGTTCGCCATCAGCTGGGGCAGGAACATCAACGACAGTCCGCGCATCCCGTAGTAGACGGCGAGCAGCCGGCGCGGCTCGAAGCGGTCGGTGAACCAGCCGGAGGCGATGGTTCCGGCGATGTCGAAGACGCCGATGACGGCGAGCAGTGACGCGGCGGCCGTGACCGGCATGCCGTGGTCGTGGGCGGCCGGTACGAAGTGGGTTCTGATCAGGCCGTTCGTGGAGGCTCCGCAGATCGCGAAGGATCCGGCGAGCAGCCAGAAGGGGCCCGTACGGGCGGCGACGGACAGTGCCTTGAGCGCCCGCCGGGCGGCTCCGCGCACCGGGGCCGGCTTGGCGGTGAACTCCGGCGCCCCGTAGGCCGACAGGCCGACGTCCGCGGGGTGGTCGCGCAGCAGCAGCCAGACGAACGGGACGACGGCGAGCGCCGAGAGGGCGACGGTCGCGGCGGCGGGCCGCCAGCCGTGCTGCTCGACGATCCAGGACAGCAGCGGCAGGAAGACCAGCTGTCCGGCCGCGCCGGCCGCCGTCAGGATGCCGGTCACCAGTCCACGGCGGGTGACGAACCACCGGTTGGCGACGGTGGCGGCGAAGGCGAGCGCCATGCACCCGCTGCCGGTGCCGACGAGGATGCCCCAGCACAGGATCAGCTGCCAGGTCTGCGTCATGAAGATGGTGAGGCCGGCGCCGAGCGCGATGGTGGTGAGCGCGGCGGCGACGACACGGCGGATGCCGAATCGATCCATGAGGGCGGCGGCGAACGGTGCGGTGATCCCGTACAGCGCGAGGTTGATGGAGACGGCGAAGCCGATCATGCCGCGTGACCAGCCGAATTCCGCGTGCAAGGGCTCGATCAGCAGACCGGGCAGGGAGGCGAACGCGGCCGCGCCGATGATCGTCACGAAGGTGACGGCCGCTACGAACCAGGCACGGTGAACCCTCGACCGCCGGCCGGGAACGGGCACCGCGCCGGCCGATATCCCGGCGTCCGGCGCCTCGGGGACCGGAACGTCCTGTGCCTCGGAGACCGGGACGTCCTGCGGATTCTGCGTCGGGGCTTGAGGTGTCTGCGTCACACGATCAGCTTCGGGCCTGCTTCAACACTGAACGAGTGGCCGGATGGCCATGATGTGAAAGAATCGGGCCATGACGACTCCGGACCAGGCCGGGAAGCAGCACACCGGAACGCGCACCGGAACGCGAGAGACGGCGTTCCGGCATCAGGACCGGCACCGGGTGGCGGTCCTGGTCATGCCCGGTGTGATCCCCTTCGAGCTGGGGATCCCCGCCCGGATCTTCGGCGGCGCCCGCACCCAGGAGGGTCGCAACCTCTACGAGGTCGTGACCTGCTCGGCCGTGCCGGGGCTCGTCCAGACCGACGCGGACTTCCCGATCCTCGTCGAGAACGGGCCCGAGGTCCTGGAAGCGGCCGACACCGTCGTCGTCCCCGCCACGCACGAGCTCGACGACATCTACGTCTCGGGCCGGCTGAGCGGCCCGCTGGCCGCCGCCTTCGCACGCATCAGGCCCGGCACCCGCGTCGTGTCGATCTGCACGGGCAGCTATCTGCTGGCCGCCGCGGGGCTGCTGGACGGCCGGCCCGCCACCACCCACTGGGACAGCGCCGACCACTTCCAGCGGCTCTTTCCGCAGGTCAAGGTCGATCCCGACGTGCTCTACATCGACGACGGCGACATCCTCACCTCGGCCGGCGTCGCCTCCGGAATCGATCTCTGCCTGCACATCGTCCGCCGCGACCACGGAACGGCCATCGCGAACGCCGTCGCCCGCCGCACCGTCGTCCCCCCGCACCGCGACGGCGGCCAGGCGCAGTACATCCAGCGGCCGCTCCCCGAACCGCAGCTGGCCAGCACCACGGCCGCCCGCGCCTGGGCGCTGGGCAGGCTCGACCGGCCGCTCACGCTGCGCGAACTCGCCGAGCGCGAGTCGATGAGCGTACGGACCTTCACCCGGCGGTTCCGTGAGGAGGTGGGGATCAGCCCCGGGCAGTGGCTCGTGCAGCAGCGCGTCGAACGCGCCCGCCATCTGCTGGAGTCCAGCGATCTGAGCGTCGACCAGGTCGCGCACCGGGCCGGATTCGGTACGGCGACCTCCATGCGGCAGCGCCTGCACGCGGCGCTGGGCGTCTCACCGTCCGCCTACCGCCGCACCTTCAACGCCAACGCAAACGCAAACAACAACGCCACGGCCACACCCGCCGCCGCACCCACCGCCTGAACCGACCGATCCCACCTCCGACCGACCCCACCTCCGACGCCCGGATCGGCAACGACGTCGCCGGGCTGCCGGAAGGTGGGTGACTCCTGGACTCCCGCCCGTTCGGACCGTCAGAAGGTGAGCACCCCCCGTGCCACCCGGCCGTGGTGGGCGTCGTCGGCGGCCTTCGCGAAGTCCTCGACGGGGTAGGTCTCGGTGACCAGTTCGTCGAGCAGCAGCCTGCCCTGGCGGTAGAGCTCGGCGTAGAGCGCGATGTCGCGCTGTGGGCGGGACGAACCGTAGCGGCAGCCCAGGATGGACTTGTCCAGGTACATGGACGACACCAGGAAGCTCGCTTCGGCGTCGGCCGGCGGAACGCCCAGCAGGACGGCCTGGCCGTGCCGGTCGAGCAGGTCGATGGCCTGGCGGATGAGTTTGACGTTGCCGACGCACTCGAAGGTGTGGTCGGCGCCGGTCGGCAGCAGCTCGCGGACGGCCGCGACGGTGTCGTCCACGGCGGACGCGTCGATGAAGTCGGTGGCGCCGAACTGCCGTGCCACGTCCCCCTTGGCGGGGTTGGCGTCCACGGCGACGATCCGGGTGGCGCCCGCTATCCGGCACCCCTGGAGGACGTTGAGGCCGATTCCGCCGGTGCCGATGACGACGACCGTGTCGCCGCGGTCGACCTTGGCGCGGTTGAGCGCGGCGCCGACGCCCGTCAGGACGCCGCAGCCGATCAGGGCGGCGGACGTGAAGGGGATCTCCTTCGGGATCTTGACCGCCTGGACCGCCTTGACCACGGTCTTCTCCGCGAAGGCCGAGTTCGAGGCGAAGTTGAACAGGTCCTTGCCCTGCCGGGAGAAGGGCCTGCCCGGGTAGCCGATCGCCTTGCGGCACATGGTCGGGCGGCCGCGGTCGCACTGCGCGCACGTGCCGCAGTTGGCGAGGGTCGACAGCGACACGTGGTCGCCGGGTTCGACATGGGTGACCCCGGGGCCGACCGCCTCGACGATGCCGGCGCCCTCGTGGCCGAGGACCACGGGGACGGGGAACGGGATCGTGCCGTCGATGACGGACAGATCGCTGTGGCACAGGCCCGCGGCCTGGATGGCGACCAGCACCTCGCCGGGGCCGGGGCCGCGGACCTCCAGGTCGTCGACCACCTGGGGCTGTGTGCCGTCGAAAATGACGCCTCTCATGAACTGTCCTGTTCCCTCAAGGGCCTTCGGTTTCAGGAAGGCCAGACGACCGATTGGAGTTCGCTGTACGCGTGCAGTCCGAACGAGCCGCCGTCCCGGCCGACCCCGCTCTCCTTGAAGCCGCCGAACGGCGTCTCGGGGTGGCGCTGAACCGTGTTGATGCCGACGTTGCCGCTGCGCAGACGGGCGGCGAGCGCCCAGGCGCGGCCCGCGTCGTCGGAGAAGACGTAGTCGTAGAGCCCGTACGGGGTGCCGTTGGCGATCTCGACGGCCTCGTCCTCGGTGTCGTAGGCGAGGGCGACGACGACCGGGCCGAAGAGTTCCTCCTGGGCGACGGTCATGTCGGGGGTGACGTCGGCGATGAGGGTGGGGGCGACGTAGAAGCCGGGCTTGAGGTCGGGGCGTTCGCCGCCGGTGACGACGCGGGCGCCCTGGGCGCGGGCGCCCGCGATGTACGCCTCGACGCGATCACGCTGGGCGGCGCTGATGAGCGGGCCGACGACGGTCGAGTTATCCACAGGGTCCCCGGTGGTCAGCGCTCCGGCGTACTGTGCAAGGGCAGTGATCACCTGCTCGTACTGGTCGCGGTGGACCAGTACGCGGGTGGGCGCCGTGCAGATCTGACCGCTGTGGAAGGCCCAGGTGGAGGCGACCGCCCCGACCGCCGTCTTGAGGACCGCTCCACCCGATTCCGGCAGGACGATCGCCGCACCCTTGCCGCCGAGTTCCATCAGCGTGCGCTTCAGCGTCCGGCCGGACGCTGAAGCGATCGCCTTCCCGACCGCCGTCGACCCGGTGAAGCTGATCATGTCGACGCCCGGGTGCGCGACGAGTGCCTCGCCCGCCGCCGCACCCGATCCGGCGACCACGTTGAACACGCCGTCGGGCAGGCCCGCCTCCTTGAAGATCTCACCGAGCAGCAGGCAGGTCAGCGGGTCCTGCGGGGCGGGCTTGGCCACCACCGTGTTGCCCATCGCCAGGGCGGGGGCGACCTTTCCCGCGAGGTTGGCGAGCGGGAAGTTGTACGAGGTGACGCAGCCGACGACGCCGACCGGGCGGCGTACGGCGGCGGCGCCGATCAGTCCACCGGGTGCGAGAGGAGAAGCTTTGACGGGTTGTGGAGCGAGCGGGATGACATCGGGCTCGACCGCGCCGCGGGCGTAGCGGCGGAATCGGTCGGCGGCCGGCGGGAGTTGCAGGGCGGAGGCGACGCGCGCGGTGGCGCCGGTCTCGGCCTGGAGGAGGGGGACGAGTTCGGCGGCGCGGGCGGAGATCGCGTCGGCTATCCGGTCGAGGACGGCGGCACGTTCGCGTGGGTCGGTGCGCGACCAGCCGTCGAAGGCGGCGCGGGCCGCCCGGACGGCCGCGTCGACGTCGTCGGCGGTCGCTTCGGGGGCGTGCCCGACGGTTTCCTCGGTGGCCGGATTGATGATCGCGTAGTGGCCCTGGGCGGGTTCGTGCCACTGACCGTTGATCCAGTGCGCGTAGGTCGGGGGTACAGGTCGGCTCATGGCCGCGGCTCCTTCGGGAGGCCGAGCACCCGCTCGGCGATGATGTTGCGCTGGATCTCGTCCGAGCCGCCGTAGATCGTGTCGGCACGGCTGAAGAGGAACATCCGCTGCAGCGTGTCGAGTTCGTAGGGCCGGGACGGGGTCCAGGCGGTGGGGCCGGTGGCGGCCGCCGGGCCCCGGACCGCCATGGCCAGTTCGCCGAGCCGCTGGTGCCAGCCGCCCCAGAGCAGCTTGGCGACGCTGGGGGCGCCGGGCGAGTCGGTGCCCAGGGTGCGCAGGGCGTTCCAGCGCATCGTTCTGAGCTCGGCCCACTGGCAGACGATCCGGGCCCGCAGGACGGGTTCTGTGTCGGCGCCGGTGGTCCGGGCGAGGTCGGTGATCTCGCGCAGTTCCTGCTCGAAGCCGATCTGCTGGACGAGGGTGGACACCCCGCGCTCGTAGCCGAGCAGGGACATGGCGACGGTCCAGCCGCCGCCCTCCGTTCCGACGAGGTGGTCGGCGGACGCGTGTGCCGCGTCGAAGAAGACCTCGTTGAACTCGGCGTCGCCCGACATCTGGCGGATCGGCCGGACCTCGATCCGGCCGGGCTGGTCCATCGGCACCAGCAGGAAGCTGAGGCCGTGGTGCCGGCGGGAGCCGGGTTCGGTGCGGGCCAGGACGAAGCACCAGTCGGCGTCCTGGGCGAGCGACGTCCAGATCTTCTGGCCGGTGATCCGGTAGCCGCCGCCGTCGTCCCGGACCGCCGCGGTGCGGATCCCGGCCAGGTCGGATCCGGCGTCCGGTTCGCTGTAGCCCTGGCACCACAGTTCCTCGCCGCGGGCTATCGAAGGAAGGAAGCGGTCCCGCTGCGCGGGGGTGCCGTGGGCGAGGAGGGTGGGTGCGAGCAGGTTCTCGCCGATGTGGCCGGACCGGCCGGGGGCGCCGGATCTCGCGTACTCCTCACCCCAGACGACCTGCTGGGCGAGGGTCGCCCGGCGGTTGCCGTAGTCCCCGGTCCAGCCGAGCCCTATCCAGCCGGCCGCACCGAGGGTGCGCTCCCAGCCGCGCCCGCCCGCCGGCCACCCGTCACGGTGTTCGGCGAGCCAGGCCCGCGCCTGGGCGCGGAAGGATTCGGCCTCCGGGCCGAACGTAAAGTCCACGGATCCTCCGTCATCGGGCCGATCATGAAGAGCCGGACGGTCGTCAGACACGGCCTAGGCGTTGGGCCGCTCGGCGGCGGCCGCTGCCGCGCGCATCGCCTCCAGTTGTTCGAGCATCGGCATCGGGTCGACGCCGATGGTTCCGGGCAGGACGTCCGCGATGCGTTCCGGCGTCCAGGGCCCGTCGCCCCAGGCCGACCGCAGTTCCCGCGGCTGCGCCCAGACGGCGATCTTCGGTCCGGCGACGGTGTAGACCTGCCCGGTGATGGCGGAGGCGCGCTCGGAGAGCAGGAAGACGACCATGGCGGCCACGTCCTCCGGTTCGCCGATCTCCTTGAGCTCCATGGGCACGTTGGCGGACATGCGGGTGCGGGCGACCGGGGCGACGCAGTTCGCCGTCACCCCGTACTTGTTGAGGCCGAGTGCGGCGCTGCGCACCAGCGAGATGATGCCGCCCTTCGCCGCCGAGTAGTTCGGCTGCGAGACGCTGCCCTGGTGGTTTCCGCTGGTGAAGCCGATCAGGGTGCCGGCTCCCTGCTTGCGCATGACCGCGGACGCGGCCCGGAAGACGGTGAAGGTGCCTTTCAGGTGGGTGGCGATGACCGGGTCCCACTCCTCCTCGGCCATGTTGAAGAGCATCCGTTCGCGCAGGATGCCAGCCACGCACACGACGCCGTCGATGCGCCCGTACGTCTCGACGGCCGTGGTGACGATGCGCGCGCCGCCCGCCATCGTCGACACGTCGTCGGCGACGGCGACGGCTTCACCGCCCGCCGCCTGGATCTCCTTGACGACCGACTCCGCGATCTCGCTCGCCGGTTCGCTCGCGCCGTCGATCGAGACCCCGTAGTCGTTGACCACGACCTTGGCCCCCTCGGCGGCGCAGGCGAGCGCGACCGCGCGCCCGATGCCACGCCCGGCACCCGTAACAGCGACGACTTTTCCGGTCAGGAAGTTGCCCACGTCCCGCCCCTTCTCATGGTTTCTGACGGACCGTTAGATTCTAGGAGTGAGTACACACCCCAGCACAAGCCCTACGACCAGGAGGCCGCTGTGACGCTTCCCGCCGAGTTCCACGACATCGCCAAACGGATCAACAACTGGGGGCGGTGGGGCGAGGGCGACGAGATCGGCACGCTGAACCTGATCACCGACGAAGTGGTGCGCATCGCGGCCGGGACCGTACGCAGTGGCCGGCGCGTCCCGCTGGCCCTGCCGCTGCAGCAGGACGGGGTGCAGACCGGCATGATCCCCGGCCGGGTCAACCCGCTGCGCACCATGGTCGCGCTCAACCTGGAGATGTTCGGCCCGGGAACCATCGCCACCAGCGACGACGCCGTCACCATGGGCCTGCAGGCGGCCACCCACTGGGACGGCCTGACCCATGTCTCGCACTCCGGAAAGATCTACAACGGCCGTCCCGCCGACTCCGTCACCGCGCACGGCGGCGCCGCCTTCAGCGGCATCGAGAAGGTGACGACCCTGGTCTCACGCGGCGTGCTGCTCGACGTGGCCGCGGCCCGGAAGCTGGACCGGCTGCCCGGCGACCACGCGGTCACCCCCGAGGACCTGGAGGCGGCCGAGGAGCTGGCGGGGACCACGGTGCGCGCCGGGGACATCGTGCTGGTCCGCACCGGTCAGATGCGCTCCTACCTGGGCGGCGACAAGCACGGCTACGCCTTCCCGTCCCCCGGGTTGTCCATCAGGACGCCCGAGTGGTTCCACGCGCGTGATGTGGCGGCGGTCGCCAACGACACGCTCACCTTCGAGATCTTCCCGCCGGAGATCGAGAACCTCTGGCTGCCGGTGCACGGACTCGATCTCGTGGAAATGGGGATGCTGCAGGGCCAGAACTGGAACCTGGAGGAGTTGTCAGAGGCCTGCACCGAGGCGGGGCGGTACGAGTTCTTCCTGGATGCCACGCCCGAGCCCTTCGTGGGCGGGGCAGGCAGTCCGGTCGCACCGGTCGCAGTGCTCTAGGCGCTTCAGGCTGATCCGCTGCTCGGCGAGGGTCCGGTCGGCGAGGGTCCGGTCGCCGATGGTCCGGTCGGTCAGGGTCCGGTCGGCGAGGGGGGTCCGGTCCGTGAGGGCCAGGGGCCGGTCGGCGGCCCGGTGTCCAGCGCTCTGGCGCTCACCGGGCCGCTGGTCCACGGCCTCCAGACAGGCGATCCGCTCGGCGCGGTCCACCTCGCACCAGATCCGCTTGCCGGCTCCTTCGGGCTGCCAGCCCCACCGGTCGGCCAGCCCGTCCACCAGCTCCAGGCCGCGGCCCCCGGTCTCGTCCCGGTGCGCGTGCCGCGGGGTGGGCGGGCGGGCGCTGGTGTCCGCCACCTCGACCCGGACCGTCGAGTCAGAGGTGCCCGAGGCATCCGAGGTGTCCGGGAAGAGCATCCGCAGCACCGCCGGACAGCCGGTGTGCACGACCGCGTTCGTCACGAGCTCGGAGATCAGCAGAATCAGCGTCTCGGCGAGCGGTTCGTCGGCCCCTATGCCGGAGCCCAGAAGCCGTGAGCGCGCCCATCGCCTGGCCCGGCCCACTTCCGCGGGATCCGCGCCGACCTCGAGCTGAACCTGAAGCACCTGCACCGCTCACACCATCCGAACCGGCGGACACATCGCCTCGCGCCACAGCGGAGTCACCCTACGTGACGTCCATGTAGCACAGCATGATTGACCTACAGTCACCCCAACAAGCGCTTCGGGCATATTCCAGCGCAAAGGAGTACGCGTACCGCATACTGTGCGAAGCACATTTGGGGGCGTGTGGGGAGGATTCGAACATCCAGGCGTCCCAGGCGCGGCGCCCGCCCGGCTCCGCCGGGCGGCGACCACTCGGCGCCTCTGTACCTCTCGCACCCGATGGAGCGTACCCGAGCCGGACGCCGACTCCGGTCCGTCACGAGTAACGCGTAGGACACAACCCGATATCAACGCAGCGTCACTGATCATTCACGCGGCCTTCACTGGAGCAGTTCCCCGGCCAGCTCTTCCTCGTGGCGCTCCGTGTCCCCCCGCCCGGCGGCGAGCACCCAGGACCGCTTGATGTGGAGGTGTACGTCGGCCTCCCAGGTGAAGCCCATCCCTCCGAAGACCTGCAGGCAGTCACGTGCGTTGCGGGAGGCCGCGTCGTCGGCGAGCAGCCGCGCCGCGGCCGTCTCGAAGCCGTCGCCGGACACCGCCGCCGCGTAGACGGCCGTGCGGGCCATCTCCAGCCGTACGAGCATGTCCGCACACAGGTGCTTCACCGCCTGGAACGCCCCGATCGGCCGCCCGAACTGCTCACGTTGCCGGGCGTGTTGCACGGCCATCGCGAGGGTCCTTCCGGCGCTGCCGACCTGCAGGGCCGCGGTCAGCAGCGCGGCTTCCCGCCGCAGCAGGACCGGGTCGGCGCCCGCGAGGACCGGGTCGGCGCCTGCGGAAGCAGCTTCGACGCCCGCGCCACCGTCGAGTGCGCGGGCCGGGGGCAGAACGCTGCCGGGCAGGTGAAGGGGGGTGAGGGGGTCGACGGAACGGATCTCCGCCGCCGGATATCCGTCCGCGGCGAAAAGCCCGACGCCCGTCCCGCCGAGCTCCCCGGACCCGAACTCCTGGGACCCGGGCTCTCCGGCCCCGAGCTCCTGGGACCCGGGCTCCCCCAGCACCAGGACGGCGTCCGCGGCGCCCAGGTGGCCGACCGGGGCGGGCGGCAGCGCCAGGGCCACCAGCAGCTCCCCCGCCGCCGCGCCCGCCGCCACCGGCCCGGTCAGATGGGTCGCCGCCAGATGCGTACCGACCAGCGGCCCCGGCAGCAGGACGCGGCCGGCCTCCTCGAAGACGAGCACGGCCTCGGGCAGCCCGAGGCCCACCCCGCCGTCCGCCTCCGGCAGCCTGAGGGCGAAGAACCCGGCCTCCCCCAGCTCACGCCACAGCACCCGGTCGACCACCGGCGGGCCTCCCACCACGGAGGCACCGCCTGAGCCGGTCTCCAGGGCGTCGCCCGCGTCGACCGCCGCGCGCAGCGCCTCGCGAGGGAACCGCCCGGCGAGCAGCTCCCGCACACCCGTCCGCAATGCCTCTTGATCTTCTGTCGGTTGGAAATCCACGGTCGGCCCCCGCTCCTCGGCCCTCGGCCCTCAGCCCTTCGGGAGGCCGAGGATGCGCTCGGCCACGATGTTCTTCTGGATCTGCGATGTGCCGGCGGCGATCGTGTACGAGAGCGACGACAGCCGCTCCGCCGTCCACGGATGCCCGGTGTCCTGCGCGAGCGGCCCCAGAACCTCGGCGGCCGTGTCGTAGAGCTCCTGCCGGGCGTGCGAGTAGCGCAGCTTGAAGACCGACCCGCCGGTCCCGGGCACGCCCGTGCCGCCCGCCCGCAGCGAGCGCTCCGCCTCGCTGACGTTCCACTGGGTGAGCCGCCACAGGACGGAGAACTCGGCCGCGAGCCGGCCCAGCCCGCGCCGCAGCGCCGGATCGTCCCAGCTGCCGTTGGCCTTGGCGGCGCGCGCGACCTCGCCCAGGACGCGGCGGCAGGCGACGACCTCGCCGACGAAGGCGGTGCCGCGTTCGAAGGAGAGGGTGACCATGGTGACGCGCCAGCCGTCGTTCTCCTCCCCCACCCGGTTCTCGACCGGCACCCGCACCTCGTCGAGGAACATCTCGGCGAACTCCGTCGACCCCGCGAGGGTGCGCAGCGGCCGTACCGTGACGCCCGGGGCGTCCATCGGCATCGCGAGCCAGGAGATGCCGCGGTGCTTGGGCGCCTGCGGATCGGTGCGGACCAGCAGTTCGCACCAGTCCGCGACCTCCGCGTGCGAGGTCCAGATCTTCGAGCCGGTCACCACGTACGCGTCGCCGTCGCGCACCGCGCGGGTCCGCAGCGAGGCCAGGTCGGAGCCGGCGCCGGGTTCGCTGAACCCCTGGCACCACACCTCGTCGCCGCGCAGCACCGGCGGCAGCCAGCGCCGCCGCTGCTCGTCGGTGCCTTCGGCGGCGATGGTGGGCCCGGCGTGCAGCAGCCCGACGAAGTTGGCGCCCACATAGGGCGCGCCCGCCTTCTCCGTCTCCTCCAGGAAGATCAGGTGCTGCACCGGCGTCGCGCCCCGCCCGCCGGCGTCGACCGGCCAGTGCAGGCCCGCGTAGCCCGCGTCGTACAGCATCCGCTGCCAGCCGGCGTCGTACGCACGCCGCCCCGGCCAGTCGCGCGGGTCCGGCCGGGGCGGCAGCTTGGGCAGTACGTCGCCGAGCCAGGACCGCAGTCCGGCCCGGAACTCCTCCTGCTCCGCGGTGTACGTCAGATCCACGCTCGCCTCACCTACCGGATCCGCCGGCCGCGGGCGCGGGCGCGGGGCTCTGCCGTGCGAAGGACGAGAGGTCGAGACCGCGGTCGAAGTCGAGATCGAGCATCCGGATCGCGTTGCCGCGCATGAGCTTGTAGACGGTCTCGTCGTCGAGCCCCTTCATATGGTCCTCGGCGACCGCCTTGGTGTGCGGGAAGGTCGAGTCCACATGCGGGTAGTCCGTCTCGAAGGTCGCGTTGTCGCGGCCGACGACGTCCAGCGACGCGACCCCGTGCTTGTCGCGGAAGAAGCAGCAGAAGATCTGCCGGTAGTAGTACGTCGACGGCGGCTCGGGGATGATGTCGCGCACCCCGCCCCAGGCCCGGTGCTCCTCCCAGACGGTGTCGGCGCGCTCCAGGGCGTACGGGATCCAGCCCATCTGGCCCTCGCTGTAGGCGAGTTTGAGCGTCGGGAACTTGACGAGGACCCCGCTGAAGAGGAAGTCCATCATCGAGGCCATCGCGTTGTTGAAGCTGAGCGCGGCCTGGACGGCGGGCGGCGCGTCCGGGGAGGCGGCGGGCATCTGCGAGGACGAGCCGATGTGCATGTTCACGACCGTGCCGGTCTCCTGGCACACCGCGAAGAAGGGGTCCCAGTAGCCGGAGTGGATGCTCGGCAGGCCCAGGTGCGTCGGGATCTCGCTGAACGTGACGGCCTTGACGCCGCGGGCGGCGTTGCGGCGGATCTCGGCCACGGCCAGGTCGATGTCCCAGAGCGGGATGATGCACAGCGGGATGAGCCGGCCGCCGCTGTCACCGCACCACTCGTCGACCATCCAGTCGTTGTAGGCGCGCACGCAGGCGAGCGCGACCTCCTTGTCGTGCGCCTCGGAGAACGTCTGCCCGCAGAACCGCGGGAAGGTCGGGAAGCAGAGTGACGCCTCGACATGGTTGAGGTCCATGTCCGCCAGGCGTTCCTTCGGGTCCCAGCAGCCGCGGCGCATCTCGGCGCGGGTGATGCCCTCCAGGGTCATGTCGTCGCGGTCGAAGCCGACGGCGGCGATGTTCCGCTTGTACGGGAACTTGAGGTCCTCGTAGATCCACCAGTCGGTGGGCGGTCCGTCCGGGTCCATCGTGATCTGGTACTTCCCGGCGACGTACGCCAGCTCACCGATACCTGCGGTCAGCGGCTTCGGACCGCGGTCGCGGTACTTGGCCGGCAGCCACTTCTCGAAGAGGTGCGCGGGTTCGATGACATGGTCGTCGACGCTGATGATCCTGGGCAGTTCCATCGGCCTCTCCCTGCAGATCTGATGGATCGTCAGATTTAGAGTACGCACGCACGCACGTCGCGTCCATCGGCGTCACACCCCTGGACCGGCGGGGCCGCGCCGCATACGCTGCCGCCAGGATCTGACGCTACGTCAGGTGTGGTGACGGTACGGAGGAGACCGGCATGGACCCGACGCGGGAGAGCGGCACGGCCCCGACGCAGACCGGATCGGCCCCGGCACAGGGGACGGGCACGGCCCCGGCGCAAGGGACCGGCACGGTCGCGGCGCAGGAGACCCCGACCGCCGTCGCAGCGGCCCTCGGTGCATCGTCAACCCTCTGGGCGCTCGCCGCCCGCCGCGCCGAGCTCACCCCCGACGCCCCCGTCCTCCTCGACACCGACGGCCGCCGGATCACCTTCGGCCAGCTGTGCCACCGGGCCGAACGCGTCGCCGCCGGCCTCCACGACCTCGGCGTCCGGCCCGGCAGCCGGTTCGCCTGGCAGCTGCCCACCCGGATCGAGACGGTGCTGCTGACCTTCGCCCTCGCCCGGCTCGGCGCCATGCAGACCCCGCTCATCCCCTTCTACCGGGACCGCGAGGTCGGCTACGCGCTGCGCGAGGCCGGGGCGGAGTTCTTCGCGATACCCGGCGAGTGGCGCGGCTACGACTACGCGGCGATGGCCGACCGCCTCGCGCCGCGGCTGTCCCGGCCGCCGCTCCTGCTCACCACCTACGACCGGCTCCCCGACGGCGATCCGGCCGTGCTGCCGGAACCGCCCGCCGACGGCACCTCGGTCCGCTGGATCTACTGGACCTCCGGCACCACCTCCGACCCCAAGGGCGTGCTGCACACCGACCGCAGCCTCATCGCCGCCGGCGGCTGCCTCGCCCACGCGCTGCGCCTCACCCCCGACGACGTCGGCTCCATGGCCTTCCCCTACGCCCATGTCGCCGGACCCGACTACACCGTGATGCTGCTGCTCTACGGCTTTCCCGCGCTGCTCCTCGAGCACTTCGCGCTGCCCGCCTCGCTCGACGCCTACCGGGAGCACGGCGTCACGGTCGCCGGCGGCAGCACCGTCTTCTACTCGATGTTCCTGGCCGAGCAGCGCAAGGACCCCACCGCCAAGCTCATTCCCGGCCTGCGGCTGCTCGCGGGCGGCGGCGCGCCCATGCCGCCCGAGCTGTACTACGAGGTCACGCGCGAGATGGGCTGCCAACTCACCCACGGCTACGGCATGACCGAGGTCCCCATGATCACCATGGGCGCCCCCGACGACACCCCCGACCACCTCGCGACCACCGAGGGGCGCCCCCCGGCGGCCATGGAGATCCGCATCACGGACTCCGACGGCAAGCCGCTGCCCGCCGGCACCGACGGTGAGGTCAGGCTGCGCGGCGAGGCCGTCTGCCAGGGTTATCTGCACGCCGCCCAGACCGCCGAGGTCTTCGACCCGGACGGCTTCCTCATCACCGGCGACCTCGGCCGGCTCACCCCGGACGGCTATCTCGTCCTCACCGGCCGGCTCAAGGACATCATCATCCGCAAGGGCGAGAACATCTCCGCCCAGGAGATCGAGGACCTGCTCTACGAGCACCCCGCCGTCGCCGACGCGGCCGTCGTCGGACTGCCCGACCCCGAGCGCGGTGAACGGGTCTGCGCCGTCGTGGAACAGCCCGCCGGAGCGCCGCCGATCACTCTCGCGGACATCACCGGATATCTACGGGAGCACGGGCTGTCCGCCCACAAGCTGCCGGAACAACTGGAGATCGTGGACGCCCTGCCGCGCAACGACGTGCTGCGCAAGGTGCTGAAGTTCAAGCTGCGGGAGCGCTTCGGCGGCACCCGCTCCTCCTAGGCCGCGCCCCTCAGGAGACGCGGGACCCAGCAGAAACCAGCGGGAACACCGGGACGACCGGGACCAATGGGGCCACCGGCACCGTAAGGATTAGCGGGCCGTGACAGCCGCGGCCGGGCATGCCGCAACAGCCGCTAGTCTGCGTCTGCTGACCACGTAACTTCCGGGACGCGTCGCCGAGTTGACGCGCGCAGGACGTCCGGCCGCGTGGCGCGACCAGGTCTTGGGAGGCGGACGTGGCGGACGCTACGGACAGTGCGGTTGCGGCGCAGAGCGGTCCGCGGGACCGCCGGCCGGGCCGCGCGCAGGCGCAGGTGCACGCGGCGCGCCGGCTGGGCGAGGCCAGGATCGCGCTGGCCGCGGGCGACGCGGCCGGCGCGGCGGACCGGTTCCGCGCGGCGCTCGCCACCGCCGGGGACCACGAGCTCGCGGACGAGCAGGTCTCGGCCCTGCTCGGGCTGGGCGACTGCGCCCTCGAGAGCGGGGAACTCACCGTCGCCCGCGAGCACTTCGAGGCCGTGGAGAAGCTGCTGGCCGGTGAGCCGCTGCCGCGCCGGGCCGCCGCGATCCGCGGCCGGGCGGTCTCCCATCTGCTCGCGGGTGAACTGCGCTACGCCTGCTACCTGCTGGAGAGCGCGATCGACGGACTGCACGCCGCCGGAACCCAGGACCCGGACGCGCTGCTGCTCCTCCACACCGCCGTCATCGCCCCGTACATGGACATGGGCGCCCACGCCCGCGCCGCCCAGGCCGCCGAGCTCGCCCTCGCACTCGCCCCCAGCGCCACCGATCCCGCACTGGTCGCCGGAATGCACCGCAGTGTGGCCCGCACCCTCATCGCCGAGGGCCGGATCACCGAGGCCGACGCCTCGCTCGCCAAGGCACAGGAGCTGTACCAGCGCCTGGGATTCCGCTCCGACCTGGCTAAATGTCATTGGATGCGCGGGTATGTACACGCCCAGGACGGCAATCTGGAGCACGCGGAACGTGAACTGCGGCTCGCCCGCGACATGCTGGCGGCACAGCAGTCCGTGCTCTTCACCGATCAGGTGGAGGTGGAACTCGCCGACGTGCTGCGCCGGCGCGGCAGTCACACCGAGGCGGGCGAACTGCTCGCCCGGCTGCTCGACCGCATCGGTCCCGAGCGCGGCGCCATCCACGCGGCCGGCGCCCACCGGCTGCTCGGTCTGATCGCGCAGGAGGACGGCGAACTCGACGCCGCCGAGGAGCACTACGTCAACGCCCTGTCCCTGCTGGAACGCGCCGGCGCCGCCGGCGATCTCGCCGACCTCTGCCGGCTGCTGGGCGATCTGCTGCGCAGTACCGGACGGGTCGAGGCCGCCCTGGACGCCTATCGCACCGGCCTCGGCCACCGTGCCGCGATCGGCACCACCACACTGGGCCCGGCTCCGGCGAAGCCCACCAGACCACCGGCGTACTGAGACCGCCCGCGACATCCGGTGCGGACCAGGGCGTGTTGCGAAAGTCCCGCCTGGCCCACGGCGTCTGGCACGCGCCCTAGGCGGATATCGGCCGGGCCGAGTCGTCGGTCGCGGAAGCGAGGTCCGGATAGACGTCGAAGAGGCGGCGGACGCCGAGGGCGGCGAGCACCCGGTTCACATGGGACCCGTCGTCGGCGGCGCCCTGGTCCGGCAGCACGATACGGAGCCGGCCCGCGCACGAACGCATCAGTCGGCGCGCGGCGATCAGCACACCCACTCCGCTGGAGTCGCAGAAGCGCACCTCCGCGAGATCGAGGACCACGCTGCGCCGCCCGTCGGCGACCGCCTCGTGCACGTGCTGGCGAACGGTGGGGGAGGTCAGGAGGTCCATCTCGCCCGTGACGATCACCACGGCCCAGCCGTCCTGCTCGACCTGCGTTACTTCCACTGAGACTCACCTCGCGACGTCGCTGGGAGCAGCCCGGCCACCCTGGCGGTCCGCGGAGGCCCGGAAGGCCGCTCCTCGGGGAATTGCGACAGCGTCATCATGTGAACCCTATGCCCGGAATCCCGCACAGCCGAGCAGTACCGCGGTCACACCCGCATAACACATCGCCAGAAGCGGTCCGATACGGCGGCAGGATGGCGCAAAGGGGCGTACGCCGTCGTAGGTGGCGGTTACATTCGAACTGATGAGGCCGGGCAGGTCCGGCAGGGCGACGCGGCCGGCGGAACGCCGGCGCCGAGGGGAGAGGTTCGCATGGCGACACCGGCACCACCCCGCTGGGACCGCAAGATGCAGCAGCGTCTGGCCCGCGGGGAGGAAGCCGCGCTCGGCGAGCTGTACGACCGGTACGCGTCGCTGGTGCACAGCCTCGCCCACCGCGTGCTGGACGACGACGAGGCCGCGAACCACATCACCCGCGAGGTCTTCGGCTTCCTCTGGGAGAACCCCGACGCCTACGACCCGAGGCGCGGCTCGCTGCGCTCCTGGATCGCCGCGCTCACCCAGCGCCGGGCCGTGCAGCGGCTGCGCCATGCGGAGAACCGCGGCCGGAGCAGCCAGGACGAGATCGAGGCGAAGGTCCGCGAGGCCAATACCGCCGCCCGCGCCGACTTCATCGTCACCTCCATGCCGGCCCCGTTGCGCGACGCCCTCGAACTGGCCTACTTCCGGCGGCGCGACTACCGGCAGACCGCCGCCGACCTGGGCGTCACCGAGGACGAGGCCCGGCGCCGGCTGCGCCTGGGCCTGCAGCTGCTGTCCACCGCGATGGCACCCGCCGCGCCCGCGGGTCTCGACGGGTGGCAGCGGTGACCGCCGGGACGACGGGCCCCGGGCCGGACCGCGGACGACTCCCCCCGTACGACCACAGCACCCTCAAGTCCCTCCTCGGGGCCTGGGCGCTGGCCGCCTGCTCACGCGAGGAGTCGCTCGCGGTCGAGGTGCACCTCACGGACTGCGCGTCCTGCGCGGACGAGGCGCTGCGGCTGCGCGACGCCGTCGGCCTGCTGCACCAGGAGGAGACGCTCGACCTTGATCCGCTGCTGCGGTCCCGGGTGTTGTCGGGTTGTCTCGACCGCCGCCCGGCGCGCATTCCGGTGCCCGAATGGGCGGGTCCGTACGACGCGGAGTCCGCCCGGCTGGACGCGCTGCTGCGCGATCTCGGCGACGGCTACTGGGACGCGCCCGTCGAGCTGCGCTGGTACGAGGACAAGCGGGTGGCCCGTGAGGTCTCCGTCGCGCAGGTCATCGGCCATCTCTGCGCGGTGGACGGCCTGGTCGCGTCCGCGCTCGGGCTGCCCATCGACGAGCTGCCGTTCGATCCGGCGCAGCGCACCGAGAGTTACTGGGCCACGGCGCGGAACGTGCCGGGCGCCCCGTTGCGTGCCCGGTGGCGCGAGCAGAGCCAGACGCTGGTGCGCACGGTGTCCTTCGCCGGGCACGGGACCGCCGGACTGGACGTCGGATACGGCGCGTTCACGCTGCCGCTGCGGGACGCGTTCCTCGACCGGGCCTTCGAGTGCTGGATACACGCCTGGGACATCGCCGAGGCCGTCGACTACCCGTACGACCCTCCGGCGCCGCGCAACCTCAACCGCATGATCGACCTGGCGGCCCGGATGCTGCCCACCGCCATCGCGGGGCGCCGCCGGGCCGGACTCACGGCCTCCCCGGCCCGGCTCACCGCCGCGGGCTCGCCCGGCAGGTCGGTGCATCTGGAGGTCGAGGGCCAGGGCGGGGGGAACTGGTACATCGCCCTGGACTCGCCCGGAGCGCCGGCCACCGCCGAGGAGGCGGTGGCCCATGTCGCGCTCGACAGCGTCGAGTTCTGCCAGCTGGCCGCGGGTCATCTGGAGCCCGAGCGGATAGCGGTGGGCCAGGACGGGGACCGCGACGTCATCCGCGATGTGCTCTTCGCCGCCGCGTCACTGTCGAGGCTGTGACGCGGCGGCAGCTCCCCGCTCCTGCTACTTCTTCAAGTGGTCCAGCCAGGGGTGCTTCCGCGGAACGCACGCCTTCGGGTTGGTGTAGGCCGGGCACTTGCCGTCCAGCTTCGGCGTGATGTGCGCCAGCATCGACCGGTACGCGGGGTACAGCCCGGGCCCCGGCATGTACTTGTTGGCGATGGCGGAACCCGACATCCCGAACAGCAGCAGCAGACAGGCGAGCACCCCGGCGTGCAGCGGCAGACGGGCCCGGAGACCGCTCCTGGCGCCGCCGGCCGTGCCCGCGGGAGCGGACGAAGCAGCCGGTGTCAGCTTGGGGAGCTTGATCCGCTTGAGTCGCTGCACCCCGAGATAGATGGAGAATCCGCACAGCACGAGCAGGCAGTACATGATCTGCCACGACGTGCGCGGCCACAGCTGTACGGCGTTGTCCCGGTACATGTGCGAGGCGTACCACAGGCGCATCACCCAGGCGCTGGCCATGCAGGTGGCGGCGACGATGACCACGGACCGCCTGGCGCCCAGGATGAGCGAGACGCCGAGGCCGATCGCGAGCAGGATGGCGAAGAGCCCGACGCCGCCCAGCTCTCCCAGCGGCGGCCACTGGTCCGGCTTGCCGTTCTGCACCCAGAGCCAGATGGAGAAGTAGCCGGGGTCGGTGTCGGTGTCGACGTACATGTACCGGTCGACGTTGTCCGTCGACATCAGCAGGAGCTTGGAGAGGGTCCAGCCGGCCACGGCCAGGAAGACGAACGCGGTCGAGCCGAGCAGGATCAGCGCCCGCTTCGGGCCGGCCTTCCAGGGGAAGTACGCGAGCGTGAGCACGACCATGCCGGCCGCCGACCAGACGAACCATCCTGAATAGAGCAGGAAGTCCAGGCCGATCAGCAGCCCGAGCCCGGCTCCCACCGCGATCAGGCGCCTCGGTTCGGTGACCGGACTGCGCCGCAGTGCGCTCAGCAGCAGCGCCAGCGCCGGGATGAAGATGAAGAGCGACAGGTTGCCGTAGGGCTTGTACGGGTCGATCAGCGGGAGGGTGGGGACGACACCGATGATCAACGCCCACACCGGGCGCAGTATGGTCCGCCACATCAGATAGGCCAGCGGGCCGATGAGCGCGACGGTGACCAGCGAGAGCGTCTTGAGCGCGTAGCCGGTGTTGCCGTTGTAGAAGAGCTTGGCCCAGGCGGCGAGCAGGTAGATGTACAGCGGCGGGTACCCGGAATCGTCCGGGATGCCGTGCCCGGTGGCCACCGAGTGGGCGTACTTCTGGATGACCGAGGAGTCCGAGATCACACCGTTGATGGGCCACGGGGTGCCGTGCAGCGCCACCGCGACGCCGCCCGCGATCAGCCCGGTGAACAGGCCGGCGGTCGCCGCACAGGCCAGCCGTACCGCCCAGGTGTAGTGGACCGGCCGGCCGAAGCGCTGCACCAGCAGCACGGCGACGACGATCGCGATGGCGATGACCATGAACGGGAGCAGCATGGCGGCGAGGCCGCTGACCTGTCCCGGGCGCTTCATCGGGTTGACGTGGATGGTCGCGCTGTACAGCAGCAGCAGCGCGGCGGCGGTCATGGCCACACCCGCCTCGGCGAGCAGTCCCACCCACCGGCGCCCGCCGGGGGCCGCGGCTTGATCGCCCGGGTCCCTCCGGATCAGATTCCGCGGCCGCCAGTTCAACGTCGTCATCAATGCTCCCGTAACTTGTCGGCCACCCCCCTGGCGGTTGGTGGCCAACGGCTGCCGCACTCGCGTCGATCTAGATCGGGGTCGAGGATATCGGACAGCCTGTCCGCCCCCGCGTCGCCATCGGGCCGGGGACCCGGTCCCCGGCCCCACCTGCCAGGCGTTGGTCAGGCACTGCCGGCGCGGCCACCACCGATGGGCCCGAACGCGTGCCGGAGCATCGCGCGGGTACTTCCCTTCGGTCCACGGCGGGCCGTGGCCGGCAGCAGGGTGACCGCGTGCAGCCGTGAGGACCAGTACCGGCGCGAGGCCTTCGCGGCACGGTTCCAGCCGTGGGCCGTCAGCCGGTCGGACGTCTCCAGGAAGAACCGCCGCGCCTCGTCGAAGCGGTCCCCCGAGAGGGCCTTCGCGGACGACTCGCTGACGGCATGCCTGCGGTACTGGAAGGCCACGGTGTCCGTGACGACCATGGAGGCCCCGTCGAGCAGCAGGTCGACGACGAGCGCCAGATCCTGGATCACCCCGAGGTCGGCCCGGAAGCGGAACTTGCGCATCGCTTCGGTCCGCCAGCAGATGGAGGGGAAGTAGAGCCAGTTGCCGCGCAGCAGGCTCACGGCCAGGTCCTCGCCGCTGAGCGTGAGGGGGCGCGCGCCCTTCGGCGCGTAGAGCCGGTCCTTGGTGGTGTCCGCCAGGGTCCTGGACGGCCGGCCCTCGCCGTCGATGACATCGACGCCGGGCTGCACCATGGTCGCCTTCGGCTCATGGTCCAGGGCGGCGCGGACGGTGCGCAGATAGTTGGGCAGCAGCAGGTCGTCGCAGCCCATGAGGACGGTGTGCTCGCCCTCCGACAGCTCCACGCACCGGTTGAAGTTCCCGGTCACCCCGAGGTTGTGCTCGTTGCGGAGATAGCGGACGCGGTCGTCGGCGAGGGCGGCGAACCACTCCGGTACGCCCGCCTCCTTGCCGTCGTCGACCACGGTGAGCCGCCAGTCGTCCCCGTCCTGGGCGAGCACGCTGCGGACGGCGTCCTGCATGACGGCGACATCGCCGTAGTACGGCATCAGGATGTGGAAGCGGAGTCCGGCGGAGCCGCCGCCGGACGGATCCTGGTCCGTCATGCCGAGACCATCGTGTGCGGGGCCTGGGACGGCACCCGCCGGATCAGCGCGAGCAGCAGGACCAGGCCCGCGCGGGCCAGGTAGACCATCGCGCGCAGCGGCGAGTGGCTCGGCTTGCCGGTGGTGCGCGGCCGCATCGCGACCGGGACCTGCCGGACGGTGTAGCCGCAGCGGATCGCGCCGACGGTGCTCTCCACCGTGTCGCCGAGGTACTCCACCGGGTACCAGCCGGCGAAGAACTCGATCAGGTCGCGGTTGCAGGCGCGGAAGCCGGAGGTGGCGTCGGTCAGCCGGGTGCCGGCCAGCTTGGACATGACGCCGGACAGCAGCCGCATCGCCCAGCGGCGCGGGCCGCGGGCCTGGTAGTCGCCCTCGCCGCCGAAGCGGGCGCCGACGACCAGGTCGGCGTTGTCGAGCTCGCGCAGCAGGGCCGGCACATAGCTCGGGTCGTGCTGGCCGTCGGCGTCGATCTGGATCGCGACGTCGTAGTTGTACTCCAGCGCGTAGCGGTAGCCCAGCCGCATGGCACCGCCGACGCCGAGGTTGTACGGCAGGCGGGCGACGATCGCGCCCTCCGCCGCGGCGACCTTGGCCGTGCGGTCGGTGGAACCGTCGTCCACGACGAGGATGTCCGCGTCGGGCAGTTCCTTGTTGATCTCACCCAGGGTCGTCGCCAGCCCGGCGTCCTCGTTCCACGCCGGCACGATCACCAGTACCCGTCGGCCATCGATCATGCCCGGGCCTCGCGATCATCCGTAGTGGTGGTGGCAGTGGTGCTGTCGGTGCCCGTGTCGCCGTCGATGACGGGTTTCACCGCGTTGGCCGGCATCGGGTCGGCGGTCTGCGCCAAGTGCGCCCGGATCAGGGCAACTTCCTCGGCCAGGGTGCGCGTCTCGGCTTCGAGACGGCTGGACTCCCAGCTCAGGTGCAGTGTGACGAGCAGCACAAGGACGAAGCCGGCGAAGAGCACCAGGCTCACGCCGGAGGCGACGCCGAGCTTGTTGGCGATCGAGTCGAGCCAGGTCGGGAAGAAACCGAGCGGAGCGATGATCAGGCCGATGAGCAGCCACAGGGCCGCATACTTCTCGCGCAGTTGCTGGCGACGCAACAGCTCGACGATGCATCCGAGCACCGCCAAGCCGGTCACCGAGGTAAGTACGGACAATTGCACGATTCAGCCGTCTTTCCGGTCGGAGTACGAGGCTGCCGCGTCATACCGGCGTCGGCTGACGTCCAGGGAATGACCGGCTACCGGGCAGAGGGCGAAGAAGACGTCCCGCCAACCCGCGACTGGGTGGCGACGTCACACACGCTGCCGGACACGGCGCTCATGGTACCCCTTGGCCACAAGAGCCGAAAGCCGGGTGGACGCCCACGCCCCAGGGTCTCCGGGCCGCTGGGGGAGCCGGTCCGGCGACTACCTGTCATATCCCCCGGGGTATTCTTGCCGCCACATGAAGTCGCCCACAGCACTCCTGCGCACGCTCCCTTCCGGAACCCTTCTCGTCGGGGCCGGGGTGGCGGCGAACGCCGGCGCCTCGTACATCTTCCTGGCCCTGGCCGGCCGGACGCTCGGCCATGACGACATGGCCCAGATCTCCGTCCTGTGGTCGGTGATCGCCTTCGCGGGCATCGGGCTGTTCTTCCCCGTCGAGCAGGAACTGACCCGGGTGGTGGCCGCGCGGACCGCCGCGGGACTGGGCGCCGGGCCCGCCATCCGGCGCGGGATACTCACCGCGACGGCGATGCTGGCCGTGGTCCTGGCGGCGCTCGCCGCGGCCTCCGGTCCGCTGGCGAACCTGCTCTTCAACGGCGACCGGGCGATGGTCGCGGTCCTGGGCGCGGCCTTCGTGGGCTGGGCCGCCCAGCACACCGCGCGCGGCATCCTCGCCGGGTACGGGAACTTCCGCTGGTACGCCGTCCAGCTGACCGCCGACGCGGTGCTGCGGGTGGGCGCCGCGATCACGCTGCTGGCCGTACACGGCTCCTTCCTCGCGTTCGGCCTGGCGATGGCGCTGGCCCCGCTGCCCGCCGTGCTCCTGTGCCTGCCCGCGATGCGCCGGGCGTCCCGGCCGGGACCGGCCGCCGGCGTGGGCGAGATCCACAACGGCTTCGGCGTCCTGGTCGTCTCCACCACGCTGATGCAGGCCGTGGCCAATGCTCCGGTCGTCACCGCCAAGCTCCTCGACCCGGACAACACCCCACTGGTCACCGCCCTGGTCTCGGCGCTGATCCTGGTGCGCGTGCCGCAGTTCCTGGTCAGCTCGATGCAGGCGTCCCTGCTGGTGGAGCTCACCGGCCGGCACACCGCCGGCGACAAGGCCGGCTTCCTGCGCACGCTGCGCGGCAACCTGCTGATGGTGTCGGCGCTCGGCGCCGGCTGGGCGGTCGTCTGCGCGGTGATCGGCCCGGCCCTGAACGAGACGGCCTTCCACGCACCGCCGGCCCTCAGCTCCCTGGACTTCGGTCTGTTGGGTCTCGGCGCGGTCGCCCACCTCGCGGCGATCGTGCTCAGCAGCGGCACCCTGGCCACCGGCGGCCACCGCATACTGTGCGTCGCCTGGACGATCGGGGCCCTCGCCCTGGGGACCGCACCCCTGCTGCCCGGCGGCACGGCGCTGCAGGTCGAACTCTCCTACGCGATCGCCGCCGGCGCCGCCGCCGTCGCTCTGCTGTTCGGGCTGCGCTCCGGACTGCGCCATTTCGACCAGCCGTTCGACGCGAAGACCCGGGCACTGGTCGGGGACGCCGAGGCCCTCGGAACCGTCAAACCCGGGTGACACAGACCACATTCAGGTGGTGAACAGCCGGCAAAGGCCCGGCGAAGTTCACAGTCTTGTCACAGCGACCCGACGATCAGACAGCATCGACAAAGTCGGTTGCCGGACGCATGTACGGTCGCTGGACCATGAATGTGCGCCGTATCATCCTTCTTATGTGCGCCCTCGGCGCCCTCATCGCGATAGCCGTCCCGGCCGTTCCCTACGTCCTGGACCACACCCGCGATGCCGTCGCCGCGTCCGTGCCCGAGTCGGCTACCGGTACCGCCCCGCACAAGGTCGCCGAAGTCGCCCCGCCGCCACGGCAGTCGACCGGCGACTTCTCCGTGTCCAAGGAGAACGCCCTGCCCGGCACCCGTGCCTGGGAGGTGCGGAACCCCGGTCCGCAGAACGCGATCGAGGGATACACCAATCACGTCAGCGTGACGTCCGGTCAGCCGTTCGACCTGTATGTGTCGACCACGGCCAGCAGCTTCGAAGTCCAGGCCTTCCGGATGGGCTACTACGGCGGCAAGCAGGGCCGGCTGGTCTGGTCCTCGAAGTCGGTACGCGGTCAGATACAGCCGCCGGCCAAGGTCGTGCCGGGCATATTCATGGCGACCGCCCCGTGGAAGCCGTCCATGAGCATCGGCACCAAGGGCTGGCCCGAGGGCGACTACCTGCTGAAGCTCACGTCCAGGAAGGGCAACGAGCGGAACGTCCCGATCACCGTCCGCTCGACCTCCACCGCGGGCAAGACGGTGTTCGTCAACGCGACCGCCACCTGGCAGGCCTACAACTCGTGGGGCGGGCACAACATCTACGCGGGCCCTCCCGGCCCGCGTTCCTACGCGGAGCGCTCCCGCAAGGTGAGCTTCGACCGGCCCTACGACCGCGGTGGCAGCGGCCAGTTCCTGTGGCACGAGCTGCCCATGCTGGTCACCGCCGAGAAGCTGGGCCTGCGGATGGCCTACGTCACCTCGTCGGAGCTCGACAACATGCCCGAACTGTTCAAGGGCGCGCGCTCGCTGATATTCCCCAGCCATGACGAGTACTGGTCCTCGGGGATGCGGGACACCGCGACCAAGGCCCGCGACACCGGCATCAACATGGCGTTCTTCGGTGCCAACAACGTCTACCGCCACGTCCGCTTCGAGGCCTCGGCCCTCGGCGACCAGCGCTTCGTGACGTGCTACAAGGACCCGTCCGAGGACCCGATGGTGCTCACCGACCCGAACGAGGCGACGCAGCAGTGGCGGCTGCCGCCGAACCCGCGTCCCGAGAGTGAACTGCTCGGCGTCCAGTACGAATGGCTCGGCGTGACCGCGCCGTACGTCGTCACGGACGCGGACAGCTGGGTCTACGCCGGCACCGGCGCGAAGAACGGGTCGAAGTACCCCGGTCTGGTCGCCGTCGAGTACGACAAGCTGTTCACCGGGCCCGAGGTGCCGCGCCCGATACAGGCCCTCTCCGACTCACCCGTCACGCTGGGCAAGAAGCACAGCTTCTCCAACTCCACCTACTACACGACGCCTTCCGGGGCGGGCGTGTTCTCCAGCGGCACCCTCGGCTGGACCTGCACGGTCAACAACGACCGGTGCTCCTACCGTGTGCCGCAGAGCTCGGTGAAGTTCGCCCGCAAGGTCAGCGAGAACATCCTGACGGCGTTCCAGGCGGGCCCCGCCGGCGCGAAGCACCCGGCGGTCGACAACTACAACACGTACGCCAGGCCGCCCGCCGGCTTCTCCTACGCGCACTGACCCGCCGCGGGCCCTCCGAAGGGTCCGCGCGGGTGCACCGAACACGAAAAGCCCGACCGCAGTGGCGGCCGGGCTTTCGTGCGTCGTACCCGGTGGGCGTGACCGGTGGTGCGGCTACGGCCGCGGTGCGAACGTTCCTGCCGCGACCGCCGCCTTGAGCTCGTCCCGCCAGTCGGCCATCGCCGGGAGCCCGGCGGCGGACCAGCGGTCGTGGCCCAGCACGCTGTAGGCCGGGCGCTGGGCCGGCCGGACGAACTTGTCGGCCGTGGTGGGGCGGATCCGGTCGGGGTCCAGCCCCGACAGCTCGAACGCGGCGCGGGCCAGCTCGTACCAGGTGGCCTGGCCGGAAGCCGTGCCGTGGTACGCGCCGGCCGGGGCGTCGCCCGCGAGCGCGGCGCGGCCCAGCTCGGTGAGCCGGACGGCCAGCGCGCGGGCCCAGGTGGGCTGGCCGAGCTGGTCGTCGACGACGTCGAGCGTCTCGTGGGTGGCCGCCAGCTTCAGCATGGTCGCGACGAAGTTGCGGCCGTGCGCGCCGTACAGCCAGGCGGTGCGGACGGTGTAGCCGCTGTCGGGCAGCAGCTCGGCGACCGCGAGCTCACCGGCGAGCTTGCCGCGGCCGTACGCGTTGACCGGCCCGGTCGGGTCGTCCTCGCGGTACGGCTCCTTGGCGTCGCCGGGGAAGACGTAGTCGGTGGAGACATGGATGAGCAGCGCGCCCGCGGCGGCGCAGGCCGCGGCCAGATGGCGCACCCCGTCGCCGTTGACGACGGTGGCGGCGGCCTCGTCGGCCTCCGCGCCGTCGACGTCCGTCCAGGCTGCCGCGTTGACCACGATCCGGTGACCGCGGACCGCCGCGAGCAGCGCCGCGGGGTCGGTCAGATCCAGGTCGGCCCGGGTGGCGGCGGTGACGGCGGCGGCCGGGTCGGCGGCAAGCGCCGCCACGACCTCCTGGCCGAGCATGCCGCCGGCGCCGGTCACCAGCCAGCGGGTGCTGCCGGCGGCCGGGTCGTCGTTCGTCACGGCATCGCTCATGAAAGCGCCGCCTTGGCCTTCAGCGGCTCCCACCAGGCCCGGTTGTCGCGGTACCAGGCGACGGTGTCGGCGAGGCCCTGGTCGAAGCCGATCTGCGGCTCGTAGCCCAGCTCGGCGCGGGACTTGCTGATGTCCAGGGAGTAGCGCAGGTCGTGGCCCTTGCGGTCCTCGACGTACTCGACCATGTCCCAGCCGGCGCCGCAGGCTTCCAGCAGCCGGCCGGCGAGCTCCTTGTTCGTCAACTCGGTGCCGCCGCCGATGTGATAGACCTCACCGGCCTTGCCGCCCTGCAGCGCGAGCGCGATGCCCCGGCAGTGGTCGGAGACGTGCAGCCAGTCACGGATGTTGCCGCCGTCGCCGTAGAGCGGGACCTTCTTGCCGTCCAGCAGGTTCGTCACGAACAGCGGGATCATCTTCTCGGGGAAGTGATGGTGCCCGTAGTTGTTGGAGCAGCGGGTGACCACCACGTCCATCCCGTGCGTGCGGTGGTAGGCGAGCGCGATCAGGTCGGAGCCCGCCTTCGCCGCGGCGTACGGGGAGTTGGGCGCGAGCGGCCAGTCCTCGGTCCACGAACCTTCACTGATCGAGCCGTACACCTCGTCCGTGGACACGTGCACGAAGCGGCCGATGCCCAGCTTGTGGGCGGCGTCCAGCAGGGTCTGGGTGCCGAGCACGTTCGTGGTGACGAACGCGGCCGCGCCGGTGATCGACCGGTCGACGTGCGACTCCGCGGCGAAGTGCACCACCGCGTCATGGCCGGGCAGGACGGAGGCGACGAAGTCCGCGTCGCAGATGTCGCCGTGCGCGAACCGGTAGCCGGGCAGGTGGGCGACCGGAGCGAGGTTCTCCGGGTTGCCGGCGTAGGTGAGTTTGTCCAGTACGGTGACGGAGGCGGTCTCGAGCCCCGGCATCTCCCCTGACAGGACTGCGCGGACGAACTGCGAGCCGATGAATCCGGCGCCACCGGTAACAAGAATGTTCATGAGTGCCAGAGTCCAGTCAGGCCCCTACTGGGGGGCGGCGTAAGATGGTTTGCTTCGCCGTAACTCTAGCCGTTCCCCGAGTGCAGGGGCGAAGCCGAGCAGTCTTCGGCCGCCTGCCGCCGGAGAAAGTAGAAACAACATGCGTGGTATCCTCCTCGCCGGCGGGACCGGGTCCCGGCTGTGGCCGATCACCAAAGCGGTCTCCAAACAGCTGATGCCGGTCTACGACAAGCCGATGGTCTATTACCCGCTGTCGACGCTCATGATGGCGGGAATTCGCGACATACTGCTCATCACCACCGAGCAGGACCAGGAGCAGTTCCGCCGGCTCCTCGGCGACGGCTCGCAATTCGGTATCAATATCGAATACCGCTCGCAGCCGAATCCCGGTGGAATCGCCCAGGCTTTCCAGATCGGTGCGGACTTCATCGGCGGTGAGCCGGTGGCGCTCATTCTCGGTGACAACATCTTCCACGGCGCGGGCCTCGGGCGGCAATTGCAGGACCACAGCTCCCCCGACGGCGGCGTGATCTTCGCCTACCAGGTGAAGGACCCCACCGCATACGGCGTCGTCGAGTTCGACGAGCACGGCAACGCGCTGTCGATCGAGGAGAAGCCGGAGCGGCCGAAGTCGCGCTTCGCCGTCCCGGGCCTCTACTTCTACGACAGCCAGGTCGTGGACATCACCAACAGCCTGAAGCCCAGCGCGCGCGGCGAACTGGAGATCACCGAGGTCAACGCGACCTACCTGCAGCAGGGCAAGCTCCGGGTCTCCGTACTGGACCGCGGCACCGCCTGGCTGGACACCGGCACCTTCGACTCCCTCGTCCAGGCCTCGGAGTACGTCCGGGTCATCGAGGAGCGGCAGGGGCTGAAGCTCGGCTGCGTCGAGGAGACCGCCTGGCGGATGGGGTTCATCGACTCCGAGCAGCTGCGCAAACTGGCCGAACCGCTGCTGAAGAGCGGCTACGGCGAATACCTCGTCAACACGCTCGCCCTCGAAGAGGACCTCCCGCGATGAACATCCGACCGCTGTCCTTCCACGGCGCCTGGGAGATCACCCCCCAGCAGCACGGCGACCCGCGCGGCCTGTTCCTGGAGTGGTACCGCTTCGACCGGCTGGAGGCCGAGGTCGGGCATCCGATGCGGCTCGCGCAGGCCAACATGTCGGTGTCGTCGAAGGACGTCGTGCGCGGCATCCACTTCGCCGACGTCCCGATGGGCCAGTCCAAGTACGTGACGTGCGTACGCGGCGCGGTGCTCGACGTGGTGGTCGACCTGCGGGTCGGCTCGCCGACCTTCGGCCAGTGGGAGGGCGTCCGGCTGGACGACGTGGACCGCAAGGCCCTCTACATCGCGGAGGGCATGGGCCACGGCTTCTGCGCCCTCAGCGACGACGCCACGCTCTCGTACCTCGTCTCGGACGTCTTCCGTCCCGACAAGGAGCACGGTGTGCACCCGCTCGACCCCGAGCTCGGCATCGACTGGCAGACCGGCGCGCCCCAGCTGTCCGCCCGGGACGCGGCCGCCCCCAGCTTCGCGGAGATGCGGGACGGCGGCCGGCTGCCGGACTTCGACGTCTGCCAGGCCCGCTACAAGGAGCTGGGCGCCGGCGCCTGACCGGACCGGACCGGACCGGTACGGCCCGCGGCACCGCACGTCAGGCGAAGACGACCGTGCGGTGCCCGTTGATCAGGACGCGGTGCTCGCTGTGCCACTTCACGGCGCGCGCCAGCGCCTGGCACTCGACGTCACGGCCGATCGCCACGAGCTGCTCGGGGGTGACCTCGTGCCCCACCCGCTCGACCTCCTGCTCGATGATCGGGCCCTCGTCGAGGGCCGCCGTCACGTAGTGCGCGGTCGCGCCGATCAGCTTCACCCCGCGCGCGTGCGCCTGGTGGTAGGGCTTGGCGCCCTTGAAGCTCGGCAGGAACGAGTGGTGGATGTTGATGATCCGGCCGGGCAGCCGCTTGCACAGGTCGTCGGAGATGACCTGCATGTAGCGGGCCAGCACCACCAGGTCCACGCGCTCCGCCTCGACCAGTTCCAGCAGCCGCGCCTCCGCCTGGTCCTTGGTGTCGGCGGTCACCGGGATGTGGTGGAACGGGATGCCGTAGGAGCCGGCGAGCTCCTCGAAGTCCGTGTGGTTGGAGACCACGGCCGCGATCTCGACGGGCAGCGCGCCGATCCGGGTGCGGAACAGCAGATCGTTCAGGCAGTGCCCGAACTTGCTGACCATGAGGACGACCCGCATCTTCTCGTCCGCCGCGTGCAGCTGCCAGTCCATCTGGAAGGCGCTGCCGATCGCCGCGAAGCTCGCGCGCAGTTTGTCCTGGTCCACCGGCGGCTCCGCCGTGAAGTGCACCCGCATGAAGAACAGCCCGGTGTCCTGGTCCCCGAACTGCTGGCTGTCCACGATGTTGCAGCCGGTCATGAAGAGGTAGCTCGACACGGCATGCACGATGCCCTGCTTGTCGGGACAGGACAGCGTCAGCACATATTGCGGTTCGTTCACCACGTCAGCCTCGCACACGCGGCCGCTCGCACGGCGCCGCCGTCCGTCAGGCGGTACGCGTGTAGATCGCCAGGACGTCGAGCGAGCGCGGCGGCGCGTCCACGTCGTCCCCGTCGGCCGTCGCGAGCTTGACGTGCGCCTCACGGGCGGCGCGGACCGCCTCCGGCCAGGCGTGGTGCTCCAGGTAGGTGCTGACCGGCGCGTCCGCGCCCACCTGGTGCAGGATCTTCAGCACCCGGAGCACCGCGACGTCGACGAGCGCGGCCTCCTGCGAGTCGCGGAAGATCGTCCCGACGTATTTCTCGGCGGACCAGTTGTCGAGCCAGGTGTCCTCGACGAGGCGGTAGACGGCGTCGGTGACGTCGCCGAAACCGGGCACCCCGGCGAGCCAGCACTCCTGCTGGAACACCGGGTCGCTGATCATGTGCAGCGCCGAGCGCACATTGCTGCGCCAGCGCCACCAAGGCATGTCATTGAGCGGCATGCCCCCCATCGTGGAGGAGCGGGTACCGCGGCGGGAAGTCTTCTCCGAAGTCTGCACGGTGACCGATCGTACGTTCCCTCGAATCCGCACCTGCAATTCACCTGAACGTGACGCTGCGTTCGCCCACGATCACCCGCACGTTGAGGGCGGGACGGAAACGTCCATGTTCATGACTGAGCGGCGTTCGCGCAAGGCTGTCCTGTTGGCTGTATCGACGACCTGCGCGGCGCTGATCAGCGGCTGCGGTGCGATCCCGGGGAGCGCGGGGGGCTCCCCGGGACCCGTGGTCGTCATGACCTGGGCGCCGGACGGTACGAAATCGACCAACATGCCAGGAATGCCCGCCATGGCGCAGGCGTTCGCGGCGCACGTCAACGCCTCGGGCGGGCTGAACGGCCGCGACCTCAAGGTCCTCACCTGCAACGACCACAACGACACGGTCGAGGCCGCGAAGTGCGCGCAGCGGGCCCAGGAAGAGGGCGCGGTCGCCGTCATCGGCTCGTACAGCGAGCACGCCAACAGCTTCACCTCCATCCTGGAGTCGGCCGGGATCCCGTACATCGGGGGCTACGGGATAACCCAGGAGGAGTTCCAGAGCCCCATGTCCTATCCCGTCAACGGCGGCCTGCCGGCCCTGCTGACGGGCAGCGGGAAGCAACTGGCGGCCTCCTGCTCCAAGGTCAGCCTGGTGCGGCCGGACACCATCGTCGGCGACCAGTTCCCGCTGTTCCTCGACGCCGGTCTCAAGGCCGGCGGCCGGCCCGCCGCCAACGACCTGCCGACGGCCGACGACTCCACCGAGTACACCGGCGTCGCCCAGCGGGCGGTCGGCAACGCCCACTCCGGCACCTGTGTCTCGGCCGTGCTCGGCGACCGCACGGACACCTTCATCGACTCGCTCCGGCGGCTCGGCAACGAGCTGCCCGACGTGCGGCTCTCCTCGGTGATCGGCAGCATCCAGCAGTCGCTGATCGACAGCACCGGCGGGAGGAACAGCCCGCTGGAGAACGCGTTCGCCACCGGCTGGTACCCGCCGACCTCGGATCCCAAGTGGGACGCGATGAAGGAGGTCGTGAAGAAGTACGCCTTCGGTGACAACCGGATCGACGTCGCCGACCCCGGCGTCCAGACCACCTGGATCGCGTACTCGGTCTTCACCGAGGTCGTCCGGGCGATGGGCGAGGAGGAGGTCAACCCCATGACCCTCAAGCGCGCGCTGGACAAGGCGAACGCCATCTCGACCGGCGGCCTCACCCCGGACCTCGGCTGGCGCAACGAGAACATGCTCCCGGTGCCGGGCCACCCGCGGATGGTGAACGCGAAGGTCGTCTACCAGGTCGTCAAGGACGGCCGGCTGGTCGCCGCCCGCACCGGATTCGTCGACATGGCGGCGACGCTCGGCCGCCAGGTGAGCCAGAACGGCTAGCAGCGGGCGCCCGGACCCCGGGCGCCCGCTCGGCTCAGAGCTGGGAGTACTCCCGCTCGGTCAGGTTGTGCTGCTTCGCGATCGCGTTCCAGAGCCGGACGGCCCGCTTCTTCTGCGCCGTAGCGCTGCCGCTCTCGCGGTCGCCCACCGACTTGACCGGGGTGCCCTTCGCGTGGCCGCCCTTGCAGGTCTTGCCGTCGCTGGCCGCCTGGTCCGCCCAGGACGCGTACGCGTTGTCGGCCGCGGCCGACGCCGCCCACGCCTTGTTCAGCGCCTCGGTCAGCTCCGCGTGCTGCGGCAGCTGGTCCACCTGCAGGGCCGCGAGGCGGGTGACGAGCGTGCCGCGCTGGCCGGCCGCCGCGCGCAGGTCGGTCGCCGCCTGGGGCAGGTTCTTGCAGGACTTGATCGACTCCACCGCGCTGACCACGGAGGACCGGCTGCTGCCGCTGTCCTTGAGGAGTGTGTCCAGGGACTTCGCCTGCTTCGTGACGGCGTCGTCGGCGGCTCCGCCCGGCTGCGCGGACGCTCCGGTCGACGAGGATGGTGGCTTGCTCGCCTTGGCCGCGTCCTTGCTGTCGTCGCCGCCCGCGCTGAGCGCGGCGCCCGCGGCCAGCCCGGCCAGGGCGCAGCCGACGACCACGATGCCGATCACCGCGGCCGGGGAGAGCCGGCGGCGCGATCCGCCACCGCCGCCACCGTTCGCACCATTTGCGTGGTTCGCACCGTTCGCTCCGTCGTACGGATCCGCATAGGCCTGAGCGGGCGCCGGAGCCGGCGGCGCTGCCTGGCCCCGGTAGGGCTGCTGACGGGCCGGCTCCGGCCTCGGCTGCTGCCGGGGGCCGTCCTGCCGGTACAGGTGGTCGTAGTCGCCCGAGGGGGCGGACTGCGGCTCGTCGTACGACTGGTCGTACGAGGGCCCCTGCGGCTGGTCGTACGACGGCTCGTCGAAGATCGAGAGCGACAGGTGCCGGGTGGCCTCCGCCTCGCTCTCGGCGGGGTACCCGGCGGGACCGGTCCCCGCCCCGAAGTGCTCGGGCGTGAACGGCTCGGGAGCGAACGGCTCGGCCTTGAACGGGTCCGGGGTGAACGGCTCCGGGGGCGGCGACGAACGCGGATACGGGGGCAGGAACTGGGTGGCGTCCGCCTCCGGCACCGGTGCGGCGGCCGCCTGCGGCGCCGGGGGCATCGCGGGCGGCATCGGCGGCATCGCGGGAGCAGGCGGGGTGGCCTGCGGATACGGCGGGAACATCATCGTCGCGTCCGCCCCCGCGCCGGCCTCGGGCGGCAGCGGCTGCGCGGCGCCCGGCGCCTGGTCCCACGGCTGGCCGCCGGCGGGCCGCACATGGTCGTCGTAATGCTGCGGCGGCTGCTCCGGTGGCAGCACCACACCCCTTCGGGGCTCGGGCGTTCCCGGGTTCTGCCGGTACTGATCGTCCGGCGTCTCGTCGCCGTGTCCGCTGTGCATCGCCGGAACTCCCGCCTTTACCCGTCGTCGGACCCGTCATCGGACTCGACGGCTCACGCTACCGGGTCAGCCTGAGAACCCACCACGCACCCGATCGGGCGAGGGCCGGACAGGGCCGCGTTGACGACGGGGAAGGACCGAATGGCGAGGTATCGGCCGTCTCTTGGGCGGTCGTGCACGGCGATGTCGTTCCGGTAACGATTCCGGCGGGTGGCGATTCCGCCGGTACCGCGTGCGCCGGGGCGGCGCGCACCCCGGGAGGACCGCCGGGCGCTATGCGGCGGCCTCCTGCTCCTGCAGATGGGCGCCGAACTCCCGTACCGCGGGCTCCGCTCCGTACGGTTCCAGGCGGCGGCGGAAGTCGTCCAGATATTCGGCACCGCGATGGGAGCGCAGCCCGGTCAGCAGGGCCACCGCCTCGGTGCCCGTGTGGCAGGCCTGCTCGATCTCGCGCTGCTGCACCTGGGCGTCGGCGAGGAGCAGCAGCCCGATCGCGCGGCGGCGCACCCGCGTCGGGGGGTGGCCCGCGAGGGACTCCTCGGCGCGCCGGGCGGCCGGGGCCGCCTGGCCGAGGTCGCGGTGGCCGTGCGCCAACTCATCGGCCAGATAGGCCTGGTCGAAGTGGGAGATCCAGTCGGGGTCGTCGTCCGGGTTGGAATGTTCCAGCGCGTCGACGGCCTGTCCGGCGACCGACGCGAACGTCCGGGCGTCGCCGAGCAGCGCGTGCCCGCGGGCCTCCGCCGCGTAGAACATCGCCTGCGCGGTGGGGGTGACCTGCCCGCGCGCGCCCTCCTGCGCGGCCCGCGCGAGCTGCGCGATCTCGCGCGGATTGCCGAGCGTCTCGGCGAGATGGCTCATCCCGGCGGCCAGCACGTAGCCGCCGTAGCCGCGGTCGCCCGCCGCCTGCGCGAGCCGCAGCGCCTGGATGTAGTAGCGCTGCGCGAGCCCCGGCTGCCCGGTGTCGACGGCCATGTAGCCGGCGAGTTCGGTCAACCGCGCCACCGCGCCGAAGAGCTGACGGCCGGTCGCCTCGCGGTAGGAGCCCGCCAGCAGCCCCGACACGACGCTGTTGAGGTAGTGCACGACGACCGGCCGCACATGGCCGCTGCCGAAGCGGTGATCCAGGTCGACGAGCGCCTTCGTCGTGGCCCGCACCGCCTCCACGTCCGCCTTGCCGACCCGCGACCCGCCGGCCCGGGCGACGGCGCCGTCGGTACGGGTGATCAGCCAGTCACGGCTGGGCTCGACGAGGGCCGAGGCGGCCACCGTCGACCCGGTGAGGAAGTCCCGGCGCCCGACGTCGCTGCGCCACAGCTCGCAGACCTGCTCGATCGCACCGAGAACGGTGGGCGCGAAGTGCAGCCCGATGCCGGTGGCGAGGTTCTTGCCGTTGGCCATGCCGATCTCGTCGATGGAGACGGCGCGCCCCAGCTTGCGGCCCAGCGCCTCGGAGATGATGGCCGGCGCCCGGCCGCGCGGCTGCTGGCCTCTCAGCCAGCGGGCGACGGACGTCTTGTCGTACCGCAGGTCGAGGCCGTGCTCGGCCCCGCACATGTTGACCCGGCGGGCCAGGCCGGCGTTGGAGCAGCCGGCTTCCTGGATGAGCGCCTGCAGCCGTTCGTTCGGCTGCCGCGCCACCAGTGGTCGTGCGGCCATATAGTGCCCCTCCTTCATCGCGGGATCACGGGCCTGTGCCCGTCGTCCCGCTCCCCCTGGCGATCTTCGATAAGAGATCAATGCCCAGCACACATGACGTGAATTCACCGTTTTCACGGCATTTCTTCCAGGGCGTACGTCACCGCACCCACCAGGGACTACCCGCATCCTGGGCCGCGTTCCCGCACGCGCCCCCGGCCGTGCACCCGTGCGCCCGCGATGAGCCGCGGCTCCACCCCGTAACCCTTGGTGACCGAGGTAGTTGTGCAGCGCGTGGAAGACACCATCGGAGCCCCCCCGCAGCAGCTCACCGACCAACTGCTCGACACAGCGGTCCGATACGCGGAGGAGCGGCACTGGGACGTGCTGCCCGGCTCCTGGCTGGAGGACGACGGCGGCGGGTCACGCTGCTCGTGCGACTCCCCCGCCTGCCCGGCGCCGGGCGCGCACCCGACCCGCCCCGACTGGGCGACCCAGGCCAGCGGCAGCGCCGTCGCGGTGCGCCGGATGTGGTCCAAGCAGCCGCGGGCGTCGATCCTGCTGCCGACCGGACGCACCTTCGACGCGATCGACGTCCCCGAGGTGGCCGGCTGCCTCGCCCTCGCCCGCATGGAACGGATGGACCTGCCGCTGGGCCCGGTGCTCTGCACCCCCAACCGGCGGCTGATCTTCCTGGTGCTGCCCGGCGCGTCGGTCAAGGTCCCCGACCTGCTGCGCAAGCTGGGCTGGCCGCCCGCCTCCCTGGACCTCCTGGTCCGCGGCGAGGGCGACTTCATCGCGTCCCCGCCCACCCGCACCGGCACCGGCGGCTCCGTGCAGTGGGCGCGCCAGCCCACCGCCCTCAACCGCTGGCTCCCCGACGTCGAGGAACTGCTGAGCCCGCTGGCGTACGCGTGCGGCCGCGAGGCGGCGGCGAGCCGGGCCCGATAGCACCCGCCGGGGCCTGACAGGGCCTGCTCTAGGCTTCCCCGTGGATCAGCGGTCTCCACGGGGAAGGACGGCGCAACGTGCCGAAGACATTCGAGGCGGGTGCACCCGACGAGGGCGCACCGGATCAAGGCGCAGCGGACCAGGGCTACGCGGTCAGCGTCCACAACCTGTGGAAGTCCTTCGGCGAGCAGGTGGCCGTGGCCGGGATCGACCTCGAACTCCCGGCCGGACGGTTCATCGGCCTGGTCGGCCCGAACGGCGCCGGCAAGACCACCACGCTCTCCATGGTCACCGGCCTGCTCCGCCCCGACGACGGCACCGTCCTGATCACCGGCCACGACGTCTGGACCGACCCCGTCGCCGTGAAGTCCCGGATCGGCGTGCTCCCCGAGGGGCTGCGGCTCTTCGAACGTCTGTCGGGCCGCGAACTGCTTGCCTACACCGGCCGGTTGCGCGGTCTGCCCGGCGCCGAGGTCGACAAGCGCGCCGCGCAGCTGCTCGACGTCCTCGACCTCTCCGCCGCGCAGAACAAGCTGGTCGTCGACTACTCGACCGGTATGCGGAAGAAGATCGGACTGGCCGCGGCGCTGCTCCACAACCCCGAAGTGCTCTTCCTCGACGAGCCCTTCGAGGGCGTCGACCCGGTGTCCGCGCAGGTCATCCGCGGTGTCCTGGAGCGATACACCCGCTCGGGCGCCACCGTCGTGTTCTCCTCGCACGTCATGGAGCTCGTGGAGAGCCTCTGCGACTGGGTCGCGGTGATGGCCGCCGGCCGGATCGTCGCCCAGGGCCCGCTCGCCGACGTACGGGGGGAGGCGTCCTCCCTCCAGGACGCGTTCCTGTCGCTCGTCGGCGCCACCGAACGCGGCGGCCAGGACCTCGACTGGCTGGGCGGCGCACGATGAGCGCCCCGGCCACGCACCCGTCGGTCACGCCGGTCTTCATCCGTCTCAAACTCGCCATCATCCGCAACGGACTGCGGCAGTCCACCGGCCGCACCATCGGCTGGATCGTCGGCGTCGTCTTCGCGATGCTGTACGGGCTCGCCATGGGCGTCGGGATGATCGCGCTGCGCCACAGCGAATACGGGCCGGCGGCCGCCGTCGGGCTGGCCGTCGTCCTCATCATCGGCTGGGCCGTCATGCCGCTGTTCCTCTTCGGCGGCGACGACACCCTCGACCCCACCCGCCTCGCCATGCTGCCGCTGCGCCCGCGGCCGCTGATCTCCGCCCTGCTGATCTCGTCGCTGCTGGGCGTGGGACCGGTCTTCACGGTCATCGTGACGGCTGGCGCGGTGTCCGCGCTGGCGGGCAACGCGGTCTCCATCGTCGTCGCGATCGTCGCCGTCGCGCTGGTACTGCTGCTGTGCGTGGCGCTGTCGCGCGCCGTCGCCGCCGCCAACACCCGTCTGCTCACCAGCCGCAAGGGGCGCGACCTCGCGCTGCTCAGCGGCCTGTTCGTGGCGGTCGGCGCGCAGCTCGTCAACCTCGGCGCCAGCTCGCTCGCCTCGTCCGACGGCCTGGACCGCGTCAAGTCCCTCGCCTCCGTGCTCCGCTGGCTGCCACCCGCCCCCGCGATCGACGCGGTCCGCGCGGCGACCGGGGGCTCCTACGGTCTCGCCGTCCTCGAACTCCTCTACGTCGCGGCCGTCCTGGCCCTGGTGATCCGCTGGTGGCACCACAGCCTGTACCGGCTGATGGTCACCCCCGACGCCTCCACCCTCCAGGCCGCGGAGAAGGAGGCGGGCACCGGCGGCGGCCGGCTCGCCGCGCTGCTGCCCGGCGGCCGCACCGGCACCGTGATGGAACGCCAGTTCCGCTACGCCTGGCGCGATCCGCGCTCCAAGGCGGCCTGGGCGACGGCGCTGGCCGTCGGACTGCTGCTGCCGATCGTGGCCGCCGTCCAGCACGGCAGCATCTACTCGGCGTGCTGGGCCGCCGGGCTCCTCGGCATGCAGATGTACAACCAGTTCGGTGTCGACGGCTCCGCCTTCTGGACGGTCGCCTCCACCATCTCCACCCGCGCCGACGCCCACGCGGAACTGCGCGCCCGCGCACTGGCCCTGTCGACCGTCGCCGTCCCGTACGTCACGATCGTCACCATCGGAGCGGCCCTGCTCCTCGGCCGGCCGGACGCCGTCCCGGAGACCCTGGGGCTGTCCCTCGCCCTCCTGGGCGCCCTCATCGCCGCCGGCGCCTTCGCCAGCGTCCGCTTCCCGTACGCCCTCCCCCAGGACAACCCGTTCGGCAGCTCGGCCCCCGGCCAGGGCGGCCTCGCCGCGATCAGCCTCTTCGGCGGCGGTCTCACCGGCGCGGCCTGCTGTCTCCCGCTCGTCGGCCTGACGATCTACCTCCACGTCGCCGACCACCACGCCTACCTCTGGATCCTGCTGCCGATCGGCGCCCTCTACGCCGTGACCCTGGCCGCGGCATCCCTCCGCTTCACGGCCCCCCGCCTCCTCAACCGCCTCCCGGAGATTTTGACGGCGGTGGCGAAGGGCTGAGCACAGCGAACGCCCGGGCGCGAACGCCCGGGCGCCGGTTGGCCGATCCGCGATTGCTCAGTTGGCGATCGTTCAGTTGGCGATACTGCCGATGCTGCCGCGCCAGGACGGAAGGAGTTCGTCCAGCAGGGCTTCGACGCGGGGCGGCAGGCCGCGGGCCGCGCCGTTGAGGGTGTGGTTGCGGGCCAGGAGGGATTCGGCGGCGGCTTCGAGGCGGGCCGGGTCGCCGGTGGCGTGGGTCGCGTGCAGGAGGGCGAGCCAGAGGCGCTCGTCGGAGCCGGTGACCGCCAGGGCGGTCTGCACGGCGGCGACGGCGGCCTTCGGCTTGCCCGCGTCGAGGTGCAGGCCCGCCAGGGCGAGGGCGACCTCCGCGACGAGGACCGGGTGCTGGGCGTCGACGATCTCGTGGGCGAGCCAGCCGTAGCGGCCCGGGGCGCGGTCCTCCAGGAGGGAGCCGCGGGCCAGCGCGAGGGCGTCGGCCAGCAGCCGGCGGCGGGTCTGCGGATCGTCGGCGCCCGGGCCCTCGGAGGCCGCGTGGTGCAGGGTCTGCAGGACGTCCCAGTCGGAGACGACCGTGCTGGACAGCACGAGGCGGCCGGTGGCGTCGTACGACATCCGCGACGAGCCGTCGGCGTCGGTGCCGAGCCAGTCGCGCAGCCGGTCGATGAGCGCGTCGCGCACGTCGTCGGTGACGCCGCGCGGCCAGAGCGCGGAGGCCAGCACCCGCGGGTGGACGCCCTCACGGTGCAGCAGGAGCAGCGCCAGCGCCTCGTGGAGGAGCAGGCTGCGCCCGGCCTCCGGGGTTTCGAGGCCGATGAGTTCGAACGGGCCGAGGAGGCGGGCGTACACCCCGGGCCGGCCCTGGTCGGTGAGGTCGACCATGAACGGCGGCACGGAGGCGGACGGTTCGCGGTCCGGGTCGGCCGCCGCGAACAGCCCGAGGATCGCCTCGTACTGGGCGGCCGGGAGCAGCTGTGCCTCCAGGTCCAGACCGAGGAGCGGGGCGAGCAGCCGGCCCGCCGAGGTGACCTCGAGCGCCCAGGCGGCGCCCGGCAGGTCGTCCCGGGCCGACGCGACGAGGTAGCCGATGCCCAGCCGGCCGGAGTCGGCGGCGAGTTCGGCGAGCCGGTCGGCCTCCTCCTCGGTGGGCTCGGTGGCGATCAGGACGAGGTGCGGGGAGCGCTGGGTGTGCTGGGCGCTGCCGGTCCGGCCGGTCAGTACGTTGTCCTGTCCTGCGGTCCGCAGCGCGGCGGAGCGCTGCGCGGTCTCGGCGGCCATCGTCTCGATGACCTCGGGGACGTCCGCGAGGTGCCGGATCCTGGCCGGCGCGAGGGCCGTGAGGTCCTCGGCGAAGCCCACAAGCGTCACCGTCATCCGGTCCGACCAGCCGTTGGTGGCGAGTTCGGCGGCGACGGAGGCGAGAACCGCCTCACGGTCGGCGCGGGCTCCGGTCAGCGACACGATGCCGGGCACCGCTTCGAGGTTGAGCATCAGCCGGGCGCCGTCGAGGGTGCCGAGGGCGGCCAGGCCCGGGTACGGGGCGCTGGCGGAGACGTCCGCGTCGGCGGGCAGGTCCGCCCGGTCCAGCCGCCAGAACGTCTGGTCCTGGCCGAGCCGCCACGGCGCGGGCGGCTGGCCCTCGGGCCAGGCCAGCTGGAGGTGCAGCGCCTCGTCGGTGAGCCATGCCGCGTAGACCGTGGGCAGCTTGCCGCCGTCCGAGGCGAGCCGTGCCGACAGGGCGCGCAGCGCGCGGTCGAGGAACGCGACGGTATCGGCGTCCGCGCCGATCCGCAGCGCGTCGGCGGCGTCGGCCTCGGGCCCGTTGGGGGTGCGGGGCGTGCGGACCGCGCCGGCGGTAACCGACTGCCACAGCGCGGTACGGCGGCGCCGCCCCAGCGCGGCGAGCAGCCCGGCCGCCAGCAGCGGGGCGCCGATGAGCGCCTCGGGCAGCCCGAATCCGTGCCCGGAGCCCTGGGATACGGACGGTGCGGCGACGGCCGGCCCGACCGGGGCCTCTTCGGCGTGGGCGGGCTGCTGGGCGGGCTTCTGCGTGGGCGTCTGGGCCGGGGTCTGAACCGGCGTTTGGGCGGGTGTCCGGACAGGTGCGGTGTGCGCCGCGTGAGCCCCTTCGGCCGCCGTGTCCTTGACCCCGCCGCGCTCCGCGTAGTGCTGCACGTCGGGAGCGGGCTTCGGCGCCGCGACGGGCATCTCCACGAGGTCGCCGCCGCGCGCGTCGGCCGGCATCTCCATGATCCAGCCGGGCCGGATCAGGCTCGCCTTGGACAGCTTCGAACCGTCGGGCTGCGCCCGGTCCTTGTTGAGCTGGTAGATCTCGTTGTAGCGGCGGCCGTCGCCGAGGTGGCGTTCGGCTATCTCCCACAGCGAATCGTGGTGCCGGCCCTCGGGCGGCTGGATCCGGTAGAACTTCGTCGCTTCCTTGGCGGCCTCCGCGGCGGCGGCCGCACCCGGCGTCACCGTCGTGGAGGCGGGCCCGCCGCCCTGCTGCTGCGTACCACCGGCCGCGTGCTGCTGGTGCTGCTGCACCTGCCCCGGCGTCTGCTGGGCGGTCACGGCCGGGCCGCCGCGGTGCGGCTGGTCGTGCAGGTTGCCGAGCTGCGCGAGCCCCGGCGTGAGGCTGGCGGCGCTCGCGCCGATCAACAGCAGCGCCGCGATCAACTGGCGCGCCAGCAACTGGCTCGGCCCCGACGCGGGCACCCGCGACGGCATCCCGATCCCGGAGATCGCGGCCTTCGTCTCCACGATCACGCACGCCGCGAACTGCGCCCACGCCAGCCAGACCACGACGGCCAGCACGTTGATGAACGTCTCCGTCGTGATCGGCTCCCGCAGCACCTCCATCGAGTAGGAGTGCGGCAGCGGCGAGCCGACGATCTTCAGCAGCGCGACCGGCACGCCCACCACCAGGACGGCGAGCGCGAGAAACGCCAGGAGCGCCCGGACGACGTCACCGAACGTACGGCGGCGGCGTGGCGGCTGCGGCCGGCCCGGTTGCGCGGGTTGGGCCGGTCGCCGACTGGCGGTCGTGCGTGCCATGGGCTCGTTCCTCTGCCTTCTGCCTTCGGTGGTGCGGTGGATGGACGGCGACGAATCAGCCGGTGGCGATCTCGGCCGCCGCCGTCCCGTGGACTGTGAAGTCCTTGCTGTAGAAGAAACCCGTCAGAGTGGGACTGTAGGTGAGCTGAATCCTCACCTCTACATGCTGGTCGGTGGTCCTGGCCAGGTCGCAGCCGGAGGCGGCGGCGTCCTCGATGCTGAGCCCCGACCGTGCGGCGAAGTCCTTGACCCGGGCGTCGCAGTTCGCGGTGTTGATCCGCGGCGGAGTGCCCGCGGGCGCGTTCCGCAGCGCCTCCACGTCGATGTCCTGGGCCGCGTAACGGGCCGCCTGCTCGGCGATGTCCGCGGCGCGCTCGCGTTTGTGGATGGACAGTCCGCCGTCGACGACGAAGGCGGCGAGCGTCATGAACACCAGGGCGAACATGAGCACCGCCGCGGTGCCGGAGCCGCGATCGTCGCGGGCCGCGGGCCGTCGCGCCGTCAGCCACGTCACGGTGCTGCCCTCCGGTACGGGTCGAGCGGCGAGGCGCTCGTGGCGGTGATGGTGTTCTTGATGTTGAGTCCCAGAACCCCGAAGCCGCGCACGGTGCACGTCACATCGACGGAGAAGAGCCCGCCGGCCTCGAAGCCCTTACTGGTCTTCGTCACGGTGGGGTGGTCGAGGCAGGTGTCCGCCAGATCCGCCTCGGCCGCCGCCTGGGCCTGGCTCATCGCCGTCGTGCCGTCGCGCTGCAGCGAGCCGGCGCGGGCGGCGTCGCGCGCGGCGCTGTCCACCGCGCCCCGGCCGTCGACCAGCTGTCCGAAGGCGACCAGGACGAGAATGAACAGGATCATGACCGGCGCGAGGATCACCACCTCGATGGTGGAGATCCCCTGATCGCCGGAGCGGCCGGCCCGACGGGCCCTGTTCCGCAGCCAACTGCGCATGACCGGCCTCAGCCCCCGATGTCCGGTACGAAGCGCTCGATCGGCCCCTGCGACTGCTCGTTCACCGTGAACGTCATCCCCGGGAAGACCGTCGGCACGGTGGCCGTCACCCGGATCCCCACGGTGTTGTTGGCGGGTCCGGAGGACGTCACCGTCGGGCCTTCCAGCAGATTCGGTCCGAGCTGCGCGATATAGCTCAACGCCGTCGATCTGGCCTTCGCCTCCCAGCCGCCGGGGTTCCCGTCCGCCTCGGCCCGCGCCTTGCGGGCGCCCGCCTGGGCGGCGGCCTGCGCGACATGGTCGGCGAAGTAGAAGAGCCCGAACTGCACGGTCGCGAAGATCATGAAGAAGAGCACCGGGGTCAGGAAGACGAACTCGATCGCGGTCATGCCGCGGTCGCCACCGGAGCCGGTGCGACTGCCCACACCGCTGTCACCGCGGGCGGCATCGAGCCTGCGGCGTACGAAAGACCCTGATCGGCTGCTCATCACTCCGCTTACTTGCAGGTACCCGTGTCGGTGGTGCCCGAGATGCAGTTGCCGACGTCGGTGGCCTTGCCCTTGAGCGCGTTGTTGATCAGTGCGGCGACCACACCGACGATGGTCACGACCACGGCCGAGATGATGACCCACTCGACGGCGGACGCGCCGCGTGAGGTCTCCTCCGAGCGGGCGTGACGCACCCGCCCCTGAATGAACGTGACGAGGAAATCGATCGCGGGGTGACTGATGGGCAAACGGTTCATGGTTCAAGTCCTCTCGACTCGGTGACTACGTGGATCAGACTCTTCGACATCAGACGATTCACAGGGTCCGGATGGTTCGACGATTCGGCGATTCAGACCTTGAAGACCCGCATCGCCGCCGGAAAGATCAGAAAGACCAGGAAGCCCGCACAGAGCAACAGCTGGGCCACGAGCATGGACTGCGACTTCTCGCCTGCCCCGCCCTCGATCTCGGCAAGCTCCCGGTGCCGCATCGTCTCCGCACGCGAGGCGAGCGACTCGCGCACCTTCGCACCGTCGTCGGCGACCAGCCCCAGCGTCACCGACAGGTCCTTCAGCTCCTCGACCCCCAGCTCGTCGCCGAGCCGCCCCAGGGCGACCCACTGGCTCGTGCCGGTGATCCGCGCGTCCGCGAGGGCGTTGCGGATGCGCAGCAGCGCCCAGCCGTCGCCGATCTCGGCGGCGGCCATGAGCGCCTCGGGCAGACCGCGGCCCCCCGCGAGGTTCATGGAGACCAGGTCGAGGTACGCACCGATGACGCGCCGCAGGTCGCGGCGCTTGTCGACGGCGTCGCGCCGTACTTCCACGTCCGGCAGGAAGAAGAAGAGCCCGCCGAAGAGCAGCGCCATCCAGAGCGGGATGACGGGGTTGCTGCCGACGCCGAGCTGCCAGGCGATCGCGAACAGGAACGGGCCGAAGAACACGCCGACCGCGGACAGCATCACCTTCGTGGCGAGGAAGCTGTCCCAGCTGCGGTCGAGGACGGCGAGGTCCGCCCGCAGCGAGCGCTGTTCCCAGCCCTGCTGCAGGTAGAAGGCCGAAACGCGCTGGCCGAGCCGCCCCTTGAGGTCGGTGGCGCGCGGAGCGGGACCGCTCGACGGCCCCGCCGCGCGCAGCGCGTCGATCTGCGCGACGGTCGCGACCGCACCACGGCGGTTCGGCATCAGCGCCCGGACAAGGGCGAAGATGCCGAGTCCGGCGATGGCGCCGACGGTCACGGTCACGGTCAGGAAGATGCTGTTCATCGGGCGCCCATCTCCTGTCGCTCGGGTGCGTGCGTCAGGAACCGCTCCGGCGTCTCGATCTTCGACAGATTGCGCAGCCACCAGAACCCGGCAGCGAACAACGCGCACACGACGCCCAGCACCAGCTGGCCGACGGCCGTCCCGTACGGCTCGACGAAGCTCCGGTTGAAGATCGCCAGCCCCAGCACAAAGGTCACCGACACCACGATGACGATCTGCACACTGCGCCGGGTGCTCGCGCGCTGCGCCATGACGCGCTGCCGCATGTCGACCTCCTCGCGGGCCGACTTGGCGAGGGCACCGAGGACCTCGCGCAGACCGGGGCCGCGGAGCCGGGAGTTGAGGATGAGCGCCGCGATGATGATGTCGGCGGAGGCGTCGTTGATCTCGTCGGCGAGGTGCTGCAGCGCGTCCGGGAGGGGCGTACGCGACCGCAGCCGGTCGACGAGCGCCTCCAGGTGGGTGCGCAGCGCCGGGGCGGCGGCCCGCGCCGAGGCGGGGATGGCCTGCTCCAGGCCGACGGCGCCGGCGATGGTGTCACGCAGCGATTCGGTCCAGGCGGCGAGCGCCTCGACGCGCTTCATCGCGGCGCGCTCCTCGGCGGCGCCGCCGAAGAGGCGGTCCCAGGTGAAGACGAGGATGCCGGTGGCGGCGCCCATCACCATCCACCGGGTCAGCGCCAGGACGACGAGTCCGCCGCCGATCGCCAGCGAGCCGCGGGTGGACAGGAAGCGGACGAGTTCGGCGGCACGCTTCCCGTTGTCGTTCGCGGCGCCCGGCTTGGGCGCCCAGCCGCGCAGCGCGACGACGAACAGCGCGATACCGCCGCCGACGGCCGTGCCGGCCAGCAGTCCGTACAGCACGGGCAGGGAGAACACACCGGTCATCATCGCCACACCCCCGAGGGCTGGTAGCCGTTGGCGAGGAGTTCGTCCAGGCAGGACAAGGGCGCGTGCGGGTAGGCCCGCCCGTCCTGGCCCTCCGCGAAGACCTCGCTGGACAGGACGCGGCCGTCGATGCCGTTGACCTCCCGGATGGATGTGACGACACGGCGCAGGGTGCCGCCGCGTTCGAAGTCGTTGCGCCGCTGCACGAAGACGACGAAGTCGATGGCGCCCGCGACGAGCATCTGGGACGCCTCGACGGGCAGCCGCTCCTTCGCCTGGAGGGCGTACGTCGAGATGCGGTTGAAGACCTCGGCGGAGCTGTTGGCGTGGATCGTGGAGAGCGAGCCGTCGTTGCCCTGCGACATCGCGTTGAGCATGGTGACGATCTCGTCGCCGAGGACCTCACCGACGATGACGCGTGAGGGGTTCATACGCAGCGACCGCCGCACCAGCTCGGCCATCGAGATCATGCCCTGGCCCTCGGAGTTGGGCAGCCGCTCCTCGAACGCCACGACGTTCGGGTGCAGTTCGGGGAACTGGTCGAGCCCGAGCTCCAGCGCCCGCTCGACGGTGATCAGACGCTCGGTCGGCCCGATGACGTTGGCGAGCGCGCGCAGCAGCGTCGTCTTCCCGGCGTTGGTGGCGCCCGCGATCATGATGTTCTTGCGGGCGAGCACGGCGGCGCTGAGGAACGAGTGCAGTTCCGGGGTGAGCGTGTTGTTGCCGACCAGGTCGGAGAGGAACACCTTGCCGAGCCGCGCCCGGCGGATGGAGAGCGCGGGGCGGCGCGTGACGTCCATGACGGCGGACAGACGCGAGCCGTCCGGGAGCCGCAGGTCGAGCTGTGGGTTCGCCGAGTCGAAGGGGCGCGACGACAGGCCCGAGTACGCGCCGAGCACCTGGATGAGCTCGATGAGCTCCTCGTCGGACTCGGCGACGGGGTCGGCGCGCAGTTCCCGGCCGTCCGAGTACCCGACGAACACCTGGTCGCAGCCGTTGATGTCGATGTTCTCGACCTCGGGGTCGTCGAGCAGCGGCTGCAGCCGTCCGACGCCGAACAGCGCGGCGTGCACGGCCGCCGCGTACGCCTCCTCGGCCTCCGCGTTGGGCGGCGTGCGGCCGAGGTTGATCTCGGCGCGCGCGTAGTCCTCCAGGATCTGCGCGATGACGGCGCGGGCGAACTGCCGCTCGTCCTCGGGGGACATCGCGGGCACGCCCGACACCTGGTCGAGGCGGCGCTGCTCGGATATGCGGTCGCCCGCGTCCTGCCGGAACCGCTTGACGAGCTGGTGGTCCATGGCGCTCATCGAAGAACCCCGCTCATCGGAGAACCCCGTACCGGTGCGGCACGTCGGCGGTGATCTGCCGGGCCGAACGGATCAGCAACGACTTGTCGAGACGGCCACGGCGGCGGCCGGCCAGCTGCTCGGCGCCCGCGGGGTCGTGCGCGAGGGTGCCGACGACGCGGGCGGCGATCTGCGAGGCGACGAGCATGTCGTTGACCTGGCTGACGATACGGGCGCTCTGTCCCGGTTCGGCAACCAGCAGCACGCCGATCGGCGGGAACCCGAGCGCGGCCGCGCCGCGCTGCGAACCGTGCAGCTTGGCGGAGAGCGCCGCGGCGCGGTCCCGCACCCTGGCGAGCTGCTCGGGCTCCGTCCGGGACACCAACAGGACGAGCGCGGCATGCGAGAACAGTTCCAGCGAGGGCGAATCGGCGCCGATCCGGCCGCAGTCGGCGAGCACGTCGGCCGCGCCGTTCGGCGACTCGGCGAGCGTCGCGAACGCCCGGCCCAGCGTCGGCCACAGCCCGACCAGCCCGGCCGCCTGCTCGGAACCGCCGAGCCCGACGACCACATCGAGGCCCCCGGCGAGCGGCTGCGCGTGGTCCCACAGCTGTTCGGCGGCCAGCCCGCGGCGGGCCGTCGCGGCCAGCGACAGCATGCCGGTGTTCGGGTCGAGCACACCGCCGTGCGCGGCCTGGCTGCGGTAGACAAGGTCACCGCCGGACGGGTCCGCCTCGACGAGCAGCGCGCGGCGCGGCCAGACGGCGGCGAGGGCGACAGCCGTCGTCGTCACACCGGGCGACCCCTTGTCCGCCGCGATCGCGATAAGTGCCATGGCGGGCCTCAGCCCTTGCTGGCGGGAACGAGCACCAGCGAGACCTCACCGGCGGACGCGGCCAGCGTCAGCGGGCCGGCGTCGCTCTGGTCGACGACGATCGAGTACGCGGTGCCGCTACTGCCGAGCGCGTCGCCTCCGCTCGTCGGTGCGGACTTGACCTTGGCGTTGTTGCTGAGCAGCGTGTTCCCGCCGCCGGAGTTGCCGGAGTTGCCGGCAGTGGACTTCGCCGCGTCGTTGCCCACGCGGTAGACGGCGACCGTGTCGCCGACCTTCAGTCCCTCGGGGAACTGCCCGCCCTTGAGGGAGAGTCCGATGATCGCTTTGCCCGCCTTGAGCTGATTGTCCTCACTGCTGAGCATCGCCCCGACAAGAACGGACCCCTTGACGAGGTCGGTAGCGGCCCAGTACTTGGCCAGCAAGCCCTTATCGCTCCACGGTACGTACTTAATATCCGAACCAGCGGCGACCATTACTTCGCGGATCGCCGAAGCCGGAATGACCTCTCCCGCCGGCACGGCTTCCGTGATCTCGATCGCCGAAATCCGGTCCCCGGCACGCATGACCAGCACCGTCGCACCCAGCGCCCCAACGAGGATGAGCAGTACGGCGAGCGCGGCCAGCGCGGGCTTCCGTTCCCGCGGCGCGACCGGCAGCCGCTCACCCGTCGGCCCACCCATCATCGGCCCGGGCACAGACGGCCTACCACCACTGCCACCTGCAGCGGAACGTTCCCTGATCTTCACGTCAATGCCCCCGTCGAGCTGGCGTGCTTGGACTCCTGGCTGCGTGGGGAGAGGTCGTCGCGCTCCGGATGGCGACAGCCCGCAGGCCGGTGTCAAGTCACCGCACGCTATCAGCGCCGCATAAACACCCTCAAGGCGCATCGTGTGACGGGAGACTCACGGAAGCGCAACGGAACTGTCCGTGATCATTCAATGATGGACAACTTCCGCCCAGGAATGTGACCCCGCCGTGCGGACCCGGTCACAGAACGGGCAGGGTCCCTGCAATCGCACCGGCATCACGGGTAACGTCGGCGTTCCTACGCTCTGTCCGCGCATAACACGGGGGACCCTCATCGTGACCCGCAGCACGCTGCCCACCGCCGTCGTCCTGGCCGCCTCGGCGACCCTCCTTCTCACCGCCTGCGGCGGCAGTGACGGCGGAGAGAAGATCGACGGCGTCGAGACGAGCAAGCCGTTGACGACCCCGCCGAGCCCGTCGGCGAGCCAGACCGGTTCCGCCCAGCGACCGGTAATCACGCTCCCGAGTGATGTGAAGGACGTCTTCGACGGCGGACAGACCGGCGACCCCGTGAAGGACGCTGTTCTGGCCGACAATGCCGAGGGCATCAAGGCGGTCGACGCGGCGATCGTGGCGGGCAAGGCCAGCACACCCGCCGTCCGCTTCTACTACGACGGCGAGGGCGCCGTCACCATGACCGAGTGGGTCCAGTCCTTCCTCACCCACAAGAACACCACGACCGGAACCGTCCGCTACTACAAGCGGGATGTGACGCTGAAGGGCGCCACCAGCGCGACGCTGATCTATTGCGCGGACGAGAGCAAGGCCTTCAACAAGAGCCGAACGACCGGGAAGATCACCACGACTCCGGTCACCAAGAACTCGTACATCGTCTACAACACCCGTCTGGAGAAGAACAAGCAGGGCGTCTGGCAGACCATCAAGATGATTTCCCAGAGGGGAGCGGCTCAGTGCCAGCCATAGGAAAGCGGATCCTGAAGCCCGGCACAGCCGCAGCACTGACACTCGTCATGGTCCTGCTGCCGGGGACCGCACGCGCCGACCGCGGTGACCCGCCCCCTCCGGAGGGCGGCAGCAACGGCCAGGACCTGTGGGCCCACGCCGGCGGAGTGTCCTACGACGAGTCGAAGAACGGCAGCGGCGACACGACCGGACCGGTCACTCCCGTCACCGCATGGACTCCCCCTCCCTGCTGGTACTCGCCAAGGTGGACACCCGCGCAGTTCAAGACATACGTGGAAGCCATTTGGAATGCCGAGTCGACCGGCCCCGAATGGGACGCCACGCAGCGGGATCGCTACGAGAAGGGCAACCCGTACACGAATTTCAACCTGGACAAGGCGGGCAAGGGCGCCTGGTGGACGTCGTACGTCCCGACAGGGGGCGCGGGCGTCCCCGGTGCGCTCGACTGCAATGAGCCCTACTTCTGGGTAGATCAGGGCGACGCACCGCCGCCGACCATCAAGAACGCCATCACGACCGAGATCCTGGCGCAGCTCGCCTACGCAAGGATTCGCGTCCCCGACACGGATATCAGCCTCAGTCCGCAGACAAAGCAGACGGTCAACCTCGCGACCTGGGCCTGGCTCGACAAGGCAGTCTTCAAGCCGGTCTCGGTCACAGCGACCGCCGATGTCCTCGGCATCTCCGCCACGACGACCGCCACGCCCGTGAGCCTGCACCTCGATCCGGGCACGAAGGACGCTGACTCGTATCCGGCTTCGGGTAATTGCTTGATCAACAAAGACGGCAGCGTCGGCACCCCGTACTCCGAGGGCCAGCGGGGTGATCCTCCGTGCGGCCTCAAATACCTCCGTGCCTCGACCGGTGGAACGTTCCCCCTCAAGGCCACCATCACTTGGCAGATCGAGTGGGTCGGTACCGGCCACCCGCAGCCGACGCGACTTTCTGACGGCACGTTTGGCCGCACCACTGATGTGACGGTCCAAGAGATCCAGGCCATCGTCCGCTGAACCGCACCTCGTTCCGGCCTAACCGATCGGCACCGCCCGGATATGCGTCGGCGCACAGCCCGCGTACGTGGTCAGTGCCTGGGCGACGTGGCGGATCACGTCGGTCGGGGTGTGGCGGAGTTGGGCCGGGGTGAAGGCCAGGGGGTGGAGGCCGTGGGATGCCAGGTGGTTGCGGCGGTTCATGGTGCGGTGCCAGTCCGCCGGGCTGAGGTGGTACTCGCGGGAGTCGATCTCCAGGACCACGCCGGTGTCCGGCCAGTAGCCGTCGGGGGTGGCGAGGAACGTGCCGTCGGCGAGGAGCAGGGTGGCGTTCCAGAGCGGTTCCGGCAGGCCGCCGGTGCGCAGCACTTCGCGGGCCTGGGCCTCGGAGACGGAGCGGACTCCGGCGAGCAGCTCCTGTATGACGGCGCGGATCGGGGCGATGCCGCGGGCCGAGGTGCCGAGGATCTCCTCGGTGAGCGCTTCGACGGAGCAGCGGCCGCGCTGGACGGCCTCGGCGCAGGCCGCCCGGACCTGCTGGAGGTCGGCTCCGAGCCGGGTGGTGTCCACCAGCGCCCGCGGCAGCGGCGCGGTGGGGAAGCCGGCGACGTTGCGGGGTCTCGGTACGTGGCGGGAGCGCAGGACGGTGACGAAGTCCCGGCTGCCGGGGTACCGATTGCAGGGGACGAGCACATGCGTTCCCGGCAGGGGCGGTACGTAGCGCAGCCCGAAGAGCCGTAACGCCTCGGGCCCGGTGAGCATCGCGCCGTCGCCCGCGTACAGGAGCGCCGCTCTGGTCCGTTGTCGTGCGGTCGGGGGGCCGTTGTGGAAGAGATAGGTGCGCGGAAGCAGCCGCTGCCAGGGGCCGCCGGGGCGGCAGCGGTGGGCGAGGGCTCCGCTTCCCACACCGAGGGCTCGCAGTTGGCGGACGGTCGCGACGCCGTCCTGGCGGAGGTGGGCGAGGGCGTGGCCATCGCGGGGAGAGCTGCGAGCGGTGCGGGCGGTACGGGGACGGGTACGCGGAGAGACTCGGTTCGTGGTCATGTACCGATGATGACTCGTCCCTTTCCTCCCCCGATTCCGCCTGTGGATAACTTTCTGCGAACCGGCCGTCCGACCTCCGTACCAGCGGCGCAGCGCCCTCGCATCCCCGGCGCGGCTGTTCCTGGGACTCGTGGGGCGGATATCGTCCGTATGACCTAGTCGGACCCCCCGGAGGACGATCGTGCGACTGACACTGACCGTGGTGGATCCGCTCGGCGGCAACCGGGCGGATGTCGTGCTGGACGCCGACGCGGCGTCGACCGTGGCCGACATCGCGCGGGAGCTGGACCGACAGGTCGGCGGGGACGGCGCGGCGATCATCTCGATCAGCGGCGGAACGGCCCGGCAGCCGGGATCGCCCGCGTTGTACATCGACGGGTACGCCGTGGATCCGGCGCGGACCGTGGCGGAGTCCCCGCTGCGCGAGGGCGCGGTCGTGAGCCTCTACGACCCGGCGGGCTGTCTGCCGGGCGAGCCGGCCGGCGTGGTCGAACTGCGGGTGGCGGGCGGGCCGGACGCGGGGGCGGTGCACCGGCTGGGCATCGGCCGGGTGGAGATCGGGCGCGGCACATCGGTCCGGATCCGGATCGAGGACTCGGAACTGGCGGAGCGCGCGGCCGTGCTCTCCGTCGGGATGGGCGGCACGTGCCAGGTCACGATCGACGGCGCCACCCGCGACTGGCCGCTCGGCGAGCAGATCGCGCTCGGCAACTCGCTGCTGGAACTGGGCCCCTACATCCCGCCGAACGCCGCCCTGCACCCGGGCGACGACGGCAGCACCCTCGACTACAACCGGCCGCCGCGCATGCTGCCGCCCGAGCGCACCACGCTCTTCCGGCTGCCGTCGCCCCCCGGGGACATCAACGCCCGGCCGCTGCCGTGGCTGATGGCGCTGATGCCGCTGGTCATGTCCGTGACGATGGCGTTCATGATGCACCGGATGATGTACCTGCTCATGGCGGTCGTCAGTCCGATGGTGATGATCGGCAACTACTTCATGGACAAGAAGAACGGCCGCAAGTCGCACACGAAGACCGTCACGGAGTACCGCGCCCACAAGGAGCGCATCGAGACGGACGCGCAGGAAGCCCTCCAGGCCGAGCGGCAGGACCGGGCCGCCGCGTCCCCCGACCCGGCGACGGTGCTCAACACCGCGACCGGGCCGCGCACCCGGCTCTGGGAACGCCGCCGCAGCGACACCGACCACCTGTTGCTGCGCGTCGGCACCGCGAAGCTCCCGTCGGAGGTCGTGCTGGACGACCCCGAACAGGACGAACACCGCAGGCAGGTCGCCTGGGAGATCGATGACGCACCGGTCGCGGTGGAGCTGCGCCGGCTCGGCGTGGTCGGTTTCGCCGCGCCCGGCGACAGCGTGCGGGCGATGGGCCGGTGGGCGGTGGCACAGGCCGCGGCCCTGCACAGCCCGATGGACGTGCAGTTCTATGTACTGACCGACGCGTCGGGACAGGAGAGCTGGGACTGGGTGCGCTGGCTGCCGCATTCGCGGCCGACCGACGGGCAGGACGCGAGCGCGCTGCTCGGCACGGACGCCGAAACGGTGGCGGCCCGGATCGCCGAGCTGACGTCGATACTCGACGGCCGCCAGAAGGCCAAGCAGAAGGCGGGCAGCGCCTCCAACCATGCCGCGTTCTTCAAGGACCCGGACATCGTGGTGGTCTTCGACGGCTCGCGGCGCCTGCGGTCGCTGCCGGGCGTCGTGGCGCTGCTGCGGGAGGGTCCGGCAGTCGGCATGTACGCGCTGTGCCTGGACTCGGAGGAGCGCTTCCTGCCGGGCGAATGCCAGGCGGTGGTGATCGCGGAGTTCGAGACGCCCGCCCAGAACCCGTCCCCCAACCAGGCCCCGAACCAGAACCGGATCCCGGCCCAGGGACAGGCGCCCGTCGGGCAACCGGCGGCCCAGCAGGGCGGCTTCCCGTCGCTCAACGCCTGGTACGAAGGCAGCCAGGCGTCCACGGCCACCGCCGTGGAGCCGGCCGCCGGCTCGTTCCGGCTGCGCGTGGACCAGAGCGGAGCCGCCCGGCTCCGCAAGGTCCGCCCCGACCTGGTGTCGCCCGCCTGGTGCGCGCGGCTCGCCCGCTGCCTCTCCCCCATCCGCGACATCAGCGGTGACGCGGAGGACTCGGCGATCCCCGGCTCCAGCCGCCTGCTGGACGTACTGGAGCTGGAGCCGCCGACCGGTGACGCGATCGCCGCGCGCTGGCGGCTCAGCCCCATCTCGACCCAGGCGGTGGTCGGGGAGTCCTACGACGGGCCGTTCGCGATCGACATCCGCAAGGACGGGCCGCACGGACTCATCGCCGGCACCACCGGTTCCGGCAAGTCGGAGCTGCTGCAGACCATCGTCGCGTCGCTCGCCGTCGCGAACACCCCGGAAGCGATGACGTTCGTCCTCATCGACTACAAGGGCGGCTCGGCGTTCAAGGACTGTGTGCAACTCCCGCACACCGTCGGCATGGTGACCGACCTCGACGCGCACCTCGTGGAGCGCGCCCTGGAGTCGCTCGGCGCCGAACTCAAGCGCCGCGAGCACATCCTGGCCGCGGCCGGGGCCAAGGACATCGAGGACTACACGGACCTGATGAAGCGGCAGCCCGGCCTCAAGCCGATGCCGCGGCTCCTCATCGTCATCGACGAGTTCGCCTCGATGGTCCGTGAGCTGCCCGACTTCGTCACCGGTCTGGTCAACATCGCCCAGCGAGGCCGTTCGCTCGGCATTCACCTCATCCTCGCCACCCAGCGCCCCTCCGGCGTCGTCTCCCCCGAGATCCGCGCCAACACCAACCTCCGCATCGCGCTGCGCGTCACCGACGCCAGCGAATCGTCCGACGTCATCGACGCCCCCGACGCCGGCACCATCTCCAAGTCCACACCTGGCCGGGCCTACGTCCGGCTCGGCGCGACCTCGCTCGTGCCGTTCCAGTCCGGACGCGTCGGCGGCCGGCGCCCCGGCGCCGTGGATCCGACGGTCGCGTCCCCCTGGGTGGGCCTGGTCGAGTGGTCGCAGCTCGGCCGACCCGTACCGCGGCGCCCCGCCGGCGCCAAGGGCGAGGAGGACGAGATCACCGACCTGAAGGTGCTGGTCGAGGCGGTCTGCGAAGCCAACGAACGGCTCGGCATCCCGCCCCAGCACAGCCCGTGGCTGCCCGCGCTCCCCGACACCCTCCTCCTCGACGACCTGCCGGTACCCGTCACGACGGGCGCGCTTCCGCCCGCGCCGTACGGCATCGAGGACCTCCCGGCGCTGCAGGCCAGGCGCCCGGTCGCCGTGGACTTCAGCACCTTCGGCCATCTGCTGGTCGCCGGTGCCCCGCGCTCCGGACGCTCCCAGCTGCTGCGCACCATCGCCGGCTCGCTGGCCCGTACGCACAGCGTCCGGGACGTGCACATCTACGGCATCGACTGCGGGAACGGCGCGCTCAACGCGCTGTCCCGGCTGCCGCACTGCGGCGCGGTCGTCGGCCGTGCGCAGACCGAGCGCGCGATCCGGCTGATCGGCCGCCTCAAGGCCGAGATGACCCGCCGCCAGGAGGTGCTGGCCGCCGACGGCTACGCGGACATCGGCGAGCAGCGCGGCGGCGTCCCCGAGGAGGACCAGCTCGCGCACATCGTCGTCCTGCTCGACCGCTGGGAGGGCTGGCTGCCCTCGCTCGGTGAACTCGACCACGGGGCGCTGACCGACGACCTGTTCACGATGCTCCGCGAGGGCGCGAGCGTCGGCATCCACGTGATCATCACCGGCGACCGGACGCTGATGGCGGGCCGGATCGCCACCCTCACCGAGGACAAGATGGCGTTCCGGCTCTCGGACCGCTCCGACTTCTCCCTCATCAGCGTCAACCCCCGCAAGGTCCCGGACGAGATAGCCCCCGGCCGCGCCTACCGCGCCGAGTCCGGCATCGAGACGCAGGTCGCGCTGCTCGACCCGGACGCGTCGGGGCAGGGCCAGGCTGCCGCGATCACCGCCATCGGGGCGGCTGTCCTGGAGCGGGACGCCGATGTGCCGCGCTCGCGGCGGCCGTTCAAGGTCGACGTGCTCCCGTCGCGGCTGTCGTTCGCCGACGCGTGGGAGATGCGCGACACCGATGCCGCCCGCTCCCCCCTGTGGGGACTGGTCGGCGTCGGCGGCGACGAGATCATGGGCTACGGCCCCGACCTGTCCGACGGCCTGCCGGCGTTCGTCATCGGCGGCCCCGGCAAGTCCGGCCGCAGCACCGTCCTGTTGTCGCTCGCCCGCAGCTACCTCAAGCAGGGCGCCCGCATCATCGTCGTCGCACCGCGGCCGTCGCCGCTGCGCGACCTCGCGGGCACCGAAGGAGTGCTGGGCGTCTTCACCGAGAGCGATCTGTCCGCCGAGGATCTGACCAAGGCGCTGGAAGCGGCGGGCGAGAGCCCGGCAGTCGTCCTCCTCGACGATGCCGAGCTGCTGCGCGACATCGACGCCAAGGACGTCCTGCGCGACATCATCGCGCGCGGCACGGACCTGCGCCGGGCGCTCGTGCTGGCCGGCAGCGAGGAGGACATCTGCTCCGGCTTCTCCGGTTGGCAGGTCGACGCGAAGAAGGCCCGCCGCGGCGCGCTGCTGTCACCGCAGCAGACGATGAGCGGCGAGCTGATCGGCGTCCGCCTCGCCCGCAGCAGCGCCGGCGGCCAGGTCACCCCCGGCCGCGCCCTCCTGCACCTGGGCGACGGCGAACCGCGCACGGTGACGGTGCCGCTCGCCTGACGGCCTCGAGGCCAGGCCGTCCCACCACAGGCGAATCACGCCTGTGGTGGGACGAGCCCATGCGCCCAGGGACAAGCCCGTCAGACGGCGGGAAGCGCGTAGAGCAGGTCCCCGTGGACCACCAGCAGGCGCTTGCCCGCGGCGGTGAGGGTCCAGACGCCGGCGCCACCCTTGTCCTCGGAGAGGCCGTCGTTGGCGCTGTTCCGGTAGATCCAGCGCGGGGCACCGCTCTTGGCGTCGAAGGCGAAGATTCCTCCCTCCTGAAAGTACGACACCCCGTAGACGGAGTCCCCGGCCCGTACGAACTGCAACGGCCCGGTCCCGTCGGTGAGTTCGCGCTGCCAAAGCACGTTCCCGCTCTTCGCGTCGACCGCCCAGACGCCCTTGAGCACCACGGCGCCATACACCACACCGTCGGCGGAGGAGAGCGGGGAGCTGAAGCCGTTCTTGTGCTGTGCGGGTACCGACCAGCGCTCGGCGCCGCTCTTCAGGTCGTAGCCGCGCATGGACTTGCCGCCGATGACGACCTTGTCACCATGCAGGACCGGCCGGTAGGCGGCGTTCTCGCCCACCTTCTTCGTCCACACCTGGTTGCCGTGCGCCACCTCGCGCACCGTCACGTTGTAGTTGTTGTCGGCGTAGACGAGATAGCTGCCGTCGGTCGTCGCCGAGACGTCCCAGTCACCGGCGCCCGGGTCACGTTCCTGCTGCCACAGCATCTTGCGGGTGCCGATGTCGACGGCGGCCACCACTGTCCGGGTCTTGCTGGTCTCGGTGGCGTTGGGATCCTGGATCGTGGCGATGAGATACACGTGCTTGTCGTCGGCGGCGATCGGCTTCGGGTCGGTGAGCCGTCCGCCCAGGTTGCTGCGCCAGACCTCCTTGCCGGTCACCGGGCTGATGCCGACGAAGTCACCGTTTGCCTCAGGGCTTCTGAAGAACAGCAGATCATGTCCGATCACCAGTTCACGCGAAAGGTCCGCGACCTCCGGGGTGGACCACTTCAGTTCACCAGTGCTGATGTCGTGCGCGATCAGCGGGTTGCCACAGATGATCATCAGATTGCCGTACGCCATGGCCGGAACGCCGTATTGCAGGCTCAGCGATAGGGCCTGCTTGCGCCACAGCGCCTTCGGGCTCATGCCGTTCGCCGGGGTGGTGAACACCGGATCCGGCGTGGGCCCCTTGCTGTTCGTCACCAGGCCGGTCGGATCGACCACCGGGTCCTTACCGCCCTTCCCGCTGTACGCCCACACGGCCCCGCCGCCCGCGGCCGCGACCGCGATGCCCGCGCCGAGCGCGAGGAACCCACGCCGGGAGCGCGCGCCGGAAGCGGCGGCGGGTTCCAGCGCTGTCCGGTCGAGGGTGGTCGGAGTCCGGGGCGTGGGCGCCTCGCCGGGCATCGGGGGCTGCGGCACGGTGGCCGCGCCCGTCCCGTGGGCGGGGGTGTCCAGGTCGAGGATCCGCGAGGCGTGCTGGGCGATGGTCGAGGAGACCGGGCCCGGCAGCCAGTTGTGCAGTACGGAGGCGGCCCCTTCCGGAGCCAGCGCCTCGCTGATCTGCTGCGGCGTCGGCCGCTGCGCCGGGTCCTTCTGCAGACAGGCCAGCACCAACGGCCGCAGCGAAGCGGGCACTTCGGTCAGATTGGGGGTGCCGTGCACCACCTGGTAGAGCAGCGACGCCGCCGTCCCGATCCCGAACGGCTGCCGGCCGGTGGCCGCGTACGCCAGCACCACGCCCAGCGAGAAGACATCGCCCGCCGGCCCGGCCACCTCGCCGACCGCCTGCTCGGGCGGTATGAACCCGGGCGAGCCGACGACCACGCCCGTGCTGGTCATCCGGTCGCCGTCGACGGCCCGCGCGATACCGAAGTCGATCACCCGTGGCCCGTCCGCGGCCAGCAGCACGTTGGACGGCTTCAGATCCCGGTGCACGAGTCCCGCGCCGTGGATCACCACGAGCGCCTCGGCCAGCCCGGCACCCAGCGCGCGCACGGACGCCTCGGGCAGCGGGCCGTGCTGCTCGATCACCTCGTCGAGCGGCGGGCCGAGTACGTACGCGGTCGCCAGCCACGGCAGCCGGCCCTCGGTGTCGGCGTCGACGACAGGCGCCGTATAGGCCCCGGAGACCGCCCGCGCGATCTCGACCTCGTGCCGGAACCGCGCCCGGAACTGCGCGTCCTCGGCCAGTTCGGGACGGACCACCTTCACGGCGACGGTCCGGCCGCCCGGCGACCGGGCGAGATAGACCCGCCCCATGCCACCGGCGCCGAGCCGTCCCAACAGGCGGTAGGCCCCTAGGCTCTGCGGGTCTTCCGGCTCCAATGGCTGCATCAACAGCCACCCCCGTCTCCTGTGTGCGCATACGTATGGTCGGGTCGCCCCGACGGGGCAGCCTATTGCGCCGGGTTTCGCACCCCGGATGCGGTCCCTTCACCTGTAGGCCCGTCACCTTTGGGCCCGTGCGTAGGGTGGGGAACCATCAGCCGCACCAGTGACGTCCCAGCCGTGTGACGTCGCCCAACGGCGCATGACGAACGGGACACCGTATCCACGCAAGATCTCCATCATTTGGAAGATCAGCCGGAGCGGCCCGGACGGAACAATCGATGAGGACCTCCCGTCCGGCACGTTCTTCAGGACCACGGATGTGACCGTCCGAGAGGTCCGGACCGACCAACGCTCAACGAATGCAACGGGATGAACCATGGGTGATCTGCAGATCAACGGAACCGTGATGGGGGACCTGCGCAGAACGTTCTCCACCATCGCGCAGCGCATGGAGAACGTCAGCAGGACCATGGGCAACGCCAACGGTGAGGGTGTCGGGGCGCCCAAGCTCATCGACGACGTGCACGACTTCGCGGACGAGTGGAAGTACGGCGTCAAGCAGATCGGCGAGCACGCCGACACCGCGGTCCAGATGATCGACCAGATCGGCAAGACCTTCGACGACGCCGATCTCCAGCTCGCCAACTCCCTCAAGCCGGAAGGCACGTGCTCGTGACCCGCAGTTTCCCCCACCTCGGGTTCGATCCGACGCCCGGCGACGTCGAGCAGACCCGGGCGCTGTCCCGGCAACTGGGCGATCTGACGACCGAGTTGACGACGACCGTCAGCGAGTTGCAGCAGATCGAGTGCGGTTACTGGAAGGGCGAGGCGGCCAAGGCCTTCAGCCAGCACATATCCCATGACGTCACCCCGTTGATCAAGAAGGCGCACGACTCCTTCGGCCGCGCCGCCACCGCGATTGGCGGCTGGGCCGAGCAACTGCACGGCTTCCAGGACGAGGCCGCCGCGCTGGAGCGCGAGGCCGCGACCAAGCAGGACACCCTCGACGACGCCAAGCGGGCGCTGGGCTCCAACCCCACCGGGCTCCCGAGCGGCACCGAGACCCCGCACCCCCAGCCCGGCGCCTCCCCCAGCCCCACGGCCGCCGACGAGAACAAGAAGAAGCACAAGGACGTCACCGACGCCGACACCGCCCTGCAGGGCGTCCGGCACCGGGCCGAGGAGCTTCACAACCGCTTCATCCGGGCCGCGCAGTCCGTCAGTCACGACCTCGACAAGGCCGGCGACATGGCGCCCGACAAGCCGGGCCTCTTCCACCGCATGGTCAGCGGCGTCGAGGGCGCCTGGAACGACACGGTCAAGTGGGTCCAGGACCACGCCGACATGATCAAGCTGATCGGTGACCTGCTCGGCGACCTCAGCGGCATCCTCGGCATGCTCGCCATCATCACGGCCCCGTTCGAGCCGCTCGGCGCGATCTTCGCGGGCGCGGCGGTGGCCACCAGCGCCCTCGCCCTGGTGGCGCACCTCGTCGCCAAGGCGGCCGGCGCGGACGTCAGCTGGATGTCCATCGGGCTGGACGCGCTCGGCGCGGTCCCCGGCCTCGGGGCGTTCTCCAAGGGCGTCAAGGTCGCCGACGGCGCCGTGGCGGCCGGCCGCGCGGCCGAACTCGGCGAAGGCTTCCGCGGGGTGACGACCATCGGCCGCAACATCGTCGGTGTCGGCGACCGGGTGGCCGGCGCCGTCAGCTTCACCGTCAAGGGCAAGACGATCGGCCTGTGGGGCCTCAAGAGCGGCGGACTGATCAAGGCCGAGGGCATGATGGGCCGGCTCGGCCTGGTCGCCGAGCAGAACTACGCCAAGGGCCAGTGGCTCGGCACCCGCGGCCTGGATCTCATCAGCAAGGGCAAGTGGGCGATCAACCCGATGTCCGGCCTCGGCCGCGGTATCGACGCCGGGATCAAGATCGCACCGAAGCTATGGTCGGTCCCGCAGCACATCGGTGAGGCGCTGCACCCGGGCGACCGGTTCAACCAGGCGGCCACCGCCCACTGAGGCACCGCCCACCGGGCCGGCGCCCACGGAACCACCGCACCCTGATCCACCGCTCGCCGATCCACCCCACCCTGGTCGGCGGGCACCGAGCACTGAGGACGGCGAGACGATGGACTGGTATCCGGACGCGGGCGAGGCCTCGCTGTTCCGCACCACACTGCGCTTCGCGACCGGGATGGCCCCGCCCGTCTCCGGCTCGCGGTGGTACCGGGACACCGGCCGCCACGACATCCAGCCGGACCTGGTGGCCGCCGGCTGGCCGCCGGGACCGGAGTGCACCGTACGGACGAAGAGCGAGCAGACGACGCGGCGCGCCGGCCGCGCCGCCTGGCTGGGCATCCCGCTGCTGCTCAACCTCATCTCCAACGCGGGCGGCGCGCCGGGCTCGCCCTTCGGCGACGTCGCCCTGCGCGGCGACCCGCAGGACCCCGAGAACGAGGTCGAGGACTTCCCCGTCATGTGGGCGGCGCCCGGCACCGTGGCCCGTACGCTGCCGTGGCAGCTCGACCCGTCCCGGCAGGCCAAGGGCTACCGCACCGACGCGGTGGTGACCGACCGCCGGCTGGTCGTCCTCGGCATCACGTCCGTCACGGCTCCGGCGGACGTGCTCTGGGAGGCGCCGCGCGAAAGCATCGCGCGGGCGGAACGCCGGGAGTACGCCGAGACCAAGGCCGACCTGCTGATCACCTTCGCGGACGGATCCTGGGTCCGGATGTCCGCCGGCTCGGCCGACAACGCCGCCAAGGTCGTCCAGCACCTGAACGGCACGGTCCGCACCCTGACCGACGACCAGCTGACCGGCGGCCAGCGCGAGCGCGTCGCCCGTTTCCTGGCCGAACTCCCGCCGAACGCCGAGGCCCCGGCCTTCACCGTGCTCCCGAGCGGCATCGTCCGGGTCGAGGCACGCGTCCCGGCGAAGCTCGGCAAGCGCCTGTTCGAAACCCACACGATCCTGATGGACCACGCGGGCGCGCCCGCGGCACCCCGACCCGGCGACCTGTGAGCGACACGACTCCATGACCATTTCCGATCTCACCCCCTCCATCCCGGCCACCCTCGGCGGACCGGACATACCTCCCATGTGGTTCGTCGTCCCCGACGGCTTCCACCCCCTCCCGATCGCCGCCACCCCGGAGGAACGCGCCGCGGGCGCGGCCGACTTCGTACGGGAGCTGTTCCCCAACGGCGACGACGACCTGTGGACGCCGGCCGCGCTCTTCTACGCGGGACTCGCCGAGCTGATGACCGAAGGCGGCCTGGCCTTCTCGGCGATGGGCCTGTTCGGCATCGACGACGGCGGCATCGCGCACTGCTCGTTCACCGTCTCCGCCGTCGAGTCCGACCATCCGTCGGTCGAGGTCGCCGCGCTGGGACTGCGCGAGATCATGACCCGCGACCCGCTCAACGACGCGCGCTGGCTGGACCTGCCGTGCGGTCCCGCCGTCTCCGCCGTCTCCATGCGGGAGATCACCATCGGCGGCGAGATGACCGCGACCGGCGAGGACGCCTCGCTGCTCACCGGCCAGATCCAGGTCTATGTGCCGTTCCCCACCGGTCCGTTCACCGCGGTCTTCACGCTCGACACGGCAGCTGTGGACTACTGGGGCGAGATCAGCGACATGACGGTCGCGATCCTGCGCACCGTGAGCTTCACACCGCCGGAGGAGCAGGCAGCCGAGGGCGCATAACGCCCACCACCTGCTGTCAGCTCGTTTCGGTGCGCTGTCGCGGTATCGCGGACTCCTCGAGGAAGCGCTCCACCGTCTCGTACCAGGCGGTGGGCTGTTCCCAGTGGACGAGGTGGCCGGCGTCCGGGATCTCGGCGTAGCTGCCGCGGGGCAGGACGCGGACCATCTCCTGGGCCTCGGCACGCCCCAGTTCGCCCTCCAGACCGCGGACGACGAGGGCGGGGCAGCGGACCTGGGTGAGCTCCTCCCAGTGGGCGTCCAGGATCCAGGGGGCCCGGGAGCGGAGCATGTGGCGGCGGGCGAAGACGGGCCGCCAGCCGTCACCACGCTCCTCCATGATCTCGGTGTAGAAATCGCCCCTGGTGGGGCGCGGAGGATCGGCCCAGGGGTCGTCCTCACCGAACCACCTGCGGACGTCGGCGAGGCTGGCGAAGGGCAGTGGCCAGGAGGCGAACCAGGACTCCCACTCGCGCTGGCTGGCCTCCCCGAGGGCGGTGGCGCGCATGTCGCAGACGACGACGGCCCGCACCAGGTCCGGGCGGCGGGCGGCCAGCTGCCAGGCGGTGAGACCGCCCATGGAGTGCCCGACGAGGGTGACGGGAGCGAGGCCGAGCTGCTCCACGGCCGCCTCGGCGTCGGCGAGGTACGCCTCCCGGCTGTACGGGCCCTCGGGCTTGTCGCTGCGCCCGTGGCCGCGCTGGTCCAGGGCGATGGCGCGGTAGCGGGGGGCGAGCCGGCGGGCGGTGCCGGCCCAGTGCGAGGCCCGGCCCATGAGTCCGTGCAGCAGCAGGACCCCGGGTCGGTCGTCGGAGCCGTCCTCCTTGGACTCGGCGGCATAATCCCAGGCGGCGAGCCGGACGGAGCCCGCTCCGGTCACCTCGATACGTCGGATCATGTGCCGCACCCCCTGACGAACTGGTCGGGTCTTCCGGCGCCTACGTTATCGAACTTCTATTCGACAAGACGGGCCACGCGCACAACATCGCTCTTTCGAGTGACATCACTCAAGGATTGACCGCCGCAGCCGAGGGGAGATCTCCTGCGGGGCGCGACACGAAGGGGAAGCGGTCGCGCGGAGTACTCGGGAAGCTCGGGGTTCCGGGTCCTCCGAGGGGAGCACCACCAGGGGAGGGACAAGGGGAGGAGGGCCCCGGCGCCATCAGGCGCCGGGGCCCCCGCCCCCTCCCACCAGGACAAACCGCGGGTCCTACCGCTTGGCCACGAAGACGTGCGACGCGACCTCGGCACCCAGCTCGGCGGCCTCGCCGCCACTGCCCACGAGCACCCCGCCCGCGGAGGTCGTCACACTCACCACCGCGCCCGGCTGCACACCGGCCCGCCGCAGCGTGTACATCAGCTGGGCATCGGTCTGGATCGGCTCGCCGATCCGCTTCACCACGACGCTGGCGCCGGCCGGGCCCGGCGACAGTTCCGCCAGGCTGACCATGCCCTCCTCCAGGAAGGGATCCGCCTCGGCCTTCTCGCCCAGCTCCTCGAGACCCGGGATCGGGTTCCCGTACGGCGACTCGGTCGGGTGCCGCAACAGCTCCAGCACCTTGCGCTCCACCGCCTCGCTCATGACGTGCTCCCAGCGGCAGGCCTCGGCGTGCACCTGCTCCCACTCCAGGCCGATCACGTCGACGAGCAGGCATTCGGCGATCCGGTGCTTGCGCATCACGCGCGTCGCCGTCCGCCGGCCTTCGTCGGTCAGTTCCAGGTGACGGTCACCGGCGACATGCACCAGGCCGTCACGTTCCATGCGCGCCACCGTTTGGCTGACCGTCGGGCCGCTCTGATCGAGCCGCTCGGCGATTCGGGCGCGCATGGGGACCACACCCTCCTCTTCCAGCTCCAGGATGGTGCGGAGATACATCTCCGTCGTGTCGATGAGTCCGGACATGCGCGCCCCTCAATAGCTAGTGCGTGGCCCTGCACCAATTCTGACGCATCCCACCGACAACCGGCCCCGGCGCGGGATTCTTGACAGCGACGGCAGCGTGGCCGCACGGTGATCCGCATGAGTGAGCCCCGCGACGATCTGGCCGGCGAATACTTCGATGCGGCCATCGCCCTTCTCCGGAGGGTACGGGACGAGGAGTCCGCAGGTATCACAGCGGCGGGCAAGGCCATCGCCGACGCCATCGCCAACGGCAACCGGATCTTCGCCTTCGGCGCCGGGCACTCCTCGCTCGCCGCCCAGGACGTCGTCTACCGCGCGGGCGGCCTCGCCCTGGTCAACCTGCTCGCGGTGCCCGGCGTCGTCGGTATCGACGTCATGCCCGCGACCCTGGGCAGCGCCCTGGAACGGGTCGACGGCCTCGCGGGCGCCGTGCTCGACACCAGTCCGGCCAAGCCCGGCGACGTCCTCGTCGTCATCTCGCTGTCCGGACGCAACGCCCTGCCGGTCGAAATGGCGCAGAACGCCCGCGCCCTCGGCCTGACGGTCATCGGCGTCACCTCCGTGGCCTACGCCAAGGAGACCAAGCCCCGGCACGCGTCCGGCACGTTCCTCAAGGACCACTGCGACATCGTGCTCGACTCGAAGATCGCCGTCGGCGACGCGGAGATCGTCCGCGACGACGTCCCGGCCCCCTTCGCCCCCGCCTCGACCGTGGTGACCAGCGCACTCATGCAGGCCGTCGTCGCCACCGCGGTCGCGGAGCTCGCCGCCCGCGGCATCACGCCGCCGCTGCTGCGCTCGGGGAACGTGGACGGCGGCCATGACTGGAACGGCCGCATCTTCGAGGAGTACGGCTCGCGGATCTTCTTCCGCCACTGAGTGCGGATCTTCCTCCGCCACTGATCCGCCGCTGAGGCGGCAGGCCGCCGGGCCGTTCGGCCGTCCGGGGCGGCGCCGCCCCGGCACAGCTCTCGGCCCAGCTCTCGGCCCGGCCCTCAGCTCAGTTGCTGCGCCAGGTCCAGCGCCGCGGCCACCCGCACCGCCACGTCCTCCGCGTACGCCGCGTCGGAACGGTCGAAGAGACGGCGCCCCGCGCCCCGCAGGAACGTGACGGCGCCCAGAGTGCGTCCGCGGCTCCGCAGGACCGTGGAGAGGCCGTGGACCGTCCCCTCGGGCCAACGGCGGGCCGCCGCCCACTCGTCGATCCTGGCCCGCGAGGCGGGCTCGGCCGCGGCGAGGGCGCCGAAGCTGGCGCGTACGGTGCCGATCCGCTCCACGGCCTGCAGCACGGGGTGCGCCGCCCCGTACGCCACCGGGATCGTGCCGACCGGGACGGGCAGACACGGCCCCGAGGACCCCTCCGGGGTAGAGGCGGCGCGCACCAGCCGGCCGTCGTCCCCGGCGAGGTCGACCAACGCGTGGTCGGCGAACCCGGCCAGCGCGAAGTCCAGATAGGTGGTCGCGGCCTCCACCGGGTCCTCGCACTCGGACGCCGTACGCCCGGCCCGGTGCAGCTGGTTGTGCCGGAAGCGCAGCAACGATCCTTCTTGCTCCGCGAGTTTGGCCTCCGTTACGTCCAGGAACAGCCACCCGACGCCCAGCGGCACCGGTTCCTCGCCGAGCGGCGACCCGAGGCGCACGAACCCGCTGCGCCAGCAGTGCCGTTTGGCGCCCTCGTCGCCGCGCAGGCTCAGCCACAGCTCGGACGGGACCGGCGGGCTGCCCTCCGCGAGCACGTGCTGCAGCGCCGTCTCCAGCTCCTCCAGGCCCTGCTCCAGCAGATCGCCGAGCGGCCGGCCGAGCAGGGTGTCCCGGCCGGTGCGCAGCAGGCGGGCGGCGTGCGCGTTCACGACGGCGGGCCGCAGGTCCGCGTCGATCAGGACGACACCCCACGAGGCGTCGTCGAAGAGCGCCTCGCTGAGCGCGATGGAGCGTTCCAGGTCGATCTGGGCGTGCACCTCGGAGAAGGCGCAGTAGACCCCGGCGGGGCGGCCGTCCTGACCCTGCACGGCCGCGGACTGGGTGCGGACGAGCACCCGGTGGCCGTCCTTGGTCAGCAGCGCGAACTCGTGCACCTGGCGGCCGGGCGCGTCCATGGCGCCGAGCAGCCTCGTCTGCACGTCGTGCGCGTCGGCGCTACGGGCGGCCCAGCCCGAGAAGCCGCGGCGGCCGACGGCATCGTCCGCCGACCAGCCGAGGATCCGTACGGCTTCGGAATTCCAGTGGGTGATGACACCGTCGCGGTCGAAGGCGCACAGGCCCGCCTCCATACCGTCGAGCAGAGCGGCGAGTAGCTGCTCGTCGCCATCACTGAGCGGCTTCGCATCGAATGGCTGCACGTCGAATCATTCAACCCCGGTGTGACTCAGCCCACACGGCATTTCGATAAATCGGTTGTGCGTCCCGGGGCCGGTTCCTAATGTTGCGGTCACACATGAAGGGAGGTGGTTCGCAGCATGATGTGCAGTCGGACACGTGAGGTGACTGCGGGCTAGTCCCGCGCACCAAGCTCGTCGCGCAGACTCCGTGCACGGGGTCGAGGGGCGGGCCAATCCCACGCAGTCACCCGACCCGCGGGCTCGTCGGACTTGTCCGGCCGGTGCCTGGAGGAAACTCCAGGGAGCAGCCCGCGGGTCGTTTGCGTTGTCGAAAGGCCGCGTGTGCGTTGTCGAAAGGCCGCGTGGCCGCCGGGTTCTACGGCGCCAGCCGTACGACGTTCCAGGAGCCCGTTTCGCTGTTCTCCCCGTCGGCGCGCTCGTAGCGCAGTCGGTCGTGCAGCCGGTTTTCGCGCCCCTGCCAGAATTCCACGCTCCGGGCGCGCACCCGGATGCCTCCCCAGTACGTCGGCACCGGGACGTCGCTGCCCTCCGGGTAGCGCGCCTCCAGCTCCGCGTAGCGCCGTTCCAGCTCCTCCCGGGACTCCACGACCGAGGACTGCGCACTGGCCCACGCGCCCAGCCGCGAACCGTGCGGGCGGCTGCGGAAGTACCGGGCGGTCTCGTCCGTCGAGACGCGTTCGACGGTGCCGGAGACGATGACCTGGCGGGCGATCGGATGCCAGGGGAAGAGCAGCGAGATCTGCGGGTTCTCCACCAGATCGCGGCCCTTGCGGGAGCCGTAGTTCGTGTAGAAGACGAAGCCGCGCGGGTCGAAGCCCTTGAGGAGCACGGTCCGTGAGCTGGGGCGGCCCTCGGCGTCGGCGGTCGAGACGATCATCGCGTTCGGCTCGGTGAGGCCGGCGGTCACGGTGTCCGCGAACCAGCGGGTGAACTGCGAGTACGGGTCCGCGGCCAGCTCGGCCTCGGTGAGACCCTGGGCGCGGTACTGCTCGCGCATGACGGCGGGATCGACATGATGCTGCACCCGGACATCTTGCATCCCCTGGGACCCGTACGTCCCGGCGGTGCGCCACGCGGGCCGTCCTGCCGGGGACCCTGTGGGGTCGGCGCGGTGGTCGGTAGGGGGTTTCCGGGCCGGAAAAGGGCCGGAAACCGGCCGGCCGGGCCGAAGAGTGTGCCGCACCTCACGCTTCCCGTCATGTGCCAGAACCGACAGAATTGCGGGTCGGGCAGCTGTGGCCTCTTGACATCAAGAGATACCGTTTCTGACTCCGGCCTCGGGTCTCCGATGGAGCAGGGTGACCATCACCCGAGCGGGGCATTACCGGAACGGCCGTCCAAGCAGTCGGCCGGCCAAGCACCTGTCGACCACATCACGAGGAGCCGCCTGATGTCCGACTTCGTACCCGGACTCGAAGGAGTAGTCGCGTTCGAGACGGAGATCGCCGAACCTGACAAGGAAGGCGGCTCTCTCCGTTACCGAGGCGTCGACATCGAAGATCTCGTCAGCCATGTCTCATTCGGAAACGTGTGGGGCCTGCTGGTCGACGGCAAGTTCAATCCGGGCCTGCCGCCTGCCGAGCCGTTCCCGATCCCGGTGCACTCCGGCGACATCCGTGTCGACGTCCAGTCGGCGCTCGCCATGCTCGCCCCCGTGTGGGGTCTGAAACCGCTGCTGGACATCGACGTCGACGAGGCCCGTGACGACCTCGCGCGCGCCGCCGTCATGGCGCTCTCCTACGTCGCCCAGTCGGCGCGCGGCCAGGGCCTCGCCATGGTGCCGCAGAAGGAGATCGACAAGGCGCAGACGATCGTCGAGCGCTTCATGATCCGCTGGCGCGGTGAGCCCGACCCGAAGCACGTGGCCGCCGTCGACGCGTACTGGACGTCCGCCGCGGAGCACGGCATGAACGCCTCCACGTTCACCGCCCGCGTCATCGCCTCCACGGGTGCCGACGTGGCCGCGGCCCTGTCCGGCGCCGTCGGCGCCATGTCGGGCCCGCTGCACGGCGGCGCCCCCTCCCGCGTCCTCGGCATGATCGAGGAGATCGAGCGGACCGGTGACGCGAGCGCCTACGTCAAGCGCGCCCTGGACAAGGGCGAGCGCCTGATGGGCTTCGGCCACCGCGTGTACCGCGCCGAGGACCCGCGTGCGCGCGTGCTGCGGCGTACGGCGAAGGAGCTGGGCGCCCCCCGCTTCGAGGTCGCGGAGGCGCTGGAGAAGGCGGCGCTCGCGGAGCTGCACGCGCGGCGCCCCGACCGGGTGCTCGCCACCAACGTGGAGTTCTGGGCGGCGATCGTCCTGGACTTCGCCGAGGTTCCGGCGCACATGTTCACGTCGATGTTCACCTGTGCCCGGACGGCGGGCTGGTCGGCCCACATCCTGGAGCAGAAGCGCACCGGCCGGCTCGTCCGCCCCTCCGCCCGCTACATGGGCCCCGGCCCGCGCGACCCGCGCGAGGTCGACGGCTTCGCGGGCATCGGGCACTGAGTCCACGTCAGGTGCTGCTGAATCGTTGATGCTGTGGCCTGCTCCCACCCTCGTACGGGGTGGGAGCAGGCCACAGTCGTCGGCGGGCCCTGCCGTCCTGACGCCCTGGATTCAGGCGTCCGGCCCCCCTGCCCTTGGTTCAGGCGTCCGGCAGCGCCTCCGCCAGGAGTTCGGCCAGGTGCCGGCCCGGGGTGTCGGCCAGCTCCGCGAGCTGCGTGCGGCAGGAGAACCCGTCCGCCAGAACGGCGGCCCCCGCGGGTGCCTCCCGGACCGCCGGGAGCAGTTGCTCCTCGGCGCAGGCCACCGACACGTCGTAGTGGCCCTGCTCGAAACCGAAGTTGCCGGCCAGACCGCAGCAGCCGCCGGAGGGCGTGCCGGTGAGGCCGGCGCGCTCGCGCAGCCGCCGTTCTGCGGCGTCGCCGAGCACGGCGTGCTGGTGGCAGTGCGTCTGTCCGACGACCGCACGGTCGAGGCGGGGCGGTACCCAGTCGGGGGCCAGCTCCTCCAGCACCTGCGCGAAGGTCCGGACGGAGGCGGCCAGCCGGGCCGCGCGGGGATCGCCGGAGCCGAGCAGTTCCGGCAGGTCGGCGCGGAGCGCCGCCCCACAGCTGGGTTCGAGGACGACGATCGGCAGCCCGGCGTCCAGCGCGGGTGCGAGGGCGTCGACCGTGCGGCGCATGACCGTACGGGCCCGGTCCAGCTGCCCGGTGGACACCCACGTCAGACCGCAGCAGACGGCCTTCGGCGGCAGGACGACCCGCAGGCCGGCTGCCTCCAGCACCTTCACCGCGGCCTGTCCGACCTGCGGCGACAGATAGTTCGTGAAGGTGTCGGGCCACAGCACGACGGTCGTGCCGGGCGCGGTCGTGCCGGGCGCGGTCGTTCCAGCGACGTCCGTCGCGGTCTTGCCCGCCCCGGCCGGGCGGCCGGCCTGCCGGCGGAGGGCGCGGTGGTTCCACCAAGTGCGGAAGGGCTCGTGGGCCAGCGCGGGGATGTGGCGTTGCGGCGCGATGCCGCCGGCGCGCTTGGCCACCCCCGCCAGCGGCCCCCGGGCCAGGGCGTTCAGGACGCGCGCATACGGTGCGGCGGCTCGCAGCCAGACCGGGAGCCATCCCATCGAGTAGTGCGAGCGGGGGCGCAGCCGTCCTGCGTAGTGGTGGTGCAGGAACTCGGCCTTGTACGTCGCCATGTCCACCTCGACCGGGCAGTCGCTGCGGCAGCCCTTGCAGGAAAGGCACAGGTCGAGCGCGTCGCGGACCTCCTCCGACCGCCAGCCGTCCTCGATGATCTCGCCGGCGAGCATCTCGTGCAGCAGCCGGGCGCGGCCGCGCGTGGAGTGCCGCTCCTCCCCCGTCACCCGGTACGACGGGCACATCACGCTGTCCCCGCCGGACGAGGTGGTCGCGGACGTACGGCATTTGCCGACGCCGACGCAGCGCCGGACGGCCGCCGTGAAATCGCCGCCGTCACCCGGATAGGTGAACTCGACATCGACGGGATGCGACGCACGGGACGGCAGCACGCCGAAGCGGAGGTTGCTATCCATAGGAGCGGGGCGGACGAGCATCCCGGGATTCATTCCGCCCGCCGGGTCCCAGAGATCCTTGAAAACTCCAAAGAGAGCCACGAGTTCGGGGCCGTACATCTTCGGCAGGAGTTCCGCCCGCGCCTGGCCGTCGCCATGCTCGCCCGACAGCGAGCCACCGTGGGCGACGACCAGGTCGGCGGTCGCCTCGGAGAAGCGCCGGAAGCGGGCGATGCCCGCCGGCGTCAGCAGGTCGAAGTCGATACGGACATGCACGCAGCCGTCGCCGAAGTGTCCGTACGGGGAGCCGCGCAAGCCGTGCTCGCCCAGCAGCGTCCTGAACTCCCGCAGATACGCGCCGAGCCGGTCCGGTGGCACCGCGCAGTCCTCCCAGCCGGGCCATGCCTCGGTGCCGTCGGGCATCCGGGTCGCGGTCCCCGAGGCGTCCTCGCGGATCCGCCACAGGGCGCGCTGGTCGGCCGGCTCCGAGACGACGGTGTGGTCCCTGGCGCCGTCGGCGGCGGCGTGGCGGCACAGCTCCGAGGCGCGGGCCCGCGCCTCGGCCGCGGTGCCGCCGCCCATCTCCACGAACAGCCAGGCGGCGCCGCGCGGCAGCGACTCCCGGGCGGCGGCGCCCACCAGGTCGGCCGCCATGCCCTCGACGGTCAGCGGGTGGTGGGGCAGCAGCAGGTGCGCGGCTTCGGCGGCGGCGCTCTCGTCCTCGTACCCGAGCACGGCCAGCGCGCGGGCGGCCGGCGGCTCCACCAGCCGTACGGTGGCGCGGGTCAGCACGCCCAGGGTGCCCTCGCTGCCGGTGAAGGCACGCGCCAGATCCCGGCCGTGCTCGGGGAGCAGCCGGTCCAGGGCGTAGCCGGAGATCCGGCGCGGCAGGTCGGGGAAGCCGGTGCGGAGCACGGACAGCCGCTCGTCGGCGAAGGCGGCGGTCCGGTCGTGCAGCGGCCCCGGCAGGCCGCGGCCGAGGGTGGCCCGCTCCCCGCCGTAGGTCAGCACCTCCAGCTCGTGCACGTTGTCGGCGGTCGTCCCCCAGGCGACCGAATGCGAGCCGCACGCGTTGTTGCCGATCATGCCGCCGAGGGTGCAGCGGCTGTGGGTGGACGGATCCGGGCCGAAGGTCAGCCCGTGGCCGGCGGCCGCCGCCCGCAGATCGTCGAGGACCACACCCGGCTGCACGACCGCGGTGCGCGCCTCGGGGTCGATGTGCTCGATCGCCCGCATGTGGCGGGTGAAGTCCAGCACCACTCCGACCCCCGTCGCCTGCCCGGCGATCGAGGTGCCCCCGCCGCGCGGCACCACCGGCACGCCGTACTCGCGGCACACCGCCAGCGCCGCCGCCACGTCGTCCGCGTCGCGGGGCGCCACCACGCCCAGCGGGACCCTCCGGTAGTTCGACGCGTCCATCGTCACCAGCGCCCGCGCCCCCGCGTCGAACGCGACCGTGCCGCGTACCGCCGCCCGCATCGCCTGCTCAAGATCCATACGCCAACCTTGTCTCACCGGGTGGACCAGTAGCGGGACCGGGTTCAGGACGGATTACGCTTCGCCCGTGGCTGATATCCAGATTCCCGCTGACATCAAGCCCGCCGACGGCCGTTTCGGCGCGGGCCCCTCCAAGGTACGGACGGAGGCGGTCGAAGCGCTGGCCGCGACCGGCACGTCCCTGCTCGGCACCTCTCACCGGCAGGCTCCGGTGAAGAACCTGGTGGGCCAGGTCCGTGAAGGTGTCCGGCAGCTGTTCTCCCTGCCCGAGGGCTATGAGGTAGTGCTCGGCAACGGCGGGTCCACCGCGTTCTGGGACATCGCCACCCATGGTCTGATCCGGCAGAAGTCCCAGCATTTGTCGTTCGGCGAGTTCTCCTCCAAGTTCGCGACCGCGGCCAAGCTCGCGCCGTGGCTGGACGACCCGTCGGTCGTCAAGTCCGACCCGGGTACCCACCCGGTGCCGGTCGCCGAGGCCGGTGTGGACGTGTACGCGTTCACGCACAACGAGACCTCGACGGGTGTCGCCGCACCCATCAAGCGCGTACAGGGCGCCGACGCCGGTTCACTCGTCCTGGTGGACGCCACCTCCGGTGCGGGCGGCCTGCCGGTCGACATCACCGAGACGGACGTCTACTACTTCGCCCCGCAGAAGTCCTTCGCGGCGGACGGCGGCCTGTGGCTGGCCGCGTTCTCCCCGGCCGCGCTGGAACGCGCCGCCGAGATCGCCGCGTCCGGCCGGCACATCCCCGCGTTCTTCGACCTGCCGACCGCGATCGACAACTCGACGAAGAACCAGACGTACAACACCCCGGCGCTGTCCACGCTCTTCCTGCTCGCCAACCAGCTCGACTGGATCAACGGCCAGGGCGGCCTGGACTGGGCGGTCGCCCGCACCGCGGACTCCTCGTCGCGGCTGTACGTCTGGGCCGAGAAGTCGTCGTACGCGACGCCGTTCGTGGCCGACCCGGAGCAGCGCTCGCAGGTCATCGGCACCATCGACTTCGACGACGCGATCGACGCCACCCAGATCTCGAAGGCGCTGCGCGCCAACGGCATCGTGGACACCGAGCCGTACCGCAAGCTGGGCCGCAACCAGCTGCGGGTCGCGATGTTCCCGGCGGTCGACCCGGCCGACGTCGAGGCGCTGACGGTCTGCATCGACTACGTCATCGACAAGCTGTAACCGCACCCGCGACGCACGACTGACGAGGGGTCCGGCCGGTGACGGCCGGGCCCCTCGTCAGTCGGGACGGCGGCGAAGGATCCGGCGCAGGCCGGTGGCCGCGACGAAGATCGCGGCGAGCACCGCGAAACCGACGACGGTCACACTGTGGCCGGACGAGCCGTCCTTGGCGGCGTCCGCGGCCGGTCCCTTGCCGCCCGGCCGGCCCGTGCCGGCGGATCCGGTGGCGTCCGGGGCCACGGAGTCCGGCAGGTCCTCGCCGTTGAGCGGCGCCCGCCAGACCTCGCTGTTCTTCCCCTCGCTGCCGTACATCAGCGCTCGGCCGTCCGGGGTGAAGGCCACCGACTCGCCCTGCCGCTGCATCGGCACATCGAGGCTGCCGATCTTCGTCGGGGCGTCGCCGGACCACCGCCAGGCGGTCGCCCAGAAGTAGCCGCGCAGCACCAGCCGGGTGCCGTCGGGCGAGAACGAACCGTCGGTCACCCAGGGCACCTCGGCGATCTTCCGGAAGACGTTCACCCCCTTCGGGCTGAGCTTCTTCGGGCCCGCGTACAGGGCGCCGCCGTCCTCGTTCTTGCTGGCGATGTAGACCCGGCCGGTCTTGGGGTGCACCATCAGCGCCTCCGCGTTCCGCGGGCCGCCCTCGTACTGGACCGTGTAGCGGATGACGTCCACCGTCGTGTTCCCCAGCTGCTTGGGCTCGGCGAACCGGTAGATCCACACATGCGGCCAGGTCCCGCCGAGGTTGTCGCCGATGTCGCCGACGTAGATGTCGCCGTCCGGGCCGATGGAGATCGCCTCCACGTCACGGGGGTCGATGCCGCGCATCGTGACCCTGGCGACGGTCCTGCCGGTCGCGGAGTCCACCGCGTAGACGTACGGGCCGTCGTCGCTGTCGTTGTGGGTCCAGTACACGCCCTTGTGGAGGTGGCTGGCGGCCAGTCCGCTGGACTCGGTGATCCGGGGGTCGCTGATGGTGAACGCGACGGCGGGCCCGCCGTCGGCGACGGCCCCCGGCACCGGTCCGAGAACGGCGAACGCCGCGGCGGCGACTGAGGCGGCGAGGGCGATGCGGGAGCGCGGCATGCCCCCAGCCTGCCATCCCGTCATGTGTCGGGCTTCACGCCGCCGGGCATCGCGGCCGGGGCCGGGTATCCGCGATGATCTCAGCGTGCGTTATATGTTCGTCGGCGATTCCATGACCATCGGCAGCGCGGGCGACTTCACCTGGCGTTACCGCATGTGGCAGCACCTGTGCTCGCTCGGCGAGCCGTTCACGGTGGTCGGCCCGCGCACCGCGCTGCACGACAAGGAGCGCGGCGAGCCCGTCTCGCACGCGTACGCCGACCCGGCCTTCCCGGCGGACGCCCGGCGGCATCTGGCCGGCTGGGGTGAGGGCTGGCTGCACATGGCGCCGCTGATCGGGGACGCGGTGCGCGCGCACCGTCCCGATCTCCTGCTGATCTCGCTCGGTCTGATCGATCTCGGCTTCTACACGACCGCCGAGCAGACCGCGGAGAACCTGCGGAGCTTCGTCGGCGAGGCACGGTCCGCCAATCCGCGGATCCGCATGGTGCTGCTGCCGGTGATACCCAACATCCGGGCCGACCACGATCTCCCCTTCGCCGAGCAGTGCCGGGACCTCAACGTCCGGATGGCCAAGGCCGTCGCCGATCTGGACACCGGCGCCTCTCCCCTGCTGCTCGCGTCCCGGCCGGACGGCTACGAGCTGTTCACCGACACCTACGACGGCACGCACCCCGGTCCCTCCGGCGAACACCGCCTCGCGGCCGCGTTCGCCGACGCGATGCACCAGGCCTGGGGGGTCGGCGGACCGTATGCGGGCCGATAGGCGCGGCGCCCCCTGACACGCCCGTCCCAGCGGGCGGCCACCCCCTTGCTTCGAGCGCACTCGAAGAGCTTGGCTTAGGGGTCATGGAGTACACGCAGCTCGGACGCACGGGTCTCAAAGTCAGCCGCCTGGTGCTCGGCACCATGAACTTCGGTCCCCAGACCGATGAGAACGACAGTCACGCGATCATGGACTCCGCGCTCGGCGCGGGCGTCAACTTCTTCGACACCGCCAATGTGTACGGGTGGGGCGAGAACAAGGGCCGCACCGAGGAGATCGTCGGGTCCTGGTTCGCCAAGGGAGGCGGGCGCCGCGAGAAGACCGTTCTCGCGACGAAGGTCTACGGCAACATGGCCGCCGAGGGTGACGCCTGGCCGAACGCCGACCGGCTCTCCGCCCTCAACATCCGCCGTGCCGCCGACGCGAGCCTGAAGCGGCTCGGTACGGACTACATCGACCTCTACCAGTTCCACCACATCGACCGGAACACGCCCTGGGACGAGATCTGGCAGGCCGTCGACGTCCTCGTGCAGCAGGGCAAGATCCTGTACGCCGGTTCGTCGAACTTCGCCGGCTGGAACATCGCGCAGGCCAACGAGGCGGCCGCCCGTCGCGGTTCGCTGGGCCTGACCAGCGAACAGTGCCTGTACAACCTGGCCGAGCGGCGTGCCGAGATGGAGGTCATCCCGGCGGCGCAGGCGTACGGCCTCGGGGTCATCCCGTGGTCGCCGCTGCACGGCGGGCTGCTCGGCGGGGCGCTCCGCAAGGAGCGCGAGGGCGGCGGCGCGCGCTCGACGTCCGGCCGCAGCGCGGACGCGCTCAAGAGCGCGGCGCAGCGCGACCAGATCCAGGCGTACGAGGACCTGTGCGACAAGCACGACCTGGCGCCCGGTGATGTCGGTCTGGCGTGGCTGCTGACCCGGCCCGGGGTGACCGGGCCGATCGTCGGCCCGCGGACGCAGGCGCAGCTGGACTCGGCGCTCAACGCGGTCGAGCTGAAGCTGTCGGAGGAGTTCCTGTCCGCACTGGACGAGGTCTTCCCCGGCCCGGGGCCGTCCCCGGAAGCCTTCGCCTGGTAGGACCCGGCCAGGCCGGGTCCCGGTGAGAACCGGGGCCCGGCGGGCGGGGCCGGTGGCCGCGGGCGGGCGCGACGGCCTCTCAGCGCAGCAGTGCGCCCGCGACCACCACGACGAGCATCAGGACGAGGGCGGCGGTCACTACACGGGTTCGGGTCTTGGGGTCCACGTGTCGAGGTTAACCGGCCGGGGTCACCGGCCCAGCGGCCAGGTCGCCACCGTCTCGTAGTGGGCGTCCGGCGCCGGGTGGCTGCGCACCAGCGCGAGGGTGTCCGCGGACCACGGCGTACCCAGGAAACCGTCGAGCGCGGCGGCGTACGGGCCGAGGGCCACGCCGCCGCGGCTGCGGGCCAGCGTGAGGTGCGGGGTGTACGCGTGCTCCTGCGCCGGATCGACGCCGGCCTGCCGGGCGGCGCTCTGGACGGAGTCCGCCAGTTCCGCGAGCCGGCCGGTGTCGCCCGCGGCGCCCGCCCACAGCGCCCGCTCGCCGAACCGGCCGCCGCCGGACAGCTGCAGTTCGCAGGGCGCGTACCGCCGCGCGACGGCGGCGAGGCCGTCCCGCAGCGCGGGGAGCGTCCCGTCGGCGACCTCGCCGAGGAAGGCGAGCGTGAAGTGCCATCCGGCGCGTTCGGTCCAGCGCAGCCGGCCGGCTCCGGGGAGCCGGTGGAGCGGGGAGACGGCCAGATCGAGTTCGTCCGCCACCCCGGAGGGCGGCAGGACCGCGGCGAACAGTCTCATGCCGACGGCCTCACGCGGCCGTCACCAGTGGGGCGGCCGCGCCCTCACGGGGCACGAACTCGATCAGCCGGTGGTCTTTTCCCCGGTGCAGGTCCACCTTGAGCCGCAGCCCGCCGACCCGGGCCAGCACCAGGCCGACACCGACCGCCGCGAGCGCCGCGACGAGGCCGCCGGACAGGAACCCGACGCGGGCCCCGTAGGTGTCCGTCACCCAGCCGACGACCGGGCCGCCTATGGGGGTGCCACCGACGAAGACCATCATGTACAGGCTCATGACGCGGCCCCGCATGGCGGGGTCGGAGGCGAGCTGCACCGAGGCGTTGGCCGAGGTGTTGAACGTCATCCCGAAGACGCCGATCGGCAGCAGCAGGAGCGCGAACATCCAGAAGGACGGCGCCACCGCGGCCACCACCTCCAGCGCCCCGAAGGCGAACGCGGCGGCCACCAGCAGCCGCAGCCGGGTCCGTCCGCGGCGGGCCGCGAGCAGCGCGCCGCCGAGCGAGCCCAGCGCGATGATGGTGTTCAGCAGCCCGTAGGTGCTCGCACCGGAGTGGTAGACGTGGTTGACGAAGCCGGTGAGGATGATCGGGAAGTTGAAGCCGAAGGTCCCGATGAACCCGACCAGCACGATCGGCCAGATCAGCTCCGGGCGCCCGGCGACGTAGTGCAGGCCCTCCCGCAGCTGGCCCTTGCCGCGCGGCACCCGCTCGACCTTGTGCAGCTCAGCGGTGCGCATCATCAGCAGGCCGGCGAGCGGGGCGAGGAACGACAGCCCGTTGAGCAGGAATGCCCAGCCGCTGCCGACCGCGGTGATCAGGACACCGGCGACGGCGGGGCCGATCAGCCGGGCGGCCTGGAAGTTCGCGGAGTTCAGCGAGACCGCGTTGCGGATCTCGCCGGGGCCGACCATCTCGACCACGAAGGTCTGCCGGGCCGGGTTGTCGACGACGGTCACCATGCCGAGGGCGAAGGCGATGACGTACACGTGCCAGACCTGGACGTGCCCGCTGAGCGTCAGTGCGGCGAGCAGCAGCCCGAGCCCGCCGAGCGCGGCCTGGGTGCACAGCAGGATCTGCCGCTTGGGGTAACGGTCGGCGATGACACCGCCGAACAGGCCGAAGAGCAGCATCGGCAGGAACTGCAGCGCGGTGGTGATACCCACCGCGAAAGAAGAACCGGTGATGCTGAGCACCAGCCAGTCCTGGGCGATCCGCGACATCCAGGTGCCGGTGTTGGACACCACGGCGCCGGTCGCGAAGAGCCGGTAGTTACGAACCTTGAGCGAGCTGAACATGCCGCGCTTCGTGGTCGTATCGGGTTCTTGTCCGGGTGCGGTGTCTGAGCCGGCTGCCGAACTCAATCTAGGTTCGCCTCCCCTGTGTGGCGTTGCGCTTCACTTCTGGTTGTTCCACGTTCTTCTGCACCCGCCGTCCGCCGGTCGGGTATCACTACATCTCGGGTGTCACTGCTTCTCGGAACGTCTCGGGTGTCACTACAGCTGCGCGAGCTTCTCCAGGACCGGCGCGGCGGCACGCAGCACGGCGCGCTCGTCGTCGCTCAGCCCCTCCGTGAGCTGCGCCAGCCACACGTTGCGCTTGCGGCGGCTCTCCTCGAGCATCGCCTCGGCCTGCTCCGTCTGGCTGACGACCACCTGGCGGCGGTCGTCGGGGTGCGGGTCCCGGCGGACGAGGTCCTTGGCCTCCAGCATCGCGACGATGCGCGTCATGGAGGGCGGCTGGACGTGCTCCTTGCGGGCCAGCTCCCCGGGTGTGGCGGAGCCGCAGCGGGCGAGGGTACCCAGCACGGACATCTCGGTCGGGCTGAGCGACTCGTCCACCCGCTGGTGGCGCAGTCGCCGCGACAGTCGCATCACTGCGGAGCGCAGAGAGTTCACTGCGGCGCGGTCGTCCTCGGACAGTTCGGTCACATTCATTAGCGTAGCTCATTACCTAGGCTAAGTAAACCTCACCCATATGAGTGAGTTAGCGCCCGAAAACGACACCTGGAACCACCCCCGGCGGGGACCTTTGGCATATGGCATCGAGAGTGCTCAGCCTGCGTATAGACGCCGACCTGCTGGATCGGCTCCGTGACCACGCCGCCAAATGCGGAACGAGCGTCCAGGACTACGTGGTCCGGACGCTCGTTCGCGACGACTTCGACGAGCGGTTCAAGACCGCCGTCGACGAGACGGAGCGGTTCTACGCCGCTCCGCCGGGGTGAGTGGCACCCCGACACCATCCCGACACCACCCCGACAACACCGGGGCGGTCAGGCCGGGCCCAGGCCGGGCCTCAGGTCAGGCCGAGGGCCGGCATCAGGTAGTAGAAGCCGAAGACCGCCGCGACCACGTACAGGGCCACCGGCACCTCACGGCCGCGCCCCGCGGCCAGCCGCAGCAGGCAGAAGCTGACGAAGCCGATGCCGATGCCGTTGGTGATGGAGTACGTGAACGGCATCATCACCATCGTCAGGAACGCCGGGACGGCGATCGTGAAGTCGTCCCAGTCGATGTCCCGGACGCTGTTCGCCAGGATCAGGAAGCCGACCGCGATCAGCGCGGGAGTGGCGGCCTGGGCCGGGACCATCGTGGCGAGCGGGGTGAAGAACAGCGCGAGCACGAACATCAGCCCGGTGACGATGCTGGCGAGGCCGGTCCTGGCACCCTCGCCGACACCGGCCGTGGACTCCACGAAGCAGGTGTTGGCGGAGCTGGAGGTGGCGCCGCCGAGGGCGGTGGCGATGCCGTCGACCATCAGCACCTTGTTCATGCCGGGCAGGTCGCCCTTCTCGTCCAGCAGGTGCGCCTCGTCGCTGACGCCGAGGATCGTGCCCATCGCGTCGAAGAAGCAGGACAGCAGCACGGTGAAGACGAACAGCACCCCGGTCAGTATCCCGACCTCGCCGAAGCCGCCGAAGAGGCTGACGTTGCCGATGAGTCCGAAGTCCGGGCCGGCCACCGGGTTGCCGGGCCACTCGGGGACGGTCAGCCCCCAGGCCATGCCGGGGATGTCCGCGACCGCGTCGATGATCAGGGCCAGCACCGTCATCGCGACGATGCTGATCAGGATCGCGCCCGGCACCCTGCGGATGATCAGGGCCAGCGTGAGCAGCACGCCCAGGATGAAGACCAGCACCGGCCAGCCGTTGAGGTGGCCGTCCGAGCCCAGCTGCAGCGGGACGGTGGTGTGCGCGGCGTCCGGGATTCGGGTGACGAAGCCCGAGTCGACGAGGCCGATCAGCATGATGAACAGGCCGATGCCGATCGCGATGCCCTTGCGCAGCCCCAGCGGTACCGCGCTCATCACCCGCTCGCGCAGCCCGGTGGCGACCAGCAGCATGATCGCGAAACCGGCCAGGACGACCATGCCCATCGCGTCGGGCCAGCTCATCCTGGGTGCGAGCTGCAGGGCGACGACGGTGTTCACACCGAGGCCGGCCGCGAGCGCGATCGGCACATTCCCGATGACGCCCATCAGGAGGGTGGTGAAGGCGGCGGTCAGCACGGTGGCGGTGACCAGCTGGCCACCGTCCAGGTGGTGGCCGTACTTGTCCACGCCGGAACTGAGGATGATCGGGTTCAGCACGATGATGTAGGCCATCGCGAAGAAGGTGGCGAGCCCGCCCCGGACCTCGCGGGAGACCGACGATCCCCGCTCGGAGATCCGGAAGAAGCGGTCGAGGCCGTTCTTGGGCGGTGCGGGTGACGGGTTCTTGGCGTCGACCGAGGCGGTGGCCGAGGGGGACATGTAGGTCCTCTATTTGTGCGTTCGTACGACTGAAACCAGTCACCGGGGGACCGCTTCAGTATGAACAAACGAGTGATCGAGCGCTATCTCCGCGCGTAGACCCTTGCGGCGACCGGCCGCACCCCACCATGGGGCACCTGCCGGCACCACGTACCCTGACCGCATGAGCAAGTGGAAAGCCACGCACGAGACACCCGAGCCGCTGGAAGCGAACGACATCGCGACCGTCCTCGTCGGCACGGTCGTCTGGTTCGTGCTCTTCATCGGGCAGCTCCCCTTCTACGGCTGGTACGCCGACCACGGCCACGCCTGGTGGATCTGGACCTGCCTCGCCGGCAGCCTGCTCGGCCTCTTCGGCCTCTGGTACGTCCGGAGGCGCAACGCGGCCCTGCAGCGGGAAGCCGCACAGCGCGAAGCCCGGCAGGACGGCCGGAACGTCACCCCGTAGAACATCACCCCATACCCGTCCGAACGGTCACCCGGACCGCTCCGTCCGGCGGGTGAACCGGGCGAACCGCACGTAGCGTCGGTGCCATGACGGATCGCACGGACATCCAGGTCGTTGCCCGCAACGCCGGACTGACCAGCAGTGAGGTCGCCGAGCGGGTGGCCCGGGGCGAGGTGAACGACGTTCCGGTGCGGTCGTCGCGCTCCACCACCGAGATCGTCAAGGCCAACGTCTTCACCCGGTTCAACGCCATCATCGGCGTGCTCTTCCTCGTCATCCTCGTCGTCGGACCGATCCAGGACGGCCTCTTCGGCTTCGTCATCGTCGCCAACACGGCGATCGGCATCATCCAGGAGATGCGCGCCAAGAAGACCCTCGACAGCCTCGCCGTCATCGGCGAGGCCAAGCCCACCGTGCGCCGCGACGGCACGGCCGTCGAGATCCACACCTCCGCGATCGTGCTGGGCGACCTCATCGAGCTGGGCCCGGGCGACAAGGCCGTCGTCGATGGCGAGGTCGTCGAGGCCGAGGGGCTGGAGATCGACGAATCGCTGCTCACCGGTGAGGCCGACCCGGTGCTGAAGAAACCGGGCGACCCCGTCATGTCCGGCAGCTTCGTCGTCGCCGGCGGCGGCGCGTTCACCGCCACCAAGGTCGGCCGGGGGGCCTACGCCGCGCAGCTCGCCGAGGAGGCGTCCCGCTTCACCCTCGTCAACTCCGAACTGCGCAACGGCATCAGCGAGATCCTCAAGTACGTGACGTGGATGATGGTGCCGACCGCGATCGGCCTGATCATCAGCCAGCTCGTGCTCCAGAACCACAACTGGCGCGAGGCGGTGCGCCGTACGGTCGCCGGCATCGTGCCCATGGTCCCCGAGGGACTGGTGCTGCTGACCTCCGTCGCCTTCGCGATCGGCGTCATCCGGCTCGGCCGCAAGCAGTGCCTGGTGCAGGAACTCCCCGCCATCGAGGGCCTGGCGCGGGTCGACGTCGTCTGCCTCGACAAGACCGGCACCCTCACCGAGGGCGGGATGGACGTCACCGGGCTGCGGATGCTCGACGGCGCCACTGAGCCGTACGTCCAGCAGGTGCTCGGCGCGCTCGGCGGCTCCGACCCGCGGCCCAACGCCAGCCTTCAGGCGATCGTCGCCGCCTACCCGGTGACGGTGAAGGACGGGGCCGGAAGCGACGGCTGGCGGTGCACCGAGGCGCTGCCCTTTTCCTCCGCGCGCAAGTACAGCGGCGCCGCCTTCAACGAGCCCGACGGCGACAGCAGCACCTGGCTGCTCGGCGCGCCCGACATCCTGCTGCCCACCGGCCACACCGCCCTCGCCGACATCGACGAACTCAACAACCAGGGCCTGCGGGTGCTGCTGCTCGCGCGCACCGACCGCCGGCTCGACGATCCGGGCGTCGCCACGGACGTCGTCCCGCAGGCGCTGGTCATCCTGGAACAGCGGCTGCGCCCCGACGCCGCCGACACCCTGCGGTACTTCGAGGAACAGGGCGTCCACGCCAAGGTCATCTCCGGCGACAACGCGATCTCGGTCGGCGCGGTCGCCGGCAAGCTCGGGCTGCCCGGCGCGGAGCACCCGGTCGACGCCCGCCAACTGCCCACCGACCGGGACGCGATGGCGGACGTGCTGGAGAACGGCGCGGTCTTCGGCCGGGTCACCCCGCAGCAGAAGCGCGACATGGTCGCCGCGCTCCAGTCCCGGGGCCACAACGTCGCGATGACCGGCGACGGCGTCAATGACGTGCTCGCCCTCAAGGACGCCGACATCGGCGTCTCCATGGGCTCGGGATCCGAGGCGACCCGGGCCGTCGCGCAGATCGTGCTGCTCAACAACAGCTTCGCGACGCTGCCCTCGGTGGTCGCGGAGGGCCGCCGCGTCATCGGGAACATCACGCGGGTGGCGACGCTGTTCCTCACCAAGACCGTCTATTCGGTGCTGCTGGCGCTGCTGGTGGTCTTCTGGCAGGTGCCGTATCCGTTCCTGCCCCGCCATCTGACGCTGCTGTCCACCCTGACCATCGGTGTCCCGGCGTTCTTCCTGGCGCTCGCTCCCAACAAGGAGCGGGCCAAGCCGCACTTCGTACGACGGGTGATGCGGTACTCGGCGCCCGCGGGCGTCATCTGCGGGGTGGCGACGTTCGGCGAGTACCTGCTGGCCCGCCACCACTACACCGGTGACGGGGCGCTGGACGCCGAGACCAGCAACGCGACCCTCACCCTGTTCCTGATCTCCATGTGGGTGCTGGCCATCGTCGCCCGCCCCTACACGCTGTGGCGGGTCTGCCTGGTGCTGGCGATGGGCGCGGGCTTCCTGATCGTGCTGGTCACGCCCTGGCTGCAGAAGTTCTTCGCGCTCAAGCTGGTGGGTACGGAGGGTCCGTGGGTGGCGGTGGGGGTCGCTCTCGCGGCCGGGCTCGTTCTGGAACTGGTCTGGCGAACGCTCCGCGTCCACGACAGCGACTGACGACCCGCCGGGATACCGCGGACACCGGGAACACCCGGGATGCGGCGGTTACTTCACGAACTCGGCGGCGTTCTCCTCGGCCCACACCGCGAAGCTGCGCGCCGGGTGACCGGTCAGCTCCTCGACGGCGGTGGTGAGGTCGACGGGCTTGCCGTCGGTGGAGCGCCAGTAGTCGAGCAGGCCGTCGGCGTAGGCGGCGGGCACGTACTCCGCCATCTCCGCCTTCCAGGCCTCGGGGTGACGGCGTCGAACGTGAAGGGCCGGCCGGTGGTGCGGGATCAGTGGTCGTCGTCGGGCTGGGCGTTGCGCGGCATGAGCCACACGAGGCCGGTGCTGAGGAGCGCGACGCAGGCGACGACGATCAGGCTGTAGGTCATGGCGTGGGCCTCGTCGTCGGAGGCGAGGGTCTTGAAGTAGACCGTGGTGACGACGGCGGCGCCGATGGCGTTGGCGAGCTGCTGGACGGCGCTGAGGGAGCCGCTGGCGCTGCCGGCTTCCTTGGGGTCGATGTCACCGATGGTGACGTCGTAGATGGTGCCGAAGCAGGTGCCCATGCCGAGACCGATGATCAGGATCGGGGTGAGCAGCGACCAGGTGCCGAGGTCGGTGCCGTAGGCGTGGACGAGGGCGAGCAGCCAGCCGGTGCCGATCAGGGTGATCAGCAGGCCGATGAGGACGAGGTTGCGTCCGAGCTTGCCGACGAGCTGGTAGCAGGCGATGGAGGCGACGACGATGCCGGCGGCGACGGGGGCGAGGCCGAGCGCGGCGCGCATCGGGGAGTAGCCCAGACCGTTCTGCAGGAAGAGCGAGAGGACGAACAGCAGTCCGGCGTTGGCGGCGAAGAACACGATGCCGAGGATGAGGCCGGAGGTGAAGCCGCGGTTCTTGAGCAGCGACGGCTGGATGAGCGGGCTGGCGGCGGTGCGCTGGCGGTGGCAGAACAGGCCGAAGAAGACGAGGCCGGCGGCGAGCGAGGCGAACGGGACGAGGTTCCAGCCGTTGGAGGAGCCCTCGATCAGGCCGTAGAGCAGCCCGAGCATGGTGCCGGCGAGCAGGCCGGAGCCGATGCCGTCGACGGCGGTGGTGGAGTCGCCGGTGTCCTTCGGCAGGAGCTTGACGGCGGCGACGATCGCGAAGCCGCCGAGCAGGATGTTGATGAGGAACATGGAGCGCCAGCCGGCGCCGAACAGGTCGGCGTCGATGAGGAAGCCGGCGAGGATCGGGCCGCCGACGGCGGAGATGCCGAGGGTCGGACCGAAGGCGCTGAACGCCTTGCCGATCTGGTCACGCGGGAAGACGGCACCGAGGATGCCGAAGCCCTGCGGGATCAGAAGGGCGCCGAAGGCACCCTGGACGAGGCGGGCGACGATGATCGAGGCGGGACTGAAGGACAGTCCGCAGGCGATGGAGGCGACGGTGAAGCCGGTGAGGCCGACGAGGAAGACGCGGCGGCGGCCGAACTTGTCGCCGAGGCGTCCGCCGACGACGAGGAGCACACCGAGCGCGAGGGCGTAGGCGGCGCCGAGCCACTGGATGAGGGCGGCGCCCCCGTTCAGGTCCTTGCTGATGGTGGGTGCGGCGATGTTGGTGATCGTCGCGTCCAGGAGGTCCAGGACGTCGGCGATGAGGATGACGGCGAGGACGGCCCACCGCCGGTTCGGCGAGACGGCCTCGGCGGCCGTGGCAGGGGAAAGCGTGAGTGTGGACATGAGAGCTGGTCTTTCGGAGAGAAGGGCGCGGCCTGAGCCGCGTAGGATGCAACCGCGGCGATCAGATTGCGCCGCGCAGATGTTGCGTCACGCACATAAATCTGGAGCAAGAAGGACCCGATGTCAAGCCGAAAAGAATTGCTCGCCCGGATCGCCGACGAGAGCCAGCGCCACTACGCCGCCTGGACGGTCTTCAACCAGGCCATGGCCGACCACCTCGGCCTGCACCCCACCGACCTTCAGTGCCTGGGTCTGCTCGGCATGGAGCCGGAGCCGCTGAGCACCGGGCGGATCGCCAAACTGACCGGCCTCACGGCCGGCTCCGCGACCCGGCTCGTCGACCGTCTGGAGAAGGCCGGCCTGGTCGTCAGGACCGCCGACCCCGGCGACCGCAGGCGCGCGCTCGTCGCCCTCGCGCCGGAGGCGCTCACCAGGGTCGGGGAAGCCTGGGACGAGCCCGGCGAGGCCTTCACCGAGATCCTCGACGGGTACAGCGACCGCGAGCTCGACGTCATCGCCGACTTCCTGGGCCGCGCCACCGAAGTGGGGCGGGCCCAGGCGGCCAGACTCAGCTCAGGCCACTGACGGCCTGGTTCGGAGTCACTCCCTAGTCGAACCAGCGGGCGCGGGCCAGTTCCTCCGTGCGGGACGAGTCCTCCAGCAGCGCCGCGAGCTCGAAGCGGCGCTGCCACTGCCCCGCGGCCCACGCCAGCCCGGCCGCGACACCCTCGACGGTCGCGGCGTGCAGGACGCCGTCGACGTAACGCCAGTCCAGCTCCGTGCCGCCCGCCACCACGAGCTCCTCGTGCTCGACGTACGACCGGGGAGCCGTCGGCAGCAGCTCGTGCACGGCCGCCGGGACCTCGTGGGTCTCCCCTTCGGAGACCACCGGCGCGTCGTACGCCTCGCTCAGCCGGCGGACCTGGAACAGCTCCGCCAGATCCCCCGCCCGGTACGGCGGTACCGGCAGCAGCGGCTGCCCGGCGGCCAGCGGCAGCAGGTCCGGGGCGTCCGCGACCAGCGCGTCACCCGCGTCCACGACGCACACCTCGCCGTCGACGACGGCCCGCAGCTCGTCCGGCAGCGTCACCTGCTGAGGGTCGAGCGCGGCCAGCGCCGCGTACAGCCGCAGCAGCTGCGCGGAGGTCACCGGCCGGTCCGGGTCGGCCAGCCGCGCCAGCAGCTCGGCGCCGCCGCCCGGCTCGTCCAGCAGCGCCGACACCGTCGTCCGGACGCCCAGCGCGCGCAGCACCTGCTCGTCCACATCGACATCGGCCTCGTCGTACAGCCCCGCCAGCAGCGGATCGCCCCCGGCGGCCCGCAGACCGACCGGCCGGCGGCCGTCCAGCACGGGGTGGTCGCGCAGCCACCACGCCGAGTACGCACGCACCGACTCGGTCGTACCGTCCGGTAGCAGCACCCGTACGGGCGCGGTGATCGCGTCGCGCAGCGGCGGCCGGGACAGCATGGCCAGCGCCTGCGGCCACGCGTCGTCGTCGACCAGATCCAGATCCCGGACCGCGACGATCTCCGTGGCGACCGGCGGGACATCCGTCTCCGGCAGCCGGTCCAGCACGTCCTCGCACCACACGTCGACGGCGTCCAGCAGGCCGACGTCGTCCGGCTCTGCCCAGTCGCTCTCGCGCGGCTCCAGCTCGTCCGGATCCAGCACCACGTCAGCCGCCCGCACCAGCGCGAACGTCGCCAGCACGCCCACGGCCGTCAGCGGTTGCTCGCCCCAGCGGTCGGCCAGCTCCTGGTCCACGGGGGCGAGTTCGCCCTCCCGCAGCACCTGCTCCAGCGCGCTGCCCGGCAGCACCAGCTCGCCCGCCGGGGCCAGTTCGCCCTCGTCGTCGGGCAGCGCCAGCGCCCCCAGCCACGGCTCGTCGCCCGGCACGAGACCCGCCGCCTTCACCAGCCCGAGCACGACCTCCGCCAGCTCGTCGGCGTCCAGGCCGTCCTCGTCCCAGATCTCCCCCGAATCCAGCGAACCGGCGACGGCCGCCCGCACCTGCGGGGTCGTCAGCACGGCGTTCGGCGTCGCGGACAGCGCGCCCAGCTTCTCCAGCAGCGGATGCACCGCCTCGGGGTCGGCCACCTTCAGCCCCAGCCGGGCCAGCGGCGCGAGGTCCACCCCGCCGTCGGGCAGCGGCAGCAGCACCTGGCGCGGACCGACGACCGTCCGGCCGTCCGCCAACGGCACCGGCAGGCCCGTCAGCCGGTCCGGATCCGTCCCGGCCAGCGCGTCGTACAGCCGGCGCCACCAGACCGCCGGGCGCTCGGCGCCCGCCAGCCGGTCGATCGCGTCGGCCAGCGACAACCGCGCCACACCCAGCGCACGCAGCTCCGGGCGGCGCTCAAGACTCGCCGGCAGCAGCGTCGGGAACACCTCGGCGAGCACACTGACGGCCTCCGCCTGCGCACCCTCCACGACCTCGGCGTCCACCGGCCGCAGCGCCTCGCCCTCGACCACCGGACCGCCGACCCCGCCGTCCCACCGGCCCTCCGCCACCTCGGGCGCGTCGCCGCTCATCGGCACCGCCACCGCCCGCGGCAGGAACGCCGTACGGGGCAAACCGGCCAGCACCTGCCGGCGCAGCTCCGCGTCCAGCTCCCCCTTGCCGAGCGGCCCCGGCACCAGGTCCACGATGCCGGCCCCGACCGGCTGCCAGTCGCGCAGCAGCTCCACATAGGTCTCGGCCGCCCGCGCGACCAGAAAGTCCGTCAGCGGACCCGGCGCGGCGTGCCGCCGGCTCGGATCCATCGGGAACGACGCGATCAGCAGCGCCGGCAGGCCCAGCGGCTCGTCCGTCGGCGTCGGGGCGTGCACCACGCCCGCCGTACGCGGCCGGCCCGGCGAACCGTCCCCCTCCACCGGCACCGCCCAGGTCACCGACCACACCGGCCGCAACCGCTCCTCCACCGGCCGGTCCGCCAGCAGCCCCGCCTCCAGCGGACCCGCCGCCGACGCCACCCGCCACCGGGTCGCGGCACCCGCCGCGCTGTCCTCCACGAGGACCGTTCCGTCGTCCTGACGCTGCGTCAAAGTCCTTACGCCGTCCGGCGTGTCGATCACGACCTCGGACAGCCCTGGCAGCGTCAGCAGCAGCGCGTCGTCGATCCCCGCCAGCAGCCGCTCCGCCAGATCCTCCGCGGCACCGTCCCGCAGCGGCAGCACCACGACCGTGTCGTACCCGTCCGGCGCGGAACCCTCCGCCGGGAACGGCAGCCGCAGCAGCGGCACATGCCCGTCCCGGCGCCGCAGCTCGTCCGCGAGCCCCGGCGTCTCCGCCGCCAGCGCCCTGGCCTCCGCCAGCGACCACCGCACACCCCCGGAGCGCCCGACCACCGCCGGCTCGTCACTCACCGCCAGCACCGACGCGAACCCCACGCCGAACCGGCCGACGGTGGTCTCCGCGTCCTCCCGCTTCGCCGACGCCCGCAGCGTCGACAACGACTCCACCCCCGCGGCGTCCAGCGGCGCCCCGGTGTTCGCCGCCGCCAGCACGGCGGGGCTGTCGCCCTCCGCCGCGTGCAGCGTCAGCCGCAGGCTGCCCCGCACCCCGGCCCGCACCGCGGCGTCCGCCGCGTTCTGCGCCAGCTCGACGACGAGCCGGTCCCGGTAGCCGCCGAGCGCCAGGTCCTCCTCGGCGTTGGCGTCCTCCCTGAACCGCGCCGCCGACGCCGCCCACGCGTCCAGCACCCCGCGGCGCAGCCGCCCCGTCCCGAAACCATCCGCCGCCGCTGCCCCGCCGGATTCCCGTACCGCCGCTGCGCCGCTCACGTCGGTGTCTCCCTCGCCTCGCGTAATCCCCTGCCTGGGGAAGGTATCGCTTCATGCGCCTCCGGCGGACCTGGCGGGTAGGTCAGCCCCTGCCGACGGGGCGGTGCGGGACGCGGGTCCCGCGACACCGCCACGCCTGCGGCGGGCCGCACCGCCTCCGGCGGGGGGTGCACGTACGCGGGCCCCCGCGACACCGTCACGCCTGCGGCGGGCCGTTCCCCACCCCCGCCCCTTGCCTGCTGGCCAGGTCCGGACGGGCGGGTGCCCGCAGGCCCGTCGCGGGTACCGGTACGCGGACGCCCGCAGCGCCGTTGCGCCTGCGGCGGACTATCCCCGCCCTCCCCCAACCTTTGCCGTCACGAATGCACGTCACAAACAACAGCCGCGCTCCCGCAGGCCGGCTGTAACGCGAAGGGACCGGGGCCGCCTGGGGGCGCCTCCGGCCGGAGGCTAGGGGAGGGGTTGCTCGAAATGCTGCCGAGCTATTTGTGGGCCGCTGGGGGCACCCCGGCCGGAGGTTGGGGGATCGTCAATAGTCGATTTCGAAGCCCCGGCCCGGAGGGCCCCGGCACCGGAGCCCTCAACGGCCTAGGAGTGACCCAGCTCCTCCGCCGGCGTCGACTCCTCCACCGACCCATGCCGATCCGGATGCAGCACCAGCGGATCCACCTCATTGATCTCGTCAAGAGTCATCGGCGCCGGCACCGGCGGCTTCGGCATCACCGCCGCCTCCGAGTGACCCCCGCACCCGTACCCGAGCGACACGACACGCCCGTCCGCCGGCGAGAACTCGTTCGCGCAGATGCCGAACGCCTGCCGCAGCGAGCCCGCGATCGGGACGAAGAAGCCGCAGCTGAGGCAGTTGGCCGGGGCCGCCTGGGCCATCGGCGTCTTGGGGCCGAACTCTTCCTCCCAGCGGTCGGCCGCGGCGTGCAGGCCGAACCGCGAGAGGACACGCCGGCGGCCCATCCCGATTTCCCCGGCGATCGCGCCGATGCTGCCGATCGCGGGAAGCGCGGCCGCAGGGCCGGACAGCTCGGCGTCCTCGGCCTCGACGACGTCGGCGAGCTCCTCCGACACCACGGAGTTCGGCAGCGGCGCGTCCTCGCCGCTCCATCCGGGTTCGAGACGGAGATCGTCGGACTCGGTCGGCAGCAGGTCGCCGGGCCCCATGTCACCCGGCCGGAGCCGCTCGCTCCACGGCACCCACTCGGGGGCCAGGATCGAGTCGTCGCCGGGCAGCAGCACGGTCTCGTCGATGGTGATGTTCTTGGCGCGCGAGGCCCGCGTGAGCGTCGTGGCCCAGCGCCACCCGCGGTACGCGGGTTCCTTGCAGGCGAAATAGTGAGTGACGACGCGGTCGCCCTCGGCGACGACGCCAAGATGCTCGCCGACCGATTGCGGCCCGGCGGCCTCCTCGGTCACAGCCAGCGCGACATCGACCGCCTCGGCGCACAGGCGGTCTGGGGTACGGCTTCGCATCGCAGCACTCACAAGAATCGATTCTCTCCGTTACGCCGTCTCACGTGTGCGCCGCCGGAAGCGGGCGGGGGCCAAAACGGAGCGGACCTGCGGACCGCGTCGACGCTTCTTTCCCTACCCGAACGACCTCGGGCGCACCTGTTGGCACCCATTCTGCGCGATCGCACGCTACCCGTGCGCACCGCGTGCGCAAAGGAGGGGGTGACAGGCAGCTCATTTGGGGCAGGATGGCCTTCGTGGCAAGCGTAGTGACGTCCGGCCCGGGGCCCCTCCGCAGGGCAGGACGCGCCCTGGTGAGCGCGGCGCGGCGGTCCGGTGGGGCCGTGCGCCGCCGCATTCGGCGGTCCACGCACGCCCACGGGGCGGGCGAGTCCGGACTCGCGAAACTGATCGAACTGCACGCGGTGAATTCTGCGGGCGACATGTTGATCACGATCGCTCTCGCCAGCACTGTGTTCTTTTCGGTACCGACCGGCGAGGCGCGCGGCCGGGTGGCGCTCTATCTTCTGGTCACGATGGCGCCATTCGCGTTGCTCGCGCCGGTGATCGGCCCGCTGCTGGACCGGATGACGCACGGCCGCCGGGCCGCCATGGCGATGGCGATGCTGGCGCGGGCGGTGCTCGCCTGGACGATGGCGTCGGTGGTGACGACGGCGGGCCTCGGCCTGTACCCGGCGGCGCTGGGCGTGCTCGTGGCGTCGAAGGCGTACGGCGTGGTGCGCAGCGCCGTCGTACCGAGACTCCTGCCAGGACAGACGACGCTGGTGAGGGCGAATTCGCGGGTCACGCTGGCCGGGCTGCTGGCGACGGCGATCGCGGCGCCGATCGGCGCCGGGCTGCACATGATCGGGCCGCAGTGGCCGCTGTACGGGGCGTTCGTGGTGTTCGCGGGCGGGGCGCTGCTGTCGATGTCGCTGCCGCACAAGGTGGACTCGGCGAAGGGCGAGGCGAAGGCGCGGTTCGCCGAGCTGCGGGCCGCCGACACGGGCGGTGCCGGCGACGGCATCGACACGCCCGGCGCCGGCCTGCCGGGCGACGGGCTGCGCGGGCCAGGACGCAAGCCGGGGCTGCTGGGCGTCGGATCGTCCGTGCTGCACGCGCTGCAGGCCAATTCCGGGCTGCGCGCGCTGTCCGGCTTCCTGACGATGTTCCTGGCGTTCCTGCTGCGCGAGCACCCGTTCAGCGGACTGACGCCGGCGTTCTCGCTGGGCATGGTGGCGGTCGCGGCGGGCGCGGGCAACGCGCTGGGGACCGCGCTCGGGGCGTGGCTGAAGTCCCGCGGCCCGGAGATCATCATCGCGATGGCGCTGATCGGCGCGCTCGCGGCGACGACGGTCGCCGCGCTGATGTACGGCACGGTGACGGTCGCGGCGGTCGCGGCGGTGGCCGGTATCGCTCAGGCGCTGAGCAAGCTGTCGCTGGACGCGCTCATCCAGCGCGACGTCCCCGAAGAGGTCAGGACGTCGGCGTTCGCCCGTTCGGAGACCGCCCTGCAACTGTCATGGGTCGTCGGCGGCGGGCTCGGGATACTGCTGCCGCTGATCGGTTCGCTGGGGATGGCGGTGGCGGCCGGCCTGGTGCTGGTGGGCTTCGTCCTGTCGGTCCGCGGCCTGATGGGCGCGGCCCGCCGCGGAACGGCCCGCCCGCGCGTGGCGTGACGCACCGACGGCCGGACGGCCCGCCGCACGACCTCCCGTGCCACCTCCCGCCGCGCGACCTCCCGCCGCGCGACCTCCCGCGGCGCGACGCCACGCCGTACCCCCGCGCGGCGGGAAGCCGACCGCCCGGTAGCCTCACCTCCATGAGCATTCGCCGCGCTGCCGCCGCCCTCGGTGCCGTGTCCCTCGGGCTGGTCCTCCTCACCGCTTGTGAGAAGCCGACCCCGCTGGCGACCGTGACCGTGGGCACCAAGACCGTGACCACCGAGGCCACTGACAAGTGCTACGCCAAGGGCAAGAAGCTGCCGAGCGCGATCTTCATCGCGTGCCTGAGCGCCGCCCCCAAGCACACGATCAAGGTCAAGCCGGGTGAGAAGATCCGGGTCGGCGTCGACCCGTCCATCGGTGAGAAGGGCTGGCTGATCGCCTCGGGCGTGAACCAGAAGACGGACGTCCTGAAGGACGAGACGTACTGGACGCTCACCGAGTCCGCCGGGATCTTCACGGTCAGCGACCCGCAGACCGGCAGCTCGATGCCGCTCAAGAACGCCACGCTGAACATCGTCGGCAGTTCCGACGCCACTGCCGACAACGTCTTCGGTGTCTGGCAGTTCAAGCTGGAGAAGGCCGCATAGCGGGTCCGCGGAGATGCGTCTGCTGGTGGTGACCGCGGTGGCGGCGGAACGGGATGCCGTGACCGCGGGACTGTGCGCGGCCGCGCACCCCGCGGTGCACTGCGACGTGATCGCCGCAGGAGTCGGCCCGGCCGCCGCGGCGGCCGGCACGGCCACCGCGCTGGCCTCGGCGGACTCCCCGTACGACCTGGTGGTCTCCGCCGGGATCGGCGGCGGCTTCCAGCCCGCCGCTCCCCTGGGGTCGGTGGCCGTCGCGGAGACCATCGTGGCTGCGGACCTGGGCGCGCAGACGCCCGACGGTTTCCTGCCCGTCGCGGAACTGGGCTTCGGAGTGAACGAGCACCGGCCGCCCGCCGCGCTGAGCGCGGCCGTGGCCCGGGCGCTGGGCGCGGTCCACGGACCGGTCCTGACGGTGTCCACGGTGACCGGAAGCGCCGAGCGGGCCGCCGAGCTGGCGGACCGCCATCCCGGTGCCGTCGTCGAGGCGATGGAGGGGTTCGGCGTCGCGGAGGCCGCGGCGGCGCACCGCGTACCCGTGCTGGAGATCCGTACGGTGTCGAATCCGGTGGGCCCGCGCGACCGCGCGGCCTGGCGGATCGGGGCGGCGCTCGCCGCGCTGACCGGGGCTTTCGGGAAACTCCCGGCGGCGCTCGACGGTGAGGACCTGGGGACCTGACATGAAGATCGCGTATTCGCCCTGCCCGAACGACACCTTCGTGTTCCACGCGTGGGCGCACGGCCTGGTGCCGGACGCGCCCGCCCTGGACGTGACGTTCGCGGACATCGACATCACCAACACCCTGGCCGAGCAGGGCGCGGAGTGCGAGTACGACGTGCTGAAGGTGTCGTACGCCGTCCTGCCGTGGGTGCTGGACGAGTACGCGCTGCTGCCGTGCGGCGGCGCCCTGGGCCGCGGCTGCGGCCCGCTGGTGCTGACCCGCGACCCCATGAGCCTGGCCGGGAAGACCGTCGCGGTGCCGAGCGAGCGCTCGACGGCGTATCTGCTGTTCCGGCTGTGGGCGGCGGCCGAAGTGCCGGAGGGTATCGGCAAGGTCGTGGTCATGCCGTTCCACGAGATCATGCCCGCGGTGCGGGACGGCCGGGTCGACGCGGGCCTGGTCATCCACGAGGCGCGTTTCACGTACCAGCAGTACGGGCTGCACAAGCTCGCCGACATGGGCGAGCACTGGGAGGACACCACCGGCCTGCCGATCCCGCTCGGCGCGATCATCGCCAAGCGGTCGCTGGGTGCCGAGCAGCTGAACGCGCTGGCGGACGCGATCCGGACGTCGGTGCGGATGGCGTGGGACGACCCGGCGGCCTCGCGCGACTACGTGCTGGCCCACTCGCAGGAGATGGACCCGGCGGTCGCCGACCAGCACATCGGGCTCTATGTGAACGAGTTCACGGCCGACCTCGGTGAGGACGGCTACGCGGCGGTCCGCGGCCTGCTCACCCGCGCGGCGGCCGAGGGACTGGTACCGCCCCTCGGCCCCGACGCGCTGACGTTCTGACGCCGCGAATCCCCCGCGACCCCTAGGGCGTGTTGCGAAAGTCCCGCCTGGCCCACGACGCCCGGCAAGCGCCCTCGCCGCGTTGTCCGGCTCGTCCACGTACGTCCAGTACGAGGACGACCCTCCGCCATGCGAGCGCACGCACCGGACGCCGTGGACCACGCCCTCCGGGCGAACGGCGCTACTTTCGCAACACGCCCTAGACGTCCAACTGGTCGGCCACCGCGCGCAGCACGCCCGCGATCTTGTGGCCGTGGGTCTTCTCCGGGTACCGGCCCCGCTGCAGCGAGCGCGCCACCTCCTCCAGGAGCGTGGTGAGGTCCTGGACGATCGGCAGCAGTTCGTCCGGCTTGCGGCGCTGCGCGGCCGCGACGGACGGTGCGGGTTCGAGGAGCGTGACGGAGAGCGCCTGTTCGCCGCGCTGGCCGTTCACCACTCCGAACTCCACACGCTGACCGGGCTTGAGCGCGGCCACCCCGTCGGGCAGCACCGACGAGTGCACGAAGACGTCGCCGCCGTCATCGCGGGAGAGGAAGCCGAAGCCCTTCTCGCTGTTGAACCACTTGACCTTGCCGGTAGGCACGTCCGACCTCGTCCTCATCGCTCGTAAAGCCCCCGAAAGGGCCCTGGATAGCAGTGCGGCAGGCCCGTCCTGGCCGGACCTGCTCGTGCTACCAGCCTATTGGCCCGATGGCCCGTGACAAGACGCCGTGGTCCCCCATCTCTCTGGACCCGATCTACCCTGGTCGGGTGACCAACACACCTCACTCCCGGGGGACGACCCCCGCAACGTCCGAAACCCGCGGGGCGGGCGACGTCCTGGTGCGCGTCGGCGCGATCGTCTTCTTCGTGGGCGCCGTGAGCACGCTGGCCACCATGGTTCCGCTGCTCCTCGGCACCGACCCGCTGCCGACGCCCGCGTACTTCGTGTCGATGCTGATGGGCGCCGGTCTGGCGCTCGCGCTCGGCGGGCTGCTGCGCTCCGCCCTCGCGCAGAAGCGCCGGGTCCAGGAGGCCAGGGAGGGTCAGGCGGCCGCCGGCGCGTAGCCGGCGAACCAGGCGGGGAATTCGGTCAGGCTGTCCAGCACCACGTCCGCGCCCGCCGCCCGCAGCTCCGCGGCGTCGCACGGCCCGGTGGCGACGCCGACGGAGAGCGCGCCCGCGACACGGGCGCCGCGCACATCGCCCGTGTGGTCGCCCACATAGATCGAGGCGCCGTATTCGAGCAGCGCCTCCGCCTTGGCCTCGGCCCACAGCCAGCCGCGCACCTCGGCCTCGATGCCCAGGTGGTCCAGGTGCAGCCTGGCGTTGGGCTCGTACTTGGCCGTGACGACGACCGCCCGGCCGCCCGCCGCGCGCACCGCGTCGACGGAGGCACGGGCTCCGGGCAGCGCGGGCGTCGGTGCGATGGCGTAGTCCGGGTAGAGCGCGCGGAAGCGGTCGGCGGTCTCCGCGATGGCGTCGGCCGGGAACCAGTGGGCGAGCTCCTGGTCGAGCGGCGGCCCGAGCCGGGTGACGACCAGCTCCGAGTCGATGAAGACTCCGGTCTCCGCGGACAGCCGGTCGAAGGCGGCCTTGATGCCGGGCCGGGAGTCGATGAGGGTCATGTCGAGGTCGAAGCCGACCGTGATCGTGGGGGTCCCGGGAACATGCGAAGCGGTAGTCATACCGCCATTCTCACCCCGCACCACCTGCACACCGAGCGAACCCCCAGCAGATCGATGTACCACACACCGATCAGCGCCCCGGGCACACACGGCGCGCGGCGCGAGCAGCCCGCGCGGGCCGTCGTACCCGCGCCCCCGCCGGAGGCGTCGGTCTCCCGCCGGCGGGAGCCGTCGCGGTACCTTCAACGGAGCGGTGGAGCCAGCGGTTTGGGCGGTGGGGCGGATGGGTGTCGAGAGCGACCAGCTCGTGTTCGACTACTTGAGCCGGGTCGGTGACCTGGCACAGACGACGCTGCCCGCTGCCCAACGGATGCGGCTCGTGGCGCAGTTGCGCCGCGACATCGACCGGGAGCGGGTCAGCACCTCGGGACCCGGGGCCGGGGACAGTCCGGCGGCCGTGCGGCGGATCCTGGGGCGGCTGGGTTCGCCGGACGAAGTGGTGGAGGCCGCGGCCGGCCGGCCGCAGACACCGTCGGAGCAGCCCGCGTCCGTCCGGAAGGTCCCCCAGCAGCGGGACGACGCACCGGGCGAGCACGACTGGTGGAGCGTCGGAGCCCCGGCCGGGCGCCCGGGGGACGAGCTGACGGGGCTGCCCGGCATGACGGGCGGGGCGCACTTCGACTTCGACCTCGACGAGGAGGACGAAGAGGAGGAGGAAGCCGAGGCGCTCGAAGAGGAAGTGCTGGAAGAGGGCGTCGAGGAGGCCGCGCCACGCCGTCGGCTGCTGCGCCGGCGCCGCATCCGGGAAGTACGGGAACCGCTGGGGCGCGCCAACCCGATGCTGCTGCTGGCCGGCGCCCTGCTCGTGGCCGGTGCGGTGCTGGGCTCGTGGATTCCGCTGGGTCTGGGCTGGCTCGTCGCCTACTTCTCCCGCCGCCTGTCGCGCAACCAGGCGAAGTTCGCGGTCTTCGGCATCCCCGGCATGGCGGCGGCCGGCCTCCTCGTCTGGCTGTGGGGCCGGACCGCGGGCAAATGGGGCGAGCCCGTGCCCCAGGGCACGATGGGCCAGGCACTGCAGGACGGGCTTCCGGTGGTGGTCAGGGTGGCGGCGGTCGGTTCAGCGCTCTACGTCCTCTGGCGAAGCCGCCACATCTGACCTGCGGCCGGCTCCCTTCCAACGACCCGGCCTGCAGATTTCGCCTGCCGGCCGCGGGGTGAGCGTCCGCCCCACGGCGAGGGACAGGCACGCGGGGCGGGGGTGCGGGTACGTCAGCGCCAGCGGCACCGTCACGCCTGCGGCGGGCTTTCCCCCACCCTCCCCCAACCTTCGGCCGGGGGTGCCCCCACCACCGCCGTCACGAATGCACGCCACAGACACCACCCGCGCTCCCGCAGGGACGTCGGCCCCTGCCGCGCCGTTGCGCCTGCGGCGGACTTCGGGCGCCGGGCCGGACGGACCTGTTGTGGCGTGAGGGGGACGGGGCCACAGGGGGAGGGGTCCGAAATGCTGCCGTGTATGTGTGGGCCGCTGGGGGCACCCCCGGCCGAAGGTTGGGGGACCGTAAACATACGATTTCGGACCCCTCCCCCGGAGGACCCGGCCCCCGGCACCACAACCACCCACCCGGGGGGACCGGTAATGTGGGACGGATGACCACCGAGCAGCCCGGCCAGCCCGGCAGCCGACCGTGACCGGCAGCGCACCCCGCACGCTGGCAGAAGATCTGCGGGCCCGCGGCGACGAAGCGCTGGCCACGCTCCTCCGCGCCCGCCCGGACCTGCTCAGTCCGGTTCCGAACGACCTCACGCAGCTCGCGACACGCGCGGCCACCCGCGCCTCCGTCGTCCGCGCCCTGGAGCGTCTCGACCGCTTCACGCTGCAGACCGCAGAAGCCCTCGCCGTCATGCCCGACGGCGGCGCCTACTCCGTGCTCCGCGCCCTGATGACGGGCGACGCCGCCGACAAGGCGACCGACGCGGCCCTCCCGCACGCCGTGGAGAGCCTGCGCGCGCAGGGGCTGGTGTGGGGCGGCGAGGACCGGCTGCGGCTGGTGCGCACCGCCCGCGACCTGCTCGCGCCGTCGGCGTCCGTACCGTCGCCCACCGGCCTGGGCCCGTCCGTCGCGGAAGCGACGTCCGGCATGTCGCCGGCCCGGCTGCAGGAGATCCTCGCCGACGCGGGGCTGCCCGCGACCCACGACCCGATGAGCGCGGTGGCGGCCCTGGCCGATCTGTTCAGCGATCGCAAGCGGATGAAGAAGCTGCTGGCGACGGCGCCGGACGGCGCCACCGGCGCGCTCGGCAAGCTGGCGTGGGGCCCGCCGTACGGCGAGGTCGGCGACGCCATCGCGCCGGTGCGGGCCGCGACCGCGACCACGCCCGTGCAGTGGCTGCTGGCCCGGGGCCTGCTGCTGCCCGCCGGGCAGCACAACGTCGTGCTCCCCCGCGAAGCGGCCCTGCACCTGCGGGCGGGCCGCGCGCACCGCACCGTCGAGCCGGCGCCGCCGGCCGTCACGCCCGTCGAACATTCTCCACAGGCTGTGGACGGCACCGCCGCCGGCCAGGCGTTCAACGCCGTCCGCACCGTCGAGGAACTGCTCAAGGCGTGGGAGACCGGCGGCCCGCCCGTGATGCGGGCCGGCGGTGTCAGCGTCCGCGACCTGAAGCGGGTGGCGACGACGCTGGACGTGTCCGAGACGATGGCCGCGTTCTGGCTGGAACTGACGTACGCGGCGGGCCTGCTGGCCTCGGACGGCGAGCTGGACGAGGCGTACGCGCCGACGCCCGCCTCGGACGACTGGCTCCGGCTGCCCGCGCAGGACCGCTGGACGGTGCTCGCCGTGGCCTGGCTGTCCGCCACCCGCGTCGCGGGCCTGGTCGGCAGCCGGGACTCCAAGGGCCGCGCGCTGTCCGCGCTCGGCCCCGAGCTGGACCGCTCCCTCGCGCCGGAGGTCAGGCGGCGCGTTCTGGAACTGCTCGCCGCGCTCCCCGAGGGAGCCTCCGCCGCCCCCGCGGAACTGCTCGACCGGCTGCGCTGGGACCGGCCGCTGCGCGGCGGCGCGGGGACGGACGCGCTCCGCGCGGAACTGCTGCGCTGGACCGTCACCGAGGCCGAGCTCCTCGGCCTGACCGGCCGTGGCGCCCTGGCCGGACACGCCCGCGCCCTGGTCGAGCCGGCCCGGACGGTGCCGCGCCGCCGCACCTCCGCGAACGCGAACACGAACGTCAACGTGGACGTGAACGCGGCCACGAACGCGGCCATCACCCCCGCCGAAGCCGCGGCGGCGGCCGCTGCCGCCGCGAGCCGCCTCGCGCCGCTCCTCCCCGAGCCCCTCAACCACGTGCTGCTGCAGGCGGACCTCACCGCGGTGGCGCCCGGCCCGCTGGAGGCACCGCTCGCGGAGATGATCGGCGTGCTGGCCGACATCGAGTCCAAGGGCGGGGCGACGGTGTACCGGTTCACGCCGGAGTCCGTGCGCCGGGCGCTCGACGCGGGGCGTACGGCCGCCGACCTGCACGCGTTCCTCGCCGAGCACTCACGGACGTCCGTACCGCAGCCGCTCAGCTATCTGATCGACGACGTGGCCCGCCGGCACGGCCGACTGCGTGTCGGCGCGGCCTCCGCGTACCTGCGGTGCGACGACGACGCGCTGCTCAGCGAGCTGCTCGCGGACCGCAGGGCCTCCGGCCTCGGCCTGCGCCGCCTCGCGCCGACCGTGCTCGCCGCCCAGAGCGCGCCGGAGACGCTGCTGGAGCGGCTGCGCGCGATGGGCTTCGCGCCGGCCGCGGAATCCGCCGACGGCGATGTCGTCATCACCCGCGCCGACGCCGTCCGCACCCCGCGGCGGGCCGCGCCCACCCCCGTCACCGACGGACCGCCGGTCCCGGACGGCACACTGCTCGGCGCCGCGGTGAAGGCGATCAGGGCCGGCGACCGGGCCTCCACGGCCGTGCACCGCGAGAGCGTCCCCGCGCCCGCGGCCCGCGGCGGGCTGCCCCGTACCGCCGCGGCGGAGACCCTCGCCACGATGCAGGCCGCCGTACTGACCGGCGACTCGCTCTGGATCGGTTACGTGAACGCGGACGGCGCCGCCAGCCAGCGCGTCATCGGCCCGGTGCGTGTCGAGGGCGGCTTCGTCACCGCCTACGACCACACCGCCGACGAGGTCCGCACGTTCGCCCTGCACCGCATCACCGGCGTATCGGAACTGGCCGACGACCCGGCCTGACACCGAGAATGCCGCGTCAGGCGGCCTCGCGCTTGCGCGGGCGGCGGGCACGACCCTCGCCGTCGGACGGGTCCCGCCGCTGCCACCAGTGGTGGCGTCGCGGATGCAGGGCCCGGCCCAGCCGCCGGCCGAGCAGCAGATAACCGACCAGCGCACCCGTGGTGTTGAGGATGACGTCGTCGACGTCGAAGGCCCGGCCCTCGACGATCGCGCCCTGCGCGGCCTCGACCAGCACCATCACCAGCGCGGTCACCAGCACCACCCGCAGCAGACCCCGGGTCTTCGGGAACAGCACCGGCAGCAGGATCCCGAACGGCACGCCGAGTACCAGGTTGCCGCCGATCTGCTTCACCGTGTCGCGGAAAGCCGGCTGGTCGATGTACTGGCGGATGGAGTCGCCCGGCCGCAGATTCGTGTGGATGAGCTTGACCGACGCCGGCGACGGCTGCAGCGTCAGCTTCGCCAGCACCACGGCGAAACCGACCATGAAGACGAAGGCCAGCACCATCACCAGCGCGCGCGTCAGCCCGGCGGCGAACGACCGGGGCTCGCCGGGGTGGTCGCGGGGGTCGCGGGCGGGCCGGGACACCGGCTTCGTCCGCGGCTTCGGCACCCGCTTCGCGGCCGGCTTCCGTGTGTTCTTCCCCACGGGCTTCCACGACGTGGGCTTCCACCGGGCCCCCGCCGCCTTCGACCGCGGCTTGGACGTGCGTTTCGCCTTCAGACGATCGCGGGCCGGTTGGAACAGATCCGTGCGGGTCATGCGTTCCCCCCATTCAGGTCGAGGGGGCGTCTACCCCCTGCCCGCCGTCGTACGCAGCGGGCGCCACTGCCGATGACCGGGATGCGCGACACTGGAGGCTTGCCTCCATCACGAACCGAAGGGTGTGGCACTTGAACAACGGGCCTCTCATCGTCCAGAGCGACAAGACGCTGCTCCTCGAGGTCGACCACGAGCGCGCGGACGCGTGCCGTCGCGCCATCGCCCCGTTCGCGGAGCTGGAGCGTGCCCCCGAGCACATCCACACCTACCGGCTGACCCCGCTCGGCCTGTGGAACGCCCGCGCCGCCGGGCACGACGCGGAGCAGGTCGTGGACGCGCTCGTCGCGTTCTCCCGTTACCCCGTCCCGCACGCGCTGCTCGTCGACGTCGCCGAGACGATGGACCGTTACGGCCGCCTCACCCTCAGCAAGCACCCCGTCCACGGGCTGGTCCTGACCAGCACCGACCGGCCGGTGCTGGAGGAGATCCTCCGCTCGAAGAAGGTCCAGCCGCTGGTCGGCGCCCGGCTCGACCCGGACACCGTCGTCGTGCACCCGTCGGAGCGCGGCCAGATCAAGCAGACGCTGCTGAAGCTGGGCTGGCCCGCCGAGGACCTCGCGGGCTACGTCGACGGCGAGGCGCACCCGATCGAGCTCAAGGAGGACGGCTGGGCGCTGCGCCCGTACCAGCAGCAGGCCGTCGAGGGCTTCTGGCACGGCGGCTCCGGTGTCGTGGTGCTGCCCTGTGGGGCGGGCAAGACGCTGGTGGGGGCCGGCGCCATGGCGACGGCCAAGGCGACGACGCTGATCCTCGTCACCAACACCGTCTCGGCGAGGCAGTGGAAGCACGAGCTGATCAAGCGGACCTCGCTCACCGAGGAGGAGATCGGCGAGTACAGCGGCACCCGCAAGGAGATCCGCCCGGTCACCATCGCCACGTACCAGGTGCTGACGACCAAACGGAAGGGCGTCTACGCGCACCTGGAGCTCTTCGACTCGCGCGACTGGGGCCTGATCGTCTACGACGAGGTGCACCTGCTGCCCGCGCCCGTCTTCAAGTTCACCGCCGACCTGCAGGCGCGGCGCCGGCTGGGCCTGACGGCCACCCTCGTCCGCGAGGACGGCCGCGAGTCCGACGTCTTCTCCCTCATCGGCCCGAAGCGCTTCGACGCGCCCTGGAAGGAGATCGAGGCGCAGGGCTACATCGCGCCGGCCGACTGCGTGGAGGTCCGCGTCAACCTGACCGACACGGAGCGGCTCGCCTACGCGACGGCCGAGCCGGAGGAGAAGTACCGCTACTGCGCGACGACCGCGTCGAAGCGGCGGGTCACGGAGGCGCTGGTCGCGAAGCACGCGGGCGAGCAGACGCTGGTGATCGGGCAGTACATCGACCAGCTGGACGAGCTGGGGGAGCACCTGGACGCTCCGGTGATCAAGGGCGAGACGTCGAACGCCCAGCGCGAGAAGCTTTTCGAGGCCTTTCGGCAGGGGGAGATCAGTGTGCTCGTGGTCTCCAAGGTCGCGAACTTCTCGATCGACCTGCCGGAGGCGACGGTCGCGATCCAGGTCTCCGGCACGTTCGGCTCCCGCCAGGAGGAGGCACAGCGGCTCGGCCGCGTGCTGCGGCCGAAGGCGGACGGGCACGAGGCGCGCTTCTACTCGGTGGTGGCGCGGGACACGATCGACCAGGACTTCGCGGCACACCGGCAGCGGTTCCTGGCGGAGCAGGGATATGCCTACCGGATCATGGACGCGGACGAGCTGCTGACGTAGCGAGCCGCCGGTTCGCGGTTCCGGGGGCCGGGTCCTCCGGGGCGGCGGATCGAAATCGACTGTTCAGGGCCTGGCGGCCCACCAATAGCTCGGCAGCATTTCGAACCACCACGCCTGCGGCCCCGGCCCCCTCACGTCACAGCCCGGGGGTGGCCGCGCTGGGTCGCCCATTGGCCCGCCGCAGGCATAACGCCGTGCCGGCCAGGAAGGCCAGGCCCAGGAGCGGGTACGGGGATGCCAGGGGTTGTTGCCACCAGGGGAGGTGGAGGTCGAGGTCGCCTTGGTGGGGAGTGAGCCACATACTGCGGCAGGCGAAGGCGGCGGCGGTCGCGAGGACCGCGGCGCGGCGCCAGGGGAGGCCGCGGGTGTGGGCTGCCAGCAGGGCGAGGAGCGGGACGCACCAGACCCAGTGGTGCGACCAGCTGATCGGGGAGACCAGGAGCGCGGTGACGGCCGCGCAGAGCACGCCCCACGCTTCGAGGCCGCGGCGGGCGGCGCACGTGGCGACGGCGAGGCCCGCGGCGGCGGTGAGCGCGGCGGCGGCCACCCAGACGAGGCCGGGGTGCTCGGTGTGCAGGAGCCGGGCGAGCAGGCCCTGGAGGGACTGGTTGTCGATGATCCAGGCCTTGCCGACGCGGTCGGTCTCGTAGAGGCGCGTGGTCCAGAAGTCGACGGAGGCGCCGGGCAGCACGGCGATGCCGAGCAGGACGGTGCCGGCGAAGGCGCAGGCCGCGGTGGTGGCCTCGCGGGTGCGCCCGGTCAGGGCGAGGTAGACGGCGAAGATCGCCGGGGTGAGCTTGATGCCTGCGGCGATCCCGACCGCGAAGCCCTTGCCGCGGGCGCCGTCGGGCCGGGACAGGTCCCACAGGACGAGGACGGCGAGCGCCAGATTGATCTGGCCGTAGACGAACGTCTGGAAGACGGGTTCCAGGCACAGGGCGCCGGCGGGCAGCGCGATCAGCGCGGCCGGGTGGCGGGAGCCGCCGGGGCGGCTCGTGCAGCGCAGCGAAAGGTGGGTCAGGGCGGCGAGCAGCCCGAGGTTGCCGAGGACGAAGCCGCCGCGCAGAGCGCCGAGTGGCAGCCAGGTGGTGGGCACGAAGAGCAGCGCCGCGAAGGGCGGGTAGGTGGCCGGGAGGTTCCACCGGGTGACGCGGAAGCCGTAGAGGTCCTGGCCGGAGGCGACGGCGGCGCCTTCGGCGCGGTAGACGAGCATGTCCGCCATCGGGACCGGATACGTCGAGAAGAAGAGCGCGTATCCGGCGAGGGCCAGCGCGAGGGCCAGCAGGGCTGCCAGGACGAGCAGCAGGCGGCGGGACAGGGCGCGTACGGAGGGTGGCGCCGGGTGCACCTCGCTGAGAGCGGTCACCGCCGCGACGTTAGTGGACCGCCGGGTGGGGGCCGTGCTCCGTCCTGGGTCAGCGGTGCTTGCCCTCGCTGCCCAGGAGGACGACCTCGACGGCGGTCTGCGCGAAGACGCGGACGGCTCGCAGGGTGCTTCCCAGCAGGTGGCGGGGGTGCTCGTGGTGGGTGCCGAGGGCGGTGCTGCCGGCGGCGGAGGGGCCTGGGGTGAAGGTTTCTGTGGTCATGTCCCTACGGTAGGAAATCCGCCGTTTGCAGTACATCGGGCGGAAGTCTGAAGTCTCCCGTGTCACGTACGCCTCTGGGTTGACGTCCGTCCCCTAGGGCGCCCCCGGGGTGAACCCTGAGGGCCCCCGGGGTGCCGCTCCGGTTGCGGGAAAAGCATTCGCGGTGCGGCGGGCGGGAGCGTAAGATCCACCGTCTTGCCGCCTCCCGATGGGAGCGCCGCCGGCCGGACGGAAACCGGTCGGCTTCTCTCTTCTTCCCTGCGTACGCACAAGCCGGAGGCAATGCCGTGCCCCTGCACGACCCCGACCACGCCCAGGACGCGAACCCGCTCCGGGCCGAACAGACCCACCTCGCCGAATCCCGTTCCGCGCTGACCGCGATGCGCGCCGACGTGGAAGCGCTGGACATCTCCGATGTCACCGGCAACTGGGTCAACGCCAAGATCCTCGCCGCCGAGATCGACAACCGGATCAAGGCCCTCGCCGACCTCTCGCACACCCCGCTGTTCTTCGGCCGGCTGGACTACCTGCACGCCCCCGGCGTCGAAATGGGGAGGGGCAGCGCGAAGCGCTCCGATGGAAGGGTGGTGGCGGGAGACGGGCGGGCTGAGGGCGCCGAGGGCGAGCAGTTCTACATCGGCCGCCGCCATGTGCACGACGCCCACGGCGACCCGATGGTCATCGACTGGCGGGCGCCGGTCTCGCAGCCCTTCTACCGGGCCTCGCGCGTCGAGCCGATGGACGTCCGGCTGCGCCGGCGGTTCGGCTACACCGGCGGCGAACTGACCGCGTACGAGGACGAGCACCTCACCGACCCCGCCGAGGCCAGCACCTCCAGCAAGCTGCTGCAGACCGAGATCGAACGACCGCGCGTCGGCCCGATGCGGGACATCGTCGCCACCATCCAGCCGGAGCAGGACGAGATCGTCCGCGCCGGCATCGGCGGCACCGTCTGTGTGCAGGGCGCCCCCGGCACCGGGAAGACCGCCGTGGGCCTGCACCGTGTCGCGTATCTGCTGTACGCGCACCGCGAGCGGCTCGCCCGCACCGGCACCCTCGTCATCGGGCCCAACAAGTCCTTCCTGCAGTACATCGAGCAGGTGCTGCCGGCCCTGGGCGAGCTGCAGGTCAAGCAGGCGACGGTCGACGACCTGGTCGCGCACGTCACGGTGCGCGGCACGGACCCGGCGGAGCGCGCCCGGATCAAGGGCGACGCCCGGATGGCGGAGGTGCTGCGGCGCGCGGTGCGCAGCGGCATCCGGATGCCGAAGGAGCCGATCGTCGTGGTGCGCGGTTCGCGGCGCTGGCGGGTCCCCGCGTACGAACTCGAAGAGCTGGTGCGGGAGCTGATGGAGCGTGACATCCGGTACGGCGCCGCCCACGAGGCACTGCCGCAGCGGATCGCGCACAACATCCTCGTCCGCATGGAGGAGTCCGGGGAGGCGCCGGACGACCGCGTCCAGGACGCGGTGGCCCGCAATCCTGCCGTCAAGGCCGCGGTGAAGGAGGTCTGGCCGAAGGCCGACCCGGCGAAGACGGTGCTGCGGCTGCTGTCCGACGCCGAGTTCCTCGCGGAGTGCGCCGACGGGATCCTGACGCCGGAGGAGCAGGCGACGCTGCTGTGGGAGAAGCCGCCCCGCAGCCTCGCCTCGGCGAAGTGGTCCCCGGCCGACACGGTGCTGATCGACGAGACGCTCGACCTCGTACAGCGCACCCACTCGCTCGGCCACGTGGTGCTCGATGAAGCCCAGGACCTGTCCCCCATGCAGTACCGGGCGGTCGGACGGCGCTGCTCCACCGGTTCCGCGACGGTGCTCGGCGACATCGCGCAGGGCACCACGCCGTGGGCGACCGCAAGCTGGGAGGAAGCCCTTACGCACCTGGGCAAGCCGGGCGCCCCGGTCGAGGAGCTGACCCGCGGCTTCCGTGTGCCGCGCGGCGTGATCGCCTACGCGTCCCTGCTGCTGCCCACGATCGCCCCCGGGCTGGCCCCGGCCACCTCGGTCCGTGAGTCGCCCGGCGACCTCGTGATCCGCCGGACGGGCGCGGAGGAGCTGGACGCGGCCGTTCTCGCGGCCTGCCACGACGCCCTCGCGTACGAGGGCTCCATCGGCCTCATCGCCGCCGACGAGCGCATCGCGGCGCTCGCCGCCGCCCTGGAGTCGGCCGGCCTGCCGTACCTCGCCCCCGGCGAGGAGACCTCGGCGCAGGCCCGGCTCACCCTGGTCCCGGCGACGCTCGCGAAGGGCCTGGAGTACGACTACGTGGTGCTCGACGAGCCCGCCGCCATCGTCTCGGGCGAGCCGGACGAGCGCACCGGGCTGCGCCGCCTCTACGTCGCCCTCACCCGGGCCGTCTCCGGCCTCGCGGTGCTCCACGCGAAGCCGCTGCCGGAGGAGCTGGCCGCTGGGGGCACCTCCCAGCGGTAGCTGGGGGACGAACTAGGCATCCGGCCGGCCTCCACCCTGACCAGCAGATATGAAGAAGTTGTCAGGTCGCGGTCGCGATCGTGTTCGGGCCGCTCGATGCGCTTACGCTCGCCCTCATGTGCGCACACGTGCTGGTGGCCGAGGACGACGAGAAACAGGCCGAGCTGGTCCGCCGCTATCTGCTGCGGGAGGGCCACACGGTCACCGTCGTCCACGACGGGCGCGCCGCCATCGAGGAGGCGCGCCGCCGGGAGCCGGACCTGCTCGTGCTCGACATCCAGATGCCGAGGGTCGACGGGCTGGACGTGGCCCGCGTCCTGCGGGCCGAGTCCGACCTGCCGATCCTGATGCTCACCGCCCGCTCCACCGAGGACGATCTGCTGCTCGGCCTCGACCTGGGCGCCGACGACTACATGACCAAGCCGTACAGCCCCCGCGAGCTGATGGCCCGGATCCGCACCCTGCTGCGGCGCAGCGGCGCCCGCAAGCCGGATGCCACCTCCGACGCCGTACTGCGCGTCGGCGGGCTCACCGTGGACCCGGCGCGGCACGAGGTGACCGTCGACGGCAGACCCGCCGACTGCACCCCCGGCGAGTTCCACATCCTCGCGGCCCTGGCCGCGCTGCCGGGCCGGGTCTTCAGCCGGGCCCAACTCCTGGACCACGTCCACGGGTTCGACCGGTACATCACCACCAGGACGGTGGACGTGCACGTCATGAACCTCCGCAAGAAGATAGAACCGGACCCCCGCCGGCCGCGCTATCTGGTGACGGTCTTCGGCGTCGGCTACAAGCTGACGGACGGCGGGCACGATGGCCCGTGAACCCCGGCCGGCCCGCGGCAAGGTCCCGTTCCGCAGGAGCCTGCTCGGCCGGCTGCTGTTCTCCTTCGTCCTGGTCGCGACCTGTTCGGTCGCCGCCACCACCTGGCTGGCCGTCCAGACGACCTCCGGTTCCATCCAGCAGGAGCAGAGCCGCTATCTGGCCAACGACGCCCTGATCTACGGCAAGCTCGCCGAGTACGCGGCCACCCACGCCAACTGGGACGGCATCGCGCCCACCGTCCGCCAGCTGGCCGCCACCACCCAGCGCCGTATCGCCGTCACCACCCAGGACCGGCGGCCGGTCGCCGACTCCGCACCGGCCGGCTCCCCGCTCCCGCAGACCCAGTCGGCGGCCCTCGACCCGCTGCACGTCGACGCCACCATGGTCCCCGGCGCCACCGCGGGCGACATCGACCCGCGCGCCGTCGGCCCGTTCCGGCTGCTCCCCGCGGAACGCAAGCAGCTGCACGACCTCGCCCGGCGCAGCGTCTCCTGCCTCGCCGACTACATGATCGCCGGCGAGATCGCCGACGGCCCCAGCGGCCGCCCGCACATCAAGGTCGTCGGCGGCGACCCCTCCGACGTGCTGGACGAGTCCTGCAACGGCAGCAGGCTCGCCGCCCCCACCGCCACCGAGAGCTCCGCCCTCGCCGACCTCAACTCCCGTCTCAAGAAGTGCCTCACCACCGAGAACCTGCCACTCCTCGAACTCAACCCCGACCTCACCTGGGGCCGGACGGGCGCCGCAGCTGCCCAGGGGCCCACCCCCGTCCCGACGCCCAGCGCCGTCCGGACGCCCCGGGCCGTTCCGGCCCCCGCCGTCCGCGACCCCAAGGGCGGCGGCATCACCGAACGCAAGACCGCCGACTGCGTCGACACCGCGCGCCGCGACCAGCTCCGCGAATTCGTCGCCCCCGCCGCGTACCTCTTCGTCACGGACCCGAGCGGCGCCACCACCCCCGGCTTCGCCCTCTCCCGCTCCAACACCCTGCGCGTCGCCGGCGTCGCGGCCCTCGTCCTCGCCCTCGCCGCCGCCGTCACCCTCCTGCTCGCCGCCCGCCTCATCCGCCCGCTGCGCGCCCTCACCGACGCCGCCCAGCGCATGCGGGACGGCGACGACTCGGCGCGCGTCACCGTCGCCACCGGCGACGAGATCGGCCGGCTCTCCGCCGCCTTCAACGACATGTCCCAGGAACGCCAGCGCCTCGCCGAACAGCGCAAGGCCATGGTCAGCGACGTCGCCCATGAACTGCGCACCCCGGTCAGCAACATCCGCGGCTGGCTCGAAGCGGTGGAGGACGGCATCGCGGAACCCGACGACGCCCTCAACTCCTCGCTCCTCGAAGAGGCGCTCCAGCTCCAGCACATCATCGACGACCTCCAGGACCTGGCCGCCGCCGACGCCGGGACGCTCCGCGTCCACCCCGAAGCGGTGCGCCTCGGCGACATCCTGGAACAGGTCGCCGCGGCCCACCGCGCCCGCGCCGCCTCGGCCGGCGTCGCCCTCACCGTCACCCCCGGCGACCTCGGCCTCCAGGCCGACCCGGTACGCCTCCGCCAGGCGGTCGGCAACCTCGTCTCGAACGCCATCCGCCACACCCCGCCGGGCGGCAGCGTCTCCCTGCGGGGCTACACCGACGACGACCGCATCGTGATCGACATCACCGACACCGGCACCGGCATCGCCCCCGACGACCTCCCCCACGTCTTCGACCGCTTCTGGCGCGCCGAGAAATCCCGCAACCGCCAAACGGGAGGCAGCGGCCTGGGCCTGGCCATCGTCCGCCAACTGGCCGAATCCCACGGCGGCACCGCGACAGTCGCCTCCGCCGGCCGAGGCCACGGCTCAACGTTCAGCCTCCGGCTGGGCGGCGGGGCCTGAAGCCCGGCCCCCACCGCACCGTTGCGCCTGCGGCGAGCCGCGCCGCCTCCGGCGCGGGTGCGGTTACATCGCCCCCACCGCACCGTTCCGCCTGCGGCGAGCTGTCCCCGCCCTCCCCCAACCTTCGGCCGGGGGTGCCCCCCACTGCCGTCACAAATGCACGTCACCGACACGCGGCTACCCGCGGACCGTTGCGCCTGCAGCCGGGGCATCCCTACCTGAGCGGGTGGCACAGGGTCGAGCGGGGGCTCGGGCTGGAACGCGAGGTGCCCGGGGCCGGAGGGGTGGGGGTTCGAAATGCTGCCGGGCTATTTGTGGGCCGCCAGGCCCTAAATAGTCGATTTCGAACCGCCGCCCCGCAGGACCCGGGCACCGGAACCAAAAAACCAACCCCGCCTAACCCACCGGCACCGGCGCATCCAGCAACGCCCGCCACTCCCTCATCGCACCCACGTCCACAGGGGAAGCCCAGCCCGCAGGGCGAACCGCCCCGCCGACGTGGAACGCGTCGATCCCCGCCGCCCGCAACGCCGGCAGATGCTCCCGGTTCAACCCGCCCCCCACCAGAATCCGCGGCTCGTACCCCGGCTCCGGCTCCGGCTCCGCCGCCGTCCGGGCCGCCTCGGCGACCAGCACCGCGAGGCCGTCGTCGACGCCCTTGGGTGACCCGGCCGTCAGATACGTGTCCAGCCCCGGCAGCCCCGCCAGCTGCAATCGCACCGCGTCGCGGTCCGCCGCGCGGTCGATGGCGCGGTGGAACGTCCACCGGCACCCGTCGATGACGTCGGCGATCGCGTAGACCGCCTCGAGGTCGGCCCCGCCGCGCCCGTCGAGGAAGCCGAGGACGAACTCGTCCGCACCCTCGCGGCGCAGCCCCTCGGCCGCCGCGCAGAGCGCGTCGATGTCGCCGGCGCCGAAGCCGTCGGAGAGCCGCAGCATGACGCGCAGCGGGATGTGCACGGCGGCACGGATGGCGGCGAAGGTCTCGCGGGACGGGGTGAGGCCGTCCGCGGCCATGTCGGTGACCAGCTCGAGGCGGTCGGCGCCGCCGGTCTGGGCCGCTACGGCGTCATCGACGCCGAGGGCGATCACCTCGAAAATTGGTCTAGACATATGACCAAGAGTGCCACAATCGTCACCCCCGCGCGAGCCCTCAGGCGCACAATAGCCACCATGGCTGTCACCCCCGCGACGAAGCACCCGCAGCATGCCGCATTGCTCACCCAATGGTGTGACCTGCTGCGCCGCACCCGGGTCGCCCCGATTTCGGACACTCCCGGCTCCGCCCCCACCGCTGCCCCCACCCCCGCACCCGATGCCGCCTACGGCGAGGACCTGCTCGGCCGGTGGAGCGAGGAGCAGCGGTGGTATCACACCACGGATCACCTGGTCGCCGTACTCGACCACATCGCCGAGCTGGCCGCTTACGCCGACGACCCGGACGCCGTACTGCTCGCGGCCTGGTTCCACGACGCCGTGTACCGCCCGGACCGCTCCGAGAACGAGGAGCGCAGCGCCCGGCTGGCCGAGCGGGCGCTGGCCGAGGCCGGGGTCGACGCCGCGCGCATCGCCGAGGTGGTCCGGCTGGTGCTGCTCACGACCAGCCACGACCCGGCACCCGACGACCGGAACGGCGAGGTCCTGTGTGACGCGGATCTCGCGGTCCTGGCCGGTGAGCCTGCCGCGTACGCCGCCTACGCCGCCGCCGTCCGCCAGGAGTACGGCTTCGTGCCCGACGACGCCTTCCGGTCCGGCCGCGCCGCCGTCCTGCGCCAACTGCTGGATCTGCCCCGGCTCTTCCGCACCCCGGTCGGCCACGAGCGCTGGGAGCACATCGCCCGCCGCAACCTCGGCACCGAGCTGGAACTGCTCCTCGCAACCGGTCCCGCGACCGACCCTGCCACCTGACCGGGCCACCTGACCGGGCCGAGCCTGTCCGGGAATACGCGGGAATACGCAGGTCACCCGAGGCGCTGGTAACTGTTATGCCCTCCGCCGACGCCAGCCGCTCCCGCATGCCCGTAGCCGTCTACGTCCTCGGGCTCAGTGTCTTCGCGCTCGGCACCTCGGAATTCATGCTCTCCGGCCTGCTGCCGCCGATCGCCGACGATCTCGGCGTCAGCATCCCGCAGGCCGGACTGCTGATCTCGGCGTTCGCGATCGGCATGGTCGTCGGGGCTCCGCTGCTCGCCGTGGCCACGCTGCGGCTGCCGCGCCGCACCACCCTGATCGCGCTGATCACGCTCTTCGGCCTGGGGCAGGTCGCGGGCGCCGTGGCGCCGAACTACGCGCTGCTGTTCGCCTCCCGGGTGATCAGCGCGCTCGCCTGCGCGGGCTTCTGGGCGGTCGGCGCGGCCGTCGCGATCTCCATGGTCCCGATGAACGCGCGGGCCCGGGCGATGGCCGTGATGATCGGCGGACTGAGCATCGCGAACGTGCTGGGCGTCCCCGCCGGTGCCTTCCTCGGCGACCAGTTCGGCTGGCGTTCCGCGTTCTGGGCGGTGGCCCTGATGTCGGCGGTGGCGCTCGTCGGCGTGATCGCGCTGATCCCCCGCATACCGATCCCGGACGTCCGCCCCCGGCTCCGCGAGGAGCTGCGCATCTACCGCGACGGCAACGTCTGGCTGGCCGTCGCCATCACGGCGCTCTCCGCGGGCGGTGTGTTCTGCGCCTTCAGCTATCTCGCACCGCTGCTCACGGACGTCGCCGGGCTGCCCGAGGGCTCGGTGCCCGCGATCCTGGGCCTCTTCGGGGTCGGCGCGCTGATCGGCACCGCGATCGGCGGCCGTTTCGCGGACGCCCACCTGTTCGGTGTGATGATCGGCGGCATCTCCGCGTCCACGGTCTTCCTGGGCGCGATGGCGCTCACCGCGCAGAACCAGATCGCCGTGATCGTGCTGTCGTTCCTGCTGGGCCTCTCGGCGTTCTTCACCGCGCCCGCGCTCAACGCCCGCATCTTCAACGTGGCGGGCGCCGCCCCCACCCTCGCCGGCGCCACCACCACGTCCGCCTTCAACCTGGGCAACACCGGTGGGCCCTGGCTCGGCGGCCTCGTCATCAGCGGCGGCTTCGGCTTCGCGGCCACCGCCTGGGCGGGCGCCGCCATGGCCGCGGTCGCCATCGGCCTCGTACTCGTCTCGCTGCGCCGGCACGGCGCGAGCCGCGTCATCGCGAGCCACCCGGTGCCCGCGGTCCCGGCGCCCGCCGAGGTCACCGGCTCGACGCCCGCCGACGTCACCGGCTCGACGCACTCAGGCTGACCGCAACCCACTCAGGAACCCACTCAGGCCGTCCTCGACCCACTCAGGCTGACCTCGACGCACTCATCAGGCCGACGCGGCCGACGCGTCACCCGCCGGCGGGGCCTTGCGGCGGCGCAGCCCCGCGCCGATGAGCCGCCGCACGATCTCCTTGCTGCCGACCTCCACCGCGCCCAGCTCGACGGCCGAGGCGTAGCGAGCGGCCGGAACGTCGTAGTGGTCCCGTTCGAACGCCTTCGGCGGGCAGCCGAGCCGCGCGGCGAACGCGTGCAGCTCCTCGTAGGAGACGTCGCTGACCAGGTGCGACCACATGCGGCCGTGCCCCGGCCAGGTCGGCGGGTCGATGTAGAGCGTCATGAAACCGCCGTCCCCTGGGGCAGAGTCCACGTCCGGGACCGGGCCCCGGTTCGGGAGGGTGTCATCGTCAGCTCAGCCCGCCGACCGGGGCGACGACCGCCCCGGCGGTCTCGCAGACCCAGTGCGGGTCGGGCCCGAGCTCCGGTTCGACGGCGAGCCCGTGCGGCTCCTCGCACAGCGGGCACAGCGGCCAGCGTCCGAAGCGCGCCAGCAGCGCGTCCTGGACGTCCTGGGCGACCAGCCCGGCGACGAACTCGATGCCCGCGGGCCACTGCTCGACCCACCAGCGGCGCTGCGCGACGGCGTTCTCGACCAGGGAGACGACGTCCGGTCCGGCTACGTCCCGGGCGGCGAGGTCGGCGAGGATGAGCGCCCGCGCGCCGTGCAGGGCCTCTTCCAGATCACGATCCATCCGTCCATTCTGCCTCCTGTCCCCTTGACGGCCCCACCGCCTGAAAATATCTTTCAAGATGTGACGTACAGCGTGAAGGAAACTTTCCCCCAGCGCGCACGGCCGTCGCGTGACGCGTCCGCCGCCCCCGCCACGTCCAGAGTGCCCGACAGGAGCCCCGACCCCGGGACGCTGGCGGCCACGGTCCGTACGGTCGGGCCGTCGATGACCCGCTCGATGCAGCGGGTCGCCGAGGCCGTGGCCAACGACCCCGCCGGCTGCGCGCACCTCACCGTGACCGCGCTCGCGCAGCGCACCGGCACCAGCGAGGCCACCGTCGTCCGCACCGCGCGGCTGCTCGGCTATCCCGGCTACCGGGATCTGCGGCTGGCGCTGGCCGCGCTCGCCGCGCAGCAGGCGGCGGGCGTACCGCCCGCCGTGACCGCGGACATCGCCGTGGACGATCCGCTGACCGAGGTGGTGGCGAAGCTGGCGCGCGAGGAGCAGCAGACGCTCGCCGACACCGCCGCTCAGCTCGACGTGGCGCAGCTGGAGGCGGCCGTCGGGGCCCTCGCCGCGGCGCGCCGTATCGAGGTGTTCGGCATCGGCGCGTCCAGCCTGGTGGGCCAGGACCTGGTCCAGAAGCTGCTGCGGATCGGGCTGATCGCGCACGCGCACGGTGACACGCACCTGGCCATCACCAACGCGGTCCAGCTGCGGCAGGGCGATGTGGCGATCGCGATCACGCACTCGGGGAACACCCATGACGTCATCGAGCCGCTGCGGGTGGCCTTCGACCGGGGTGCGACGACGGTGGCGATCACCGGCCGCCCGGACGGCGCGGTCACCCAGTACGCCGATCATGTGCTGACCACGTCCACCTCGCGGGAGAGCGAGCTGCGGCCGGCCGCGATGTCGAGCAGGACCAGTCAGCTCCTCGTGGTGGACTTCCTGTTCATAGGCGTCATGCAACGCACCTACGAGACCGCCGCACCCGCACTGTCCGCCTCGTACGAGGCGCTGGCCCACCGGCACAGTCCGCGCGCCTCCCGCTCCTGACCGGAGCCCCCGTCCAGCACCAGCCCCCGATCCCCCGACCGCTATCCGCACACAGGACGCAGCATCATGCTGTGGCGCGATGACGTGGCGCCATGGCTCACCGCTTCACGTAAGGACGTACGAGCCGCATGTCCCCCTCCACCGACTCCGACTACACCGAGCTGCGCCGGGAGCTGGAGACCCTCACCACCGAGGCGTTCCGGCCCGAGCTCTCCGAGATCGACCGGCTCTCCACCCTGGAGATCGCCCGGACGATGAACGCCGAGGACGCCACCGTCCCGGCCGCGGTCGCCGCACAACTGCCGGCCATCGCCGCGGCCATCGACGACATCGCCGAGCGGATGGCGCGCGGCGGGCGGCTGCTCTACGCCGGGGCGGGCACCGCCGGCCGGCTCGGGGTGCTCGACGCGAGCGAGTGCCCGCCGACGTTCAACACCGAGCCGGGGCAGGTCGTCGGCCTGATCGCGGGCGGGCCGGCCGCGATGGTCACCGCGGTGGAGGGCGCCGAGGACAGCAGGGCGCTGGCCGCCGCCGATCTGGACGCGCTGGCGCTGGGCCCGGACGACACCGTCGTGGGCGTCTCGGCGTCCGGCCGCACCCCGTACGCGATCGGCGCCGTCGAGCACGCCCGCTCGCTGGGGGCGCTCACCGTCGGGCTGTCCTGCAACGCGCACTCGGCGCTCGCGGCGGCCGCCGAGCACGGTATCGAGGTCGTGGTCGGCCCCGAGCTGCTCACCGGCTCGACCCGGCTGAAGTCCGGCACGGCGCAGAAGCTCGTGCTGAACATGCTCTCGACGATCACGATGATCCGGCTCGGCAAGACGTACGGGAACCTGATGGTCGACGTCCGGGCGTCGAACGAGAAGCTGCGGGCGCGGTCGCGCCGGATCGTCGCCCTGGCGACGGGGGCACCGGACGCCGCGATCGAGGCGGCGCTGGCCGCGGCGGACGGCGAGGTCAAGCACGCCATCCTGGCGATCCTGGCCGATGTGGACGCGGCCACGGCGGCCCGGCTGCTGGCGAAGAGCAACGGCCATCTGCGCGCCGCCCTGGAGTCGGCCGGCGCCTGACACCGACTGGTTCCGGCGCCTGACGCCCACCGGATCCGACGTGTAGGGCCTGTCCGGGCACACAACGCCCGAGGGCGGCATCCCCAGCTGGGGATGCCGCCCTCGGTCTTACTACGGGTACCGCTGACCGGAGTTCTGACCAGAAGGTCAGAAGTCCATGTCGCCACCGGGCATGCCGCCACCGGCGCCGGCGCCGGCTCCGGCCTTCTCGGGCTTGTCGGCGATGACGGCTTCCGTGGTGAGGAAGAGCGCGGCGATGGAGGCCGCGTTCTGCAGCGCGGAGCGCGTGACCTTGGCGGGGTCGATGATGCCTTCGGCGATCATGTCGACGTACTCGCCGGTCGCGGCGTTCAGGCCGTGACCGATGGGCAGGTTGCGGACCTTCTCCACAACGACGCCACCTTCGAGGCCACCGTTGACGGCGATCTGCTTCAGCGGGGCCTCGAGGGCCAGCTTCACGATCGCGGCGCCGGTCGCCTCGTCACCTTCGAGCTCGAGCTTCTCGAACGCGACGGCGGCCTGGATGAGAGCGACGCCACCACCGGCGACGATGCCCTCTTCGACGGCGGCCTTCGCGTTGCGAACGGCGTCCTCGATACGGTGCTTGCGCTCCTTGAGCTCAACCTCCGTCGCGGCGCCGGCCTTGATGACGGCCACGCCGCCCGCGAGCTTCGCCAGGCGCTCCTGGAGCTTCTCACGGTCGTAGTCCGAGTCCGAGTTCTCGATCTCGGCACGGATCTGGTTGACGCGACCGGCAACCTGGTCGGCCTCGCCGGATCCGTCCACGATCGTGGTCTCGTCCTTGGTGATGACGACCTTGCGGGCACGGCCGAGCAGGTCGAGACCGGCGTTCTCCAGCTTGAGGCCGACCTCCTCGGAGATGACGGTGCCACCGGTGAGGATGGCGATGTCGCCGAGCATGGCCTTGCGGCGGTCACCGAAGCCCGGAGCCTTGACGGCGACGGACTTGAAGGTGCCACGGATCTTGTTGACGACGAGGGTGGAGAGCGCCTCGCCCTCGACGTCCTCGGCGATGATCAGCAGCGGCTTGCCGGACTGCATGACCTTCTCGAGGAGCGGGAGCAGGTCCTTCACGGACCCGATCTTCGAGTTGACGATCAGGATGTACGGGTCGTCGAGGGACGACTCCATACGCTCCAGATCGGTCGCGAAGTAGGCGGAGATGAAGCCCTTGTCGAAGCGCATGCCCTCGGTGAGCTCAAGCTCGAGCCCGAAGGTCTGCGACTCCTCGACAGTGATGACGCCTTCCTTGCCGACCTTGTCCATCGCCTCGGCGATGAGCTCGCCGATCTGGGTGTCGGCGGCGGAGATGGAGGCCGTAGAAGCGATCTGCTCCTTGGTCTCCACGTCCTTGGCCTGCTCGAGCAGCTGGGCGGAGACGGCCTCGACGGCCTTCTCGATGCCGCGCTTGAGGGCCATCGGGTTGGCGCCCGCGGCTACGTTGCGGAGGCCTTCCTTGACGAGGGCCTGGGCGAGAACGGTCGCGGTCGTCGTGCCGTCACCGGCGACGTCGTCGGTCTTCTTCGCGACTTCCTTGACCAGCTCGGCGCCGATCTTCTCGTACGGGTCCTCGAGCTCGATCTCCTTGGCGATGGAAACACCATCGTTGGTGATCGTGGGGGCGCCCCACTTCTTCTCGAGGACGACGTTGCGGCCCTTCGGGCCGAGGGTGACCTTGACGGCGTCGGCGAGCTGGTTCATCCCGCGCTCGAGGCCGCGCCGAGCTTCCTCGTTGAACGCGATGATCTTGGCCATAGAAGTGGTCCTCCCGGACAGGGGTGGATTTCAGTGGACCGCGTGGCGCCCGCGACGGACGGCCTGCCGATCACCGGGCTCTTCCCGGCGCTCGATCGGGCCTCGCCGACCCGGTCCTTCTGTCACTCTCACTGTCAGAGTGCTAACGCCAATGATTAGCACTCGCCCTAGTCGAGTGCAAGCGACTGTGGACAACTCGGGGTCCCGGAGGGGCGCCGCGCGGCTCCCCGAGCTTCGGCCAGGGGTGCCTCCACGACCGCCGGGACCGGGACGCACGAAGGGCCCGCGCCCCTGTCGGGACACGGACCCTTCGGCGTGAGTGCGTAGCGCCGTCGGCGACGCTCCGGAGCTTCAGCCGGCCAGGCGGACCATGTCCGCCTGCGGCCCCTTCTGACCTTGCGAGATCTCGAACTCGACCCGCTGGCCTTCCTCGAGGGTGCGGTAGCCGTCCATCTGGATCGCGCTGTAGTGGACGAAAACATCCGCACCACCGTCGACCGCGATGAAGCCGTAGCCCTTCTCCGCGTTGAACCACTTGACGGTGCCCTGAGCCATCCCTAACTCCCCTATTGCTGGCCCTATCGCGAATCCGCACTTCGCGGACCCGGGTCAGACCTCACCCCCGCCAAGGTCGGGGGCGTGCGCCGGAACGCGTCGACCGCGGCCGAATGTATCCGTACGGATGCCCTCTGCAACAGGTCAATCCGACGAGAATTCCAGGCACGACTGATCGGAAATACGGGGAGGAACAATAAGGATCCGGGGCAACTCGGACCGGACATACCTCGCCTACACGACAATCATCTCGCGAATTTGGCGATAAATCGTCGAACCGCGTGCGGGGCCGGGCGGGAGTCCACCGCAACTGTACCTCGATTCAACTACCGCCCCACACCCAGATGCCCCGCCCACCACAGGGCGGACGGGGCATGAGGCGGGCATGAGTTCACGCGGGACTGGGTAGGGACGGAGGTCAGCCTCCGGCTACCGCCGGAATGATCGAGACATTCGCGCCGTCCGGAACCGAGGTCTGCAGACCTTCGGAAAAGCGCACGTCGTCGTCATTCACATAGACGTTCACAAAGCGCCGCAGCTTGCCCGTGTCGTCGAGAACGCGCGCCGAAATACCCGTGTGGTTCTTCTCCAGCGACTCAAGGATCTCGGAGAGCGTCGAACCCTCGGCCGGGACTTCCGACTGGCCGCCGGTATAGGTGCGGAGAATGGTCGGAATACGAACAGAAGCACTCATGCGAGGCCAGCCTCTCGGAACGCGGCAAGGGTCGGGCGGATGACGGCGGTCGGGCCGGTGGTCGGAGCGACCGCGTCGAGGGTCTTCAGTCCGTCACCGGTGTTGAGGACGACGGTCTCCAGGGCCGGGTCGAGCTGACCGGTCTCGATGAGCTTCTTCAGCACACCGACCGTCACCCCGCCCGCGGTCTCGGCGAAGATCCCCTCGGTCCGGGCCAGCAGCTTGATCGCGGCCACACACTGCTCGTCGGTGACGTCCTCGACCGCTCCGCCGGTGCGGCGGGCGATGTCGAGCACGTACGGGCCGTCGGCCGGGTTGCCGATCGCCAGCGACTTGGCGATGGTGTCCGGCTTCACCGGGCGCACCACGTCGTGGCCGGCCTTGAAGGCCGCGGAGACCGGGGAGCAGCCCTCGGCCTGCGCACCGTAGATCTTGTAGGGCTTCTCCTCGACCAGCCCGAGCTTGATCAGCTCCTGCAGCCCCTTGTCGATCTTCGTGAGCTGCGATCCGGACGCGATCGGGATGACGATCTGGTCCGGCAGCCGCCAGCCGAGCTGCTCGCAGATCTCGTACGCCAGGGTCTTGGAGCCCTCGCCGTAGTACGGACGCAGGTTGACGTTGACGAAGCCCCAGTCCTCGCCGATCGGGTCGCCGATCAGTTCGGAGCAGAACCGGTTCACATCGTCGTAGTTGCCTTCGATGCCGACCAGCTCGCCGCCGTACACCGCGGCCATGACGACCTTGCCGGCCTCCAGGTCGTGCGGGATGAACACACAGGAGCGGAACCCGGCGCGGGCGGCGGCGGCGCCGACGGCGCCCGCCAGGTTGCCCGTGGAGGAGCAGGAGAGCGTCTTGAGGCCGAAGGTGCGGGCGGCCTCCAGGGCGATGGCGACGACGCGGTCCTTGAAGGAGTGCGTCGGGTTGCCGGAGTCGTCCTTGACGTACAGGCCGCCGGTGACACCCAGCTCACGGGCCAGGTTGTCGGCCTTGACGAGCTTGGTCCAGCCCGGGTTCAGATTGGGCTTGTCGACCACGTCCGCCGGAACGGGCAGCAGCGGCGCGTAGCGCCAGATGTTCGCCGGGCCGGACTCGATCTGCTTGCGCAGGGCTTCCGGGTCACCGGTGGGGAGGTCGTAGGCCACTTCGAGCGGCCCGAAACACTCCTGGCACGCGAAGACCGGTCCGAGCGGAACGCGTTCTCCGCACTCGCGGCAGGAGAGCGCGACGGCGGGTCCGAACGCGGGTCCGGTGTCCGGGGTGGCTTCAGTGGTGTTGTCGATGGTCTGCACAGCCATGACGGCGAGGCCCTTTCTCCTCATCTTCCCCGCGGCGACGATCGCCACGAGACGGAATTGGCACCTTCCCCACCTGGCCTCGCGTCGTCGACGACGAGATGTGGCGGGAGGGTTGCCGGGACTTCTGCGGGCCGTTCCCTCAGTCCCTCTGGATGAGCGCTGTGGCACCGGGCTCTCACCCGGGCATTTGTTTTCCGTGGTGACCCCCGGCATGCGGCGGTCACTCGCGTTGTTCAAGACTGTAACCGACGAGCCGGACACTTGAGATAGTCGTCCGAACCGCGAGACGGGCCACACAGGGTCCCGTCACGGGGTGGATTCCATGCCCAACCGTCACATCAGGGAGTCAAGCACGTGCTGCAAGAGGTGGAGCGCTGGCTCGATCGACGGTCCTGGTCCGCCGCCGACCGGCCCCTCGAGCGGCTGCTCGCGGCCAAGCGTTCCGCGGGCGACCGGGGCACGGTGAGCGTGGTGCTGCCCGCCCTCGACGAGGAGGCCACGGTCGGTGCGATCGTCCGCACCATCCGCGACGAGCTCATGAGCGGTCCCGTGCCCCTGGTGGACGAGCTGATCGTGATCGATTCAGGCTCCACGGACCGTACGGCGGAGGTCTCGGCGCGCGCCGGAGCCCGGGTCGTGCACCGCGACGAGATACTCCCCGACCTGCCCGCGGTGCCCGGCAAGGGCGAGGTGCTGTGGCGTTCGCTGCTGGTGACGAGCGGCGAGATCGTCTGCTTCATCGACGCCGACCTGCGCGACTTCGACGCCGGCTTCGTCTCCGGCATCATCGGCCCCCTGCTGACCGAGCCCGGCGTCCAGCTGGTCAAGGCCATGTACGACCGCCCGCTGGAGACCGGCGACACGATCGTGCCGGCCGGCGGCGGCCGCGTCACCGAACTCGTCGCCCGCCCCCTGCTCAACCTCCACTGGCCCCTCCTCGCGGGCTTCGTCCAGCCCCTCGGCGGCGAGTACGCGGCCCGCCGCTCCCTCCTGGAACGGCTGCCCTTCCCGGTCGGCTACGGCGTCGAGCTCGGCATGCTCATCGACGCCCTGAACACCGTCGGCCTCGACGCGCTGGCCCAGGTGGACGTCGGCGTCCGCCACCACCGCCACCAGGACGGCCAGGCCCTCGGCCGCATGGCCGCCACGATCTACCGCACCGCCCAGGTCCGCCTCGCCCGCGGCCAGCTCGTCCGCCCCGTCCTCACCCAGTTCGACCGGGCCCCGAACGGCGGCTTCGCCCCCCGCACCCACCAGGTAGCAGCCGAGGAACGCCCCCCGATGATCACCATCCCCGAATACACAGCCCTCCGCGGGGCACGCCGCACAGGCTGACAACCCAAGCCCTCTCCACCACCCCCTCACGGAGCCCGGGGACGTGAGGGGGACGGGGCCGGAGGGGTGGGGTTTCGAAATGCTGCCGAGCTATTTGTGAGCCGCCAGGCTCGTAAATAGTCGATTTCGAAGCCCCACCCCGGAGGACCCGGCCCCCGCAACCACCCCCGCGGCGAAGCCGCCACCACGTTTGCGTCGCAGGACACCTGGCTAGGCTGGCGGCATGGTCGCTCACCGCGCAGCCCCGATCCTCGTCGCCTCCAACCGCGGGCCCGTCTCCTACACCCTCGGAGAGAACGGCACGCTGACCGCCCAGCGCGGCGGCGGCGGACTGGTGTCCGGCCTCAGCGCCATCGGCCCCGACGCCGGCGCCGTCTGGGTGTGCGCCGCCATGAGCGAGGGCGACCGCGAAGCGGTCCGCCGCGGCGAGGGCGACGCGCAGACGCGCATGCTCGGCATCGAGCCGGACGTTTTCGCCGCCGCCTACAACTCCATCGCCAACTCCGTGCTGTGGTTCGTCCACCACCTGCTCTTCCAGACCCACCTGGAACCCCTCTTCGACGAGGACTTCCGGCAGGACTGGGCCTCCTACGAGACGTACAACGCCGCCTTCGCGGACGCGCTCGCCGAGGAGGCCGCGGAAGGCGCCACCGTCCTCGTGCAGGACTACCACCTGTCACTGGCCCCCGCGATGCTGCGCGAGCGCCGGCCCGACCTGCGCATCGGGCACTTCTCGCACACCCCGTGGGCGCCGCCGGACTACTACCGCCTGCTGCCCGACGACATCGGCGCCCAGCTCCTCACCGGGATCCTCGGCGCCGACCGCGCCGCGTTCCTCACCCGGCGGTGGGCCGAGGCCTTCGCCGCGTGCTGCGCGGACGTGCTCGGCGCGGACGTCGGCCACGACGCCGCCGGGGAGCTGACCGTCACCCACGAGGGCCGCACCACACGGATCGGCGTGCACGGCCTCGGCGCCGACGCCGACTTCCTGCGGGAGCGCTCGCACCAGGACGACGTCGAGGAACGGCTGGCCGCACTCCGCTCCGAGATCGGCCCCGGCCGCCGCACGATCGTCCGCGTCGACCGCACCGAGCTCTCCAAGAACATCGTGCGCGGCTTCCTCGCGTACCGGCAGCTGCTCACCGAGCACCCGGAGTGGCACGAGCGCGTCGTGCACATCGCCTTCGCGTACCCGTCACGCCACGATCTCGCGGTCTACCGCGAGTACACCGCCGAAGTGCAGCGGGTGGCCGACGAGATCAACGCGGACTTCGGCACCGCCGACTGGCAGCCGCTGCTCCTCCACGTCAAGGACGACTTCGCGCGGTCGCTGGCCGCGTACCGTCTCGCCGACGTGGCCCTGGTCAACCCGATCCGCGACGGAATGAACCTCGTGGCGAAGGAGATCCCGGTCGTCTCGGACGACGGGGTGGTCCTCGTCCTGTCCCGCGAGGCCGGCGCCTACGAGGAACTCGGCGACGACTCCCTGGTCGTGAACCCGTACGACCTGCGCTCCACGGCCCGTGCCCTGCACGAGGCCCTGACCCTCGACAAGGACGAACGCACCGAACGCACCAAGCGCCTGGCAGCAGCGGCCACGGCCCTCCCCCCGGCCGCCTGGTTCCTGGCCCAGCTGAACGCGCTGGCCTGACGTATCGAACGAGGGCCCGGTGCCCGCATCCAGGAGGATGCGGGCACCGGGCCCTCGGCTTGCCGGTTCAGGTGATCAGGTGGTGATCAGGCCACGTAGCCCTGCAGGTCGACGACGATGTCGGCGAATCCCACCGGGATGGAGATGTCGAAGTACCCCTCGGGGGACAGCGGTACGAGAGCCAGGCCGGGAACAGTGCTGCCCGCCGGGAAGTTCAGGATCGACGTTCCCGGTTGCGAAGCGCCGTCCGCGTAGGCGGTGAGGAAGCCACCGGCCAGCGTGTTGGCCGCCGTGACGTTCACCAGAACCGCGTGTCCCGTACCGGCGCTCCCGCCCGCACCGGGCACTCTGATCCGCATCGTGCTGCCCGCGCCCAGATTGCCCTTGTACCCGCCGGTCCCGTCACGGGTGTCGACGAGCCGGCTGGGGGTCGTCGGCATGAACGGGTCACCGCCCTGCGCGGGATCGACGAAAGCACCCTGCAGGTCGGCGATGAGGTGCACGCCGCCGCTCTGGTTGTACAGCAGCACGGTGCCGTCCGCCGCGATCGGCACCGTGACCTGGTTGGACACGATCTGGCCCGTGGAGAAGTTGAGGCTGGAAGTGGTTGGCGGGATGCTGGTGGGCGCCGCGCTCACGAAGCCGCCGCCCACGGACTCGGTCGCGGTCAGGTTGAGGGTGACCGCGTTCGCCCCGGCCGGTACGCCTGCGGCGCCCCTGACCTTGAGCCGAACGGTGCCGCCCGGGCCGAGCTTGCCCTTGGGCGCGCCGGTTCCGTTCCGGGTGTCCAGCAGCCGGACCGGACCGGCGGACGGAAGGCTGTGGAAGCCCCCTGAGGCGGGGTTCCCGACCACGTCGGCGTAATACCCCACGACGTCCGCCAGCAACTGGACCCGGCCGCCCGCTCCGTTGTAGAGCGCGACCTTGCCGTCGGGGCCGACCGGGACGAGCACGGCGTTCGCCACCGTCTGTCCGGCGGTGAAGTTCAGGCTCGACGCCGTGGGCCGGGAGGTGCCACCTGAGTAGGCGGTAACGAAACCGCCGGTGGTCGGCTCGGTGGCGGTGATGTTCAGCAGCACCGCCGTCACATGCCCGTTCGCGGGCACACCCGCCCGCCCGGTCACCGGCACCTGCACCACACCGCGAGGACCGACGCTGCCGGCCGGAGCACCGTTCCCGCTCCGGGTGTCCAGCAGCCGCGCGGACGGCACGGGCACGAACGCACTGCCCGCCGTGACCTGCTGAAGAGAGGCGGCCGTCCGGTCGTGGTCGTCCTTCACCGTCAGCGTGACGACGTAGGTGCCGACCGCCGCGTAGGTGTGGACGGGGTCGTCGGTGACCGGGGTGCCGTCGCCGAAGTCGTAGCGGTAACTCGCGACCGGCCAGGGGCTGACGGTCGCGGACGGATCGGCGGTGACGCGCAGCGGCATGCCGTCGGTGCCGCTACGGACGGCCAGGTGGGCGGCGACCGGTGCGGGCGGCGCGACGACGTGGCTCTGGAGCACCGTCGCGGTGTGGCCGAGAGCGTTGGTCGCGGTCACAGCGACCTTGTAGGTGCCGGGCGCCGGGTAGGTGTGGCCGACGGGAAGCGTCGCCGAGGTCACCTGGGCGCTGCCGTCGCCGAAGTCCACGGAGTACTGCGTGATGGGCACCCAGGTCGCGGTCGCCGCGCCGGTCACGGTCACATCCAGCGGAGCCTGGCCCGCCTTCGGTGTGACGTTGTAGGTCAGCGCCATCGGGTCCTGGAACTCGAACGCGCCCCGGTCGTGGTGACCCGCGCCGGTCCCGGTGTCGGCGACGAGCGGGTCGTCGACACGGGGAGAGCCGTGCAGGTCGGTGTCCAGCTGGCCCGGCGCGTTCGCGTCGGCTGAGTCGATCATGGGCGAACCCTCTTGGGGCGTCATGAACGCGCGGGGAACAGCAACGTCGTGCGCCCCTTGTCCGGAAGCCTGCTGGAATGCGGGAATACCGCCATACGTCTGGTCCGCCCAGCGGTACGCGTTCGGCGCGTCGCTCGTCACGACGTTGTAGTCCGCTGTCGTACCACTGGTTGAAGCGGCCGACACCGCAAGGGTCAGATACTGGCTGGAGGAACATCCCTGCGGGGAGCGGCCCGAGAGCTTCAGGAGAACATTGTTCTCGACCGTCGCCCCGGAAGAATTTCCTGCCAGCTCCACGCCGGCACCGCAGTTCGCGCCGATCGTGTTGCTGGTGACCACCGTGCCCGGCGCATCGGTCACGGCCACCGCGCGACCGATGTTGGTGACCATCTGGTTGGTCGAAACGACAGCGCGCACCACTCCCGGATCGACGCTGATGGCGTCGCCCGGCGTCATAGTGACCCGGCTCCGGCTCACCGTCACATCGCTGCTCTGCCCGGTCACCCGGACAGCGGGATAGGTGACTCCGCCGGTCACGCTCTTCCAGCCCGAGCTCTGGATCCACGCGTCGTTCACCGTGATCCGGCCGGAATCCGTGACGAGCACGGCCTCATGCCCGCTCTTGGGCGTGAAGTGCTCGAACGTGACGTCATGGACGCCCTTGAAGCTGACGGCATGCAGCAGGTCCTGCTGGATGCCGATCACCACGGCGCCGGGCACGACGGTCTTCTCGTACCCCGGCCCGGTGAAGGTGATCGGCGCCTCGGGTGTACCGGACCGGGTGACTTCCACCGACTCCCGGTAGTTGCCCTTGGCGATCCGCACCGTCTGACCCGGCTCGACGATCTTCGCCGCCGCCGAGATGGTGCAGAACGGTACGGCCTGGCTCCCCGCGTCGGCACTGGCGTCCGAGCAGGTGGCGGAGCCGTTGTCGACGTACAGATTGCCCGCGTCGGCCTGCGCGGCCTGCGCCATGACGCCGAGTGCCGGCAGGCCGGTACCGATGAGCAGGGCCGATACAGCAAGCCCCGTTATGCGGGCTTTGCGCACGGCATTGACCCCCAGAAAAGTCGCGATGGACGCTCCCACGGCGCATGGGCCGCCCCCCGGCGGCTGCGGCATCGTGCAGCTGACAGATCTTCGCAGATCAGGCGCCGCCGGCACAGCCCCGGAACGTCACGCGACCGACCCCGGCCTCCCGTGCGGGGAGCGATGCGGGCGCGCCGCAGAAACCCTCGGCACCGCCCGCGCCCCCGCCGGAGGCGGTCAGTGTGCTTCGAGCGCGTCCGCCAGGGCGTTGAGGAGATCCACCACGCCCTTCGGGCCGTCCACGACGAGGTCGGAGCGGGCCACGAGTTCTGGGGGGACCTCGCCGGAGGCGGTGCCGCTGCAGACGAGGACGCCGGGGAGGCCTTCGCCGCGGAGGCGTTCGACGGCGCCGAAGGCGGCGAGGTCGCCGAGGTCGTCGCCGGCGTAGAGCACCGAGCCGGCGTCGGCCTCGCGGAGGTAGGAGGCGAGGGCGACGCCCTTGTCCATGCCGGGGGGCCGCAGTTCCAGGACGAGGCGGCCGGGCTCGACGATGAGGCCGTGGCGGGCGGCGAGTTCGCCGAGGGGGTCGCGGAGGGCTTCGAACGCGGCTTCCGGGTTCTCGGTGCGGCGGGTGTGGACGGCGACCGCGCGTCCCTTGTCCTCTATCCAGGTGCCGCGCCAGGCGCCGATCCGGTCGAGGAAGCCGGGCAGCTCGGCCCGTACCGCGTCGACGCCGGAGTGGTCGCCCGCGGACTTCACCTCGCCGCTGACCGCGTCCCAGCGCTCCGCGCCGTAGTGCCCGAGGACGACGAGCCGCTCCAGTCCCGGGACGCCGGCGAAGCCGCCGTACCGGACCGCGACGCCCGCCGGGCGGCCGGTGATCACCGCGACCGCCCCGAGGTGGGGGGCGAGCCGGGCGAGTGCGGGCACCGCGCCCGGGTGGGCGCGGGCGCTCTCGGGGTCGGGCACGATCGGCGCCAGGGTGCCGTCGAAATCGAGGGCGACCACGGCACGTTCGGGGTTCGCGAGGAACGCCGCGAGCCCTTCCTTGCCGTCGGACGTGGACGAGGTCAGCAGGTGACTGCTCATGACCCCGACCCTACCGAGGGGAGGAGGGGCAGAGGAGGGGGCGTGCGAAGCACTTCGTTGGAAGGGTGGTGGCGGGCGCCGGGCGGGCACACGGGAGCATGCGCGCGTTCAGCGCGAATCGCGGCGGGTGTCCCGGGCGCGGCGCAGCCGGTTGACGGTCACCGGGTCGTGGGCGAGTGCCCGGGGATCGTCGAGGAGGGCGTTGAGGAGCTGGTAGTAGCGGGTGGCCGACATGCCCAGCTGCTCCCTGATGGCGCGTTCCTTCGCCCCGGGCCCCGCCCAGGTGCGGGCGGCGAGGTCGAGGACGGCCCGGTCCTGGCCGGTCAGGCTCTCGCTCTCGCTCTCCACCCGCGTCTCCTCCACATGACCGGCGGCCACTTGTCCGGCCACAACGTGACCCGTGGCCACCCGACCCGTGACTATTTGACCTTCTCCGCGGCGTCCTGGTTCTCGGCGAACCGCTGCAGGTCGCTCAGAACCGTCTTGGGGTCGGCGTGCACGGCGCTGCCGAGGACCTTCTTCATCTGGTCGCTGACCGGTCCCCACGAGGTCTTGTCGACCGGGTAGAACTGGGCGGACGGCAGCAGGTCGATGAACTCGATGAGGTCCTTGTCCTTCGGGTCCTTGCGCATCGCCTGCATCGCCGAGTTGGTCACCGGCAGCAGCCCGTACTCGTCGAGGAACTTGATCGAGTTCTCGGGGCTGTAGGAGAACTGCAGGAACTTGCCGATCTCGCCGCGGTGGCCGTTCTGCTTGAAGGCCATCATCCAGTCGGCGACGCCGAGGGTCTCCGCCATCTGGCCGCCCTCGCCGGGGATCTGCACGGCCTTTACCTTGATGCCCTTGGCGAGGGCCTGCTTGAGCAGCGTCGGGTGGCCGTTGACCATGCCGGCCTTGCCTGCCAGGAAGGCGTCGAAGACGGTGCGGCGGTTGGTCTTGGCCGGGTCGCTGCTGCCGGTCAGGCCGGGCTGGACGAGCTTCTCCTTGAGCCACTCCATCGCTTCGACGTTCGGCTGCGAGTCGAGGGTGTAGCTGCCGACGGTGTCGGTGTACGAGCCCTGCTTGCCGAGCATCCAGATCAGCGATTCGGCCTGCGCCTCCTCGGGGCCGAGCGGCAGCCCGTACGGCATCTTGACGCCGTGCTCCTTGAGCTTCTTCGCGTCGGCCTCGATGTCGGCCCAGGTCTTGGGGGCGCTCTTGATGCCCGCGTCGTCGAACAGCGTCTGGTTGTAGAAGAACATCCGGGAGCTGGAGACGAAGGGGATGCCGTACTGGGTGCGGTTCTGCTCGCCCGCCGCGGCGAGGGAGGGGATGAAGTCGGCCTGGGTGCTGATCGGGAACAGCTCGTCGGCGCTGTACAGCTGGCTCTTGGACGCGTAGGCGGCGTAGGAGCCGATCTGGGCTATGTCCGGCGCCTTGCCGGCCTTGACCATCTCGGCGACCTTGGTGTCGACGTGGTCCCAGTCGATGACCTGGATGTCCACCTTGATGCCGGGGTTCTTGGCCTCGAAGGCGCGGCCGAGCTCGTCCCAGTACTTCTTGGAGCTGGTGGCCGCGTCGGTGCCGTAGTCGGCCGCGACCATGTGCAGGGTGACATCACCGCCGAGTGCGCTGCTGCCACCGCATCCACTGAGTGTCGTCAGAGCCAGCGCCGCTGCGATACCCGCTGCCGCCGTGCCCAGGAGTCGTCGCCGGTGCACCGTTGTCCTACCGCCTTCATCCGCTTCATGCGCCCGCCCCCGCGCGTTTCCGGGGGCGTCAAGTGCCCGAGTCTGCCCGCGCTGCCCACCCAAGGTCTACACCACGGCTGTCTCGCTTCGGCAACACCCTTGCCCAACAGCGGGGACAGAAGGGATGGAAGCCCGCAGACCAGGCGATTCGCCTGCGCCCGAAGGGTGATCTTCATGGCGTAAGTGGACTAGACCTTTCCCTGAGGAGAGGGGACACTGTCCTGCGTGAGACACGTCATCGCGCTCGATGTGGGCGGTACCGGAATGAAGGCCGCCCTGGTCGGGGAGGACGGCACGCTTCTGCATGAGGCGCGCCGTCCGACCGGACGGGACCGCGGCCCCGAGGCCGTGGTCGCCACCATCCTCGGCTTCGCCGCCGACCTGCGGGACCACGGCATCCGCGAGTACGGCGAACCCGCCGCCGCGGCCGGCGTCGCCGTGCCCGGGATCGTGGACGACACGGCCGGCATCGCCGTCTACGCCGCCAACCTCGGCTGGCGCGACGTACCGCTGCGCGCGCTGGTCTCCGAACGGCTCGGCGGCATCCCCGTCGCCCTCGGGCACGATGTGCGCACCGGCGGTCTCGCCGAGGGCCGCATCGGGGCGGGCAACGGCGCCGACCGGTTCTTCTTCCTCCCGCTGGGCACCGGCATCGCGGGCGCCATCGGCATCGACGGCCGCATCGAGGCGGGCGCGCACGGCTACGCGGGCGAGATCGGTCACATCGTCGTCCGGCCCGGCGGACCCCTGTGCGGCTGCGGGCAGCGCGGCTGCCTGGAGACGCTGGCCTCCGCCTCCGCCGTCTCCCGCGCCTGGGCGGCGGCCAGCGACGACCCGGACGCCGACGCCGCCGACTGCGCCAAGGCGGTCGAATCCGGCGACCCGCGCGCGCTGGCCGTCTGGCGCGAGGCGATCGACGCGCTCGCCGACGGCCTGGTCACCGGCCTCACTCTTCTGGACCCCCGGGTCCTCATCATCGGCGGCGGTCTGGCCGAAGCTGGGGACACACTCTTCGGCCCGCTGCGCGCGGCGGTCGAGGAGCGCATCACGTTCCAGAAGCTCCCGCTCATCGTCCCCGCCGCCCTCGGGGACACCGCCGGATGCCTGGGCGCGGGTCTGCTCGCCTGGGATCTTCTCTCCGTGGAGGTAACCGCCTGATGGCCCCCGTAACGACAACGCAGCGCACGGTACTGACCGGTGCCCGTGTGGTGCTGCCGTCCGGCGTGGTGGAGAACGGCCGGGTGACCGTCGACGGCGGCCGGATCGTGGCCGACGAGTCCGCCGAGGCCGGTACGGTCGACCTCAGCGGCTGCACGGTCGTTCCCGGTTTCGTCGACATCCACAACCACGGCGGCGGCGGGGCGTCCTTCACCTCGGGGACTCCGGAGGAGATCCTCACCGGCGTCCGCACCCACCGCGAGCACGGCACGACCACCGTCGTCGCGTCGACCGTCACCGGCGAGATGGACGTCCTGGCGCAGCGCGCGGCGCTGCTGTCCGAGCTCGTCGAGCAGGGCGATCTGGCCGGCATCCACTTCGAGGGCCCGTTCATCTCGCCGTGCCGCAAGGGCGCGCACATGGAGTCGCTGCTGCGCGACCCCGATCCGGCCGAGGTCCGCAAGCTCATCGACGCCGCCCGCGGCACCGCCAAGATGGTCACCCTCGCCACCGAACTGCCCGGTGGCCTGGACTCGGTGCGGCTGCTCGTCGAGCACGGCGTGATCGCCGCCATCGGCCACACCGACGCGACGTACGAGCAGACGATCGAGGCCATCGAGGCGGGCGCGACCGTCGCCACGCACCTGTTCAACGCCATGCCCACGCTCAACCACCGTGCCCCCGGCCCGATCGCGGCGCTGCTGGAGGACGAGCGGGTCACCGTCGAGCTGATCAACGACGGCACGCATCTGCACCCCGCCGTGCTGGAGCTCGCCTTCGGCAGCGCGGGCGCGGACCGGGTCGCGTTCATCACCGACGCGATGGACGCGGCCGGGTTCGGGGACGGGCACTACGACCTCGGCCCGATGGCCGTCGAGGTCAAGGACGGGGTGGCCCGGCTCGTCGAGAACGGCTCCATCGCCGGCTCGACCCTCACCCTGGACACCGCGTTCAAGCGCGCCGTCACCGTCGACCGGCTGTCGCTGGCCGACACCGTGCGGGCGATCTCGGCCAACCCGGCGCGGCTGTTGGGCCAGTACGACCGGATCGGCTCGCTGGAGGCCGGCAAGGACGCGGACCTGGTGGTGCTCGACGCCTCGTACGACCTGGTCGGCGTGATGCGCAAGGGCGAATGGATCGTGCGGCCCTCCTGAGGCCGCCGGGACCCCTTCGTGACGGCGGTTCGCCACCCCCTGGGCGGGCCGCCGTTCCTTTGCCATCATCGACGCGTGATCATCACCGTCACGCCGAACGCCGCACTGGACATCACGTACCGCGTTCCGCGTCTGCTCCCGCACACCACCCACCGGGTCTCCGAGCCCGTTGAACGGCCCGGCGGCAAGGGTCTCAACGTGGCCCGGGTGCTCGCCGCGCTCGGCCACGAGGCCGTCGTGACGGGCTTCGCGGGCGGGCCGACCGGGGAGGTGCTGCGCGAGCGGCTGGCCGGGCTCGGCACCGTGCGGGACGCGCTCGTGCCGATCAAGGGCACCACCCGCCGCACCATCGGCGTGGTCGACGACGCGACCGGCGACACCACGATGTTCAACGAGGCCGGTCCCACCGTCAGCGCGGCCGAGTGGGCCGCGCTCCTCACCGGCTACCGGGAGCTGCTGGCCGGGGCCTCCGCCGTCGCCCTGTGCGGCAGCCTGCCGCCCGGCCTGCCGGTGGGCTCGTACGCGGAGCTGATCCGCGAGGCCCGCACCGCGGGCGTCCCCGTCCTGCTGGACACCAGCGGCGAGCCGCTGCGCCGCGGCCTCGCCGCGCGCCCGGACCTCATCAAGCCCAACCTCGACGAGCTGACCCGGCTCACCGGCTCCACGGAGCCCGCCCACGCCGCGGAGGAGGCCCGCAGGCGCGGTGCGCGGGCCGTGGCGGCCTCACTGGGCGCCGAGGGCATCCTGGCGGTGACGGAGGACGCCACGTGGCGGGCGGTGCCGCCGGACCGGCTGTCGGGCAACCCGACGGGCGCCGGCGACTCGGCCGTCGCGGGACTGCTCTCCGGCCTCGTCGAGGGACTGGACTGGCCGGGCCGGCTGGCCCGCGCCATCGCCCTGTCCGCCGCGACCGTACTGGCGCCCGCGGCGGGCGAGTTCGACCGGACGGTCTACGAAGAGCTGCTCGGGCGCGTCGAAGTGACGGCCGTTCCGCGCGCTACTTCTTGACCTGGCCTTCCTTCATCCACACCTGGTCGAGGTTGACGCCGCACTTGTTGCCCGGCGCGCAGGTGAGGGCAAGGGTGTTGGAACCCTTCTTCAGATCCACCCACACGTAGGTGGTGGCCCACGCCTTCGTCCAGTCGGCGGTCTTCATGTAGTTGTGCATGTTCACCGGGTTGGTGCGGAGCTTGCCGTTCTCATTGAGCGTGAGACCGGCGTCCTCACCGACGTTGCCGAAGCTGATGAACAGCGTGTACGTACCGTCCTTCGGCACGTCGAAGGTGTACGCGGCACTCGCGCCGACGGCGTTCAGACCGCCCACGGACGTACCGCCCGCGGCCTTGGCGCCCGGCATCGCGTTGGTCCGCGCGGCGCCGCCGGACAGGACCAGCGTGGCGGCGTCCACGACCTTGGACGAGAACTTCTCGGGGGCACTGGCGGACTGGCTCGGCGTGACGGGGGCGCTGGAGGACGGCGGGGTGGACGGCTTGTCCTCCGCGTTGTCCTTCTTGCCGCCGCCCTGCGTCATCGCGAAGCCGATGCCGATGGCGACCGCCACGACCACCGCGATGGCGCCGATGAGCAGCCCCTTGCGGTTCGGTCCCTGCGACCCGCCGCCGCTGCCGCCGCCGTGCGGGGCGTACTGCGTCTGCTGCTGGGTGTACTGGGGCGGCTGTGCCTGCTGGGGCTGCTGCGGCGCGTAGCCCTGGTCGTGGCCCGGCTGCGGCTGGGGCTGCTGCGGCGGGTAGCCGTAACCGCCCTGCTGCGGCGGGCGGCGCTCGCCGACCCGCTGGACCTGGTTGTACGACGTGCGTGGCACGCCCGGCTGTGCCACCGTCGCGCCCTCTGGGGCCGCCCCGGAACTCTCGCCCTCGCCGCCTTCGGAGCGGTAGAGGTACGCGAACGGGTCGTCGTTCTCAGAGGCGCCGTTGTTGCCGGCCGTCATCCGCTGTTCACTCCCTAATGGCACATGCCCATCGCAGCGCGGTGCACCCATGGCTCATGATCGATTAGTCCGCGGCGCGGTCACAAGGCCTGCGCTCTCGCCTCCGCGGCGTCGCGGGCGGACATGTTTGACCCACGGAACCCTACCCGGGTCGGACGACTGCCCGCTCTGGCCTTCGACGCACCACCTGGTACTTCCGGTTCCCCTGTGACGGGACGCACGTCCTACGGTGGTCCCGTGATCGACGAGGACGGCTCCGCATGGCCCGGCTGGCGGAACGCCACAGAACGCGCCCTGTACGGGCCCGGGGGCTTCTTCGTGCGGGAACGGCCCGCCGCGCACTTCCGCACCTCCGTACACGCCTCCCCGCTCTTCGCACGGGCCGTCGCCGCACTGCTGCTGCAGGTGGACGAGGCGCTGGGCCGGCCGGACGGGCTGGCGCTCGTCGACGTCGGCGCCGGGTCCGCCGAGCTGCTGACCGGGGTCCTGGCCGCCCTGCCGGCCGAGGTGGCGGCCCGGGTCGCCCCGTACGCCGTCGAGCGGTCCGCGC
>NZ_JAAIKO010000109.1 GCF_016107395.1 Streptomyces fildesensis
GTGATGTAACCGGACGTCAAGCTCAGGATAGCCAGCCGGTGAAAGTCCGGTCCGGGGAGACGCCAGGGTCCCCGGTAGCTGACTCCCGGCGTCACCCGAAATGGTGGCGTCGAAGTGGAGTGACAAGCGCCCTCCGGGGGCGTGCAACCGACCAGTCCGCAACATGAAGTGAAGCCTGCAGCGTCGTCATTTAACCCCCGCCCATGGGCGGGCCAAGGAGGAGCCGAGCCTGTGCTTGTTTGGCGAAGGCCACGGAAGGCGATCTCGGACCTGGAGCGGTCGCCGAAGAACCTCCCGGCGTAAGGGGCGTGGAATGGTCGGAAGGTTGTCCTGGGAACTGGAGAGAGCCTCCTCGGCCCCGGGTTTGCGGCCCGGGAAGCGTGACCTTCCTATAACCGGCAGAACCGGGAAATGGAGGGTTGCCGAGAGGCAGTCGGAGGGGGTCGTAGTAGTGATGATCGGCGGGACAACACAACCCGCTGGGAGCGAAGGGCCCCTGCTTCATCGATGCGATTCGCGAACATGGAGGGACTCGGATGAGTGCCGTTTCGGCTAGTTCCATCCGCCGGGAGGAAGGCGCCGCAGGACCGGGCCGTCGTTCTCTGGACAAGGTCCGAACCCTGCAGCGGACGCTTTACCGCTGTGCCAAGCAAGAACCCGAACGCCGGTTTCATACCCTGTATGGCCATGTCCACCGCATGGACGTTCTCAGGCGGGCATGGGCCGGTGTGTGCGCAAACCGAGGAGCCCCCGGTGTGGACGGCATGACCGTTGAGGCGGTGGAAACCTCGGGGGTGAATGCATTCCTCCAGGACCTTTCGCAGAGACTACGGACGCATACGTATCGTCCGTCGGTGCTGCGACGGGTCCAGATTCCCAAACCGGGGCGGCCGGGCGAGCTCCGGCCGCTTTCGATCCCCACCGTGGCGGACCGGGTGGTGATGACGGCCGCGAAACTGGTCCTGGAACCAGTATTCGAAGCCCAGTTCACCGAGGCGAGCTACGGATTTCGGCCGAAACGGTCCGCGATCGACGCGTGCGAAGCCGTGCGCGTCGCGGCGAACCAGCGGCGGGAGTGGGTGTTCGAGGCCGACATCCGGGACTGCTTCGGCACGATCGACCATGAGGCGCTGATGGCCCAGGTGGCACGGCGTGTGGTGGACCGGTCGATGCTGAAGCTGATCCGGGCCTGGCTGTGGATGGGAGTTCTGGAGGGCGGGGTGACATCCCCGACCGGGGCAGGAACCCCACAGGGCTCACCGATTTCCCCGTTGCTGGCGAATATCGCGCTGCACGTTCTCGATGAGGCGTGGCAGAGCGAAGGCCGCCGGCTGGGGACACTGGTGAGGTACTGCGATGATTTCGTGGTCCTGTCGCCGACCGCACAACGGGCTGAACAGGCCCGTGAATTGGCGGCGCGAGTGCTGGAACAGCTCGGGATGCGCTTGCACCCGGAGAAGACCGGCATCATCTGCCTCACCGGAGGCGGACAGGGCTTCGATTTCCTTGGCTTCCACCACCGGAAGATGGAGTCGTGGAAATGGCGGGGCAAGTACTACTTGCAACGCTGGCCTTCGGCCAGAGCGATGCGGGTGCTGCGGGACAAAGTCCGCGCGGCGACCGCTCGTTCGAAGACTGAACGGCCAGTATCCGCTGTGGTAGCCGATCTCAACCCCGTGCTGCGGGGCTGGGCTGCGTACTTCCGCAACGGGAACTCCGGGCGGAAGTTCAACGTAGTTGATGGCTACGTCCACGAGCGGCTGGCGATTTTCGCCAGCGCGAAACACAGACTCGCGGGCAGGAACTGGGCCACCCGATTTACGAACGGGTGGATCACTCGGCTCGGTGTCTACCGTCTTACCGGAAATGTGCGCAGGGCGACGGCGCATGCCAGCCGGTGAACGATGTCGGAAAGCCGTGTGCGGGAGAACTGCATGCACGGTTTGAAGCGGCGGGGACTGGAAACGGAGCGTCAGCCACCGCGCCAGTCCCCGACCCTACTCA
>NZ_JAAIKO010000110.1 GCF_016107395.1 Streptomyces fildesensis
ACAACACCATCAAGTTCTCCAACCCCTCCGCCGGGGCACCCAACCTCGACCGCATAGTCGTCTGAGGACCCACTGCCAGGTCATGACCGGCGGCAGTGCTGGCCGCCGGCCATGACCGTCACCACAGAGGTGCCGAAACCAGGTCCCGACGTCGCGGGCTGCACCCGAGGAAGAAGCAGGGTGCCATCACTCTCGGCATCGGCGGTGACATCAGCATTGGCGCGGCCGGCCCCTTCTGCGAGGGCGTCATGACCTCCGGCCACCCCTCGGACGCCACTGAGAACGCGGTCCAGGCCAACATCACCTTGGTCGATCACGGCACCTCCTCCACCGGGTCGGGCACGGGAGAGCTGCACGAGGTAGGTGTCGGCAAGGGCCTGGAGGAGCCGAGCGCGTCGACGGCGAACGACACCCAGGGGCAGCCGCTCACCGAACGGGTCCTGCCCCGTGACCGGCCCGACGCCGGCTACGGGGCAGGACCCGCAGCCACGGCCCAGCCCTCTCCTGAGCGTGCGCCACGGACGCGGGCCCAGCGGCGCGTTCGAGATCCGAGACACATCGCTCAGTGCACCGGAGAAGGCGCAGCGGGCGTGGATGCCCCTTCCTGGGCCGCCATCACCTCGTCGCCGTACTCGAAGGCCCATACCCCGACCGCACCGATGGGCGCGAGGCACGTCCGACCCAGTGCGGTGAGTCGGTACTCGACCGGTGAGGGGTGGCCGGGGTCGGTTTGCCGGTCGACCAGTCCGTTGAACTGCAGCCCGCGCAGCGTCTCGGTGAGGACCTTGGAACTGATGCCCCCGATCCGCTCGCCCAGTTCGACCGGGCGGCTGGGTCCACCGCGCAGGGTCCAGAGCACCACGGCGGTTCAGAAGACGGCGCGAAGGCCGCCGGTCTGCGCGCGGCGGCCCAGCTCGGTCAGGTGATCTTGGCCGCGTTGCCGTTCGGCGCCGGAGCAGACGTGGCACGGGACCTGCACGCGGCCTTGGGGGGCAAGGTGCTGCTCGACTGCTCCAACCCTCTCGGGCCGGGCTTCCGGGCTGCTGACGGAAGGAGGCCCGTCGGCCGCACAGCACCTTGCCGCGGCGGCACCGGGAGCGCACGTGGTCAAGGCCTTCAACCTCTGCCCCGAGGACGTGTGGCGCATGCGGCCGCCCGTCTTCGACGGGCGACCCCTGGCCGCGGCCGGTCTACGGAGACGACGAGACGGCGCTGGCGCGGGTACGCGAGCTGGTGCGGGACGTGGGCTGCGAACCCGTGGCCGGCGGGGGTCTCGACCGGGCGGGGCTCCTGGAGGCGACCGCGGCCCTGTTCATCGCGTTGTGGGTGGGGGAGGAGGCGGACGCCCAGGCGATCGCACCTCCTCTGGCCTACGCGGCCGGACCGGGCCACCAGGAAGCAGAGAGCGGCACCGGGGTTGTGCGGTAGGAAACGGCGTGGCCCTGGTGCCATGACGTCGTGGGCGGGGCAGGCGCTGTTACGCCGCCCCGCCGTCCGTTCCCGATCCGGTCGAGTCAGAAGAGGCGATCAGGTGTCCCGTTCCACTCCGCGCGCGGCGTGACCGCAGGCACGATGTTGGCCATGACGCACGCCGCCCGCCGGATGTTCGAGCTCTTGGAGCCGATCTGCCTGGTCACCTCTAGCTGGACGAGCTGGTCGCCGAGCTCGAACTCCTAACCGCCACGGTGGTGGCCGCAGGCTCACAGTGACGAGCCGCGCCTGGCAGCAGGAAGAACCCGTCGTCGTCGACGACGGGTTCTCGGCGATCGCCTCGCCCTTGCCGACGGGCAAGAACTGGTCGTGGCGGCCAAGGACGACGCAGCCCCCAGCGGCGGCCCTCTCGGTACGGGCAATTAGATCCAGACATCACTGAATCTCTCTATTTCAAGACATTTGATCATCTAGTGCTGCGCA
>NZ_JAAIKO010000111.1 GCF_016107395.1 Streptomyces fildesensis
AGCACGATGGCGATGACCAGCAGGTATCCCAGCCCCTCCACCACCGCGCCGATGAGTCCCAACACGACAGCCACAAGGATCAGAAACAGGAAGAGCGTCATAGCCGATCACCTCCACCAGCCCGAAGTTTGCAGATCGCCGCTCAAAATGCCTTTCACCTTCAGCGTGCCTCCCTCTGCCCTCCGATGCCAAGGCCGGGCACACAACCGGACGCACATCTCCCGCGATCTCCTTGAAGCCTCACACAGGTGCCGCCCTCATCCACCGCCGGCGGGTACCGGGACTCATCTGGGCACCCCCCGCCGCTCAGCGGGACCGGTTGACGTTCTTGGACATCTGCCGGCCGGCCTCGCGCACGGCGATCACCTCGTCCTGCGCGTCGGCCAGCTCGCACCGCAAGGAGTCGTTCTGAGCGCGGGCCGCCGCAAGTTCGGCCTGGGGATGACGGTGGGCGTCCGGCGGAGCCGGCCGCTGGACGTGGCCAGGCCCCGGCCAACTGGACCGCGGGCCGGGGCCTGGGTGGTGCTGGGTCAAGCGGCGTCCTGGGGCTTGCGGACCTTGCCGGGCTTGACGGTGTGGCTGGCCTTTGTGGTCCGTGCTGTCCGGCCTGCGGCGGGGGCGGTGCAGGCGGTGACGGCGTCGGCAGTCACGGTCGACGGGGCGACGGGGCGACGGGGCGACGGCGACAGAACACGATGCATGGGCCACCGGCGCTTGTGAGGTGCGGATCAGGGCCTCGGCGTGAAGTCGACTTGAGCGGGTTCGCCCCAACTGGCCTTGCTGGTGGGGTAGGTGGCAACATGCGGCAGGCGCGGTTGCCAGCGATCATGTGAGTGTCTACGTCCCATGATCCTTGCTGGAAGACCGTGCCTGCTCTCGCTGAATCATCTCCCATGCCCGCCGGGCTTGACCAGCTCACCGCCTCGCCGTCTCTGGCGGCTCAGGAGTGTCCCGGCCTGCTGGTCTGTCTCGCGAGGGTGACTGATCCCCGTGATCCACGGGGCCGGTTGCATCCTCTGGTCGGCGTGCTCGCCATCTGTGCGGCCGCGGTGCTCACTGGTGCGACCTCTCTGCTGGCGATCAGCGAGTGGGCGGCCGACGCACCGCAACTGGTCCTGGCTCGGCTCGGTGCCCGTCGCGACCCTTTCACCGGCCGTCACCAGGCCCCGTGCGAGACCACGATCCGCCGGGTCCTGACCCAGGTCGACGGCGATGTGCTGGATCGGGCCGTCGGCGGTTGGCTGTCTTCCCGGCTCCCGCAGAGCGCCGGGAAGTTGCTGCGGGCGATCGCGGTGGACGGCAAGTCCCTGCGCGGAGCCGCCCGCGCGCACGGCCGGAAGATCCACCTCCTGTCCGCCGTCGACCACGCAACCTCCGTCGTCCTGGGGCAGGTTGATGTCGAGAACAAGACAAATGAGATCACATGCTTCCAGCCCCTGCTGGGCGACATCGATCTGCGCGGGGCGGTCGTGACCAGCGATGCGATGCACACCCAGCGCGAGCACGCCGAGTACCTGACCGGCCGGGGAGCCCACTACATCGTGATCGTCAAGGGCAACCAGAAGAAGCTCCGCAAGCAGATGAAGTCCCTCCCCTGGAAGCAGATCCCGCTACAGAACCGCACTACCGAGAAGGGACACGGCCGAGGCGAGATCCGCCGCATCAAGGTCTGCACCGTCGCCGGCCTGCTCTTTCCCGGAGCAGCCCAGGCCATCGAGCTCAAACGTCGGCGGGTGAACCGCAAGACCGGGAAGATCAGCATCAAGACGGTGTACGCGGTTACCAGCCTGAACGCCGGACAGGCCAACCCGACCGAGCTCGCGGCCCTGATCCGCGGGCACCAGGGCTGATGCGTTCTCAGCTGGCGGGATGAGCGTTTTCGCCCGTTTCGCTGCG
>NZ_JAAIKO010000113.1 GCF_016107395.1 Streptomyces fildesensis
CACGACCGCGATGTGCTCACTGCCCCGGACCCGCCTCCTCGCGCGTCCAGTTCCCGGCCGCCATCTCTGGCAGTGCCGCTCGTGGCGAAGTGTGTTCGCGCGGTTGATTCCGCGCCGCTTCGGTCCCGTCTCGTTCTTGCTCGTTCTTCCGGTTCGTCTCTGCGATGCCTTCGTGCGGCGTGTTCGCTGCTGGGGCCTCCTGGATACGTGCCGTATCCAGGAAGGTTCTCCGTGAACCCCGTTCGTTCCAACCGCTCGTATTCCAGCCCCAGTTCCACCAGCCGCGGCGGCGCCTCCAGCGCCGGCGGTTACAGCCGTTCGGCGCCGAGCCGCTCCGGTGCGCCGAGCCGTTCCGGCGGTTACGCGGGCTCCGGTGGCTCCGGCCGTTCCGGTAGCTACGCGGGCTCGGGCCGCTCCGGCGGTTCAAGCCGACGCCCGTCCGTTCAGGGCGAGTTCGCTCTTCCGGTCACGCTCACCCCGGCGCTGCCCGCGGTGGAGAGCTTCGCCGCGCTGGACATGCCGGCCGCTCTGCTGGCGACGTTGGCGCACGAGGGCATGGCGGTGCCGTTCCCCATCCAGGGCGCGACGCTGCCCAACGCCCTGGCGGGACGTAACGTGCTGGGCCGTGGCCGTACCGGTTCCGGCAAGACCCTCGCCTTCGGTCTGGCGCTGCTGGCCAGGACCGCCGGTCAGCGCGCCGAACCGCTGCAGCCGCTGGCTCTGGTCCTGGTCCCGACCCGTGAGCTCGCCCAGCAGGTCACCGACGCGCTGACCCCGTACGCCCGCTCGCTGCGCCTGCGGATGGCCACGGTGGTCGGCGGCATGTCCATCGGACGGCAGATCCACCTGCTGCGCGGTGGCGCCGAAGTCGTCGTCGCCACGCCGGGCCGGCTCAAGGACCTCATCGACCGGGGCTCCTGCCGCCTGGACCAGGTCGGCATCACGGTCCTCGACGAGGCCGACCAGATGGCCGACATGGGCTTCATGCCGCAGGTCACCGCCCTGCTGGACCAGGTGCGCCCGGACGGGCAGCGCATGCTGTTCTCCGCCACCTTGGACCGCAACGTCGACCTTCTGGTGCGCCGCTACCTGCACGACCCGGTCGTGCACTCCGTCGACCCGTCGGCCGGCGCGGTCACCACGATGGAGCACCACGTGCTGCACGTGCACGGCGGGGACAAGAACGCGGTGACGACGCAGATCGCCGCCCGTGACGGCCGGGTCATCATGTTCCTCGACACCAAGCACGCCGTGGACAAGCTCACCGACCACCTGCTGAACAGCGGAGTGCGCGCCGCGGCACTGCACGGCGGCAAGTCCCAGCCGCAGCGGACCCGCACCCTGGAGCAGTTCAAGACCGGACACGTCACCGTGCTGGTCGCCACGAACGTCGCCGCGCGCGGCATCCACGTCGACAACCTCGACCTGGTCGTCAACATCGACCCGCCCAGCGACCACAAGGACTACCTGCACCGCGGCGGCCGCACCGCGCGCGCCGGTGAGTCCGGCAGCGTCGTGACCCTGGTCCTGCCCAACCAGCGCCGCGACATGATCCGCTTGATGCGGGACGCCGGCATCGCCCCGCAGACCGCACAGGTCCGCCCCGACGAGGCCGAACTGACCCGCATCACCGGAGCCCAGGCCCCCAGCGGCATCCCGTGTGTCATCGCCGCACCGGTCGTGGAACGCGCCAAGCGCAGCGCCACCGCCACCCGCGGCCGACGCAGCCGCTTCGCCCAGGCCCGCCGCTCCGGATCAGGCGAGCGCCCCGCGCCCCGCACGACCACCACCGCCGCGTA
>NZ_JAAIKO010000114.1 GCF_016107395.1 Streptomyces fildesensis
TGGCCGCCGACTACCCCGTCATTCTGGGTGGCGCAGCATTGACCCGCGCCTATGTGGAGCAGGACCTGCACGAGATCTACGAGGGCGAGGTCCGCTACGCCCGCGACGCGTTCGAGGGCCTGCGGCTGATGGACGCGCTGATCGCCGTCAAGCGCGGTGTGCCGGGAGCGACGTTGCCGGAGCTTAAGCAGCGGCGGGTACCGGTACGTCCGGCCATCGTCATCGAGGAGCCGGACGAGGAGCGCGGCTCGGTCCGGTCGAACGTGGTCACCGACAACCCGGTCCCCACCCCGCCGTTCTGGGGCAGCCGCATCATCAAGGGCACGCCGCTGAAGGAGTACGCGGCCTGGGTGGACGAGGCCGCGCTCTTCAAGGGCCAGTGGGGCCTGAAGTCGGCTCGCGGCAGCGGTCCTTCGTACGAGGAGCTGGTGGAAACCGAGGGCCGGCCGCGGCTGCGGATGTGGCTGGACCGCCTGCACACCGAGAACATGCTCGAAGCGGCCATCGTCTACGGCTACTTCCCCTGCGTGTCCAAGGGCGACGATCTGATCATCCTGGGCGAGGACGGCGGCGAACGGACCCGCTTCACCTTCCCCCGGCAGCGCCGCGGGCGCCGGTTGTGCCTGGCGGACTTCTTCCGCCCGGAGGACTCCGGCGAGACCGACGTCATCGAGATGCAGGTCGTCACCGTCGGGAACCGGGTCTCGGTCGCGGCCAACGAGATCTTCGCGGCGAACGCGTATCGCGACTACATGGAACTGCACGGGCTGTCGGTGCAGCTGACCGAGGCACTGGCGGAGTACTGGCACGGACGGGTCAGGTCCGAGCTGGGCATCGCCTCAGCGGACCCGGACAACCTGGACGCGATGTTCCGTACCGAGTACCAGGGCTGCCGCTACTCCCTCGGCTACCCGGCCTGCCCCAACCTGGAGGACCGCGCCAAGATCATGGACCTGCTCCAGCCGGAACGCATCGGGGTCAACCTCTCCGAGGAGTTCCAGCTGCACCCCGAGCAGTCCACCGACGCGATCGTCATCCACCACCCGGAAGCCAGCTACTTCAACGCTCATGGAGGCCCCTCATGAGCACGCTGCGCGAGATTCTGGCCTCGGGAACCCGGTCCTTCTCCTTCGAGTTCTTCCCGCCGAAGACGGACGCGGGCGAGCGCTCGCTGTGGGAGAGCATCCGGCGGATCGAGGCCGTCGCCCCCACCTTCGTCTCGGTCACCTACGGCGCCGGCGGCTCGTCCCGCTCCCGCACCATCGCGGTCACCCAGCGGATCGCCGCCCAGACGAGTCTGCGCCCGGTGGCCCATCTCACGGCGGTCGGGCACTCGGTCGGTGAACTGCGGCGCATCATCGGGCAGTACGCCGACGCGGGCGTCCGGGACGTCCTGGTGCTGCGCGGCGACCCGCCGGGCGATCCGCGCGGTGCGTGGGTGCCGCACCCGGACGGGCTGAACCACGCCCGGGAACTGGTCACGCTGGTCAAGGGGTCGGGGAACTTCAGCATCGGCGTCGCGGCCTTCCCCGAGCGCCACCCGCGTTCACCCGACTGGGAGACCGAGGTCCGGCACTTCGTCGCCAAGGCGCGGGCCGGGGCCGACTACGCCATCACCCAGATGTTCTTCCGGGCCGAGGACTACTTCAGGCTCCGGGACCGGGTGGCCGCCGCGGGATGCGATCTGCCGATCATCCCGGAGATCATGCCCGCCACCGACGTCCGGCAGATCCGGCGCTTCG
>NZ_JAAIKO010000115.1 GCF_016107395.1 Streptomyces fildesensis
CTTGTTCGAGTACGGTCGCCAGCTCGGCTTCCGTCGTCGGAATGACGGTCACACGTGGTGCGGCGGCTTCGGGGGTCAGTATGTGCTGGTAGGGGGTGCCGTCGATCTCGGGGAAGACGGTGCGCAGGCTTTCGTGCCGGGTGATGACGTCAGCCAGCGCGGCCCGCAGTGCGTCCTCGTTCAGCCCGCCCGTGAGGCGGAGTGCGAGGGGAATGTTGTAGGTGGCGCTGGGCCCCTCCATCTGGTGGATGAACCACAACCTGCGCTGCGCGAAGGAAAGCGGCATGACCTCGGGCCGCTCCCGCACGGTCGGGGCAAGTCGCGCCGGGCCAGCAGTGTCCAGCCGAGCCGCCACCGCCGCGACGGTCCGAGCCTCGAAGAGGGTGCGCAGGCCCATCTCGACGCCGAAGGTGGCGCGGATGCGGGCGATGAGGCGGGTGGCGAGGAGTGAGTGCCCGCCGAGGTCGAAGAAGTCGTCGTCGATTCCGGCTCGCGGTAGGCCGAGTACCTGGGCGAACAGGTCGCTGACGATCTGTTCCTGCGGAGTGCGTGCCTCCCGGCCCGACCCGACCGACGCGAAGTCCGGCGTCGGCAGGGCGGAACGGTCGAGCTTGCCGGTCGTGGTCAGTGGCAGGCGATCGAGCAGGATCACCGCGGAGGGGACCATGTGCTCCGGCAGGCTCTGCTGCGCGAAATCCCGTACCTGCTGGGGTAGAAGAGCATCCCGTGCCACCACGTACGCCACCAGACGGGACCGCCCCGGCTGATCCTCATGCGTGGTCACAGCGGCGTGGGCGATGTCGGGGTGGTCGGTGAGGACCTTCTCGATCTCGCCGGGTTCGATGCGGAAGCCGCGGATCTTGACCTGGTGGTCGGCGCGGCCGATGAATTCCAGCTCACCGTCGCCGTTCCAGCGCACGAGGTCGCCCGTGCGATACATCCGTCCGCCGGGCTCCAGACCGAACGGGTCGGCGACGAACCGCTCAGCTGTCAGGGCGGAACGGCCGAGGTAGCCGCGGGCCACACCGGCGCCCGCGATGTACAGCTCACCCACCACACCAGGCGCCACCAACTGCAAACCGCCGTCCAGCACATAGGCACGCGTGTTGGCGATGGGCCGGCCGATCGGCGCGGGCAGCTGCCAGAGGTCAGGATCGCCGACCAGCGTGTGGGCTGTGACCACATGGGTTTCGGTCGGGCCGTAGTGGTTGTGCAGTCCCCGGCCCGGGGTCGAACGGTGGAATGCACGGACCTTGCCGCTGAGCGTCAGAGCTTCGCCGGCCTGCGCGACGGTTCGCAGCCGCATCAGCGTACGGCCCTGCTCGACAGCGGCCTCAGCTAGGGCCTCCAGCACCAGGTTCGGGGCGAACAGCTCGTCTATCTGGCGGTCGTCGAGCCACGCGGCGAACCGGGCCGCGTCGCGGCGGACGGACTCGTCGGGGATGACCAGCGTCTTGCCGTAGGCGACGGCCGACAGAATCTCCTGAGCGGACACGTCGAAGCTGATCGCTGTGAACTGTGCGGTCCTGTTGCCGGGTGCGCCACCGACCGTGCGGTGATGCCACGCGAGGAGATTCAGCAGCGCCGATGCCGGCATGACGACGCCTTTGGGGCGGCCGGTGGAGCCGGAGGTGTAGATGATGTAGGCGGG
>NZ_JAAIKO010000116.1 GCF_016107395.1 Streptomyces fildesensis
GCTTGAAATTTAACCTTTGTGGCCTTTAAGGCGATTGCGTTCAGTGATGCTCTCGGGGCGTCTGGTCGTTTTGCCCACATCGTGGCGGGTGGCGGGATGGCGGTTCTTCGAGCCGACTGGACGGCCTGGCCCGGGTGTTGAGGGTTTCGGTGCACGGGCAGGACTGTGCAGGTGCGGGCGGAGGTTGCGAAATCCCCGGCGGACGCGGGCCGGGGTGAGCCGGGCGGGCTCCGTTCGCTTCTCCCACGGGCGACGAAGGTCGGCGGCGGCTTCGCGGAGGAGCCTGAGCTGGGTGTGGGCCGCGATCACGAGCCACGTCCAGCGGTCCGCAGCCTCGGGGGTGCGGAGCTTGGGGCGGGTCCAGCCGAACGTCTGCTTGATCATGCGGAAGGTGTGCTCGATGTCGAAGCGGCGGAGGAATGCCTGCCAGCGCAGATCGACGTCCTCACCGGTCATGCCGGTCTTCGAGGACCACAGCCAGACCGGCTGCGGGTCCTGGCCGCTGGGCAGTCTGTCGACCGCCAGGCGGATCTGGGTGCCCTCGATGATGGGGAGCTCACCGGTGTGGTCGATCCATGCACAGCGGGTGGTCAGATGTGGATGGAGACGGTCGAAGGCCACAGCCCGAGCGGTGCCGTAGCGGTCGGTGACCTGCATGGTTTCCACGTCCGGGGCGCCCCAGGTGTCCGGATCGGCGAAGCGGAACACTCCTCCGTGCCGGGTCGGGCGGCCGGCCCGGCGGGTGCGGGGCGGCGGCGGGCGTCGCATGACACGGTCGGAACGCATCCGGCCCAGAACCTCGACAGGCAGACCCGCGAGGAGGTGGGCCAGGCGCGGGGCGTCGTAGCCGGCGTCGAGGACGATCAGGACGTCCGGATCACCGGGCTCCCACTGGCCTGCGTCGATCAGGTCGGTGACCACGCGGCGGACCTGGGCCGCGGTGACCTCGGCGACGTCGTCGTCGGGGCCGAGCCGCCTCGCGTCCAGGAGTTGGCACCAGGAGGTGCGGCCGGTCTCCAAGGCGGCCACGAACGAGTACGGCCAGCCGGGCACGAGCTGGTCGCTGGAGCGCCCGCTGCGTCCGTAGACGTGGCAGAACAGCCGGTCCGGGCTGCACGGGGCGTCGGGCCGCAGCCAGTGGGTCACGTCGACCGCGAGGACGATCCGGTTGTCGGCGGCCTTGGGCTGCGGCAGCATCGCCAGAGCGTGCCGCAACCCGTCCACGTCGATACGCCCGCAGTTCAGCGCGTCGTACAACGCGCCGTGCCCGCGCCGGTGTTCGGCCAGCAGCGTCAGGTCAACCGGCGAGGTCACCGGTCCGTTCTCGCAGAGCATCGCGTCCGTGAGCTCGAACAGAGTGTCACCACGCCGGGTCAGGGACGCGTAGAAGTCCTCCCGGAAGTGTGACGTGAAGTCGAGTGCCTCGTGCCAAGCATTGTGATGCAGCAGACTCACCCCTGCGGCCTTCGTATGAGTGCGGTTCGGTGACAGAACGCATGCTCATGCGGAGGCCGTCCGCCTGTCCGGTAAAGGCCCAGGTGAGTGATGGTGTCCTACTCGATGTTCGAGTCCGGACCATAAATAACAAGCTGAG
>NZ_JAAIKO010000117.1 GCF_016107395.1 Streptomyces fildesensis
CACCCCGACCCATAACCAGATCAACGGATCAGATGATCGGCCGGACACGGCCTAGCCGATGCATCGCCCGGAACATCCCCGTCCTACAGGGAAGTCGGCGGCCTGCCGCTTCGTCGTCCACGGGCAGGTCGGTGTGCCGGACAACGAGCGGGTCGCCAGCTCGGCTCCTTCCGCGCTTGGGCCAGCATCAGCTCCGGTCGTGAGGCGTCGGTGAGGTCGGCGCCGGTCGCGGCGTCGCTCTGGAAGTGGTGCAGGCCGTGCCAGTCCAGGCACCTGACCGTCGCGTCGTCCTCCATGCGGCCGTCGCCGGCATCGACGATCGCCCCGATGAGAGCGCGTGCAGCCTCCCGGGGGCGCAGTTCACGGGTGCGAATGACCGGATCGGACAGATCCGCGGTGGTGGCGTTGCGCTCGAGCATCCCGTCGGTGAGCATCACCAGCCGGTCGCCCGGCCGCAGGCCCAGCAACTGCACCCGATAGGTGCGGGCGAGCCGGTGCCACTGCCAACCGCTGCACACCCCGGCGCGCCGCATCCGCAGGAGACCCGTATCGGCACGGGTGAGGCCAATGGCTGAGAACATGACAGACTCAGCTGGCCCGTCGGTGACCGGTGCCCGCGCCGGTCGTTGAGCAGAGTGACAACGCACTGCTACGCCGCATGCTCTGCCTGCGTGCACGCCGACATCCCCGGACCGGGACGGAACCCCGCGCAGCGCCTGCCGCTGCACCTCGCGGTTATCGGAACGTCCAAGCAAACCACTGTGGCTAGGAGCTTGATAATGGCGCGGATGCCCCTGCGTGATAAGACCGCGACGGAACCCGGAGACCGGCCTTCAGGGAAGCCTCCCATGTCCGTGCTCGGCCGGGTCCTGGCCATGCTGCTGGCCTTCGTAGCGACGGTGGCCTTCGCAGTGGTGCTGGCCCGGCTGACCCTGGAACCCTCGGCGGCCTCCGTGTCGTTGACGCACAGCAATCTGCGCCCCGGTGACTCCATCCGTGCCTATCTCGCGCACCCCGCGTCCCTCGACACGGTCAAGCAGCTCGGCGGCAACATCGTCATGGGTGTGCCGTTCGGCGTGCTGCTGCCGGTACTGGTGCCCCGAACGCGAGGGCTGGTCCGAGTGGCGGTGGCCACCGCCCTCGTGATGCTCCTGGTGGAACTCGTCCAAGGCGCACTCATCATCGGGCGTACCTTCGACATCGATGACGTTCTGCTCAACACCACCGGTGCTCTGGTGGGTTACCTGCTGCTCGGCCTGTGGTTGGGCCGTGCGGTGCATCCCCGGCGACGCCACTGGTGGCACCGATTCACCCAACGCCCGGCCACCGCTACGGACCCGGCATAACCGAGCCTGTTCCTTCGCCCCTTCGGCGAGTGAGGTGTCGCGCGGCGTTGACGAGGTCGGCGAGCTGGGCGGTCACGACAGTGCTGTCCGAGCGGGGCGCTGGTGGCAGCCGGCAGCTTCGGCGGTCACGTCCGGGGTGGTGGTGTATGGGTTCCACCTGATCAGGGGGTTTGCGCCT
>NZ_JAAIKO010000118.1 GCF_016107395.1 Streptomyces fildesensis
CAATGCCGTTGCTTGAACTCGTTAAGCAGTTCGCAGTGACGCTGCAGGGGCGGGGTCGTTGGACCAAGCATGCATCCTTGGGTGGGGTTGTCAGATCATGTGCGGCTGGGGGTGGTGACGCGGTGGGTGACGCCGGAACTGGTTGCCGGGGTGCTGGAGAAGTGCCGGGTCCGGGACAAGAAGCCCGGCGCGCTGCCCGCTGGGTTCATGGTCTATTTCACCCTTGCGCTGGCACTGTTCCAGCAGGACTCATACGACGATGTAGCTGAACAACTGGTCGGCAGTGTGCCAGAGTTGAGTGCGTGCATTCCGAACAAGTCGTCGTTTACCCGGGCGCGCGGGCGTCTGGGGCCCCTGGTGCTGGAGGCCGTGTTCCAGGAGCTGGCCGGCCCGTTGGCGCCGGTCGGGCTGGAGGGCTCCTTCTACCACGGTATGCGGCTGGCGGCGGTGGACGGGTTTGTGCTGGACGCGCCGGACACAAAGGTGAATCGGGCTGCGTTCGGCGGACCGACCAAGAACGGCCAGTCGGCGGGGTTTCCCCAGGTGAGGGTGGTGACACTGACCGAGTGTGGCACCCACGCGCAGATCGACGCGGCGGTGGGCGGCTTCAACGGCGGCGAGCGGGAACTCGCGATCACTCTGGCCGGCTCGGCAGCCGGGATGCTCGTGGTCATGGACCGCAACTTTCCCGGAGTCGCCTTGTGGAAGGCGTATCTGGAAGCCGGGTCACATCTCCTGCTCCGGGCCCGTTCACCAGTGGCCCACCGTCCGGTCGAGCATCTGGCTGACGGCACCTACTTGGCGAGGATGAACCTGGCCGGGCAGAAGGGCGCGCACCCCGGCGGTGTACTGGTCCGGGTGATCGAGTACCGCATCGACGGCGGTGAGATGGTCAGGCTACTGACCGACCTGCTGGACCCGGTGGAGTACCCGGCGGCGGAGCTGGCAGCTCTGTACCGGGAAAGATGGGAGGCGGAGTCGGCATTTCGGCAGATCAAGACGTTCCAGCGCGGACCGGCCGAAGTTCTGCGCTCTGGCGACCCCGCCCTTGTCCGGCAGGAGGTCTGGGCTCATCTGACGGTGCACCACTGCCTGACCCGGGTCGTCATGCAGCTGGCTGACGACAACGGTATCGACCCGGACCGGGTGTCGTTCGTCAAAGTCCTCAAGCACACACGCCGTAGCGTGGTCCGCCAGTGCGCGGACACGCCGACGAAGATCAAGAAGTTCCTGGCCGTGATGGCGGCAAAGGTCCACCGCAAGCTTGACAACGGCACCCGGCGTCTACGGGAGGCGGACCGGCACCTGAAGCGCCCGGACTCGAAGTACTCCTCCAAGCTTTCCTACCGAATCAACACCCGGGACCGGCAACCCACACGGAGGGTCGAGCCCAAGGTCATCACTCTGCATCCCGGGATAGTTCACTAATCAAGCAACGGCATTG
>NZ_JAAIKO010000011.1 GCF_016107395.1 Streptomyces fildesensis
GATCCTCGACTCCCTCGCACGCTTCTGCCGACGGATCTCCGGCGCAGGACACTAGGCCGAGTTCGTCCGTTCACCGGCGCAGCGGGGACGCGGGGACGCGGCCGGAACCCGTAACAGGGCGCCAAGAAGACGGCCGAGACGCGTCGGGAGCACCAACACTTTACCTACGCCTGATGGCATGCTCCGGTCACATCTGCCAAGATTCCCGCAGTTGTCGTCCTGACCCCAGAGGTGACAGCCGCAATCCCATCTCAGCGATGGTGCAAGCTCTGCGCACAGCCCGCGGCTTCCCTCCGGCGCACCCAAGCCGGCCGGGCGGCCACCGAGCAGGCCGGAATCCCGGCCGCCTCAAAGGAGTTTCGTGTGAGACCCTCCCCCCGCAAGGCCCTCACCGCGACCGCATTCGCCGTCGCCGCGTTGGCCGCCGCTTCGTTCCCCGCCACGCCGGCAGCCGCCGCGCCGCCCACGGCTCAGCCGGCCGCCGCCTGCACTCCGGCCCAGGTGGTCACCAACGGCGGCTTCGAAAGCGGTACTTCGCCCTGGACCCAGTCGCAGACCAGCGTGATCACCAACCGCGCCGGCGAGACCGCCCACGGCGGCACCCACTTCGCCTGGCTGAACGGTGTCGGCAGTACACACACCGACACCCTCTCCCAGAGCGTCACGATCCCTGCCGGATGCAGCACCGCCACCCTCACCTTCTGGCTGCACATCGACACCGCCGAGACGACCTCGTCCACCAAGTACGACAAGCTGACGGCGAAGATCGGCACCACGACGCTGGCGACGTACTCGAACCTCGACAAGAACACCGGCTACGCGCAGAAGTCCTTCGACGTGTCGGCGTTCGCGGGCCAGACCGTGAGCGTCGCCTTCACCGGCACGGAGGACTCCAGCCTCCAGACGAGCTTCGTCGTCGACGACGTCGCCCTCGACACCTCCGGCGGCACCACCCCGCCCGCGGACTCCACCCGCACCCCGGCCTCGCCCTCGTACACCGTCAGCCTGAGCAGCAACACGAGCGGCACCGTCTGGACCGGTCACGAGAGCGCGACCTTCACCAACGCCTCCTCCACTGCGTTGAGCGAGGTGTACCTGAGGCTGTGGGACAACTACCACGGCACCTGCTCCGCCATGCCGATCACGGTCAGCAACGTCACCGGTGGCACCGCCGGCGCGCTCTCGGTGGCCTGCACGGCCCTCAAGATCGACCTGCCGGCGCCCCTGACCCAGGGTCAGACCGCCACGATCGGCTTCGACCTGGGCATCACCGTGCCCAGCGGCGCCGACCGTTTCGGGCACGACGGTGCCTTCAACATGATCGGCAACGCCCTGCCCGTACTCGCGGTCAAGGACGGAGCCGGCTGGCACCTGGACCCGTACACCAACAACGGGGAGTCGTTCTACTCGCTGGCCGCGGACTTCAAGGTGACCCTGGACCACCCGAGCACCCTGCTGGCACCGGCCACCGGCGCCTCGGTCGACACCCCCGGTTCGAGCGGGCGCACTATCACCACGGCGACCGCGTCCAAGGTCCGTGACTTCGCCTGGGCGGCGGGCCCGTTCAGCAAGATCTCCGGCACCTCCGCCGCCGGCACCCCGATCAACATCTACTCCGTCTCCGGCATCAGCTCGGCCAACTCGCAGTCGATGCTCACCACCGCGAAGAACGCCGTGGACGCCCACGCGGGCCGGTTCGGCGCCTACCCGTACGGCGAGCTGGACGCGGTGATCGACAACAACTTCTGGTTCGGCGGCATGGAGTACCCCGGGTTCGTCCTCGACCTGGTCAGCACCACCGCGCTCACCCACGAGATCGGCCACCAGTGGTTCTACGGCATCGTCGGCGACGACGAGTACAACAGCCCCTGGCTGGATGAGGCGTTCACCGACTACGCCACCGACCTGGCACAGAACCTGACCGGCACGAACTGCTGGAACAGCGTCTCCTGGGCCTCGACGGCGGAGAAGATCACCAACTCGATGGCCTACTGGGACGCCCATTCGTCCCGGTACTCCACCGTCGTCTACGGCTACGGCAAGTGCGCCCTGCACGACCTGCGGCGCACCCTCGGCGACAGCGTCATGAGCAAGCTCCTCAAGGACTACGCCACGTCGCACTGGTACGGCGTCTCGACCACGGCCGAGTTCAAGGCGGCCGCCCAGGCGGCCACCGCCACGGACCTGACCTCGTTCTGGACCCAGCACCGCATCGACGGCTGACCTGACATCGGTTCGCCGCGGCGGGCGCCACCCAGGCGTCCCCGCGGCGACCCGGCCACCTCGACACCCACCTCACCGCACCGTGACAGCGGGATCACCGCCGTCCCGGGGCCGCTCCGGCCGCCTCGACGATCACCTCGGCGATACGCGCGGGCTGTTCCACCAGCGCCATGTGCCCCGCGTCCGGCACCGTGACCATCGTGATCCGGGGGCAGGCTCGCAGCCCCCGGAGCTCCTCGTCCGTGAGCCCGATGTCGTCGCGGTCACCTCGCACGACCCACGCCGACGCCCCTGAGTCGCACAGACGGGCCACCAGGGACCCGTGCCGGTCCAGGTACGCGAAATAGCTCCGCACGATCCGACGGCAGAATCCCGGATCGTTCCTGCCCATGGCGGCCGCCAATGCCTCCGCACGGTCCGGCGCGAACTCGCCTTTCATCGCCCTCGGCAGCAGCTTCACCATCGCGGCCCACAGCAGCGTCCGCACTCCCGGCACCCGGCCCAGCCGATCCATCATCCGGATGAACGTCGCCTCGTCGCCGCTGGAGAACGTCGGTGACAGCAGCACCACCGGCCCGGCGAACACCCCGGCCGCCACCATCTCGATGGCCACGTTCGCCCCCAGGCTGTGTCCGACCAGCACATCACAGCCGGCCTCGGCGGCGAACTCCCCCATCAGCCGCGCGTAGTTCTCCATCGTGAGGTCCTTCGGCGGCGGGGTGCGCCCGAACCCCGGCAGCGTCACCGCGACCATGCCGAGGCCGGCCTCCGCCATCCCGGGGTCCGCCATCACATCCGCGTAGAACTCCGTGGTGCACAACCCACCTGGGAGCAGGAGCAGCCGGTGCTCGGCCTCATCCGGGCCGGCCCTCCTGATGTCCCAACCCGCGTGCCCACTCTGCGTGCTCATGTGGCACAGCCTGAGGCCCCCGCCAGGGCCGGGCCATCATCTGCCCCGGACACGGCGTGTCGCCGGGACTCCGTTGAGGTCATCAGTTCGCGAGGCGAGGAACTGATCAACTGACCAGCGGCTGACGCGCCCGGAGGCACACACCCGAACGTCGATTTGCCGAAGTGGCAACAACCCTCGCTTCGGCCGCGCCGTTCTCGGCATGCTGGTGACGCAATCTTCGCGCAGATGGGTGGGAGCGAGGAGTTCTACGTCTCCTACTTCCAGCAGGCCGGGCGCGCCGAAGCCGAGATCGAGCCCGACGTGCGCGGCTGGCTCACCGGCTTCTACGCCGCCATGTCCGCCGACACCATGCCCGCGCCCGACGCGCCGGACCCGCACTTCGTCCACCCCGGTGGGACGCTCCGAGACCGGTTTCCGGCCGGATCGCGGCCCGGCTGGCTCAGCGAGCGGGACCTCGACGTGTACGCGGGGGAATTCGAGCGGACCGGCATGACGGGAGCGCTCAACCGCTACCGGAACATGGACCGGGACTGGAAGGACCTCGCCTCCTTCGACGGCGCGCCCATCACCCAGCCGTCGCTGTTCGCCGGAGGCGGCCTGGACGCCTCCACCACCTGGATGAGCGAGGCGATCAAGGCGTATCCCACCACGCTGCCCGGCCTGCTCTCCTCGCACATCCTCGACGACTGCGGCCACTGGATCCAGCAGGAGCGCCCCGCCGAGATCAACCGGCTCCTGACCGACTGGCTCGCCGCCCTCCCCGTCTGAAGCCCCCGGGGCGTGACGAAACAGGCTGACCGGACCGATCAGGAATCGAGAAGCGCCGGTCAACGAGGCCACCTAGTGTGACGGTCAAGGGCGATGCCGGGGCTTCCCGTCCGTCCCCCTTGCCCGGCACATCCCGGGTCACTGTGACCCACGGCTTCAGGAGCGACGATGACCGACTCTTCCACTCAGGGAATCAAGACCGTGCTGCACCCCGTGTCCGACCTGGCGAAGGCCAAGGCGGTCTACGCCGCGCTGCTCGGTGTGGAGCCGACCTCCGACGCGCCCTACTACGTCGGCTTCGAGGCGGCGGGCCAGCACATCGGTCTCGTGCCGGGCGGCGGGCCGCAGGCCGCGACCGCACCGGTGTCCTACTGGCACGTGCAGGACATCGAGGCGAAGCTGGCCGAGGTGACCGCCGCGGGTGCCACCGTGAAGGAGGCCGCGCACGACGTCGGTGGCGGCCGCCTCGTGGCCACCTTCACCGACCCCGACGGCAACGTCCTCGGGCTGCTCCAGGACAGCTGAGTTCCGGCTCCACGAGCCACGGGGGCGTGGATACTTGGGTACTTGCGCCCCCGGCCGGGCTGGTCGGATCGAGCCAGGCGACGCCGACGGAGACCGCGAGAGCGGCCCGCCTCACAGATGGAGACACGAACAGCATGGCCAAGAGGACGGACAAGCAGTCGCCTGCGCCGCACGTCGCCGACAGCCACGACCTGATCCGCGTGCACGGTGCGCGCGTGAACAACCTCAAGGACGTCAGCATCGAGATCCCGAAGCGCCGGCTGACGGTGTTCACCGGTGTCTCCGGCTCGGGCAAGAGCTCGCTGGTGTTCAACACGATCGCCGCGGAGTCGCAGCGGCTGATCAACGAGACCTACAGCGCCTTCGTGCAGGGCTTCATGCCGACGCTGGCACGGCCGGAGGTCGACGTCCTCGACGGGCTGACCACAGCGATCATCGTCGACCAGCAGCGGATGGGGGCCGACCCCCGTTCCACGGTCGGCACCGCCACCGACGCCAACGCGATGCTGCGCATCCTCTTCAGCCGGCTCGGGAAGCCGCACATCGGCCCGCCCAGCGCGTACGCCTTCAACGTCCCCTCGGTCCGGGCCAGCGGTGCCATCACCGTCGAGCGCGGTGCCAAGAAGGCCGTGAAGGCAACCTTCAACCGCACCGGCGGCATGTGTACCCGCTGCGAGGGCCGGGGCAGCGTCTCCGACATCGACCTGACCCAGCTCTACGACGACTCCAAGTCGATCGCCGAGGGCGCGTTCACCATCCCCGGCTGGAAGTCCGACAGCTTCTGGACCGTGCGGGTCTATGCCGAGTCGGGCCTCCTCGACCCGAACAAGCCGATCCGCAAGTTCACCAAGAAGGAGATGCAGGACTTCCTCTACCGGGAGCCGACCAAGGTGAAGGTCGAGGGCGTCAACCTCACCTACGAGGGGCTGATCCCCAAGATCCAGAAGTCGTTCCTGTCCAAGGACAAGGAAGCGCTGCAACCGCACATCCGGGCGTTCGTGGACCGGGCGGTCACGTTCACCGTCTGCCCCGAGTGCGACGGCACCCGGCTGAGCGAAGGGGCCCGGTCGTCGAAGATCAAGCGGATCAGCATCGCCGACGCCTGCGCGATGCAGATCAGCGACCTGGCCGAATGGGTCCGCGGCCTCAAGGAGCCGTCGGTGGCGCCGCTGCTCACCGCGCTGGGGCAGACCCTCGACTCGTTCGTGGAGATCGGCCTCGGCTATCTCGCGCTCGACCGGCCGGCGGGCACCCTGTCGGGCGGCGAGGCGCAGCGCGTCAAGATGATCCGCCACCTCGGCTCCTCGCTCACCGACACCACGTACGTCTTCGACGAGCCCACCGCGGGCCTGCACCCCCATGACATCCAGCGGATGAACGACCTGCTGCTGCGGCTGCGGGACAAGGGCAACACGGTGCTCGTCGTGGAGCACAAGCCGGAGACGATCGTGGTCGCCGACCACGTCGTCGACCTCGGCCCCGGCGCCGGTACGGCGGGCGGCACCGTCTGCTTCGAGGGCACCGTCGAGGGGCTGCGCACCAGCGGCACCATCACCGGCCGGCATTTCGACGACCGGTCCGCCCTCCGGGAGTCGGTGCGGAAGCCCACCGGCACGCTGGAGATCCGCGGCGCGACGGCGAACAACCTGCGGAAGGTCGACGTCGACATCCCGCTCGGGGTGCTGGTCGTCGTCACCGGCGTCGCCGGCTCCGGCAAGAGCTCGCTCGTGCACGGGTCGATCCCGGCCGGTGAGGGTGTGGTGGCGATCGGCCAGGGCGCGATCCGCGGCTCACGACGCAGCAATCCGGCGACGTACACCGGGCTGCTCGACCCGATCCGCTCGGCGTTCGCCAAGGCCAACGGCGTGAAGCCGGCCCTGTTCAGCGCCAACTCCGAGGGCGCCTGCCCCGGCTGCAACGGTGCCGGTGTCATCTACACCGACCTGGCGATGATGGCCGGTGTCGCCACCACCTGTGAGGAGTGCGAGGGCAAGCGGTACCAGGCGTCGGTGCTCGATTACCACCTCGGCGGCCGCGACATCAGCGAGGTGCTGGCGATGCCGGTGACCGAGGCCGAGGAGTTCTTCGGCTCCGGCGAGGCGCACACCCCCGCCGCGCACCGGATCCTCGGCCGGCTCTCCGACGTCGGGCTGGGCTATCTCAGCCTGGGGCAGCCGCTCACCACGCTGTCCGGCGGCGAGCGGCAGCGGCTCAAGCTGGCCACCCACATGGCGGAGAAGGGTGGTGTCTACGTCCTCGACGAGCCGACCACCGGCCTGCACCTCGCCGACGTGGAGCAGCTGCTCGGCCTGCTCGACCGTCTCGTCGACTCCGGTAAGTCGGTCATCGTCGTCGAGCACCACCAGGCGGTCATGGCGCACGCCGACTGGATCGTCGACCTCGGCCCCGGCGCCGGGCACGACGGCGGCCGGATCGTCTTCGAGGGCACACCGGCCGACCTCGTGGCCGCCCGCTCCACCCTCACCGGCGAGCACCTCGCGGCGTACATCGGGGCCTGACCGGGGCCCTCGCGGACACGTGGTCTGTGGCACGATCGTTCATGTGACCAGCAGACCCACCGCGGCGCAGCGGCTGCGCGACCTCGCGCTGCTGCGCCGCGTCCGTGACCGGATCGACCGCGAGTACGCGCAGCCGCTGGACGTCCTGGCGCTCGCCCGCGGCGTGAACCTGTCGGCCGGGCACCTCAGCCGCGAGTTCCGGCTCGCCTACGGCGAGTCTCCCTACTCCTATCTGATGACGCGGCGTATCGAGCGGGCGATGGCGCTGCTGCGGCGGGGCGACCTCAGTGTCACCGAGGTCTGTTTCGCGGTCGGCTGCTCGTCGCTGGGCACCTTCAGCACGCGGTTCACCGAGTTGGTCGGTGTGCCGCCCAGCACCTACCGGCGCGATGCGGCGCGCGCGACGGCGGGGATGCCGTCGTGCGTGGTGAAGCAGGTGACCCGGCCCATCCGGAATCGGGAAGCGGGCTCCGCGGACCGCAGCTAGCGTGACTGCCATGGACATCACGATTCACTCGAGCTTCCTCCCGCACGACGACCCGGACGCGTCCCTGGCGTTCTATCGCGACCTCCTCGGCTTCGAGGTCCGCAACGATGTCGGATACTCCGGGATGCGCTGGATCACGGTCGGCCCGGTCGGCCAGCCCGGTACGTCCATCGTGCTGCACCCACCGGCCGCCGACCCGGGCATCACCGACGACGAGCGCCGCACCATCACCGAGATGATGGCCAAGGGCACCTACGCCATCATCACGCTGGCCACCCCCGACCTCGACGCCACCTTCGAGCGGCTGCAGGCCGGCGCCGAGATCATCCAGGAGCCCACCGAGCAGCCGTACGGCGTGCGCGACTGCGCGATCCGCGATCCTGCGGGCAACCTGATCCGCATCAACGAGATCCGCTGAGCCGTCCGGCCATCTCCGCCATGACACGGGCCGCAGAGGAAGCGGACAGGTCCTAGTCGAGCCGGGAGACCTGGTAGTGGCTGATGAGCCAGCCCTCCTCCGAGCGCTTCACCAGGACACCGAGGTTGACGCTGATGGTGGCCCGGTCGGTGAACGCGAAGTCGACACTCAGGTAACCGAGGACGAGGTCGTCGGCGGGGTGTCTGCTCTCAAGAATCCGGTAGGCGGCCGTCATCCCGATGGGCTGGGACTCGTAGTAGTCGGCGATGCCCGGCCTTCCGACGCTGTAGGGGTGCAGCCCCTGGAAGATCGCGTCGTCGGTGAACTGGGCGGCGACCTGCTGCGGTTCGTGCCGGTCGACGGCGTCCTTCCACCGGTCGAGGACGCCGCGCAGGATCGCTTCACTCTCTGTCGTGCTGTTCATCAGGGCTCTCCTGTCGAGGGAGGCGAGTCAGTGGCCGGCGCTGACGCCGCCGTCGACGTGGAGGATCTCGCCGGTGACGAACGGGGCGTTCTCCAAGTAGATCACCGCGTCGACGATGTCGCCCGGCTCGCCCAGCCGGCCGACCGGCTGCAGCGCGGCGAGGCCCGCATAGGACTCCTCCGGGTGCATGGAGGTCCTGATGGTGCCCGGTGAGACGGCGTTGGCACGGATGTTGCGCGTCGCGTACTCGATGGCGAGGGACTTGGTGGCGGACTGCAGGCCGCCCTTGGTCAGCGAGGCGAGCACGGAAGGCACGTTGGCGTCGGCGTTGTCGACCAGGCTGGTGGTGATGTTGACGATGTGGCCGCTTCCCTGGACGAGCATGTGCTCGACGGCCAGCTGGGTGATGCGGAAGAAGCCGACGAGGTTCACACCGGTCACGGCGGCGTAGTCCTCCTGGGTGTATTCGGTGAAGGGCTTGGCCGTGAACAGCCCGGCGTTGTTGACGAGGGTGTCGATGCGGCCGAACCGCTCGACACCGGCGGCGATGACGCGTTCTGCGGTGGCGGTGTCGGCGATGTCGCCCTGGACGCTCAAAATGCCAGCGTCGGTGGAGGGAGCGATCGTGCGCGAGGTGGCGACGACGGCGTAGCCGAGCTTGCGGTAGGCGTCGACGAGTCCGGCACCGATGCCCTGCGAGGCGCCGGTGATGACTGCGACCTTCTGGTCGTGCGTGCTCATGATGACCTTCTCCGCGATGAGGTGGGATTCCTCGACCCGATCGTACTAGCCGACCGGTCGACTATTTGGAGCGTAGGTGGGTCGGCGAGAAGGAGTCAAAGGTCCACGCGGCCCAGGCCAGGACCGGTTTTCTCCCTCCTGATAGGCGCAGCCTTCCAGCGCATGTCAGGAGGGACAGCTCCCGCGAAGCCGAGGCGCTCAGAGGCGCGACTAGGGCGTGTTGCGAAAGTCCCGCCTGGCCCACGGGGCGAACGGCGCTACTTTCGAAACACGCCCTGGTGCCGGTGCGGGTCTCCCTCGGGCAGCCAGGCGTCCTCGGTGCGGATGCCGAGGTCGCCCACGCCGTCGCAGAGGGCGTCGATGAGGGCGAGAACCGCGGGGCGGTCCTCGCGCTCGCGCCGGACCAGGGACCATGTCCAGTAGATCTCCGGGGTGACGACCGGGCGTTGGACCAGGTCGGGCGGCAGCGCGGTGGTCTGGCCCTTGGGACAGTTGATGACCGGACGGCCGCTGCGGCGGACGTGGTCGAAGAACGCGGGCCCGGTGATGCCGCCGTCGGAGATGCGCACCGCACGGGCCCCGGTGTCCCGGGCCAGTAGCTCGGCATAGATGTTCCAGGACCACCAGGCGGTCATGTCGTCGTCGAGGAGGACGACGGTGTCACGGGCGTCCACGGTGCTCGTGTCGTCACCGGTTGCGACGGCGTAGAGCCGGTCGGCGCCGATGAGCCGGGCGCTCAGGCCACGTTGTTCGAGGTCATCGGTTCGCACCCAGCACACCGCGAGATCCAGACTGCCGTCGGCGACCCGGGCGGCCTGGGTGTGCGACGGCGCGATCCACGCGTCGATGTGGAGCTGGGCCACCGCGGCGGCACGGCCGGTCAGATCGGGCGGGAGCCAGTTGACGTAGCCGAGCCGTACCGGTTCGGAGCCGGACAGCTGACCTGCGCGCCGCTGGAGGTCCGTGGCGCGCGTTCCAGCAGGGCGCGGGTGTGCGGGAGCAGGGCCGAACCGGCCGGGGTGAGGGACACCGAGCGGCGGTCGCGGTCGAACAGCCGCACCCCCAGGTCCCGTTCGAGGGTCTTGATCTGCTGCGACAGGGAGGGGCCGGCGATCAGCAGACGCTCGGCGGCCCGGCCGAAGTTCAGCTCCTCGGCGACCGCTAGGAAGTACCGCAATTGGCGCAGCTCCATGCCCGTCATGCTACGCCGGTGGGAGTCCAGGCCTCCCAGCAGGGAGGCCGCCGGTTATGGCGGTGCCCTGGTGGCTGACGGAGGACATGGACATGGACATGCGAAAGTTCCTCGTCGAGATCACCACCACCATCCCCGAGGGCACCGGTCAGGACGAGGTCGACCGGCGGCGCGCCGCCGAGGCCGTTCGCGCCCGGGAACTGGCCGCCACCGGCAACCTGGCGCGGCTGTGGCGCCCGGTCGGCGAGCTGCGCAGCGTCGGGATCTGGCGGGCCGCCGACGAGGACGAGCTCCACGAGAAGGTGCTCGGCACTCTGCCCCTGCGCCCGTGGATGACTCTCACCGTCACCGCGCTCGAGCCTCACCCCAACGACCCGGGCCGGACAGACGCCACACGGTGACGGGCCTGGCTCGGGCGCCGCCGCATTGCGCAGCGGTTTCCCCGCACGACCCGGTGCTGGTACGACATGCCGCCCCCGTAAGACTTTCGCAACGGTGAAACCGGCGCGGACCCGGGCAGACTCGGTGGGTGAGGGAGCGCAGCAGCGGCCGGCGGGCCGTTCTCGCCCCTGATGCCAGGCCGGCCCTCCGGCGACGTACCGCCAGCGAAGCCACCGATGCTTCTGATGTGGAGCCCGTCATGACCACTCCGCGGGACCTGTTGATCATCACCATGGACGTCACGTCCAGCCGTCCCGTCGAGCAGGGCGAACTTTCGCTGGCGCTCGCGGGAGCCGAGCTGATCGACCTTGTCGACGCCGAGGTCATCGCCTTGGACGGGGAGCGCATCCTGCCCGGCCCGCAGCGGACCTTGGACGATCGCCTGTTGGACGATGCGGCCTCGTCGCTCACCCTTCAGGAGCCGTACGAGACCGTCGAGGACTGGCTGTGGCGCCGGGGCCGTGGCCTCGCCACGACCTACCGCGCTGTCCTGGAGGCCGAAGGCGATGTCGCCCGGCCGCGCCACCACTGGATTCCCCTCAGAACCGGCCCGGCGGCACTGACCGACTCACCCGCCCGTCGCCACGCGGCCGAGCGCTGGACGTCGGGCGAGCCCGTCCTCGCCGGCCTCGCGGCGGCCGTGGGCATCCAGGACAAGCCGACCGAGGAGATCGCCGACCTCACCGACGACGCGGTCGTGACGGTGCTGGCCGCCGTCCACGGCGCGGCGACGGAGCTGGAAGGCGTACGGCAACGGCGCCGCGTCGAAGAGGCGGCCTTCGACAACATCTGGCGCGGCCAGTGACGGCGTCACGGGCGGACAGCGAGCCACGCCCCGACCCCCGCCCCGGCACCTCCGGCCGCGGGCATCAGATGCCGGCCATGGACTCCTGCGGCGCACGGGCGCAGAGCAGGGCCAGGCAGTTCGCCCACAGGGGGCCGAGCCGGTGGGTGTTGTTGTAGAGCTTGGCGAACAGCACCTGCCCCTCGAGCTGGGCGACCACCGACCGTGCGGCTTCCCGGGTGTCGATCACGGTGACCTCCTTGCGCTCGAGAGCTTCGGCGATGACCGAGGCGACCATCCCGACCTGAGCGTCGAAGATCTCCTGCAGTCGCGCGCGGATGGCCTCGGTCTGGTTGCTCATCTCCAGCGTGAGATTGCCGAACAGGCAGCCTGAGACGGTGCCGCAGCTCTGCTGCCCGGCGAGCTGGCCGGCCTCCGTCTCCTCGAAGAGCCGGCGCAGCCGTTGCAGTGGTTCTGCGGCGCTGTTCAGGATGCGCGTCCAGGTCGCCTGCTGGCCGGCCCAGTGCTCGTCGAGCACGGCCAGGGCGAGCGCTTCCTTGGATTCGAAGAAGTAGTAGAAACTGCCCTTGGGCACGCCGGCCGTCTTGCAGATCTCGGCCACGCCCAAGGCCGAGTAGCCGCGCAGCTCGATGAGCGATTGCGCGGCACCGAGGATCTTCTCCCTGGCGTCGCTGGTCCGTCCCATACAGCGAGTGTACGACCGGTCGACTATCTCTTACTAGACCGGTCGGCTATGCCGGGCTCGTCCGCGCGCAGCGCTCTGACAGCCGCCTCCACCTGCCGCAACGGCTCGGGGCCGACCGCCTGCAGCACCACCGTGTCGGCTCCCGCCGCCCACGCACCCGGGCGGCGGCCCCGGCGGCAGGGCCGGTCGCGGCGAACACCTGCTCGACCGGACGGCCCAGCCACTCGGCGTGACCCGCCAGTGCCGGGCCGACCGTGGCCTGAAGCAGTGCCGGATCGCCCTCGACGCGGAGGAACGCGAACACGGTCAGACTCTGCTGGGCATCGGTCTGCCTCCCTTTCTCCATGTGCCCGAGTGCGGCCACCAGGTCGGCGGGACCATGCCCTTCCGCGATGATCGCGCCGTCCGCGACCCGCCCCGCGAGCTCCAGCGAACGTGGCCGGACCACCCCTGCCACCACCGGCGGCACCGCCGCGGGCGGATGCACCAGCCGCGCCGCGTCCAGCCGGACCTCCCGGCCGTCGACGCTCACCTCCTCGCCGCGCAGCAGTCCGCGCACGGCCGTCGCCGTCTCCTCCAGCAGCGCCAGCGGGCTGCGCGGTGCGACCCCGACCTTGACCATCCACTCGCGCACCCCATGGCCGACCCCGCCGTGAAATGATCGGATGGAGCTAGTCTCCGATGAACCACAGATAGCTGCCCGGCGTTGCCGCACACACCGCGAGCAGCTCCGCGAGGTCCTGCAGGGCAGCCCTCTGAGGCCCGTCTGCGCACTCCTGCAACAGGACGGCGACTTCCCGGAGCGCGACCTCCGCCTCCTGCTCGTTGAACAGCGTGTCGCCGTAGGGGTCCACCCAGGCCAGCTTGCCCGGACCAGTCGGGTCGTACGGGCCCAGCGCCCGCGCCAACGCTTCGCCGTGCTCGTGGGACCGTCGAAGAACAGTGGTCCTGGACGACTTGCCCCCCGGAGGCCGCCCGGAGTGCAGTTGCAACTCGATCCCCATGATCGCCCCCTGAAGGTCGTACAACGGCGCCTGTCGAGCAACCTCTGGTCCACCGCCGGAGTCCGGACGACGGCCAGGGTACCGCTGACCCCGTCGCCAACTGCCCGTTGTCACGCTGGTGACGACAGGCGGTTCCGGCGAATCCCAGCTCCATCAGCTCTCCGCGAGCAGGATCACCCAGTCGTCCGGCGTGAAGCGCACGCGTTGTCGCTTGTCGGGGTTGATCCGGACCCCGTACGTCGGACCCGTCGCGGCCTGCGCGCGCAACCGGTCGTGGACCGCGGCGACCACGATGGCGTCGCCGGTTCCGGGTGTGAGCGCGTTGAGGGCGAGAAGGGTGGGTGCTGCGGGACACGAGGTTGTCGAACCGGTACTGCAGGCGCCGCCACGGCGACGCTGTGTACTGCACCACGCACCCCCTGCAGGAGACAGCGCCACTGTCCGCCGACGACCCGCCGTCGTGCAGGTCACGTTGGAGAAGTCCGGCCGTTGGACTGCCCGAAGGCCGTCCCCCTCACCCGGAGGTATGAACCGGGTGCCCAAGGGGTGTGAACGGGCATCCGAGTACCGCCGGCCGGCTCGTCGACCAGTGTCTCCGGATCCGCCGGGAACGACAGCCCAACGTTTAAGCGGGGAAAGCGGGGTATCCGGTCAACAGGGGCAACGCGGCGGCCGGCAAGGGCGGCTGCGGCCCATCGTTCGTCACAGGGAAGAGGAATCTCGCATGTACATAGGTCTCGGTACCGTCGTGCTTATCGTGATCGTCGTCGCTGTCGTGATGTTCCTGCGGCGCGGCTGATCCCACCACACCGGGCGTGTACGTGCGCGCCCGCGGAGTACGCTCCGCGGGCCGTCCGGCCGTCCGACTCACCCCGGATCCGGCAGGCCGGCCGGTGCCGGCTGCTAGAATGACCGTGTTGGCCTTCGGCGGCGCCCAGTGCGCGCGCCCGGAGGCTTTTTTCATGCCTTCTGACACCTCCGCGCCCACGGCGCCTGCCACCACCAGCTATCTCGCACTGCTCCGCAACGGCGAGTTCGCCGGCCTCTACGTCAGCTTCACCTTGTCGGTCGCCGCGAGCACCGTGTCGGGCTTCGCGCTCGGCACCCTGGTCGACCAGCAAACCCGCTCCCCGTTCCTGACCGCCGTCAGCATGTACGGCGCCACCTTCGCGACCGTGTTCGGTGCGCTGACGCTGATGTCGGTCGCGGACGGCCGCCGACCCCGCCGGACCCTCGTCGCGCTCCAGTGCCTCTCCCTCCTGGGTGTTGCCTCGCAGGCCGTACCGGGGCTGCCACTGGCCGCCCGGTTCGCCCTGCTCCTGGTGCTCGGGTTCTTCCAGTCCCTCGGGACCGGCACGCGGATGGGGCTGCTCGCCGAGGTCGTGCCGACCTCCGCCTACGCGCCGGCCCGTTCCCTGATGAACATCACCTCGGGTGGCATGGCCGTCCTCGGCTACGCCCTGGGCGCCGTCCTTGTGCGATACCTGAGCCCGCAAGGGGTCTTCGCGGTCGCCGCGGTCCTGACCGGACTCGGTCTGGCCGTGGTGGCGACGACCGTCCGGGAACACTCGATCCGGCTGACCCGCCGCCCCGGACTGCGCCAGACCTGGACGACCAACGCCGCGCTCTTCTCCCGCCCCGGGCGGCGGGCGCTGCTGGTGAACCTGTGGGTTCCCAACGGCCTGATCGTCGGCTGCGAGGCCCTGTTCATCTCCTACGACCCGGACCACGCCGGCACCCTCCTGGCCGCCGGATCGGCCGGCATGCTCCTCGGGGACCTGACCGTCGGACGCCTCCTCACCGCCGGGCAGCGACGCCGATACGCCTTCCCCCTGCGACTGCTGCTCGCCGTCCCCTACCTGCTGTTCGCGATCGACCCGCCCGTTCTGGTCGCGGCAGCGGCGGTGTTCCTCGCCGGCACAGGATTCGCCGCCACTCTGCCCCTGCAGGAACAGCTGCTCGCGCTGACCCCTGATCCCGTCCGCGGCCAGGTCCAGGGCGTTGAATCCGCCGGGCGGATGACGTGGCAGGGCATCGGTGCGGCGATCGCCGGTGGCGTCGCCCAGCACCTCGCCGCCGGCCCCACGATCGCCGCCATCGCCGCGGTCTCCGTTGTCGTCACCGTTGTCTCCCGGCCGTTCATGGTTGGTGACCGCAGTCGCGGCCGCAAGCACGGCGAGGCGTCGTGCGAGCCGCGTCCCTCGAACGGCTGAGCGGACGCAAGCCGGGCCCTGGGCCCGGTCGGCCCTCCCGGGCTGCGGAGAAGCCTCCGGAGAGGAAGGATGGAGGTCCCGCCGCCAGGAGACGTCATGGGACGCACCACCATCCGACGATCCGGCCTCCGTGCGCCCGGGCCACCTCCCCCGCCCGAACCGGGGCTCGCGGGCCCGGTTCCCCGGGAGCCGGGAGCGCCATGAGTTCTCCCCGGAGCGGCGTGGACGTCGTCACCGAGGCCCTGGCGGAGCTGCACGGCCGCTACGGGTCCCTGTCCGACGGCCGGGTCGCCGACTACATCCCGCAGCTGGCCTTCGCGGACCGTGACTGTTTCGGGCTGGCGCTGATGAGCATGGAAGGCCACGGCTACCGCGCCGGACGGTGCGGCGTGTCGTTCACGCTCCAGTCCTTGACGAAGCCCTTCGTCCTCGCCCTCGCGCTGGCAGAGCTGGGTCCCGACGATGTGGGGCGCAGTGTCGGAGCCGAGCCCAGTGGTGAGGCGTTCAACGCCATCAGCCTCGACGCGGTGACGGGCCGGCCCGCGAACCCGATGATCAATGCCGGTGCCATCGCGGTCACGGCCCTGGTCCCGGCCACCGGCCCCGCCGAGCGGTTCTCGCGGATCCTGGAGTGTCTCGGACGGTTCGCCGGCCGCACCCTGTACGTGGACGAGGACGTCTACCGTTCCGAGGTCGAGACGGGTCACCGCAATCGGGCGCTGGCGTATCTGATGCGCGGTACCGGCGTGCTGCGGGGTGATCCGGTCCAGGCGGTCGACACCTACTTCCGGCAGTGCTCGGTCCGGGCCACGGTGACCGACCTGGCGGTGATGGGAGCCACGCTGGCCAACGGGGGCACGAACCCGGTGACGGGAGAGCGTGTCGTTCCCGAGCCGGTGGCCCTTCAGGTGTTGTCGGTGATGGCCATGTGCGGGATGTACGACGCCGCCGGGAGCTGGATGCTGCACGTGGGACTACCGGCCAAGAGCGGAGTCTCCGGAGGGCTGGTCGCCGTCAGTCCGGCCCGCTTCGGGATCGCCCTCCACAGCCCGCCGCTGGACGCTGCCGGCAATCCCGTCCGGGGCGTCGCGGCGCTCCGGGAGCTGTCCGAGCGCTTCGGGCTCCACCTGATGCACAACGCCGCGCCGGGCGCCCCGACCGTGATGCTCTCGACGACCACGAGCGGCGGGCGGATCGCCCTGATCGCGGCTCAGGGCAAGCTGGACTTCACCGCGGCCGAGCGGGTGCTGTTCGCCCTGGAGCAGCGGAGGGTGGGCGCGCCGGGCGGGGTCGTCCTCGACCTCGAACGCGTCACCGGCATGGACACCACGGCCAAGGCGATGCTGGAGCGCGCGCTGACACTGCTCATCGAGGGCGGGCACGATGTGACCGTGGTCGGGGACCTACCCTTCAGGGCCCGGGGTACCTGGAGGCGGTCGACGGACCGCGCACAGGCCCTCGCGGACGCCGAGCACGCACTGACCGCTGCCCGCGACCCAAACCCCGGCCGGCACACCGGCTAGTACGCCGGCACATGCACGGACACCCGCCCCGGGCTCTGCCGCCACGGACACCCAGCAAGGAAGAGGCCGATGACGACAACGGCTCACGCGACCGTGCAGCACGAGGACCAGCGGGTACGCGTCACCCGCTGGGACTTCGAGCCGGGCACCCGCACCGGGCACCACGTCCACGCGTACGACTACGTCGTCGTCCCGGTGGTCGACGGCCGGATCAGCGCGCTGTCACCCGACGGATCGGCGATCGAGTCACAGCTGCGGGCGGGAGAGTCGTACGCCCGCCCCGCCGGCACCGAGCACGATGTCGTCAACGCCGGCGGCGCATGGCTGGCCTTCGTCGAGATCGAACTCAAGGACCCCGCCCGGCCCACTCCGCCGCCGGCGCCCTGACTTCTGCCGAGCGGCGTGCCTCGGTCGTCCGGCGGCGGGGGTGTGCGGGGGTGAGGAACTGACGGTCAGCGCAATGGGGCGAGAGAGCGGGCGAGGTCCAGCCAGCGCTCCAATGTCCCGGCGGCCGCGCCGGAGTCGATCGCCTGGCGGGCCTCCTGCAAACCGGCGGCGAACGCGTCGTGCAGGCCGAGTTCTGTCATGTTCCGGTGGGCGGCCAGAGCTCCGGCGGCGTTGGCCAGTACGGCGTCGCGGACCGGTCCGGTCCCACCGTTGATGACCCGGTGGACCGCGAGCGCATTGTACGCGGCGTCGCCGCCGCGCAGTGCGTCCTGCCCGCTGCGGGCAAGTCCGAAGTCCGCGGTGTCCAGACGCTCTTGGCGGACACGGTGTGCGCGCCGTCTCCGCCCGTACCGACGATGTCCACGACGTCGGAGCCGTCCACCGGAATCGGGATGACGCGCTCCATCAGGGCGTCGAGCAGTCCGTGGACCTCCTCGGCGCACTCGCCCTTCGCGCGCAGGGCAACCAGGAAGCCGGCGAGCTGCGCCGGCTCTGCGGCATCGTCCATCACCTGTCGCATGGCCCAGCGGGTGTCGTCCGCGCTCAGGTTCTCGCCGCGCAGGAGTACGGCCAGCATCTGCCGCCAGGAGCGGTCGGGGTCGGTCACGGGGCTCCCCTTGATACGGGCGCGGCCGGGAGCGTCGGTCCGCGCGTTGTCCCCCGGCACACTGGCTCTGACGTCCTCGGTGGGTTCATTCGGCCCGTCGTGGCCATGGCCTGCCGTGGCCCGCGATCTCAGACCACCTCACAGGCTCGGTCGAAGTCGGCCGACGCGGTCGTAGCGAGGTCGGACGTAGCGGGCCACGCCTGGGACGAGCAGTCGACGACCCGGTCGGGGCGGGTCACGGTGTGCCCCAGGCGCGCCACGAGTTCGCTGCCCACCTTCGGCCGCGGGACGTCCTGCGGCACGAAGAGGACGGAGACCTGCAGGTGCGGCGGCTCCGCGAACCAGCGCCGCCTGCCCGCCCAGACGAAGGGCGAGAGGTGGTGATTGGCGGTGGCCAGACCGAGGCGGGCCACGTTCTTGGCCCGGGGCACCACACCGTGCAGGTCCTTCGGGGCTTCCAGGCCCACCCCGTGCGAGGTACCGCCCGTGACGACCACCAGACAGCCGTCGGAGGGCACCTTGCCCTGCAGGAAACCGAAGCGCTCTCCCTTCACGACCGGCCTGACCTCCAGGACCGACGCGCGGAATTGAGTGGCCTCCTGGTCGCCCAGCCACAGCTGGGTCCCGATGCGGGCGCGGATGCGCGTGTGGGGGAACTGCCTCTGCACCTGGTCGAGTTCCCCGGCCTCCAGATGGCTGACGAACATGGTGTGCAAGGGCAGGCCCGCGGCGCGGAGTTGCTCCATGCACGCCATGACCTCCCCGGCGGCGTCCGGGCCGCCGATCCGGTTCAGCGGCAGGTGGATGGCGAACCCCTCCAGAATGACGTCCTCGAGAGCGGACCGCAGCAGGTGCAGGTCGTGCACACTGACGCCCGGCGACTTCATGCTGCTCACCACCTCGACGACGACACGGGCTCCCCTCAGACCGCGCAGGCTCTCGACGCAGGACACCGACCTGATCACCCGCCCCGGCAGCGCGGGGGCCTGCTCACCGCGCCAGTACGGCGACAGGACCAGAACCCGTCCGCTGTAGACGTCCTTCATCCGGGTTGCCTCGTAGGTCGTACCGACGGCGATGACGTCCGCCTTCAGGCGCTTGGCCTCCTCGGCCAGCGCCTCGTGGCCGAAGCCGAATCCGTTGCCCCTGACGACCGGGACCATCCCGGGGAACTGCCGGGTCACCACATCCTGATGCGCCCTCCAGCGCACGGGGTCGACGTAGAGCGTGAGCGCCATGACCGGTGACCTCCCTCTCCCGACTGCGCGACGCGCAGCAGTGAAACTGTCGGCAAGTACGGGCACCGTCCGACGTCCGTTCAGAACCGGCCGGAATGCAGCGAGAAACGGCCCGCCGTGCCTGCGGTGGACTCCCCTGCCGCTACGAGGCGATGGGACGATCGGAGAGGTGGGCGAGCTCGGTGAAGAAGGCGCGGTAGAGGGGCTCGTCGGTGGTGGGGAGGTCGACGGTGATCAGCAGACGCCGGGAACTCGTCGTGCTGGCGTAGATCGGTTCGTCGAGCTGCTCGACATTGCCGAAATGCAGCCGGGTCACGCCGCCCTTGCGCGCCTCGGCACGCACCTTCACCCAGCTCAGCGGGGACCGGTACGACCCGATGATGTGATTGCGCCGGAACACCTCGAAGATGCCGTGGTCGACCCGCAGATGCACGTCACCGTGCTCGAAGACCCTTGATTCCATGTCAGCCCATCCGTCGGTCGGCGAGCGTGGCCACGTCGGTGAAGTACGTGCGGAACAACATCTCGTCGTCGGGCGGCACCTGGACCGCCGGCGAACTGGCGAACCTGAAGGCGAGCCGGTCGGTGCCGTAGAGCGCAGCGCTCGGATCGCGGACGACACCGAAGAGCAACTGACCGGGTTTCTCCGGCTTCTTGTAGTGGACCAGGGCCCCGAGCCAGCGCAGCGGAACCCGGAACGTGTGCTCGGCGGAGGCCAGGTTGAAGAGCTCGAACACCCCCCGGTCCACGCGCAGGTGCAAATCCCCGTAGTCGAACGTGAGCGGATCCATGCCGGAGAAGGTATCGCGGGGCCCTGCGGTTGCGCGCAGCGGACCGAACGGGCGTCTCCTGCCGGTGTGGCACGGCGCGGCACGGCGCGGCGCGGAGGCGGCCGCCTCGGCCTGGGCGCCGCTCCGGGTGCACCGGCCCTCTGGCCGGACGCCCACACGGGCTCGAATCTGCTGGACGCTGCCCACCGTCCCGGCCCTGCCACCAGAAGCTCTCTTCGGGCGGCAGGGCCGAGACCGGTGGGAATCCGGTCGTCCGGTCAGTACTGCTCGGTCTCCTGGAACCCGGTGTTCCCGTCCTCGTCGGCGCTGAAAGCGTCGGCGGCGGCGGTCGGGTCGAACCCGGGCGGGCTGTCCCTCAGGGTCAGACCCATACCGGCCAGCTTCATCTTGACCTCGACGATCGACTTCCCGCCGAAGTTGCGGATGTCGAGCAGGTCCGCCTCGGAACGCGCCGTGAGCTCGCCCACCGAGTGGACGCCCTCACGCTTGAGACAGTTGTACGAGCGGACGGTGAGATCCAGCTCCTCGATCGGCAGCGCCAGATCGGCGGCCAGGGCCGCAACCGTCGGGGACGGGCCCATGTCGATGCCCTCGGCATCGGCATTGAGCTCGCTGGCCAGGCCGAACAGCTCGACCAGGGTCTTGCCGGCCGACGCCAGGGCGTCACGCGGCAGCACCGCCTGCTTGGTCTCGATGTCGACGATCAGCTTGTCGAAGTCGGTGCGCTGCTCGACACGGGTCGCCTCCACCGTGCAGGTGGCCTTGAGCACCGGGCTGTAGATGGAGTCGACCGGGATACGGCCGATCTCCTGGCCCTGCTGCTTGTTCTGGACGGCGGAGACGTAGCCGCGACCACGCTCGACGGTCAGCTCCACCTCCAGCTTGCCCTGGGCGTTCAGGGTGGCCAGCACCAGGTCGGGATTGTGCACCGTGACACCGGCCGGAGGCGTGATGTCGGCGGCGGTCACGACACCCGGGCCCTGCTTGCGCAGGTACATCACCACCGGCTCGTCCTCCTCCGAGGACACCACGAGCTGCTTGATGTTCAGGACGATGTCGGTCACGTCCTCCTTGACGCCCGGCACGGTGGTGAACTCATGGAGAACGCCATCGATGCGGATACTGGTGACAGCGGCACCGGGGATCGACGACAACAGCGCCCGGCGCAGCGAGTTCCCCAGGGTGTAGCCGAATCCCGGCTCCAGCGGTTCGATGACGAACCGTGAACGCCACACCTCGACGACCTCTTCGGTCAACGACGGACGCTGAGCGATCAGCACAGGAAAAATCCTCCATACTCCGGCGCCCCGACGTGGCGCCACCACCCGTGACTTTACTGGCGTCAGCGCTCCGCCGAGCCGCGCCGTGCTGGCGTCGGCGGCTCCGGAAGGTTTATCCCTCTTCTTCCGGCTTCTTCCGGCCAGGCGCTCGGGACGGCCGCCAGGCTCCGGACCGGCCATGTAAGGGCCGCCAGGACTCGAATGTCGGTGCGATACGGCAGGGTGGTCGGGTGAGGCGGTCGGGGTCGAACCGCACGACGGGCTGAGGGAGGCCGCGGAACTCCGCGCGGCCGCGGCCGGCAACGCCGCCCGGTTCGTCGCGGGTGACGCGGTGGCGCTGCCGCTCGACGATGCCGGCACCGATGTGGTGTGGTGCGAGCGCGTCTTCCAGCACCTCACCGAGCCCGCGAAGGCGGTCGGGGAGATCGTCCGCGTCCTGCGGCCGGGCGGGCGCGTCGTCCTGCTCGACACGGACTGGGCGACCGCGCTCCTGCACCCCGGCGACCCCGAGGTCGTCGCCGCGCTGATGCGCCGCGCGCTGACGGCCTCCGCGAATCCGCACGCCGGACGGCAACTCGTCGGCCAACTGGCCACGGCGGGGCTGGAGATCACCGACGTCGGCTCCCAGGCACTGATCCAGAGCAACACCAAGGTCAACTGGCAGCTCATCCGCATGCTCGGCGAGTCCGCGCTGCGCGAGGAGCTGATCTCCGAGCAGCAGCGGGACGCGCTGTACGCCGATCTCACCGCAGCTGCCGATGAGGGCGCGCTGCACATGTCCGTGACCATGTTCGGAGTGGCCGCGAGGCTTCCGTCCTCGTGATCCGAACCCGGCGGGCCGACGGGCCCGCCGGTGATCCCGCCGGCCGCTCTCCGGATCAACGGCGCCATCAACCGTCGCTCCTGCCGGCCACCCCCGCTCCTACCGCGGCTCTTGCGAAGCCGCGCCTTTCCCTTGACCTTCCGCATTGCCAGCCCGGCCGCGCCGATGATCAGCGCGGTCGGCAACTGCGTAAGGATTCCCTGCACCACGTAGTTCATTTTCTGGCCGCGTGCAGGCAACCCTGTTGAGCCTCTCGGACGAGTCCAGCCAGGTGAATGAACGGCGCGCGGACTGCGGCAACGAGTGGGCCCGTACGGAGGAGTACCGGGCCATCGTCCTCGGCCGCCAACTCAGCGGTGAACGGGCGCACCGAGAAGCATTGGAGCGCCGGCTGCGGCAGTACGAAGGCGGCCGGTAACCACCTGGCGACCAATACGCCCGCCAGGCCCGCGTCCTCGTCAGGCGGCCGCCGGCCGGGCGTCGAGGACGTGCTCGGCGAGCCGTCGGGCGGAGGCCGCGGGATGCGTTGCGGGGCGGGTGACCCCCGCCGCCAGTGCGCCGTCGATGAGCAGCAGAAGCTCGCCGGCCGCAGCCACGGGCCGCGGGTGTCCGAGCGCGAGGAGCTCGTGCTCCAGGAGCTGCTGCACCCGCATGCGGTACGCACGAGTGATGGCGTGTCCCGGGTGGTCGGGGTCGGTCAGGGCGAGATCGGCGGCGAGATAGCGGCAGCCGCGGAAGTCGGGCCGGTCAATGGCGGCGGCGATGCCGTCGAAGACGCCCAGCAGACGGGTACGAGGGTCATCGCCCGCCGCCTCGATGGCCTGGTGGTAGGCGGCCTCGTCCTCGGCAGTGCTCCGCCGCAGGACCTCGGCGATCAGTCCGTCCTTGCCGCCGAAGTGCTCGTAGAGGGAGCGCCGGGCCACGTTCGCCTCCTTCAGCAGTGCGTCGACGCCCACGGCCATGCCTTGGCTGTAGGTCAGCCGCTGGGCGGCTTCCAGGAGGCGTTCGCGAGGTCCCGGTGCGGTGCGAGTCGTCATAAGTGCCAGCCTGCCACCCATTGACGAGTAGATCAACCGGTCTATATGGTCCGGGTAGATCAATCGTTCTACTTCTGAGGGGTTACGGCATGTCGTTCCGCACCACCGCCGAAGTCATCGACCGCTTCAACCACTCCTTCATCCACCACGACGGGTCCGTACTCGCCGACCTGATCGACGACCACTGCGTGATGGAGGCCAACCAGCCGGCCCCCGACGGCGCCCGCTACGAAGGCCGCGCCGCATGCCTGGAGTTCTGGCAGACCGTCGCCGAGGACCGCACCACCCAGTTCGAGCCCGAAGACGTCGTCATCGCCGGTGAACGGGCGACGATCCGCTGGCGCTACCGCTTCGGCGACGGACCGGCCGACTCCGTCCGCGGCGTCAACCTCATGCACGTACGGAACGGCCTGATCGTCGAGGCCCTCGGCTACAGCAAGACCACCGGCGACGTACCACTCGCCGTCGACGGGCTCGACGGGCCCGCCGCACTCGACCGACTCGCCGGCTGAGCCCCACCTGCCGACGACCGGGACCGACAGACCGAGACCGACAGCTGAGCTCCGCAAGCCACAGAACGAATGGATGGATGGAGAACACCATGCGCAGTTACCACGTGAACAGCGGGGCCGGCATAGAAGGCCTGTCGATCAAGGAGCACGCGGACCCGGTCCCCGGCACCGGACAGGTCCTGGTGGCCGTCAAGGCCGTCTCGCTGAGCAACCGCGAGCTGATGGTGTTGCGAGGCAACTACGTCCTACCGGTGAAACCGGACGTGATCCCGGTGTCGGACGGTGCCGGCGAAGTCGTGGCGCTCGGTCCGGGAGTACACGGAGTGAAGATCGGCGACCGCGTCGCGGCGACGCTCTTCCCGAGCTGGCAGGACGGCCCGTTCGGCCTTCAGCATCTGCCACAGCGCGGCGGCTCCCTCGACGGCATGCTCACCGAGCTCGCGCTGATCAGCGAGGACTCACTCGTCCCGGTCCCCGATCACCTCTCCTACCAGGAAGCGGCGGCACTCCCCTGTGTCGGGGTCACCGCCTGGAACGCGCTGACAGGTGACGGCATCGGCCTGCGGGCGGGCGAGACCCTGGTGACCCAGGGGTCGGGCGGCGTGTCGCTGTTCGCGCTCCAGTTCGCCAAGGCACTCGGAGCCCGCGTGATCGCGACGACGAGCAGCCCGGACAAGGCGCGGCGCCTCATCGAACTCGGCGCGGACGAGGTCATCGACTACCGGTCCACGCCCGACTGGGCCTCCAAGGTCGTGGAGCTGACCGGCGGCCGGGGCGCCGACCGCGTGGTCGACGTGGCGGGCCTGTTGGAGCAGTCGCTCAAGGCGGTGGCGGTGGCGGGTCACGTCGCCTGCGTGGGCTTCGTCTCCGGCACGGCACAACCCCTGGACCCCGGCGTACTGTTCGCCTCCGGCGCCGTCCTGCGGACCGTGGCCGTCGGCAGCCGCAACCAGTTCCTCGCGATGAACCGCGCACTGCAGGTCAACCGGATCCATCCGGTCATCGACCGGGAGTTCACCTTCGAGGAAGCCCCCGACGCCTACCGGTTCTACGCCTCGGGCAAGGCCTTCGGCAAGGTCGTCATCACTCTTTGAGACAACCCGCGACAACCTGACGCCAACCGCACTCACCTCCCGGCAACGGGAGGTGAGTGCGGTGCGTCCGCGTGTGCGTCCGGGTGCTCGAAATTCTTCTCATGAGGAGGTAGAACAAGGCCTCTTGGGGCAGGCGACGCACACAACACCGATCGAGGAGGCCCCCATGCCCATCACCTTCCGCAAGTCGTTCCGGATCTTCCCCGGCGTCCGCCTCAACGTGAACCGCAAGTCGCTCTCCCTGACCCTCGGTTCGAAGGGCGGCCATCGCACCTGGTCGACCACCGGCAGAAGGACCACGTCCACGGACCTCCCGGGTCCCTTCGGCTACCGCCACACCGACACGCGCGACTGAACCGGGCGGCGCGGCGGCGTTCGCCGGCGCGGTGACCACGCAGGGTCAGAGCTCGTGAGCTCGTTCGTGACGGGGTTCGTACAGCCCGACCTCGCCACCTCCGGGCAGTTGCAGAATGCTCATCAGACCCCAGCCCTGGTCGGTCACCGGCTGGATGAACGTGACGCCCTTCGCCGTCAGTTCCTCCACGCTGGCGGTGACGTCGTCGCACATCAGGAAGAGCTCGTGGCGCTCCGGGCCGTCGGTGGGGTGCACGGCGATTTCGGCGGGCGGCAGCTTGAAGATGAGCCATCCGCCGCCCGCATCCACGTGCGGATAACCCAGCACATCGCGGAAGAACACGCGATCGGCTTCGGCATCCCGGCTGTAGATCACCACATGAACACCATTGATCATGATCAGATCCTCACTTGGCGGCCTTCGCTGCCGCCTTCATTTCCTGCTTGTGTGCCCGTACTTTCGCCAGTGACTCCGGTCCGGTGATGTCGGCGGCGGACCGGTAGACCCCGGCGGGCCCGTACTTGCCCGCCGCCTCCCGCCACCCCTTCGGCCGTACGCCCAGCCGCTTACCCAGCAGTGCCAGGAAGATCTGCGCTTTCTGCTCCCCGAAGCCGGGCAGCGCCTTCAGCCGCCCCAACAGCTCCGCGCCCGTATCCGCGCCCGTCCACACGGACGAGGCGTCCCCCTCGTAGTGCTCGACCAGGTACGCGCACAGCTGCTGGACCCGTTTCGCCATCGATCCCGGATAACGGTGCACGGCCGGCTTCTCCGACAGCAGCGCCGCGAAGGCGTCCGGGTCGTACGCGGCAATGGCATGCGCGTCCAGGTCATCGGCCCCCAGCCGCTGGGCGATGGTGTACGGCCCCGAGAAGGCCCACTCCATCGGCACCTGCTGGTCCAGCAGCATGCCGACCAGCGCCGCCAGCGGACTGCGGCCGAGCAGCTCGTCGGCCTCCGGCTGCTGGGCCAGCCGCGTCGTGATCTCCATATCTCCAGCTTCGCCCCCACCCGGGCATTCCGCACGGTCGGCGCACCGGGCAAGCCCAGGGGCGGCGGCAGGCGGGGACTGTTTTCCCCCCGGGGCCGGCCGGTGTCAGGGCCGGCCGGCCCCGGAGTGCGGGCGCCGCACACCGTCGGGCGCGCCGGGTCCGGTGGTCGGTGTCAGTTCTTCGACAGCCGCAGGAAGCGGATTCCCGGCATCGGGAGCATGACGGTGACCGTGTCGGTCCCGTGCTCGGATGCGGTCAGTCCGGCCAGTTTCTCGGTGGTCAGCTCGTCCGCGGCGCGCAGCGTCCGCCACTGGGCCTCGTCCGGCCATTCGCCGCCGCCGAGGCCGTCCCAGACCTTGCGGATTTTCGCGTGGTTCTCGTCCAGCCGGCGGGAATCGACGGTGAAGCGGGCGCCCGGCGTCAGTCCGGCAGACCCGCAGCATCCCTGCCCGCAGAACCGGCGGGATAAGGTTCCGGGCATGAGAAACACACGTTCAACAGGGCCGGCGGGCTTCAAGTAGCCCGCCAGGAGATACCTGGCGGTTGCTGCGAACGGAGCCCCGTGGCACGCACCGCCCACCACCACGTTCCCCTGCACCACAGCGGGAAGTCACCCGACTGCCGGCCTGAACACCCGTGGCGTTCCGTGGTTCTCCACGACCTCAGGTACAGCGCCCGCACCTTCAGCGATGCGACGCATGAGTCCAGAAGGCCCCACCCGCGCATGGTCCGGCGCACGGTGGAGGTCTACTCGTGGGCTCGAAGCTGTCGGGACCCTTCCGTCGCTCGGTGGTCCGCGGAGGAGGAACGCCGGGCACGACAGCGGCTGCGAGCCCAAGTAGGGACTCTCCTGGGACTGGTGAACTCCACCACCGGCGAACTCGCACTCGACGCCGCGGATGCGGTGGACATACCGCCGGCGCGTCACCGGCGCAGCTCTCTCTGGCTCGCATAGCCGGCAATCCATGTGCCCTTTTCGGCCCGACCAGTTGGGTGCTCTCCCAGGAACACGCCTGGGAGAGGCCGGCGACGACCGGTTCGGGCCGGCCTCGGCCGAGTGGGCCGAGGGGGCTGGTGATCTGGTGGAGCTGGGTGAGCTGGGTTGATCAGTACGCGGAGTTCACGTTGTCGATCGAACCGTAGCGGTGCGCCGCGTAGTTGGCGGCGGCGGTGATGTTGGCGACCGGGTCGGTGAGGCGATTGGCGGTGCCGGCGACGTGGTAGGTGTCGAAGGTCGGCTGGATCACCTGGAGCAGGCCCTTGGACGGGATGCCGTTGATCGCGTTGATGTCCCAGTCGTTGACGGCGTTCGGGTTGCCGCTGGACTCGCGCATGATGTTGCGGTGCAGGCCGGAGTAGCTACCCGGGATGCCCTTGGACTTCATGATGGCCAGCGACTCGCGGATCCAACCGTCCAGGTTGTTCGAGTACTTCGGGGCAGACACGGCAACCGGCTTGCGCACGGTCGACCGGTTAGCGGCCGGCTTGGCCTTGTGCTGGGCGGCGGCGACCGGCTTGGCCTTCGCGGGTCCCTTGGTGAGGTCGCGCGAGGCGTCCTTCGCAGCGGCGGGCTTGCCGACGTAGGCCGGGTAGGAGCTGACAGCCGCTCCCTTGGTGAGCGCCTGGACCTTGGTGCCGGCCTGGCCGTCGGCGGAGACCTTCGCGACGTTGATGGCGGGGAGCGCGGAGGTGCTCTGGGTGGCGGTGCCGGCGAGGGCGAGGGCCGTGGTGCAGCCGGCGGCGGTGAGCGCGACAGCGGAGATCTTGAAGCGCTTGGAGGGGCGGAAGGTGCGCAGGGAGGAGAGCTGAGTGGGTGCGGGCATGCGGTATGAACCTCTTCCAGACGGGATCAGGGGACGGCCGGCCGTAGCGGCGGCGTGCGGAGCAGGTGGCGGGCCCGGTCTCGCTGATGTGTCGAGAGGGCGCTGCGCTCATGTTCGTGCTGCTCGAACCATGGTTAACGCGGCCCGCCGGCGATGGCAAAGACCTCGCTTACTACCCGTCTTAGTAAGCAGAGCCGAAAGGCACCCGTCGGGGCTGTGCGCGGCCCGAAAGGGAAGGGAAATACGTCCACTAAGCGGCTTCGGACGTGACGTAGGTCCTGTGCCCGGGCTCACTCGATGCGGGGTTTCCAGGCCACCGAAACAGCCTCTATTCGGCGATGGCCTGCCCTCGCCCGCCCATCCCGATCCCCTTTGATCCAGGCATTGCGTACGCCGGGCGCGAAAGATCCGGCCGGCTCAAGGCCGGCCCCTTCTGTTTTTCGGGACCGGACAGCCGGCCAGCCGGTCGGACCGAACAAAGACGAGTAATAGGAGGAGCGATAGCGGGGCGACGTGACTTTCGGTGCCCACTGGCTCACTCATGCGGACGGGCTGTCCCCGGCGCGGTGGCGCACTCCGGGAAACAGCCCGCGATCAGGGAAGGTCTCTCACCAGGGAAGAGTCCCCTCGGCGTCGAAATACCCGCCGGTCGGGCCGTCAGGGCTCAGCTGGGCCATGCGCACGATGATCTCGGCGCCCTGCTCAACGCTCTGAATGCCGCTGTGCGCATTCAGGTCGGTCTTGGTGAAGCCGGGCTCCACTGCATTGATCCGCATGTCCGGGAACGCCTTCGCGTACTGCACCGTGATCATGTTGACCGTGGCTTTCGACGCCGGATAGGCCACGCCCGGGTAGGCGTGCGTCGGGGTTCCCGGGGTGGTGACCAGGGAAAGCGAGGCCAGGCCGCTGCTGACGTTGACCATGACCGGGGCGGCGGAACGCTGCAGCAGCGGGAGAAAAGCGTGGATGACGCGCACCGTGCCGAAGACGTTCGTTTCGAATGTCTTCCGCATCACGTCCGCGGTCAGACCCAATGCATCGATCACGACGGTGCCGTCCCGCATTTCCTCCTGGATACCGGCGTTGTTGATCAGTACGTCCAGCCCTCCGTCGGCCTCGACGGCCTTCACCGCGGCCTGCACGGACGCGTCGTCGGTGACGTCGAGCTGCATCGCGCGCGCACCGAGCTGCTCGGCGGCCCGGCGGCCGCGTTCGGCGTCCCGGCTGCCGAGGTAGACGGTGTGTCCCGCGGCGATGAGCCGGCGGGCGGCCTCGAAGCCGAGACCCTTGTTCGCTCCGGTGATCAGTGTTGTTGTCATGCCTCCACGCTGCGGCACAGCCGCACGGGCGAGCCAGGAGTCCCGTTTTCCTGGGACTCCCAGTACCAGGACGATCCGGGCCGGGCGGTGCACAGTGGGGTTCATGGCGACCACGGAGTTCGGGCACACGTTGCGGCGCTGGCGCGACCGGGTCTCCCCGGAGGCGGCAGGGCTGGCGGCCGGCGGCCATCGGCGCGCGGCCGGGCTGCGCCGGGAGGAGCTCGCCCTGCTGGCCGGGGTCTCGGTCGACTACGTCACCCGCCTCGAACAGGGCCGGGCGACCAACCCTTCGGAACAGGTCGTCGAGGCCCTGGGCCGGGCGCTGCGCCTGTCCGTGGCCGAGCGCGAGCATCTGTTCCACGCCGCCGGGCTGGTGCCACCGGGCCAGGGCACGGTGCCCGCCTACATCACACCCAGCGTCCAGCGGATGCTGGACCGGCTGACCGGGACGCCCGTCGCGGTCTCGGACGCGGCGTGGACCCTGCTGCTCGCCAACCCTCTGTACGTGGCCTTGATGGGCGAGCTGCACGGCAACGAGCGCAACGCGGTGTGGCGCACCTTCCTCGGCCCGCCCGGCCGCGTCCGCCACACACCGCAGTCCCAGCGCGCACTCGAAATCGCGCAGGTCACGGCGTTGCGGGCGACCGCGGGCCGGTATCCGGCGGACCTACGGGTACGGCGGCTGGTCGCGGAGCTGCGCGCGAAGAGTGACCGGTTCGCCGAGCTGTGGGACGGCGGAGCCGTCGGCCGGCACGAGGCCGCGCGCAAGACCATCGATCACCCGCAGGTGGGTGCCCTGACGCTCGACTGCGACATCCTCAGCGTCGCGGGAAGCGATCTGCGCATCATGATCTACACCGCCGAGCCCGGCACCCCGGACGCCGAACGCCTTGCCCTCCTCGCCGTGCTCGGCACCCAGACACTCACCGGATAGCGGCTCCGCACCGGTCCTCACCCGCCCCCACCGGCCTTTCGGCGGACGCGGCGTCAGAAACGTATGTCCGGCGCCTGGAGGACGATACGCAGGAGCTCGTCGGCACGCTCGGCGTCGACTTCGTGGCGTAGCCAGACGTTCTGCTTGGGGTCGGCGGCCGGATCCTCGCTGACCGTCACCCAGAGCAGCAGGCCCCACAGCACCGTGAGGGAATGCCCGGCCATTTGAGCGCCGAAGCCCACCGGGACGGCGACGCCGATGCGCGGCGGCGGGGTGCCGTCGAAGTCGGGCGGGGCGAAGTCCGAGACGTCGTGGCCGGCGAGGACCAGCGGTGTTCCGGTGACCTGGAGCCAGTGCACCTCGATGCCCTCGCCGATCCGGTCGAGCGCGACCGACAGCCAGCCGCGCACCGTCGCCTCCGGGTCGGGGAGCCAGCTCAGCGGGCCGTCGGGGTCGGTCGCGCGGCGCAGGTCGTTCTGCGGGGGCCCGAAGTTCTCGTTCTCCACGGGCCCTTCGAGCTCGTTACCGTCACGGTCCACCCGCCACCAGCGGCGGATCGACTCCCGTGGCGCCCAGGTCTCCGACGAGTACTCCCCCGCGACCTCGTAGATCCAGCGGGACCCGTCGTCGTCATCACCGCCGGGCATGGGTGCGTCCTGCGGCCCCACCGGCCGCAGCGCCCCCTGGGGCCGGGTGTCCTGCGACATCGACTGAGGGCGTGCGTCCTGGGGCCCGTCCTGCGGTGTGTCCCGTGGTGCGTCCTGCGGTGTGTCCAGCGGCCGTGTGTCCGCAGGCCGTCCCTTGCGCCCGAAGATCCCCATTCTCCGTCCTCCCCCTCGACCCGTGCGGTTGTGCGACATCCTTCCCCGGGCGGGGGGCGGTCAGGCGGGAAACGAGACTTTCCGCCTGGCGCCGTCGAGATCAACTCCGGGTACACGGACCCCGGTTGCCGACGTATCAGCGACGGTAGGCGTCGATCAGCGCGAAGGTGGCTGCCGGCTGCTCCAGCTGCGGCAGGTGACCTGCTTCGGGGATGATCTGGAGCCGGCCGTTGCCGAAGGCTTCGGCATACGCCTCGCCGTAGGCAGGGGTGACGACGCGGTCGCTCTCTCCCCAGAGCAGAAGCGTGGGGACGTCGACGCGCCGCAGGCGGCGGAGCAGTTTGGGGTCGTGCATGTAGGGGTCGCCCGCGAGTTCGCGCATGGTGGCCATGTTGGCCTGCTGAAGCGCGAGTCGCTCGGCTGGGACGTCGGCGGGGTCGACGTAGAAGCGGTCCGAGTCGTGCCAGGCGTATTCGGCGACGCCGGCGGCGTCGAGCGCGAAGAAGTCGACTATCGGCTCGGCTTCGACGTGCACTCCGGCGGCGTCGATCAGGACCAGTCCGGTGATGAGTCCCGCGGTGTCGCGCACGGCCATTTCGGCGGCGGTCCAGCCGCCGAGCGAGGAGCCGATGACGAGCACGTCGCGGAGCTTGAGGTCCTGGAGGCAGTGCAGGTAGGCGAGGGCGAGATCGTCGATACCGGTCAGCCACGCGGGGCGAGGGGCACCGTTCCAGCCGGGGTGGGTGGGCGTGATGGTGTGCATGGTCGGTGCGAGGTGGTCCGCGAGTCCGGCGACCGTGGCCGGCCCCCCGCCACCGTGCAGGATCAGGCAGGGGCGGCCGGAGCCGGCCTCGGCGAGGGTGATGGACAGGTCGGGGTACACGGCAACCGTGTGGTTCGTTGGCATGCCCTCACTCTAACTAAGGATGTTTATATAAACAAGCTTGGTCATGCTCTAGACTGAGTCCATGCCCGATGAACTGCAGGTCCTTGGAAGAGCGGTGAAGCAGGCCCAGTACAAGCAGCACCGGGCACTCGAGAGCCGGCTCGCCGCCGCCGGTACGACGCTGGCCCAGTGGGACGCCCTCCGCGCGATCAGCCGCACGCCCGGAGCCGCGGCCCGGCCACTGGCCGCGGCGACGTTCCAGAGCGAGCAGGCGTTCGGGACGCTCGCCGGCCGGCTGGCGGCCCTCGGCCTGATCGAGCGCAGGCCGGGCCACGGCCGGCGCATCGAGCACTACCTCACCCCCGCCGGCGAAGAGACCCTGGCGGCAGGGCATCGGATCGCCGACGAAGTCCTCGCCACGTGCTTCGCCGCCCTGTCCCCCACCGACCGCACCACCCTGCTCGACCTGCTGGGGCGCATCGACAGCGATCCGGGCGCGTAGCCCCAGCCGCTCCACGGACGCCGGACGGCCGACGCCTCGAACCGACGCCTCGACCGGTCACTGCCGATCAGCCGTCCTGGTCCGGCAGTTCGAGGGTGGCGACGGCTCCGTGCGGGTCGGCGTTGGCCAGGGTGAGGCGGGCACCGATGACGCGCGCCTGGCCGAGGGCGATGGTGAGGCCGAGCCCGTGGCCGTGCCCGCGCTCCGCGGCTCCTGTACGGAAGCGCTGTGGTCCGTGGGCGATGAGCTCCGGGGGGAAGCCGGGACCCTGGTCGCGTACGACGATCGTCGTGCCGTCGACCGTGACCTCGACCGGCGGTCCACCGTGCCGGTGCGCGTTGAGGATCAGGTTGGTGACGATCCGGTCGAGGCGGCGCGGATCGGTCGCGGTGACCGGATCACCCGTCACCGAGACCCGCGTCTCCAAACCCGTACGTCGCAGGGAATCGGTCACCAGCTCGCCGAGCGGCACCGGTTGGGCGTCCGCCCGCTCCGCTCCCGCGTCCAGCCGGGAGATCTCCAGGAGGTCGTCCACCAGGGCGCGGAGCACCTGGACGCGGTCGCGCACCAGGTCGGTGGGCTCGCTCTCCGGGAGGAGGGAGGCGGAGGTGACGAGGCCGGTGAGCGGGGTGCGCAGTTCATGGGCGACGTCCGCGGTGAAGCGCTGTTCGCCACGCAGCCGTTCCCGCAGGGCATCCGCCATGAGGTCGACGGCCGAGGAGATCTCGCTGATCTCGTCATGACCGCGGCCCGCGGTCCGCGCGTCGAGGTCGCCGCGCTTGATGCGGCGGGCGGTGCCGGCGATGCGGCGCAGCCGGCGCAGCAGCAGTTCGGCGGCGAGGAGTGTGAGGGGCACGACGACGGCGAGCATGGCCAGGGCCGCGTACCGCATGTGCCGGTCGAGTGCCTCCAGGCTGCGCTGCTCGGCGCCCATGTCCACGCTGACGGCCAGCAGCGTGCCGTTGACGCGGCTTCCGGCCCACATCGCGTACCCCCGGAGCGGGTGCCGGGTGTCGTACCAGATGACCGGGCCTGCACCGGAACCGATCCGGTCCCGCAGCTCGTCCGGTACTTCGTCACCCATCCGGTAGTAGGCGCCCGTCGCCGGATGGCTCTGCGGGGGCTGCCCGGCCCGGAACGCGGTCTCGGCCTTGCCCAGGTCCTCCACGGCGCCGGCGCGCGCGATGCCCAGGGAGCGGTTCTGGGTTGTCTGGTGCACCAGGATCCCGATGCCCAGCGCCATCGCGCAGGCCGCCGCGGCGACCTTCCAGCGCAGGGATCGCGGATCGGCGAAGCGTCGCAGCGCACTGCGAACGGGGGCGGGGTCGGAAAGGGTGTCGGGGGCGGCGGGGTCCGTCGTCTGTCTCATGTCAGCGCCGGAACTTGTAGCCGAAGCCGCGGACGGTCTCGATGTGATCGGCGCCGATCTTCTTGCGCAGCCGCTGTACCGCGAGGTCGACCACCCGGATGTCGCCGTCCCAGCCGTAGTCCCACACCTCGCGCAGCAGGGTCTGCCGTTGCAGAGCGACGCCCGGCGCGGCCACGAACTCCAGGAGCAGCCGCAGTTCGGTGGGTGTGAGGGCGAGCGGACGGCCGTCGACGTGCACGTCCAGGCCGCGGGTGTTCACGGTGAGATTCCGGAAGGTGAGGACGCTGTCGTCGACGGACCGGTCGTCGCTCGTGGGGTGACCGGTGAAAGTGGCCCGGCGCAGCAGGGTGCGGATCCGCGCCGCCAGGACGGTGGTGTCGACGGGTTTGACGATGTAGTCGTCGGCGCCCGCCTCCAGTCCCGCCACCACGTCCATCGAGTCGCCGCGGGCGGACATCATCAGGATGGGCGCCTGGCTCGTCTCGCGGATCCTGCGGCACAGTCCGATGCCGTCGAGGTGCGGCAGCATGATGTCGAGGAGCAACAGGTCGTGCTCCCCGTCCCGGAACATCTCCAGGCCCGTCAGGCCGTCAGGAGCCGCCGACACCTCGTATCCGTAGCGGTCCAGCGCCATACCGACGGACCTGCGGATCGATTCGTCGTCCTCCACCAGCAGAACACGCACCGTGGCAGGGGAGCCGCCGTGGTGTCCCGCCGGTGTGCTGTCGCGCTGTCGCATCACGTCACCTGAAGATCGATTCGTGCCGGGCGGCCTGCCCGCGCGCTCATCCAGCCGGTCAAGGCTCTGCGTCCGGCACCGCGCGGATTTGTGTCAGCCACGTATCAGAGGTGGTTCCGCCCCCCTGGCCGCTCCGCTCGTCGCCCCGGAGGAGCCGGCTGCCCGCACTTCCGGCGGCCGGCACGGCGTCGCGTCACATCAGCGTTATTCGAAAGGCCGTTCCCTTACCCGGTCTGTCCGGGTTACTGTGCTTCTCTCACCATGATCACCAGCGAGGGAGGGCGCGCGGACCATGGACAACCGCAAGACAGCAGGGCGCCCCGGCCGACCGCCGGGCGCCCCGGGCAACTACGACGGACTCACCACCCGGCAGGCCGACATCGTCGCCACCATCCGCGACTTCATCGACAGCACCGGCTACCCGCCGTCGATGCGGGAGATCGGCCAGGCCGTGGGCCTGTCGAGTACCTCTTCGGTCGCCCATCAGCTGATGGTGCTGGAGCGCAAAGGCGCCCTGCGCAGAGACCCCCACACACCACGCGCCTACGTGCTCCCGGAGGACTCCCGCACCACGCGGCCGGCCGGCCGTACGGCGACCGCACGCGTGCCGCTCATCGGCAGGATCGCGGCCGGGATTCCGATCACCGCGCAGGAGGACATCCAGGACGTGCTCGATCTGCCCCGGCTCCTGGTGGGCGAGGGGGAGCTGTTCGCCCTGGAAGTCGTCGGCGACTCCATGATCGACGCGGCCATCGTCACCGGGGACTGGGTCACCGTCCGCCGTCAGAGCTCGGCCGCCAGCGGCGACATCGTCGCCGCGATGATCGACGGCGAAGCCACCGTCAAGCGGTTCAAGCGCGACGAGGCCGGGCACGCGTGGCTCCATCCCCACAACGACGCCTACTCCCCCATCGCGGGCGACGACGCGACGATCCTCGGCCGCGTGGTGGCCGTGATGCGCCGTATGTAGTGCCGCAGTTGCGCCTGCACCCGCACCGCGTCGATCGTCCGCCGAGCTGGACGCGGTCTGTCCGGTCTCCGGCTGTCGGTGCCCTCCCCTAGGGTCGTCCCCGTGACCGAATCCTCCTACCTCGCCGCGGTCCGGGAGTCGTACGACACCGTCGCCGCCGACTACGCGGAGATCGTCAAGACCCCGGCGGAGCTCGATCCGTTGTCCCGCGCCATGCTGACCGCGTTCGCCGAAGTCGCGCGGGCGGCCGGCCTCGGGCCGGTCGCGGACCTCGGATGCGGCCCGGGCAAGGTCACGGCGCACCTGGCGGAGCTGGGAGTGCCCGCCTTCGGTCTCGACCTCTCCCCGAAGATGATCGAGCTCGCCCGGCAGGCATACCCGAGGCTGCAGTTCACGGTGGGGTCGATGACCGCGCTGCCCGTCCGGGATCACGAGCTCGGCGGCATCCTGGCCTACTACTCCACCCATCACACGCCACCGGCGTTGCTGCCCGTCGTGTTCGCCGAGTTCCGGCGCACACTCGCGCCCGGCGGCCGGCTGATGGTGGCCGGCCATGTGGGCGAGGACGAGGAGCTACGGCCGACGCGGGCGTACGGAGGCCATCCGGTGTCCTACGCCTCCCACTTGCTGCCGCCGGATCGGATCGCCGCGCTGCTGGGCCGGGCCGGACTCGACGTCACCGCACGCCTGGTGCAGGAGCTGATGCAGGGGTGAAGCGGACGATCGCGACCTTCATGGCCAAGACCCGAATGATCGAGGGCGGCGCCTTCGGTCTCCGACCTGCGGACGCCGCCCACCGTTGGCGCAAACCCCGCGGGAGGCGGCCCGTGTCACGTGCCGTTGGTGCGGGCCTCGTACGCGGTGATCATGTCCTGAACGGCAGCGGGGCCGGGGGCGATGCCGACCCAGGCTCCGGCGTCGGTCCACATCTGGACCGGGTCGGCGCCGGTGCTGTGGGTGCTGCCGCTGACGATGACGTACGGGCCATACCGGTCGACCGTGTCGGGCTCGATCTCGCGTATCGGGGCGGGCGACAGCACCTCAAGAGCTTCCACCCGCAGCCGCAGCACGCCGTCGGGGCTCCCGCCGGGCAGCATCAGCACGCCCTCGACCCGCAGCAGGTCGCCCTCTTCCAGATCCTCCAGGGCGGTCCTGACCAGGGCGGGATCCGTCACCAGGCACGGGAGCACCATCTCGTCCGCCGCGTGGTCGGTGGGCGAGTGGATCAGCCGGAACGCCGCCGTCGCCCCGTACTCGTCACCGGGCGCCGGGACGGGGGCGTCTTCGATATAGCCGTCGAGCACCAGGGCGACGGGTTCCAGCGCGCCCATCAGCGGCCGGTGGTGGTAGCGGCGACCGGGGTCGGGGTCGTCATGGTCTCTCCGATGGATCAGTGGCCCGGTGCTGGGTCGACGGTCAGGCAGCGCGCGAGTACGAGGCTGTCAGCCCCCATTATCCCAGCGCCACCGGTGTACCTCTGCCAGCCCTGCCCCACGCAGCTGTTGGCGGCGATCTTCAGCGGGCGCGGATGGTGCCGCGAGGTCGGCGGGGGAGGCCGGATACGACGGGATAGTCGCTGGTGGCAGCCGTGCCGATGGGTCGGCGTTGGCCGGTCGCCGTCCATGACATCGGCGGCGGAATCCGGCGACCCGGCCTGCACTCCCGGCCGTCAGGGGCTCGGCGGGGCGGCGTTGATGGTGCGGAGGTAGTGGATGACGTGACGGCGGCGGGCTGCGACGAGGCGCTCCCGCAGCTCGGCGTCCAGGCGCTGCCGGGCGGCCGGGTCCGCCGACCACCACAGGTCAGCGGGGTCCGGGCGGGCACCCAGCCGGGCGCGGACGCACCGGCACGGGTTGATGAACTCACGGAAGGCGTCCTGTGGATCAGGGAGCCAGCGCGCCACCCAGTCACCGACCGCGGCATCGTGGTGTTCTTCGGCCAATTCTCTCACGCGTTCGGCCTGTTCGAGCAGGCGCAGTTCCCAGAGCATCGCGCAGTGCGAGCAGCCCGGCACCGGTTCCGCATCGGCTTGTACGAGATCGTCGACGGCCTCCCGCAACGGCGCGGGCAGGGTGCGGCCGTCGCCAGGACCGGCGAGCGGGCTGGCACCGGCGGGAGCGGGATCCGTCCAGGTGACCGCGATCCGCCCGTGCTCCAGGACCTGGGTGTCGCCCTGGCGGTCCTCGGCGAGGAGGCGGACGAGGAAGAGCACCCGTTCCTCCGGCGCGTCTCCGACCGCCGGTCCCGCCGGATCCTGTGCCCAGGTGAGGTGGTACTCCAGCGCACCCGCGGTGGGCCACGGGGGCAGCAGGTAGCGGTGCTCGCGCGGTTCGTCCGGCAGTACCACGGCTTGAACGTCTTCGAGGGGATGTTCCGCCGAGGACGTGCGGAGCCGCATCGAGGTGAGAGGGCAGGCGTAGCGGCGCACCTGCAGGATGTAGGCCGGTGCGGGGGCGGAGAGGAGATCGGCCGGAGGGGTCACGGCGATCACAGCGTGCCCTTCACGGACGCCTGCGGTCAGCTCGGCCTCGTAGTGCAGCGTGAGTTGGCCGGTGGAGTTGAACACGATCACTGCTGGCACGCCCCCTCGAACGACGCGGTCCGCGAACTGCCTCTGCCCGCACCCCTGCCGACACACCGCAGATCGATTCTGCCCTCTACAGAGCCCTCGTGGGGCCGGGTGGACGCGCACGCCGGCTGCCGTCGCCGACGAGGGTCCGGGCCGGCGCGCGACGGTCGGACGCGCCGGCCCGGCGGGGTGGGCTCAGACGCGCCGGGTCCGCGGTGCGCCCGTCACCGACATCACCAGCGAGTACAACGTCGTGGTCGCGGTGATGAACAGCCGGTTGTTCTTGGGGCCGCCGAAGGCGATGTTGGAGACCGCCTCGGGGACCGCGATCCTGCCGATCAGCGTCCCGTCCGGGTCGTAGCAGTGCACTCCGCCGTCCATGGCCGCGGCCCACAGACGGCCCTCGCCGTCGAAGCGGATGTTGTCGAAGCGGCTGATGCCGTCGGTCGCCTCGGCGAAGACCTTGCCGTCCGAGAGGGTGCCGTTCTCGCGGACGTCGAACACGCGGATCTGGCCCGCGCGGGTGTCGGAGACGTACAGCTGCCGTTCGTCGAGCGAGAAGACGAGACCGTTCGGGCCGCCGAAGCCGTCGGCGACCAGGCGGACCTCCCCGGTCACCGGGTCCACCCGGTAGACGTTGCACGCACCGATCTCGCTGTCCGCCCGGTGGCCCTCGTAGTCGCTGGTGATGCCGAAGTCGGGGTCGGAGAACCAGATCGAGTCGTCGGATTTCACGGTCGCGTCGTTCGGGCTGTTCAGCCGCTTGCCCTCGAAGCGCTCCGCGAGGACGGTCAGCGTCCCGTCCGGCTCGGTCCGGCTGACACGGCGGTTGCCTTGCTCACAGCTGATCAGGCGGCCCTGGCGGTCGAGCGTGTTGCCGTTGCTGTGGCCGGCCGGCGAGCGGAAGAGGCTGATCGCGCCCGTCGCCTCGTCCCAGCGCAGCATGCGGTCGTTGGGGATGTCGCTCCAGATCAGCTGCCGCCAGGCGGGCAGATAGAGCGGGCCCTCGGCCCAACGGCAGTCCTCGTACAGCTTCTCGAGCCGTTCGTCGCCGTTCGCACAGCGTCCGGTGCGGAAGCGATCATCCAGAATCTCGTATATCGACGGGCGGGCGATAGAAGACATGATCACACCTTTGAGGCTTGAGACCGAACTACATCCTGTCTCGTATGAATATCGCAGAATGAGGTATGGTGGCAAGCGTGGATGACATTGATCGTGAACTCGTCGCACTGCTCCAGCAGGACGCCACGCAGGCCTATGCCGCCCTCGGCAAGGCCGTCGGCCTGTCGGCCGGCGCCGCGCACGAGCGGGTGCGGAAACTGCGCGAGCGCGGCATCATCCGGCGGACGACGGTGGACGTGGACCCGGCGGCCCTCGGGCAGGGTGTGCTCGCCTTCGTCATGGTCGAGTCGTCGGCCTGGATGGGCGAGTCGGGCGCGGCGTTCGCCGCCATCGCCGAGATCCAGGAGGCGCACATCATCGCGGGCAGCGCCTCGGTGCTGGTGAAGGTGCGCACCGCCACCACGGTGCACCTCCAGGACGTGCTCCGACGGCTCTACGCCATCGAAGGCGTCAGCGGCACCCAGGCCACGGTCTCGCTGGAGACCTTCTTCGAGCGGCCGGTCTCACCGCTGGTGAACTGACGGCCGCCGAAGGGCCTCAGACATGTTCGGGAACGATCTCAGGCGTGTTCGGGAACGATGCGGTGCAGGCCCTTGCGGTCGTAGTAGCCGGTCATGGCGAACCCGAAGGCCAGGGCCGCGATCGAGCCGACCGCGATCATGATCCACGCACGCGTGAGTCCGGCGTCGGCCTGGGCGCCGAAATACATGATCGCCCTTACACCGTCGGCGAGTTGCCGCATGGGTTCGAACTCGGACAGCACGCGGTAGAAGCTGGGGAGCGCCTGCAGTGGAATGGTCGCGCCCGAGGACGGCAGGGCCAGCGCGATGAACACGAACATGCTGACCAGCTGTCCGATCCCACCGAAGGCGGCAAGCAGGGCCTGGACTCCGAGCCCCACCGCGGCGGTCGCGCAGAACGAGAAGACCCACAGCAGCGGCAGATGGGACGCGTCCATACCCAGGATCACCACCGTCGCCAGCATGATCAGACTCGACGTCAGCGCGGAGAGCCCCAGCGACATCACACACGTGACGATGAACGTCCGGGTCCGGGTGATCGGCACGGTGGGCCGCTGGGTGCGCACCGGCCCGAGCTCGCTGGCCGCGTAACCGAGGGCGACGTCGACACTGTTGCTGATCACGCTCGCCCCGAGGAACCCGGACAGGACCAGGAGCAGGGTGTAGTAGAAGGCGGTCAGGCCCAGCCCGCTGTGCGAGCCGATGGCATGCCCGACCGAGACCTTGACCGTCACGGGGTCCTGCAGGAGAAGCCGTTCGGCGTTGGTCATCGCGCCGCCCCCGGGGCGCGGCCGCTCGATGAGCGACGCGCCGAGCTGCGCCGATGCCGCGTGCGCCGTCTGCTGGGAGATGGAACTCGCCAGTGAGGAGGCCAGACTGCCTGCCCCTGGGTTGGTCAGCACCGACATCGTCGGCCGGGCCGGCTGCTGCCCGGTCGGTGCCCCCAGCGCGCCGACGGCCGCGGTGAAGCCGTCCGGCACCTCGAGGACGCCGTAGAGCTTCCCGGAGGCGAGTCCGTCCCGGGCGCCCGCCGCGTCGAGCTGCCGCCACGACGCCTGCTGCTGCGACTTGGCCGCTTCGGCGATCCCGTCGGTGACCTGCCGGCCCAGGTTCATCGGCTGCCCCGCCACCACGGCGCCCCGGTCGGCGTTGACCAGGCCGATGGGCATGTGGTGCAGATTGCCGCTGGGGTCGAGGATGCCGCCCATGTAGACCAGGGAGAGCAGCAGGGCGACGAGCCCGATGATGGTCGCCGGGAAGGCCCAGATCTTGGGATTCCCCACGACCTGCCGCACGGTCGCGCCGGTGGTGCGCTGATTCGCTGGCATCGCTCTCCATCGGTAGCAGTCCTGGTGCCATCCGAGGGGAGAGTATCCCTTTATAGGGTGCTTTGGTCCGCTTCTGACGTCCCGTCGATCAAGTTCCGTGACACGACGTCGGAGGAGCACCCCGCCCGGGTGAGGCGGGGTCCGTCACAGCCTGATCGTCACAACCTGGTCGTCACCGCCTCGAGACCGCCCTCCTGAAGCAGTTGCCACATATGACGGCGGCGCAGCTTGCCGCTGGTGGTGCGCTTGAGCAGCCCGCGGCGGCCGGCGACGAGGGTGAGGGCGGGCTCGGGACCGAGTTCGGCCCGCAGCATCTCGGTCACCTTCTCCGTCCAGGGGCCGGGGGCGGCTTCCACGAAGACGGCGACCCCGGCCCGGCCGCGATCGTTGAGAGCCACCACCGCCGCGCGGTCCCGGTCCAGCCCGGCGGCCGCCGCGACCTTCGCGTCGAGGTCGTCGACGTAGACGCTGCGCCCGCGGAGTTTCAGGCTGTCGCCCATCCGGCCCAGGACGAAGAGCTGGCCGTCGTGCAGGAAACCGGCGTCCGCGGTGCGGAGTTCACCCTCGAGGAAGCGGGTGGAATCCGGACCGCCCTCCCGTCCCGCGTGATAACCCGGCGCCACCGAGGCGCCGGACACGGCGATCTCCCCGAGATGGCCTGCCGGGACCGGGGCGCCGTCCTCGTCGAGGATCCGGACGGCGACGCCGTCCCCGTCCTGGGGGAAGCCGTGGCCGACCAGCCAGCCGGAGCCCGGCTCGACCTCCCCGTCACCCAAGCGGGCGGTGTCTTCGACGGTCACCTCCCGGCCCATCCGCAGCGCGGCCCAGTCGGGACGCACGATCACGAGCGGTGCCGCGGCGCCCGTCACCGCGAGCGTGTTCTCGGCCAGGCCGTAGGACGGCACATACGCGTCCGGGGAGAACCCGGCCGGTGCGGCGAACCGGGCGAAGGCGGAGAGCGCCGCCGGGTCGACCGCCTCGGCGCCGACGCAGACACTGCGCCAGCCGGACAGGTCCAGTTCGTCCAGCCGCCGCGGCCGGACACGCCGGGCCGCGTAGGCGAACGCGAACGACGGCGCCGCCGAGTGCGCCGCCCGGCCGGGCGCGAAGCAGTCCAGCCAGCGGGCCGGGTCGCGGATGAACTGGTCCGGGCGCATCAGCCACAGGTCGCTCTGCGAGGCGACCGGGAAGAGGCAGCAGCCGATCAGGCCCATGTCGTGGTGGAGCGGCAGCCAGGAGGCGAATCCGTCGCCGTCCTTCCATCCGATCAGACGGCTCTGCAGGGCACGGTTCGCCGTGAGGTTCCGCCAGGAGACCCGCACCCCGCGTGGCCGGCCGGTGGAGCCCGAGGTGAACTGGAGCAGGGCGATGGACTCGGCGGGCGGAGCCACCGGCCGGTGCGCCTCGGATCCGGGCCCTTCGGGTACGACCCCATCGGGTACGGCCTCGGCTGTGATCTCCTGCGGCGTCCACGGCCGGCCGGGAAGCCCCGCCCGGGTCATCGCGCGGGCGGCCAGATCACCGAACTCCCCGCTCGCGATCACCAGGGCGGGTGCGGCCTGTTCCAGGACGGCGACGATGTGCTCGACGTACGCGTCATCGGTCTGGAACGAGGGCGGTGGCAGCGGGGAGATCGTCGCGCCGACCGCCCAGACGCCGAAGAGCGCGGCCAGGCAGGGCAGGCCGGTGGGCATCAGCAGGCACACGACGTCACCGGGGCGGACGCCGGCCGACCGCATCCCGGCGGCGGCCCGGCGGGCGGCGGCCGCGAGCTCCGGATAGGGGACGTAGGTCCAGCCGCCCGAGTCGTCGGCCAAGCGCACACCCCGCCCGGCGTGAGGGTCGGTCAGCCAGGCGGTGAGCGGCGGGAGGACGGCCACGGCTAGCCCCCGACCCGGCCGGTCTCCGCCGGCGCGGACCTGCCCGGACGAGGCACGAAGCGCCCCGTCATCGCGACGTACCTCCGGTACTCCGGCCCGAACTCCGACCCGCTGAGCCGTTGTTCCTCCTGAGCGGCCGTCGCATTGAGCGCGGCGAACCCGTAGCAGAACAGCGCCAGAGTGATCACGTGCGGGAAGAGCACGGCCCCGCTGAGGAACGCCAGGAGGAACGCGGCGTAGAACGGGTGCCGGATCATGCCGTAGGCACCGTGGGTGACGATGTGGCGCGGGTCGTCGTTCTCCTGGTGCCACAGCGCGACGGGGATCCGGTGGGTGCCCAGGGTCAGGAAGATCAGGGCGATCGAGACGGCGTTCAGCGCCACCGCCACAAGAGTCAGCCCCGTGCGCCAGGAGTCCGGGGTGATCGGTTCCCAGCCGAGAGCCGTGGACCCGGCGACGAACAGCGGGCTGAGGCCGAAGGGCAGCGCTGTCAGCCACCACTTCAGGTTGAAGCTGCCGTCGGACCGGAAGAAGACTCTGGGGAGCGTTCCGATGACGGCGAAGTTCAGCAGGAGGATGAAGAGGGCGGGTTTGTCCACGGGTTAGGTGTCCTTTCGAAGAACAGCACAGGGGCACAAGGGCAGATAGGGATCGGGTTCACGCGCGGCCCGACGGCTCCGAGGCGTCCGCGGGTTCGGGCGCTCTTGCGGATGCGGATGCGGATGCGGTGGCCGGGGTCGGGCGCCGGCCCGGCAGCCACCAGTTCCACCGGCCCATCAGCCGCATGGCGGCGGGCACGACGATGAGCCGGATGACGGTGGCGTCCAGGGCGATCGCCAGTGCGAGACCGAGGCCGAGCTGCTGGATCGGCATGATGCCGGTCAGCGCGAAGGCCCCGAACACCGCGACCATCAGCAGTGCGGCCCCGGAGATCAGAGGCGCGGTGCGGGCCATTCCGGTGGCCACGGCAGTCGTGTTGTCCGCGCCCGCGTCGTGCTCCTCGCGGATGCGGCGGAGCAGGAAGACCTCGTAGTCGGTACTGAGACTGAACAGGATCGCCAGCAGCAGGATCGGGACGAAGTTCTGGAGATGGTCCGACTGGTCGAAGCCGAAGAGGGCGGCGCCCAGGCCACGTTGGAAGACCAGGACCAGCACACCGTAGGTTGCGCCGAGCGACAGCATGTTGATCGCGATGGCCTTCACCGGGAGCAGCAGGGACCGGAAGGTGACCAGCAGCATCAGGTAGAGGACCGCCAGCATCACCGCGACGACCTCGGGCAGGGCGTCCCCGATCGCCGTGTTGGCGTCGGCGCCTTCGGCGGTCTCGCCGCCGACCACCGCATGCAGGCTGGGGGCATTGGTCCCGGCCGCGGCCGAGCGGACGGCAGCCAGCAGCGCGCGGGACCGGTCGGCGGAGGCGTAGTCGTCCCCGACAACCTCCAGCACGATCGTCCGGCGGTCGGCGGAGACGTAGTGGTCGACGGTGCCGCGGGCGTCGCCGGGCAGCCGCGAGAACACCGCCGGGTCCAGCCCCGCCAGCGGGCGCTGGGGACTGACGGTGCGCAGGACGTCCAGCGGGGAGCTGACCGCGGTGACGTGGGGCAGCCGGAGAAGCTGCTCCTGGAGCGCGGTGACCCTCCCGGCGTCGGGTGACGCGGACAGCGCGGTCCGCGAGGTGATGACGATCTGGTGGGGTGAGGCCGTGCCCGGCCCGAACTGCTCCCGCACGGCGTCGAACCCCTGGCGGACGGGGGACGAGGCGGGCGCGATCCGCGCGTCGGGGGTGAAGGTGTGCAGGTCCATCGAGGGGACGGCCAGTGCCAGCAGGGCGGCGCTCGCCAGCGTCAGGAACAGCACGGGGCGGCGCATGATCTGGCGCGCCACACTCCCCCAGCGGTGCCCCCGTTCCCCCGCCGTCCGGCGATGCTCCCCCGTCGACCGGCCCTTCTCCCCTGATGTGCGCCGCTGCATGGGCAGCCGCCCCCACAGGATGCGGTCGCCGATCAGGTGCAGGACGACGGGCAGGACCACGACGCTCGCCAGGGTGGCGAAGGCGACCACGACGACGATGCCCAGCGCGATGGACCGTATGACGTTGAGGTCCACCAGGAAGAGGCTGGACATGGCGAGAACGACGATCAGCCCCGAGAAGAGGACGGTTCGTCCGCTGGTGCGCAGGGCTGTCGCCAGCGCTGTGGTGCGATCGCGTCCCGCGGTCAGCTCGTCGACGTACCGGGAGATGATGAAGAGCGAGTAGTCGACACTGACCCCGAGGCCGATCATGGTCGCCGCGTTCTGGACGAAGATCGACAGTTCGATGTGCGCGGCGAGTACGGACATCACCCCGAAGGTCAGGACGATCGCGGTCACCGAGACCACGAACGAGACCACGGCCGCGACGACACCGCGATAGAGCAGCAGCAGGATGAGCAGCACCAGCGGGAAGGTGATGAGCTCGGCCTTCTGCAGACCTTCCGCGCTCAGCTTGTTGATCTCGCCCCAGAACGTTCCGGCGCTGACCATCGACACCCGCAGCCCTTGGGGCGCGTAGCGGTGGTCGATCTCCTGCTGCACATCCGGCAGGACGCGACGGGCCGTCCCGTCGTCCAGCGCCAGCCCGACCATGGTGACGGCGGTCCGGCGGTCCTTGCCCACGAACTCCTGCCGGGAGTGTCCGGACAGGGTGAGCCAGCCGTAACTGCCCGTCGTCTCCAGCCGCTTGTCAGCGGTGACCTCTCGCATGACCTGGCTCATCCGCCGGTCGAACTCCGGGCTGCCGGCGACGTTCCGTTCGTCCGTCACGACCAGCGTGAGGTTGCTGGCGCCGCGGTCGGCGAATCCCGACCGCATCGACTGCACCGCCTTCGACGAGTCCGATCCGGGTACGTACCACCCGCCGCCGCTCAGCCGGTCGGCCAGCGGCAGCGCCGCGATGGCGGCGGCGACGAGCGCCACCAGCCAGAGGGCCAGCAGGGGTCCGCGGAACCGGTGGAGGGCTTGGCTCAGACGCTGCGACATGGCGCACTCCGGTGGGTCGGATGGTCAGGAGGGTTCGGGCGGGTGGGGCGGGCGAGCGGGGGCCGCCTGCGTGCCGGCCGGAGAAGTACGCGGTTGCTCCGGGTCAGGGCTGCGCGCCCACGAGCCCCGCCAGTTGCCCCAGGGTGGTCACCTCCCGCAGGTCGGCCTGGGTGAACAGCGCGTCGAACTCCTCCTGCAGGTCGACGGCCATCTCGACGAGCAGGAAGCTGTCGGCGGCGAGGTCCCGCAGGTTCGTCTCGGGCGTCAGGGTGTCGACGGGAACGGAAAGCGTCGCGCTGATGCGGTGGGCGACGTCCTCGAAGGTGACGGAGGGCACGGTTGAGGTCCTTACGGAGGTGATCGGGGGACGGTGGAAGGCCGCGGCCACGGCCACGGACAGCCGGGCATCACCGAACCGGGCGGCGGTGTAGCCGAAGACGGTGTCGTGCGGCGGACGCCGCCGGGCACGGCCGGAGCCGGCCGCGGGGTCGTCGGTGGTGTAGTCGAGAAGGACGGTGTGCCGGTTGGCCGGATCTGCCTTGTACAGCGCCTCCTTGACCGTCCACAGCCGTACGTGTTCTGCGGCGCGGGCGCTCTCGGGAACGGTGTCGAGCCAGGAGCGTTCGCGTTCGTCGAGAAAGAAGCGCGCGGTCTCCCGGCGCGCATCGCGGGCCGTTTCGAGATCGACCCCGACCCCCACCACACCCCCGGCCGGAACCGCCAGACCCGCGGCCACGGCTGCTCCCCCGATGTGGGAGAGCGACAGACGGCGGTGCGGAAAGGCGTAGGCGGTCGTGTCGGCCGGCAGCCCCAGTACCCCGAGCAGGGTGCGCAGGGCATGCCGGGAGATCAGCCACTGCTCCCGCTGCACCCGGCCGGTGAGTGCGGCGAACCGCGCGCTCTCCGGCCCGGTCAGCGCGGCGGGAGCCAGCGGTCGCCGGGTCCATACGGCAAGCACCGTCGTTCCGCCTCGGACCGGGTTCGCCGCGGGGCTGGTCACGGCGTGCCCTCGGCGAAGGGCGGATCTTCGAAGGGCAGCTCGGGGCCGCCCAGGAACGAGATGCGTTCGCCGTACTCCGCGAGGGTCTTCGCGTAGACCTCCTCGTCGGCCGCGGTGAAGCGAGCCAGGGTGGAGTCGATGTACTCCTGGCCGTACCGGCCCGCCATCTCCTCCAGGGCGTCCCTGACGTACTTCACGTGCCAGCGCTCGTCCTCCATGATCGTCTCGATGGTCCGCCGGACCCGCGGATGGGTGTCCCCGGCCCGCAGATGGCGGCGGTACTGGGCGATCACCCGCTTCTCGAAGACCTGGGTGACCGCCATGACCTCCATGAGGTTGGCGGGCAGGCCGACGGCCTCCAGATACTGGTCCTGGTAACTGCCGGACAACTTCGTCGCCGGGTGACCGAGGTCCTCGATGCAACGGGTCCAGTACTTCGCGTGGTTGGCCTCGTCGGCGAAGTGGTGGGTCACGTTCGCCTGGAGCGGGCCGCCGCGCAGGGTGCGGGCGACCCGGCCGAAGAACAGGGCACCGTTGATCTCGGACGAGCGGTAGTAGCTCAGCAGCCACAGGTCGTTCTCGGAAAGGGTCACGATGTCTCCTCGGGCCGGCGGCCCCACTTCGAGGTGACCAGCCGGGTGCAGGTGGCCTCGGTCAGCGCGTACGGATCGGGGGCCGCGTACGCGGGCCAGGCCGCGCGCAGCGCTTCGTTGCGGAACGTCTTCGGCAGATAGAGCTGGGCGGCGAAGGGTGAGACCGACGCGAGTGACTGGTGGAGCGGCCCGGCGCGCAGCCCGGTGGCGGCGTGCAGCAGGTCGTCGAAGCTCTCCCGGTCGCAGGGGACGGGCCGGATCAGGCCCCGCCGCCGGAATCCCGAGTCTCGTTCGAAGACGCTGAAGGCGAGGTCGACGAGCTCCCCGAGGGTCGGCGTCCGCGCCGGGTCGGGGCAGACGTGGTAGACACCGTCGGCGACCGCGGGATCGAGCAGGCGGGTGACCGCGGAGACGGTGAAGGCGGCCGTCGCGAGGGAGAGCGGGGTCTTCTCGTCCCCCGGCAGCAGCGACAGCAGCCCGTAGTGGAAGAGCTTGAGCGTGTTGTGGAAGACGTTGTACTGCGTGACGTGCCCGCTGTCGTCGTCGGCGATGACCGTGGGCAGCCGCAGTACGGAGACCGGCATCTCCCCTGCCGCGCCCAGGAGTTGTTCCTCGGCCGCCCACTTCGACCACTCGTAGTGGTTGACGAAGCCGGCGTCCGGGAGCCGCTCCTCCGCGATGTCGCCCTGATGGCTGCCTGCGGCGTACAGCGTGGACAGCAGGGCGAACCGCTGCAGGTTCTCGCACCGTCCCGCGAAGGCCCGCAGCCGAACGGCGCCCGCCACGTTGATGTCGGCGGCGATATCGCGCTCGACGTTGAAGCGGGTGACGGCTGCCCCGTGGACGATGCGGGTGACCACACCCGGATCGACGTCGGACAGCAGGCTGTCGTGGCGGACGTCCGCCGCCACACACCGGGTACGCCCTGCGGCGTCCGGTCCCAGTTCCTCCGCCAGCCGCTCCCACTTGCTGTCGAGTTCGATTGCGGAGGCGGCACGGACGGCCAGGATCAGGTCGTCGTCCCCGTCGTCGAGCAGTGCGGCGGCAAGCCGGCGGCCCAGGTAGCCGTCCGCGCCGGTGATGACCGTGGTTCCCCTCACTCCGCCCCTCCCCGCAGCTTCGCCAGGACCGTCGTCGCCGCGTCCTCCAGGGCGGGCCAGGAAGCGGGGTCGAGGCCGTGGCGGTCGGTGAGGGCGAACAGCCAGCGTTCGAGGCCGAAGGCGAGGCAGCTGCTGTCGCCGGCCCGGCCGTCGCGGGTGATGCCGAAGCCGGACCCGAAGTGGTCGTGGTGCCGGTTGACCGAGGCGATGGCCAGGTCACCGCCGTACGTGGCCTCGTACTTCACCGGCTGGACGCGCTGCAGCAGATGGCGCGGGTTGTCCTCGGGCCGGAAGAACGGGTCGGTCGCCGTGAGCCACTCCAGGTCCAGGTCGATCAGCCCGAAGAACAGGTCGAGGGCGGTCCTGGCCCGGTCGAGGAAGGCGACCGTCTCGGCGGCGGTGCCGACGCAGACGATCTCCCGCATCGTGAAGCTGCTCAGCCGCCGCAGCGGCACGTAGTGCGTCTCCTGCCGGAAACAGATGTTACGTGTCGTCAGGTACAGCGCCTGGTCGAGCACTTCGCCCTGATGGCCGCTGTAGAGGTGATAGCAGGCCGCAGGGGTCAGGACCTCGGTGACCGGTGAGAGCCCGGACAGTTCGACCCGCCCGTCCTCGTCCATGACGGGGCCGGTGAGGAAGGCGTCGATGTTCGGCTCCTCGGGGCTCAGCCGGGCCACGAAGGTCGCCTGGTGCGGGAAGGAGCGGAGGTAGCCGACCTGCTGCAGCCGTTCGGCGGGCAGTGACGCGGGGTGCCGCTCCTCCTCCGCGTCCCAGAGGGAGGCGAGCCGCACGAAGGCGCGGTCGCACTCCTCGGCGAGCCGCAACAGCGGGCCGCGCAGGGCCGCCTGCCCGGACGGCTGCCAGGAAAGGCCGATACCGTGCAGAGCGGCGAGCCGTTCGGAGCCGGCCGCGCCCGCTGCCGCGCGCTTCACGGCGTCACCCCCGCTCCGCCGAACCGGTCCACCATCGTGTGGATGTCACGGAAGTCCCCGGGCCGCAGGTCCTCCACTTCGATCGGTGCGGCGCGCAGCCGTTCCAGGAGCAGCAGGAGTTCCGGCAGGTGCACGGACCTCAGATGCCGCTCCTCGAACAGCGGCGTCCGGTCCGTCAGGCCGTCGGCGGACAACTCGGGGGCCTTGGTGAGGACCCAGGACCTGAGCAGGTCCCGGATCTCCTGGTCAGAACGCATCGGCCGGCTCCTTGTCGAGAATCCCCGCCTCGGTGAGGAAGGACAGCACCTTTGTCGACACCGCACGCCGGTGGGCACGCTGCGCCGGTGCGGACCAGGCCCGCTCGGCGACCTCCCAGGGATCGTCGAGCCCGGCGTCGGCGTAGACGTCGGGGTTGTAGTACTCGCGCCAGCTGACGACGAAGAACTGCTCCAGCTGACGGCGCAGGTCGGCCACCGTGTCGTCGCCCCATGAGGGGACGCAGGCTCCCCACAGCGCGGTGACCAGCTGACGGCCGAAGACCAGGTGCCGTGATTCCTCGACGTGATGGTTGTCGTTGATGAACCGCGCCACGGGGTGCAACCGGGCGTCCCGGGCCTGGACCCAGTTGTAGCGGTCCACGATCTCCTCGAAGATCATGGTCTTGGCGAAGAAGAGGAAGTCCTCGACGCTCTGCGAACGGGTCTCCTCCAGTGCGAACTGACGGCTCCGGTACACCTTCGCGTACCGGGTGCAGAAGCCGCCGAAGTAGATGCTGTGCTTGTTCTCCTCGTCGAGGAAGTGGTGCAGATACTCCGAGACGTCCACCAGGTCCTTGCGGTACAGCCGCTGCGCCAGGCCCTGCATCAGGCCCTTCTCGCCGTGGATGTTGAGGCTGTAGAAGTTGACGGCCTCGTGAAAGGCCAGCCGCCGCCTGGCGGGCTCGTCGAGCGTGTCCCACAACGGGGTGCCGTACAGGCTCACGTACTCCGGTGAGCTGAACCAGTCATCCTCGGGCCGGACCTCCGCCGGCCACTGCCGCAGCGTGATGTAGGGGTTCTGGTAGGAGCGCTTCGAGAGGTGGCTGAGCCTGCTCACGGTGTCACCGAGCGAGGCGATGGCCTCGGCGAGCCGGGGCTTCGGAGCATTCGCTGTACTACTCACACTGTCCTCATCTGACGTGTCGTGTCGGTTCGCGTACCGGTGGCAGGCGGTCCGGGCGGATCCGCCCGGACGCTGCGGCCGCGGGCGTTGCGGCCGCGGACGCTCCTCCGGCTCACGCTGCGAAGGACTCGGTGGCCTGCAGGATCACGCACTGCCAGTTCAGACCGAATCCGGCCATGACGAGCGCGACGTACTGACCGGGCCGCAGCCGGCCGGAAGCGATGAGTTCCGCGAGGTTGATGATGTTGTCGGCGGAGATGACGTGCCCCACGTCCCGCATGGACGAGAAGAAGACCTTCCCGGCGTCCACCCCGAGCAGCCGGGCCAGGATCTGCCAGGCCTTGTCGTTGGTGTTCTGGGTGACGACCCAGTCGAGGTCCGCGGCCGACAGCCCGGCGCGGGTCAGGGTCTCGCGCACCAGCCGGTGGGTGTACGCGAAGTACATGCCGACCGTCTCGTCGTCATCCGCCTGTCCGAGGCCGCCGTTGGTGATCTGGTGTGCTGTCACCAGGCGGAACGCGGCGGGTTCCCGGCTGACGACGCACGCTGCGGCGCCGTCGGAGATGAGGTTGTAGGCCTGCTCGTAACGGGCTCCCTCCGGGAAGCGGTCGGCCGTCACGCACAGCACCCGCTCCCAGTCCTCCTCGGCCCGGAGCATCGCCCCGGCCAGCCGCAGGGAGCCCAGCATCGCCGTGCACGCCTGCTGGTTGAGCCCGATGACGACGGCCTTCCCGAGCCCGAAGTCGGCCTGCAGCCGGCCGGCGGGAAAGTCCATGAGGTGCTTCACGTCCCGGCTGCGCTCCCACGCGGCCGGGTCTCCGGCGTTGCCGTTGCCGGGCAGGCACGTCGCGTAGACGATCGCGTCCACGTCGCCCAGCCGGCCGGAGTCGGCGAGTTGCGCGGTGACGTTCCTCGCCAGGTCGTAGGCGCCGGTCGTCGGTTCACAGACGTGGTGCCAGCGGAAACCGGCCGACTCCAGGTCCTGCGCCGAGGACATCAGGTGCCCCGCGGCGCCGGTCTCGCTGACATGGGCTTTGCGTTCGCCCAGTGCGTGGACGAACGAGTCGACGAATACGTCGGTCACAGCATCTCTCCCAGCAGGCACTCGGGGACCATGGGCCGTGCCGGGGTCCTTGCCGTCTGCCGCGTTGCGGACGGGACCGTCGGCCCGAGAGGGTCGGCCGCTCATCTGGAAGCCGGGCCATGAACCGGCGGTGAAGCCGGCCACGTGTGCGTGTTCCCCCGCCTCCAGGGTCGCGTGCGCCGATGCCGGAGTCGATGGCCGCCTGCTGCGGATTTCCGCGACCCGGCTGTGCGCCGAGCACAACGCACCAGGTCAGGAGCGGTTCACCAGATCGGAAAGGTCAGGAGCGGCGCATCGCGTCCGGGCGCTCAGGGGCAGCGCACGGCCACCAGTGCCATCCGGCAGGCGAGTTGGTGCCGGTCGTCGTCGAGCATGCTGCCGGTGAGCGTCTCGATGCGGCGCAGCCGGTTGAGCACGGTGTTGCGATGGCAGTGCAGCTCGTCGGCGGCCCTGGCTGCCGAGCAGCCGCCGCGGAACCAGGCGTCCAGGGTCGCGAGCAGCAGGTCGCGTTCCTCCTGAGGGCAGTCGAGCAGCCTTCCGAAGGTGTGGCGGGCCAGCCGCTGGGCGACGTGCGGACTGGTCACCACGAGGGCTTCCAGCAGGTGGTCGTCGAAGGCAGCGACGCCATCGGTGGCCGCGGGCAGGGTCTGCAGTGCGGTCTCGGCGCAGTGGTAGGCGGTGGCGATGTCGGAGAGACTGTCGACCTCGCAGGAGATTCCCACCCGCCGGCCCACGCCGGACGAGAGCGCTTCGACCAGCCGCCCCAGCGAGGTGCTGCCCAGTTCCAGCAGTCCGATGTGCCGGTCGGTGCGCCTGCGCCAGACGGCCAGGACCGTATGGGAGGGCAGGGCGTGACGCAGCGCGCGCGGCGTCCCGCTCCCGAAGCCGTCGGCGTCGTGTTGCCCGTTCGGCGCCGTCTCGTCGGCCATGGTGATCACGACGAACCGGCCGCGCGCGGGAAGGCCGAGAGTCACCTGCGCCTCGGCCGCGACCACCGGCTCGACGCCGCGGCCCTCGATCAGCGCGTCGATCACCGTCTCACGGCGTGCGCTGCTGCGGCGCTGGGCGTCGGCCTCCGCCACGCGGTGCCCCTCGACGAAAGCCTGCGAGTAGCTGTCGAGCGCATCCCACACGGGGCCGCTCTCGTCGAGGAGCCGCTGCAGCACTTCCGGGGACAGCGCCCGGGCCTCGTCGAACAGCTTCTCCCAGAGCAGTTGGGTGGCCAGCCGGTGGACGCGGAGCAGGGACTCGACCGACACGCCTTCCTGGGCGCGGTAGTGTCCCCACGCCATCGGGACGGCCAGCGGATTGCTGTCGGCGGGCGGCTTCCCCGCGAGGATCCGCAGGAACCCGAGGACGTTCTCGTGGAGGGAACGGCGTATTTCGGACCCTGGTACGAGCTCCAGATGCCGTACTCCCCTGCCCACGGTCAGTTCCATGAGCTCTTCCACCAGGTGGGGAAGCTGTCGCAGCAGACCCTCGGCGAGGCCGCGCACCACCGGGGTGGGGCCGCTCCTGTCCCCCTGCGGAGAAGGGAGCCGCAGTATCTCCCCCTGACCTCCGGCCGGGGTGGCGCCGTGGACGGCGCTCTGCACGGCGCTCCGGGCGGATGCGAAATCCGCGTCGACGGCCGGATGCGCGCGGCCCGGTAACTCCTCCAGCCGGCCGTCCCGGGTCCTGCCCGGCGGTCCCGCCGCGATCCGGACTTCCGGGGAGCCGGACGCCTCCGGCGCGGCCGTGTCCCGCGAGCCGGGATACGACCTGTGCCCCAAGTGCTGCTTCCCCACGGACGCGGTACCCCTGGTGGACATCGACATGGCCCTTCCGGTCGTTCAGCGGACGGCGACGGCGCCTTCGCGCACGCGCCTCGGACGACTGCCGGCCGGCGGGCCCGGTCGCGCGATGCTCGGCGCGGCGCCCACCAGGGCTGCACCGCCGTGCCCACCAGCGGCGGCCGGGATCACCGGGCCGCTGACCGCTTTGTCGGGAAACGCAACGGGGGCACAAGGCTGTACGGCGTCCGGCCGGGCGGTTCCCACCCCCGGACGCCCGAGCAGTCTCGCAGCATGTTTATCACCCTCTGGAACAACCAAGTTACCGAACGGTATCGAACCAGCCGCATCCTGCGGCGCGATGCGCTACGTTCAACTGACGCCCGGTGCGCGTGGGGTGACGTTCCCTCCGCCGATCGCACTCACGCCACTCCGCGGTCGCGGTTTCGGCGGAGCATAAGGATTCCTAAAGCCGACCTCATGTTCCTGTGAAGGTTCCGCCGCCGAAATGTCGCCGGGATTCGGTTTCCAGAGGTCTAGACCTCCAGTGCAATGTCACTGCAATACCGAGGCGCAGCAGAGACTCCTCGTCCGTGACCGTGCGTCAGTTCGGCCATTCGGCGCCCCATCGGCACCTTTCGCCCCTCCTATAGCAACGAAATCCGTGTGGATGAACGGGCGTTCGATGTGGCAGTGTCCCGCCGCAACGCAGTCCAGACCCAAGGATGGGATGAACTTGTTGCAGCTCAATGATCGAGGCGAGCACCGGCGCCGCTCGGCGGCCAAGAGACGGACGCTCCTCGCCATCGCGCTGGCCTCCGCCACGCTCGTCGCCGGTGGCGTCACCGCACTCGCCACCACGGGCGGCATCGGCGGCACGACCCAGCAGGTGGACTCCGCATCCCCGCAGGCGCTGGACGACGTTCCGCCCGACGAGCCGCGCAAGGGCATGGTGTACAAGGGCCTGGAAGCCGCCCCCGAGGACAGTGCGTGTGTCGGCGGCTTCGAGGTCGAGGGCGTCAAGCAGTGCACGCACGGCCCCGACTCACCGCCCAAGGGCGTGGACATCACCAAGGACACGCCTCCTGCCGTCAAGGCGGCCGTGGTGTCCTCCATACCCAAGGCCGGTGGCGGCAAGGCCCCGGGCGGCGCCGAGTTGCTCTCGGACGTGCCCGCGACGCTGGACGCCGCCCACCCCGGCAAGGCCATCGCCTCGGCGCCGCCCGCCTCGACGGGCACCACGGGAACCGCCGCCAAGAGCGCCGCGGCGCAGGACGCGGCGTCGGCCGTGATCTGTGACGGCGACGGGTCGACCGGCAACCGCGTCCAGGTCGTCTACGCGCACGGCCCCGGCGCGAACCGGTTCGCCGAGTACCTTCCCTCGTTCAAGAAATGGGCGCACGACTCCGACGTCATCTACAACGCGAGCGCGACGGAGACCGGCGGTGTGCGGCACATCCGCTACGTCACCGAGTCCGACTGCACCGTCGCGGTACTCAACCTCGAAGTGCCGGCTTCCGCGATGCAGGACTTCAGCGCCACCAACCAGGCGCTGGCGGCCCAGGGCCTGAACCGCCGCGACCGCAAGTACATGATCTTCGCGGACTCCAACGTCTACTGCGGCATCGGCAGCTTCGCGGGCGACGAGCGTCCCGGCCCGGAGAACTCCAGCAACTTCGGCCCCTCCTACGGCCGGACGGACTCCGGCTGCTGGGGAGGTTCGACGCCCGCCCACGAACTCGGCCACAACCTCGGCGCGGTCAACAACAGCGCCCCGCACACCAGCCGTGGCGGCCACTGCGTGGACGAGTGGGACATCATGTGCTACTCGGACACGCCGTACTACCCGCAGATGCAGATCCACTGCCCGAACCGCAGCAGCGACGACCGGCTCGACTGCAATCACGACGACTACTTCAACACCAACCCGCAGCCGGGCAGCTATCTGACGACGCACTGGAACATCGCCAACAACCAGTTCCTGCTCAGCAACGGCGGCAGCAACCCCAATCCCAACCCGACGCCGAGCCCGACGCCTTCCCCCACCAGGACGACCGGGCCGACGCCGAACCCGACCACCACGACGCCCGACCCGAACCCGACGACCGGTCCTGATGTCGTCGTGAGCCAGGTGACGCAGAACTCCGCGGTGCTCACCTGGAAGCCGGCCTCCGGCGCCACCGGGTACGACCTGCTGCTGGACCAGAAGGCCATCGGCAACGTCAAGGCCACCACCGTGCGCGTGGTCAGCCTGAAGCCCGGCACGCAGTACAAGGTCGCCGTAGCCGTGCACGGCGCGGACGGCAAGGTCTCCGCGCCCGGTCGCCAGGCGGCGTTCCGTACCCAGCCGGCCGGCGGAACCACGGCCGGCCCGGTCGAGCCCGGCAAGCGCTACCTGATGCTGAACAGCTTCACCGGACAGGCCGCCGACATGTACGGCGCCTCCCGTGCCAACGGTGCGGTGCTCATCGGCTACCAGCGCCACGGCTACACCAACCAGCAGTGGCTGTTCGAGAACGTCGGCGGCGGTTACGTCCGGGTCAAGTCCGCGGTCTCCGGCAAGTGCCTGCAGATCGGCGGGAAGCCGGTCGCGGGTCAGTGGATCGCCCAGCAGCCGTGCGGCACCGCCGCGTCGCAAGCGTGGAAGATCACTGCCAACGCCACCGGCTACACGCTCGGCGTCAAGGGCTCCCCGCTCGTCCTCGGCGTGAGCAACCGCGACTACTACGGCGGGGCGTTGCTGGAACTGCAGCAGCCCGGCAACCAGGCCTGGCAGCGCTGGACGTTCCAGCAGTCCACGTCCTGACGACGGCCGGAACCACATGAACTGACGGGCCCGCCCCACCGGGCGGGCCCGTCGGCACTCCTGTGGGCCCTCCCGCCGCCCGTCCCGCCGTGTCTCCCGATCCTCCCGAAAGCCGGTCCCCGATGCCCCTCCCGTCCCTCCGCCTGCTCCGGCCGCTCACGGCCGCACTGCTGATCGCCCTCACCACCCTGCTGTCGCTGCTGCCCACGGGCCCGGCGTCCGCCCACGGGGACACCATCCACCTGGAGATCACCGGCAATGCGGAGGGCCGCCTGACGGTCACGGCCACCTGGGACGAGGACCACCACCCCGTGGACGAGAAGGTCGCCGCGACGCTGCAGGCGACGGCGGCGGACGGCCGGCAGGTCGGGCCGTGGGCCCTCACCCCGCTGGACATGGCGCAGGGCACCTACACCGTCGCCGTACCGCTGCCGCCCGGCACCTGGCAGATCGCGGCGGAGTCCGCGTTCCCGGCCATCGGCGCCGGTAGGACCACCCTCAAGGTCACAGCCGTTCCGGGCCGCCCGGCGCCCAGCACGTCCGCCACCACGCCTGCTCCGCCGGTCTCCGCCTCCGCAGCCCCGGCCCCCGGCCACCCCACCGCGGCCGCCGGCACCGGCGATGACGGATCGTCGTCCGCCCTGCTGACAGCGGCCATCGCCGCAGCGGTCATCGCGGCGGTCATCGCCGCCCTCCTGATCACCCGTCGTCGCCGATCGGGTCCCCAGGAGTAACAACGGGAACCTGTCTGGCGGGACGAGGCATCAGACAGGTTGCAGCGAAGGCGTTGCAGGCGAGGCGTTGAAGCGCTTCGACTGAACTCTGGACACCAGCTTGGGCCGCGTCTAGTGTCGATACGCGGCAGCTGTCACAGGACAGGGTCGCGAATGTTGTCGAAGCGCTTCAATCGATAGGTTGTCCTGTGCAACCCCTTCGCCCTCGTCGGATGGAGACCCTCCATGGCCACGCTCGCCGAGGTCGCCCGGCACGCCGGTGTCTCCGCCAGCACGGTGTCGTACGTTCTCAGCGGCAAGCGCTCGATCTCGGAGGGGACCCGCGACCGCGTCGAGCGCAGCATCCAGGAACTCGGCTACCACCCCAACGCGGGAGCCAGGGCGCTCGCCAGCAACCGGTCGCACATCGTGGCGCTCATGGTGCCGCTGCGGACGGACATGTACGTGCCGGTGATGATGGAGATCGCCATCGCCGTGGCCACCACGGCACGTCAGTACGGCCATGACGTGCTGCTGCTGACCGGCGAGGAGGGCCCCGCCGCCGTGCGACGGGTGATCGGGAGCGGGCTGGCGGACGCCATGATCGTGATGGATGTCGAACTGGAGGACGAACGCGTCCCGCTGCTGCGGGATTCGGTCCACCCGTCGGTCCTGATCGGGCTGCCGGCCGATCCCTCCGGACTGACCTGCGTCGACCTGGACTTCACCGCCACCGGAGAACTGTGCGGGGATCATCTCGCCGACCTCGGGTACCGCGACATCGCGGTGATCGGCGAGGCTCCCGCGGTCTACCAGCGGCACACCGGATTCGCCGAGCGCACGATGGAGGGGTTGCGCCGGCGCGCCCGTGAGCGGGACCTGCGGCTCATCCACCGCCCCTGCGACGGCAGCTACGAGTCCACCGCCGGGGTCCTGTCGCGCATCTTCGAGGAGCGGCCCCGCACCAGCGCCCTCGTGGTGCAGAACGAGTCGTCCGTCGGCCCCCTGCTCAGCCTGCTCCAGCAGCAGGGCCGGGCGGTCCCCGAGGACGTGTCGGTGATCGCGATCTGTCCCGACCAGGTCGCCGAGCAGGCTTCCGTACGGCTCACGTCGGTGGCCATCCCCGCCCAGGACATGGGGCGCCGGGCCGTCGAGCTGGTGATGGGCAAGCTGGAGGGCCGCGAGCCGCGACCGCTCACGCTGCTCCCGCCGCAGCTCACCGTGCGCGGCAGCACCGGGCCCGCACCCGCCGTCTGAGATCTTCCACTCTCCTCCCGGGTCCCGCAGCCCACGGCGCCGGACCGCGATGCCGCACGCCCTGAGATCCCTCGCGCTCTGAAGGAGACCCCACCGTGAGTCAGACTCCGCCCGCCGTGTCCCTCGCCCAGTCCTCACCCACGGCCGGCACGTTCAGCGAACGCGCGGGCGGCCTGGAGTGGACCGGACGCCAGGAGACACTGCGCGTCGAAGCCTGGGGCCCGGACGCGATAAGGGTACGGGCCCGGCTCGGCGGCCCGCTGCTCGACGATCTGCCCGGAGCCCTCCTGGACGAGCCGCCGTCCGCCCCGTCCGTGGCTATCAAGATCGAGGACGGCCACGCACTGCTGGTCAACGGCGCGATCACCGCGACCGTCGACGCGGAGGGCATGCTGCGCTTCCTGCGCACCGACAGCGGCGAGGAACTCCTCGCCGAGGAGCGGGCGCACTTCTGGTGGCCAGGACCGCGGCTGCGCACCGCGACCGGCAACGGCTACCACCGCATCGAGCAGCGCTTCCGCGCCTACGACGGTGAGCGGTTGTACGGGCTGGGCCAGCACCAGCACGGCCTGCTCGACCAGAAGGGCGCCGTCATCGACCTGGTGCAGCGCAACTCCGAGGTGACGATCCCCGTCCTCACCTCCAGCCGGGGATACACCTTCCTGTGGAACAATCCGGCGATCGGCCGCGTCGAACTGGCCGCCACCGGCACCCGCTGGGTCGCCGACAGCGCACGGCAGACCGACTACTGGATCACGGCGGGAGATCCGGCCGCCGCGCAGCGCCGCTACACCGCGGTCACCGGCCGCACCCCGATGCTCCCCGAATGGGCCGCCGGTTTCTGGCAGTGCAAACTGCGTTACCGCACCCAGGACGAACTGCTCGGCGTCGCCCGCGAGTACCGGCGGCGCGGCCTGCCGCTCGCCGTGATCGTCTGCGACTTCTTCCACTGGACGCACCTGGGCGAGTGGAAGTTCGACCCCGCCGAGTGGCCGGACCCCGCCGCGATGACCCGCGAACTCGCCGAGATGGGCGTGCAGCTGGCCGTCTCCGTCTGGCCGTCCGTCTCGCCGCTCAGCGAGACCCACCAGCCGATGGAGCAGGCCGGGCACTTCATCGGCACCGAGTACGGTCCGATGGCGCATGCCGACTGGCCGGACAAACAGGTCGCGGAGCCGGTCCAGGTGGCCTTCTACGACGCCACCAATCCGCATGCCCGTGCATACGTGTGGCAGCGGATCAAGGACAACTACCTCACCCCTTACGGCATCAAGGCGTTCTGGCTGGACGCCTGCGAGCCCGAGCTCAAGCCCGGACACGCCGCCAACCTCCGCTACCACGCGGGCCCCGGCCTGGAGGTCGGCAACCTGTATCCGCGCGAGAACTCCCGCACCTTCCACGAGGGCCTGCTCGCGGCCGGGGACGAGGAGGTGGTGACCCTCAACCGTTCCGCGTGGGCCGGCAGCCAGCGCTACGGCGCCGCCCTGTGGTCGGGCGACATCGGCACCGACTTCCCCACACTGCGCGACCAGGTGACGGCCGGACTGCATGTCGCGCTGTCCGGCATCCCCTGGTGGAACACTGACATCGGCGGCTTCCACGGCGGCGACCCGGACGACGGCGCCTACCGGGAGGTGCTGGTGCGCTGGTTCCAGTACGGCGCCTTCAGCCCGCTCTTCCGGCTGCACGGCTTCCGCGACCCCGGCATGCCGCTCGGACCCGACATGACCGGCGGCCCCAACGAGGTCTGGTCGTACGGCGAGGAGGCGTACGGGATCCTCACCGGCTACCTGCGGTTGCGTGAGCGCCTCAAGCCGTACCTGCTGGCGCAGATGCGCACCGCGCACGAGGACGGCGTCCCGCCGATGCGCCCGCTGTTCCTGGAATTCCCCGAGGACGAGACGGCCTGGGGCGTCGGTGACGCCTTCCTCCTCGGTCCCGACCTGCTGGTCGCCCCCGTGCTGGAGGCGGGTGCGCGCGAGCGCACCGTGTACCTCCCGCGCGGCGCGCGGTGGACCGATGCCTGGACCGGCGACGCGTACGAGGGCGGGCGGTCCGTGACGGTGCCCGCACCCCTGGAACGCATTCCGCTCTTCCTGCGGGACGGGGCGGAGCTCCCGATTCGCCCGTAGGGCCGCAGCGCAGCGCCCCCGGCGGTCGGGCCGGGGGCGTTCTCGCGTCCGCGGGATCAGCGGGATCAGCTGGATCAGCGGGAGAAGTCCAGCCGGTCCAGGCGTACCGGGCCGCGCAGACTCAGGTGCAGGTCGTGGACGCCTGCCGGAACGGCGTCGAGCGGTACCCGCACGTCCGCGTAGGCGTAACGACTGCCGGTCACCGGCACGTCGACGGTCGCCAGCGCCGTGCCGTCGCCCAGGCGCAGTTCGAGCGATGCCCCGCTCGGAGCGGCCTCTTCCCGGGAGACCCGCACCACCACCGTGTCCGGCCCCTCCCTGCCGAAGTCGCAGCCGCGGAAGAGCAGCCAGCCCGGCTCCGTACCGCCCGGAGTGACCGCGTCGCCGCGCTCCTTCGACCGATCGACCAGCACCACGCCGCCCTGCTCGTCGAAGTCCGCGCCCGCGAGGCCGCGCCCGCGCACCTGGCGCGGGGCGGGTGGCTCGCCACCGACCGTGAGGATGCGCGTCACGCGGATGTCGGCACTGGACGCGCCGGCCTGGATCTCGTACGCGCCCGGGCCGACGGTCCACAGCCCGTGGGCCACGTCCCAGAAGCCGAGCCGGTCGAGCGGCACGGTGAAGGCGAGGGTGCCGGACTCACCGGGCGGCAGGGACAGCCGGCCGTACCCGATGAGGCTGCGGGCGGGCCGCCGCACCCCGGTGTCGGGCGCCCCGGCGTACAGCTGGACGGTCTCGGTGCCGGCGGTACGGCCGGTGTTGGTGACCGTGAGCGTGCCGGAGACCATGTCGCCCTCGAGTGACAGGTCCAGTTCGCGGTAGTCGAAGGACGCGTACGACAGCCCGTGGCCGAAGGGGTAGAGGGGCGTTCCCCGGAAGTAGAGGTAGGTGGCGCCCGCGCTGATGATGTCGTAGTCGAGCAGGTCCGGCAGGTGCTCGTCGGCGGCGTACCAGGTCTGGGGCAGGCGTCCGGACGGGGAGACGTCGCCGAACAGCACGCGGGCGAGGGCGGTGCCCGCCGACTGGCCGCCGTGCGCGGTCCACAGCAGCGCGGGAAGCGCGGCATCGGCCTCAGCGACGGCGTAGGGGTAGCTGGAGGTCAGGGCCAGGACCGTGCGCGGGTTGGCGGCGTGGGCGGCGCGCCAGAGGGCGTCCTGCCGCTCCGGCAGGGCCAGCGTCCGGCGGTCCTCGGTCTCACGGCCGTTGATGTGCGGGTCGTTGCCCGCCACGACGATCACGGTGTCGGCGGCGCCAGCGGCGTGCGCCACCTCCTCCAGGCCGCGCCCGGTGATCTCCACTGTGAACGCGGTGCCCTGGTCGGCAACCTTCAGCCCGTCGGCGGTGACTTGGATGTACCGGCCCGTACCCGGGTGTTCGAGGAGGTGAGCGTCGCCGTGCTGCTCCAGCCTGAACGTCTCCTGCACGATCCAGCCGCCGGGCTGGTCGGCGGCGGCGCGCACACAGCCGTCCTCGGCAACGGTCAGGTGGCGGCCGGAGGGCGCCCGCAGCGTCAGCAGGCCCTCGCCCCACTCCGTCAGGGTCAGTTCGGTGGGCCGGTCGCCAAGGCGCACGGGGGGCAGGTCCGTGCGGCCGGTGAGGTGTGCCGGGTTCAGGGAGGCCTCGCCCGCGCGGGAGGCGACGTCCGCGGCGGGCTCCGGCACCTGCACCCAGCCGTCGGCCGTCCGCAACCGGACCCGGTCCGCGCCCTCGGCGAAGATCACCCGGTCGGCGCCCAGGCGCTCGCGCAACGCGTCCACCAGCGAGGCGCGCCGGATCAGGCTGCCGCTGTACCAGTCCGTCTTCACCTCGTCGGCGAGCGGGCCGACCACCGCGACCGTTCGCGTACCGCTCCCGTCCAGCGGCAGCAGCCCGTCGTTCTTGAGCAGCACCACGTCGGCCTCCGCCGCCCGCAGCGCGAGCGCGCGATGGGCAGGGGTGTCGTAGGAGCTCAGGTCGGTGGCCGCGTACGGACCCCGGTCCGGGTCGAACTCACCGAGCCGGACGCGCAGGGCCAGCAGCCGGCGTACCGCGGTGTCGATGTCCTTCTGGTCGATCAGGCCGCGCCGCAGCGCACCGTTCAGCCTGTCGGTGATCTTCGACGAGTCCTGGTCGTGGTCGGTGAAGCTGTCCACTCCGGCGCGCAGCGCGGCGGCCGTCGCCTCCTCGTGCGAGTCGAAGTAGTGCTCGGAGTCGACCAGGTTCGACGGGGCGCCGGCATCAGAGCAGACGATGAGATCCTGGCCGGTCCACCGGCGCAGCTGCTCGTCGAGCAGCGGGGAGACGTGGTTCGGGCGGCCGTTGACCAGGTTGTACGCGGGCATCACTCCGGCGACGGTGCCCGCCTCGATGGGTCCGCGGAAGGCGGGCAGGTCGTATTCGTGCAGCACGCGGGGGCGCACGGAGGAGGAAGTGGTGTCGCGGGCGGTCTCGTTGTTGTGCGCCAGCCAGTGCTTGAGGACCGGCGCGGTGCGCCAGTGGACCGGGTCGTCGCCCCGCAGCCCGGAGGTGTAGGCGGTGGCGAGATCGGAGGTGAGTCGCGGGTCCTCCGAGTACCCCTCCTCGTTGCGGCCCCATCGCGGGTCCCGCAGCAGGTTGACAGTCGGCGCCCAGACGTTGAGCCCCACGCGGGAGTCGCGCGAGCGCATCGCCCGCACCTCGGTGCCGACGGCCTCCCCGACCGCGCGCACCAGCTCCGCGTCCCAGCTCGCACCGAGACCGACGGCCTGGGGGAACACGGTGGCCGGGCCGCTCCAGGCGACGCCGTGCAGCGCTTCCTGTCCGGTACGGAAGGCGTCCAGGCCCAGCCGCGGCACCGCGGGGGCGAACTGGTGCAGCATCGCGATCCGCTCGTCGGGTGTGAGCCGTCCGATCAGGTCCTCGACCCTGTCGGCCAGGGGGAGTCGCGGATCGCGGAACGGCAGGTCGTCGGTGGTCACACAGGCCCCTTCGAGTAGAACAGGCGCGGAACGACTATGGGCTTCGAAGCGCTTCGATGCTGGTGTGAGGGGTCGGCACTGTCAAGGCATACGACGGTAACGGCCCAAAGTCCCCAGTCCCTTGCCGGTGCGGTCGGCGATTCCGCGCACTGCGGACTCTTGCGCGGCCCGCCACACACACTTAACCTCATCGCAACATCGAAGCGCTTCGACCGATGGTTCCCCATCTTCTGCCAGACCCCATTGAGATGCCGGCCGGCGTGCTCCGCCACGTGTCCTGGTGCCGCCACGAAGGGTTGACGCAATGCCGAACTCCCAGGCCCCGGCTCCGGCCGAACCAGCCACTCCCAGCCGGAGAACCTTCCTCACCGGCGCGATAGCCGTAGCCGCGATCACCGCGGGCGGCCCCCTGTTCACCGCGTGCTCGTCCTCGAAGAGCACGAGCAACAAGGGAAGCGTCGCCACCGGCGACGCGCTGAAGAAGGTGCTGCCCGCCTACGTACCCTCGACGCTGGTCGCCCCGGACGTCCCCGGCGTGAACGGCTCGAGCCCCGGCTTCACCAAGCTCCCCGACCCGCTGGTCGTCTCGGTCAAGGCCAAACCCGGCAAGGGAAGCACCTTCAAGGCGATGACCCCGATCTGGGGGACCGTCCCGAAGAAGGACAACGCCTACTACAAGGCGGTCGACGAAGCGCTCGGAGCCACGGTGGAGTTCGACCCGCTGGACGGCACCACCTACCAGGAGAAGATCGGCGCGGTGCTCGCGTCGAGCGGCATCCCCGACCTGGTCACCATCCCCGGCTGGAACATGCAGGGCCAGATCCGCAACGCCATCGAGAACAGGTTCGCCGATCTGGGCCCGTACCTGTCCGGTGACGCCGTCAAGAAGTACCCGAACCTCGCGGCCATCCCCACCGGCGCCTGGCAGATGGCGGTCTTCGGCGGCAAACTGCGCGGCCTGCCCAACTCCGGCGGCGTGCTCGGCAACGCGATCTTCTACCGCAAGGACCTCGTCGACGCCGCCGGCGTGGCGCTGCCGAAGACGGCGGACGAGATCGTCTCCTTCGGCAAGTCGGTCACCGACGCGAAGAACAAGCGGTGGGCCTTCGACGACCTGTGGACATGCATCCAGAAGCTCTACGGCGTCCTCCCGGACGCGCCGCACTACTGGCAGCTCAAGGACGGCAAGCTCGTCCACAAGATAGAGACCCAGGAGTACCGCGAAGCGCTCGCCTTCGCCCGCAAGCTCCACGACCAGAAACTGGTCCACCCCGACGCCGACGCGGGCAAGGACGGCGACGCGAAGATCCGCTTCACCTCCGGCCAGACCGTCATGTACCAGGACGGCACCGGCGGCTGGTACGGCATGGTCTCGGAACAGTCCAAGCAGAACCCGAAGTTCGACATGCAGGCGCTGGACTACTTCGCGGCCGACGGCGGTACCCCGCTGCTGTGGCAGGACGACCAGGCCGGGATCTTCAGCTTCCTCAACAAGAACCTCCCCAAGGAGAAGATCGAGGAACTGCTCGCGATAGCCGACTACGCGGCCGCCCCGTTCGGCTCGAAGGAGTTCCAGCTCGTCAACTACGGCGTCGAGGGCACGCACTACCACCTCAAGGACGGCGCCCCGGCCTTCACCGACCAGGGCGTCCAGGAGGCCCAGCCCGCCACGCTCTACTTCCTCGCCGCCCCGCCGCCCTCCATCGCGCACCCCGACCAGCCGCAGATGGTCAAGGACTACGCGGGCTGGATGGCACGCCAGGCACCCCATCTGAAGAAGCCGATGTTCTACGGCATGCAGGTCGTCGAACCCACCCGCTACGCCTCCCTCTACACGGGCTTCGACGACCTGCAGAAGGACATCCGGCGCGGCCGCAAGCCCGTCAGCGCCGTCGAGGACGCCGTCAGCACCTGGAAGAAGAGCGGCGGCGAGCAGTTGCGCGCCTTCTACCAGGACATCCTCGACAAGAACGGCAGCGGGGCGTGAGGACGAGGGTCCGTGTCGCCGCGGGGCTGCCCCGGCACCCCGGCACCGACGGCACGGCCCGGCAGGAGCACGCCGCCCCGGCGGCGGCTCCGACGCCGAAGCCGCCCGCCCCCGGCATCACCCGCCGGCAGCGCTTCCGGCGCGACCGCACCCTGCTGCTGATGACGGTGCCGGCCGTCGTCCTGCTGCTGATCTTCAACTACGTGCCGCTGCTCGGCAACGTGGTGGCGTTCCAGGAGTACGACGTCTACGGCGCCGGCATCACCGGCAGCCCCTTCGTCGGCTTCGAGAACTTCCAGCGGCTCTTCGAGGACTACCGCTTCTGGGAGGTGATCGGCAACACCCTCAGCATCACCTTCACCCAGCTGATCCTCTTCTTCCCGATCCCCATCGCGCTGGCCCTGCTGCTTAACAGCGTCTTCAACGACCGCGTCCGCGCCTGGGTTCAGGGGATCGTGTACCTGCCGCACTTCTTCTCCTGGGTGCTGGTCATCACCGTCTTCCAGCAGATGTTCGGCGGCGCCGGACTCATCGCCCAGCACCTGCGGCAGCACGGCGTGGACGGCTTCGACCTGATGACGAACCCGGGGCTGTTCAAGTTCCTCGTGACCTGGCAGGCGGTCTGGAAGGACGCGGGCTGGGGCGTGATCGTCTTCCTCGCCGCGCTGAGCGCCGTCAACCCGGACCTGTACGAGGCCGCCGCCGTCGACGGCGCCAACCGCTGGCGCCGCATGTGGCACATCACGCTGCCCGCGCTGCGCCCGGTGATCGCACTGCTGCTGGTGCTGCGCGTCGGCGACTCGCTCAACGCGGGCTTCGAGCAGATCCTCCTCCAGCGGGACGCGGTCGGACCCGGTGCCTCGGAGATCCTCGACACCTACGTCTGGTGGACGGGCATCAAGACCGGCGACTTCGGCTACGCGGCCGCCGCCGGAATCTTCAAGGGCGTGTTCAGCGTGCTCCTCGTGCTGCTCGCCAACCGGGCCGCCCACTTGCTGGGCGAGCAGGGGGTGTACTCCAAGAAATGACCGCCATACTCACCGACCCGGACAGCCGGGGCGCCACGCCCCTGGAGAAGATCGACAGGACCGGCGGACGACCGGTGTGGGAGGAGCAACCCAGCGCGATCGGCCAGGGGATCAAGGGGCTCTCCCTCGTCGTCGTCTGCCTGTCCATCCTGGCGCCGCTGTGGGTGGTGGTCGTCACCAGCCTGTCCGACAGCAGGACCATCACCGAGGCCGGCGGCCTGGTGCTCTGGCCCAAGACGATCACCTTCCGGTCGTACACCGAACTGCTGAGCGGCGGGATCGTCACCCGCGCCGCCCTGGTCAGCATCGTGGTCACGCTGGTCGGCACGGCGTTCAGCATGGCGGTCTCCATCCTGTGCGCCTACGGGCTGTCCCGTACCGGCTCCTTCGCCCACCGCCCGATCCTGATGACGCTGATGCTGACCATGTTCTTCGGCGCCGGACTGATCCCCACCTACCTGCTGGTGACCGGTATCGGACTCCAGGACAGCTACTGGTCGATGATCCTGCCCAGCGCGATCAGCGTCTTCAACATCCTGGTCCTACGCTCCTTCTTCATGGGCGTGGCACCGGAACTCATCGACAGCGCCCGCATCGACGGGGCCGGCGAGTGGCGGATCCTGTTCCGGATCATCATGCCGCTGTCCCGAGCGGTGATCGCCGTCGTCTCGCTCTTCTACGCGGTCGGCTACTGGAGCCAGTGGTTCAACGCCAGCATCTACATCAACGACAGCGAGAAGTACCCGTTGCAGATGATCCTGCGGCAGATCGTGCTGAAGCAGGAAGTCCCGCCCGGCGCCATGGGACAGGCGGTCAGCAGCGGCGCGATCTCCAGCCTGTCGGTGCAGATGGCGGTGATGGTACTGGCGCTGGTGCCCGTCGCCGTGCTCTCGCCGTTCGTCCAGAAGCACTTCCACAAGGGCATGCTCATCGGCGCCGTCAAGGGCTGACGCCCCGTCCGACCCTCCGCTCACTCCCCCAGCACAGTGAGGTCTTCGTCATGCCCCTGCCCAGCCGACGCGGTGTGCTGCTCGGATCGGTCGCCGGTGCGGCCGCCGCCGCCCTGCCCGCGGTCCCGGCCCGTGCCGCGCAGCCCGACACACACCCGGCACGGCCCCACCGCTGGCGCACCGTGGCCATCGGCGGCGCCGGCTTCGTGACCGGCGTGCTGTTCCACCCGGCCGTGCGCGGCCTCGCCTACGCCCGCACCGACATCGGCGGCGCCTACCGGTGGGAGGAGCGCACCGCGCGGTGGACCGCGCTGAACGACTCGCTGGGCTGGGACGACTGGAACCTCCTCGGCGTCGAAGCGATGGCCGTCGACCCGTCGCACCCCGACCGCCTGTACCTGGCGGTCGGTACCTATGCGCAGTCATGGGCCTCCCCCGGCGCCGTACTGCGGTCCGACGACCGGGGCGCCACCTGGTCGCGCACGGATCTCACGGTGCGGCTCGGCGCCAACGAGGACGGGCGGGGAACGGGCGAACGCCTCCTCGTCGACCCGCGGAACAGCAGTGTGCTGTGGCTGGGGACCCGGCACGACGGACTGTGGAAGTCGTCCGACCGCGGCGCGAGCTGGGCCCGCGCCGAAGCCTTCCCCGGCGCGCCCTCCGCCACCGGGCAGGGCGTCACCTTCCTCGCCGCGGCCGGACGCGTCCTCTACGCGGGCTGGGGCGACGGAGGCAGCGCGCTGTACCGGACGACCGACGGCATGACCTGGGAAGCCGTACCCGGTCAGCCCACCGGGGCCAACGTCCGTACCCCACAGCGCGCTGTCCACTCCTGCGGCATTCTGTACGTCACCTACGCCGACGCTCCCGGGCCCAACGGCATGGCCGACGGCTCGGTGTGGAGGCTCGACACCGCCGCGGGCACCTGGCGCGACATCACTCCGGTGCAGCCCGCCGAGGGAGACCGGTTCGGCTATGCGGGCCTGGCCGCCGACGCCCGCCGCCCCGGCACGGTGATCGCTTCCACCAACAACCGCTGGGGTTCGGTCGACACCCTGTTCCGCACCACCGACGGCGGTCTGACCTGGACTTCGCTCAAGGACACCGCCGTCCTCGACGTAACCGGAACACCGTATCTCCGGTGGGGCGAGGCCGCGCCGAAGTTCGGCTGGTGGATCCAGACCGTCGGCATCGACCCGCACGACTCCCGCCACGTCGTCTACGGCACCGGCGCCACCGTGTTCGGCACCCGCGACCTGGTCCATTGGGCCCCGCAGATCCGCGGGCTGGAGGAGACCGCCGTCACCAAGCTCATCTCCCCTCCTACCGGAGCCGCCCACCTGCTGTCCGCTCTCGGCGACATCGGCGGCTTCTACCACGACTCCCTCGACTTCTCCCCCGCCGCCGGCATGTACACCGGCCCCGTCTTCGGCTCAACCACCGGCCTGGACCAGGCGGCGCTCAAGCCCTCGTACGTGGTCCGCACCGGCTGGTCGTCGACCCGGAACGGCGCCTACTCCGAGGACGGCGGCCGCAGTTGGACGCCTTTCGCCGCCCAGCCCGAGCAGGCCGCGAGCGCGCCCGGCCCCGTCTGCGTCAGCGCCGACGGCCGCACGCTGCTGTGGTCGCTGATCCACTGGAGCGGCACCACCTATCCGACGCAGCGTTCCACCGACGACGGCGCCCACTGGACCGAGGTGGGCACCTTCCCCCAGGGCGCCACCCCGGTGGCCGACCCCGTCGACCCGGCCCGCTGCTACGCCTACGACACCGGCTCCGGGACGCTGTTCGTCTCCACGGACGCCAGCGCGGTCTTCACAGCCGCCGCCACCGGACTGCCCGCCGGCGACACCCAGTACCGCATCGGCGCCGCTCCCGGACGCTGCGGCGATCTGTGGCTGTCGGCCAAGGACAGCGGTCTGCTGCGGTCCACCGACGGCGGCGCCACCTTCGTGCGCGTCCCGGGCGTGGAGGCCTCCTACACCCTCGGATTCGGCAGGTCCCTCACCCCGCGGGGATATCCGGCGCTCTTCCACGTCGCCCGGATCAACGGGGTCACGGGTGTCTTCCGCTCCGACGACGCGGGCGCCAGCTGGCTGCGGATCAACGATGACGCCCACCAGTGGGGCTGGACCGGACAGACGATCACCGGCGACCCCCGTATCCACGGCCGTGTCTACCTCGGCACCAACGGCCGCGGCATCCAGTACGCAGACGCCCTCTGACCTCCCGACGAAGCGAGTGTCCTCCATGCCCGATCTGAACGACGCCGCCCGCGGCCGGATCCTGTTCGGCGGCGACTACAACCCCGAGCAATGGCCCGAAGAGGTGTGGCAGGAGGACGTCCGCCTGATGCGTGACGCGGGGGTCAACACCGCGACCGTCGGGGTCTTCTCCTGGGCGCGACTCGAACCCCGCCCGGGAGCACGCGACTTCAGCTGGCTCGACCGCGTGCTGGACCTGCTGGACGCGAACGGCATCGGCGCGGTGCTGGCCACCCCCACCGCCTCGCCGCCGCCCTGGATGGGTGCCCGTCACCCCGAGACGCTGCCCCGCTCCGAGGACGGCTCGGTGATCTGGTACGGGTCGCGCAACCAGTTCTGCGCGAGCTCGCCCGTCTACCGCGACTGCGCCCGCCGGATCACCGAGGACCTCGCCGAGCGCTACCGCGATCACCCGGCACTGCGGATGTGGCACATCAACAACGAGTACTGCACCAGTTGCTGGTGCGACGAGACCGCCCGCCACTTCCGCCGCTGGCTGAGCGCGCGTTACGGATCGCTGGAAGCCCTCAACGAAGCCTGGGGCACCGCCTTCTGGAGCCAGCGCTATGACTCCTGGGAGGAGATCGTCCCGCCGCGCAAGGTCCAGTACATCGTCAACCCGACCCAGGGCCTGGACTTCCGCCGCTTCACCTCCGACGCGCTGCTGGAGTGCTTCACCGCAGAACGGGACATCGTCGCCCGGCACAGCCCCGGGGTACCGGTCACCACCAATTTCATGCCGATGTGGATCGGCCAGGACGGCTGGACCTGGGCGAGCCGCGAGGACGTCGTCTCGGTCGACATCTACCCGGATCCCAAGGACCCGCACGGCGGTGCGTACGGCGCGATGGTCCAGGACCTGACCCGCTCGCAGGCCGACGGCCCGTGGATGCTCATGGAACAGGCGGCGGGCCCGGTCAACTGGCGGGGGGTAAACCACCCCAAACCGCCCGGCCTGATGCGGCTGTGGTCGCTGCAGGCCGTCGCGCGCGGCGCCGACGCCGTGTGCTTCTTCCAGTGGCGGCAGTCCCGCCAGGGCAGCGAGAAGTTCCACTCCGGGATGCTCACGCACACCGGTGCGGGCGGCCGCACCTTCCAGGAGGTCAAGGGCCTCGGCGCGGACCTGGTCCGGCTGGCGGCCGCCGTGGGCGGCCGCGTCGAGTCGCAGGCCGCGATCCTGCACGACTGGAACGCCTGGTGGGCCGGCCAGCAGCCCGGCCGCCCCTCCACCCGTCTCGACTACGAGCAGGTCCTGCGCTCCTGGCACCAGGCGCTGTGGGAGAGCGGAATCACCACCGACTTCGCCCACCCCGAGACGGATCTGAGCCACTACCCGCTCCTGCTCGTCCCCCACCTCTACCTGCTCACCGATGCCGCCCTGGACAACCTGGCCGGCTACGTCCGCGGGGGCGGCACCCTGGTCTGCGGCTTCTTCACCGGAGTCGCCGACCAGGACGACCGCATCCGTGCCGGCGGCGTGGACGTCCGGCTGCGCGAACTCCTCGGCCTGGCCGCGGTCCACGAATGGTGGCCGCTCGACGACGGGGAGACGGTCACCCTCGAGGACGCCGCCCTGGGCACCTTCCTCGGCACGCTCTGGTCGGAAGACCTCGAAGTCTCCACCGCGCACCCGGTGGCCGTCCACAAAGGCGGCGTCCTGGACGGCCGCCCCGCCGTGACCCGCCACCCCTACGGAGACGGCACCGCCTGGTACGTGTCGGTCCTCCCCGAACCCGCGGCGCTGCGGGCCCTCCTCACCCGCGCCGCCGACGAGCCCGGTGTAAGGCCCCCACTGCCTGCCCTCCCCACAGCAGTGGAGGCCGTACACCGCGGCGACCTGCTCTTCCTCCTCAACCACGGGCGGCACCCGGCCACGGTGCCCGTCCCGGGCGCCCACACCGACCTGCTCACCGGCCGCGACCTCACGGACGAGATCCACCTCGACCGTTACGGCGTCGCCGTCCTGCGGCGGGCCGGATCGTGACCGCGATCCGCCGGCGCGGCAACTGGGATCCGCTCCCCGCCGCCCGCTGGGAGGACGCCTTCCTCACCGGCAACGGACGGCACGGTGCGATGGTGCACGGCGACCCGGCCGACGAGCAGGTGGTCGTCAACCACCACCTGCTCGTCCGGCCCAACGGCGCCGAGGACCGCCGCGCGCCGCACCTGGCCGACGGACTGGAGCGACTGCGCGACGACATCCTGGCGGGGCGCGCCGCCGAAGCCGTCCACCGCACCGTCGGCGACCGGCCCCTGCAGTGGGTCCGCCCCTTCCACCCCGCCTTCGCCGTCCGCGTCCGGCGACCGCGCACACCAATCACCGGCTACCGCCGCGCGATCGACTACCGCACCGGCACCGTCCGCACCACCTGGACCCAGGACGGCGGCCGCTGGACCGCCGAATGCTTCGTCTCGCGCGCCGACGACGTGATCGTCCATCGCCTCACCCCGCCCCCGTACGGCACGATCACCGCGGAGATCCGCCACGACGTACGGCTGCCCGGAGCCCCTGACGAGCTCCACGTGCAGAGCACCGCCGCCGACTGCGGAGAGCGGGTGGCCGAGGCGCTGATCTCCACCTCCGTGCGCTACCCGCACAGCGACCTCGGGTACTCCGGCTGGACCCGGGTCATCGCTCGCGCGGGCACACTGCGCACGTCGGGCGGCACGACGTCCGCCGAAGGCTGCACGGAGCTCACCCTCCTCACCCGCGTCGCCCCCTGGAGCGCCCCCGGCGCGCCCGCGGCGCGGCGGTCCTTTGAGTCGCTGTTCGCCCGCCACCGGCCCCTCCACCAGGAACCGTACGACCGCGTGGAGCTCGATCTCGACGCCCCGGAGGGGCATCGCGCGCTGCCCGCCTCGACGCTGCTCGCCGATCCCGTGACACACCGACTCGCGCTGCTGGAGCGGCTGTTCGACGCGGGCCGCCACCATCTGCTGTCCTCCTCGGGCCTGCTGCCGCCCCGCCTCACCGGGATCTGGACCGGTGACTGGGAGACGGCCTGGCAGGGCGCGTTCACCTGCGACGCCAACCTCAATCTGCAGATGTCCTCCGCCGCGGTGGCGGCACTGCCGGAGGTCTCCCTCGCCCTGGCCGCACTCATCCGCTCGCAGCTCGACGACTGGCGCGACAACGCGACCCGCCTCTTCGGCACGCGTGGCATCGTCGCCCCCGCCCACAGCGACGGCCTGTCCGGTCGCGCCTACCACTACTCCGACGCCTATCCGCTGCATCTGTGGACCGCCGGAGCCGACTGGCTACTGCACCCACTCCTGGACCACGCCGCCGTCACCGGCGACCGCTTCTTCGCGCACGAGGTCCTCGCCCCGCTGCTCGCCGAGACCGCCGCGTTCTACGAGGACTTCCTGACCCGCACCGGCCCCGGCGGAGCGCTCGTCCTCGTCCCCTCCTACTCCCCGGAGAACACCCCGGCCGGCGCCGACAGCCCCGTCACGGCCAACGCCACCATGGATATCGCTGCCGCCCGGCACGCTCTGCGAGCCACCGGTGAGCCCGCGCACGCCGCGCTCGCCGACCGGCTGCCGCCCTACCGGACCAACCGTGACGGCGCACTCGCGGAATGGTCCTGGCCGGGCGATCCGGAGCGTGCCCCAGACGCCTACGACCACCGGCACATCAGCCACCTCTACCCCGTGTGGCCGCTCGACGAGATCAACCCGTGCGACACCCCCGAACTGGCCCGGGCGGCACGCCGCGCCCTCGAACTGCGAGGCGCCGAGAACGACTCCGCCCACGGCCACCTGCACACGGCGCTCGTCGCGGCCCGGCTCGGGGACGCACAGCGCGTGGCGGGCGCCCTGCTCTCCGTGCTCGACCAGGACTTCTTCCACGCCGGCCTGATGAGCTCGCATTACCCGGGACGCGCGGTGTACAACGCCGACGCGGCGCACACCCTGCCCTCCGTGCTCATCGAGGCGCTGCTGCACTCGACCCGCGACCGCCTCGTGCTCCTTCCCGCGCTGCCGGTCTTCCTCCCCACCGGCACCCTGCGCGGCATCCGCACCCGCTGCGGCGTCACCGTCACCGAGCTGTCCTGGTCGGTGCCCGCCCGCCGGCTGCGGGTCGTCCTGCGGGCGGCCACCGACCTCACGGTGCGCCTGCAGACCGGAGCCGACTGCCGGCCGCACCCCCACCGTCTCCCCGCCGACCGGGACCTGGTCCTGAACCTCCCCCTCGGCGGGGTTCCCCCCACCAACCCCCCACTCAGCAAGGGAGTCCCCCCATGCGCAGAACCGCGCGCCCGTTCCTGAGGACGACGCTACTGACGCCGATCCTGGCGTTCCTCGCCGTCCTCGGCCTGCTCGCCGCGCCCGCCCAGGCCGCCACCTGGTCGTCCTCCGACCAGTGGGCCACCTGGTCCAACGGTGGCTACACCCTCTACAACGACGTCTGGGGCGGCGGAGCCGGCGCCCAGACCATCTGGGCCAACTCGTACAGCAACTGGGGTGTCTGGGCGAACCATCCCAACACCGGCGGCATCAAGTCCTACCCCAACGTCACCAAGTACGTCGGGAAGCCGCTGTCCTCGCTCTCCAGCGTGAAGAGCAGCTTCAACGTCACGGTCCCGAGCACTGGCGCGTACGAGACCGCGTACGACGTGTGGGACTCCGCCAACGCCTACGAGATCATGCTCTGGATGAACAGGACCGGCGCGGTCGGACCCCTCGGGACCTCCCAGGGCAACATAACGCTCGGCGGCCACACCTGGACCGTCTACAAGGGCAGCAACGGCTCCAACGCGGTCTTCTCCTTCGTCCGCACCGGCAACACCGGCTCCGGCACGGTCGACATCCTCGCCATCCTCAACTGGATCAAGAACACCAAGGGTTGGTTCTCCAACATCACCCTCGGCAACGTCCAGTTCGGCTACGAGATCACCTCGTCCTCCGGCGGCCTGAACTTCAACACCAACAGCTACAGCGTCACCTCGTCCTGATGGTCGCCACGCGGCCGAGCCTGCACAGGCTCCGCCGCGTGGCCGGCGGTGCGCAAGCCGCGTCAGACCTCCAGTTCGGCCTCGATCTTCTTGAGTTGATGCCTGGCCATCGCCAGGTTGGCCCGCCCCTTGTCCAGGGCCAGGTAGAGGAAGAGGCCGTTCTTGCCGCGCCCCTTGATCAGCCGGATCAGGTGGTACTGGCCGCCGAGGGTGATGAGGATGTCCTCGATCTCGTCCTTGAGGCCGAGCATCTCCATGGTGCGCACCTTGGCGCGCACCACGTCGGTGTTCCCGGCGGCGGCGACCGTCAGGTCGAGGTCCTTGCCGCCGCCCAGAGTGCCCAGTGCCATGCCGCTGGTGTAGTCGACGAGGGCGACACCCAGCGTGCCCTCGATCGATGTCGTCGCTTCCTTGAGGCAGATCTCGATGTTCGCCATGAGCGGGTACTTCCTTCCGGTCTTTCGGTGGTGTGCGGTAGGTGACGCGTCGGAACGGTGGTGCGGTCAGGTGGTCTCGGGCCGGATCAGCGTGCCGTCGGTCAGTTCGGCGATGCGGGCACTGCACCGGCGGGCCTCCAAATGGAGTCGGCCCACGTTGGCGTCCGTCCCTGCCCATGCGGTCAGAACGACGGAGACGCCCGCCGCATAGGTGGCGACATAGCCCTGCTCACCCCGGACCAGCAGCTCCCGGAACGCGCCCCGGTCGGTCCCGTCCGCCAGGCGGAGGGCGACCGAGAGCACGGCCGCGCTGAGCGCCGCGACGGTCTCGGACTCCGGGGTGGCAAGGTCCTGGGCCAGCACCAGACCGTCGGTACTCGCCGCGAGTACGCCGGTGAGATGCGGAACGCGGGCCCGTAACCTTCGGAGCTCTTCCAGGACATCGGCTTCCGTCGCCATCAGCTGTCTCCTCTCGGCGCGCTGTCTCATTGCGCGTCTCATGACGGCGTTGCCGGTGCCTCATGGGCGGGCCGGAAGATCACAGGGTTGCCTCCAATGCGTCACGCAGTCGGCGCAGCAGGGATATGTCGGGGTCCGCGGACAGGTCCGCGACCCAGGCCGGGATGGGGGAAGGCTCGGCCGCCGCCGCTCTGCGGGGGGTCCGCAGGTGCCCGGCGGCGGCCAGCCGGCGCACGTCGACGAGGGTGTGGAAGGCGGGACGGCCCAGCAGCCGGGCCATCGTGAACGGGGTCCGTATGCCGTCCGCCAGATCGAGGACGGCCCGCTGCCGCCGGGTGACCGCGGGGTTGTCGGCCGCCCGGTCGCGGACGACGGGCGCGCTGTCGACCTCGGGGTGCGGCCAGATCCGGTCCAGCAGCTCCTGCCGCCGCCGGGTCTCACGCTCGACGACTTCGGCGCGCAGCGGGCGCACGGGCCCGAACCAGTGGGTGGCTCCGTAGCGGAAGCGGGTCGGGCCGGTTCTGGGGGCGAGCGCGAAGAACGCGGCGTCGAAGACCGCACCGAGATGGCAGATCTCCAACTCCCCGCTGGTGAGCAGATTGCTCTCGACGAGGCTGCGCCCGACCCGGCACCGTGCCCCTGCCCGGTCGATCGTCTCCTGCCACTCCGCCGAGGAGAGCCGGCGGCGGGCGAGCAGCAGAACGTCGACGCCGGGTGCCGCGGGACTCTCGGCGTGGACGACCTCTCCGTCGAGCAGATAGACCGTGCCCGTCTCCCGCAGCAGGGCACCGGTGGCCCGGTCTCCGGCCATACGGACCAGCATCGAGGGGTTCAGCGCTCTCATCCGAGCACCAGACGCTCGGCCAGTCCCTGGAGCCGGATCCGGGCAAGGGCGAGATTTCCCTCGTCGCGGTCGAGCCAGAGATGGAAGAACACGCTGCTGTCGAAGGTGGTGTCGACGAAGCGCAGCAGGTGATAGCTGGTGGGGGTCGTGACGATGACGTCCTCGACGGGCGATCCCTTGGCGGCCTCGGCGTCCCCGTGGTTCCCAGCCGTTGCGAAGGCGGTGTGTTCGGCGGCCATCCGGGCCAGTTCGGCCGTCTCGACCGCCGTGGTCTCGTAGTCGTTCGTGGGGGATACACCGAGAGTGCCGAGTGCCAGTCCCGTGGTCCACTCGACGACGGCGGCTCCCCGTGCACCGGGCAGACCCATCGCTTCGAGTAAGCACTCATCGATTCCGGGCACGCGGATTCCCTCTCGGTTCGCGGCAGTTGAGCACCTCAGCCGCACTGCGGTGACCGTGAGACTACGCACGGCGATGCGCCGGATGCGGACGTAAGGTGATTTCCCGCGAAAACACGCAGCGTTGGACTATGCTCCGCCCTTGCCAGGTGCATAGTCGGTCGCGGGCGGGCCGGTCGTGTCGGCCCGCCCGGCGATCAAAAGTGCTGTCCCGCTACAGCCGCCCTGCGCCCGCGCCGCAGTCGACGAGGTGCGGAACCGCGGTGGGGCTGTCGACGCGGGTGCGCAGGGTGGGAGTCCAGCCCGCGTCACCGGCGATGACCGTGGTGGGGTGGCTGGCGTTGAACGCGCCGAGGAGGTCGGTTTCCTTGCCGTTGACGGCGTTGTGCTCCTCCGTCATCGCGGTGCCCTTCCAGTACGCGATGACCCGGTCGGCGCCGACCGACCCGGGCAGCGTGAACGCGTTGGCCTCCGCGACGAGTTGGGACCGGTAGCCGGCTCCGAGGCTGTAGACGTATTCCTGGCCCGGCGTTACGACGTAGTGGTTGTTGTAGGCGTCGACCTGTCCGAAGCGGACCCGCGGCGCTCGTTCGGTGATGCCCTGGAGAAGGTTGTGGTGAAGGGTCACGCGCAGCTTGCCTTCGTCGGTGGCACCGGCGCTGTCGCTGTTGCCGAAGAGCAGCGTCTTGTCGTGGTCGGTGAAGGCGTTCCAGGAGGCGGTGACGAGGTCGGCGCCTTTGACGATGTCGAGTTCACCGTCGTGCTGCTGGTAGATCCGTCCGAAGTAGAACGGCTGGGCGGCGTCGGGGCGGCGGCCGTCGGTGAACGTGTTGTGGTCGATCCAGACGTGGGTGGCGCCGTAGACGACGAGGTTGTCGTACTCGGAGTTCCAGTTGCCGGTGGCGCCGTCGGTGGGGTCCCACTGGGGGAAGCAGTCGAAGGCGTCCTCGAAGGTGAGATTGCGGACGATGACGTTGTCCGCGTTCTTGATCTGAAGATCGAGGGCGAGCAGCCCGGCGTGGTTGCCGAGGCCCACGATGGTGGTGTTGGAGCCGACCGCGAGCTCGACCCGCGCGGCCTGACGGGCGGCGGAGGCGCCGCGGGCGTCCTCCTGCGCACCGGCGGGCAGGGTGCCGGTGCCCCAGGTGGCCGGGTCGTACGCAGCGAGGTAGGAGTCGAGGGAGTAGCCGTCGGTGGCGTAGTCCGCGCAGGTCAGCGGCTGCCCGGCGTCGTCGGTGTTGCCGTCGATGGTGCCCTTGATCTGGATGATCTTGGGCGTGGCGTCGCCGCCGTTGAGAGCGGCGGCGAGCTGTGCGCGGGTGCTGACGGTGAACGTGTGGGCGGCGTCGGCCACCGCGCCGCCGGTGGTCCCGGTGCCCGAGGACGCCCAGCCGTCCCCTGCGGGCAGTACGGCACGGGCGGGTGCCGTGGGGTGGGCGGCCTGCGCGGGCACGGCCAGCGCCAGCGAGGCGCAGCCGATCAGTGCGGCAATTACATGGGCATGACACATTCTTCTCATTGCGGCTCCCGCTGAAAGGAAGTGAACGGGTGGAAGGACCAGGTGCGGTGAACGGGTGCGGTGAAGGGGGTGGGGCCGCTGCGGGGCGGCGGTCGGAGCGTCCGCCCCGCCGCGGACGTCAGCTCTTGTGCTTCTTGTAGTCCGCCTGCGCGGCGTTGAGCTTGTCCGCGAGCTTGTCGGCGAAGTCCTTGGCCGAGGTCTTGCCGAGCAGCAGCTTCTGGAAGTCCGGCTCGGAGTCGGCCTTGGTGATGCTGTTCCAGTCCGGCAGGTAGTAGGGGAACTGCACGATCTTGGTCTTGGGGTCGTTGGGTGAGTCCATCGCGGCTTTGGTCGGCTTGGCGTCAGTGATCCACTTGTCCCCCGCGGTGCCGGTGTTGGCCGGGATTGCGCCCGCCGACTCGTTCCAGAGGCTGTTCATCTCGGCGGAGGCGGCGAACTCGATGAACTTCCAGGCGGCGGCCTTGTTCGTGCCTGACTTGAACAGCCCGAGCCCGTCGACCGGGTTGGACACGACCGTCCGCACCCCGCCGTCGGTGGACGGCGGCAACGGGATGCCGTCGATCCTGTCCTTCCCGAACGCCTTCACATGGTCGGTGTACGAACCGAGGTTGTGCTGCAGCATCCCGATGCTGCCCTGGTCGAACTCGGCGACCATCTTCACGAAGTCGTTGTTGAGATCGGCCTCGGGAGTCGCCTTCTTGTACAGGCCGGCGTACTTCTCCAACGCGGCGATGTTCCTGGGGTCGTTGACCGTGGTCCGGTCGCCGTTCCAGAAGGTGTCGATCCCCGACTGGGCGTACATCATCTCCAGCGCCTGCGCGATCGAGCCCTTCCCACCGCGCAACGTGAAGCCGAACTTGTTGCTCTCGACGTCCGTCAGCTTGTCCGCCGCCGCGTACAGACCAGCCCAGGTGGTGGGCGGCTGCAGGCCGGCGGCGGTGAACAGATCCGTGCGGTACCACAGCGTGCCCTGGTTGGCGGAGGTCGGCACCTCATAGAGCTGCTTGGCATCGCCACCGGCAGCCAGAACGCTGGTGACCATGCCGGTGACGAGCTTGCCCTTCAGAGCGCTGCCGTCGATCCGGTCGGTGAGCGGCTCCAGGGCGTTCTGCGCGACCATGTTGGCCAGATACGCCGTGCCCACGCCGCCCACGTCGGGCAGCCCACCGCCCGCGATGGCGGTGTCGTACTTCTTCTGCACATCGGCGATCGGGATGCCGACGTACTCGACCTTGATGTCCGGGTTCTTCTTCTCGAAAGCGGCGATGATCTGCTTCCAGACGGCGGTGCGCACACCACCATTGTTGTCCCAGAAGACGATCTTCCCCTGGCCCTTGCCCTCGTCACCGGACTTGGTGCCGGAGTCGCCGCACGCGGTGGCGGTGAGTGCGAGGGTGGCGATGAGCGCAGTGGCGGCGATCAGACGGGATCTGCGGTGTGGGTTCGTCGGTTCTGACATGGCGGCTCTTTCGGTTGTGGGATTCAGTCGTGGGCTGCGGTTGTGGAATTCAGGGGGCGGGTTACAGGGAGCTGGGTTTGGAGAGATCGATGCGGGAAGCCGGTCATCGCGCGGGCCAGAGCCGCGGCCTCGTCACGGCCGAGCCGCCCGTCCGCGATACCGGTCACGATGCGCCGGGTGACGGTGGCCGCCGCCGGCATCGTCAGCCGCTCCCGCGCGGCGAGCGAGGAGCCGACGCCGGGGTACTCGTCGGTGCGCACGAACCACGGATCCGGTCCGCTGAACACCAGCGTCCAGTCGTCGCCGGCGAGCGCGAGCCAGTCGGCCGGGCGGCCGTGCACCGCCTCCTCACCGTCCGCATCCGCGCTGAAGACCCGCGGGAGGCGGCCGTTCTTCGGTGCCCGCCAGAAGAAGCCGCCGTATCCCGCGCCGGGCCGGCCGTTGGTGGTCGGGCTGCCGATGCTCAGCGGACGGCCGGTGGTGTTGGTGAGCATGAAGGCGAAGTCGAGTGCCCAGGCGGTGTCGTCGATCTGCCGGACGCCGACGGTGCGCCGCTCGTACAGCAGCTCACGATCGTCGGCCGTCCAGGACAGTTCCTCGGCGAAGCCGGCGGCCGTCCGCCGGAGCCAACCGCCATGCCGCTGCACACCGTGGTTGTCCAGCCCGGTGGGTCCCCGGCCGCGGACGAAGGTCCGGCCGCCCCAGAAGTTGCGGCCTTCCACGTCCGGGACCGCGACGCTCACCCCCAGATGGTGACGGTGGTCCTCGGGCATCAGCTCGGTGACCGCCACTCCGCCCAGGGTTCGGACCGGGTGCAGATACGGGCGCGGGGACAACTCCTGTTCCAGTTCGGGCCGGTGGACATAGCGGCCGACGACGCGGCCGCCGCACCGCAGTACGAGGGGAGGTGTCATCAGCAGCGCACCTCCCGGGACTGCTGCGATACGGCCCAGGGCGCGCCGAGTTCCGAGAAGAGCGCGAGCCTCTGCGCGGCGGCTTCGACCAGGCCGTCGACACCCGGGACCACACGCCGCTGGGAGCGCTCCCCCGCAACGGCACGCCACAGGCGGCCGGGGACCGGCATCGGATCGGCGGCGGTACGGATCGCCTCGACGACCTTCATGAAAGCGCCCGTGGCGCGCGGCGGGACGAGCAGTTCCTCGCTGTGCGCGATGTGGGCCAACAGGTTCTCCAGCAGGTCGGTACGCGCGAAGACGCGCTCCTCGGGGCCGCGGGAGGCACGCTGCAGCAGCACCCGGTCCTGCTTGTACCAGAAGGTGATGCGGCCCCTTGTGCCGTGCACGGCGATGTACGGTTCGGCGGCGGTCTCGGCGCACAGCGTGGCGGCGACGGTGACCCGGGTACCGCGCGCGGTCCTGATCCGGACGCAGGAGGTGTCATCGGACTCGATGTCGTTGGCGCGGAAGAGTTCGGTCTCGATCGCGGCCACATCTGTGGCACGATCACTGCCGTCCAGCCGCAGTGCGGTGGCCACGGCGTGCGCCAGCGGGTTGGTGAGCACGCCGTCGACCACGTCGACACCCCGTAGGGTGCGGCGCCCCGACCAGGCGGCACGTGCGAAGTACTGCTCGTCACGCACCCAGTTGCCTGCCGCTCCGATGCCCCGTACGCGGCCGATCGCGCCGTCGGCGATCAGTTCGCGCACCGCGGTCACGCCCTGCGAACCGAGCGACTGGAAGCCGACCTGGCAGGCCCTGCCACTCGCTTCGAGACCGGCGACCAGTCGTTCGTACTCGGCGTACGACGGCGTCGGGGGCTTCTCCAGCAGCACGTGCGCGCCATGGGCGGCGGCGGTCAGTGCCAGGTCGGCATGGGTGTGGATCGGTGTGCAGACGATCGCGACGACGGCGCCCGTCCGGTCGATCAGCTCCCCCAGGTCGGCTCCTTGCGCCGGAGTGCCGAGACCGGCCAGCCGGTCCTTCTCCGGCGGCCGCACGTCGCACACCCCGGCCAGCCGTACGGTCCCGGCGGCGGTGAGTCTGCGCAGGTTGTCCAGATGCCAGTGCCCGTGGCCGTGCGCGCCGGCCAGTACGACGGGTATCGCCCGCATGCCGTTCACCCCTTGACCGCGCCGGCGCTGAAGCCTGTGATCAGCCACTTCTGGATGAAGGCGAAGACGATCACGACCGGCACGGCGGCCACGACGCCGCCCGCGGCCAGCGCTCCGAGATCGACGCTGTCGGCGCCGATCAGGGTGTTGAGGCCGACCGGGATCGTCTGCTTGTCCTGCGAGCTGAGGAACATCAGCGCGAACAGGAAGTGGTTCCAGCTGTGGACGAACGCGAAGGAGCCGACCGCGATCAGACCGGGCCGCAGCACCGGCAGCACCACCGCGCAGAACCCCCGGAAGCGCGAGCAGCCGTCCACCCAGGCGGCCTCCTCCAGCGCCATGGGTACGTTCTTGATGAAGCCGCTGATCAGGATGATGGACAGCGGCAGTTGGAACACGGTCTCCGCGATGATCACGCTCCACAGTGAGTTGATCAGCTGCAGGTTCCTGAAGATCTCGAAGAGCGGGACGAGCATCAGCGCGCCGGGGATGAACTGCGAACACAACAGCCCCAGCATGAAGGCGCTCTTGCCCCGGAACCGGAAGCGGGCGAGCGCGTAGCCGCCGCACAGCGCCACCACAGTGGTGGTGATCAGGGTGGCGACACCGACCAGCATGCTGTTCTGGAAGTACATGCCGAACGACCGCTCGTTCCACACCTTCGCGAAGTGCTCGCCCGTGGCGGGCCAGGGCACCAGCGACGTCGACCCTGCCGGCCGCACCGCGAACAGCAGCATCCAGTAGAACGGGACGAGCGTGAACAGCAGGTACAGGCCGAGCGGCAGATAGATCTGCCAGCGAGGCGTGCCGTCGTCCACCGCGCGGCGCCGCCGCCGGGCGGTACGCGGCGGAGTGATACCAGCGGGAGGCACCGCTCGGATGCCCTTCTCCGCGAGTGCGGCGGTCATGTGCGGTCGCCTCCGAACTTGCTCAGGCGCAGATAGAGGATCGAGCAGAAGAGGAGGATCACGAAGGCGACGGTGGTCAGCGCCGACGCGTAGCCGAAGTCGTGTCCGTCGACTCCGGTGTTGGCGACGTACAGCGGCAGCGTGGTGGTCTGGCCGGCCGGTCCGCCGCCGGTGAGGGTGTACAGGAGGTCGACGTTGTTGAACTCCCAGACCCCGCGCAGCAGCGTCGACAGGACGATCGCGTCCCTCAGGTGCGGCAGGGTGATGTGGAGGAGCTTCCGGTACCGGTTCGCGCCGTCGACCGAGGCCGCCTCGTACAGCTCCTTGGGGATGGACTGGAGGTCGGCGAGGATGAGGATCGCGAAGAAGGGGACGCCGCGCCAGAGTTCGGCGAGGACCGCCGCCCAGAACACGGTGCCGGTGTCGGAGAGCACCGAGGTGCCGTAGGTGCCGATCCCGGCGTCGGCGAGATAGCGGCTGAACCCGGTGGACGGGTTGTAGAGCAGCATCCAGATGGTGGTCGTCAGAACGCCGGAGACCGCCCAGGGTGAGAAGACCAGGGCGCGGGCGATGCCCCGGCCGATGAAGGTCTGGTTGACCAGCAGTGCCAGCACCAGTCCGAGGGCGAGTTGCAGACCCACCTCGACGACGACCCATCGGGCGCTGAAGGCCAGGCTCTGCCAGAACAGCGGGTCGTCGGTGAAGATCCTGGTGAAGTTGGAGAAACCGGCGAAGCCGTTCCGCCAGGGCTTGGTGACGTTGTAGTCCTGCAGGCTGTAGTAGAGAACGCTGATCATCGGGTAGGCGATGAACCCGAGCATCAGCAAGGCTGCCGGGGCTATCAGCAGATACGGGAGGCGCCGGTCGCGCCGCCGGGATGGTTTCGCCACGGCGATGGCCATGACTGGGACTCCTTCACTACGGGGTAAGCGCTTGCTGAATGGTGTGCGGCGTCCCGGACGGCGAACGTCAGGGGCAGTTGCGATGCGGAAGGGGGCTGCGGCGGGCGCTCAGCCCGCGTAGGGCTCGGGCACTTCGCCGGGCCTGGCCAGGAAACGGAAGTCGCAGCCGGTGTCGGCCTGGGTGATCTGTTCCTGGTAGAGGGCGCCGTAGCCGCGTGAGAAGCGGGGCGGTGGCGGCTGCCACTCTGCGCGGCGGCGCTCCAACTCGGGTTCGTCCAGCTCCAGGTGGAGCCGTCGGGCCTCCACGTCGAGGGTGATCAGATCACCGGTGCGGACGAGCGCGAGCGGGCCGCCGACGTACGACTCGGGTGCGATGTGCAGCACGCAGGCCCCGTAACTGGTGCCGCTCATCCGGGCGTCGGAGATCCGGACCATGTCCCGCACGCCCTCTTTGAGAAGGTGATCGGGAATCGGCAGCATCCCGTACTCGGGCATCCCGGGGCCGCCGAGCGGGCCGGAGCCGCGCAGGACCAGGACGCTGTCGGCGGTGATGCCCAGCCCCGGGTCGTTGATGGTGGACTGCATCGCCCGGTAGTCGTCGAAGACCACGGCCGGGCCGGTGTGCTTGAGCAGCTGGGGATCGGCGGCGATGTGCTTGATGACGGCGCCGTCGGGACAGAGGTTGCCGCGCAGCACCGCGAGCCCGCCTTCGTCCGCCAGCGGGTTGCCACGGGGACGGATGACGTCCGGGTTGTGGACGAGCGCGCCCGCGAGCTGCTCGCGCAGCGTGGGGTGGGCCACCGTCGGGCGCTCCAGATGCAGTACGTCCGTCAGCTGTGCGAGGAAGCCGGGCAGGCCGCCGGCGAAATGGAAGTCCTCCATCAGATACCGGCCGCCCGGGCGCACGTTCGCCAGCACCGGTACTGTGCGGGCGATGCGGTCGAAGTCGTCGAGGGTCAGTTCGACACCGGAGCGGCCGGCCATCGCGATCAGATGGATCACGGCATTGGTGGAGCCGCCCAGGGCGAGGACGGTGGCGACCGCGTCCTCGTAGGCGTCACGGGTGAGAATCCGCGACAGCCTCAGGTCCTGCCACACCAGCTCGACGATGCGCGCTCCCGAGGCGGCCGCCATCCGCTCGTGACCCGAGTCGACCGCGGGGATCGAGGACGCGCCGGGCATCGTGACACCCAGCGCCTCGGCGGCCGCCGTCAGCGTCGAGGCGGTGCCCATCGTCATGCAGTGGCCGGGGGAACGCGCGAGCCCGTTCTCCAGTTCTGCCAGTTCGCCGTCGCCGATCAGCCCGGCGCGCCGGTCGTCCCAGTACTTCCACATGTCCGTGCCGGAGCCCAGCACTTCATTGCGCCAGTGTCCCGGCAGCATGGGTCCGGCCGGGACGAAGACGGCCGGCAGGTCCATGCTGGCCGCGCCCATCAGCAGCGCCGGGGTGGACTTGTCGCAGCCGCCCATCAGGACGGCGCCGTCCACCGGGTACGAGCGCAGCAGTTCCTCGGTCTCCATGGCGAGGAGGTTGCGGTAGAGCATCGGCGTCGGCTTCTGGAAGGTCTCCGAGAGCGTGGACACTGGGAACTCCAGTGGGAAACCGCCCGCCTGCCACACCCCGCGCTTGACCGCCTGAGCACGTTCCCGCAGGTGGGAGTGGCAGGGGTTGATGTCGGACCAGGTGTTGAGAATCGCGATCACCGGCTTGCCGAGGTGCTCCTCGGGGAGATAGCCGAGCTGCCGGGTGCGGGCCCGGTGGCTGAACGAGCGCAGCCCGTCCGTGCCGTACCACCGGTGGCTGCGCATTTCCTCGGGAGCCTTCCTCATATCGCCCAGTCCTTGATGAGTGCCGCGACCTCGGCGCGCTGCGCGTCGGGCAGCTGACGGCTCGGCGGCCGCACCTCGCGGCTGCACAGGCCGAGGACGGCGAGCGCCTCCTTGACGACGGTGACGTTGTTGGCGGACTGCTGCGCGGCGCGCAGGTCCTCGAAGGGGCGGATCTGTTCCCAGACCTTCATCGCTCCCGGATGGTCCCCGGCGCGCAGGGCCGTCAGCATGCCCAGCGACACGGACGGGGCGACGTTGACCAGGCCGGAGGTGAAACCGGTGGCGCCCATCGCCCAGTAGGCGGGCGCGTACAGCTCCGCGAGCCCTGCCACCCAGACGAAGCGGTCGAGCCCGGCGTCGCGCGCGAAGGCCGCGAAGCGGGCGGCGTCCGGCACCGCGTACTTCGCGCCGATCACGTTGGGGCACAGGTCGCCGAGCAGTGCCATCCGGTCGCCGCCGAGGAGCGGGTTGCGGATGTAGGGCACTACACCCAGTTCGGGGACGGACTCGGCGATGGCCCGGTGGTAGTCCACCCACCCGTCGGGCGAGACATAGGGATGGACGGGCTGGTGCACCATCACCATCCGCGCACCGTGGTCACGCGCGTGCCGGGCGGCGGCGACGGCGGTCGGCACGTCGTGGCCGACACCCACCAGGACGACGGCCGGTCGCTGCGCGGTCTCGGCGAGCGTGTCCTCGACGACCGTGAGGCGCTCCTCGGGGGCCAGCGCGTAGAACTCGCCGGTGTTCCCGTTGGGCGTGAGCGTCCGGACGCCGCCGTCCAGCAGCCTGCGCAGCAGAAGCCGGTACGCGGTCCGGTCGATCGCACCGTCGGCGTCGAACGGGGTCACCGGAATCGCGACGACATCGGCGAGCGCGGCCCGCAGCGCGGCACGGTCCATCGGTTCGGAGCGGGGCGTCGGTTCGGAGCGGGGCGTCGGTTCGGAGCGGGGCGTCGGTTCGGAGCGGTCCATCAGGCGCCCGTCTCTTCGTGGTCGGGGAACGCGCGGCGGACGAAGTCCGAGATGTGGGCGTGCAGCAGCCCGGCCGCGCCGTCCGCGTCGCCGGCGAGCGCCGTCCGGAGGATCTCCTGGTGCTCGCGGGCCTCCTGCTCCCAGGAGGGGGAGGCCGCCCAGGCGACGGTCGACACCAGGGCCGCCTGGTCACGCACCTCGTCGAGCATCCGCGTCAGGAGCGGGTTGCCGCAGGGCAGATAGAGCGCCCGGTGGAAGTCACGGTTGGCGAGGCTCCGGTCGGCCCGGTCCTCCGCGCCCTCGGCCCGTACGAGCGCGTCCCGCGCCGCCGCGAGCGACTCCTTCCTGACGATGCTGCGGCGCAGCGCCTCGGGCTCCAGCAGCAGCCGCACGTCGTAGATCTCCCGCGCCATGGCCGCATCCACGGTCCGCACCGTGACGCCCTTGTACTGGCTCATCACGACGAGCCCGGTACCGGCCAGCGTCTTGAGCGCCTCGCGCACGGGGGTCTTCGAGACACCGAACTGCGCCGCCAGATCGGCCTCGACGAGTGGCTGTCCAGGACTCAACTGCCCGGTGAGGATGCCGTGCTTGATCGCCTCCAGCACGTACTGCGTCCGGGAGGGGATCGGGGCGGGAGCAAAGGTCATGTGCGCTCTCAGATCTCAGGTATCGCGTCTCATATATGACGTACGAAGTACGACGCGATGAAAGGTAGAGCCGCGCCGGAGGTCCGTCAATGCTTTGAACAGAACTGATCCCGCACCCGGGCGTCGGCCGGCCGGGGAAGGCCGGCCGACGCCGCGCTGACGTTCGGCCGGTCAGCCGATGGTGAGTTGGGTGACCGAGTTGGCGGGGAAAGTGCGGGTGAAGGTGGCTCCCAGGCCGGTCACCGCGGTCGTGACCGGGGCGACGTGCCGGGGGTCGGTGATGGTGTTGGTGTCGGACGGATGGGCGGAGGTCAGCGTGACGGCGGTGCCGGTGGTCGGGACGGCCGCGCCGGCGCCCGTCAGGCGGACGGTGATCGACTGCGGATTGCCGCCCGGGTTCACGACCGTGACGTAGTACTTCCCGGTGCTGGACGAGCGGCTGACCACCTGGTTGACGGTGCTGGTGCCGCTGTACGAGGCGGCCAGGATCTGGTCGCCGTGGGCGGCGGCCATCATCTGCTGGACGTAGGCGCTGGGAGAGCTGTAGCTGGTCGAGGCGTCGAAGGCGATCAGGTTGGTGTTCCACTGCACGCTGTTCACATTGGCCAGCAGCGGGGCGTACGCCTCCATCGCCACCACATCGGAATTGCGCTGCAGATTGGTGAGCCAGGAGGCGTCACCGATCGCGCCCGCCAGTGTCGGGGTCGGCCGGCCGACCTGGGAGGCCCACTCCCCCTCGAACACCTTCGGGCCGCTCCGCGAGTAGGTGTCGTAGGCGTTGGCGTTCGCGTTGAACCAGCCGGGCGAGCGGTAGTTGTGCAGGTCCAGGACATCGGGAGTGCGCGCGGAGACGGCGGTGGTGGCGATCAGCTTGAGCGCCGGGTAGGCGGCCCTGATGGCATCGTGGAACTGTGCGTAGCGGCCGTTGGCGCCGTCGTAACTGCCGGTGGTGTCGAACCAGTCCTCGTTGCCGATCTCGACGTACTTGAGGGGGAACGGCGCGGGGCGCCCGTCGGCGGCGCGCTTGGCCCCCCAGGGGGTCGTGACGGCGCCGGTGACGTACTGGATCTCGTCCAGGGCGTCCTGGACGTACGGTCCGAGCTGGTCCAGCGGGACGACGTCGTGCTGCAGGGAGTACCCGGCGTAGACCCCCAGGAGGGGCTGGGCGCCGAGGTCTTCGCACCACTCGAGGTATTCCAGCAGGCCGAGGCCGTCCGTGGACCAGTAGCCCCAAGGGTCCTGGTGGCCGGGCCGGCTCTCGGTCGCGCCGAGGGTCTTCTTCCAGTCGAAGCGTTCGGCGACCGTGTTGCCCTCGAGGTAGTTGCCGCCCGGCAGCCGGATGAAGGAGGGCTTGAGGGCCTTCATCCTCTCCATCAGATCGACCCGCAGGCCGTTGGGGCGGTTGTTGTAGGTGGGCGGGAAGAGCGAGACGTTGCTCAGCCACAAGGTGGCTCCCGTCGCGCTCTCCGAGGAGAGCACGAAGCGGTTGGTGGAGCTGGTGGGAGCGCCGGCCGCGGTCTTCAGGGTGACGGTGTACTTCTTCCAGCCGCTCGTCAGGGCGGGGATGGTGGCCGTCGCGTACGGCGTGCCCGCGGTGCTCTCCAGGGAGAGCTTGAGCGGACCGGTGAAGCCGGGGGCGGCCTTGGCGTACAGCGAGGCGGTGTAGGTGGTGGACGGCTTGACGGGGATGCCCCAGAAGCCGCCGTTGGCGACCCCGGCCCGGTTGCCGGCCGTGGCCTTGGCCAGGGAGACCTTCAGCGAGCGGGTCAGCGCGGTGTTGAGCGGGTTCGCCGTGTCCAGCGTGATGCTCGCCGAGCCGCCGGTGGAGCTGACGGCGGACCACGAGTCCGGGTTGCCACTGGCCATCAGGGAGCGGTTCTGCAGCAGTTCGCCGTACAGGCCGCCCTCGCCCGAGTGGTTGATGTCCTCGGTCATCAGGCCGAAGAAGTCACTGGGCAGTGCGTGCGCGGCGGTGCCCGCGTCGACGGAGAGGGTGCCGTTGCCCTGGCCGAGGATCGTCTCCAGCTCGGGAGCGGTGACCGGATGGTCGTGGATCACCACGTCGTCGATGGTGGCGTCGGCGAAGTCGGCCGGGTTGCCGTTGAACCTGCCGCGGCCGACCGCTGTGCCCGCGGACGCCTTCCACGGAGTGGCGTAGGCGACCGTGGACTGCAGGATGCCGTTGACGTACAGCCTCAGTTGACCGGACGCGTTGTCGCTGACGCCGGTGAGATGGTACCAGGTGCCGGTGCTGGGCGCGGCCGTCGCGTCGGCGTGGCGCGCGGTGGCCGTGGAGCTGTCCGACGCCAACCGAGTGAAGGCGAACTTTCCGGTGTCGCCCCGCAGTTGTAGATAGAAGCCGGAGACGGCGGTCCCGTCCGCGCTCACGAAGGTCTGATACCCGGTGAGGGTGTTGAGCTTGACCCAGGCCGAGACCGAGAACGGCTGCGAGGTGTCCGTCGCGGCGGTGGCGGCGGTCGCGGACGAGGCGGCGGTCCCGTTGGACCGCAGCGCATGGCCACCGGTCCTGCCGGTGGTCCACGCGGCCGTCGCGCCCAGGGTGAGGGGGTGGCCGTGGCCGGAGTCGTCCGCGGCGGTGGTTCCGGTGCCCGCTTCGAACGCCCAGTGCGCGCGCTGGTCCAGTGCGGTCACCGCGGACGCGGCGAGCGCCCCCGTGTAGAACCGCAGGTCGTCCACGCCTCCGTTGAGGAAGTCCACCGGAGTGCCGGCGTATTTGCCGCGGCCGACCACCGCGTGCCCGGCGGCCTTCCACGGGGCGGTGTACGCGACGGTCGTCTGCAACGCGCCGTTGACGTAGAGCGCGAGCGTGCCGGCCGCGGCGTCCTGGACCCCGGTGAGGTGGTACCAGGTACCGACGGCCGGAGTGTCGACGGCGGCTGCGACGGCGGCCGCCCCGGGGGTGTCGGAGGGCAGCCGGGCGAAGGCGAACGTCCCGGTGTCGCCACGCAGTCCGAGGTAGAAGCCGCTGACCTCACTGCCGTCGATGCTGACGGCGGTCTGGTAACCGTCGGTGTTGTTGAGCTTCACCCAGGCGGAGACACTGAACGAGGCGGAGGTGTCGACGATCGGGGCACCGAGGTCGATGTTGCCGGTGCCGGTGCCGTTCGTCGCGACGCTCCCGGCTCCCACCTGTCCAGCCACGTGGGTGGCTCCGGCCCCGAGGCTGCCCGGGTGGGCGCCACTCGAGTCGTCGGCCGCCGTGCTGCCGGTGGCCTCGTCCAGGGCCCAGTGTCCGGCGAGGGCGGTGTCGGCTGCCGCGGGGGTGGCCGCGAGGGGGACGAACGCGACGGTGAGGAGCGCCGCGCTCGTGGCGAGGACGGCAGCGGTACGCAGCCGTTGCCGGTGATGGCGGCGTGGCAGAAGGGATCTGGTGAAGTGCATGGGTCTCCCTTGAACGGTGGGGAAGGGTGGATTCCATGGCGCGGGACGTGCTGGTGGGGTCTGGGCCCGACGGGGTGGCGGGCGGATGTTCGTCCCCGTGCCGCACGACCGCGCGGGTCAGGACCGCGCGGCCGTGCGGCCACTCGTCGTCCGGCCGCTCAAGCGCGCTGACGAAATGTCAGGCGCGTCGGCGGGACGTCATCAGGCGCTGCAGCAGGACGAAGGCGAACAGCAGCGTGCCGACCGCGATCTTCGTCCACCAGGAGCTGAGCGTGCCTTCGAAGGTGATGATGGTCTTGATGACGCCGAGGACGAGGACGCCCAGCAGGGTGCCCAGGACGTAGCCGGAGCCGCCGGCCAGGATCGTCCCGCCGATCACCACGGCGGCGATCGCGTCGAGCTCCGTCCCGACCAGGTGCAGGCTGTACCCGGACAGCGTGTAGAGCGTGAACAGCACTCCGCCCAGGGCCGAGCACAGCCCGCTGACGGTGTAGGCGCGGATCACCGTCCGGCCGACCGGGACCCCCATCAGCAGCGCCGACTGGGCGTTGCCGCCGACCGCGTACACCGCGCGGCCGAACCCCGTGTAGTGCAGCGTCAGGAACGCGACGGCGACGACGGCCAGCGCGATGACCACCGACCAGGAGATGAACACGCCGCCGGGGAAGGTGACATGGGACTGCGCCAGGGTGGTGAAGACCGGGTCGTCGATCGGGATCGCGTTGGTGCTGATCAGGTAGCACAGGCCCCGGGCGAAGAACATCCCGGCCAGTGTCGCGATGAAGGGCTGCACCTCGAAGTGGTGGATGGCGTAGCCCATGGCGCCACCGATCAGGCCGCCGGCCGCCAGGACCAGCGGGATGACCAGGGCCGGCGGCCATCCGTGCTGCTCGACGAGCGTGGCGCACAGCATCGTGGAGAGCGCGGCGACGGCTCCGACCGAGAGATCGATGCCGCCGGTGAGGATCACGAACGTCATGCCGACGGCGATGACCAGCAGGAACGCGTTGTCCACGAAGAGGTTGGCGATGGTCTGGCCGGCCAGGAAGTCCAGGTAGCGGTAGTTGCCCGCTTCGAGGGTCAGCGCGAACAGGACAGCGGTGGCCATGACCGGGACGTAGTCGCGGTGCTGGGCCAGAAAGGTGCGGACGCCGCGGCCGGCGGCGGCGCGGGGCTGGGTCGTACTCATAGGGTGGTCGCCTCCTTCGGGCTCTGGGCGGCGCTAGCCGGTGTGCTGCTCCGGGAGCTGCCGGTGCTCGTCGCGGTGCCGGCCGCGGGTGCGCCGACGCCCGTGTCCGAGCGGCGGGGCAGTTTGCGCGACAGCACCTTGGCGCGGAACGCCGGGGACTGCAGCAGACAGACCGCCATGACGACCAGCGCCTTGAACACCAGCGTCGACTCGGGCGGCACGCCGACGGTGTAGACCGTGGTGGAGAGCGTCTGGATGACGAGGGCGCCGATGGCGGTCCCGCCGAGGTGGAAACGGCCCCCGGTGAGTGAGGTCCCGCCGATGACCACGGCGAGGATCGCGTCGAGCTCGATCCACAGGCCCGCGTTGTTCCCGTCGGCGGCGGCCACGTTGGAGCTGACCATCAGTCCGGCGCCGGCCGCGCACAGCGCACAGAACGCGTAGACCGCGATCGTGAGGCCCCGGGCCCGGATGCCGACCAGCCGGCTGGCCTCCCGGTTTCCGCCGACCGATTCGAGCAGCAGCCCGAGTGCGGTGCGCCGGACGACGAGGCCGGTCAGTACGAGCACCGCCGCGGCGATCACCACGGAGAGGGGGAGACCGAGTTCGTACCCGCCCCCGATCAGGTGGTAGGGCTCGCTGTTGACGGTGACGATCCGGCCGCTGGTGATCATCTGTGCGACGCCGCGCCCCGCCACCATCAGGATCAGGGTGGCGATGATCGGCTGCATGCCGATCCCGGCGACCAGCACGCCGTTCCACACCCCCAGAGCGACGCACACGCCGAGCGCCAGCAGTACTGCGACGACGACACCACCCACACTCTGCTGGTCGGCGAGGTCGCTGATGTTCAGGCAGGCGACGGCGCCGGAGATGGCGACGACCGCGCCGACCGACAGGTCGATCCCGCCGATGGCGATGACCAGGGTCATGCCGAGGGCGACCAGCAGCAGCGGGGAGCCGAGCCGCAGGATGTCGACAAGACTGCCGAAGAGATGGCCGTCACGGATCTGGATCGAGAAGAAGTCGGGGGTATAGGCGACGTTGGTCACCAGCAGGGCGGCCAGCAGCGCGAGAGGCCAGAACAGCCGGTGGCCGGCCAGCCTGGCGACGGTGGGCGGCATCAGTGGGTCCCTCCGGTCGCGATGGTCTCCATCAGCCGGTCCAGGGTGAGTTCGGCGGTGTTGGGCAGGGTCGCCACGAGCTCGCGGTCGCGCAGAACCGCGACGGTGTCGGACAGGCTCAGCACCTCTTCGAGTTCGGCGGAGACATAGACGACCGCCATGCCGTCCGCCGCGAGTGAGGCCACCAGGCGCTGGATCTCTGCCTTGGCACCGATGTCGATGCCCCGGGTCGGTTCGTCGAGGATCAGCAGTTTCGGTTCGGTGATCAGCCAGCGGGCGAGCAGCACCTTCTGCTGATTGCCGCCGCTCAGATTGCGGACGACCGCCTCCGGGTCGGCCGGGTGGATGTGCAGCGCCGATATCCAGTGCGTTACCAGCTCCTCCGTCCGGCGGGCGGGGAGCGCTCTGACCCAGCCGCGGGCGGCCTGCAGGGCCAGGACGATGTTCTCCCGGACCGTCAGATCGGGGATGATGCCCTCGCGCCTGCGGTTCTCCGAACAGAACGCGATGCCCCGCCGGCTGGCGGCGCGCGGGCTGCGCAGGGTGGCGGTCCGGCCGTCGACGGTGAGCCTCCCGGTGTCGGCGCGGTCCGCGCCGGCCAGCAGCCGGGCGGTCTCCGAGCGCCCCGCGCCGAGCAGCCCGGCCAGGCCCAGTACCTCCCCCGGGCGCACAGCGAGGTCGAACGGAGCGATGGCGCCCTTACGTCCGAGTCCGTGCGCCTCGGCGAACGGGGTCCCGGCCGGGCGCTCGCGGTCGCCCCGTCCCCGGTCGGTGAGTTCACCGAGTTCCTGCCCGAGCATCGCCGACACCAGCTCGATCTGCGGCAGGCGCGCGGTGCGGTACTCACCGACGAGACGGCCGTCACGCAGCACGGTGATCCGGTCGGAGACGTCGTAGACCTGGTCCAGGAAGTGCGTCACGAACAGGATCGCCACGCCCTCGCCGCGCAGCCGGCGGATCACCGTGAACAGCTGGGCCACCTCCTCGCGGTCCAGGCTGGAGGTGGGTTCGTCGAGGATCAGCACCTTCGCCCGGATGTCCACGGCGCGGGCGATGGCGACCATCTGCTGCAGGGCGAGCGGGAGGGTGTCCAGCGGTGCGCGGACGTCGATCTCCAGGTCGAGCCCGGACAGCAGGTCACGGGCCCGCCGGCGCAGTTCCGACCACATGATGCGGCCGAGCCTGCGGGGCTCGCGGCCGAGGAAGATGTTCTCCGCGACCGACAGGTTGGGGCAGAGGTTGACCTCCTGGTACACGGTGCTGATCCCGGCCTGCTGCGCCTGTAGCGGCCCGGCGAACCGGACCGGGACACCGTCCAGCGTGACGGTCCCGGCTTCGGCCTCGTGCACTCCGGTCAGCACCTTGATGAGGGTGGACTTCCCGGCGCCGTTCTCGCCCATCAGGGCGTGCACCTCACCGGGATACAGGTCGAGGCCGACTCCGGAAAGGGCCCGGACGCCGGCGAACTCCTTGGTGATGCCGGTCATCCGGAGGACGGGTTGAGCGGGGTTGAGCTGCGGCGTCGACATGGGAGCTCCTCTCCTCGGGCCGCTGGTCGGCTCCGGCCGGGTCCGGGGCGCCCGCCTGGGGCGCCCCCGTCCCGGATCGCCGGAGCAGTACTGGCAGATCAGTACTGGCGGTTGGGGAGTTCGGCAGCTGCCTTGTCCTTGGTGAAGACGCCTTCCTTGGACTCGACCCGGGCCGGCACCTCGGCCTTGTCCTTGAGCTTCCGCACGAGATCCATGACCTGCGGGCCGATCAGCGGATTGCACTCGACGACGACCTCGATCTTGCCGTCGACCATCGCCTGGAAGGCGTCCTTGACCCCGTCGATCGAGACGATGCGGATGTCCTTGCCGGGCTTGAGACCCGCCTCCTCGATCGCCTGGATGGCGCCCATCGCCATGTCGTCGTTGTGCGCGAAGAGGATGTTGATGTCCTTGTGCGCCTTCAGGAAGGCCGTCATGACCTCCTTGCCCTTGGCCCGGGTGAAGTCACCGGTCTGGTCCGCGACCAGCTTGAACCGGGGGTCCTTCAGGACCAGGTCCTCGAACCCCTTCTTGCGGTCGATCGCCGGGGCGGAGCCGGTGGTGCCTTCGAGCTCCGCTATGTTCACCGTGCCGGTCCCGCTCTTCTCCGCGTCGACCAGCCACTGGCCGGCGGCGGTCCCCTCCTTGACGAAATCCGACCCGATGAAGGTCTTGTAGAGGGTCTTGTCCTGGGTGTCGATCGCCCGGTCGGTGAGTATCACCGGGATGCCGGCGGCCTTGGCTTCCTTCAGTACGGTGTCCCAGCCCGTGACGACCACCGGTGAGAAGCCGATGACGTCCACCTTCTGCTGGATGAAGGTGCGGATCGCGGCGATCTGGTTCTCCTGCTTCTGCTGCGCGTCGGAGAACTTGAGCTCGAAGCCGGCGGCCTTCGCCGCGTCCTGGATGGACTTGGTGTTGGCGGCACGCCAGCCGCTCTCGGATCCGACCTGGGAGAATCCGAAGACCAGCTTCTTGGCGCCGTTCGCGTCCGTGCCGCTGCCGGCGGGTGCCTTCTTGCCCGCCCCGCCGCAGGCGGCGAGGGACATGCACAGCGCGACGGCCAGAAGGGTCGCGGCGGTCTTGCGCGTACGGGGTCTTGCTGGGGTGGTGGCAGTGAGGGACATCGTGCACTCTCCTTTGAGGCGGGAAAAACCCTGCGATGTATGACCTGGGTGGTACGCCTGCGATGTCGGCCGAAGCCGCTCAGAAACCTCGCGCCAGACGGTGGTACGCCTGGTTCCAGCGGATCTCCTTGGTGAACTGGCGGATCGTGGTCTCCGCGTCGATGACCAGGAGTTCCGCTCCGGCCATCTCCGAAAAGTCCTCGAGCTCCTCCGTGCCGACGGCGCTGGAGAGCACGGTGTGGTGCGGGCCGCCGGCCGTGAGCCACGCCTCGGTCGAGGTCCGCAGGTCGGGCTGCGGCTTCCACACCGCGTGCGCCACGGGGAGATTCGGCAGCGGCTCGGCGGCGGTGACCACGTCGATCTCGTTGGCGACCAGCCGGAACCGGGCCCCCATGTCGGCGAGGCCGACGACCACCGCCGGGCCCGGGGCGGCTTCGAAGACCAGCCGGACCGGGTCCTCCCGGCCGCCGATGCCCAAGGGATGGATCTCGCACGAGGGGACCTCGGCGGCGATCGACGGACAGACCTCGAGCATGTGCGCGCCGAGGATGACCTCCTGCCCCGCCTCCAGGTGGTACGTGTAGTCCTCCATGAACGAGGTCCCTCCGGGCAGACCGGCGGACATCGCCTTCAGCGTGCGCAGCAGCGCCGCGGTCTTCCAGTCCCCCTCGCCGCCGAAGCCATAGCCGTCCGCCATCAGGCGCTGCACGGCCAGACCGGGCAGCTGGCGCAGCCCTCCGAGGTCCTCGAAGTTGGTGGTGAACGCCTGGAAACCGCCGTCGGTGAGGAACTCGCGCATGCCGAGTTCGATCCGCGCCGCGTACCGCAGCGCGTCGTGCCGCTCCGCTCCTGAGCGCAGCTCCGGCGCGACCCGGTAGGTCTCCTGGTACTCCTTGGTCAGCTCGGTGACATCAGCGTCGGTCACCGCGTCGACCACGTCGACCAGGTCGTTGACGCCGTAGGTGTTGACCGAGACGCCGAACCGCAGCTGCGCCTCGACCTTGTCGCCCTCGGTGACCGCGACGTCCCGCATGTTGTCGCCGAACCGTGCCACCCGCAGGCTGCGCAGCGCCGCATGACCGACCGCGGCACGGGCCCAGGACCCGATCCGCAGGGCCACCGACGGGTCGCTGACGTGCCCGGCGACCGTCTTGCGGGCCACCCCGAGACGGGACTGGATGTACCCGAACTCACGGTCCCCGTGCGCCGCTTGGTTGAGGTTCATGAAGTCCATGTCGATGGAGCCCCACGGCAGCGCCCTGTTGGCCTGGGTGTGCAGGTGCAGCATCGGCTTGCGGAGGGCGTCGAGGCCGGCGATCCACATCTTGGCCGGGGAGAACGTGTGCATCCAGGCGACCACCCCGACGCAGTCGTCGGCGGCGTTGGCGTCGAGGCAGACCCGCCGGATCGCTTCCGCGTCGGTGAGTACAGGCAGCCACACCACCCGGACCGCGATGTCCGGGCCGTCGTTGAGTGCCTCGGCGATCTGCTGGGACTGTTCGGCGACCTGCCGGAGGGTGTCCTGCCCGTAGAGTCCCTGGCTTCCGGTGAGGAACCAGACTTCGCGGCCTTCGAGCGACTTCATTCCTGGACTCCTTCGCGGCCGGCGGGCTGCTGGCCGTATACGTTCTGATAGCGGTCGTAGAGCGAGTCGATGTCCGGTGCGGCGATGCCCACCGGTTCCCCGAGCTGTCGGGAGATGTGAACGGTGCGGGCCACGTCCTCGCACATCACGGCCGCCTTGACGGCTGCCTTCGCGTCCTTGCCGATGGTGAACACGCCGTGGCTCTGCATCAGCACGGCGGGCGATCGGTGGCCCTTGAGGGTGGCGACGATGCCCTGGCCGATCGAGTCGTCGCCGATCAGCGCGAACGGGCCGACGGGTATCTCCGCGCCGAACTCGTCCGCCATCGCGGTGACGACGCAGGGCACCGCCTCACCGCGGGCCGCCCAGCCGGTGGCGTACGTGGAGTGCGTGTGCACCACGCCCCCCACCTCGGGCATGTTGCGGTAGACGTAGGCGTGGGCGGCGGTGTCCGAGGACGGGTTGTGCGTACCTTCGACGACCTTGCCGTACAGATCGCAGACGATCATGTTCTCGGGCGTCAGGTCGTCGTAGGAGACACCGCTGGGCTTGATGACCATCAGGTCGTGGCCCGGTACGCGGGCCGAGACGTTGCCCGCCGTCCACACCACGAGCTGGTAGCGGACGAGTTCCTGGTGCAGATCACTGACCTGCTGGCGAATCAGCTGGATCGCGGGGTCGATCGTGGGGTCGGTCATGATGGCGGCCTTCCGTACGGGTCAGTTGGCGACAGAGGTGCTGGTCTCGTTGCGCAACTCGCGCAGTCGGTGCAGCACGCCCCTGTGCTCGCCGCCGAGCAGGTCGTGCAGGGCGCGGTACTCGGCGAACAGCCGGTCGTACGCGTCGGCACGGGCCGCGTCCGGGAGGTACCGGTCACGGTGCACCCGCCCCATCGCCTCGGCCGCGGCCGGCACGTTCTCGTACGCCCCGGCCGCCACCGCCGCGTGGATGGCGGAGCCCAGCGCCGGCGCCTGTTCGGAGGCGGCGACGCTCAGCGGACGGCGCAGCACGTCCGCGTAGATCTGCATCAGCAGCGCGTTCCTGGTGAGGCCTCCGGCCACCGTGAAGCGGGTGACGGGGACGCCGGACTTCTCGAAGGCCTCGACGATGACCCGGGTGCCGAAGGCGGTCGACTCGAGCAGCGCGCGGTAGATGTCCGGCGGCCGGGTGGCCAGCGTGGCACCGACCAGCACTCCGGAGAGCCGGTGGTCGACCAGCACCGAGCGGTTGCCGTTCCACCAGTCGAGCGCCACCAGGCCGTGCCCGCCGACCGGTTGACCGGCGGCCAGCCGGGTCAGCAGCTCGTGCACGCTGATGTCCTCGGCGACGGCCTGTTCGTGGAAGACGGGCGGGACACCGTGCTCGACGTACCAACCGAAGATGTCGCCGACGCCGCTCTGCCCGGCTTCGTAACCCCACAGCCCGTCGACCACTCCCCCGTCGACCACCCCGCACATGCCGGGGACCTCGGCCACCTGCTCGCCGTTGAGGATGTGGCAGGTGGAGGTGCCCATGACGGCGAGCAGCTCGCCGGGTCCGGCCGACCGTGCCGCCGGGGCGGTGACATGGGCGTCCACGTTGCCGACCGCGACGGCGATGCCTTCGGGCAGTCCCGTCCAGGCGGCGGCCCGGGCCGTCAGGCCGCCGGCCCGGCCGCCCAGCGGGGAGAGCGGGTGCTCCAGCCTGGTCCGCGCGAAGTCCGCGAAGCCGGGGTTGAGAGCGGCCAGGTACCCGGTCGACGGGTAGCCACCGTTCTGGTGGATCCCCTTGTATCCGGCCGTACAGGTGTTGCGGGTCTCGACGCCGGTGAGCTGCCAGACGATCCAGTCCGCCGCCTCGATCCAGCGGTCCGTGCGTCCGTAGGTGTCCGGGTCCTCCTCCAGCACCTGGAGGGCCTTGGCATACTGCCACTCGGAGGAGATCAGACCGCCGTAACGGGCGATCCAGTCCTCACCGCGCTCATGGGCCAGCGCGGTGATCCGGTCGGCCTGGGGCTGGGCCGCATGGTGCTTCCATAGCTTCGGCCAGGCGTGCGGCCGGGATCCCAGCTCCGGACGGAGGCAGAGCGGGGTGCCGTCGGCGCTGGTGGGAAGGCAGGTGGAGGCCGTGAAGTCGGTGCCGATGCCGATCACCGTGGCGGGGTCGATCCCGGCGGCGGCGATGGCCTCGGGGACGGCTCGCCGGATCACGTCCAGCCAGTCCTCGGGATGCTGGAGCGCCCAGTCCGGTGGAAGCGGGGCGTCGGTACCGGGCAACCGGTCGTCGATCACCGCGTGTGCGTACGCATGGACGGCGCTGCCGACTTCGGCACCGTCCGAGACGCGGACGACGACGGCGCGGCCGGAGAGCGTGCCGTAGTCGATCCCCAGGACATAGCCGGGCCGAGAGGAATTGTTAGCGTTAACACTCATGGGTCGCGCTTTCCGTTCAAGATGGTGGAGCCGTGGGGTACAACGAGTGGGGCTGGTCTCCGACGCGCAGCCGACCACCCCGGAATGTTGCACCGAGGTTACCGACCCCCAGAGTGTGAGCGTTAACAAGAGGTGGCGTCAATGCTCCGCGCTGGTCACAAATCGACAACGGCCGGGGTTCCGCGACGGCTCCGGTTCAGCCATCGGGCATCTCCGGCGAAGAAATCTCCTGATCGGCGGCAACCTTCCGGGCAGCCGTGGCAACTGAAGAGCCGAACCCTCACTTCGCACCGGAGGAACGACTTCACGTGTCTGCCCCCTTGCACCGCCGCAAGCCGTCCCGACGCCTGATGGCACTGATCGGCGTCGCCTCCCTGGCGGCCGCCGGCCTCGCCGTCGTGCCCCTGACCACGGGCGCCGGCGCCGCCGCCGTCGACCTCGCGCATGCGGCCCTGCCCGCCGACGACGGCTGGGCCGCCACCGGCTCGGGCACCACCGGCGGCCAGACCGCCGACACCGCTCACACCTTCACCGTCTCCACCAGGGCCCAACTGGCCAAGGCTCTCAAGGCCGGCCCCATTGGCGCGCCACGGATCATCCAGGTCAAGGGCGTCGTCGACGCCAACACCGACGACTCGGGCAAGACCCTCGGCTGCGCGGACTACGCCGCCGGCACCGGCTACTCGCTCAGCGCCTACCTCAAGGCCTACGACCCGGCGACCTGGGGCCGCGGCAAACTGCCCACCGGCCAGCAGGAGTCGGCACGCGACGCGGCGCAGGACCGGCAGGCCGCGCGCGTGGTCCTGACCGTCCCCTCCCGCACCACGATCGTCGGCGTGCCCGGCTCGGGTGCGGCGATCGTCGGCGGCAGCCTCCAGGTGAAGAACGCGGACAACGTCATCATCCGCAACCTCAACCTCACCGACACTCGTGACTGCTTCCCCCAGTGGGACCCGACCGACGGCTCGACCGGGAACTGGAACTCCCAGTACGACGCGGTCACGGTGCGCGGCTCCACGCACGTGTGGGCCGACCACAACACCTTCGGCGACGGCCCGCACTACGACAGGGCGAACCCGTCCTACTTCGGGCGCGAGTACCAGGTCCACGACGGCGCCCTGGACATCACCAACGCCTCCGACCTCGTCACCGTCGAGTACAACCGGTTCGCCAACCACGACAAGACCATGCTCATCGGCAGCAGCGACAAGGACACCAGGCTGCGGGTGACGCTCCACCACAACGTCTTCCAGGGCATCGTCCAGCGCGCCCCGCTCGCCCGGGTCGGCCAGATACACCTGTACGACAACTACTACGACACGGCGACGCTCAACAACTACACCCACGGCTACAGCGTCAACGCACGCGCCAAGGCCCAGGTCGTCGCCCAGAACAACTACTGGGCCCTGTCCGGCGACCGGAAGGCCTCACAACTGCTCAGCGGGGACGGGACCGGCTCGGTGGCGGGCAGCGGCAACCTGGTCAACGGCACCGTGACCGACCTCGTCGCCGCATACAACGCCGAGCACTCCGCCAAGAAGATCAAGACGTCCGTGAACTGGACACCCAAGCTGACGGCGGGCCTGGAGCCCGCCGCCGGGCTGCCCGCCGCACTCGCCAAGAAGGCGGGCGCGGGCGTCCTCACCGCCGCAGGCGGCACCTCCTGACTCCGCACCGGACGTCCCGTACCCCTGGGGCCCGTCGTCGACCAGCGGTTGCTAAGCTGCCTCCCTGTATGTGAACGCTCACATTCCTGGAGAGGTCGCAACGGACATGCTTCTCGAGGACGCATCTGCCGAGTTCCACGACTTCTTCGAGCGCCACTACGCCGAGCTCGCCCGCCTCGCCCATCTCCTGACGGGCGAGGCGGACGCGGCGGACGACCTCGCCGCGGACGCGCTGACCGCGCTCTGGCACCGCTGGGACCGCGTGCGACAGGCCGACCACCCCGTCGCCTACGCCCGGGGTGTGGTGTCAAACATGGCGCGCAACCGCATCCGCGGCGCGGTCCGTGAGCGCCGCCGCGTCGCGTTGTTCTGGAGCCGGCACGGCGACGGTGCGGAGGACCCGGACGTCGCGGCCGTCCTGGACGTCCGCACGGCGCTCGACCGGCTCCCCTTCCGCAAACGCGCGTGCGTGGTGCTGCGGCACGCCTTCGACCTCTCGGAGAAGGACACCGCGCTCGCCCTGGGGATATCGGTCGGTACGGTGAAGAGCCAGACCTCCAAGGGCCTGGCGGAGCTGGAACGCACCCTCAGCGGACAGGCCGCCGAGGAACTCGCGGGGAGGAGGAACTGATGGACGACATAGGCAACCAGCTGCGGCGGGCCGCCGCTGCCCATCAACCGGATCGCGCGCGCATGCTCGCCCGCGTTCAGCGCGGCATGCTCTCCTCGTCCGCCACCGATACCGCCGACTTCGACTCTCCCGGTGCCCGCACGGCACCGCAACCGGATCGCCCAGTCCTGGCCGAAGGTCGTGCTCACCACACTCGCGACCGCCGCGACCCTGGCCGTCGGAGGGTTCGCCGTCGGTGCCGTCGTCCACGGTCATGAACCGCGGCAGGAGTCCGCCGCAGGCCCCGGGACAACGCTGGCACCCGGTTCCCCGTCCCCGCACGCCGCCGGCCCCGGTCAGCAGGACCCCACCACACCGCCGCCCGCCGGGACCGGCCGCCCATCGGCGCCGCCCACCACACCCGGACCCGGCCACACGTCCGCAACGCCGCCGAGCCGTCCGCACACCGAGGACGGACCCCTGTGGGCGGACGGATCCGTCGATCCCCACAGCAACAGCTTCTGGGCCCAGAGCAACGTCACCCTCAAGGCGCGGAAGCCCCTCACCGCGCTGAGCGTGGAGCTCCGCATCGCCCAGACCGGCGGTGTCCACAGCGCCGGCAGCTGGCAGACGCTGCCCGCCGCCGACTTCACCCTCTCCGTACGGGAGGAGGGCGACGCGCTCATCTACCGCTGGACCCTCAGAGCGGGCAGAACCGTCCCCGCGGGACAGCACGTCTTCGCCGGCCAGTACGACCACACCGCGGGGGGTCGGAACGCCAGGGCCGACAGCTACCGGGTGAACGCCGGCACGTCGGACGCGAAACCCGCGGTCTGGGGCGACTTCGCCCGCAGCACCTGAGCGGCAGCGGGAGGCAAGAGAGCCCGTCGGCGGGACGCCCGCCCTCGGGGCGGCATCCGCGCCTTAGAAGGCGCGGCAACCTTTTCGCCTGCGGTGGTGACTGGTGGGTGCGACAACCACCAACCGCCCCCAGGTAGATGAGGTCACGAAAACCACTCAGCACACAACACGCCACCGCCGGCGCCGGGGCGCCGTACAGGCGGCGGCCGCCCCCGCGGCGCCCTGCGATGCGAAACGGTGACCCTCGGGCCCTTGACGCCCATTCTGTTAGCGTTAACACTCTTGTAACGCCAGGCCAGCGACATGGTCGGGCCGGGCACCGGCGGGCTTGTCAGCAGCCACCGGGCCCCTGTCGGCCGAGCCCGATCCGTGCGCGACCCCCGCGCCGTCATCGCACCCCGCCATCCACGGGGACTCGACCGGTCCGAGGACACCGGGTCACGCGGAGGCCGTACGCGAATCTCGCTGACCGCGGCACATCACTGGAGGAAGTGTGCGGAAAATATCGACAGGCCTCGCCCTGGTTGCGCTAACAATGGTGTTGGCCGCCTGCGGACAAGCCGCCAACGGCGTCGGCCCCCACGCAAAACACGCTGATGCCAAGGGCGGCCTGGTGGGTATCGCGATGCCCACCAAATCCTCGGAACGCTGGATCAACGACGGCGCCAACATGGTGAAGCAGTTCCAGGCCAAGGGGTACAAGACCGATCTCCAGTACGGCGACAACGTCGTGGAGAACCAGGTGTCCCAGATCGAGAACATGGTCACCAAGGGCGCCCGGCTGCTGGTCATCGCCGCGGTCGACGGCTCGTCGCTCACCGATGTGCTGCAGAAGGCCGCCGACGCCGACATCCCGGTGATCTCCTACGACCGGCTCATCCTCGGCACCAAGAACGTCGACTACTACGCGACCTTCGACAACTACAAGGTCGGTGTCCTCCAGGGCACCTATATCGCCGACAAGCTCGGCCTCAAGGACGGCAAGGGGCCGTTCAACGTCGAGCTGTTCGGCGGCTCACCGGACGACAACAACTCCCCGTTCTTCTTCCAGGGCGCGATGAGTGTGCTCAAGCCGTACATGGCCGACAAGAAGCTCGTCGTCCGCAGCGGCCAGACCAACTTCAACCAGGTCGCCACCCTGCGCTGGGACGGCGGACTCGCGCAGTCCCGGATGGACAACCTGCTCAGCAAGTCCTACACGACGGCCCGGGTCGACGCTGTGCTCTCCCCCTACGACGGCATCTCGATCGGTATCCTCTCCTCGCTCAAGGGCGTCGGTTACGGCGAGCCGGGTAAGGAACTGCCCATCGTCACCGGGCAGGACGCCGAGCTGGCGTCGGTGAAGTCCATCCTGGCCGGCGAGCAGACCCAGACCGTGTCCAAGGACACCCGCGCCCTCGCCAAGGTGGCCGTGCAGATGGGCGACGCGCTGCTCAGCGGCGGCAAGCCCCAGGTCAACGACACCAAGCAGTACAACAACGGCGCCAAGGTCGTGCCGGCCTTCCTGCTGCAGCCGGTCAGTGTCGACAAGGACAACTACCGCAAGGTGCTGGTCGACAGCGGGCAGCTTTCCGCCGCTCAGCTCAAGTAGGGCGCCCTGGGCCGCTGTTTCCCACCGGCCGCCGAACTTCCCCGACCCGACCCGTCCCCGACCCGAACGGATGCCCATCATGGCCGGACCCGTCCTGGAGATGCGTTCGATCAGCAAGTCCTTCCCCGGCGTCAAAGCGCTCTCCGACGTCAATCTGAGCGTCGCACCCGGCGAAGTCCACGCCGTCTGCGGCGAGAACGGCGCCGGCAAGTCCACTCTGATGAAGGTGCTCAGCGGGGTGTACCCGCACGGCACGTACGAGGGCGACATCCTCTTCGAGGGTGAGCCGTGCGCGTTCAAGGACATCCGGGCGAGCGAGCAGCACGGCATCGTGATCATCCACCAGGAACTCGCCCTGGTGCCCTACCTCTCCATCGCGGAGAACATCTTCCTCGGCAACGAGCACGCCTCGCGCGGCATCATCAGCTGGCACCGCACCCTCACCCACGCGAAGAAGCTGCTCCAGCGGGTCGGTCTGCACGAGAACCCGCAGACCCGGATCGCGGACATCGGGGTGGGCAAACAGCAGTTGGTCGAGATCGCCAAGGCCCTCGCCAAGGAGGTCAAGCTCCTGATCCTGGACGAGCCGACAGCCGCGCTGAACGACGAGGACAGCCGCAAGCTGCTCGATCTCATCCTCGAACTCAAGGCGCAGGGGATCTCCTGCATCATCATCTCGCACAAGCTCAACGAGATCGCCCGCGTCGCCGACTCCGTCACCATCCTGCGGGACGGCCGGACCATCGAGACCGTCGCCGTCGGCACCGAGGGCATCTCCGAGGACCGCATCATCCGGGGTATGGTCGGCCGCGACCTCGACCACCGCTACCCCGAGCGCACTCCCGACATCGGCGACGTCGCATTCGCCATCGAGGACTGGACCGTCCTCCATCCGATCGACCACCAGCGCAAGGTGGTCGACGACGTCTCGGTTCATGTGCGGCGCGGCGAGATCGTGGGCGTCGCCGGCCTGATGGGCGCAGGCCGCACCGAGCTCGCGATGAGCGTCTTCGGCCGCTCCTACGGCCGCTACACCGGCGGCCGGGTGCTGTTGAACGGGGTGGAGATCAGGACGCGTACGGTTCCGGAGGCTATCGGGCACGGCCTCGCGTACGTCACCGAGGACCGCAAGCAGCTCGGGCTCAACCTGACCGAGGACATCAGCCGCAACATCTCGCTGAGCGCGCTCGGCAAGGTCTCCCGGCACGGCTGGGTCAACGAGCACGAGGAGATGCGGGTCGCGGAGAAGTTCCGCGCGTCGATGAACATCAAGGCGCCCTCGGTCTTCGCGGAGACCGGCAAGCTCAGCGGCGGCAACCAGCAGAAGGTCGTCCTCAGCAAGTGGATCTTCTCCGAGCCCGACGTGCTGATCCTCGACGAGCCCACCCGAGGCATCGACGTCGGCGCGAAGGCCGAGATCTACTCGGTGATCGCCGATCTGGCCGCTCAGGGCAAGGCGGTGCTGGTCATCTCCTCGGAGCTGCCCGAGCTGCTCGGCCTGTGCGACCGCATCTACACGATGGCCGAGGGCCGGCTCACCGGCGAGGTGGACCGCACCGACGCCACCCAGGAATCACTCATGCGCCTCATGACCGTGAGCGCGGCAACCCAGAACGAGCAGGTGTGACGCATGGCCCAGACACAGACCTCCGGTATCGAGGCGAGCACACCCACCGACGGTAAGCCGAGCGGCCCCACGGGCTCCGGCGGCGGGGTGGGACAGCAGCTGGTCCAGGCTCTGCGCGGCAACATCCGCCAGTACGGCATGCTGGTCGCGCTGGCGCTGATCATCCTGCTCTTCCAGATCTGGACCGACGGCACGCTCCTCAAGCCGCTCAACGTCACCAACCTGATCCAGCAGAACAGCTACATCCTGATCCTGGCCATCGGCATGATGATCGTCATCATCGCGGGCCACATCGACCTGTCGGTCGGCTCGCTCGCCGCCTTCGTCGGCGCGGCGGCCGCGGTGATGATGGTCAAACACCAGGTGCCCTGGCCGGTGGCGCTCGTCGCCGCACTGCTGATCGGCGCGGTCGCCGGCGCCTGGCAGGGGTTCTGGATCGCCTACGTGGGCATCCCGTCCTTCATCGTCACGCTGGCAGGCATGCTGCTGTTCCGCGGCGGCACGCAGATCCTGCTCCAGGGCCAGTCGGTGGCCCCGTTCCCGCGCGGTTTCCAGAAGATCAGCAGCGGTTTCATGCCGGAGGTCGGCCCGTACACCGACTACCACAACCTGACGCTGCTGCTCGGGATCGGAGTGCTCGCGATCGCGGTGCTCCAGGAGGTCCGCGGCCGACGGCAGGCCGCCGCCTTCGGGCTCGAACTGCTTCCGCTGGGCTTCTTCCTCGCCAAGCTGGCCGCCATCACCGCCGCGGTGACCGTGTTCACCCTGCTGCTCGCCAGCTATCACGGCTTCCCGATCGTCCTGCTCATCCTGGGCGCCCTGCTGGTCGGCTTCGGCTATCTGATGCGCAACTCGATCCTCGGCCGTCACACCTACGCGATCGGCGGGAACGAACCGGCCGCCCGGCTGTCCGGCGTGAAGAGCAAGCGCGTCGTCTTCCTGGCCTTCGTGAACATGGGCGTCCTGGCCGCGCTGGCCGGCATGGTCTTCGCCGCCCGGCTCAACGCCGGTACGCCGCAGGCCGGTATCAACTTCGAACTGGAGGCGATCGCGGCGGCCTTCATCGGCGGCGCCTCGGCCGCCGGCGGCGTCGGCACCGTCCTCGGCGCGATCATCGGCGGGCTGGTGCTCGGCGTGCTCAACAACGGCATGTCGCTGGTGGGCATAGGCACCGACTACCAGCAGGTCATCAAGGGCCTGGTGCTGTTGGCGGCCGTCGGCTTCGACGTCTACAACAAGCGCAAGGTCGGCTCCTGACCCGACCCCTTCGCCCCGCGGTACGCCGCCGGCCCCCGGAGCTGATCCCGGGGCCGGCGGCGTATCGGGGTCGGCCGGGTGGCCGGGCCGTTCAGACCACCGGGGTCGTCGTGCTGCCGCGCACGATGAGCTGCGGTTCGATCACATGGTGCGGGATGGCCGTACGGTCGCGGTCGCCGCCCTCGATCCGGTCCAGGAGCAGCCGGATGCTGGCCCGGCCGACCGCGGCGAAGTCCTGCCGGACGGTGGTCAGCGGAGGTGCGAAGAACTCCGCCTCGGGGATGTCGTCGAATCCGGCGATCGCCACGTCCACGGGGATCCGCACTCCGGCCTCCCGGAAGGCGCGCATGATGCCCAGTGCCATCTGGTCGTTGGCGGCGAACACCGCCGTCAGGTCGGAGCCGCTGGCTCCCCGGCGCCCGACGCGGCCGGCGAGTTCCTGGCCGGCACGGTAGCCGGAGAGCGGGCTCCAGTCGCCGATCAGCGGCGGTGGCACGTCGGCGCCCGCCTCGTGCAGGGCCGCACGCCAGCCCGCCATGCGGGCCGCCGCCTCCAGCCAGTCCTGCGGTCCGGCCACGTGCCAGACGGTGCGATGGCCGCACCCCAGCAGATGGTCGGTGACCAGCCGGGCACCGAGGTTCTGGTCCACCGACACACTGGGAATCTCCAGGTCGTGGCCGCCCTCGACGGTCACCACCGGGAAGGGGTGCCGCAGCTCGAAGAGCGCGGCCGCCGCCTCGCGCTGCGGGGTGATGACCACGGCCCCCTCGACGCCCCATTCACCGAGGTGCTTCAGCGCCTCGGTGAGGCTGAGCCGGCTGAGCGCCCGCCCGCTCACCGTCGAGACCATGTACCCCTCGGCCCGGGCCGACTCCGCCAGCCCCGCGACCGTGCTGGCCGGGCCGAACAGCGTGGTGTCCGCCGCGACCACGCCGAGCGTGCGGGTGCGACGGGTGGCCAGGGCCCGCGCGGTGGAGTTACGGCGGTACCCCAGCTCGTCGATCGCCTTCTGCACCCCCGCCCGCGTCACCTCGCGCACGTTCGGATGGCCGCTGAGCACCCGGGAGACGGTCTGGTGCGAGACCCCCGCCAGTTGGGCGACGTCCGCCATGGTGGGGAGACGGGTCTCTTCGGCAGGCCGCGGCACAGACCCTCCTGGAGCTGACACGATACGAGCGGGTGTAATTGTTAACGATAACAAAGTTGTCGGATCAGGAAGACAAGCGATGACGACAAGCACGCCGACCAACTGGGCCGGCAATGTCACTTTCACGGCCCGCCAGGTGCACAGCCCGACCTCGGTCGAGGAGCTGCGGCACCTCGTGGCCTCGGCGGAGAGCATCCGCGCGCTCGGGACCGGACACTCCTTCAACCTCGTCGCGGACACCGACGGTGATCTCGTGCGCCTGGACGGCCTGCCGCCACGGATCGACATCGACCGCCGCGCGTCGACCGTGACCGTCGCGGGCGGACTACGGTACGCGCAGGTCGCCCAGCGGCTGCACCAGGAGGGCTTCGCCCTGGCGAACATGGCGTCGCTGCCGCAGATCTCGGTCGCGGGCGCCGTCGCCACCGGCACGCACGGCTCGGGCAACGGCCTGCGCGGCCTGGCCTCGGCGGTGGCAGGGCTGCGCCTGGTCGGTCCCGGCGGCCGGCTGACCGAGCTGCGCCGGGAGAATCCGCGGGACCGGCTGCCCGGCGCCGTGATCGGGCTGGGCGCCCTCGGCATCGTCACCGATGTCACCCTGGACATCGAGCCGACCTACGACGTCGCGCAGTGGGTCTACGACGGGCTCTCGCTGGAACGGCTGTCGGACGGTTTCGACGAGGTCTCCGGCGCCGGCCACAGCGTCAGCGTGTTCACCGACTGGCACGCGGACACCGCCCAGGTCTGGCTCAAAACGCGGACGGACCAGCCGGGCGCCGGGCACCCCGGCGAGCGGTGGCTGGGAGCCCGGCACGCCGACGGCCCGCGCCACCCGATCCCCACCATGCCGGGCACCTGGTGCACCGTGCAGTCGGGCGTCCCCGGACCCTGGCATGAACGGCTCCCCCACTTCCGTCCCGACTTCACGCCGAGCAGCGGCGCGGAGCTGCAGTCCGAGCTGATCCTCCCCCGCGCGGCGGCCCGCGAAGCCTTCGCGGCGCTGCGCGACCTCGGCAACCGCATACGGCCCTGCCTGCAGATCGCGGAGGTCCGCACCGTCGCGGCGGACGATCTCTGGCTCAGCCCCGCCTATCGGCAGGACTCGGTCGCCCTGCACTTCACCTGGCACGAGGAGACAGCGGCGATCCTGCCGGTCCTGGCCGCCGTCGAGAACCGGCTCGTACCGCTCGGTGCCCGGCCCCACTGGGGGAAACTGACCACCCTCGCACCGGAGGACGTCATCGCCCGCTACGAACGGGCCGCTGATTTCGAACGGTTGATGGCCCTGCACGATCCCGCCGGGGTCTTCCGCAACACCTTCGTGGACGACCTGTTCCCCCGCCGGTCGTAGCCCGCTCCGCCCTCCCCCGGGCGAGCCGTGGCGCCCGGCGGGAAGGGGGGGTCCGATTCAGCGGGACGGGGCCGGGCCCGTGCTCCGGCGCAGCACCATTTCCGGTGGCACCAGGATGTGGTGCCGGGAGTGGCCGGCGCCGGTCAGCTCCTCCACCAGAAGCTCCAGCGCGCGGCGGCCCAGCTCGCCGAAGTCCTGGCGCACGGTGGTCAGGGGCGGGGAGAAGTAGGCGGCCTCGGAGATGTCGTCGAACCCGACGACGCTGATGTCGCCGGGGATCGCGCGGCCCGACTCGTGGAGCGCTCGGAGCAGCCCCAGTGCCATGTGGTCGTTGGCGCAGAACACCGCCGTGACCGCGGGGTCCGCCGCGAGCCCCAGCCCCGCCTCGTATCCCGAGCGGGCACTCCAGTCCCCGCTCCGCACCGGAGGCACCGGCGCTCCCGCCGCCTTGAGCGCCTTGCGCCAGCCGTCCTGGCGGGCCGTGGTCTCCAACCAGCCGGGCGGGCCCGCGACATGGTGCACCGTGGTGTGCCCGAGGTCGAGCAGGTGCCGGGTGGCGGCCAGCGCGCCGGACTCGTTGTCGATCGCCACCACCGGTACGCGGGACTCGCTGCCGGACCCGACCGCGACCACCGGCACAACGGTCGACAGCTTCCCGATCGCGCTCACCGCCGACGTCTGCGGCGCGATCACCGCGATGCCCTCCACGCCCTGGTCACGAAGCCGGTCCACCGCTTCCTGCACCGAGCGGCTGTCCAGGGACCGCAGACTCGCCACACTGACGAAGTAGCCCGCGCTGCGCGCCGCCTGCTCGATCCCGTCCAGCATCGAGGCCGGGCCGTAGAGCACACTGCCGAAACTCACGACACCGAGCGTCTGGGAGCGCCGGGTGACCAGGGCCCGCGCCGCCGAATTGGGCCGGTAGTCCAGCTGCCGGATCGCGGCGAGCACCCGGTCCCGGGTCTCCTCGCGTACGTGCGAGGCCCCATTGAGGACCCGCGACACGGTCTGATGGGACACGCCCGCGACCCGCGCCACATCCGCCATCACCGGCGGACGCGCATCAGGATCCATCCGTCCGCTTCCCACGTGTCGGCCCTCTCATCGGCGAGTACCTGCGGCTGCACGCCCTGGGGCGACCTTCGCACGGGCATGGGGAAGAGTCTATTTGTTCACGATCACAGAACAAGGCACGGCCCGTCGGCGGCCCCAGAGTGACGGCCTGCTTCGTCGGCCGCTGCGCAACGGCCTAGGTCAGGACCATCCAGCGGCGGCCGTCCAGCAGTTCTCGGGCCGCGTCGAGGTGGCCGGCGTGGCAGGCGGTTTCTGTGATGACGTGCAGCAGGACGTCCCGGAGGGTGTGGAGGTGGGGTTCGCCGAAGAGGTGGTGGGGCCACCAGGCCAGGGGTGCGTCCGCGGCCGTGCCGGTGATGACCGCGTTCGCGAGGTCCGTCTCCCGGCGGTACTGCTGGAGGACGTCGGCGGCCGCGGTGTCGGGTCCCACCACCCACGCGTCGTCGATCTCGTCCAGGCTGCGGATGACGTCCTTGTCCCCGGTGAGGACGGCACGGAACCAGAATCGCTCGACGTCCAGGGCGAGATGTTGGACGAGCCCCAGGCAGTTCCATCCCGACGGCAGCACGACGCGGCGCAGCGCGTCCGCGTCCAGCCCGTCGAGGATTCCCAGAACGTGCCGTCGCTGTCCGTCCAGGGACGTCAGGAGTGCCCTGATCTCGGCATCCGGTGTCGGTTCCTGAGTCACTGCGCTCTCTCCCGGATATGGCCGCCGGCGACGGTGGCCGCCGGTCCCGGCAGCTTCTGTCGGTTACAGCTCCAGAGGATCTCCGAAGCGGCGGTGCCGTGTACAGGGGGTGGCGGCAGACGTGACGAAGCTGCCGCGCCCGGACTCCGCTGTGCTCCGCTCGCGCGGCCTCAGGGCGGCAGCCCGATGGGCGATCGCCCGGCTGGGGCGCGCGGCACCTCGCGACACCTCCCCCGCATAGAGACACGAGAGCAGACACGGAGCCGGCAGGCCAGCAGATTCGGTGGCTGCGGCGGCCGGCCGCTCTCCTACCGGCGGACTCAGTGGTGCGAGCGGCTGACCGCCCAGCCCGCGAGGCCGGCAGCCAGGCTCAGCGCGGCGCCGACCGTCAGCCTCCGGGGCCAGCGGACAGTGCCACCCGGCGACTCACCCGACTCCCCCGGCTCCGCCTCGCGCTCGCCGGCCCCGCCGTCCCCTTCGAAAGGTGAGTCGGTCGACGTCAGCCGGGCCACCACGTACTCCGGGAGCGCTTCCCAGCGCACCGCACCGCCCTGCGTCCGCGCGGCGGCGAACGCCGCCGACGGGTGGGGCGCCCGCGAGCCGTCGCCGCTCTCCCAGAACTCCCGGAACCGCTGCCGGCAGCGGCGGCGGCCCTCGTCCAGCACGCCGGCACCCGTCGTCGGATCGAAGCGCCGGACGCGCTCCACCACCCCGTCGATCACGGGAATCCGCCGGCCGTGCTCGTCCCGTAGCGGTGCTCCAGGCTGTCCCGCGCTGCCCTCCAACTCGCCCAGCTGGACCCGGAACATCAGCACGAAGTCACCGGCGGCCGTGCCGCGCACGACCCGGTATCTGCCATGGCCCGGCGGTGTGGGTTCACCCCCCGCAAGGTCGTACAACAGGCCCGCCAGATCGGCCTCGCAGAGGAACTGCGGGGCCACGACCACCCGGTAGGTCGTCACGTGGCCGCGGCTGATCAGGAACGGCCAGAACTCCTCAGCTGAGGACCGTGCCGTCATTCTCCGGACTCCTCTCGAAGGCCTGCAGCTCCTCGACGAGCCGGTGCAGGACGAACTGCGCCGCGGCGGCGTCATCGGTGACCGCGTTGACGCTCCGCTTGCGGAAGGACCTCTGCAGACGGCGGGCCTTGCGCAGTTCACTGGGCGGAATGTTCACGGCGTTCGCGACCGCGCCCGTGCCGGAGGACAGGAAAGCGGCGATCAGGTGCACGGGCACCTGGATGCCACGGGTCGCCAGCACCGTCGACACGGGGGCCGCCACCGTCGAGGCGACGACCCGGGTGAAGTCGGCGAACCAACCCCGCCACTGACCCCGCGCCTCCCGCCGCGCCCGCTCCTGATCCGCTTTCGCAGCATCGTAGGCGCGCGCGACGAGGTCGGGAAGCACCGCCGCGAAGGCCACGTCCACGTTGAGCGGCCTCGGCCGGGCGTTGGCCCGCTTGTGCATCCCGCCGTCGGCGCCGAGGACCGCGAACTCACGGCCCACGGAGCTGACGGGTATCAGCCGCATCCGGCCCGGCGGGACCGGCATCCCCCTGATGTGCCAGTCGCTCCTGCTCGTGGCCAGCACCGCGAAGTCCGGGTGCTCCATGAGGCGTTCGCGGATCTGTCGCAGCGAGTAGTGACCCGCCAGCAGATCCCACTTGGTGATGACGAAGTGGATCGGGCCGTCGCAGTCCTGCATGAGCGAGAACACCTGCGTCATGTCCCGGTCCAGGAACTCCCCGTTACCGCGCATGAGCTTCAGTACCTTGCGCCCGTCCAGCAGGCCCAGCAGGGCATCGGCGTTCCGCAGCGTCTCCTCCAGCCGGTCCTGCTCGGTGCTCCCCGACTGGGGATCGGTGAGCCGGTCGCCGGCGTAGTCGATGTAGCGGACCTTCAACGCGGTGTACGTGCCGTGCTGGCTCTTCACCTTGCACGAGAACGTCCACTCGGGAAAGACGTTGCCGTCGGTGGGCAGCGGCCACTCCCCCGGGCCCGCGACCTCGTTGTAGATCTGGCCGAGCTTGTACCCCTGCTGTCGGCTCTCCGGCTTCAAATAGCATTTGAGCCGCGGATGTTCGAGCTTCAGCATGTGCCACAGCGCCGCGAGATAGACCGTCTTGCCCGCCCCTGACGGCCCCAGCGTGACAATCGTGTACATCGTCGGCTCTTCCATCGCATCCCCCGAAAGCCTTGTGCCGGGCGCCGCCTTCCCCGACCGCGTCCCCGGACCGCGTCCTCAGCCTTCCCTCGGGACCCTGCTGTGACACCGGTTGCACCGATTGCACCGCTCCGCGCGACAGCGGGCCCAGTGCCGCTACCATGATCATCTCGGATCAACCGAGCTCAATCTCTGGGGGAATCTTGCGTTTCCAGCACACCATCGTGGCCGGCGCCGCGGCTCTCGCCGCCCTGATCGTCCCGCTCGCCGCGACGCCCGCCGCAGCCGCCACGCCGACCACCTCGGACACCGTGGGCGACAACTCGTTCTCCGGGCGCATGGACATCGGGTGGCGGATCCAGCCGTACCGACTGGACCCCATTCAGATCACCTTGAAGGACACGGCGACGGACGGCTACGCCATCGGCACCCGGCTGATCACGTACGGTGAGAACGGCAAGATCACCTGGAAGATGCGGACCATCCCGTCGGGCCAGGACACCGCCTCCTGGACGACGTACGCCGCTCCGGGCGGTTACATCAACTACGCCTACTTCGAGGTCTGCAAGATCAAGGTGAGCACGGGTGTCATCTCGTCCTGCTGGTCCTCGAAGGTGATGAACGCCCCCTTCGACGACTCCTCGATGAGTCACTTCCAGGGCTGAGCAGCGCGACTGCCATCACGGCGGAGGGGGCACCCGATCATCCGGGCGCCCCCTCCGCCGCCCCTGCGGGCGTCAGTTCACCGCACAGGAGACGCCGTCCCTCCGCCCGCGAACCCGGGTGACGGCGGCCGTACGCCCCGGCCTGCTATGGTCGCTTCCTCATGACGGCGCGCTGTCGGTGAGCCTGCGCAGGGAGGCCACCAGTTGGTCCACCTCCTCGGATGTGTTGTAGAGCGCGAGTGAAGCGCGCGCCGCGGTTTCGAGGCCGTAGTGGGCCAGCGCGGGCTGGGCGCAGTGGTGGCCCGCGCGGATGGCGATACCGTCGCGGTCCAACCAGTCGGCCACCGTGGCCGGGTCCTGGCCCGCGAGCGTGAAGGTCAGGACGGCGATCCTGTCGGGTGCGGCGCCCACCGTCTCGAGGCCGGGGACCATGGACAGAGCCTGTTGCGCGTAGGACATCAGCCCTTGCTCGTAGGCGGCGACCGCGCCCCGGTCGAAGGAGGTCAGCCAGTTCAGCGCGGCCAACAGCCCGACCACCCCGGAGATGTGGCCGGTGCCGGCCTCCAGCCGTTGCGGAACGGGCGCGTAGGTGGTGTGGGCGAAGCTGACCGAGTCGATCATGTTGCCGCCGCCCTGCCACGGCGGCATGCTCTCCAGCACTTCCGGCTTCCCGTACAGCACCCCGATGCCCGTGGGAGCGAAGATCTTGTGGCCGGAGAACACATAGAAGTCGGCATCCATCTCCTGGACGTCGACCGGGAAATGGGCGACCGCCTGTGCCCCGTCCACCAGCACCTTGGCGCCGTAGCGGTGTGCCAGCGCCGTCATCTCCCGCACCGGCGGAACGGTACCCAGTACGTTCGACGCATGGCTGATCGCCACGAGCTGGGTCCGCGACGAGAGCAGGTCGGCATAGGCGGTCCGGTCGATCTGCCCGTCAGGTCCGAGGGGGACCGGAACCACTCGGGCCCGGGTCTCCTTGGCGATGAGCTGCCAGGGCACGATGTCCGAGTGGTGCTCCAGGACCGGCACCAGGATGTCGTCCCCCGGCCCGAGGTTGGCTCGCCCCCAGCTCTGCGCGACGAGGTTGATCGCCTCAGTGGTGCCGCGGACGAACACGATGTTCTCCGGAGAGGCCGCACCCAGGAACTCGGCGACCGCGGCCCGGCCCGCCTCGTACGCCTCGGTGGCCTCGCGCGCCAGGGTGTGCGCACCGCGGTGGATGTTGGAGTTGGTCGCGCTGTAGTAGGCGGCGAGGGCTTCGATCACCTGGCGCGGTTTCTGCGTCGTGGCGGCGTTGTCGAGCCAGACCAGCGGATGGCCGTTGACGAGACGCTGCAGTATCGGGAAGTCCTTCCGAGCCGTCTCGGGAGAGAAGCCACCGCTCTGCCGGCCCATTGACGATCCCGGAGCCGCTCCCGGAACCAGAGCCGGAGCCGGAGCGGTAGATGCGCCAGGGACCACGCTCGGGGTTGAGCCCGGGGCCATGTTCGGGACCGCGTTCGGGGTGAGGCCACCCGGGGTGAGGCCGCCCGGGGTGAGGCCGCCCGGGGCCGCGCGCTCCGTAACGTCAGGAGTAGTCATGGTAGTTGTGCGCCTCGACGTTCCGGAGGACGGCGGTGGCGTCCTCCACCAGCACCGCGGTGTTGAAGTAGGCCGTCATCAGATACGAGGTGATGCCCTTCTGGTCGACGCCCATGTTCCGCATGGACAGCGCCGGTTCGACCTCGTCCTGCACCTTCGTCGGCCGCAGCCCCACCACGCCCTGCTCGGCCTCGCCCACCCGCATCAGCAGGATCGAGGTGGTGCTGGCGCCGTTGTGACCCGTGAACCCCACCTTGTCGGAGGGGAGCAGCGGTACTCCCCGCCACGTCAGCAGGGGGCTGCCGAATCTGCTGTCCGTCACCGGGGGCACGCCCCGCCGCGTACATTCCCGTCCGAAGGCGGCTATCGCCCTGGGGTGCGCGACGAAGAAGCCGGGCTGCTTCCAGACCTTCGCCAGCAGCTCGTCCAGGTCATCGGGTGTCGGCGATCCGGTCCGCGACTGCACCCGCTGCCCCGGTGCGACCGTGTTGAGCAGCCCGAACTCCGGGTGGTTCAGCATCGACGACTCCTGGCGCTCCCGCAGCGCCTGGATGGTCAGATTGGCCTGGGCGCGGGTCTGGTCGATGGGCCCGTTGTAGAGATCGGCGACGCGGGTGTGCACCCGCAGCACCGTCTGCGCGAGGCTCATGTGGTACTCCCGCGGAGTGTCCTCGTAGTCGACGAACGTGCCCGGGAGTTCCGGTTCTCCGACGTGGCCGGAGGTGAGATCCACCGGCACCTCGGAGCCCGGCACCGGCATGTCCCCGGCGAGGTAAGCGTCGAGTGCCGTCTGCAGGTCTTCGCTGCGGGTGGTCAGTCCGGCCAGCGCGCTGCGGTCGGCGCAGAGCGCGACCCCGGGGGTGAGGGCCTTGACCCGGTAGGGCATCGGCTCGGCACGGGTCCAGGCGTCGAGGTCGAAGAGCTGGCCGTCCCCGATCACTTCGAGCAGTGCGTCCTCGCCGTATCGGCCCGTCACGCGCTTCTCGGCCCGGCCCTCGACGAGCACCCATATCTGATCGGAGGCATCGCCCTCCGAGGCCAGTAACTGTCCGGACTCGAAGCCGACCTCGGTGAAGGCGGCGGCCAGTTCGGTGAGGAGCGCTTCGTCGGTGTCGCGCAGGTACGGCACCTCCCGCAGGTCCTCCGGGACGATGTGGTGGGTGCCGTCCTCGCTGTAGCTGCTGATCAGGTCGTCGCCCAGGACGAAGGTCCGACGGCGGTTGACCCGGTAGACACCCGATTCGACGTCCACCCAGGGCAGTGCGCGCAGCAGATAGCGCGGGGTGATGCCGCGCATCTGCGGGCTGGTCTTGGTGGCGGTGGCCAGCTGCCGTGCCGCGTCCGGACCGAGACTGAGTCGATCGTTCACAGGAACCTCCTGGAAGACGGGCGTCATATCCGGGCGGTGGCCAGTGATGACGCCGGAACGAGGTGATCGTGGTCTCCGGCATCCGCTGAGAACAAGGCGGCATTGTTCGTATCAGGCCAGAAATATGCGACTCACGAAACGTGCACCCTCGCGGCCTCGGAAATCCCAGCTGAGCGCACGGTTCCGGCGCCCATACATGACGTAATTTTTTCCCTTATTGAAGCTTTGTGATACCCAAAGAAGCACTTGGGGGGAATTTCGCTCACTTGGGTGCCTAGGGGGCTCTGGCGATGGCTCTACGGGGCCTCCGGCGGACACCCTGTCTCCCGCTCGCCGGGATCCGCCGGAAGTGTGACAGTGGAGAGATGAGCTGGGCGTCATGGACAACCACAGGTGTCTTCGCCGGGCGTGGCGGGGTGCGCACCGAGGAGGTCGGAATCCTGACGGGCGACCTCACCGTGCACACCACCTGGACCGGTGGTGAGGCACGTGTCGCCGTGCAGTACAGCGGCTCATCGGACTGGTTCACGATGACCGGCAGCCCCATCCCCTGCCCGTCGGAGGCAGAGAGCCGGACCCTGCACGAGGAAGTGGTCCACGCGGTGCGTGCGGGCACGGCCGCCACCGTTCCACCCCACTGAACGCCGGTCTCCGCAACACGGACGCGCGCCTCTCCGGAAGCCGACGGGAGACGGGGGCGGGACCGGCCGTCGGCTAGACCCCGGCGCGCCGAGGGCCGGCGCCGCGATCCGGACCGGTGGGCGTGTCCACGTCGCGGTCGGACGGTTGCTCATGCCCGGCCGGCGTACGGTCCCGCACCCGGCCCTGCGCCATGACGGTGCGGTCGGTGACCACGATGAGCAGCCGCAGGGCGCTGACGATGACCATGATCAGGGCGATCACGTGCAGACCGTGATCGTCAACGTTGGTGTGGCTTCCCGCCCACCGGCTGGGCGATCGCGCTGGCGAGGTACAGCATGGAGACCAGGACCTCGGTCCGCCCCACCGAGACGTGGACGGCGGCCGCGATCGGCACCAGCGCGGTCGCGATGAGCGAGCTGTTGATCGCGTTGATCGCCGATCCCGTGTACAGCGGCGTCACGAACCGCCAGGAGAACGCGTTCGCGGTGCGGGAAGCGTCCCCCGGCGAACGCCTTGAACCTGGCGCGTCCTCCGAGCCCGGCGCACTCTGCGCGGGAATCACAGACTCTCGCCCAACCGCTCGATCAGCGGCGCCGCCGCCATCAGGGTCTTCAACTCCGCCCGGGTGAACCCACCGGCGACGAGTGCCTTCGCCAGTTGCTCGGACCGGGCGCTGCGCCTGTCCCGGAGCGACCGCTGCCCGGCCTTGGTCATCGACATGACCACGCGGCGCCCGTCGGAGGGATCGGGGCGCCGCTCCACCAGGTCGCGCTCCTCGAGCCCGGCGAGCGTGACTCCCATCGCCTGCGGAGTGATCTGCTCGACCCTGGCCAGGTCGCTCGTCGTGGCCGATCCGGCCCGCTCCAGGCGCGACAGGGCCGACACTTCGGGAAGGGTGAGTTCGCCCTGGACGGGCTGGCGTAGCCGTCGCACTAACAGACCGAGGCTCATCTGCAACGCCGAACCGACCGCACTCACATCAAGATCATTCACCATAGTAGGAAGTCTAACTTTCACAGTTGAGACTTTCAATCCAGCTTTCATAAATAGCCGGAACCCGGACAGACGACCTCCTCGCGAAGCGGCGTTTCGCCGCGTACGGCGGTACATCGGGCAACCAGCGCGCATCGCCGCTATTCGATTCGGAAACGCTGTACTCCCCGCTGCCCCACGCGTCACAAATGGATAACTGATCGTGCGTCAATACCCATACGAACTACGGGCCTTGGCCAGGTCGCCTATTCTCCTGTCAATGCTGCTGCGCACCATTGAGGCGGGCGACCGGGGGGATCATGTCGAGGCTGTACGGGGGGACGGTCTTGCTGGAAACCTTGGTGCCCTCGCTGGTCGGGCTCAAGCCGAGCGGCACGGGGCGCATCGACCCACCACGCCGGGGTCATCCGCTGCTGATCAGATGCGTCGGCGGGCGGGGCTCGGGCAAGAGCGCCACTCTTGCGGCCCTCGCGGAACAGTACGCACAGCGCATACCCCAGGCACACGCGGATCTCGCGGCGATCGATTTCGGCCAACCGGGACTCGCCGCATTGGCCGAGGACACCACGGCGAATGCCTCCCGTACGTCTGATCTGCTCTTCTATCTCAATTTCCGGCTGAGCCGGAAACCCGCGGAATTCGGCAAGAAGATGTCTTTCCCCCGGCTGACGCAGGGACTCCTCGCGGTGAGCGGGTGGCAGGCGGAGAGCGCCGACAACCCCGGGCACGCGGTACGGCCGGAGGAACTGGCCGCAGCGAAGCGGCGGCTCGCGGAACTGCTCAGAGCGAGCCAGCCCGACCAGCAAAGGCGCAGGGACAAGGCCGCGGCCTGGGTCGACGAGGTCATCCAGGCGGTCGGCCCGCTGCCGCTGCCCGCGGGGATGGACGCGATGGTGCGGGCCCTGCTGCGGATCGTCGCCGCCGAGCTGTTCAGCCCGCGCGCGCACCGGGGCGGTCTGACGTGGTGGGCGAGCCGACAGGTGGCGCAGCAGGGCGATGCCCACGACCAGCTGACGGAACTGGCGATGAAGTTCCGCGGTGACGCGGAGGACCGGCAGCTGGCCGAACGGTTCCTGATCGCCGCGCTGCTTGCGGACATCGCGGACCACTACGGCTTCCTGCAGGTGGCCAACGGCGTGCCGCGTCCGCTGCTGCTCCTGGACAACGTCCACAGCCCGCTGGGCCGGGTGTTCCTGGACGAGCTGGTGCGGGTGTGGCACGAGGAGGCGGCCGGGTCCCGCAGGGTGATGCGGCCGGTCGTCGTCGCCACGGCGTTGCAGGAGGTCGCGCCGGTGCGGGACGACGACACAGCGCCGTCGACACGGCGCGTGATCCGGTCCTTCTGGCAGGAGGACCGGCCGAACGCGGCGGCCGACTGGATCGTGCCGCTGCGGCTGGCGCAACTGGATCTCGACGAGGTCAAGGACATGTTCGAGGAGGACCACCCGCCACCGGGTGCCGCCCGGCTCATCCTGCGCCTCAGCGGCGGGCGGGCGGGCGTCGCCCACCGTCTGGTCCAGGCCGTCGCGCGACGTGTCCGGCTGCGCGAGGACATCAGCCTCGTGGGGCTCCTCGACATTCCGGCCGCCGCCGACCCGGGACCGTCCGTGAACGGCAGGCTGCTGGAGGGGTTGATCCCGGACGAGGTGGCCCGCGAGCGGCTCACCTACTACGCGCCGGCGCTGGACGACACGGCCGCGTACCGGCTCAGCACGGTCTACCCGCCGCAGGACCCGGGCGGTGTCCCGGTCCAGGAGGCGCTGGCCCATCTGCGCGACAACCAGTGGTCCCACGTGCCCTGGGCCGGTGTCGAGGGACCGTTCGTCGGCGACGCCCCCCTGCGGCTTCTGCTGCTGCACGAACTGAGTGCCCGCACCGGCCGGGTCCCCGGCGCCGAGCCGTGGAAGACCATCCACCGGCGCTGCCGGTCCCTGTACGACCCGTACGACCAGGGCGGTGCCGCCCATCGCCCCGACACGCGCTATCTGCACCACTCGCTCGCGCTGGGCGAGACGGACCTCGTCGTGCGCTGTCTGCACCGGCGGTTCACCGAGCAGGACGCCACGGGGTGGCTGTCCGCCCTGAACCTCGTCTGCGCGGCACCCGCTCCCCCGGACACCCTGCCCGCCCCCGCCGACGACACCGTGCCGTGTCCGGGCTGCGCGGCCGAAGCCGATCATCCCGTCCACCAGGCCGTCCGGCTCCTCGTGAACCAGCTGTGGCACCTGTCCCAGCCGCTGTCGATCCCCACGGCTGCCGCGATCAACAGCATCGGGCTGCAACTGCTCACCCTCGCCCAGAACAGCGGGCCGGAGGCTCAGAAGATCTTCTTCCGTGCCCATGAGGAGTGGCCGCAAGAACTGCACCACTGGACCCAGGCGCCCAACCTGCAGACCTACGGAGTGTCCGGCACATGAAGCTACTGCCCGACGGAAGGCTCTACCGCGCCCTGGTACTCGGTGCCGCGGCCGTCGTACTCGGCCTGGGCGGCTACTTCCTCGTGGCCTGGCTGGTGACGGATGACACGGGTTGCGCGCACGGCGTCGAGAAGCGCGGCACGAAGAGCGAATGCACCGGGGTCACCGACGGAGGCTTCCACTTCACCGAAGCGCTGGCTCCGGTCTTCGGGCGCATCAAGGCCGAGAACGACAGCATCGCCGACAAGTCGCCGGCCACCGTCGCCCTGATGATCCCGATGATCTCCGACAACCCGGCCGAGCAGCACGAGTTCACCGAGCAGGTCCAGGGCGCCTATCTCGCCCAGTACCGCGCCAACCACCAGGCCAACGGGCAGCGGCCGCCCATCCGGCTGCTGCTCGCGAACCCGGGCCGCAACTACGAGTTCTGGGAGCCGGTGGCCCAGCAGCTCGCCGACGCCGCCGCCTCACCGACCGAGAACCTCCGCGCCGTCACGGGCATCAACATCAGCCTCAAGGAGACCGAGAAGGCCATCGCCTTCCTCACCGCGGGCAAGGGCATTCCGGTGGTCGCCGGGCCCATGACCGCGGACGACATCATGAACAGCGCCGCCCGCCCGCACGCCTACCCCGGCCTGGCCCGCGTGGCGCCCAGCAACTCCGACCAGGCAGCCGCCCTGGGCTCCTTCGGATCGGACATCAAACCCGCCGAGACCATGGTGGTGGAGGACGTCCGGCAGGACGACAACTACCTCACGACCCTGCGCCAGGCCTTCGAGAAGCTCGCCAAGGGCGCACCGCACGCTCCGGAGACCTTCCGGTCACCCGCCGACTTCAACGACGAGGGCAACCTCTCCAACGACTTCCACCAGATGGTCCCGGACATCTGCTCCTCCGACGCCAAGACCATCTACTTCGCCGGGCGTCCGGTGCAGCTGCGGCAGTTCCTCATCGAGCTCGGACGCCGCAACTGCGCCAAGCACTACACGGTCATCAGCGGTTCGCACGCCTCCACCCTGACCGTGGACACCAAGTTCCAGGACCAGTGGGGCTCGCTCACCGCGGGCTCCGGAATCACCGTCCGCTATGCCGCCCTCGCGCACCCCGACTCCTGGAGCGGCGACGGTCCCGAGACGCCGGGCGGCTCCAGGAGGGCGTACAAGGAACTCGCCGATCTCGCCACGCTGTTCGGCAACACCTCGGCCACCGGCATCGGCCGGACCTCGCTTTCGGACTCGCGCACCATCATCACGTACGACTCCGTCACCACGGCCATCAGCGGCATCCGCAACGACACCGTGGGCAAGGTGGAGATGCCCACCCTGGACGAGGTGGCCAACAGCTGGCTCCGGCTGCACGGCGGCAACCGCGTCAACGGCGCCGGCGGCTGGATCTGCCTGGACCAGTACGGCAACCCCTACAACAAGGCGGTCGCCATCGTGCATCTGGACCCGGTGACCAAGTCCGCCGCCTTCGACCGGCTGGCCTGGCCCGCCGGTCGCGCCCCGGACGCCAACTGCTCGATCCGCACCGGCGGCTGAGCGGTCCTGCCGAGCAGTCCACGGCTCCGGGCGGGGGCCGTGAGCGCCATGCGGGATCAGAGCGCGCGGCTGAACTCCAGCCGGCCTGCGAAGTTCTCGTACCCGGCGCTCCGGAACGCCTTGGCCATGGCCACATTGGCCCGGTCGCAGTCGCCACGGATCTCGGTCGCGCCGTTCGCCGCGAGAATGCGGGTGCTCCGGCTGACGACCGAGGCCGCGTACCCCTTGCCCCGGTGGGCCGGTGTGACGCCGACGAATCCGATCACCGGCACGCTGGGGTTCTCGGCCGGCAGGCTGACCACGGCAGGAGTGCCGTCCGCGGCGTAGCCGACCTCCCACCACTCCGGTTCGTGCCGCAGCCCGGAGGTCTCCTCGAAGAGCAGCTCGGCCGCGGGCCGCAGCCCGTGTTTCGCCACGTCGGCTGCCAGGCGCGCATCAGCGGTGTCCGCGAGGAGCTCCTCCAGTGCGTCGATGAACGGCTCCCGGCCGATGACGGCGAGCGAACGGAAGTCCAGCCGGTCGTCATCCGCGGGCAGCTCCCCGGAAAGCGTGCGGCGAAAGCGCAGCCCGTCACGGATGAGCTCGAACCCCGCGCCCCGCAGGAGCTCCTCCCGGCGCTGGGGGTCGCGCTGGAACTGCGGGGCCTGGGCGGGCGAGTCCAGGACGTGTTCCAGTTCGGTCGCTCCGAGCTCCCTGGCCTGCGCGGCCACCGCGTCGAGCAGTGCCGTGCCTGTCTCGGGTGAGCCCTCAGGCGCTTCGAACAGCACCATCGCGAGGGGGACTTCGTGGCCCGGTATGGTCCACAGCACCGCGCTGCCGGCCGGCTGCCCGTCGCCGCCCTCGGCGACCAGGCACCACTGCGGCCGCGTGCACCCGCTGTCGAGGAGCCCGCCGAGATACTCGCGGGTCGCGGCGTTACGCTCGGCATCACCGGGATGCTCGACCAGGGCGGGGAGTTCATCGGCGCGGGCGATGCGAATGAGCGTCACAGGGAGCCTTGTCCGTTCGGGGGCGCGGTGGGCGGCGCGGTGATCGATGCCGCCCGGCGAACCTATAGCGCGCAACCGGTCCCGGACCACCTTCTTTCGCGCGATGTTGGGGCTGCGGCCACTCCCGCGTTCACCCGCGCTGTCACGCTGCGCCCGTGGACGTCACGACATTGGCTCGCGCGCTGCTGGAACCGATACCGGCCCACCGGGCGGCGGGGCTCGAAGTCCTGCGCGCCGCCGACGGCGCCGCCGAGGTCGCCATGGTGACGCTGCCGGAGATGACGAGCGTCATCGGTTCCCTGCACTCCAGCGGTCTCATCACGCTCGTCGACGCCGCGGGGCTGGCGGCGATCATCGCCGCGTGCGAGGCCGCGGACGATTTCCAGCACGTCGTTCCGCTCGGGGCGACCGCGTCACTCGACTTCCGGGCGCCGGCCCGCGGCAAGCTCCTGGCGTCCTGCCGGCTCGACGCCGAGGCCCGCCGTGTGCTGCGACCGGTGCTGTCGGGCAAGGCGACCCGGGCCCGCATCACCACCGTCGCCGACGTCACCGATGCGGCGGGAACCCTGGTGTGCCGGGGCACGTTCAGCTGGAGCATCCGCCGCAGTCCCACAACGGGCTGACAGGGATCGGTGACTCCGACCCGGGCCGCCCGGCCCGGCAGCGCTCCGCCACCCGCCGCCGCGCACGGCTTCGCCTACGACATCCGCACCAGGGTCTGGACCGACCTCGGCGACCACTTGATCGCCCACCTCCAGGTCAGCGGACACACCGCCGCCGGCACGGACGGCCACACCGCCGACCAGCTCGCCGTGCTCGCCAAGCACCGCTGGCAGCGCAGCTTCTACGCCTGACGACCGGTGACCGACAGGTCCTGTCGGGCGATGCTCCCGGTGGTGGGGGCGCCCGGCCCTATTCGCTGAGCCCCACGACGCCCCAGCCCCGCCGGGCGGCCTCGGCGAGGACGCGGCCCCAGTCCTCCAACAGGTCGGTGAACGCGTCGAAGTCGCCGACCCAGGCCTCGGGGGCGGCGGCATGCTCGGAGAAGGCCGCGCGCAACCCGCCGAGCCGGGGCCGTACCTGCTCCCAGGTCACGGCCAGCTCCCGCACGCTCTCCGGTGACCGGGCGAGCAGCAGGCCATAGGTGATGCCCGGGTCGTCGGGGAAGAACCCCGGATCCGTGTGCTGCGCCGCACCGTCCGGCCCCTCCCAGATCAAGCCGAGCAGCAGGGCGTCCAACCCGGTCCGCAGCAGTGGATCGGCATGGTCACGCACGGACTCCCACCGCTGCCCCGCCCAGAAGTGCGCCTTGAACGAGCCGCAGGTGCGCCGGAACTCATGGACGGCGAAGAAGGCAGCGTCGGGCCCGCCCGGCCGCACCCAGTCGCCCTCGACCGCCGGCGCCCCGTGGTCCCACAGCCCTGTCTCGTCGGCGTACCAGCCATCCCTCAACCGCGACAACCGCTCCTGGGGCGGCGCCTCCCCCAGCCATGACCAGGCGGCGATCATCACGTTGATGTCCAGTCCCATACCGGGCGAGACTACCGATCGCACGTACCCGGGCCGCCCTGCCGGCACTCAGCAACGCGCCTGAAGCTCTCAGGTGACGTCCCCGTAGAGCCGGAAGATCCGCGGCCCGGCCTCGCCGCGGTCCCGTTCACGGAGCAACGACCAGCAGCGGGCGACGAGTTCTCTGGCCTGGCTGCCGGCCCAAGGCTGCGGCAACAGCTCCGGTGGGAGCAGCGGGTCGGGTTCCATGGCGCGGGTGAACTCCGCGGCGATCTCCACCGCGATGGTGAGCAGTTCGGGTGCGGTGAGTTCCACCGGGTCGTTGAGACGCTCCAGCCGGGGCCTGGCCACCGCGCCGAGGCGGTGGTAGCGGTCGGCGATGGTCTGCTGGGGCCAGAGTTCACGGGCGAGTGCGACGGGTTCCCGCAGGTCGCCCCTGCGCAGGTCGTTCGAGGTGAGAAAGGTGACGCGGTCGAGCACGCCGAGGCGGCGGGCTTCGTCCTCGACGTAGGGCTCCCACGCGTTCGCGCTGACGTACAGGCCGCCCTGCAGGACCGCTCCGCCCAGGCGCAGGAGCGCTTCCCGCAGGGCGTCCCTGGCCGTACGGGACGCTTCGGGTACCGCGAAGGCGGCCAGGTGCCAGGTGCCGCCCCAGGGCGCGAGCCCGGCGTCCTGCTGGAAGGCGTAGCGGACGAACTCGATGTCGGGTGCGATCGCGCGGACGGTGTCGGCGGTGGCCCGCAGCAGTGCCTTGCGGCCACGGCCTTCGTGGGTGAAGGCGCCCTCGGCGACGAGCCGCTTGATGCACAGCCGTACCTGTTGGTCGCTCATGGCGAGTGCGCCGGCGACGTCGTACAGTTCGCCGGCGTCCACGGTGCCGTCCTCGCGGAGCAACGCGTCGACGAGCATGCGGGTCGGGACCTCGACGGGTCCGGCCGCCCCGGCGTCGGGCGGGGGCCCGGTGCGGTGCGACGGGGACGGCGGCGGCTGATGATCGGTCACGGTGTCCCATCCTGACAGGCCGGGACGGCGCGCAGCATGGTGGCCACGGAGCCGAAGCCGAGGAGCGAGCGCAAGTAGGGTGTGTGTTCGGTCCGGACGACCGAGAAGCTCCGCCGCTCGTACAGTTCCCTGGCGCGCGGATTGGTGTCGATCACGTCCAGCCTGATCTCGCGGCAGCCGCGCTCCGCCGCCACTGCGGCCACCTCCTCGATGAGGAGGCTGCCGACGCCCCGGCTTCTGACCTGGGAGTCCACGGCGATGCCGTCCATGACGAGCTGACCGGAGTCCGTGGGCCGGCGTTCGAACAGGGCGAGGATCAGCACCCCCCTGAGGCCCTTGAGGACGCCGTATGCGCGCAGGACGTCCCAGGCCGTTCCCCCGGTGAGCGCCCGGCCGCCGTGCTGATAGCCGGCGAGACCCACGAGCCGCCCGTCGAGGTACGCGCACACGGCACGGTCGGCGTTCAGGTGGTCCGCGATGAACCGCACCGCCCGGTCCTGCGGGTTCAGCGCGGGGCCGAGCTTGCGGCCGAACGCTTCCCAGTACAGCTCGGCCGCCCGCCGCTCCGAGCCGGCGGCAACCCCCCGCCGGACCACGATTCCTGTCCGCGCATCAGCTCCCATGTCGTCCCCGCACCCCTGTCGTCATCGTCATCGCCGACCCTCTGTATCTATCATCCTTCTCACGATCGTATCTTATGCGATAGTTATGATCTCGTTCGATACCCAGGAGGCAATTCATGCGGTCAGGGAACACGCCCCCACGTCGACGGCTGCGCGCAGCCGTCTGGTCGCTCGTCGCGGTGCTGCTGGTGGCCGCGGGTCTCGGCGGCGTGGTGCTGTGGCAGAACTCCTACGACATGGACGAGCACCGTGTCGTCGTCCGCCAGGGCGGCCATACGCTCAGCGGCGTCCTCAGCACGCCCCGGGACGGCCGCACCCGGCACGGGCTGGTCGTGTTCGTCCACGGCGACGGTCCCGTCGATGCCACCCACGAAGGCGGGTACGAACCCCTGTGGGAGGCGTACGCGCGCAGCGGCTACGCCTCCCTGTCCTGGGACAAGCCCGGCGTCGGCGGCACGCCCGGGGACTGGCTCGGCCAGTCGATGGACGACCGGGCGGACGAGGCCGCGGCCGCCATCGCCTGGGCCCGCTCCCGTCCGGACATCGACACCGGGCGGATCGGGCTGTGGGGTGCCAGCCAGGCCGGCTGGGTGCTCCCGAAGATCGCCGCGCGGACAGCCGTGGCCTTCGTCATCGCCCTCTCCCCCGCGATCAACTGGCTGCGGCAGGGCCGCTTCAACCTCCTCGCCGAACTGCGCGCGGAAGGCGCCACCCCCGCGCGCATCCAGCGGGAGACCGTCAGGAGCGACACCACACGCCGCCTGCTGGAACGGCGGGCGACCTTCGAGGAGTACGTGCGGACCATGGGCGGCCCGGACGCGATGACCGCCGGCCGCTGGGGGTTCATCACCAGGAACTACACCTCGGACGCGACAGCCGATCTGCCCGCACTGCGCGGCATACCGGTGCTGCTCGCCCTCGCGGGCCAGGACGTCAATGTGGACACCGCCGACACGGAGTCCGTCTACCGCGCCGTGCTGGCGCCCGCCGGCCGGCTCACCGTCCAGCACTACGCCGACGCGAATCACTCGCTGGTCAAGCACTCCGTCGAGGAGTCGGACCTCAGGATCACCCTCACCGCCCTCTTCGCCCCGCGATCCCTCTTCGCGGACGGCTTCCTCGACGACCAACGGCAGTTCCTGCGGGAGCTCCGCGCCCCCGGCGGGACGGCCCGGTGATCCGCGCCTCCCGCCGGTCGCGGCCGTGTCTCACGCGGGATGTTCCGAGCAGAGGCAGCTGACGCCCTTCTCGATCCACTCCTGACCGGCCCAGTCCGGGTGCCGCTCGATCATCAGCGCCGATATCTCGTCGATGATCGTCTGCTCGCCGACGGCGGAATCGCGGCGGATCCACGTCTCGTCGCGCAGGAGCCGCAGATAGTCGCGGACGTCCGCCAGCAGTTGCGGCCCGCCGACGTCACCGTGACCGGGAACCACGACCTTCGCGCCCTCGGCGGCCAGCCGCTGCATCACGGCAAGCCAGCGGGTGCCCGAGACGTCGGCGTCGTACGGCGGGAACCACGGGAAGATGGCGAACTGGCCGGCCTCCACGAGGTCGCCCGTGAACAGGACATCGGCGTCCGGCACTCTCACCACCTGATCCCCCTTGCTGTGCGCCCGCCCGGTGGCCCGCAGCTGGACCACCCGGCCTCCCAGGTCCAGGTCGTACGCCTCGTCGTAGACGACATCGGGTTCCACCGGTTCGACTCCCCGCAGCCGGCGCGCCACCGGCTCCCCGAGCCCCTTGAACATCTCCAGATAGCCGGCGCCCTTCACCTTCAGGTCCTCGGCCTGGGCCCGGTTGACCAGGAACGTCGCCTCGCCGGCGAAGACCTGTGCCCCGAAGGAGTGCTCGGGGTGGAAGTGCGTCGTGGTCAGGAACAGCCGGCGGCCCCTGGCGTAGTCCGCCGCGAACTCCAGCACCTTCGCGGCATTGGCGGGGCCCAGGCCCGTCTCGACGACCAGAACGGATTCCTGACCGCCGATGATGCCGATGTTCGGGACGAGCTGGACCCGCCGATCCGGGATGACCACCAGGTCACGGGCGAGTTCCCGCACCTCCGTGACCTGTACGACGGGGTCCTGCAGGACGTGTTCGGCCATCGTGGCTCCTGGGTCTTGTCGGCGATCGAACCGAGCCGGCAGTGCCGTGACGACACCCGGCGGTCCGTCCGGTGCCTGTCGTGGCAGGCCCCGTGGTCCCAGTCAGCCGCGGGATGCGCCAGGTGTCCAAGACCGATTCCTGCCCGCCGATACTGAGCGGGTATCGTTGCTGTTCATGGACTTGCGGACGCTGCGCTACTTCGTGGCGGTCGCCGAAGAGCTCCACTTCGGCCGGGCCGCCGCACGACTGCACATGACCCAGCCACCCCTGAGCCGGGCCGTCCAGCAACTGGAGTCCGATCTCGGCTGCGCACTGCTGCACCGCACCCCCACCGGTGTCTCGCTCACCGACGCCGGGGCCGTGCTCTACGACGAGACACGCACCCTGCTGTCCCAGGTCGAACAGCTCCGTAACCGGGTAGCGGCCGCGGGCGGCACCGCCACCCTCACCATCGGGACCCTCGCCGACAGCGCCGAACAGGTCGACACCCGGCTGGCCGCCGCCTACCGGAAACGCCACCCCAGCGCCCGGGTCCGCATCCGCGAGGCCGACTTCACCGACCCGACCGCCGGACTGCGGGCCGGCCTGGTGGACGTGGCCCTGACCCGGGCACCCTTCGACGACACCGGCATCACGGTCCGCGTGCTGCGCTCCGACCCTGTCGGCGTGGTCCTGCGAACCGACGACCCGCTCGCCGACCGTGAGAGCCTGCGACCGGACGATCTCGCGGACCGGCGATGGTTCCAGCTGCCCGAAGGGACCGATCCCGCGTGGCGGGCCTTCTGGAACGGCCCGCCGGCCACCGCCCACCGACGGGACGGGACGGTCGTGCGCACCGTGCACGAGTGCCTGCAGTCCGTCCTGTGGGACGGCGCCGTGGGACTGGCGCCACTCGCCCACGCCCTCCCCGAGGGCCTGACCTCCGTGCCCTTGATCGACATGCCGTCCAGCGATCTCGTCATCGCCTGGAACAGCAGCGACACCAACCCGTTGATCCGCTCCTTCGTCCACCTCGCCGCAACCGTCTACCGACCGGCCTGAACCGCAAACTGCCGTCGGCAGGCAACTCGGCCCGGCTACTCCCGGCCGCTCCCTTGATCGATCGCGAACGCGATGATCATGCAGCGGGCTTTCGCTTGCGTCCCCCATGGAACGTGCTGGTCTTCCGGCAACGGCGGGGGTCGCGTGCTCCGTTGCGGTGAGATGCCGTTCTCGTCCGTGCAAAGTCGGCGTGTTGGGGCGGTTTTCGTGGTGAATGTGTGGTGTTGATCGTGGGGTATGTGCCGCAACCCGTGCGGCACTTCCTCCACAAGGAGTTGTTGATGTCGCGTTTCACCAAGGCCACTACGGTCATCGCCGTCATGGGATCCGCCCTGTTCGCCGGTGCGGGCATGGCCTCCGCCGACGCGGGTGCGCACGGGGCGGCCGTCGGTTCGCCCGGTGTCCTGTCCGGCAATCTGATCCAGGTGCCCGTGCACATCCCGGTCAACCTCTGTGGCAACACGGTCAACGTGATCGGTCTGCTGAACCCCGCGTTCGGCAACACCTGTGAGAACTCCTCGGATCACCACATGACCGGCGACGACGGCCGCGGCGGCGACACCCACGGCCGCCCGCAGGGCACCCACCACGAGAGCGGACAGCAGGGCAGCAAGGGTCACGGCGGCAAGGACGACTGCGACCACTGATTCGCGGCCTGCTCGACGGTGTGCCGGACATCCCCCCGAGGAAGGTTCGGCTCGCCACAGGGCACACGCTGATCAGAAGATGCCGATGGGCCCGCCGGACGACCGCCGGACCCATCGGCATCGGCATTCCCGCGCATCCTCTGCATGAGGCGCTGTCCGCCGCGGCTCCCCAAAAAAGCGACGTCGGCACGGAAATCAGGCGTCCGCCAACGCCGCCACCACCGACGCACGCGCGGCACGGCTGCCCGGCAGCAGGGCCGCACACAGGCTCGCCCCCGTGGCGATCAGCGCATACGCGACCAGCTTCGCGATCGGGACGCTGAGTACGGCGCCGCCCTGGCTGTGGCCGATGAGATGCTCGAACGCCCCGGCGAACGACACCCCGAGCAGCAGCCCGATGAGGGTGCCCAGCAGGGCCGTCAGCACGGCCTCCACCCAGAGCATCTTCATCATCCCGCCGCGCGAGAGCCCCAGGGCGCGCAGCAGTGCGGACTCCCGGGAGCGTTCCACGGCTGACAGGGAAAGGGTGTTGGCGATGCCGAGGACGGCTATCACGATCGCCATGGCCAGCATCACGGTGAACAGGGTCAGGGTCGACTGCGCACTGCCGGACAGGTCCGATTTCTTCTCCGCGAGACTGCCGATGTGGAGCAGCTGGAGCGCGGAGACGACGTCCTGGACGGCCGTGCGCGATTCGACGATGTTCACGCCTTCCCTGGCCAGGATCCGCACTTGGCTGTCACCGGCGGGTGCGAAGCCGCGGAGGAAGTCGTCGCGGGGCAGGAGGACGTCGAACCAGTCGATTCCGTGCCCGGTGTAGACCTGGTAGATCAGGGTGAGCCGGGCCGCGACCGTGCCGGCCCGCGGGGTCGCGACCTTCACCGTGTCACCGAGCTTCAGGTGCAGCGTGGCGGCGAGCTCGTTGGAGACGGCGGCCGTGCCGGCGGTGAAGTCGGCGAGGGAGCCGTTGCGCACGTTCGGCCGGAAGAGCGAGCCGTAGGCGCTCGATTCGACGGCACCCACATCCGACGGCCGCCCGTTCACATCGGTCTTCGTACCGTCGACCGCGGCGACATGGGCCAGTTGAGGTTTCTTGCGCAGCTCCGCCGCCACGGCGAACGGCACACTCTGGTCGGAACCGGCGAGCGGGTCGACCGAGTAGTCGTAAGGATTGTGGGACTCGATCCACTGCGACTGGGTGACCATGGCCGAATCCTGGATCACGGTGAACAGACTCATCAGCATGACGCCGACGGAGAGCGCCGCCATCGTCGTCGCGGTCCGCCGCGGGTTGCGCCGCGCATTGGCGGCCGCCAGTTTCGCCGGGGTGCCGAGCAATTTGGCCGGCAGCCAGCCCAGGATCCGCGTCAGTGGTCCCACGACGTCCGGCCCGATCGCCAGGACCGCGAGGAAGACCAACGCGCACCCCGTACCGATCACCTTGATGCCGGCGTAAAGATCCGTCGAGCGGGTGCCGATCGCGATGACGGCCATCCCTGTGAAGCCCAGCACGGTCGCCGTCCAGAGCCGCAACGCGCCGACCCGGCCGTGGGAAGCAGTCGTGTCCGGCTGTTGGCGTACGGCGGATATCGGCGCCACCGTCGTCGCGGCGCGCGCCGGTACCGCCGCGGCGACCACCGTCACGACGATCCCGGCTGTCAGGGCGGCGACAACCGTGGTGCTGTGCACCACGACACCGCCCGCGGGCACCGTGGCGGTGGACAGGGCACTGACCACGGACCGCAGCCCCGCCGCTATGCCGATCCCCGCGAAGAGTCCCGCCACCGAGGCGAGCAACCCGACCACCGCCGCCTCCAGCAGGGTGCTGACGAACACCTGGTTCCGGGTCGCGCCCACACAGCGCAGCAACGCCAGTTGCCGCATCCGCTGGGTGACCAGGATCGTGAACGTGTTGTAGATGACGAACGCCGCGACGAGCAGGGCCGTGACGCTGAAGACCAGGAGGATCTGCGGGAGGTTTCCGGCGATCTTCGCGCGGTGCAGCAGCGTGGCCCGGGTGAACTGCTGCCCGGTCAGGACCGAGAGGTCGGCGGACGGACCGAGCACCGCACGGATGCGCTCTGCCAGTTGGGACTGCGAGACCCCGGCGGCGGCACGTACATCGATCTGGTCGTAGCCGGTATGCCCGGTGACGGACAATGCCACGCCGGGCTGCAGGCCCACGACCGTGAAGCCGTTGGCCCGGTTGTCCACCCCGAACTCCATGACCCCGACCAGCCGGAACCGCCGCACCTGCTGATCGTGCGCGACGACCTGAACATCCTGACCGATCGTCAGATGCCGTTCCGCGACGGTGTCCTTGTCGACCACCGCCTCATCGGGCCGGTGCGGCGGTGTTCCCTCGACGACCGTGCCGCCGCTGAGTGCGACGTCGTCCGGGATCGCCAGCGCGCTGCCGGCGATCCCGTCGGTCGTCATCACCTGCCCGTCGATGTCCCGCATCGGTGCCGGCGCCTTGAGCCGCCCGGCCACCGCGGCCACCCCGTCGACACGGCGCACGGCGTTCAGCACTTCCGGGGTGAGGACCGTGACACCGGGCTGTGCCGCGAGCCGCTGCTTCGCGGCGTCCGACGGTTGCACGGCCGCGTCCACGTTCTCCGCGGCACGGGCGTAGCTGTGGTCGAAAACCTGATGGATCGAGTCGGTCATCATGAACGTGCCCGCGATGAACGCGACCCCGAGCACTATCGACACCGATGACAGCAACAGCCGTACTTTGTACGCCCTGAGTCCGGCCAACGTCACACGCAGCACAGCTACCCACCCCCGTGGTTCGGGAGCGTCGGCCGCTCCCGTCCCACCAGGGTAACCGGGCCCCACTCACCCCAGAGCGTCGAGCAGTTCCCGCTCCCGCTCGCTGCTCAACCCGGCCCGGCGCGGCCGGTCCAGACCCTCCTGGCGCTCCCAGCGCAAGGTGTCCGCCAGCAGCTCGGCCCGAGGCCGGTGTCGCAGGCCGGCCGCGCTCGCCGCGTCGCCGTTGCGAGCGCTGAAGCCGAGCCAGTCCTGGTCGGTCATCCACATCGCGAGTGACTCCGGACCCATGAACTCGCCGACCTTCTGCGCGAGCAGCCAGCCGGGATCGGCTTTCACCACCCGGCCGGTGTGCCCGCCGATCTCCCGTGACAGCGCGATCCACTCCCCGAAGGGCACGATCGGTCCGACCGCGTTGTACGTCCCGGTCGTCCTCTTCTCCGCGCAGTCGAGCAGCCATGCCGCGAGGTCCCGGGCGTCGACCGCCTGCGTCGGGATCCCGGGGGAATCGGGTACGAGCATCGGAGCCAACGGTTCGCGGGCCGCCCGCCCGACCCAGTACCCGGTGCGGCCGCTGTGGTCACCGGGGCCGCCGATCAGTCCTGCCCGGGCGATGAGGAGCCGGCCCCCCACCGCGGCCGTCGAGGCCTGCTCGCACGCCACCTTGGCTTCCCCGTACTCCTCACGCCCGACCTCGTCCCCCTCGGCAGCCGGGAGCAACTCGGCCGACTCGTCCGCGTCCGGCTGCGCATGCGACGCGTACGCACTGACCGACGACACGTACGACCAGTGCCCCGCCCGCTCGCCGAGTGCCGTCAGCGCCCCACGGACGAAGCCCGGCTGCCAGGACACCTCGACCACGGCGTCCCAGTCCTGGCCCGCCAGAATCTCGTAGGCCGACGCGTCGCGCCGGTCCGCGGCCACCAGGGTCGCGCCCTCGGCGACTTGGCCGCTCTCCCCGCGGGCCAGGCACGTCACCCGGTGCCCACGCTCCAGCGCCAGTCGCGAGACCTCGCGCCCCAGCCATGCCGTTCCACCCAATACCAGGATCTCCATCCGCCCACTCAAACACCGACGGCGACCCCGCGCGCCCCCACTTCACCGACAGCTGAGAGGTTCGCCGAGAGCGGAGCGGCCCTCGTAGCGAGGTCCCGGGCGGGGCGGAGTCCGCTGTGGCTCGGGCGGGTGACACGCGGCGCAATCACCGCGCAACAAGCTCCCGATAGGAGAGGCTTATCCCGTTCGTCCCCTGTTGCGGGGGTCATCACTGTGGGATCCGGGCTGTGCCGGCCTGATCCGACAACCTGTCGAGAGGACCGCGGATGTCAGTGTTCAAGCGCCGGATCGCCGCCGGAATCGGTGCCATCGCCCTCATCGGGGGCGGGTTGCTCACCCTGGCCCCCGCCGCCGACGCGGCATCGAGCGCACCGGTGGTGTGCGACACGAGCAGCGCGGTGAGCAAGAAGACCGCACACAACGGAAACATGATCATCGAGCTGCGCTACAACGCGTCCACCCGCTGCGCGTGGGGTCGGATCAGCCGGTCGAAGCTGGGCAACCAGGTGTGGGTGGACCGGTCGTCCAACGGCGGAGCGACGTGGACGGGCCCGATGGGGATGACGTACCTGCGGTCCGGCACAGGCACGTTCACACCCGCCTTCAACGACGCCGGTTACGTCATGAGGGCCTGCGGCTACAACGGCACGGTCATCTGCACCGGCTGGTACTAGGGCACCGGACTGGAGTCCCCCGGGCCCCTCAGTGACCTGCGGGGTGTTCCGTGGCCGCCCCGTCGAGGATCTCCCGGTCCCGGCCGGCCCGGGAGCGGTCCTGGTCCGAGGCGTGGGTGATGTCGAGGAAGACGTGGTCGGCCGTCGGCCACTTCTCCCGCATCTCGCTCTTGATCCGCCCGGAGATCTCCTCGACCTCCTCGCTGTCCAGCCCGCCCACCAGGTCCACCCGCGCGGCGACCAGTGTGGAGTCCATGCCCAGCCGCATGGTCAGCAGCGAGGTGACGGCGTCGATCTCGGGCTGTTCTGCCAGGAAGGACCGTATCCGCAGTTGCAGCCCGGGATCGACGGCCTCACCGATCAGCTGCCCTCGGGCGTCCTTGCCGAGCCGGTAGGCGACGTAGATGAGCAGAACGCCGATGGCCAGGGACGCGCCGGCCTCCCACTGCACCTGCCCGGTGGCCATGTGCAGCGCCATTCCGGCGATGGCCAGCAACACACCGATCACGGCGGTGCCGTCCTCGGCCATGACTGTCCGCAGCGCCGGATCGTCGGCCACCCGGATCTGCTGCAGCAGGCCCCGGCCCGCCTCGCGGGCCTGCCCGCGCACCTGCAGCAGCGCCTTCGCCAGCGACGCCCCCTCGGCGAGCAGCGCGACGACCAGGACGCCGAGTCCCACCAGATAGCCGGAACGGCTCTCCTCACCGCTCGAATGCAGCGCTTCGACACCCTGGAAGACCGAGAAGCAGCCACCCATCGTGAAGATTCCGACCGCGGCGAGCAGCGACCAGAAGAACCGGTCCTTGCCGTAGCCGAACGGGTGCTCGTTGTCCGGGGCACGCTTGCTGCGCTTGAGCGAGGCCAGCAGGAAGACCTCGTTCATGCTGTCCGCCACCGAGTGGGCGGCCTCGGACAGCAGGGCGGGAGATCCCGCGAAGAGCCCTCCGACGGCCTTGGCGACGGCGATGACCAGATTGGCACCGAGCGCCATGATGATCGTGACCTTGGTTTTGCTGTCCTCTTCCGACCGGGACCCGGCCGCTTTCTCGGACTGCTGTGTCATCAGCGGACTGCCCTCCCGATCGCTACTGTCGGCTTCGCCTACCCGTACCGACCGATGGAACACCCGCACACCCGGCTCCGTCCGGTGACGCGCCGTCACCGGTCGGAGACCCACGGGAGCCGCGTCAGGGCGGTCCGAGCCAGGTCCGCAGCGCCCACCACCAGTGCAGGGTGTCCATGACGGCCGCCCGGCTCTCCACGGTGACGGCCTCCAGCGACGTCCCGACGGTTTCCTCGAAGCGGGTGAGCCGGTAGCGGATGGTGTTCGGGTGGACGTGCAGGGCCGTCGCGGTGCGGTCGAAGCGCTGCCCGTGATCGAGGTAGGCGAGCACGGTCGCCGCGAGTTGCCGGTGGAAGGAATCCGCCGGGTCGAGGGCTCCGAGGAGGGTCCGGCTCAGTAGGTCCGCCATGGCCGGCTGGGTGGACAGCGCGCTCTGCCCGGCGAGGTCGGTGACGTGGTGCAGGCCGCGCAGGCCGAGCTCTTCCGCGGCTCCAAGAGCGTTCAGGCACAGTGCGTACAGGGGGCGGATCCGGTCCAGCGGGGCCTGCGGTGCGACCACCACCAGCGCCTGGGCGTCGGGCGGTCCGGACGCGGGGAGCCGGCCGGCGATTCCGGTCAGCTTGCCGTCGACCAGGCCGAACAGGCCGGGGTTGGTCGCGAGCTGCCGCTCCATAGCGCGGGCGCGCAGCGGGTCGGTCACATCCGACACGACACAGTGGTACTGCCCGTGCGGTTGCAGCCCGGTCTCGGCCAGCTCGTCGGCGGTCAGCGTGCGGGCGTCGTCGAGCAGCAGCCGGCGCAACACCTGGGTGCGGGCGTCGCGCGCCGTACGGGCCAGCTCCAACTCGGCATCGTGGTAGCCGGTGATGACGTGAATCTCCAGCGCGCCGGTGTAGCGGTCCGACTCCAGCAGAACCTCCAGCATGAGCTCCGCGGGCACGCCTGCCGCCCGGGCCCGTTCCATGGCGATCTGCACCGCGCGGCTGCGGCCCGCCTGGACGCCGCGCAGCAGGGCGGTGATCGGCACGCCCTGCGCGGCCCGGTCGGCACCCAGCAGGGCGGCCGCCTCGAAGTCCGGATCGACATCCGGCCGGACCTGGGGGTGGATCTCGGGGCCGGAGTCGGGTCCGAGCTCCGGTCCGCGTTCCGGTCCGCGTTCCGGATCGCCGGGTTGCCCGGGTCGTACGAATGCGGCCAGCCCGGCAGCCAGCATCACCTCGACGTGCCGCCGGTTCTCCGCGGGCGGAAGCCTGGCCACCTCAGCGGACTCGGCACGCGCCGCCGCGACGACCTCGTCGACGACGGCCGGGTCGCCTGCCATGGCCCGGAACACCGCGGTGAGAGCGCTACGACCCGGTTCAGCCACCACGTCTTACCGCCTCCGCCCGGTATCCAGGGACGCTTGGTGCCGATTCACAACCGAAGGCCAGGTCATTGGGGACCGCTGCCTATCGGTGGTGCGAGCCGCCTTGGTTTCCTTTGGACTACCGAAAAGTAACACCGGTGTGCCGTGCTGGAGACCCCGCCGTCCGGCACGGCGCCGCGCCGTCTCCGCCCGGGCCGCTGTGAACTCCCGGTCATCCAGCCCCCGTTCGATGCATCCGACCCCCGGAGTTTCCATGACCGCAGTCAAGCGCCCGAGGACTTCCCTCGTGCTGCTCGCCGCAACCCTGGCCCTCGCCGCCCTGTGCACCGCTCCGGCCGGCGCCGAGCCCAGAGCCGCCGACCCCCTCAAGGAGGTGCTGTTCGTCGGCAACAACTGGGACGGCACCGCCGATGTGGTCCGCTCCACCGGCACGTTCGCGAAGGTCGGGCACATCAACGTGATCCCCGACAAGGTCCAGCGGCTCACCGAGATCTACCTCAACCCGGTACGGCTCGCCATCTACCTCGCCATCCAGCAAGGCCCCGGCGAGGGCCACGACCAGTACGTCGACGACATGTACACAACGCCGGACGGAAAGTCCGTGGTCGTCTCCCGACCCAGCTTCGGGGACGTGGTCTCGCTCGACCTCGCCACGGGGAAGGTCAACTGGCGCTACGGGGTCGCTGGTTACCGATCCGACCACATGGCGCTCTCCCCCGACGGCCGCCGCGTCGTCGTCTCCGCCTCCCTGGCGAACGCAGCCTTTGTGATCGACATCCAGACCGGCCGGCAGCTCGGCTCGTTCCCGACCGGCGACAAGCCGCACGAGAACGTCTTCACCGAGGACGGAAAGTATCTGTGGAACATGTCGATCGGTGAGGTCCAGACGAACCTCGACGCCCCACTGTGGGACTGGACCAAGGGCGACCGGCACATCACCGTCGTCGACGGCGCCACCTACCGGCCGATCCGGACCATCGACATGCGGGCCCGCCTCAACGCGTTCGGCCGCTCGGACCTCTCCAATGCCGTCCGCCCGGTGGCGTTCTCCCCGGACTGGTCGAAGCTGTACTTCCAGGTGTCCTTCTTCAACGGCTTCGTCGAGTACTCGGTCGCCACGGACACGATCACCCGGGTCAAGACCCTGCCGGAGAACCCGGCCACCGATCCGGACCGGACCACCTGGCCCAACGACTCCCGCGACCACGGCCTGTCGATGAGTCCGGACGGTGCCAAGCTCTGCGTCGCCGGCACCGTGGACGACTACGCGACGGTCGTCGACCGGACGACACTGCAGGAGGGCCCGCTCATTCCGGCGTCGAAACCGTACTGGGCCACGCTGAGCGGGGACGGCAAGTCCTGCATCATCTCCGAGAGCGGAGCGAACCAGATCACCGCGATCGACTTCGCCACCGGACAGAAGATCCTCTCCGTCCCCGTCGGCTACCACCCGCAGCGCGTCCGCCTCGGCCACGTGGCCGCCGACTGGACCGGACCGGCCACCGGCTGACGGTACGGGACGACGATGCGGCGGAGGTGGCTGCCGCGGGTCGGTCACTCCGGGGCGAGGTTGGCGGCGAGGGTGAGGAAGAGGTGGAGGTTCGCGACGTCGCCGACCGGGTCACTGGACCAGGGGGTGGCTGCTCCCGTCCTCATGACATGAACCCTGCCTGCGGTGACGCGGCATTCCTGGACATGGGACCAGGGCAGCTGGCCCTTGGCACGGGCGCCCAGGCCCGTGCGGGAGAGCGTGAACGAACCGAAGTTCACGGTCCCGCCCTCGAGGACCGCTTCGAGGGCTGCCTGGCCCTGGGCGCGGACCACGGCGTTCTGCATCCACGGCCCCCAGGTCTGGGGGCCGTCGTAGAACTCGGTGATCGTCGCGCTCGTCCTGCCCGGGCCGACCGCGGAGTAGGTGTAGGTGGTGGGGCCGGGAACACCGTTGATGAACGTCTGGGTGATGTTCTGGTAGAGCCGGACGGACTCCCAGCGGAGGGCGACGATGCCGTCGCCGAACTGCGGGTGGACGATGAGTCCGTGCTCGAACAAGTGCAGACGCTTCGCCGCCTGTCTGCGGCTGAAGTTCGGCAGCCGGCTCAACCACCAGTAGTACAGCAGGCCCGGGATCACGAACATCGCCAGGAGGTTGACGGTCGCGAAGAGGTGGAGCGCAACGAGCCCCTTGCCGATCGGCTTGGGGGTGAACGAGCCCTGCAGCGCGCCGAGATGATGCTGCGCTGCCAGTTCGCGGGCTTCGGGCGGCAGAGTGTTCGCTGCTGTCATGGACGTCTTCTTCGATCGCTCAGGGATCATCGCTGTTTCCGCGCGATCAGTTGGGCCAGCAGCCGGGTGCGGGGAATGATCCGGTCGACCACGACGTGTTCGGAGTCCGCGTGGGCGCCGCTGCCGACACCGCCGAGGCCGTCCAGCGTGGGGCAGCCCACGCCCGCGGTGTAATTGCCGTCCGACGCACCGCCGACGGCGATCCCCCGCAGTGGCTCCTGACCCAGTTCCGTGGTGACTCTCGCGGCGAGGGCGAACAGCTCGGCTGACGACTCCGGTTCCATGGGTGGTCGTCTCCTGCCGCCCAGCACCTCCAGCCGCGCCCCGTCCGTTCTGGCGGTCAGCCCCCGCATCAGAGCGTCCGTCCGGTCCTGCGCCTCCGGACTCGGCACCCGGACGTCCACCGATATCTTCGCGAGCGCGGGCACCGTGTTCAGGGTGCTGCCGGCCGAGAGGAGCGTGGGCGTGATGGTCGCGGCTCCCAGGGCGGAGCCGGCATTACTCACGCCGGACCCATTGACGGAGGCCGCCAAGTCAGCGATGGCCAGGACCTGGTGGGCCGCCTCGACCGCGGCGTTGACTCCCTTGTGCGGCTCCCGACCGGCGTGCGCGGCCTTGCCGTGCACCACCACCTCGTAGCGTGACGTGCCCTTGCGGGCCGTCTTCAGCGCACCCTGTTCCTTCGCGGAAGCCTCCAGGACGAACGCGGCCGCGCACCCACGCGCGGACTGCTCGATCAGCTCCCGCGAGGTCGGCGATCCCACTTCCTCGTCGCCGTTGACCAGCACGCACACACCCTCCAGGGACGGCAGCGACGCCAATGCGTGGAACATCTGCACCAGCCCTGCCTTCATGTCCAGGACCCCCGGCCCCTGGCCAACCCGTCCACCACCGACCAGGGATGGCTTCGCAGCGACCCCGTCGGCCACACCGTGTCGTGATGCCCCACCAGCAGCACCCGCGGCGTGCCGAACACCCATCGCAGGTGTGTCACGCCCTCGATCACGATCCGCTCCGGCTCGACGCCCAGCAGCCGTGCGCCCAGCGCGCCGACCACTTCGGCGCTGCGGGCCAGAGCCGCATGGTCGGCGGAGAAGGACTCACAGACGACGAGTTCCTCCAGGTCGGCCAGCATCGCCGTCAGCTCGGTCACCGCTCCCGCGGTCACCGGCCCGGCTCCATCTCGACCCGCAGTAACAACAGCACGCTGCCTCCTCGGATGTGATCTCAGGAGTGGCGGTATCGCTGCGTTCCGGTCCGACGGACGCGACCACGGCCACGGATGTGACGTTAGGACGGGGCAAGGCATTCCACCAGCGACTACAATGCATCGCAGCCATGCATGGGGGGAATGTGTTTGAGATCGACGCACTGCGTCTGCTTGTCACCGTCGCCGACACGGGGTCGTTCACCCAGGCCGCGGTCCGGCTCAGCTACACACAATCCGCGGTGTCCCGCCGGATCGCCACGCTCGAACAGCGGGCGGGCGGGCCGCTGTTCGAGCGGCTCCCCCGTGGTGTACGGCTGAACCCCGCAGGCCACGCGCTGCATCGCCACGCAGTGGACGTGCTCGATCGCCTGGCGCGGGCGGAACGGGAGGTCGCCGCCATCCACGCGGGGCACGGCGGGACGCTGCGTGTTGGTGCGTTCGCGACCGCGAACATCTCCCTGGTGCCCGCCGCCCTGCGGGCGTTCCATCAGGCACGGCCCGACATCGAAGTCATCGCCGTGGAAGGCCGCAGCAACGCGTTGGTGCAGCGCCTCGCGGACGGAGCTCTCGACCTTGCCGTGGTCAGCGACTACCCGTCCGGCCTCCCGACGGCCGAGGGCGTTACGACGACCCAACTGCTGCAGGACGAGCTGCTCGTCGTTCTCCCCCGCGAGCACCGGCTGGCCGCGACCGCGACGATCGACCTGCGCGACCTGCGCGACGAGACGTGGCTCCAGGACCCACCCGCCGGCCGGCCCACCCTCCTCGACGACGCCTGTGCCCGGGCGGGTTTCACTCCCCGGAAGCTCATCAGAATCGCCGAGTGGACCGGGAAGTTCGGCTACGCCGCCGCCGGCCTGGGCGTCGCGCTGGTCCCTGCGCTGGCCGCGTGGGCAGTCCCGGCCGAACTCGTACTGCGCCCGCTCGACAGCCCTCTCCCCCGCCGGACCATCCACACCGCGCTACCCGCCGCCCCGCTGCCCGCGGCGCTCACCCTGCGGGATCAGCTGCACGAGATCGCGGGCGGAGCCGCCACCCGCTGAGAGCCGCCCGACCGGACGTCGGAGGCCCCGCGTCAGAGCCCCTGGTCAGCGGCCGCCGCGCTGGGTGACCCGGCCCAGCGCGTCCGCGAGCAGGAAGGCCGACCGGTGAGCGTCCGTTACCGTCACACGGATGAGCAACGCCTTGGTCTTCGGGTCGTGGTCGACATCGATGTGCCAGGTGCCGGCGTCGCTGATCCCGAGCGTGGTGCGCGCCTCGTGGACCAGGCCGGGGAGCCGTTCGTACGGCAGGGTCCGCAGGTCGATGGGTGGGTGAGCAGCGGTCGCATCAGCCGGGCCGACGCCGCGGGCCGACATCCGGTGGTCCTCGATGGTGAATTCGACGGCCATCGGCGAGTGGGCCGCGATCATCGCGTCGGCGGTACGGCGCATCCGTCCGTCCTGCAGCATCGACTCCGAGGTCTGTGCGGTCGTCGTGCTCGACGAGGAGGTGGTCGTGGAGGACGAAGAGCTGCCCGTTCCAGCGGACTTCACCCCGTCCCCGCCCTCATCGCGGAACAGTTCCGCGCGGAACAGCAGAACGACGATCGCCGCACCGATGAGAATCCCCGCGACGCCGATCAGGCAGCACGAACCCCACTTGGTCGGATCCTTCACCAGACTGGACTCGGGCGCGGAGTCGAGCAACGCCTCCGCCGCCCTGGCCGCCCACTCCTGGTCCGGTTCGGTGATGATCCTGACAGCCCATGGTTCGTCGGCGGGGTATTCGACCACCACGATGCCGCGCGGCCGGTAGTCGGGAACGTCGACCAGGTTGATCGGCTGGGAGAACTCGACCCGGTAGGCGGCCCGGTCGTCCGGCGCCACCGTCAGGACGAACCTGATCGGAACGTCCGCCGACTCACCGCTGGTGGCGCGCCGGCTCTCGATCATGGCCAGCGCCCGGCGCTTCTCCTGAGGTGGCGTCCGCGCACGCTTCAACCGCCCCGCGACGGTCATGACCACGACCGTCAGAACGAGGAGCCCGCCGCCGACACACCACAGGGCCACGTTCCCGATCACGATCCCGACGACGACGCACGCCACCGCGGCACCGGCCACCCCGGCGGCCAGGAATCCGCGGACCAGGGCGACCGGTCCTGCGCGATGGGGACCGGGGGTTTCAGTGATCGTCACGGAGCGATTGTGCCGTGAACCGGCATACACCGAAAGATCTTTCCGCGGACCGCCGGCAGAACAGTCGATTTCCTCCCGGCAACCGCATCGACCGCATCGAACGAATCGGCCGCATCGACGGTACCGACCGCACGGCAACGCAGCGAACGGAAAGGCTAGGCAAGCGTGAGGACATGGCGCGTGGAGAATTCCGCACAGATTCCCTCGCCGTCCGGGCCGTACACGAACTCGGCCAGAAAGGGATTGCGGTTGGCGGTGGCCAGCGGCAGCCACGCCAACAGGTTGCCATAGCCCCCGCAGACCGCCTCCCCGCCGTCACCACCGTGAACGGCGGTCACATCACTGCTCAGTTCCGTGCGGTAGACGTCGTAGGCGATGCGCAGCCCGAAGGCGCTCAGCTCATGCTGGGGTCCGGTGCCGTCCTCGTACGGCGTCCGGTCGAGGGAGCACTCGTCGCCCCACCGGAACAGCGTGGCCGCCCCTGCTCCGCAGGCGTACTCCCACTCGTCGGCGCTCGGCATCCGCGCACCGCTCTCCGCGAGCAGGGCCGGCATGTCGGCAGGCAGCTCGGTGAGATCCACGTCCTCGACGCTCATGAGCACCGTGGCCAACGTGACGGTCCGCCGCGGACCGACCAGCTCGGCGAGATGCGCCTTCAGGTCCGATCCGTAGCCGAAGCCCTCTTCCAAGCTCTCCGCGTAGTCGGCGAGTTGCCCCGCAGTCGGCTGCCAGGCGTCGACGTCGAATCCGAGCGTCACTTCGCCGCCGGGTATCAGGGCGAACTCCCGCCCGTCCTTCTCGATGCGGGCGCGGTGCCACGGCGCGCCAAGGTGCTCGACGGCGCCGACCAGGGACACGCGGCCGCCGACCCGGTCGGCGGCCAGCTGCGCGAAACATCGGGCGGCCGGCAGGTCGAGCGACCGCCACTGGTCAAGAGTGAGATCGGCGAGAGACATGTGACGCAGTCTCACACGGACCACTGACACAGCCCCCGCCAGGCCGGCCGGACCCCCGTTGCGCTGCTGATTCCGCATCGTTCAGTAGGTTCGCAATTCATGTCCGGGACACCGGACCTTTCGTCCGGAGACTTCTGCGGCCGACGTCACCGTCGTAGAGTTGCCCAATTCCCAGCCAGGAATCCGGGCGAGGATTTCTCACCCCATATGCATTGCTATGGAGTTGATGTGCGCAGCATGCTGTCGTCGACGACAATCCCCGGGAAAGCGGCGATCCGCCGTCCGACGCGTCCGGGAAGGTTCCGCCGGTCCGCGCTCGCAAGTGTCCTCAGCGCGGCGGCTCTGGTGATGATGGTCCCCACCGACGCGAGCGCCTCCATCCTCCAGTCGCTGCCGCAGAACGCCGACGGTCTCGAGCAGTCCTTCTCCCCGGCCTTCGACTACGACGGGGACGGCTGCTACGCGACCGCCGCCATCGGCACCGACGGCACCCTCAACCCCGGCCTGAAACCGGGCGGGGATGTGAACGGCCACTGCCACGACTACCCCCAGCTGGCGAACTCCAACACGTACTCGCGCGAGAAGTGCAACAACGGCTGGTGCGCGGTCGTGTACGCCGGCTACTTCGAGAAGGACCAGGCCACCCTCGGACCCGCGGCCATCGGACACCGGCACGACTGGGAACACGTCGTGGTGTGGATCAACGACAACCAGGTCCAGTACGTCTCGACGTCGCAGCACAGCGGCTGGAAGTGGTATCCGCGCTCGTCGGTGCGCTTCGACGGCACCCACCCGAAGGTCGTCTACAACAAGGACGGCGCCTCGACCCACTTCTACCGCCTCGCGAACAACAACGACGAGCCGCCGGAGAACGTCACCGGTGGCTGGTTCTATCCGCGCCTCGTCGGCTGGAACGGCTACCCGACGGGTCTGCGCGACAAGCTCATGAACGCGAACTTCGGCGCTGCCACGATCAAGATTTCGGACAGCACCTTCAACGACGCCCTCAACAACTCCAAGCCTGCCGGCATCCCGTTCGACCCCTACGCCTGACATCGATCGGCCGTCCGGTGGCGTAGGTCCGACGGCTGCGCGCGCTGCGCAGGTGTTCGACTCTTTTCGGTTGATTCTCGGCCACATTCCCCCGGCACGGTAGCCGTGCGTAGAGCGCTCGCGTACGTTCAGTTCTCGTTGCACATGGCCAGCAGCGACAGCGGGGGTCCGGCCGTCGTCCCGTGGGGGGAACGACGGCTGGACCTCCGGTTCTCTCTTCGCGCCCACCCGCCTCTCCGGCGACGGTCCCACGCCACGCTTGCGGCGCGGACGACCAGGCGCTTTAATAAATGAACGTGCATTTACTAACTGGAGGGGGTCATGGTGACAGGACGCCCTCGCGGAGTGGATGACGCGGTGATTCTTCGTACGACGGCCGAGGTGGTCGGCCGGGTGGGTCCCGCGGGGCTCACTCTGGCGGTCGTGGCCCGGGAGGTGGGGATGGTCCCCGCCACGCTCGTGCAGCGGTTCGGTTCCAAGCGCGGTCTGCTGCTGGCGCTCGCCGAGCAGTCCGCGAAGGACGCCGGAGCACTCTTCGGACGCACGCGATCCGAGCACGAGCCGGCCCTCGATGCCCTCGTGACGCTGACGGTGGAGTCGATGGCCCCCATGGCCTCGCCCGAGATGTACGCCAACCACCTGGCCTTTCTGTGCATCGACCTGACCGATCCGCAGTTCCACCAGCACGCCCTGGCCGTTCACCAGGCCCAGGGGCAGGCGGTGGAGAGCCTGCTGGCGGAAGCGGTGTCCACCGGCGCGCTGCGCGCGGGAACGGACACCGTCGCTCTGGCCCGGTCCGTACAGGCAGCCACCGCCGGCACGGGCCTGATGTGGGCGCTCGACCGCCAGGGCACCCTCGCCCAGCGGCTCCGGCAAGGGATCGACGCCGCGCTCTCGCCCCACCTCCAGCCACCCGACCGGTCAATCCTGGAGAAGCAGTGAACAACGATGAGATCCGGCCACTGACCGGCAAAGTGGCCCTGGTCGCCGGAGGCACCCGGGGCGGTGGGCGGGGTGTCGCCGTCGCCCTCGGCGCCGCGGGCGCGACGGTGTACGTCACCGGCCGCAGCAGCGCGGCCGGACCCTCCGACCTGGACCGGCCGGAGACCATCGAGGCCACCGCGCAGGCGGTCACCGCCGCCGGAGGCCTCGGCATCCCGGTGCGCACCGACCACAGCCGGCCGGCGGAGGTCCGCGCCCTGGTCGACCGGATCGCGGCCGAGCAGAGCGGGCAGTTGGACATCCTGGTCAACTCCGTGTGGGGCGGCGATCCGCTCACCGACTGGGAACACCCGCTGTGGGAGCAGGACCTGGACACCGGGATCCGGCTGCTGCGGCAGGCGGTCGAGACGCACGTGATCACCAGCCGTTTCGCCCTGCCGCTGATGGTCGCCCGCAAGAGCGGCCTGGTGGTGGAAGTCACCGACGGCAACACCGCCCGCTATCGCGGATCGTTCTTCTACGATCTGGCGAAGTCCTCCGTGATCCGCCTCGCCGTCGCGCAGGCGGCCGAACTGAAACCGCACGGCGTCGCCGCGGTCGCGATCACGCCCGGCTTCCTGCGCTCGGAGGCCATGCTGGAGACCTTCGGCGTCACCGAGGACAACTGGCGCGACGGGGTGGCCAAGGACCCGAACTTCGCACACTCCGAGACCCCGGCCTATCTGGGACGGGCGATCGCCGCACTGGCCGCCGACCCCGGCATCATGACCAAGAGCGGTCGGGCGCTGGCCACCTGGGGCCTGTACGAGGAGTACGGATTCACCGACGCGGACGGCACACAGCCGGACTTCGCCGCCCACTGGGCCGCGTCCCTGGAGAAGGAGTACGGGCCGCTCGGAGAGCCGCTCTGACAGCACCGGGTGGCCATAACGGCGTCCGCCGAGCAGTTCTCCGTCCATGGATATGAACTCCGTGCGATACGCGGCGAGTTCATACGGCCGCGAAGCAGTCCGGCCGAAACCGGGGGAAGCACAGCTCCCGGCACGCTTCTCTTCTCCAATGATGAAGCCCTGAACTGCAGCGATGAACTCTACGCGCGGAGACTGTCGTTGACGGCGCAACGAGGCCGTGCTATTCAGATCTGGCGCCACGTTGGACTAGACCTAGTTCACGTTCTTGAACAAGCGCTGGAAGGCCCCCCACATGAAACTTCGTTCCAAAGTCCTCGCTCTGGCGACCGCAGCGGGCATAGCCGGCACGCTCGGCCTGCTGGGCGCCAACGCCGACGCGGCGTCCCCCTCCGTCGCGCCCGGTGGCAACTTCAACCTGTCCGTATGGCAGTTGCAGGAGCCGGTCGGCTCCCCCGGCTCGCCGACCACCATCTCGTCGTCCCGGCTCCAGGGCCCGAACGGGTTCCAGGACTCGTACTTCTACACCGACACCCGCGACGGGGCCATGACCTTCTGGGCGCCGGAGAAGGGCGTCACCACCCCCAACTCCAACTACGCCCGCTCCGAACTCCGTGAGATGAACGCCAACGGCAGCTCCGCGAACTGGTCGCTCAGCGGCGCCCACAAGCTCAACGCGACGCTGCGCGTGGTGTCCGTGACGTCGAACGTCTGCGTCGGACAGATCCACCTCGGCACCGGCGGATCCTCCACGAAGCCGCTGATCGAGCTCTACTACCACTCCAACGGCGACATCGTCGCGGGCCTCGAGAACTCGCCCTCCGGCGGCCAGACGCCGCACACCGTCGGCCACGTGGCGGTCGGCAAGACGTGGAGCTACACGATCGCCGTCTCCGGCGGTCACACGATCGACCTGACGGTCAACGGCAGCACGACGCACTACGCGATCCCGTCGTCCTTCAACCCGTACAAGCAGTACTTCAAGGCCGGCTCGTACAACCAGTCGTCCTCCGACAGCACCACCAAGGGCGCGCGAGTCGCCTTCTACGGGCTGACCGTCTCCCACAGCTGAGCGGTCCCCGCAGAGCACACGGAAGGCCCGGTGCCCAGGCGCATTCCCCTGGGTCGTTGCCCCACGCAACGCGGCACCGGGCCTTTCGCGGGTGCACGGAGGCGGGCCTGACCGGATCACGCCGCTCGGCCCGCGGCACCGTGGACGGGCAATCCCGCGCTCACCTACGGTAGCGACGACACCGGGGAGGGCGACGTGACGGTCAGGATCATCCGCGGCGCGGGCAGGTACGCCTGTCCGGAGGACTACTGGGCGCTGTACGACGACGCCGGCTTCAACGAGGGGAACAGATCCGGCGAGATCCTGATCTCCGACCAGAGCATCGCCGATCTCCAGGACCACGGCTTCAACGACCGCGCCTCGTCGATCGTGAACCACACGCGGTACTACGTCGGCTGCTTCGACCATGCGGACTACGGGGGCCGGGAGATCGGCCTGGACCCGGGGCAGGGCCTGACCGGTGTCAGGAGAAGCGGGTCAAGGGGTGCGGGCCTCCTCGACGACTGTCCGATCGAGGACCTGAACGACGCGGTCTCCTCTGTGCGGCTCGAGGAACCCGCCCCGCAGCTCGCCTCGCTCACCGCCGGGATCTACACCCTGGCCAACGTCAACAGCGGCAAGGCACTCGACGTGGTGAACGCCGCCTCGGCCTCCGGCGCCAACGTCCAGCAGTACCAACCCAACGGTTCCAAGGCCCAGTTGTGGCGGATCAACCCGCTCGGCGATGGCGTCCACATCGTGATCAGCGCCAACAGCGGCAAGGCTCTGGACGTGAGCGGCGCCGGCACGCACAACGGCGCCAACGTCCAGCAGTGGGAGGCCAACGGCTCCAACGCCCAGAAGTGGCTGATCCACCGACTGGCGTGCGGCAGCTACACCCTGACGAACGTCAACAGCGGCAAGGTCCTCGACGTCGACAACGCCAGCACGGCCAACCACGCCAACGTCCAGCAGTGGGAGAGCAACCAGACCGACGCCCAGAAGTGGCTGCTGAACAGGGTCGGCTGACGGCCTAGAAGGCCGGCGGACCCTGTTCGATGCGGCGCAGCACCGGTGCGAGCCGGTCGAGTTCATCGCTGGTCTGGAGCTGACGTTCGTCCCACCAGGTGGCACCGGCGTCGAGCAGCGGCCCGATCAGGTCGTGCGCCTTGGCGCTGTCGGCGGGGCTGGCGCCACCGAGGACGAACTCGAAGGGCACCTCGTGCCGGTCCTCGCGATGCCGCCGGACATAGGCGACCAGGTCCACGACCTCCTCGACATGCGGTACGTGGCCGTGTTTGGCGGAGGTGAACAGCGGAACCGCGCCGTCCCAGCGGGCGGCCCGCCGCATCGGCGGACGGTTCGGCCAGAATCCGGCGATCCAGACGGGCGGGCGGGGGCGTTGCACCGTGGCGGGGAGCAGGGTCACGTCCCGCACTTCGTAGTGCTTCCCGTGATGGTTCACCGGGTCGCCCGACCAGTAGCGCCCCAGCAGGTCCAGTCCCTCGTCCAGCCGCTCGGCCAGCACGACCGGGTCGGTCGGCTCGCCGAAGCTGCCGTACTCGTCCTCGATCGGCCCGCCCAGTCCCGCACCGAAGATCACCCGTCCGCCGCTGAGTGCGTCCAGGGTGGCCACCTGACGGGCGAGCTGCTGGGGACGCCGGCGCGCCACCGGAGTGACCAGCGTGCCCAGTTTGATCCGGGAGGTCGCCAACGCCGCGGCGGTGAGCAGCATCCATGGATCCCCGAAGGCCTGGCCGCGTCGCTGGATCTTGTCGTGGACCACGTGATCCCAGACGAACAGCCCGTCCCAGCCCGCCTGCTCAGCCGCTGCGGCAACCGTCGCCACCGCCCTTGCGTCGGCGAAGTCCCCGAAGTTCGGAATGTTGATCGAGAAGCGCATCCCCGCATCCTGCCCCCTCGCGGCAGGCGCGGCAATCATGCCGCCCGAGGTCTCACGATCAGTCGCGGGTGGGATCGGCGGGCCGCGGGAGCGGGGGCGCGAAGGTCACATCCGAGGCGTGGGCGATGACCTCGGCCTCGTTGCCGAGGGCCCATTCGGCGACCCGTGACACCGTGGCGGCCGGGATCCCGTCGCTGATTCCGGGTGCCGCCGGGATGTCCTGCGTCGCGTGGGCGTCGTGCGGCAGAACGACCCGGTATCCCAGCGCCAGAGCCGTGCGGGCCGTCGCCTGGACGCACATCTCGGACATCACCCCGCAGACGGCGAGCGCGTGCACCCCCGATGCGGTCAACAGGGTGCCCAGTGACGTTCCGTTGAAGCCATCGTCCTTGGGCTTGCGGATCACGACTTCCGCGGGGCCGGCCTCGATGGGGTGGTGGAGTTCCCAGCCGGGCGTGTGGGGCTCGTCCTCCGCTCCGGCCGGACCGTCGTTCTGGAGATGGACGATGAGCGCACCGCTCTTCCGGGCCCGTGCGATCAGATCCGTCGTCCGGTCCACGAGCCGGTCCGCCGCGGGCACCGCCCCCGCACCGGAGACGAAGGCCGACTGGACGTCGACGACGATCAGGCTCTGGACGGGAGGTACACGATTGCTCATGGCGCCCATCATGACCGGGGACGTTGCGCACCTCCACCGGATTCCGAGCGGCCTGCGGCGCCGGGCTCGGGGCGGCGGACCGGTAAATCATGTGCGGACCCGGTAACCGGTTGACAAGGTGGGATCATGACCTCTCAGCACGACCCCGTCGCCGGCTCCGCCATCCCGTCCCAGGACACGGAGCCCCCGGGCACAGAGCCTCAGGGCACGGACTGGACCACCACGCCCGTCACCGCGGACCTCGTCCGCGGCGCGCTCGAGCTGGAGTTCACCGAGCACGGGGTGCTGCCGCACCGGCTGCCCGCGCGGACCCGCGCGCAGTGCTCCGACGGGCAGCTGGCCATGGTGGAGGCGCAGCCTTCCGGCGTTCGGCTGGTTTTCCGCACCCGGGCCACCGCGGTCGAGCTGGACACCCTCCGCACCAAGATGGCCTACCAGGGCGCCCCGCCACGTCCGGACGGCGTGTACGACCTGCTCGTCGATGGCCGCCTCGCCGGGCAGGCCGGTGTGACCGGCGGCAATGTGCTGCTGGTGGACATGACCACCGGGTCGGTGGAGAACCGGCCAGGACCGGTCGGCACCGTCCGGTTCCCCGGTCTGCCCGACCGGATGAAGAACGTCGAGATCTGGCTGCCCTACAACGAGATCACCCAGCTGGTGGCGCTGCGCACGGACGCCCCGGTGGAGGCGGCGGAGGAGGACGGCCGTGTGTGGTTGCACCACGGCAGTTCGATCAGCCATGGTTCCGACGCCGCGAGCCCCACCACGACCTGGCCGGCGCTGGCCGCCTCCCTCGGTGGCGTGGCGCTGATCAACCTCGGTCTGGGCGGCAGCGCGCTGCTCGATCCGTTCACCGCCCGCGCCCTGCGGGACACCCCGGCGGACCTCATCAGCGTCAAGATCGGCATCAACCTGGTCAACACCGACGTGATGCGGCTGCGCGCCTTCACCCCGGCCGTGCACGGTTTCCTCGACACCATCCGCGAGGGGCATCCCACCGTTCCGCTGCTGGTCGTCTCCCCCGTCCTGTGCCCCATCCACGAGGACACTCCCGGCCCCAGCGCACCCGACTTCAGCAACCTGAGTGAAGGGAAGATCCGGTTCCTGGCCGCGGGCGACCCGGCGGAACGCGCCGCGGGGAAGCTGACGCTCAACGTCATCCGGGACGAACTGGCCCGTGTCGTGAAGCAGCGGTCGGCCGACGATCCGAACCTGCACTACCTCGACGGCCGTGAACTCTACGGTGAGGCGGACTTCGCCGAGCTGCCGCTGCCCGACCAGCTCCACCCGGACGCGGCCACGCACCGCCGCATGGGCGACCGCTTCGGCGCCCTGGCCTTCGGCGCCGGCCGGCCGTTCGCCGCCGAGCGTGCCTGAGACGTTCGCCCCGCACCGGAGGGTGCACGGGGCAGCAACGGAATGCACGGGTCGCCGTGCGAAGATCCATGGACCGCGCACGATCGCCGAGGAGGACGAGAATGTTCGCGATATCGCTGGGTGACGGAGCCGAACTGCGGCCGCTGGAACCTTGGCGGGCCGAGGAGTTCCTCGCCCACATGGACCGCGGCCGCGAATACATCGGCCAGCACGTCGGGCTCCCCGACGTGACCGCCGACCTCGACTCGGCGCGGAACTGGCTCCAGTCGTACGCGGACAAGACCGCCGCCGACGCCGGACGGCTGTACGGCATCTGGCTCGACGGGCTCCTCGTGGGCGGCGTCCTGTTCCGGGTCTTCGACGCGAAGGCCGAGACCTGCGAGGCCGGTTGCTGGCTGGAGCCGGCCGCCGCCGGCCGCGGGCTGGTCACCCGCGCGGTGCGTGTGATCATCGACTGGGCGGTCGAGGAGCGCGGAATTCACCGGGTGGAGTGGCTGGTGTCCTCGAAGAACACACCGAGCATCAACGTGGCCAAGCGGCTCGGCATGAGCCGGGACGGGGTCCAGCGCGAGAGTTCCCTCTATCGGGGCATCCGGCAGGACACCGAGATCTGGTCGGTGCTCGCCCCCGAGTGGCGTGCCGCGCGTGCCGCCGATCCCTCCCGGTCCCAGGCCTGACGCCGCCGCCCGATCGGGGCCACGACCTGCGTACTGGCCGGGCGGAGAACGCCCGGCCAGTACGTACGCCATCCCGCTACGGACCGGTCGAGCGCCTCAGTACTGCTCCGCCACCCAGTCGTACCAGTCATCCATCCCCTCACCCGTCGTCGCCGACACCGTCAGCACCCGCACCTTCGGATTCACCGACCGCGCGTACTCCGCGCAGCGGTCGACGTCGAAGTCGACGTAGGGCAGCAGATCGATCTTGTTGATGATGACCAGATCCGCGGCGGCGAACATGTACGGGTATTTCAGTGGCTTGTCCGTGCCCTCGGTGACCGAGATGATGACGACCTTGCTGCGCTCACCCAGGTCGAACATCGCGGGACACACCAGGTTGCCCACGTTCTCCACCAGGATCAGCGAACCGGGGGCGGGAGACAGGGACCCGAGGGCGGTGTGCATCATCTCCGCGTCGAGATGGCATCCCGCACCGGTGTTCACCTGAACCACCGCGCATCCGGCCCGCTTGATCCGGTCGGCGTCGAGCGTGGTCTCCTGGTCGCCCTCGATGACCGACACCGCACGTCTGCCCGCGAGATCACCGATCGTTCGTTCCAGCAGCGTGGTCTTTCCGGCTCCCGGTGAACTCATCAGATTCACCGCCACGATCCCCTGGCCGGCCAGCCAGTCGCGGTTGCGCGACGCGACATCCTCGTTCTTGGCGAGCACCCTCTGCTCAAGGGTGATCGTCTCGCCGTTCACCGGATGGCTGTGCCCGCCCCCGGTACCGCCGTCGGCGTGGCAGCCACAAGTACCGCACATACGTCAGCCCACTTTCATCGAGATGATCTGGAGCTCCTGACCCGAGGTGATGTCCACGTCGGCGCTGCCGCACGGACACAGGAGGATCAGATCGGCCAGGGTGAATTCGGTGTCACATGCACGGCAGTGTCCAGCGCCGGCGGGCTGGTCGATCTCGAGGCGCGCGCCCTCGGCCACTGTTCCCGCGGTGACCAGATCGAAGCAGAAACGCATCGCGTCGGCCACCACCGCGGTCAGCATTCCCACCCGGACGGTCACCACCCGTACCGGCCGCCCGGCAGCGCGTTCACATACCGCGTCGACGACGCTCTGCGTGATCGACAATTCATGCATCAGCGCCTCGCTCCAGCGTCACCGTCTAATGGCACATTCCGTGACCGGCCGGATCGCATACGACCGGTGGCCTCTCGCGCGTGAATCACTCGTTCGGCCCAATACGAGCCACGGATGATTGTCGATAAGCCCGCGGCCATCGAGCGGATTCCCGTGTTGACAGCGCGCTCTGACGGAGTCTAGATGGTACCAATGTGAGCGACACCACACGTGCGAGCCGAAGGCGATCCCCGTAGCACGGCGGATCTGCCTCCGGCCCCGGAAGGCGGCGGCATTATGCCGACAGAGGCTGCAATAAAAGCGGAAGAAACATTGATCCATGTTCTGTGGATCAATGCGGGTCTCAGCTGTGACGGCGATTCAGTGGCACTGACCGCCGCCACCCAGCCCAGCATCGAGGAGATCGCCCTCGGCGCCCTGCCCGGCCTCCCCCAGGTGGCCGTGCACTGGCCGCTCATCGATTTCGAATGCGGCCCCACCGGCGGCGCCGACGACTTCCTCGAGTGGTTCTTCAAGGCCGACAGAGGCGAACTGGAACCGTTCGTGCTGGTCGTCGAGGGGTCGATCCCCAACGAACAGCTGCACGACGAGGGCTACTGGTCGGGCTTCGGCAACGATCCCGCCACCGGTCAGCCGATGACCACCAGTGAGTGGCTCGACCGGCTGGCCCCGAAGGCCACCGCCATCGTCGCGGTCGGCACCTGCGCGACCTACGGCGGCATCCACGCCATGGCGGGCAATCCGACCGGGGCCATGGGAGTGCCGGACTATCTGGGCTGGGACTGGAAGTCCAAGGCCGGAATCCCGATCGTGTGTGTCCCCGGCTGCCCCATCCAGCCGGACAACCTTTCGGAAACCCTGACGTATCTGCTGTACATGGCCACCGACCAGGCCCCGATGATTCCCCTCGACGACGCACTGCGTCCGGCCTGGCTGTTCGGCCAGACCGTGCACGAGGGCTGCGACCGGGCCGGCTACTACGAGCAGGGCGACTTCGCGACCGAATACGGTTCGCCGAAATGCATCGTCAAGCTCGGCTGCTGGGGCCCCACCGTGAAATGCAACGTGCCGAAGCGCGGCTGGATGAACGGTATCGGCGGCTGCCCCAACGTCGGTGGAATCTGTATCGGCTGCACCATGCCGGGATTCCCGGACAAGTTCATGCCGTTCATGGACGAGCCCCCCGGCGGAAAGCTCTCCACGAACACCGTCGGACTGTACGGCGCGACCATGCGGCGGCTGCGCCACATCACGACGCACACGCTCGACCGGGAGCCCAAGTGGCGCAAGCCCGGAAAAGACCTCACGACCGGTGCCACCCGCACTTGGTGACCCACCGCAACAGACAGAAAGATGAGGCGGCGCAATGACCGCGACGCAACGCAAGGGTGGCAGCGGGACCCAGGGCAAGGACGGCCTGGTGGAGATGGCGTGGGACCCCATCACCCGCATCGTCGGCAGCCTGGGCATCTACACGAAGATCGACTTCAAGCAGCGCGTGGTCGCGGAATGCCACAGCACGAGCTCCATCTTCCGCGGCTACTCGGTCTTCATGAAGGGCAAGGACCCTCGCGACGCGCACTTCATCACCAGCCGGATCTGCGGGATCTGCGGTGACAACCACGCCACGTGTTCCTGTTACGCGCAGAACATGGCGTACGGGGTGAAGCCGCCGCACCTCGGCGAATGGATCGTCAACCTCGGCGAAGCCGCGGAGTACATGTTCGACCACAACATCTTCCAGGAGAACCTGGTGGGGGTCGACTACTGCGAGAAGATGGTCGCCGAGACCAACCCCGGAGTGCTGGAGAAGGCCAATCGGACCGACTCCCCGCACGCGGAAGCCCATGGGTACAAGACCATCGGCGACATCATGCGCTCGCTCAACCCGTTCACCGGTGAGTTCTACCGTGAGGCACTCCAGGTGAGCCGGATGACCCGGGAGATGTTCTGTCTGATGGAGGGCCGCCACGTGCACCCCTCCACGCTCTATCCCGGCGGTGTGGGCACCGTCGCGACGATCCAGCTGATGACCGACTACATCACCCGGCTCCAGCGGTACGTCGAGTTCATGAAGAAGGTCGTGCCCATGCACGACGATCTCTTCGACTTCTTCTACGAGGCGCTGCCCGGGTACGAGATGGTCGGCAACCGCCGCATCCTGCTCGGCTGCTGGGGCTCCTTCCAGGATCCCGAACACTGCAACTTCGAGTACAAGGACATGACCGACTGGGGCCGGAAGATGTACGTGACCCCGGGCGTCGTCGTCGACGGCAAACTGGTCACCACCGACCTGGTCGAGATCAACCTCGGCATCCGCATCCTGCTCGGCTCGTCGTACTACAACGACTGGGAAGAGCAGGAGATGTTCGTGACCCACGACCCGCTCGGCAATCCGGTCGACCGCCGGCACCCGTGGAACCAGCACACCAACCCGCAGCCGCAGAAGCGGGACCTGGGCGACAAGTACAGCTGGGTGATGTCACCGCGGTGGTTCGACGGCAAGGACTATCTCGCCCTCGACACCGGTGGCGGACCGCTGGCCCGGCTGTGGACCACGGCGCTGGCCGGGCTGGTCGACATCGGCTACATCAAGGCCACCGGCCACAGCGTGCAGATCAATCTCCCCAAGACCGCGCTCAAGGGTCCGGTGGAGCTGGAATGGCGCATCCCGCAGTGGAGCAACACCATCGAGCGCAACCGGGCGCGCACCTACTTCCAGGCGTACGCGGCCGCCTGCGCGCTGCACTTCGCGGAGAAGGCGCTCGTGGAGATCCGCGCGGGACGCACCAAGACCTGGGAGAAGTTCGAGGTCCCGGAAGAGGCGGTCGGCTGCGGGTTCACCGAGGCGGTGCGCGGCGTCCTCTCGCATCACCTGGTGATCCGCGACGGCAAGATCGCCAACTACCACCCGTACCCGCCGACTCCGTGGAACGCGAGCCCGCGCGACTCCTACGGCACACCGGGACCCTACGAGGACGCGGTGCAGGGCCAGCCGATCTTCGAGGAGAACGACCGGGAGAACTTCAAGGGCATCGACATCATGCGCACGGTGCGCAGCTTCGACCCCTGTCTGCCGTGCGGCGTGCACATGTACCTCGGCGAGGGCAAGAAGATCGAGCGGCTGCACTCCCCCACCCAGTCCGCGGGCAGTGAATGACGTGGCGGAGCACAGCGCGTCCCCCGCGCCCGAAGTGACAACGGCCGGCTCCGCGCCGTCCGCCTCCGCGCCGTCCGACTGGCGGGTGACCGGTGAGCGCATCGACACCCTGATCGCCGCCAGTGCGTCCGGGGGTGCCATCGCGCGCGAACGCAGCGAGGAACTGGTCCGGCTCGTCACCGATTTCTACGGTGCCGGGCTGGAACGGCTGCTCGACCTGCTGTACGAGCAGGGTCGTCTCAGCGGCGACGTCCTGGCCTCCTTCGCCGCAGACGAGCTGGTGACGAGTCTGCTGCTCGTGCACGGCCTGCACCCGTACAGCGTGGAGACGCGCGTCGAGCAGGCGCTGGAGAGCGTACGGCCCTATCTGGGCTCGCACGGCGGCGACGTGGAGCTGCTCGGTGTGTCCGACGACGGCGTGGTCCGGCTGCGGCTGCTCGGCAGCTGCGACGGCTGCCCGTCCTCCTCGGCCACCCTCAAGCTCGCCGTGCAGGGCGCCGTCGAGGCGGCAGCTCCGGAGATCATCACGATCGAGGTCGAGACCACCACGGACGGGGAGTCCGGAGCCTCCGGGCCGATGGTCCCGGTCGAGGCGCTGTTCTCCCGCCTCCACGAGACGGTTCCCGCTCCTGACGACTCCGGCTCGTCCTGGGAGCTCGTCCCCGAACTGGCCGGCCTCGAACCCGGTGCCGTCACCCGGTTCACCGCCGGGCTCGTCCCGGTGCTGGCCTGCCGTATCGGCTCGGACCTCTTCGCCTTCCGGGACCGCTGTGCCCGGTGCGACCGGCCGCTGGAGGGCGCCGTACTGGCCCGGCGGCTGGGCGGCGCCTCCGATGACGGGGTGCTGCGGTGCCCCGCCTGCCTTGCGCACTACGACGTGCGGCGGGCCGGTGCCTGCGTCGAGGCGGCGGACCTGCACCTGGACCCGCTGCCGCTGCTCGCGGACGGCGCGACCGTCTCGCTCGCCGTACCCACCCCGGCGGCGACATGATCAGCGGAAGCCGCTCGACGTCACCCGTGGCCTCCCTGCTCCGGGTGACGCGCAACCGCCCGCAACCGGTTGCCGGGGAACGCTGCGAGATGTGCGCGGAGTCGATCGACCCGGGTCACTCGCATGTGGTGAACCTGGAGAGCCGGGCCCTGATGTGCAGTTGCCGGGCCTGCTACCTGCTGTTCAGCGATCAGGACGCGCATCTGCGCTATCGCGCGGTCCCCGAGCGGTATCTGTCCTTCGATGGTCCGACCGTCGACGAGCGGACCTGGGACACCCTGCAGATCCCGGTCGGGCTGGCCTTCCTGTTCCGCAATTCCGTCCAGGGCCGCACCATCGCGTTCTATCCGGGCCCCGCGGGCGCCACCGAGTCCGAACTGCCGCTGGACGCCTGGGACACCATCGTCGAGGCCAATCCCGAACTGGACGTCCTGCTCCCCGATGTGGAGGCACTGCTGGTGCGCCGCGGGGACGGCTCCGGTGGGTCCTGTCATCTGGTGCCCATCGACGCCTGTTACGAACTGGTCGGCAGGCTGCGGACCCTGTGGCGCGGCTTCGACGGCGGCCGCGAGGCGCACGACGCGATGGACGCGTTCTTCGCCCACGTGGCGGAGCGCAGCCGGCCCGCGACCCTGGACGACCGGTCGTGACCGGCCTCGGCTTCTCCGTGCTCGACGTCGTCGCCGAGCCGTACGCCGTCGCGCCGCAACTCACCGCGCGGCTGCGGATCGAGGAGGACAGCGGCGAGCGGATCCACGCGATCGTGCTGCGCTGCCAGGTCCGCATCGAGCCGCAGCGACGGCATTACGACGCCACCGAACAGGACGGGCTGCGCGGGCTGTTCGGCGATCGGGAGCGCTGGTCCGACACCCTCAAGCCCTTCCTCTGGATGCAGTGCAACACGACGGTGCAGGGGTTCACCGGTACCACCGAGGTCGACCTCGCCCTGCCCTGCACGTACGACTTCGACGTGATCGGCTCCCGCTATCTGCACGCCCTCGGCGAGGGCTCGGTGCCGCTGACGCTGCTCTTCTCCGGCACGGTGTTCACCAAGGGGACCGCAGGGTTCGGCGTACGGCAGGTGCCCTGGGACTGCGAGGCCCGCCATCAGATGCCGGTCACGGTGTGGCGGCAGATGATCGCGTCCTACTTCCCGAACTCCGGCTGGATCAGATTGGACCAGGACGTGCTCGACCGCATCGCCGACTTCCGCGCCCGGCGCGGGCTGATCAGTTGGGACGAGACCGTGCACACCCTGCTGGCCGACATCGGCGAGGTGGTCCTGTGAACGCGCTGAGCCCCGCCGGCCCGGTGAGCCTCGACCACGTCCGCACGATCGCCGACGCGGTGCTCTACGAGGGATATCTGCTCTACCCGTACCGGGCGAGTTCGCACAAGAACCGGTCACGCTGGCAGTTCGGAGTCCTCGGGCCGCCGTCCGCGTCCGCGGCGAGCTTCAGTGAGGACCCGGGCATGGAGATGCAGTGCCTCCTCACGGCCCCGCACGAGCCGCCCGGTGGCGTCACGATCCATCTGCGCTTCCTCCAGCTGCAGGTCCGCGAGGTGCAACGGCGCGACGAGGACGGCGGCTACACCCCGGTCGAGCAGCTCACCGTGGACGGCGTGTCGGTGCTGAGCTGGGACGAGGCGGTGGAGCGGGAAGTCATCCTGCCCGCACTCGCCTGGAACGAGGAACTCGATCAACTGCACCGCATCACCGGCGGATCGGAGACCGAACCGCTGACGGATCCGAACGGCGCCGAGGTGGGCCGCATCGTGCGACGCCGCGAACCACTGGCGGCCAGGATCCGTACCCGCTGGACGGCCGACGACGGGTTCGTACGGCTGTCGGTGTCGGTGGACAACGAGCACCCGGACACGGCCGCCGACAAGGACGCCGCGATCCGCGCGTCACTGATCGGCTCGCATCTGCTCCTGCAGGCGCACGGGGCCGGGTTCGTCTCGCTGCTCGAACCCCCCGACGAGGCGGCCGGTGCGGCCGGCCGCTGTCAGCAGCGGCGGTGCTGGCCGGTGCTGGCGGGACCGAGCGGGACCACCGACACCGTGCTGGGCGCGCCCATCATCCTGTACGACCACCCTGAGGTGGCGGAACAGAGCGCGGGCGCCCTGTTCGACTCCACCGAGATCGACGAGATCCTGACGCTGCGCGTGATGACCATGACGGACGAGGAGAAGGCGGAGGCCCGGGCCACCGACCCCCGGGCGCGGGAGATCATCGATCGTTGCGACGGCATGTCGCCCGCGGACCTGCAACAGCTCCACGGCCTGCTCCGCGATCCGCATGCGCCGCAGGCGGGTCCCGCCGGTCCTTCTCCTGCCGACACGCCGAGACCCTTCGACGCCGATCCCTTCGACACCGGTGGCGTCCCGTGGTGGGATCCCGCGACCGACGCCGCGGTGCAGCCCGAGTCCGACGCGGTCGTCATCAACGGCGTCCGGGTGGCCAAGGGCAGCCTCGTCCGGGTGCACCCGTCCCGCCGTGCGGACGCGCAGGACCTGTTCTTCGCCGGCCAGGTGGCGCGGGTGACCGCGGTGCTCTCGGATGTCGACGGAGCGGTGCATGTCGCCCTGGTCCTCGTCGACGATCCGGCGTCGGACCTGCACGACTGGTACGGCCGTTACTTCTACTTCGCCCCCGACGAGCTGGAGCCCCTGGCCGTCGAGAGCTCCAAGGAACACCGAGAGGAGACCCCATGAGAACCCTGGGCGTGATCACCACAGGCGTGGCCGCGGCCGTGGCGCTGGTCGTCGTGGCTGTGGGAGTGAAGTCGATCCCCGACATCCGCCGGTATCTGAGAATGCGTTCGATGTGAGCGAGGGAGCAGGTCCTGACGTGGCCGGCGGGGTGCTGGTCGCGGGCGTCGGCAATCTCTTTCTCGGCGATGACGGCTTCGGACCCGAGGTGGTGCGCCGACTGGCCGGACCCGGCGGCCTCCCGTCACGGGTCCAGGTGGTCGACTACGGGATCCGCGGTATGCATCTCGCCTATGACCTGCTCAACGGGTACGACGCCCTGGTGCTGGTCGACACCTACCCCGGGGGCGGTCCTCCCGGGGAGGTGACGGTGCTGGAGATCACCGCGGAGCACCTCGGTACGGGTGAATTCGACGCGCATGGCATGAATCCGGTGTCAGTTCTGGCAAATCTGGATCAATTGGGCGGTACTCTTCCCGTCACCTACCTCGTGGGCTGCACTCCCGCCGGAATCGACGAAGGCATCGGGCTCAGTGAGGCTGTCTGCGCCTCGGTACCCGACGCGATCGAGGCGGTGCATCAGCTGATCCGTCGTCTGCTGCCGCCCGAACCCACCGAGACCGTCCCGTCCGCCGTTCCCCGGAGGTCCTGATCATGTGCCTTGGCATTCCTGGTCAAGTGGTGGAGATCGTGGACGGGTTTGCCGGGCAGCTCGCACTGGTCGATGTGGAGGGCGCACAGCGGCGGATCAACATCGGCATGCTCGACGAAGCCCCCGGCCCCGGCGACTGGGTCCTGCTGCACATGGGCTTCGCGATGGAGATCATCGACCAGGACAAGGCCCGCGAGGCGCTCTCGGGTCTGGAGATGATGGGGCAGGCCCGCACCCGCCGGGTCCGGCGCAGGTTCGAGGTGCGCGGTGTCGTCCAGGGTGTGGGGTTCCGGCCCTTCGTCTACGTCACCGCCTCGGAGCTGGCCCTCGCCGGCTCGGTGGCGAACACCAGCGCCGGCGTGGTCGTCGAGGTCGAGGGCGACGCGGAGGCGGTGGCGGAGTTCGGGCGGCGGCTGTGCACGGACGCCCCTCCGCTCGCCATCGTGGAGAGCGTGCGGGATTCCGAGCGGCCGACACGTGGCGGTACGGAGTTCACCATCGAGGACTCCAGCGACGGCGGCCGCGCCCGTACGCTCGTCTCCCCCGATGTCGCCACCTGCCAGGAGTGCCTGACCGAGCTCAGTGACCCGGCGAATCGCCGGTACCGCCATCCGTTCATCACGTGCACCCACTGCGGCCCCCGGTTCACGATCGTCACCGGTACCCCGTACGACCGGGCCGCCACGACCATGGCGGCGTTCGACATGTGCGACGACTGCCGGGCGGAGTACGACGATCCGGCGGACCGCCGGTTCCACGCCCAGCCGATCGCCTGTCACACCTGCGGACCCCGGCTCGAACTGGTCCGCAAGGACGACGGTCGCCCGGAGCACGGCGAGGACGCCCTGCGCGCCGCACGGGAACTGCTCGCCGACGGCAGGATCCTCGCGATCAAGGGGCTCGGCGGCTACCACCTCGCGTGCGACGCCCGCAACGACGCGGCCGTCGCCGAGCTGCGACGCCGTAAGCAGCGCGGTGGCAAGCCGTTCGCGGTCATGGTCGCCGGTACCGGGGTCGCCGAACAGCTGGTGACGATGACCGGGGAGGAGCGGGAGCTGCTCTCCGGCATCCGTAAGCCGATCGTGCTCCTGCCGCGGCTCCGGGCGGAGCCGGCGGCCGGCGTGTCCGACGCTGTGGCGCCGGGCAACCCCGACCTCGGACTGCTGCTGCCCTACACCCCGTTGCACGTTCTGCTCTTCGGGGTCGGGGACGACCGGCCGGGCCCGGACGCGCTGGTGATGACCTCCGCGAATCTGTCCGGCGAGCCCATCGTCACCGACGACGCGGAAGCCATCGCCACCCTGGCTCCGCTGGTCGACGGCTGGCTGCGGCACGACCGGGCCATCCATGTCCCGTGCGACGACTCGGTCAGCCGGTTCGTCGCGGGAGCGGAGCTCCCGATCCGCAGATCCCGCGGCTACGCGCCGCTGCCCCTCGCCCTGCCGTTCGACGTACCGCCGACACTCGCGGTCGGCGCGGACCTGAAGAACACCTGCGCGCTCGGGGAAGGCCGCTACGCCTGGGTCAGTCAGCACATCGGCGACATGGACGACCTGTCCACCGTCGAAGCACTGACCAGGACCGAGAGACACCTCGAACGCCTCACCGGCGTCGAGCCCCGTCAGCTGGTGGCCGACCGGCATCCCGACTACCGGTCCGGCGTCTGGGCCCGCACCCACGCGAACGGCAGGCCGGTGCGGACGGTGCAGCACCACCACGCGCACATCGCGTCCGTGATGGGCGAGCACGGGCTCGGCGCCGGCGAGAGCGTGATCGGGGTCGCCTTCGACGGCACCGGCCACGGAACCGACGGGGCCGTCTGGGGCGGCGAGGTACTGATCGCCGACTACACGTCGTTCCGCAGGGCGGCGCACCTCGGCTACGTGCCCCTGGCGGGCGGCGACGCCAGTGTGCTGCGCCCCTACCGGATGGCGCTCGCCCACCTCCGCGCCGCCGGGGTCGCCTGGGACGACGACCTGCCGGCCGTCGCCGCCTGCCCCGTCAGGGAGCGCGACGTCCTGGCTCACCAGTTGGAGAGCGGGTTCGGCTGTGTGCCCACCTCGAGCATGGGCCGGCTCTTCGACGCCGTCGCCTCGCTGGCCGGTGTCCGGCATCAGGTGGAGTACGAGGCCGAAGCCGCCATCGAGCTGGAGGGCCTGGCCCGCGCCTCAGCGGCGGACGGCGACGGGACGGCGAGCCGCTACGCCTTCGCCGTCCGGTCCGCGAACGCCACGTATCCAGCCGTCGCCGACCCGGGGCCGGTGATCCGCGCGGTGGTGCACGACGTCCGCGCCGGGATCTCCCCGGAACACATCGCCGCCCGCTTCCACGCCGCCGTCGCCGTACTCGTCGTCGACCTCGCGGAGATCTGCCGTGCGCAGTCCGGCCTGGAGGTGGTGGCGCTCGGTGGCGGTGTCTTCCAGAACGCCGTGCTGCTGGAGGAGGCGCAGCGCATGCTGACCGGCCGGGGGTTCACCGTCCTGCGGCCCCGGCTGCTCCCCCCGAACGACGGTGGCATCGCCCTCGGCCAGCTGCTGATCGCCGCGTCGGGCTGACCCCCGGGGCCCGGACGCATCCACCGGGCTCCCCACGGATACCCAGGGATTCAGGAATTCAGGATTCACAGAGAAGAGGGACCATGTGTCTGGCAGTTCCGGGGCGTGTCCTCAGTACCGCCGAAGTCGACGGCACCTTGATGGCCCAGGTCGATTTCGGCGGGGTGCGCAAAGAGGTGTGCCTGCAGTACGTCCCCGACGTGACGATCGGTGAGTACGTCGTCGTGCATGTCGGGTTCGCCATCCAGCGCCTCGACGAACGGTCGGCGCAGGACACGCTGGCCAACTTCGAGCGGCTCGGAATCCTGGCGGAGGAATTCGGCGACGGGTTCGAACTCGCGGCCAAGCACAAGGAAACCCCAGAAGGAGCCGGCAGATGAAGTATCTCGACGAGTTCAGCGACCCTGACCTGGCGAAGAAACTCCTGGACCAGATCCATGCCGCCACCACCCGGCAGTGGGCCATGATGGAGGTCTGCGGGGGCCAGACCCATTCGATCATCCGGCACGGCATCGACCAACTGCTGCCCGAGGGCGTCGAGTTGATCCATGGGCCGGGTTGCCCCGTCTGTGTGACACCGCTGGAGATCATCGACCGCGCTCTGGCCATCGCCGCCCGCCCGGGAGTCATCTTCTGCTCCTTCGGCGACATGCTGCGCGTGCCGGGCAGCAGCCAGGACCTGTTCTCCGTCAAGAGCGCCGGCGGCGACGTCCGGGTCGTCTACTCGCCGCTGGACGCGCTGAAACTGGCCCGCGAGAACCCGGACCGGGAAGTCGTCTTCTTCGGGATCGGCTTCGAGACGACCGCGCCGGCCAACGCGATGACCGTGTACCAGGCCAAGCGACTGGGGGTGCGGAACTTCTCCCTGCTGGTCTCCCATGTCCTGGTGCCGCCGGCCATCGCGGCCATCATGGAGTCCTCCACCTGCCGGGTGCAGGCCTTCCTCGCCGCCGGGCATGTGTGCAGCGTGATGGGCACCTCCGAATACCCGCCGCTGGCGGAGAAGTACCAGGTCCCCATCGTGGTCACCGGCTTCGAGCCGCTGGACATCCTCGAAGGCATCCGCCGGACGGTCATCCAGCTCGAAGCGGGCCGCCACGAACTGGAGAACGCCTACCCCCGCGCGGTACGCGACGAGGGCAACCTCCCCGCCATGGAGATGCTGCGCGATGTGTTCGAGGTGACCGACCGGACCTGGCGGGGCATCGGGATGATCCCGCAGAGCGGCTGGAAACTCTCCGGGAAGTACCGCGAGTTCGATGCCGAGCTCCGGTTCGACGTGACCGGCATCCATACCGCCGAGTCGGCACTGTGCAGGTCGGGCGAGGTCCTGCAGGGCCTGATCAAGCCGCACGAGTGCGCGGCGTTCGGCAAGGAGTGCACCCCGCGCAACCCGCTGGGCGCGACGATGGTGTCGTCCGAGGGCGCCTGTGCCGCGTACTACACCTACCGCCGACTGGAACTGGTCGATGCCAAGTGACTGATGCGATGCAACGCGTGGGCGACCTCGATTTCGAGAGCTGGGTCTGCCCCGTCCCGCTGCGGGACACCCCGACCGTCGTGATGGGGCACGGGGGCGGCGGGGTGATGTCCGGGGAACTGATCGAGCATCTGTTCCTACCCGCATACGGCACGGCGGCGGCAGCGGAGCTGGGTGACTCGGCCGTCCTGTCCATCGGCGGCACCCGGCTCGCCTTCTCCACGGACTCGTTCGTGGTGAAGCCGATGTTCTTCCCCGGCGGGTCGATCGGTGACCTGGCGGTGAACGGAACCGTCAACGACCTGGCGATGGCGGGCGCGACGCCGCTGTTCCTCTCCACCGCCTTCATCCTCCAGGAGGGCACCGAACTGAGCGAACTCGGCCGGATCGCCGAGGCGATGGGCACGGCCGCGCGGGCCGCGGGCGTCCGCCTGGTCACCGGGGACACCAAGGTCGTCGACAGCGCCAGCGGTGACGGCGTCTACATCAACACCGCGGGTATCGGGGTGATCGCCGACGGGGTCGACATCGACCCGCGTCGCGCGCGGCCCGGCGACGCCGTGCTCATCAGCGGCGACATCGGGGTGCACGGCGTGGCGGTGATGAGCTGCCGCGAGGGCCTGGAGTTCGGCACCACCGTCGAAAGCGACACCGCCCCCCTGCACGGCCTGGTCGCCGGCATGATCGCCACGGGCGCGGATCTGCACGTCCTGCGTGATCCGACCCGCGGCGGGGTCGCGGCCTCGCTGAACGAGATCGCCCGTGCGTCGGAGGTCGGCATCGACCTCGTGGAACGGGACCTGCCCGTCCCGCAGACGGTGCGGGACGCCTGCAGTCTCCTCGGGCTCGATCCGCTGCAGGTGGCGAACGAGGGCAAGCTGCTCGCCATCGTGCCCGCCGAATGGGCGGATCAGGTGCTGGAGGCGCTGCGGGCACACCCGCTGGGCCGGTCGGCGCGCCGGATCGGCACCTGTGTACCGGATCACCCCGGGATGGTGGTCGCCAGGACCGGACTGGGCGGAACCCGGGTGATCGGCCTTCCCATCGGCGAGCAGCTCCCGAGGATCTGCTGAATGAGCGCCCGGGGCGCGCTCCTCTTCGCGCGATACGCCTACCCGCCCAACGAGCTCGGCTACTGCGGTCCGGCCGATGCGTCCGCCCTGCTCGATTCCGGCGCGACCGCCGGAATCGAGCGGCGGGCGCGGCAGTTCGAGGGCGCCTGGTGCTACCTCGAATTCCTCGCGGAAGCGGCAGGAATTCCTGACCCGCTCGACGAGCGGGTGGTCGAGGCCTACTGGATCGGCAACGACCTGCTGGAGCAGGCCGGTTCCGCGGCACTGGTGGACCGCATGCTGGACCGGTTCCGTGGCCAGATCGGCGGCACCTGGCGCGAGGCGGCACACCGCGCCCTCGCCCACCACAGCTTCCAGGTCTTCGACGTCTACCCGTGGGCGCATCTGCTCCGCACGACCGACAACCTGACCGCTCTGACCGTTCTCGATCAATGCCGCATCCGCACCGGGGTCGTCCTGGACGTCGCCGGTGAGTCGGCGACCGTCACGTCCAGCCCGCTGAGCTGGAGCGGGACGGCGGTGGAGACCGGGCCGCAGCGGCAGGAGGTGGTCCGCTGGTCGACCGGCGGCAGGACGCTGCTCGACGGGCTCTCCCCCGGCGACCGGGTCGCCCTGCACTGGGACTGGGTGTGCGACGTGCTCACCGAGGACCAGGTCGCCCGCGTCGAGTCCCTGGAAGCCCGGCAACGCAACGCGCACAGCAGCATGGCGCGGTGAGGGCGGAACCGGGCGGGTGACGGGGCCATATGGCGCCGTCGTTCGGGTGACCTTACGGACGCGCGTCGGTCGTGAGTGCGGGCCGGCGCGCAAGGATTTCCGGTCAGGGTCCCTCCCCCCGGGACTCGCTGGAGGTCACCATGAACATCCTGCTGCTCGCCAGTGCGTTCAACAGCTTGACGCAGCGCGTGTACGTCGAACTGTCGGACCGGGGCCACACCGTGGCGGTGGAACTCTCCTGCGAGGAAGAGGTTCTGCTCGATGCGCTGGAACGGCACCGGCCCGCGCTGATCGTGGCGCCGATGCTCAGGGAGGCGATCCCGGAGCAGGTGTGGTCCGCGCACACCTGCCTGATCGTGCACCCGGGCCCGCTGGGCGACCGTGGGCCGTCCTCGCTCGACTGGGCCGTGCAGGAAGGCCTCGACCAGTGGGGCGTGACCGTTCTGCGCGCCAACGCCGAGATGGACGCCGGGGACGTATGGGCTTCGGTGTCCTGTTCGCTTCCCGCGGTGGGCAAGAGCGATCTGTACCGCAACGAGGTCTCCGACGCGGCGCTCGAAGCCGTGCTGCTGGCCGTGGAACGCTTCGCCTCGGGCACGTTCGTCCCCCGCTCGCAGAACAGCCCGGACGAGCGGATCACCGTCACCGCCCGGCCCTACCTGCGCCAGGAGACCCGGCGTATCGACTGGGACGCGGACAGCACCGAGACGGTGGCCCGCAAGCTGCGGTCGGCCGACTCGCAGCCAGGGGTCCTCGATGATCTCCTCGGCGCTCAGTGGTTCCTGCACGGCGGCCACCCCGAGGACGCCCTGACAGGCGCCCCCGGCGAGGTACTGGCCACCCGCGCGGGCGCGATCTGCCGCGGGACCCGCGACGGCGCCGTGTGGATCCCGCGGCTGCGACCTCGCCGTGTTCCGGGGCAGCCGCCGACGTTCTCGCTCCCCGCGGCCACCGCTCTGGGGGAACGGCTGCCGCCGGTGCCGGAACTGCCCTTCCCCCTCGACGGCGCACCCGACGGCAGCCGCACCTGGACCGACATCCACTACCGCGAGGACGGGGAGGCCGGATTCCTCGGATTCTCGTTCCCCGGCGGCGCGATGAGCACGACCCACTGTGAACGTCTGCTCGCCGCCTACCGCTACGCGTGCACACGGCCGACGTCGGTGCTGGTCCTGGGGGGCGGCCGGGACTTCTTCTCCAACGGCATCCATCTCAACGTCATCGAGGCCGCACCCGATCCGGCCGCGGAGTCCTGGGCCAACATCAACGCGATCGACGACGTGGTCCAGGCGATCCTGACCACCACGGACCGTTTGGTGATCTCCGCGCTGGGCGGCAACGCGGCGGCGGGCGGGGTGATGCTGGCCCTGGCCGCGGACGAGGTCTGGTGCAGGACCGGCGTCGTACTCAACCCGCACTACCGGCGGATGGGACTGTACGGCTCGGAGTACTGGACGTACTCCCTGCCGCGCCGGGTCGGCGCCTCGGTCGCCGAGCAGCTCACCGAGCGGGCGGTGCCGGTCAGCGCCGCGACCGGGCAGCGGCTCGGGCTGGTGGACCGGCTGTTCGACACCGGCCCGGGGGAATTCGCCGGGCAGGTCGGCGAATTCGCCGTGCGGCTGGCCTCCATGCCCTCGACCCCTGGCCGGATCGCGGTGAAGAAGGCGGAGCGCGAGGCCTCGGAGGCCGCCAAGCCGCTGGCCGCGTATCGCGAGGAAGAGCTCAGCCGGATGCGGCAGATCTTCGACGATCCCGGCCGGCCGTACCACGCCCTCCGCCGGGCCTTCGTCCACAAGACGTAACGCCGCCTACGCCCCGCCCTGGTGGAAGACGTCCAGGGCGGCCAGCTCGTCCTCGGACAGGCGCAGCGCGCCCGCGGCCACGTTCTCGGCGACGTGGTCCGGGTTTCCGGTGCCCGGGATGGCCAGCACATGCGGACCGCGGTGCAGCGTCCACGCGAGCCGGACCTGCGCCGCGCTCGCCCCGTGGGCGCGCGCCACGGCGAGCACCGCCTCGCCGTCGGCGCCGCTCGCACCGGCCTCGCGCCCGGCGCCGGCGATCGAGTAGAACGGCACGAACGCGACGCCCTGCTCACCGCACACCCGCACGAACTCGTCCTGGTCGGGCCGTACACCGAGGCCGTACAGGTTCTGTACGCACACCACCGGCGCGATGGCCTGGGCCTCGGCGAGGTGTTCGGGGCGCACGTTGGACAGGCCCAGGTGACGGATGAGCCCGGCGTCGCGCAGCCGGGCCAGTGCGCCGAAGCGATCGGCGATGGAATCCGTGCCGACGATCCGCAGGTTCACCACGTCGAGGTGGTCACGGCCGAGCTGGCGCAGGTTCTCCTCGACCTGGCCGCGGAGTCGCTCAGGTGTGGCGTGCGGCTGCCACACACCCGACGCGTCCCGGCTCGGTCCGACCTTGGTGGTGATGACGAGATCGTCCGGATAGGGGGCCAGCGCCTGGTTGATCAGCTCGTTGGCGGAGCGCAACGGCGAGAAGTAGAACGCGGCGGTGTCGATGTGGTTCACCCCGAGCTCAACCGCGCGGCGCAGCACGCCGATCGCGCGGCCGCGATCGCTGGGGGCGGCACCGGCCTCGAACGCCGCACCGTTCTGCGTCAGACGCATCGCGCCGAAGCCGATCCGGTTGACGGTGAGGTCACCGAGCTCCCACGTGCCCTCGGCCGTTGGCGGCGTCATGGTCGTTGCGGTCATGGTCGTTGGGGTCATGGCCGTTGGGGTCATGGCCGTTGCGGTCATCGTCTGTGAGGTCATGCCGGGATGATGACCGCCCGGTAAGCTGCCGACCACTGATTAAGGTATGTCTGAATCATGGGAGCGGCCGTGGTGACGGAGCTGGCGTTTTCCGCGAGCGATCTGGCGCAGATGCGCTTCTCCATCTCACCGATGTGGGAAGCCGGAACGAGCTTCCGGCTGCTGCGCACCGGCTCCACGCATCCGGTGCACCAGCCCTGGATCGACCAGGTCAGGCCCCGGGTGGCGGCCGCCGGACTGGACCGGGGCTGGCTCGCCGAGCTGATCCAGCCCACTGGCTACGTTCCCGACTTCCTCAACCCGGCACCTGTAGGACCGGCCCCCACGCTGGCGGAGGAGCTGGCCGGCGTCCTGGCCGCACCGGTCGACCGGGTGCGCCAGGAAATTGAGCGCATCCAGGATGATCAGGGGTCCCTCGGCCCCCGGCTGCGGGCCCTGTACGCCGAACCGCAGGCCCGCATGGTCCGGGTCGCGGAAGAGATCGAGACCTATTGGGAAGTGGCGCTCGCCCCCTACTGGGCACGGATCCGGGCCGTGCTCGACGCCGATGTCTTCCACCGGGCCCGGCAGGTCGCCGAACACGGCGTGGGCCGTCTCTTCAACGATCTTCACACATCCGTGAGTTGGGACGAGAACGCGCTACGACTGGCTCGCCGGCAGCGGACGCTGTCCCGGCAGACCGCCGGGGCGGGACTGCTGCTGATTCCCTCGGCCTTCACCGGCCCCGGCCTGCTCACCCGGGTCACACCGCCGGAGCCGCCACAACTGGCCTACCCGGCGCGCGGCATCGGCTCGCTGTGGGAGTCCCGGCACATCCCCCGGACCGACGCCCTCGCCGCCGTACTCGGCCGCTCGCGGACCCTGCTGCTGACCGAACTGGAGACTCCGGCCTCCACCACCGAACTGGCCCGCCGCACGGGGCTCACCGCACCCGCGGCGTCCCAGCACCTCACCGCCCTGCGCGACGCGGGACTGGTCAGCGCCCACCGGGCCGGTCGCTCGGTGCTCTACGCCCGCACGTCCGTGGCAGAAGCCGTCCTCGCCGCCGCCCCGTAGATCCGGAGCGCTCAGGCGACTGCCGCCCCGTGGATCCGGAGCGCTCGGACGACCGGCACCCCGTAGATCCCGATCCTCAGGTGACCGGCGCGCTCAGCCACGCGCCGATGCCGGCCAACGCGCCGGGGCCGTAGTCGGAGCCGACGTCCTGGACCAGATCGGCGATCGAGACGTCCCGCAACGCCGCCCCCAGGCCGCGTCCGCCCCGGCCATCGCGCGGGCGATCGCACAGGGCGCGGTGCACTGCTCGGCCGGGGTGGGCAGCGGACCCCGCTGGCGGATCTCCGTGCAGGTGAAGGCCTGCTCAGGACCGTCCACGGCTTCGACCACATCGAGCACGGTGATCGAGGCGGGTTCCCGGGTGAGCACGTAGCCGCCCGCCTTGCCCTGTACGGAACACACGAGACCGGCACGGGAAAGTGCCTGCAGCTGCTTGGCCAGATAGCTCGCCGACACGTCGTGCAGCTCCGCCTGCCGGGTCGCGGGCACGGGCTCCTCGGCCGTCGTGAGCACGACGCAGCAATGCAGGGCCCACTCGACTCCGCCGGACATCTTCATTCGGCCACCCGGGCGCCGTCAAGGGCGATGTCCTCACCGACAAGGACGCCCATCTCGCCCCCACCCGCTACGCCGACTGGCTCTCCTGAGCCACTCGCCCCCACCCGCTACGCCGACCGGCTCTCCTGAGCCACTCGCGCCCTCCCCTGCTCGCGGCCGGTGTCGTTCGAGGTCAGCCCGTGCGCGTCCAGCCAGCGGCCGATCGCCCTGCCGATCGCGTCGGGCTGGTCCTCGGGGGCGTGGTGCCCGGCCGGGCCGCAGTGCTCGATCTCCAGGGCGGCGATGTTCTCCCGGCTCCAGGCGATCATGTCCTCGCCGATCAGCAGGGTGGGTGAGGAGTCGAAGGTCAGGAGCAGCTTGGGGACGTCGGCGCTGTCGGCGAGCCAGATGTCGTAGTCGGTGATGCGGGCCACGACATCGGCCGGTCCGCCGTCGATCGGCATCATGCGCGGCCAGGCCAGCAGGGGGCGGCGGCTGCGCGGGGTCGGGTAGGGCGCCCGATAGGGCTGGACGTCCGCCTCACTGAGCGGGTTCAGGACGCCGCCCTTGAAGGCGGTCTCGATGAAGATGTTCTCCTCGAGCACCAGTTGCTCGCCGACTCCGGGAGTGCGGAACGCCTCGAACCGGGAGCGCGCGGGGGGCGGCATCTCCTCGGAGGACAGCGGCTTGAGCATGGTCTCCAGCAGGGCGACACCGCGCACCCGTGCCGGGTGCCGGGCGGCCCGGTCCAGGGCCAGGGCGCCGCCCCAGTCGTGGCCGACCAGAACGACCTCGCGCAGATCCAGCGCCTCGAACCAGGCGTCCAGGTAGCGGGCCTGGTCGGCGAAGCTGTAGTCGATGTCGGGCTTGCCCGAGGCGCCCATGCCGATCAGGTCCGGCGCCAGGGCACGGGCCTGCCCGGCGATGTGCGGGGTCACGTTGCGCCACAGGTGCGAGGAGGTCGGGTTGCCGTGCAGGAACACCACGGGCAGGCCGCCTTCGCCGCTTTCGGCGTAGGCGATGTGGGAATCGATGACGTTGACGGTGGCCATGGGACGACGCTATACCGTTAGTGCCACTAACGTAAAGGGGAGGAGAAGTGGCCCCGAACGGTGCGGGCACGGTGACCGGCCGCGAAAAGCGGTCGGTCACCGGTGCCCAGGTCATACGGCCGGACGGCCTCGTCAGTGCGCGAACTGGAACCAGTTCAGATTGACCAGGTCACCGGCGCCACTGGTGGTGAACGTGACGTAGACGGCGTGGACCCCCGTCGCCGACCCGGTCAGGGCGGTCGTTCTGCTCGTCCAGTTCTGCCACCCGCCCGTGCTGCTGACCGGCACGCTCGCGATCACCGGACCCGTCGTGCTGTCGAGCCGGTACTGCACCGTGCCCGTGACTCCCGCACCCGAGGCCAGCCGTGTGGTGACGGAGGCCGCGCCGGTCGCGCCGAAGTCGAGACTGCCGTAGTTGATCCAGTCGCCGGCCGCGATGTAGCCGACATCGGTGCCGCCACCGGTGTCGGTGCAGGCCTCGCTCTGCGTACCCGACTGGGAGGCGAAAGCCTCCGCCTGCGTCAGCTGGTACGCGCTCGGCGCCGGAACGGCACCGTAGGTGAGACCGAAGCCGTACGGGAACAGCGCGGGCTTGCCATCACCGTCGTTGATCGGCTGCTGGCTCGCGGACTGCATCCAGGTGTCGGGCAGCTTGCCGGTGGGCGCGTAGTCGCCGAAGAGCACATCCGAGACGCCGTTGCCCTCGGTTCCCGGCAGCCATGCCTCGACGAGCGCGTTCCAGTTCGGCAGCTGGCCCGCGAGATCCATCGGCCGTCCCGAGACGATCACGACGACGACCGGGACTCCCGTCGCCCGCAGTTTGGCGATGGTGTTCAGGTCGGCGGTGCTCAGGCCCATGCCACCCGGGCGGTCACCGGCCCCCTCGGCGTACGGGGTCTCGCCGACGACGGCGATCGCGACCTTGTACGAGCTGTCGATCCCGGTACCGGCCTGGTTGTAGGTGACGGTGCTGCCGGTGCCCGCCTGGGCACGGATGCCCTGCAGGATCGTCGTACCCGTCGTCGTCGCACCGCTTGCGCCCTGCCATGAGATCGTCCAGCCGCCGCTCTGGTTGCCGATGTTGTCGGCGTTCGAGCCGGCCACGAAGATCTTGTTGTTCGTCCTCGCCAGGGGGAGGACGTTGCCGGCGTTCTTCAGCAGCACCTGGGACTCACGGACGGCCTGGCGGGCGGTGGCCCGGTGCGCCGCGTTGCCGACGGTCGAGGTGTAGCCGCGATCGGTCAGCGGGTGCTCGAACAGACCCAGCTCGAACTTCTTGGTCAGGATGCGGCGGTTCGCGTCGTCGATTCTCGACATGGGCACGCGCCCGGCCTGCACCTCGCCGCGCAGCATGCTGATGAACGACTTCCAGGCGGTGGGCACCATGACCATGTCGATCCCGGCGTTGACCGCCTGGGCGACCTCTGCCGCGGTGAACCCCGCCTGGCCGTCGATCTGGTCGATGCCGTTCCAGTCCGACACGACGAACCCGGAGAAGCCCAGCTCGCCCTTGAGCAACGTCGTGATCAGGTACTGGTTGCCGTGGTCCTTGACCCCGTTCCAGCTGTTGTACGAGATCATGACCGAGCCGACACCCTTCTGCACCGCGGCCTGGAACGGCGGCAGGTGGATCGCCCGCAGCTCGGCCTCGCTGATCTGGGTGTTGCCCTGGTCGGTGCCGTTGGTCGTACCGCCGTCGCCGATGAAGTGCTTCGCCGTTGCGAGCACCGACGCCGCGCCGCCGAGCGTGCCACCCTGCAGACCGGTGATGTAGGTGCTCATGGACGTGGCGATCTCCGGCTTCTCGCCGAACGATTCGTAGGTGCGGCCCCACCGGTCGTTACGCGCCACGCAGAGGCAGGGTGAGAAGTCCCAGTCGATGCCGGTGCCCGAGACCTCCTCGGCCGTCGCACGGCCGATCTGCTGCACGAGAGCCGGGTCGCGGGTCGCGCCCAGTCCGATGTTGTGCGGGAAGATCGTGGCGCCGGCCACGTTGTTGTGACCGTGCACCGCGTCCACGCCGTAGATCAGCGGGATGCCGAGGCGGCTGGCCACCGACGCGTTCTGGAAGCCGTCGTACATGTCGGCCCAGCTCGTCGCGTTGTTCGGCGACGGGGCCGAGCCACCGCCGGACAGCAGCGAGCCGAGGGAGTAGTTGGTGATGTCGGCGTTGCTGACGCTCGCCCGCTCGGCCTGGGTCATCTGGCCGATCTTCTCGTCCAGCGTCATCGTCGCCAGCAGTTTGCTGACGCGGGTCGCGACGGGAAGGGAAGGGTCCGGGTAGGGCTCATGCGCCGAGGCGCCTTGCGGAACGGCGAGGATGGTGGCCACCAGCGCGAACGTGACCGCGACCGGAACCCGGTGACGCAGCGCCGACATCATCCTGGATCTGCGTAACCCGCCCGTTGCATACGTCAATTCGGGTCTTCCTCCACTTTTGCCGTTCACCATACGGATCGTGGTTCAGCTGCCCGTAAGCCGCCCGCAACAGAATTGCGTCTGCGAGGAACGCGGTCAATGGTTCAGACCTTGAAGTGCGGAGCGGAATCAGGCCATTCGGACGACGCCAGGAGCCACCGGACGCGACCCGCGGTCGCGCCTCAGGGTCACGGGGCCGCTCCGGCGTCTACGCTACGGTCGGCGGATTCACGTACAGCGGCAGTGCACCGCGGAAAGAGGGCGAGGACTGCGATGCCGGTCGGCAGATCCGACGGTCTGGGCAGAGCGCTGGAGGCAGCGGAGGCCGCGCCTCCGGTGGAGTCCGTCGATGTCATCGCCTCGGCACTGCGCGAGCAGCTCGGCGCCCGTTCGGTCTCCTTCCTGATCACCGACTTCACGGGCGGTTCCGTGGTGCGGCTCGGGGCCGTGGACAGCATCGACGTCGACCGTCCCGCCGATCCGATCGCCGTGCCGGGCACCGTGTACGAAGAGGTGATCAGGACCCAGCGCCCACGTGTGGAGCAGCTGGGCGACGGAACCTGGACCCGGGTGATCGCGCCGGTGACCAACCGGGGAGACGCCATCGGCCTCCTGGAGCTGCACCTTCCCGGTCACCCGGGCTCCGAGGTCATACAGGAGATCAGCCAGAGCGCGCACGCCCTCGCCTACATCATCATCGCGAACCGTCCGTTCACCGACCTGTACCAGTGGGGCCGGCGCACCACCCCGCTGAGCCTGGCCGCCGAGATCCAGCACCGGCTCCTTCCCGCGTCACTGGCGTGCGAGGCAGCGCAGTTCTCCGTGGCCGGCGCCCTGGAACCGGCCGAGTTCGTCGGCGGGGACACCTTCGACTACGTCATGGACCGCGACTACGTGCAGCTGTCGGTCACCGACGCGATGGGCCACGACGTACAGGCGGCACTGCTGGCCACCCTCCTGGTCGGCGCCCTGCGCCGGGCCCGCCGACAGGGCGCGGACCTTGCCGAGCAGGCGCGACAGGCCGACCGGGCCGTGGTCGAGCACAGCGGCGGCCGCTACGTCACCGGACAACTGCTGCGCATCAGTCTGCTCGACGGGCGCAACGAGTTCATCAACGCCGGCCACCCCTGGCCACTGCGCCTGCGCAACGGCAAGGTCGAACAGCTGCAGCCGGTCGTGGACATGCCTTTCGGGTTCCAGAACCCTCACACCTACACCATGCAGTCCCTGGACATCCGGGCGGGCGACCGGCTGGTGATGCTCACCGACGGGGTGATGGAACGCAGTGCCACCGACATCGACCTCCCCGAGCTCATCGAACGTACCCAGGACCTCCACCCCCGCGAGGCCGCCCGCATCCTGATCGAACACGTCATCCACGCCCACGATGGGCATCTGGAGGACGACGCGACGGTCATGTGCCTGGACTGGCGCGGCATCGGCGACACCCTGCGCGACGCCGATCACGGCGCCGACCTCGGCGAGGCCTCCCCGGTCGCCGGCCCGTCCCGCTAGCCCCCAGGAGCTGGGGCACTGACGGGAAAGCCATCGGGAGCGTGGCCGGTCGTGTACCCCGCACGGCCGGCACGCTGCCTCCGGCCGCCCTCAGGGCGATCGCAGGTGTCTGCCCTGGCTCAGGTAGGTGTAGATCTCCCACGACGCCGTGGTGGCGACGGAGAGGGTGAACGAGAGGGGCAGGCCGAACGGTGTGACATCGGCGGGACGGACGGCGCTCAACCGGCTGGCGTCGAGGGCCTGCTCGTCCATTGAGTTCTCACCGCTGCGCAGGATCTGGGTGCGGACTTCCTCCACCGCCGCCAGGGCATGGCTCCCGATGGGTACGTCGTCCTGCTGTTCACCGTCCGACGGCGCGATGAGCCGGCTCGACGGGATCGACAGGGCCGCGCGCAACCGGCCGAGCATGGGTTCCTGGCAGAGCTGGTGAACGGTGTCCGCGTCGAGTGGCGGTTTTTTGCTCACCAGCCGGTCCAGAAGCGTGATGCTCAGTACCGCGTACGCACTGGCGTAGCGCCAGATGAGGGCTTCCACCTGGCGCTCGTACTCCAGCGCGGCCTCGCCGAGCTCGTTCAGGGCGCGCGGGTGGTACTGAAAGCCCATCCCCCTTACGTAGTCCTCGACGACGGCGGCCGACTCGCGCAGATGCAGGACATGGGACAACGCCGAACCCCGCTCACGCTCCAGATGGGTACAAGCGTTGTGCAGTGAGCGCAAGGCCTCCGCCTCGGTCTCGCTCAGCGGTGACAATTTCGTCCCGGATAATCCGGTCAATGGGAAATGCATGAAGCCCCCCTGCTCCCGCGGTCCCGACGACACCACGGTACCCGCGGTCCGGGCAGCGCGGCATCGTCGGATCCCTCGAGGACCACGGGTACGGCCGGGAACTACACCGCCGGGGCCCACTCGGGGTCGCGGCCGGTGAACGCGAGCAACTTCTGCGCGGCGGTCGCCCCCTCCGGGGCCGGAAGGGCGGGCCCGAACTTGTGGAAGTTGTCCCGGATGAAATCGACGATCAGATCGGCGATCACCTGCAGTCCCTCTGCCAGGTCAGCCGTGAGCGGCAGGTCCTGGCCCGTGGCCTTGGCGATGTCCCAGGCGTGAACAGCGGCATCCAGTGCGGCCGTCCCGGTTCCCTGCCACGCGGGGATCGGGCCGAAGGGTGTCGGTACGTTCTCGGCGTCCCGACCGACCGAGACCCAGGCGGCGGTCGCCGCGGCCAGCACCTCGTCGAGCTGCCCGACCGGGTCGGCGCCGAGCGCGTCCTCCGGCTCGAAGGGGTCTGCCGGCGGGCCCACTTCGGCGATCTGCATGACGAGCGCCTGCTGGTCGAGCCGTGCGTGGTTGAGGACCTGACGAACCGTCCATTCGGCGCAGGGAGTCGGGTTCCCCCAGGCGTCCTCCGGCACTCCGAGCACGGCCGTGCGCAGGTAACTGTGTGCCTCGGCAAGCAGCTTGAATCCGTCGACGGAAGTCATGTCATGCCCCTTCGGATCAGCATTGGGATCTAGGGATCGCACACTAGCCGGGCCGGGCCGACGTGTCAGGAGACTTCGTTCGACCGCGCGGCGCGCACCGGGAGCCGGATCCCGGAGAATCGCGGTTGCCGCCTTTGTCCGTTCGATGATGGACTGAGCCGATGGATCACGAAGCGGTACTCGCCCTGTTCGACCGGCAGATGCGACGGGACGCGCGGCCGGACGATCCCGCTGCGCGGATCGAGCGGACCGGCGACGTGGTGCGACAGGTCGGCGCCGGGAACGAGGACTGGAACGGCGTCGTCTGGTCCGATCTCGACGGGACCACGGCGGACGAGGCGATCGCGGCACAGGTCCGGCACTTCACCACGCTGGGGCGCGAGTTCGAATGGAAACTGTACGGCCATGACCGACCCGGTGACCTTCCCGGGCGGCTGCTGGCTGCGGGGTTCTCCCCCGAGTCCGAGGAGACCGTGATGGTCGCCCGGACCGACGACCTCTCCACCGTCGTCGCACTACCGGAGGGGATCCGGTTGCGGCCGGTCACCGATGCGCCCGGCGTGGATCTCGCGGCAGACGTCCACGAACAGGCCTTCGGGACGAGCGCCGACCGGCTTCGGCACCGCCTGCACTCCCAGCTGGCGGGAAGGCCCGAGACCTTCAGCATGGTCCTCGCGATGGCCGGTGACCTGCCGGTGTGCGCCGCGCGGATGGAACTGCATCCGGGCACCGACTTCGCCGGGCTCTGGGGCGGGGGCACGGTGGCCGCGTGGCGGGGCCGGGGCATCTACCGGGCGCTGGTCGCCCATCGGGCCCACATCGCCGCCGAGCTCGGCTATCGCTATCTGCAGGTCGATGCCTCCGACCAGAGCCGCCCGATCCTGCGGAACCTCGGGTTCACGGCCCTGACCACCACCACGCCGTACGTGTACCAGCCTTAGCGGTCACCGGATCGCGGTCCCGCGCCGGACTACGGAGGCCGACGGACTACGGGAGGTCGACGGACTCCCCCAGCGGGATGCGCGCATAGTCGGTCCCGCCCTTCGTGGCCATCCACCAGTCGAAGCTCTCCAGGCCGATGGCGCTCAGATGGGCTTCGTGGATGGGGAACGCGCGCGCCGGCGCCACCGCCCGGGCGAACTCGACGGCCTCGGCGAGTTTCACCCAAGGGCCGGAAATCGGCACCAGCAGGGTGTCGACCGCTTCCGCGGGGACGAACATCGAGTCCCCCGGGTGGTAGAGGCCGTCGACGATGAAGCCGATGTTGGTGCAGCCGGGCAGACCGTCGACGATCTCGGCGTGCTCGCCGCCGACGGCGCGCACACTGAATCCGGCCGCGGTGAAGGTGTCCCCGACGGCGACTCCGGTCACGCCGGCCCCGAGGCTCGCGGCCAGGGCGGCGTGGGTGTGGACGGTCAGCTCAGGGTTGCTCTCACGGGCCGCTTTGAGCTTGTCGACGTCGATGTGGTCCTCGTGCTCATGGGTGATGAGCACGGCCGTGGCGCCGGTCAGTGCCTCCCCCTCGGACAAGGTGCCCGGGTCGATCACGAGCACTCGGTCACCGATTTCGAGGCGCACACAGGCGTGGCCGTATTTCGTCAGACGCATCTGATCAACTTACTGGCAGGTGGGGCGCGGGATCCAGGGACTTCCGGACGCCCGAGGTGCGCATCGCCCGGCGAAGGCGCAGCCTGGATGCATGGACCCGGGCGCGCGGCTCGCGACGCCGTCGGTCATCGTGTGGGATGTCCACCATGCCGACAGGCCCTTCCGTCGTGTCTGGATCAACAAGGTGAACGTCGGCAAGGCGTACTCCGTCGCGGATGTCGTCGAGTTCGCCCGGCGCGCGGGTTTCGACGACCTGGACACCGCGGACGAGTCACAGGTGAGCTGGCGCGGGGGCGGCTCGGAGGAGTGGGGCTAGGTGTATTGACCCGCAGGGTTGTTTGCGCGGGTGATGGGTGGGTTTCCGC
>NZ_JAAIKO010000119.1 GCF_016107395.1 Streptomyces fildesensis
TTGAGGAATTCAGCACTAGTACTGCAACGGTCTTTGTTCTGATGTGTGGGCAGTTTCTGGTGGTGTGTGGCCGCGTTGTTTGTAGTGGCTGATGCGGGCTTGGAATTGTCGGTGGCGGCGCCAGTGTGACCAGTGCAGGACGTGGTCGGTGAGGTGGGCTCGGGGCCGTGTCAGGCGGGTGGTCAGTCGCCGGATTTCGGGCAGGGTCAGGGGGATGAGCTGGGAGGATCCGTTTCTGCTTTCTCCGTATCGAGGGCGCGGGCCCGCAGGACGGTCAGGCAGGCGTGGGCGGCCATAGCGAGGGTGATGTGGCGGTGCCAGCCGGGGTAGCGGCGGACCTGGTAGTCGTCCAGGCCGCATTCCTGCTTCGCGGTTTGGAAGCACTCTTCAACAGCCCACCGGCTGCCGGCGACGCGGATCAGCTCATCGAGTGTGGTCTCGGCCGGGCAATAGGCGATGTAGTAGGAGATCTCCTGTGGTCGGCTCACGCTGCGGCGGGCGATGACCCAGTGCCGGCGGTCTTCACGATGCCAAGGACGGACTTCGACCCTCGCCCAGTCGTAGATCCGGGGCCCGTGGGCGCCGTTGCCGCACGAACGGCGTTTCCACTTCTGTCGGGGCAGTGAGGGAAACAGGTCGTGGACCGGGTGGTCCATAGCCCAGCGGGTGACGACGGTGTCGTGGCGGGTGGTGGCCATGACGTGGAAGACATCGGCCTGCTCGAGCTCGGTCCGCCAGCCTTTGGAGAAGCCGTAGGCGGCATCCGCCGTCACCCACCGGAACGGGATGTTGTCGGTGATCGCCCGGCGGACCATGGCCTTGGCGGTCACCACTTTCGTCTCGAAGGCGACCGTGTCCTCGATCCCCGCGGCCCGGCAGCGTTCGCGGTCATCGGTCCATGACGTGGGCAGATACAGGCGGCGGTCGATCAGCGTGCGGCCCCGGGCGCCGGCATAGGCGAGGAAGACACCCACCTGACAATTTTCTGTTCGCCCGGCGGTTCCGGAATATTGGCGCTGGACTCCGGCCGAGCGGACGCCCTTTTTCAGGAACCCGGTGTCGTCCACGATCAGCACCGCGTCCGGGTCGCCGAGATGTTCCACGACGTAGTCGCGGACGTCGTCGAGGACTTCATCGGCGTCCCAGTCGCACCGGTTCAACAGCCGGTGCATGCGATCGGGGGCCGCGTGCCCGGCCTCCTCCGCGAGCGTCCAGCCGTTCTTCCGCTCCAACGGAGCGATCAGCCCCTGCATATAAGCCAGCGCCGACTCCCGCGGCTCCGACCGGGCAAATCGGTGCACAAACCGCTCGTGCAACTCGCCCAGACCGGCCGCCCACGTCCTGATGTCACTGAGTTCCCCACCCATAGTCAAATCAACGACGGCCCTGGCCACCAGTCACGCCAAACGCCGTTGCAGTACTAG
>NZ_JAAIKO010000120.1 GCF_016107395.1 Streptomyces fildesensis
TACTGCAACCGCATGTGGTGTGACTGTTGGCGGTGTGGCTCGTTGGTCCGACTGTGTGACGAATCGTTGACGGTGGAGCAGGTCGAGTCGTGGTCCGAGGGCGTAGAAGAGTTGCATGCCCGGTTCGCAGGGCGTTTTGGCAGGTCGGAGCCGCGTGAGCGGGCTTTGGACTATCTGATGGGCTTGCTGGCTCCGTTGGAGAAGAAGAATGGGTGGACGCTGGCCGAGCAGGTCGGCCAGCTGCGCCCCGACGGTGTGCAGCGTCTGTTGAATCACTCCGAGTGGGACCAGGACGCGGTCCGTGATGACGTGCGGGACTTCGTCGTGGAGAGCATCGGGTCCCCGGACGGGGTGCTGATCGGTGACGACACCGGCTTCCTGAAGAAAGGCACCAGGTCAGCGGGCGTGCAGCGGCAATACTCCGGCACCGCGGGCCGCACCGAAAATTGCCAGATCGGGACGTTTTTGGCCTACGCCTCAGCCAGGGGGCGGGCGTTGATCGACCGGGAGCTTTATGTTCCGCAGTCCTGGACGGGCGACCGGGCACGGTGCCGGGCGGCCGGGATCGGCGACGAGGTGCCGTTCGCCACGAAGACCGAGCACCTCAAGTGGATGCTCCAACGTGCCATCGATGCGGCGGTGCCCTTCGCCTGGGTCACCGCGGACGAGGCATACGGGCAGGTCAAGGACTTCAGGATGTGGCTGGAGGAACGCAAGGTGGCGCATGTGCTGGCCACCAAGCTCAACGACACCGTGACCACGACCGACGGCTGGCAAGTGCGGGTCGATGATCTGGTGGCCGCGCTGCCCGCGCAGGGGTGGAAGCGGATCTCGGCCGGGGCCGGCGCCCACGGCCAGAGGATCTACCACTGGGCCCGCATCGCGATCCGGCCCGACTGGGCTGATGGGTTCGGACACTGGGTGCTGGCCCGCCGCAGTCCGACCGATCCGACCAAGATCGCCTACTACATCTGTTACGGGCCCGCCGCGACCCGGTTGAAGGACCTGGTCATCACGGCCGGCGCGCGCTGGCAGGTGGAGGAATGCTTCCAGATCGCGAAGGGCGAATGCGGCCTGGACCACTACCAGGTACGGCTGTTCCGGGCCTGGTACCGGCACATCACCCTGGCGATGGCCGCGCTCGCCTACCTGACCGCCATCCGCGCCACAGAAACCACAAAAGGGGCAGCGCCGGCGACGAGCACGACCTCATACCTCTCAGCGTCCCCGAGATCCGCCGGATGATCGGGCACCTCGTCTTCACGCCCCGACACCTGGACAACGACCATCATCTGCACTGGTCACGCTTCCGACGCCGCAGCCAAGCCCGCGCCCGCAGATGCCACTACCAACGCCGAGGCCACCACCCCCACATGCGGTTGCAGTA
>NZ_JAAIKO010000121.1 GCF_016107395.1 Streptomyces fildesensis
TCATCGTCGCCTCACTCCTTCACAGTTCAGGTGTCTCCATGCTCGTTCGCCGACGAGAGGCCGCCCAGGGTCCGCAGGTCCCCGCGGAGCAGCCGTTCGGCCCTGCCCGGCTTACAGCCTGTCGGGACCTCCGCACCCATCAGGGCCGAACGGCCCTCGCGGCTGCCCCGGCCAGCCCCTGCGCGCTGGCCCACCGTCGGCAGGATCGTGGAACGGAACCCGAGCTCGCCCGGCACTTGCCGGTCCTGACCGTCGACACGGCGGCCCGCACCCCGGCCGGCGTTCGGCCGCCGTAGGCAGCGCGGACCATGACGTCCCGGCCACGACCCGACAGGCGCTGTTCACCCAAGCCGGAGTCATCGTCACCCGAACCCTTGGCGAACTCCTCGACGCCGCGGACATGCTGCACTCCCAGCCGCTGCCGCCCGGGACCAACGTCGCCGTGGTGTCGAACTCACGCGGCGCGGGCATCATGGCCGCCGACGCCTGCCGTATCGCCTGCGATCCGCTTGCCGAACCGGCCACCCGGCCCGCCCCGCTCACCGAGCGTGACGCTCGAGCGCTGCTCGCCGACCCGCGCTGCTCCTCGCTGCTCCCCGGGCGCCACGGCGGTAGCGCGGACATCGGGGGGGTGAAGACGCTGCTGCTGCGGTTGTCACGGATGGCCGAAGATCTGCCACAACTCGCGGAAGCCGCCATCGACACGGTCGTCGCCGGGCCCAGCGGCGTCACCGCGCGCGACGCCCGCATCCGCCTGCTGCCCCGCCGCGTCCACGATCCGTACCTGCGCCGGCTGCGTTGAATCCGGGTCCGCGAAAAGGCACTTCACGGACGTGCGGAGTGCGGCCGGTCAACCTGCGCGGCTGGGCCCCAGGGCTCAGCCGCGCAGGTCCTGCCTTCCCTGTTCAGCCGGCCCGTACGAGGGGCCGGCGGTGGCCCAACCGGCCGGGAACGCTGAAGCCGGCCCGACGACGCCGCAGATGGCGCCAGGGGTCCCGCCTGCGGATCGGATCGGTCGGAGCGGCGGACTGTTGTCGGTAGAAGAGCCGTTTGCCGATCTCGATGAGACCCAGATAGCAGCCCACCATGGCCGCCAGGGCGGCGAAGAAGCCCAGCGGGAGCGGCGCGAAGCCGAGTGTGTGCGCCAGGGGCGTTGCCGGCAGTACCGCTCCCACCGCGACCACCCCGAAGGCGGCCAGTGTCAGCGGCAGGCTGGGACGGCTGCGCCAGAACGGGCTGCGGCGGGTGCGGATCGCGAAGATCACCAACGCCTGGGTCGCCAGGGACTCCACGAACCACCCGGTGCGGAATTGGACCGGTCCGGAGTGGAAGACCCACAGCATGACGCCGAACGTGGCGAAGTCGA
>NZ_JAAIKO010000122.1 GCF_016107395.1 Streptomyces fildesensis
CAGGGCTGATGCGTTCTCAGCAGATGATCTTGAGTAGTGCGGTGGCGTGGTCGGGTCGTGACCGGTAGTGGTCGGCTGCGGCGGCGATGTTGCCCCAGCCGGCCTGCCGCATCAGGCCGATGGCGAGGTTGCGCAGGGTGGCCATGGCGCGGGGTGCGTTGCCTGTGCGGACCCTGGAGGCGTCCTCGGCATAGGTCACGTCTCGCACGTGGTGCAGGGCTTCAACGGACCAGTGGCCTTGGACGAGTTCGGCCAGCCGGGCCGGATCTGCCTGGTCGGGGGTGAGACTGGTGACGGCGTAGACGGTCTTCGTCTGGATCTTGCCGGTCTTGGTGTTGACGCGACGCCGCTTGATCTCGATGGCTTGGACGGCGTGCGGGAAGAGCAGTCCGGCCTCGACGGTGCAGACCTTGAGGCGTCGTACTTCGCGTCGTCCGTGTCCGGTGGCGCGAGTGCGGTCGAGCAACGGGATCTGCTTCCATGGCAGACGACGCAGTTGCCTGCGAAGCTTCTTCTGGTTGCCCTTCACGGCCAGGATGTAGTGCCCGCCTGCCGCGACGATCATCTTCGCGGTCTTGCGCTGGGTGTGCATCGCGTCGGCGGTGACAACCACGCCGTGCAGGTTAATGCGGGCCAGCAGCGGGGCCATGGCCGGGATTTCGTTGCTCTTGGCCGCCACCTGGCGCTGGGCGATGACGGTCTGACCGTCATGGAGGGCGGCGGCCAGCAGGTGGATCGCGGTCGTGCTCTCGGTGCGCGAACCTCGGACCGCCTTGCCGTCCACCGCAAGCCCGATCAGGGCCTGATCGTCCTCGACGGGATCGGCTGCGTGCCGGGCGAGCCAACTGCCCACGGCGTCGTCCAGGGCGTCGCCGTCGATCCGGACCAGCAGCCTGCCGAGGGTGGAGGCGTTGGGTGTGGTGTGGTCCAGGCCGAGCTCGGCGCGGACCTGGAGGTCGGCGTCGGCCGCATACCGGGCGATCTGCGCGAGGGAGCGGGCCCCGCCGAGCACTGCCGTCAGGCACAGGGCGAGCAGCGTGCCGAGCCGGTATCGACGTCCGCGTATCCGGCGGGGATCGGGCACTGCGGCCAGCACCTCGGATAGCGAGGCCAGTTCATGGAGCTCGATGGATGAGCAGGACTTCTCGCCGTCCTCGCAGTGGCGCGCGAGGACGTTGATCAGGGAGGATGGCACGCGGACGCGACTCCAGGTCGATCTTCGGTCTCAGAAGCCTTGATCATCTGGTGTCGCGTTCTTCGTTTCCACTCCGGCGAACTGCTCAGCGCGCAGCGAAACGGGCGAAAACGCTCATCCCGCCAGCTGAGAACGCATCAGCCCTG
>NZ_JAAIKO010000123.1 GCF_016107395.1 Streptomyces fildesensis
GGCAGGTCGGCGTCATCGAGTGGGCAGATCCCCTGGATGCGTTGGGCGGCGTCACCGACGCCCCTTAAAGGAGACGAAATGTTCGGTTATCGCGTTCCCGCCCCCGACGAGGCGATGCTGATTTCAGGCGGCAGGCGGGGACTGGAAGGTGCGCCGTTCCGCGTGGTGACCGGCCACGGAAAGTTCGTGCTCCCCGTCTTCCGCAAGACCCGCTTCCTCACCCTGGCGATGTGCGAGGCCGAGGTCGCCGAGACCTGTGTGACCAAGCAGGGCATCGCCCTGTCGGTGACGGCCGTGATCGCCTTCAAGGTCGGCAACGACAGGGAGAGCATTGTCAACGCCGGCCAGCGGTTCCTTTCCGACCAGGACCAGATGTCGGTACTGACCGGCCGGATCTTCGCCGGTCATCTGCGCTCCATCATCGGCTCGATGACGGTCGAGGAGATCGTCACCGAACGGCAGAAGCTCGCCACCGAGGTGCTGGAGACCTCCAAGACCGAGATGGCGAAGATCGGGCTGACCGTCGACTCGCTGCAGATCCAGTCGATCGACGACGGCAACACCGGATACATCGCCGCGATGGCCGCACCGCACAAGGCGGCCATCCAGCGGCAGGCCCAGATCGCCCAGGCACAGGCCACCCAGGCCTCGGTCGAGGCGGAGCAGGTGGCCGCACGGAACCAGGCCGAGTACGCCCGGCAGACCGCCGTGGTGAAGGCCGAGTACTCGGCCCAGGTGGACCGCGCGCAGGCGGAGTCCGCGCAGGCCGGCCCGCTGGCGATGGCCCACGCGCAGCAGGAAGTGCTCATCGCCCAGACCGAACTGGCGCACCGCCAGGCCGAACTCAGGCAGCAGCAGCTGCGGGCCGAGATCGTGAAGCCCGCCGAGGCCGAGGCCGAGCGGATCAAGGTGCTGGCGATCGCCGAGGCCGAGCGGATGAAGATCCAGGCCGAGGCCGCGGCCTCGTACGACCGGGTGGCACTGGACCGGATGCTGATCGACCAGCTGCCGCTGATCGTCAAGGAGGCCGCCGGCGGCCTCGCCGGGGCCAATGTCAACGTCCTCAACGGCGCCGACGGCCTCAGTGAGATCGCGGCGGGACTGGTCGGCCAGGGGCTGACCATCCTGGACTCGGTTCGGAAGAACCTGAGCGGTTCCACCGAGTACCCCCGTCCGGGCAAGGACAACGGCCTGCTCGAGCTGCAGGGTTACCTGAAGCCGGCCGCCGGGCCCACGGAGCCGGTGAAGCAGAAGCCCACAGACAAGGACACAGAGAAGGACACCGGCCGGGACAAGCCGACCGACGGCCCGATCACGATCGACTAGCG
>NZ_JAAIKO010000124.1 GCF_016107395.1 Streptomyces fildesensis
CGGTAGTGGGAGCGGCGGGCCACCAATTGGCGGCGACGACGCCAGAGTGACCAGTTCAGTGCATGGGTGCGGGCACGGCGGTTTCGGGGTGTGTGAGTTGCCAGGAGTCTCCGCACTTCTGCCACAGTGAGCCCGATGACCTCGGCATCCTCACGGGTGGATCCCCCTTTTCGGCTGCTTGCGCGCTCATCGCGGCGAGGAAGGCGTGGGCGAGCATGGCCAGGGTGATGTGCCGGTACCAGCCGACGTAGCGGCGGACCTCGTACTCGTCCAGGCCGCACTCGTTCTTCGCTGCCTGGAAACACTCCTCGATCGCCCACCGGAACCCGGCCACCCGTACCAGTTCCTCCACGGTGACATTCAGGGGCGCATAGCCGAGGTAGTAGGCGATCTCGTCCGGCCGGCTGAGGCTGCGTCGCGCCAGCGCCCAGCGTCGCCGGATCAGCACTCCGTCCTGGTGGTCGTATTCGGCTACTGGGCGCAACTGGACGGCCGCCCAGTCGTATTCGCGCTGCCCTTTCGCGCCCGCGCCGCAGGAACGGCGTTCCCATGCCTGGTCGGGGGCCTGTTTGAAGGCCATGTCGATGCGCGGGCCGGCGAGGGAGAACTGGGATTTCGGGACGGCGAGGACGTAGCCGACGCCGGACGTTTCCAGCATGCGGCGGAAGTGGTTGTCTTGTCCGTAGGCGGCGTCCGCCGTCACCCAGGCGATCGGCAGCGGTGAGGCCAGTGCCCTGTGGACGATCGCCGCGGCGATAGTGTTCTTGGTGGCGAACTCCCGCTCGTCGGGGACCTTGGCGGCGTGGCAGCGGTCACGGTCCTCGGTCCAGGACTTGGGCAGGTAGAGCTCCCGGTCCACCAGGGCGCGGCCGGCCGTGCTGGCGTAGGCGGCGAAGACGCCGATCTGGCAGTTCTCGGTGCGGCCTGCGGTGCCGGAGTACTGCCTTTGGACTCCGGCGGAGGTGGTGCCCTTCTTCAGGAATCCGGTGTCATCGATGATCAGTACCCCGTCGGGGCGGCCGAGTTGTTCGGCGATGTAGGTCTGCAGGTCATCGCGGATGTCGTCGGGGTTCCAGCGGGCGCGAGAGAGCAGGTGTTGCAGGCCGTCGGGGGTGGGGTGGCCGGCGTGTTCGGCGAGCCGCCAGCTGTTTTTGCGGGCTACCGGGGCGAGCAGGGCGCGGACGTAGTCCCGCATTCGGCGGCGGGGTTCGACGCGGCCGAAGTGGTGCCCGATGGTGGTGAAGAGGTCGTCGAGGTCGCGGTCCCAGGTCTCCGCCTGTTCGGTGATCACGGCCGGAGGCTTCCCCGCCCCGGAGTGCCCTCA
>NZ_JAAIKO010000125.1 GCF_016107395.1 Streptomyces fildesensis
CCATGGCGTTGCCGATGTAGAGCACGGTGCCCGCGAGGGGGACGGCGAGCCATTCCCAGCGGCCGTCGAGGGCGACCAGCGCGATCACCAGCAGGGCGTACCAGTAGTAGGAGGGCGAGGTCAGGAGCAGCGCGGTGCCGGTGACGAGCAGCGCGCCGCTCCACGGCCGGTCCGGGTCGCCGCGGCGCATGACGTAGAGGGCGGTCAGCGCGATGAGGGCCACCGCGACCGGGGCGGCGACGCCGTCCGGCAGGAACAGCCGCAGCAGCGCGAACCGTCGGACGCTGCCTGATTCGTACCCCTCCTCCTGCAGATAGCCGGGCAGGTAGCCGAGGACGCCGAAGCCGGAGGTCAGGATGTACGGCAGATAGGCGAGTGCGATCACCAGCGCGGCGGGTACCAGGACGCGCGCGGCGTCGCGGGGGCCCCGGCGGGCGAGGGCGCCCGGCAGGACGACCGCGGGCAGCAGTTTGACGGCGATGGCCGCGCCGAGCAGCGCGCCGCGGCGCGGCAGGACGGACGTACCGAGCGCGAGCACGGTCAGCAGCACGCCGAGGGTGTCGACATGCGCGTCGTTGACGGCCGCGAAGGACACCGCGGGACACCAGGCCCACAGCGCCGCGCGCCGTGGATCGCCGCGCCGCCGCAGGACGAGGAGCAGAGCGGCGGTGGTCCCGACGGCCAGCAGCGCGCCCGCGATCTGGGTCGGCTTGTGGCGGGCGCCGTCGGGGGACAGCGCGTGGACGGCGAGGAACCAGCCTTCCGCGACCGGCGGGTAGATGGTGTTCACGGCGGGCCGGTTGATCCGGGTGCAGTCCGCGCCGACAGCGCGCAGATCGGGTGCCGGGCAGTCGGGGCCCGGCGGGAAGAGCCAGCGGTCACGCAGCCCGGCCAGTTCCGGCGCGGCGGGCGGGTGGGCGTACGGGGAGATGCCCGCGGCCTGCACCCTGCCGTCCCAGGCGTAGCGGTACATGTCGCTGCTGGTGCGGGGCGGGCCGCTCAGCGCCGCGAGCGACAGCGCGGCGCTGCCGGCGAGCACCAGGACCACGGCGGCGCGCACGGGCACCTTGCGGACCGTCCATGCGGCGCCGGCGAACAGCACCCAGGCCGCCGCGTACCAGTACAGGAGGTGGCGCGGGTGCGCTTCGGAACCTCCGATGCGGATGGTGACGGCGACGACGGCGGTCAGCGCGGCGACGAGGACTGAGGTGCATACGGTGCGGACTCCCACACCGTCCACCGTGGCAGGTG
>NZ_JAAIKO010000126.1 GCF_016107395.1 Streptomyces fildesensis
GAGGGTGTCGTCGAGCCAGTCGTAGATGCGGGCGAGGGACAGGCGCATGGCGCCGGGGTGGCAGTGCGCGCCGGCGCCTTCTTCGGCGGTGAAGACCATGAGGGTTTTGGGGCAGGTCAGGTGGTGGTAGAGCTGCTCGGGCTGGCCCTTGAAGAATTCGTCGTCGGCGGCGTCGCAGACCAGGGTGGGGCACTGGATCTGTTCGGCGATGCCGTGGTGAAGGGTGTAGTCGAGGTAGGAGGCGCTGAAGGCGCGGGGGGTGTCGACGCCCATGACGTACATGCCGTGGTTGATCGCCCAGCGGGCGGTGGCATCCTGGGCCATGAGCTGCTCGAAGCCCGCGTCGAGTTCAGGGGCCGAGTCCGCGCGCAGGAGACGTTCGGCCGCGGCGCGGTCGCCGGGGATGTTGCGGACGGAGATCTGGCCGAGGTCATAGACACCGTCCACAGCTATCAGCGCGGCCAGGCGGTGCTCGAAGGCCACCGCCCGGGGGGCGAGCACACCGCCCATGCTGGAGCCCAGCAGCGCGATACGGCTGGGGTCGACCTCGGGAAGGGTCTCGGCGAAGTCGATCACGGGGGTGATGACGTTCTCCCAGTCGGGGCGGAAGACCAGCCCTTCGCGGTGGCGCGGGCCGGGCTGCCCTGGGCCGTCGAAGGTCAGCACCGTATAACCGCGCTCCACGGCCGCCAGCGCACCGCTGAAGTGGAGCTCCTCGGCGGTGCCGTCGAAACCGGAGTGCATGATCAGCGTCGGCCGGGGTGCGCCGGTGGTGTCGGCCCGGTAGAGGTAGCCGGGCAGCGTGGTGCCCTCGTACGGGATACGGACCGGCTCGATCCGCGGGGTGGACAGCGCGGCGGCCGCCTGGAAACAGGCCACGCTGCGGTCGTAGGCATGGTCATGGCGCGGGTCGCACGGGTGCCCGTGCAGGAAGAACTCAGCCGACCGGTAATAGTTCGACGCCCGCAAGAACCCGTCCCGCGCACTGACCGGGTGACCGGCCTCCAGCGCCATCCGCGCCTCGCCGGCCACCCGGTCCGCCGTCGCGAGCCACTCCGTGTGCCAACTGTCGTAGTCACCCTCAACGATGCGCTCACACGTCGAGACGACCTCACCGAAATCAGCGCCGCCATAAGCGATGTGACTCATCGACCGCAGGGTCTCGTACCAGAACTGGGTGTTGTCCGGGAACAGCAGCTGCTTCAT
>NZ_JAAIKO010000127.1 GCF_016107395.1 Streptomyces fildesensis
GGGATGCCGGTCTGGCGCAGGCCGATGACGCCCTGGTTGTCCTCCCCGGTACGCACCGCGATGATCGAGCTGGTGCGGGCCTCACTGATCGGGATCTTTCCGCAGCTGAGGATGGGCACGCCGCGCCAGGCGAGCACGCTGCTGCCGTCGACTTCGGCGTTGCCGGGGTAGAGGCCTTTGCGGGTCCATTCGCGGCCGATGGCGGCGATGGTGCGGGGGTGGGCGAGCAGGAAGCGGGTGCCGCGGCGGCGGCTGATGAGTTCGTCGAGGTCGTCGGGGAGCGGGGGGCCGGCGTGCGGCTGGATCCGCTGGTCGTAGTCGGCCGCGTGCAGCAGTCCGAACTCGCGGTTGTTGATGAGTTCGTGTTCCTGGCGTTCGCGCAGGGCTTCGATGGTGAGTTTGAGCTGCTGCTCGATCTGGTTCATCGGTTCGTTGTAGAGGTCCGCGACGCGGCTGTGGACGCGCAGTACGGTCTGGGCGACGCTCAGCTCGTATTCGCGGGGTGCGACTTCGTAGTCGACGAACGTGCTCGGCAGGTCCGCTTCGCCCTTGTGGCCGGAGGCCAGTTCGATGGCGGCCTCGCCGCGCTTGTTGACGCGTTGGCGGGGGATGGCGCGGTAGGCCTCGAGGTGGGCGCGCAGGGCGGGGGACTGGTCGGCGAGGGTCTGGAAGTCCTGTCGGGACAGTGCCAGCACGGTGGTGGTGGTCGCGGCGCGGGCGGTGAAGTCCCAGGGTGTTTCCGGGTCGAGCAGGCCCTGTTCGCCGAAGTGGGCGCCGTCGGCGAGGACGCCGAGACGATTCTGCTCGCCGAATTCGCCCTCGCTGAGCTTTTCGACCTTGCCGTGGGCGAGGAGGAACAGGGTGTCGACGGGCTGGCCGGCTTCGGCCAGGAGCTCGCCGGGGGCGAACTCGCGCTGGGTGAAGCGGTCGGCGAGCGCGGTGAGGACCGCGGTGTCCTCGAAGGAGCGCAGCAGGGCGAGTTCGCCGAGTTCGGCGGGGACGACCCGTACTTGTGATCCGGTTTTGACGAAGGTCACCTTGCCGTCGCCGACGGAGTAGGTCAGCCGGCGGTTGACCCGGTAGGTGCCGGCCGTGACTTCTACCCAGGGCAGCATGCGCAGCAGCCAGCGGGAGGAGATTCCCGCCATCTGAGGTGCGGACTTGGTGGTGGTCGCCAGATTCCGGGCAGCAGCCGTATCAAGGCT
>NZ_JAAIKO010000128.1 GCF_016107395.1 Streptomyces fildesensis
CTAGCTGCCGGATGGGTAGGCCGCGTTCGGCTTCGAAACTGGCCGCCTGACGAAGAGTGTGAGGTGAGAACCGTGAAGGCCGGCGCCGGTAGCCCCGAAGATGGGACCGGCAGAGGGCGTCCAGACGTAGAGCAGCCGCCGTCTTGCGGGGCATGACTCTTCTTTCGCAAGTAGTGATCTCGTTGAGGAACTCAACTCTGCGAGCTCGCGGCAGGTCAGGTCCTGAGCCAGATGAGCAGTGCCGCTGCGGTCACAGTGCCGAGGAAAACATGGCCCCGCTTGTCATAGCGGGTGGCCACGGCCCGGGACTGTTTCAACCTGTTGATCGCCCGTTCCACGACGTTCCGCTTCTTGTAGCGCTCCTTGTCGAAGCCTGGCGGCCGCCCGCCCCCGGTACCTCGCTTCAGACGGGCGGCCCGGGAGTCGGACTTCTCCGGGATCACGTGCTTGATGCCGCGTCGGCGCAGGTAGCGGCGGCAAGGCCCGTTGCTGTACGCCTTATCGGCGGCGACGCTGTCCGGCTTCTTGCGTGGCCTCCCCGGCCCGAGTCTAGGCACGCGGATCTCTTCCAGGACGGGGACGAACTGCGTGCAGTCGGCCCGCTGGCCTGGTGTCACGATCAGTGACAGCGGCCGACACCGGCCGTCCGCGCTCAGATGGACCTTGGTGGTGAAACCGCCGCGCGAGCGGCCAAGTCCCTCAACTGCTGGACCACCTCCACCGGCCGGGCGACGAGGCTCGTCTACGGTGATTCGCTCTGGTGTCCCACCACTGCTGCCCCCTTTGAAGCGGTGACGGCCGGTGGGGGGTGTCCGACGGGCACCGGCCGCGTGCTGATGGGCGCGCATCACAGTGGAGTCGACCGAGATATCCCAGTCGATCTCCCCAGCGGCATCAGCCGCGGCCTGGACCTGCTGCAGCAGCCGCTTCCATGTGCCGTTGGCCGACCACAACCGGTGCCGCTCATAAACCGTCTTCCACGGCCCGTATCGCTCTGGCAGGTCACGCCACTGCACGCCTGTGCGCACGCGGTGCAGGATGCCGTCGATCACCTGCCGGTGATCCCTCCACCGGCCACAGCGACCGTTGCTCACCGGCAGAAGCGGCCCCAGCCGCCCCCATTCCTCGTCAGTCAGATCACCCCGACCCATAACCAGATCAACGGATCAGATGATCGGCCGGACACGGCCTAG
>NZ_JAAIKO010000012.1 GCF_016107395.1 Streptomyces fildesensis
GATCCTCGACTCCCTCGCACGCTTCTGCCGACGGATCTCCGGCGCAGGACACTAGCCAGGCCTGGCAGTTGCGGTACTTCCTGCGGATCCCTGAGGACGGTCCGGCCGACGCCGGGCGGGCTCGCGCGCTGTACCACCCGTAGCGCCGGGCGCGCCCCTGAGCACGGCGGGCGCGTGACCGGATATGGCCAGACCGGTGATGGCGGACCGGGAGAGTCTTACCTGGTAGAGGGTCGTTCGGCCCGCCCGAACCCGTGGAACCAGGAGGGCCCCGTGAAGGCGCTCGATCAGAAGGAACAGGCGCGTGTCCTGCGCGCCCTGCACGCTCAACCCCCGCTGGTGTTGCCCAACGCGTGGGACCCGGGCTCGGCGGTGGCGATCGAGGCGGCCGGTGCCACCGCGATCGCCACCACGAGCGCGGGGGTGTCGTGGGCGGTGGGAGTGCCGGACGGGGGCGGCATGAGCCGCGCCGCCGCTCTCGACGCCCTGCGGCGCATCGTCGCCGCGGTCTCCGTTCCGGTGACCGCCGACATCGAGGCGGGATACGGCGCGACCCCGCAGGAGGTGGCGTCGACCATCACCGCGGTCCTCGCCACGGGTGCCGTGGGCGTCAACATCGAGGACAGCCCCGGTGTACGGGGCGAGCCGCTCCTCGACCCGGCCGCACAGGCCGATCGGCTCGCCGCCGCCCGGGACAGCGCGCGGGCCGCGGACGTCGATCTGTGCATCAACGCCCGGACGGACACCTACCTCGCCGGAGTCGGTGCGCCGAGCGAACGGCTCGCAGCCACCCTGGCCCGCGCCGAGCGGTACGCCGCGGCCGGAGCGGACCTGCTCTTCGTTCCCGGCCTCATCGATCCCGAGGCGATACGCGCACTCGTCGACGGGCCGCTGCCGATCAATGTGATGGCGCACCCGGGGGCGCCGACCGTCGCGGAACTCGCGGCGCTCGGTGTCGCACGCATCAGTGTGGGTTCGGCCGTCGCCCAGGCCGCCTACGGTCTGGCGGCGGACGCGGCGAGGGAGTTGCTCGGTTCCGGCACCTACGTCTCGCTCGAAGCGGCGATGGGTTACGGGGAGCTCAACGACCTGCTGCGCTGACGGTCCGCTTCAGCGGCTGTCGGACGGGGCGGTGCGTGGTGCCTGGTGGCGGTCCCCGACGAGAAGGTGGACCGTCGCCAGCGCCCGCCACGGACGCCAGGGCGCGGAGACGGCATCGAGATCAGCGGACGAGTCGGGTGAGCCGGGTGAATCGGATACTTCGAGTGAGGATGCGAGCTGTTGCACCGCTCGCCGTACGTCCGGGTCTCCCGCCGGGAACGCGTCGCGTGCGCCGAGGCGCAGGGCGACATGGTGCGCGGCGGCGGCGCCGAGGCCCGGGACCGTGACCAGCGATGCCACGAGTTCCGCCAGTGGTTCGCCGCCGTCGAGGTGGACGGACCCGGAGACCACCGCCCGTGCCAGGGCACTGACGGTCCCGCCGGCTCCGTCCGGCAGTCCGTACGCGTCCGGGGGCACGTCCGCGAGGGTCCCAGCCGACGGGAAGGCGTGGGTGAGCCCGTGTCCGAGTCCGTCGACGGGCGGCCCGTAGGCGCGGGCCAGCGCGCCGAGCGCGGCGCGGGCCCGCTGCGCAGGCAACTCCTGGCGGAGCACCGCGTGCACGGCGACCTCGAACGGTCCCCACGCTCCCGGGACACGTACCCCCGGGCGGGAGGTGATCAGTGGACCGAGTGCGGTGTCGGCGATGAGCTGCGCCGACGGGAGGACCGGGTCGGCGTCGATACCCACGAGCCGGGCCGCCCGTTCCACGACATGGATGACGCCCTCCCAGTAGGGCAGGTGCGCTCGCAGTCGGAGGTGATCGGAGCCTCCTGGCCCGATCTCGAGCATCCCGGGCGCCCCGTCGAGCGCGATGGTCCGCCGGTACCGGCCCGACTCGATCGACTCGACACCGGGGACCGCTCGTTCGGCGAGGAAATCGAGGGTGGCGTCCCAGTCGTAAGGAGCGGTGAACGGCATGCGCAGGACGAGTCCGCCGTCGGCGGTGAGCCGGTCTCCGCGCCGCCGCCGGTCCCGCAGATCGCTCGGCGCGGAGCGGAACACCTCCCGGATCGCCCGGTTGAACTGGCGCAGGCTGCCGAACCCCGAAGCGAAGGCGACCTCGGCGATCGACAGGTCGGAGTCGTCGAGCAGCCGCCGGGCGAAGTGCGCACGCCGTGAGCGGGCGAACTGGTCCGGTGTCACCCCGAGGTGGTCGTGGAACATCCGCCGCAGATGGCGCGCGGACACGCCGAGCCGGGCGCCCAGCGCCGCCTCGTTGGCCTCGTCCAACGTGCCGCCGATGATGAGCTGGACGGCCCGGCAGACGAGTTCGGGAGTGTCGTCGGCGACGGTGCCGGCGACACGATAGGGGCGGCAGCGCAGACAGGCCCGGTAGCCGGCCGCCTCCGCGGCTCCCGCCAGTTCGAAGGTGCGGACGTTCTCGGCGTGCGGCTTGGCCCCGCAACCCGGCCGGCAGTAGATCCCCGTGGTCCGTACAGCGGAATACGTAGTCACCTGCTCAGGCTCGCATCCGCAAGGGGCACGGGCCAGCCGGATCCGGACATGATGACGCCGCTGTCCGGCCGGGGTGCAACCAGGCGTCTCGCGGTCTCGTCTCAGTGATCCAGTAGCCGGAGACACTTCCAGGAGATTCGATGAAGGCTTTAGTGCGTCTCGCGGTGGCCGGCATGGCCGCGGCGGGACTCGTCGTCACCCTGTCGGGTTCGGCCTCGGCGGTGCTCGGCGGCAAGCCCGCCACGACCGACACGTACCCCTATCTGATCGCGATCGAGACTCCGGACCACCAGGAGCTCTGCACCGGGGCACTGATCGCTCCCGCCAAGGTGCTCAGCGCGGCACACTGCTTCGACGCCATGGACGTGACCGGCCTGCGCTTCATCGGCGGGCGTACCGACCTGGGCACCACGAAGGGGCAGGTCCGGCACGCGGTGAAGGTGAAGGTCCACCCGGACTACCAGGGTTTCGCGGGTGATTACGACGCCGCGGTCGTCACGCTCGACAGGGCGCTGCCGTACAGGACCGTTCCGGTGGCCCGGCCCGCGGATTCCGCCCTTTACGGCTACGGGCGCCCGGCCACGGTCCTGGGCTGGGGGCGGACAGGAACGGAGACCGCCGTGGCGAACAGCGATGCGGCCGCCGCGGGTCGCCGGCTGAAGGAGGCGACGCTCAAGCTGGCGCCGATGAGTGACTGCGGCCCGTGGTCCTCCACCTCGGCCGTGAAGATCTGCGGGCTTCCCCGAAGTGCCGTGCCGGAGAGCGTCTGCGCCGGGGACTCCGGTGGACCACTGATCGCCGGTGGCCGCGTTATCGGTATCGTGAGCAGCGGCAACAAATACTGCACCCCGGATAACGCCTACTCCACGTTCTCCCGGGTGAGTTCGGTGGCCGCCGGTCTCGGACTCCTCACACGGTCTCCTTGAGCAACGATAAAGAGGAATTGCGGGCGAGGTCTGCCGCGTTCCGCCTCCTGTCCCCGCGCGAAGTCGGGGCAGGGGGCAACCTTGGAGAGCCGGTGCGGGTCTTTACCCATGGCCGCGCCGAACCGGTACGGCCGCGACCCGCATTGGGCCTGCGAGCGAAAGAGGCTGCATGCTCCGCGTTCACTTCACCCCCCACGACCTGCAGAACATTCGAATTGCCCAGCATCCCGACCCGCTGTGGGAACTGGTGTGCAGTATCTGTCGTCTGCAGACCAGACAGGGACCGCTTGATTTCGGCCATTGGCGCGGCACGGCATATGAACGGCTGCGCAGAGATCCCGTCGTGAAGGGGGCGCTGCATCTGCTGCGGTTATTGATCCCCGCTTCGGGCTACATTCCGGACTTTCTCACACCGAGCAATACCGGCGGCGAACTGTTCGCCGGCCTGGACCAGGTGCGCGGCACTCCCCGAGGACAACTGAACCGCGAATTGACGCGGCTTGCCGAGTCCCGTCCGGTCCCGGTCTGGGCCACCACGATGGGCCGGCCGGGAGCCGACGGGCTCGTCCCGCTCACCAAAGCGCTCGCCACCTACCACCGGGCGCTGTTGCAGCCCTTCTGGCCGCGTATCCGGACCGCCGTTGACAACGATATCGGCCGGCGGGCGAGCACTCTGCTGGGAGGCGGCACCCAGGCGCTGCTGGAAGGACTGCGCCCGCTGGCGCGATGGAACTCCCCGACGCTGGAAGTGGATTACCCGGTCGACCGCGACCTGCACCTGGCGGGGCGTGGGCTGCTGCTGGTGCCCTCGTACTTCTGCTGGGGCCGGCCGACGGCTCTCGCGGACCCGGGCCTGACGCCGGTGCTCGTCTATCCGGTGGCGAAGGTGCCGCTCGACGGAGAGGGCGCGACGGAACAGGGACTGGTGCGCCTGCTGGGCAGGACCCGGGCAGCGGTACTGGCCGAGGTGGCCAACCGGAACGCCCGGACCACCTCCGAGGTGGCCGAAGCCGTCGGCGTCACCCTGCCCAGCGTCAGCTACCAGATCGGGGTACTGCGGGACGGCGGGCTCGTGGCCAGCCGCCGTGACGGCAAGTACGTTCTGCACACGGCGACCCCGCTGGGCCTCCGGCTGTTGGGCGGGGGAACGCCGGGCCTGGTCGACAGTCCGCTCCCGCAGGGCCCGTTTAGCCTGTGCTCGAAATGATTGCCCGTCCGCCCGCCCCGCCGCATGCTGTCCCCGCACCGGCAAGGTGATGGTGCACCGGCAACGGTCTTCGCGGTGATGTTCCCCGCGTCCCTTCGGCCGATGCCGCGGCAGTGCAGAAACGGCAGCGCAGGAAAGGTCTCTCATACAGTGAATGTGACTACCAGGCCGAGGCTGCCACGGTGGCTTCTGCTCCTCTCCGTCCTGCTGGCGATGGTGGCGACCACGACGCTCGGCGCGGCCCCGGACGCCCGTGCCGACTATCCGAATCCTGATCCGGGGGACCCGGTCTGCGGGCCCAGTTGGGTGGTGATCTCGGCGTACGGCACCGAGGAGGACACCACGCACCAGGGCGCGGGGATGGAGTGGGGTTCCAGCGGAGTCAACAGCTGGTTCATCGCGGGGATCGTCCAGTCCCTGCACGACAAGGGCGTCCAGGACCAGGCGATCAAGGTCCGTAACCTCAAGTACCCGGCGTCACTGATCTCCCGCCCGTGGCCCGGCGGCCTGCCGGACTACTGGACGGGGCTGGGCATCGGCCGTGACCGGCTGGCCAGCGAGGTCAACTTCTACGCGGGGTGCGCCAACCATCCCCATCTGATCCTGCTGGGCTATTCGATGGGCGCGCACGTCGTGAAGTCGGCGCTGCAGCTGCCCGTCGTGCAGTCCCACGCGGACACCATAGGCGCCGTGCTCACGGTCGCCGACCCCAGCCGCAACAACGGCCAGATCGGCATGGCCCAGGCCGGTGCGATGCTCACCATCAACCCTGACTTCAGCACCGGCACGGCCGCCGTCGCCGACGGCGGGCTGCTGGGGCGGCTGAATGTTCCGGGAGCCTTCGCCGGATTCATCGGCGACGGCCGGTACTTCGACGTGTGCCGCACCGACGACCACGTCTGCAACCGCCCGGGCCCGCCCAGCACGGACGACCTGGCGCAGCAGTTCGCGTACAGCCTTCCCGCGCACACCCAGTACGGCGCCGGAGACCACGGCGCGACGGCGAACCGTATGGCGGCCAAGGCGGTGTCCACCGCGGTCAGCTTCGCCGCATCGGGCGGATCGGACCCCAACCCCAACACCCCGTGCGCACCGCACACCGACACCGACCCGATGGGCGCCGCCGCCATCGCGGCCGCCTGCTCCGTCATCGCGCAGGACACCTGGTACACCTGGGGCGGCGGGCACAGCGTCTCTCCGCCGCAGGCGACATTCGGCTCGGTCGACCAGTCCGACCCCGTCCGCAGTGCCAACGACCCGTACCGCAAGGGCTTCGACTGCTCGGGATACGTCCGCTTCGCCTACTACAAGGCCGCCGGGTACGACATCATCGGTGACCGTACGGCGGACTCGGCGTACCGTGCGCCGTGGTCGGTGCGGTTCGGTCCTCCCATGGGTGAGAGTGTGTTGCGGGCCGGGGACATCGTCTACTTCGGCACCTCCGCGAACATCCATCACACCGCGATCTATCTGGGCACCGGGCTGATCGCCGAGGCCCCGCAGTCCAACGAGAAGATCCGGGTGTCACCCATGTCCAACCACCACGACTACATGGGCGCGGTCCGGCCGTCGGGCTCCGGCAGCGGGGGCGGCGGAGGCGTCGGCGGTCCCAACTCCACCTGGGGCACGGACGTCCGCACGCACACCACACCGTCGACGTCGGGCCCGGTGTACACCACGCTCAGCGGTCCGACGGCGATCCGTATCGACTGCCAGAAGCACGCCCAGTCGGTCACGGCCGAGGGTTACACCAACGACGTCTGGTCGCATCTGCCCGACATCGGCGGCAGCTGGGTCTCCAACATCTATGTCCGCGGACCGGCCTGGCTCCCCAACATCCCGGCCTGCGACGGTTCGTCGCCGGGCGGCGGTGCCCATTCCACCTGGGGCACCCATGTCAACATCCGGGCGATCCCGTCGGCCTCCGGCCGGCTGGTGACCACGCTGGCCGGTCCGACGGACATCGGCATCTCCTGCCAGAAGCACGCCGAGTCGGTGACGGCGTCGGGCATCACCAACGACGCGTGGAGCTTCCTGCCCAACTACAACGGATGGGTGTCGAACATCTTCGTCAAGGGCGCCGCATGGCTGGTCGACGTCCCCACCTGCGGGGGCGGCAGCGGCGGGGCCGTGGGCGGTGATCACATGACGTGGGGGACCAATGTCTACCTGCACACCGCTCCGACGGCCACGAGTGCGCGGGCGGACCTGCTTCCCGGCCCGACGGCGGTGACGATCGACTGCCAGGTGCACGGCCAGTCGGTGACGGCCGAGGGCATCACCAACGACGGCTGGAGCCATCTCGCCGACCGCCAGGCGTGGATCTCCAACATCTATGTCAAGGGTGCCGCCTGGCTCGACGGCGTACCGGCCTGCGACGGTGATCCGGGCAGTCCGGGTGGCGAGACCCACGGAAACACCCGGACGACCTGGGGCGCCAATGTGCGCGTCCACCAGGACGCCGCCTCCGGGTCCGGGGTGGTCGCCACGCTGGCGGGGCCGACCCAGGTGACCGTGGTGTGCCAGAAGCACAGCGAGAGCGTCACCGCCGACGGCTACACCAACGACGGCTGGAGCCGGCTGGCGGACCAGCAGGGCTGGATCAGCAACATCTACATCAAGGGACCGGCCTGGGACGACTCCCTGCCCACCTGCTGACAACGGAGGACCGAACACCTGACAACGGAGGACCGAACACCTCACAACGGACGAACGGCTCACGGACCCGGCAGTCAGGTTGCCGGGTCCGTGAGCCGTTCCGTCCGGAGGAACGGGACTCAGCAGCTCAGGTTGTTGCCTGCCGGGACACCGAGGATCTGGACGAAGCGCTGGTAGGCGTCGATCCGGCTCTGCACCTGGGCGGGGTTGCCGCCGTTGCATTCGATGCTTCCGTTGATGCTACGGATGGTCTCGCCGAAGCCGGCGCCGTTCACCATGGCGTTGTGCGGGGTCATGGTGCCGGGGCCGCTCTGGGTGTTCCAGTACCACAGGCCGGTCTTCCAGGCGACGGACGAGTCGTTCTGGACGAGGTTGGGGTTGTGGAGCAGATCGATGCCGAGTGCGTCGCCCGCGGCCTTGTAGTTGAAGTTCCAGCTCAGCTGGATCGGACCGCGGCCGTAGTACGCGGCCTGGCCGGCGGGGCAGCCGTAGGACTGGCTCGCGTCGCAGTAGTGGGGGTAGTTGGCGGTGTTCTGCTCGACGATGTAGACGAGTCCGCCGGTCTCGTGGTTGACGTTGGCCAGGAACGCGGCGGCTTCCTGCCGCTTGACGGTGTCGCTCCCGGTGTTGGCGAAGCCGGGGTAGGCGCTGAGGGCCGCGGTCAGGCCGCTGTAGGAGTAGAACGAGTTGCGGCTCGGGAACATCTGGTTGAACTGGGACTCGCTGACCGGGAAGCCGCCCTGGCTGGGCGGTGTGGTCGGCGATCCGCCGCAGGTGTACGGCTCCCAGTACCAGGTGCTGATGGCCGGGTCGTAGCCGGGATTGTCGTGCTCGGCGCGGTACGCGTTGCCGTCGGTGTACTTGACGACGTCACCGGTGACGTAGGCCCGGCCCGCGACCCACGCGGGGTAGTCGCACGATCCGGTGCCGCCGGTGGTGCCGCCGGAGCCACCCGAGCTGCCGCAGGCTCCCTGGTCGGCCCAGACCGCCGCGTTGCCGGGTGTCTCGTTCTGGGTCCACCACTTCGCGGACCAGTTGTGACCGTTGTAGGACGCGGACAGTCCGCCGGTGTACACCGTGGAGGAGTTCCACGCGGTCGTACACTGCGCGGCGGAAGCGGTGGACGCCAGCGGTACGAGGACCGCCAGTCCGACCGCGACGATCAGAGCGGTGAGGAACGCCATGATCCGTTTTCTTGACACGGGGCCACTCCTAGTGGGGGATCGAGTGGGGATAGCCCTGCACTCAACCCGATTGGTCTGGACCTGTCAAGGTCTGGACCAATAGTGCGCGAGGTCGGAGCGGTTCTCCAACGAGCCGCTGCCGGGGAGTGGTTGGCGGCGGCTGCGGTAGCCTCCTGGGCAGTGACCGCAGAACGATCGACGGGACCGTGACCGGAGCAATGGCGTCAGAAGGCAGTGCGCGGCATCCGGCGGGCCGTACGGCGTTGGTCATCAAGGTTCCGGAGGCGGAACCTCTGGTGGGGGAGTGGCGGCGGCGGTTCGACCCCGCCGCGGGGACCGGGGTCCCGGCGCACGTGTCGGTGCTCTACCCGTTCCTGGACCACCCGCGGATCGATGGTTCCGTCGCCGAGGCCCTGGGGGAGTCACTGGGCGCTCACGCCCCGTTCGAGTTGGCCTTCCGTCGCTGCGGACGCTTCCCTGCGATGCTCCATCTCGTCCCCGAGCCGGACGGCCCCCTCCGGGCGCTCACCCGTGGCGTCGCCGACCGCTGGCCGGAGGCGCAACCGTACGGAGGCCGGTACGCCGACGCGGCACCGCATCTGACCGTCGCCTACAGCCCGGATCCGGGCGTGTTCGACACGATCGAGGCCGATCTGACGGCCGGGCTTCCCTTCACGACCCGCGTCACCGCGGTGCAGCTGGTCGTCTGGGACGGCGCCCACTGGCACGACGCGGAGACGTTCCCGCTGCGCGGCTGACCATCCTGACCGGGATCCGGCCGCTGGGCCGAACGGGTCACTCCGTCAGACAGGGGCAGGACGTCACACTCTCCAGATTCACCGGGCAGCCGTTGTCCGGGCCTCTGACGCAGGCGCCCTCTCCGCAGCACGAGCAGTTGCCGCATGAGGTCGACAGCAGCCGCGGCTGCCGGGACATCTGGGACGGGCCGTTCACATCACGTTGTTCATCCACAGTGGACTGGATACCACCGGTGCCCGCGGTCCGCCCGTCGTCGGCCGCGGAGCGTGCGGGTGCCGAATGGCGGCGGGGGCGTGATCGTGGAGCCGTGGCCGGGGAGGAGACCCAGCGATCGCAGACCGGGCCGCGGTGACGAACCGGCCGGGTCGCGGCCCGCCCGCACGGTAGTCACCGGGTCGCGGTCGTCATGCGGCGAGGGCGGGCAGGGTGACGCCGGTGAGGCGTTCGGCTTCCGCCCACAGCCGGGCGTTGGCCGTGGTGTCGAGGGCCCGGCGGGTGGTGCGTGCGGTGGTGGTGGGGCCGACCAGTCCGAATCGTCCGCCCGGTCCGTAGTAGGCGGCGGGAGTGGCGTCCGGGCTGGTGGCGGCGTACAGCAGCGGCTCGGCGCCCTGTTCGACGCCCTGCGACGGCAGGATGGCGAGGCTGTTGAGCAGCGAGCGCTTCGGCTTGTCGCGGCCCAGGGTCGCGCCCGCCGTCTGGAGGTTGGTGCGCGCGCAGGCCGGCGTGCTCGAACGCAACGTCTCTCCGAAGGTCACCGCGGAGTACAAGCGCAGCGCGATCACCAACGTGGGTGAGCTGGCCCGGATGGTGCGGGAGCGGGTGCCCGAGCTCGCAGAGCACGACGCCGTACGGTTCGCCGGTGCCACCGTCATGGTGACCGGCGCGACGTGGACCCACTCGCAGCCGTCAGCCGCGATGCTCGCCGTCTACGAGACCGATCCCGAGCCGGCGGCGATGCGGCTGGACTTCACCGACACCCTCCGCCAACTGCTCGAGGTGCTGCTCACGGGCCTGCTCGCCCGAGCGTCCGGCTGAGCCGGGGCGGTCGGGCCGATGCGGCCGATCCGGGGCTTCACGCGGGGCAGCCGGCGTCGGCGATGACGAAGTAGCCGGTCGGGGCCTCCTGGAGGGTGTGGGTGGTGAAGACGTTGTCCAGGCCCATGTTCTGGCCGGAGCCGTTGGCATAGGCGTAGCCACCGCTCTGGTGGGCGCGCCCGGCCGCGACCTGGTGGTAGTTGTCGGTGGTGAAGCACCGGGGCGCGGCCCCGGTGGTCGTCGCTGTGACCGTCGCCGAGGCGGCACCGGCGGCGCCCGCGGAGTCGACCGCGGTGACCGTGTAGCCGTAGGCGGTGCCGGCGGACAGCCCGGTGTCGGTGTACGACGCCGATGCGGTGGATCCCACGACGGCACCGTTGCGCCGGACGGTGTACGAGGCCGCGCCGTCGACCGCGTTCCAGGCCAGTGACGCGGAGGTGCCGGTGGACCCGGTGACCCGGACACCGGTGGGAGCGGGCAGGGAGCCGGGACCGCCGGGGGAGCTGTCCAGGCCCCAGAACGTGGCCGTGTAGTAGCTGGAGCAGACGGTGTCGAGGAAGTAGGCGCCGGCGGTACCGCACTGATCGGTGCCGGATCCCGGTTGCACGGCGAGACCGTGGCCCATGCCGGAGATCGAGTACAGCGCCACGGCGGCTTTGCCCGCGCTGTCGTTGTAGGTGCTCAGCGTGGTGCCGCCGGGCAGGTTCCGGGTGCTGGACGCGGTCTGGCCGATGCTCCAGACGTCGGTCCACTGGTCACGCAGCTCGGTGGCGTTCACCGGTCGGACGGTGGTGTCGGACGTGCCCTGCCAGATCGCGACGCGCGGCCACGATCCGGTGTACCCGGGGAAGGAGCCGCGGACCTTGTCGCCCCACTGGGCGGGCGTGAGGTTCTGGGCGGCGTTCTGGCAGGAGGAAGCCGCGGCCTGGGTGGTGGCGCACTGGGCGGGCAGCCCGGAGTCGACGGAGCCGCCCGCGAACACCTCGGGGTAGTCGGCGAGCAGATCGGCCGCCATGCCGGCGCCCGCGGACAGACCGGTGATGAAGACCCGGTGGCTGTCGGAACCGAGCTGCGCCGCGGCGTGGTTCACCATCTGGAGCACCGAGGCGGCCTCACCGCGCCCGCGGGTGTCCTTCGTCGCGTCGAACCAACTGAAGCACGACAGGACGTTGTTGGCCGTGCCGGTCTGCGGGTAGACCACGGCGAAGCCCCACAGGTCGGCGTACTTCTGCCAGCCCGAGTGCGTGTGGTAGTCGCTCGCGGTCTGCGTACAGCCGTGGAGGGCGACGACCAGCGGGGCGCCGGCGGGCAGGTTCGCCGGCGTGTACTGGTACATCGTCAGATTGCCGGGATTGGAGCCGAAGCCGGTGACCTGCTGATACGTGCCGGCCGCCGCGGCAGCCGGCACGCTCGTCAGTCCTGCGGTGAGAAGCCCGAGAACGACGATCAGGGTGAGGCGTCGGAAGATGCCGCGCAGGCGGGGTGCGGTCATGACGAACCTGCCAGTTCCACGAGGTGTCGGGCCACCGTCCTGGCGCCTTCGTCCCCGATGAGGATGGTGTAGTGGTTGGTGCCCGCCAGCTTCAGCGGGGTGACGTTCGGGTGGTCCAGGCCGGCCGCGGCCAGCCGCTCCTCGTCGTACAGCCCCTGCGGCTCGTCCATCAGACCGCGCTCGGCCCACAACAGCCGGGCCTGGCCGGGCAGCTGGTGAACGGCGGCCAGGACGTCCTCGGAGAACAGGTCGACACCGTCGGTGCGGACCGCCTCGATCCGGCAGGAGGACCGCAGTTCCGGCTCCTGCCCCACCAGATCGCGCTGGACGTAGGCGTCCACCCAGGGCTCCCAGGACGCGCCGAACGCCGGATGCGCCTGCCAGAACGACCGGTAGGTGTCGCGGTCCGGGAAGGTCATCGACAGACGGCTCATGGCCGGTCCGATGACCGCCGTGATCAGCTCGTCGGGTGCCAGTTCCAGCGGTGCCGGAAAGCCCACCGCGCCGTCCACCAGCAGCAGGGAGGGGAACCGGTCAGGGTGGCGTACCGCGGCCACGGCCGCGACGAAGGCGCCCATGGAGTGTCCGGCCAGCACCACGCGGGGCGCACCGACCGCCGCCATCAGGGCTGCCGCGTCATCGGCGTGGCGGGCGATCCCGTACGGTCCCGGCAGCGCGGCACTGCCCGCCCGCCCGCGCAGATCGGGGGCGAGCAGGGTGACGCGGCCCGCCAGATGATGGGCGACGCGCGCCCAGGACAGGGCGTTGCCGGTGATCCCGTGCAGCGCCATCACCACCGGCGCGTCGGGCACGGCGGCCGGCCAGCGCAGTACGGCGAGTTCCCCTCCTTCCACGGCGACGGTGAACTCCTCGAACGTTTCCGCCTCGACGGCGGGGGTGGGATTCTGCGTCATGACGCGGGGATCTCTTTCCGTTCGGCGGGCTCGGCTTCTGTCATGGTGCGCCCGGTGGCTCGTGAGGACCAGGTGACGCGGACCCGTTCCGGCAGCCGCACCACACCGCCGGGCAGCAGGTACACGACCGCGACGAAGACGGTGCCGAGCAGGAACAGCGGCTGGGAGAGCGGGACCCGCAGCACCGCGGGGAGGCCGGCCACCGCGCCGGACCCGGCCAGGTCGCCGAGGCGGTGGTCGGCCCAGGTGTAGAGGACCCCGCCGACGAGCGGTCCCCAGCGCGATCCGGAGCCGCCCAGCACCACCATCACCAGGAGCGACAACGTGAAGTTCGACGTGGTGGTCTGCGGGGTGGCACCGCCGGTGAGCAGCAGATAGACGATGCCGCCGAGCGCCGCCAGGGCGCCGGACAGGGTGAACGCCACGAGCTTGAAGCCGTAGGGCCGCAGCCCGAGCACCTCCACCCGGCGCTCGTTCTCCTTGATGCCCTCCCAGACCCGGCCGGTGGGCGAACGCACCGCGCAGTGGACGGCGGCGAGCGTGACGACCAGGTAGGCCAGGGCGATCCAGTACAGATTGACGGTGTGTTCGATGCCCACCAGGGAGGCGGGCAGCCGGTTCGCCGGGACGGCCCGCCCCTCCTCCCCGCCGGTCAGGCCGCCCGGGTCGCGTGCGACGAGGATCGACCCGGCCTGGGCGAACGCCAGCGTCACCATGGAGAAGCCGATGCCGCTCACCCGCAGCCCGACCGCTCCCAGCAGCGCGGCCAGCGCCGTGCCGAAGAGCAGCGCCAGGAGCGCCGAGGTGACGAACGGCAGCCCGGCCTCCAGCATGATCGTATTGGTGGCGTAACCGCCTGCGGCGAAGTACAGGGCATGGCCGAAGGAGAGCAGTCCCGTACGGCCCAGCAGCAGGTCGTATCCGGTGGCCAGGCCCCCGAAGACCAGGCACAGGGCCAGCAGTTGGAGACTGCCGGGGCTGCCGATCGGACCGTCCAGCAACCCCGGCAGGGGCAGTGCGCTGTACGGTGCGGCGAGCAGCGCGAGCAACAGGCCGGCCGGCCACCAGCGGATGAGGTGCCGGCCGCGTCGGCCATGGCCGGCAGCGGTGTCGCAGTGCTCGCGAACGGGGTCCTTCGGCTGGGTCGTGGTGGTCACGCGAGTCTCCCGGTGAGGCCGCGCGGCCGGGCGAGGAGCAGCGCGGCGAGCAGCACGACGACGGCGAGGTCGCCGAGTCCCGCGGTGGTGTAGTAGTTGGCGAACTGCTGGACGAGGCCGACGGCGACCGAGGCCAGCGCGGCGCCGGTGATCGAGCCCATGCCGCCCATCACGACCACGACGAAGGCGAAGATGAGCAGCGAGGTGCCCTGGCCGGGGTCGACGGAACCGAAGTACAGACCGCCGAGGGCGCCCGCCAGCGCGGCCGCGGCTCCACCGATGGCGAAGACCAGCGTGAACGCTCTGCGGACGTCGATGCCCAGTGCGGTGACCATGGCCCGGTCCTCCACTCCCGCGCGGACGACCAGACCGTGCCGGGTGCCGCCGAGGAAGAGTTTCAGGGCGGCGAGCACGACCACGGCGGCGCCCGTCAGGACCAGGCGGTTGACGGGGATCTGGGCGCCCAGCAGTCCGAAGGTGCCCGACAGCGCCCGCGGTCCGGGGAAGGGGCGGGCGTCGGCCCCCCAGATCGCCGAGAGCAGCGCCGGAACCGCGAGTCCGACGCCGACGGTCGCGAGGACCTGTTCACGGGGACGCGCGTACAGCGGCCGGATCAGGGCCAGTTCGAGGAGCACGGCTGCCAGGGCCCCCGTGGCGGTCCCGAAGGCGACGGCCAGGACGAACCCGAATCCGCCGGACCCGGCTGCCGGAAGATGACCGGACGCGGCCCACCAGGTGCCGTAGGCGCCGATCGACAGCAGCGCGCCGTGGGCGAAGTTCAGGACGTCCATCAGACCGAAGATGAGGGACAGCCCCGACGCGACGAGGAAGTACAGCGCCCCCAGCCCGAGTCCGGTGAGTGCGAGCAGCACGACGGTGGACATCAGACGCCGCCCTCCTCGGTGCGCACGGCCCCGGCCGGTGCCGCGCCGTGCCGTCCGACGCCCAGGAGACGGCGCATGGCGTCGGCGTCGGCCAGCAGTTGGGCGGCGGGGCCGCGGTACGACGTGCGGCCGTCCGCCAGTACGACGCAGTGCTCGGCGAGCCGGCGCACCATGGCGAGGTTCTGCTCCACGAGCAGGACGGGTACGGCCTGCGCCGCGCGCTCCAGCACCTGGGCCACCTCGGTGACGACCTTGGGCGCGAGGCCCTTGGTCGGCTCGTCGGCGATGATCAGCCGGTTCCCGTTGAGCAGGGTGCGTCCGATCGCGACCATCTGCTGCTGTCCGCCGGAGAGGGTGCCGGCCGGCTGCCGGGCACGCTGCCTCAGTTCCGGGAAGAGCTCGTGCACCAGGCCGTAGGCCGGTTCGCCGGCGCCGCGCCGCTCGGCGAGCCGCAGGTTCTCCGCGACGGTGAGACCGGCGAACACCCCGCGGTCCTCGGGTGCGTAGCCGATGCCGCGGCGGACCAGCGTGTGGGTGGCCAGCCGGATCGTCTGCTCGCCGTCGAGCAGGACGCTGCCGGTGCGCGGGACGAGTCCGAGGATGCCGCGCACCGTGGTGGTCTTGCCCGCGCCGTTGCGGCCCAGCAGGGCGGTCACCCCGGCGGCGGCGACATCGAGGTCGACGCCGTGCAGGATGTGCCTGCCGCCGATGACGACCCGCAGCTCACGCACCGTCAGCAAAGGGGTCTCGGATCCGTTCACAGCGCCTCCCCGAGGTAGGCCTGCTGCACGGTGGCGTCGGCCATCACCGCTTGCGGGGTGTCCAGCGCCAGGAGGGTGCCGTGGTGCAGCACCGCGAGCCGGTCGGCCAGGCCCAGCAGCACCTCCATATGGTGTTCGACCATGAGGACGGTGCGCCCCTCGTCACGGTGCAGGGAACGGATCAGGTCGGTCAGCGCCGGGACCTCCTCGGCGCTGACCCCGGCCATCGGCTCGTCCAGGAGCATCAGCCGCGGTTCCCCGACCAGCAGCACCGCCAGCTCGAGTTGGCGTTTCCCGCCGTGCGACAGGCTCGCCGCCGGTGACTCGGCGCGCTCCGCCAGACCGGTGCGCTCCAGCACCGCGTCGACCTGCCGCCCGTAGCGCGCCGCGCGCCGCCAGATCCGGTAGGAGCCTCCGGTGGCCGCCTGCGCCGCCAGCCGTATGTGGTCGGCCACCGTCATCGCGGGCCACAGGCTGGAGGTCTGGAAGGTACGGCCGAGCCCGCGCCGGGCCCTCGCCGGCACGGACTCGGCGGTGATGTCGGCACCGTCGAGCTCGATGGTGCCCTCGGTGGCCGGGACGAGACCGCTGATGAGGTTGAACAGCGAGGTTTTGCCGGCCCCGTTGGGGCCTATGAAGGCGAGGAACTCGCCCTCGCGCACGTCGAAGGAGACGTCCTGGACGATGGTGGCGCCGCCCACGGTCCAGCCGACGTCCTGGAGCCGGAGCACCGGAGCGGGGAGTGTGCCGTGCCCCGCGTCGGCGCCCAGTGGTGCGGGGATCGTGGAGTGCACTGGGATCAGCCCGCCATCGGCTTGGCCGGGGGCGTGACCGCCGCCATCGGCAGGGTCGTGAGCAGGTGCGGCCTGGCGGCCGCGGTCGGCCCCGTCAGCTGCGCGGTGAACATCGGCTGCAGCAGCGCGTGGTCCTGGGCGCGGATCCGCTCGCTGCCCTTGGGCCCGTTGAACGTCCAGTCCTCCAGCGCCTTCGCCATCGCGGCGGTGTCGGTGGCGCTGCCCGCCTCGATGGCGTGCACGATCATCTGGGCCGCCGTGAAGCCGTCGGGACTGAACAGGTCGGGCGTTCCGCCCGCCTTCGTGATGCCGTCGAGCATCGCGGTCTCCACCGGGTTGGCGGCCGCGCCGGGGAAGTAGTGGGCCAGGAACGACACTTTGCCACCGGCGGGACCGAACACCGGGTACGAGGCGGTGCCGGCCAGCCCGGTCACCACCTTCGCGGCGTCCAGAACTCCCTGCTGGTTCAACGCCGTCCACAGCGCCGGGGCGGAGGCGCCGGCCCACGCCACGAAGACGAGATCCGGCTTGCCGGCCTTCACCTGCTGGGCGAACGGCGTGAGGTCACCCGCGCCGGGCGGCGCGAGCACGGAGCCGACGCGGGCACCGCCCGCACCCAACACGGCTTTCACGGCCGCCACGTTGGCCTGACCGAACGCGGAGTTCTGCGCCAGCACCGTCACCTTCTTGCCCCGGGAGTCCCCGAGCAGCGAGCCGGCGGTGAGGATGTCCTGGTAGGACTGGCGCCCCGAGCGGAAGGTGTACTTGTTGATCCCGGTCACCGCGTCGGTGGCCGCGGGACCGCTGATGAACAGAACGTGGTTCTGCGCCGCCAGCGGCGCCATCTGCAGGGCCACTCCCGAGTCCGTCGTCCCCGCCAGGATCCTGACGCCCTTGCCGAGCAGGCTCTTGGCCTCGGCGACGGCCTTGGCCGGATCGCCCGCGTCGTCCTGCTCGGTGACCTCGACGGAGTGGCCGCCGACCTTGCCGGTGCCGTGCGTGGCATAGGCGAGGCCCGCGGTGAAGCCTTCCCGGTACTGCTTCCCGTAGGCCGCGAGCGGCCCGCTGCGGGAGTAGACGAGTCCCACTTTGACGGCGGCGGAATCCGCGCCGTCCGCGGCCGGACCGCCGGCCGTTCCCGCGGCACTGCACCCGGCCAGCACCGCGCCGACGGCCAACAGGGACAGCCCCCGGAGGAATCTGCTGCTCGTGGTGCGCGATGTACGCAAACGCATGGTGACCGGCTCCCGCAGAGGTGATGGGTTGCGCAAACCGTAGGAGCGCCGCGCCGCACCGGACATGTGGAGGAGCCACCCTCCCGCCGTGCCGGGAATGGGGGAGAGAGACATGGCGTGTCGACGACCGTCCTGGTGATCAGCATGTCGACACCGTGGCGCCGGGGCGGATCGAGCACCGATTCGCAGGACGTGACGCCGCCGACGCGGGTCGTATCGTACGGGTGGTGCCGCGCGTCGTTCCGGGCGCGTCGGGGAATGATTCCCCTAGCATGAACACCAGTTGAAAGACCGATCCCGCTTTCCCTTCCGTCCTGTTCCGTCGCCGTATGAATCAACCGGGGTCGGACGACGGCCTCCGTTTTCGAGTTTCGAGTTTCGATTTCGATAGGAGGGACACCGTGAACCAGCGCGGATCGGTGCTCCTGGAATGGCTCACCAACAAGCTCGGGCCCAAGCATTCCGTTCCCGCTCCCGGCGGACCGCCGCCGATGGAGGGGAACACCCGCTCCACGGAGGGGAACCTCCGGTTCACGGCCGACTTCTCCTCGCAGGAGCAGTGGGTCGCCGGGCATTCGTGGGCGTATCCGGACGGCGGGCCGGTGAATCCGGGAGACGACAAGCTCGATCACCTCGTGCCCGATGCCGACTACTGCCGCAGCGGATCGTTCCGGGCGACCCGCCGTCCCGACGGCAACTGGAACACGGGCCTGCTGACCACCGAAGGCAGTGCGGAGGAATTCACCCTCCGTACCGGCGACATTCTGGAGACCCGGGTCAGGCTGCCCGAGGCGATCGGGGCCTGGCCGGCGATCTGGACGTGGCGGGACGGTGGAAACGAGATCGACGTATTCGAATACCACCCCGACAATCCGGATCTGCTGGAATTGTCGAACCATGTCAGGGGCGCCCACCGCTCCTACACCGACGCGTCGATCCATCCCGGTGCCTGGGTCGATCTGAAGGTCGAGTTCCGTGCGAGATCCGTCGTCTGGTGGGTCAACGGAACGCGGGTCTTCGCCGACGGGAAGGGCGTGGGCCGCAACTGGCATGCCTACCTGATCGTGAACCTCTCGGTCTGCGGCGGCCGCTACCACCCGGCGCCGGAGGCGGACGTGACGGCCATGTCCTACGAGGTCGACTACCTCCGCGTCCATACGTCCGCGCGCGCCTGAGCGACCTGGGGATTTGGACGGAGATGGAAAGGACCGGACCAGCCTGACGCCGGTTGATCCGGCCCTCCACCCGCCGCCCCCGAAAACACTTTGCCGGGCGGTCGGCGGGTGGGGGAGGCTTCCGGTCATGTCCGACAACGATCCGAGCACGTCACAAGGGGTGGCCGACCTGTTCTCCCACGGGAGACTGGTAGCGATCCCGCGCAAGACCGCCCGCCGCGAGCAGCTGCTCGTCCACCTCACGGAAACCCTGTTCGAGCGGGACCGGGAGTACACCGAGCGGGAGGTCAACGAGGCACTGCACACGGTGCACGAAGACAGCTCGGCGCTGCGGCGCTATCTGGTAGAGGGCGGCCTGCTGGCCCGGACCAGGGACGGCGCGAGCTACCGACGGGTCCACTGACCGGGGCCGGTGCACGCCTGGCCGCGAGTGCGTGCGGCTGGAGCACGCGTACGGCGATGCTGTGTCGCTCGACGTCTACTGGCTGGAGGCCGGGACAGCGAACGCCCGCGCCACCGGATTCCCGGTGACGCGGGCGAGACCACTGAGTTCAGGACCGACGGAAGCCGGTGCTGTCAGGCGCGTTCTGCTGTGAGGGCTTCCATTTCGCGGTCGACGGCGAGCTGGTGCTCCTCGGCGTCCTCCCTGGCCTTCTTGGGGCTCCATCGTCCGGACATCACGAAGATGAACGGAAGGAAGAGCACCTGGCCGCCGACGCACACCCACCACCAGGTGCGCCACTGGCCGGGGCCGTCCTTGGCGGCCTTCTGGACCTTGGGGCCGTACTCCTGCAGCAACTGCAGCTGGGGTTGCGCCTTCTGGACCACCGCGAGGTCGGCGGGTCCGACCTCCTTCACCGCGCGTGCTGTGAGGTCCGGCGGGATGGCGGTCGGCGGGAACTTACCGAGTTCGGCGAACAGCTCCTGGTGCGCGCCGACCACGGCGAGGGCCGGGCCCGCCTGGACCTGGGCCGCCTGTACTTCGGCACCGTGGTCGACCAGCGGGGTGACGGCCGTGACGAGGACCGGGATGAAGGCGGCGGAGACCGCGACGACGGCCCGGATGATCCAGCCCCAGATGGCCAGGCCGGTGGCCGTGGCGGCCGGGTTGTGCCTCTCCACCGTCTCGGTGAAGCTCGCCATCCACGGTGCGTAGGCGAACCCGGCGAAGGCGCCGATGCCGATGAACAGCCAGGCGAACGTGTAGTAGTCGGTGCCCGGATGCGTGGCACGCATCGCGAACGCGGCGGTGACCATGATCGAGCCCAGCGCCCCGACGACCATGAACGGCTTGCGGACCCGGAGCCGGTCCGACAGCAGGCCGGCCACCACCAGGGCGACGGCGTTCGCGGCCCAGTACCAGTTGGCCACCGCGTTGGCGCGCTGCTCGGTGTAGCCGAAGACGGTCGCGAAGAAGACGACGAAGTTCCCGACCGCGGCGAAGTACAGCAGCAGGTAGACGCTGATGGCGAACGCCGAGCCGACGACGTCCAGCCGGAGCATCTGGCGCCAGTGCCCCTGCTGGACGGCCTGCGGGTCCATGCCCTTGGCGCGGGCCTCGACCAGGGCGCGGTCGCGCAGGCTGACCATGATCTGGTCGCGGAGCGCGGGCGAGAGCTCGCGCAGTGCGAACAGCGCGATGACGAAGACGACGAGTCCGGAGGCGCCGGAGTACCGCAGTTCGTCCTGCCAGCTGGCTGTGTCCAGGGTGTGACTGGTGACCGTGGTGACGACGAGGCTGCCGATCACCGGGCCCATCGTCCAGTACCCCATGGCGGTGGCCCGCCCGAGCTGCGGGGAGAAGTCACGGATGAGCGCGGGGGTGGCGACCAGGACGACACCCTCGATGAAGCTCACGCAGGTGAAGAGCACCAGGTACATGCCCTTGGAGGAGGCGTTGGGCAGCCCGAACAGGACGAGCAGCGCGGCGATCAGCAGCCCGTAGACGACCATGTTGGCCCGCCCCCAGCGGTCCGCGAGGCCGGCGGCCAGTGATGCGAAGGCTCCCACCGCGTTGCCGACGACCGAGACCCAGATGAAGTAGCTGTAGGTCATGTGGAAGTGCGCGATGATCGAAGTGGCGACCGCGTACTGGATGTACAGCATGTAGTACAGGACGACGGTGGTCACGACGACGATCGCCAGGTACCCCATACGGCGGCCGGTGGCGGGATAGTGCGCGAGGTCGCGGTGCCACAGGCGGGCGGCGAGGCCGGGCCGGGGTCTGGCGGACGGTTCGGGGACGGCGTTGGCGTCGTCGTGCAACGACGGGGGCGTGGCCATGCGGCTCCTCCTGGATACGGATGTGCCGAGCGGAGCGCCTTGGGAGGGCGTGGCCAGAGGGTAGTACCGACCAGTCGGTACGGCCTAGATGTGTGCACGAAGGATTCGAACCCGTTCGACACGGCGCGACGGTCTCGTCGAGCGCCGGGTCCGGCCGGTGCGGAGTTCAGCTCTCCGGACTGCCGACCCGGCCCCTGAGGAACGGGGCCAGGGAGTCCTGGAGTCGCTGGTCATGGGCCGCCGGTATATCGGCCGCCGGGGGGTCGGCCGCCAGGTCGTCGGCAGCCGGGTCGTTTGTCAGAACTGCCAGAGCACGCCGTGGTTGGCGATCGTCATGACCAGCAGGATGCCGAGGTCGGCGACGCCGAGGGCCAGGCCGAGCAGGGCGCGGCCGCGGCGCTGGGTGCCCTTGGCGAGTGCGGTGCAGGCCAGCGCGATGGCGCAGGGGCCGAGTACGAGGTTGAGGACGAGCAGGCCGGGCAGGCCGAGCAGGAACGAGGCGACGGCCATGCCGTCGGCGTCCTTGCGCTCCCGGGTCGAGTGCGTGGCGGGCGAGGCGAGCTGGGTGTTGATGGCGTTCATGGTGTTTCCCCCTTGCTGGTTGGTGTGGAACCGGGTGGTTCTGCTGGTCAGCGGTGGTTCCGGACGCGGGCGATGCCCTCGCGGACGCCGAAGGCCAGCAGCCAGGCGACGATCAGGGCCGACGCGATGGTGAAGACCGAGAGCGAGGTGTGGGCGGCGGCGCCCATCAGGATGCCCATGGCCATGAGGAGTACGACGAGGCTCATCTGCGGTCCCTCCTTGGGGAGTTGGGAAATTCGGGTAACAACTGTTCACTGAGTGAGAGTCTACCCTGGCAAATTTCGGAGAACAGATGTTTACTGAATGACATGAGTCACACCCTCGGCGTCCGACAGGCCCGTAAGCAGCAGACCCGGCAGGCCCTTCTCGATGCCGCGCTGGGCCTGCTGGAGCACCAGAATCTGAGCAGTCTCGGGCTGCGCGAGGTCACCCGGGCAGTGGGCGTCTCGCCCACCGCGTTCTACCGGCACTTCCAGGACCTGTCGGATCTCGGGGTCGCCCTGGTCGAGGAGTCGCTCGGCAGCCTGCATTCGGCGATCCAGGCGGCGATGGCCGAGCAGCGGGATCCGGACCGGCTGATCGACCGCACGGTGGAGATCATCGCCGGCCATGTCCTCGACCACCGGCCGCACATCCGCTTCATCGCCCGTGAGCGGCACGGCGGCGTCCGTCCGGTGCGCGAGGCGATCGCCACCCAGCTGACGCACTTCGCCGACGAGGTGGCCGCCGGCCTCGCCCTTCAGCCCGTCTCCGACGGCTGGACGGACGATGACGTGCGGATGCTCGCGGAGCTCTATGTGGACCACATGGTGACGACCGCGTCCCAGTTCCTGGAGGCGACGCCGGAGGACGAGGAGCGCATCACCTCCACCGCACGCCGCCAGCTGCGGGTCATCAGTCTCGGCCGGCGGCACTGGCTCGACTCCTGAGACGGTCCGCAACCTGGTGTTCTTCGTGAGGAATACCTATATTTGGTGTATAAAGCCCAGCGCCTGCCCCCATGGCTTTCGGCTCCAGTGCCCACAGGCCGGCGGTACGGCGGCCCGGGCGGACTGGAGGTTTGTCATGCGTAAGGTCGCCGACTGCCGGGACATGCCCAGCGAATCCGGTTGCACGCTGACCATCGCCGGCGAGGAGGAAGAGGTCGTACGTGCGGCGTCCGAGCACGCCGCGTCGGTCCACGGACACGCGGACACCCCGGAGCTGCGCGAGATGGTCCGCGGAAGCCTGAAGGACGAAGCCCCGCAACACGTCTGAACGCGCGGACCCGTTTGAACGCGTGGACCCGCCCGAAGCCGTGGCCCCGTCCGAAACCGGGGCCGAGGTCCCGCACCACCAGCACTGCCGGACTCCGCCGCACTGACCTGCGGCGGAGCCTCCGTATGCCCGCCCCATGGTGACGGAGGATTAGGCCGCACGGGTTACGCATGGTTTCCGGATTTGCGGACAGATGCGCGGAGGGATGCCGTCCGGTTGGCCGCTCGTGTGCTGCGGACGCCGGACGGTCGCCTTAGTGTCGGATAACAGACCGTCACAAGACCGCACAGCCCAACACAAACTGCAGGAGCCTTCATGCCGGAGCTGTTCATCGGCGGCCAGTGGACCGCCGCCTCCGACCGGCAGGTGCGCGAGATCCGTTGTCCGGCGGACGGCAAGCTGGTCGCCACCGTCGACGAGGCGGGTCCCAAGGACGCCGCCGCCGCGGTGGGCGCCGCACGCGAGGCGTTCGACAACGGGCCCTGGCCCGGTACACCGGCCGCCCAGCGCGGCCGGCTGCTGCTGCGCGTCGCCGACCTGCTCGAGCGCGACAAGGCCGCCTTCGCCCGCGCCGAATCCCTGGACACCGGGAAACGGCTGGTCGAGAGCGAGTACGACATGGACGACATCGCCAACTGCTTCCGGTACTTCGGCAATCTGGCCGCCTCGGGCGGCACCGACCGGGTCATCGACACCGGTAACCCGGAGACGGACAGCAGGGTGGTGCACGAGCCGGTCGGCGTCTGTTCCCTGATCACCCCGTGGAACTACCCGCTGCTGCAGACCGCGTGGAAGGTGGCCCCCGCGCTCGCGGCCGGCAACACCTTCGTGCTCAAGCCCAGCGAGCTGACCCCGCACACCGCCATCCTCCTGATGGGGCTGCTCAAGGAGGCCGGGCTGCCCGACGGCGTCGCCAACCTGGTGCTCGGCGCCGGGGCCGTCGCGGGAGCGCCGCTCAGTACGGACGAGCGCGTCGACCTGGTGTCCTTCACCGGCGGGCTGGTCACCGGGCGGCACATCATGGCCGCCGCCGCGCCCACCGTGAAGAAGATCGCCCTGGAACTGGGCGGCAAGAATCCCAACATCGTCTTCGCCGACGCCGAGTTCGACACCGCGGTCGACTTCGCCCTGATGGCGGTGTTCCTGCACTCCGGGCAGGTCTGCTCGGCCGGCGCCAGACTGCTGGTACAGGACGAGCTGCACGACAGATTCGTGGACGAGCTGGTGCGACGGGCCCAGGAGATCCGGCTCGGCGGCCCCTTCGACAAGGACGCCCGCACCGGCCCGCTGATCTCCGCCGCGCACCGCGACAAGGTGGAGGCGTATGTCGCGGCCGGCCTGGCGGAAGGGGCGGTGCTCCGCTGCGGCGGTGCGCGGCCCGAGGACCCGGAGCTGGCCAACGGCTACTACTACCCGCCGACCGTGCTGGACGAGTGCACCCCGGGCATGTCCGTGGTCCGCGACGAATCGTTCGGCCCGGTGCTGACGGTCGAGCGGTTCCGCGACGAGGCCGAGGCGGTCGCGCTCGCCAACGACACCGTCTACGGACTGGCCGGAGCGGTCTGGACGCAGGACGGCGAACGTGCGCACCGGGTGGCCGCCCGACTGCGCGTCGGAACCGTATGGATCAACGACTTCCATCCCTATGTGCCACAGGCCGAATGGGGCGGTATGAAGCAGTCCGGCGTCGGCCGTGAACTGGGCCCGGCCGGACTGGCCGAGTACCAGGAGGCCAAGCACATCTGGCGCAACACCGCGGCGCGCCCGCAGCGGTGGTTCGAATGAGCGCCCCCGGCCCGGCCCCCGAGCCGGTGAGGGGCGAGATCGACAACGACGCGGCGCTCACCGAGCTCGGCTACAAGCCCGGACTCAAGCGCACGCTCGGCAACTTCCACACCTTCGCCGCCGGCATCAGCTACATCTCCATCCTGACCGGTACCTTCCAGCTGTTCTACTTCGGTGTCAGCTTCGGCGGGCCTGCCTACTGGTGGTCCTGGCCGATGGTCTTCATCGGACAGCTGATGGTGGCGCTGTGCTTCTGCGAACTCGCCGCGCGCTTCCCCGTCGCGGGCTCGGTCTACAACTGGGCCAAGCAGACCGGCGGCCCGCACATCGGCTGGCTGGCGGGGTGGATGATGACGGTCGCGACCGTGGTGTCGCTGGCCGCCGTGGCCCTCGCCTACCAGCTGACGCTCCCGCAGATCTCCAGCTGGTTCCAGATCATCGGCGACGGCACCGGAAAGTACGACGCGGCTGCCAACGCCGTGCTGCTGGGCACGATCCTGATCATCTTCACCACCGTGGTGAACGCCTTCGGAGTGAAGCTGATGGCCACCATCAACTCCACCGGGGTGTTCATCGAGCTGATCGCCGCGGTCGTCCTGGTGATCCTGCTCGCCGCACACATCACCCGCGGCCCGAGCGCCATCATGACGACCGAAGGCCTCGGGCAGGGGCAGACGCTCGGCTACTTCGGCGCGTTCCTGACCGCCTCGCTCGCCTCGGCGTACGTGATGTACGGCTTCGATACCGCCTCCTCGCTCGGCGAGGAGTCGATCGACCCGGCCAGAAACGCTCCGCGGGCCATCCTGCGAGCCCTCATCGCCTCCTTCATCCTCGGCGGGCTGATCCTGCTCTTCGCGCTGCTGTCCACCCCTGATCTGCACGCGAAGGAGCTGTCCGTGGACGGGCTCCAGTACGTGGTGAAGGCCGTGCTCGGCGAAACGATGGGCCAGGCCGTGCTGTGGTGCGTGGTCATCGCCATCACCGTGTGCGCGCTGTCCGTGCAGACCGCGGGGCTGCGGCTGGCCTTCGCGATGGCCCGGGACAACAACCTGCCGGCCGGCCACAAGCTGGCCAAGCTCCACCACCGGTTCCAGACGCCGGTGCTGGCCACCTGTGTGATCGGGATCCTGGCGATCGCCATCCTGGTCGTCAACATCAACCAGCCGCAGATCTTCTCGGTGGTCACCAGCATCGCCATCATCATGATCTACGTCGCGTATCTGCTGGTCACCATGCCCATGCTGGTGCAGCGGCTGCGCAGGAAGTGGACACCGTCGACCGACCACTTCTCGCTCGGCCGCTGGGGCCTGCCGGTCAACATCCTGGCCGTGCTCTGGGGCACCGCGATGACCGTCAACCTGCTGTGGCCGCGCGCCGAGGTCTACAACGCCACCGGCCCCCAGCACTGGTACCTGCGGTGGGGCGGTGTCCTGTTCGTCGGAGCTGTCGCCCTCGGCGGCTTCGTCTACTACTGGTTCGTGCAGCGCAAGAAGACCGGCGTTCTCGCCGAACACGCCTTCGGCGCGGAGCCCGCACCGGTCCACGGCGGGCCCTGACACGGGCCGCACGACCGGACCGTGGGACCGCACCGTGAGCACGCACTGGGAAACGAGGAAGAACTGACATGGACGAGTTCGACTATGTTGTGGTCGGTGGCGGAACGGCAGGCGCCGTGGTGGCAGCCCGGCTGACCGAGGACCCGAGCGTCAGCGTCTGCGTCCTGGAGGCCGGACCTTCCGACGTCGGTGACGACAACATCCTGCGACTCGACAAGTGGATGGGGCTGCTGGAGTCCGGCTACGACTGGGACTACCCGGTGGAGCCGCAGGAGAACGGCAACAGCTTCATGCGCCACGCCCGCGCGAAGGTGCTGGGCGGCTGCTCCTCGCACAACTCCTGCATCGCCTTCTGGGCACCGGCGGAGGACCTCGACGAATGGGGCGCGCTGGGCTGCACCGGCTGGAGCGCCGCGGACTGCTTCCCGCTCTACCGGCGGCTGGAGACCAACGACGCGCCCGGCGACCACCACGGCCGCTCCGGCCCGGTCACCATCCGCAGCGTCCCGCCGAACGACCCGTGCGGTACGGCGCTGCTGGAGGCCTGTGCGGCGGCCGGTATCCCCACCACACCGTTCAACACCGGCACTACCGTGGTGCGCGGTGCGCACTGGTTCCAGATCAACGCCCGTGAGGACGGCACCCGGTCCTCCGCGTCGGTGTCCTATCTGCACCCGATCCTCGGCAAGCGGCCCAACCTCGAGGTGCGCACCGGCCTGCAGGCCAAGCGGCTGCTGTTCGACGCCGACAAGCGCTGCACGGGGGTGGAGTACCTGGCGCCCGACACCATCCACTCGCTGGAGGTCGGGGCGCGGCGCGAGGTGATCGTCGCCTGTGGGGCCATCGACTCGCCCAAGCTGCTGATGCTGTCGGGCATCGGTCCGGCCGGGCATCTCAAGGACTCCGGTGTGGACGTCCTCGCCGATTCCCCGGGAGTCGGCTCCCACCTCCAGGACCACCCGGAGGGCCTGGTCATGTGGGAGGCGAAGCAGCCCATGGTCGCCACGTCCACCCAGTGGTGGGAGATCGGCATCTTCACCGACACCCAGGAGGGCCTGGACCGGCCGGACCTGATGTTCCACTACGGGCAGGTGCCGTTCGACCTGAACACCTACCGCTACGGTTACCCGACCTCCGAGAACGCCTTCTGTCTCACCCCGAACGTCTCCCGGGCCCGCTCGATGGGCACCGTCCGGCTGCGGACCCGCGATTTCCGGGACAAGCCGCGGGTCGACCCGCGGTACTTCACCGACGAGCACGACGTGCGGGTGATGACCCACGGGCTGCGTCTCGCGCGGGAGATCGTCGCGCAGTCCCCGATGGCCGACTGGGCCGGTGCGGAACTGGCCCCCGGTCCCGCGGCCAAGTCCGACGAGGAACTGCTGGACTACATCCGCAAGACCCACAACACGGTCTACCACCCGGCGGGCACCGTACGGATGGGCGCGGTCGACGACCCCGAGTCGCCGCTCGACCCGCAGCTGCGGGTGAAGGGTGTCACCGGGCTGCGGGTGGCGGACGCCTCGGTGATGCCCTTCCTGCCGGCGGTCAACCCGTGCATCACGACGATGATGATCGGCGAGAAGTGCGCCGACATGATCAAGTCATCCTGATCCCGGCAGTCGCCACCCCCCGGCACCTGTCGGCGCAGTCGTGTGACCGCGCTGTCAGGCGTCGGGGGAGGTGATCGCCCGCGCGGCGCTCACCTCCTGGCGGAGCGGGGCGAGGACCCCCTCCTCGTCCCCCGCCAGGTCGGCGCGGACCTCGACCAGCCGGTCCGAGCTCCGTACGCCGACCGCCAGCTCCCGCAGGTGGAACGCGACGGCTTCGACCTCGGCCGGCGCGGGGTCCGGTGCCCCGTGGTTGACGCGGACCCGGGCGGCGGTCGTCGCGTCGACGATCCGCTCGACGGCGACGACCAGCGGCCACCAGGCGGCGGCCCGGGTGCCGGTGGGCGGCGGTTCGGTCAGGGCGCGCTGGAACTCCGTGCGCACGGTGGACAGATCACGGTAGAGGCGGCGGCGCTGCCGGGTGCGTGAGGCATGGTCGGTGGCCGGTCCGAAGGCGGTCTCGACATAGTGCGCGGTGTCGTCGACGGCACTGGCGAGCCGGTCCCCGATACGGGTCTGCCAGCTCTCGGGCCACAGCAGATAGCCGGCGATCAGCGCGATGCCGCATCCGATGAGGCTGTCGACGAGGCGCGGGACCACCAGGGCGAATCCCTGGTGGTTGAGAACGTCGGAGAGCAGCAGGATCACCGGGGTGATGGCCGCCGTCTGGTAGGCGTATCCCTTCGCCGACGCGGCCGGGATCAGCGCCGCGAGCAGCACGACCACCGGCACGTCCCACCAGCCGCGCGGCACCTGGCTCAGCACGGCCGCCGCGGTGACCAGGCCCACCGCCGTACCGAGTGCGCGCAGCACGGCGCGGGAGAAGACCGAGCCGAAGTCGGGCTTGAGGACGAAGGTGACGGTGAGCGCGACCCAGTAGGAGCGGGGCACGGCGATCAGTGAGACCAGGCTCTGCGCGATGCCGATGCAGAGCGCGAGCCGCAGACCGTACCGCCAGGACCCCTCGGAGAGCAGCACATTGCGCGTCGCACGGCGGGCCCTGATGCGCAGCGCGGCCGGGAGGCCGAGGCGGTCGTCGACGTTGTACGGGTCGGGACCCGTCTCGTACACGACGGTGGCCGCGTGGCGGAGCGCGACGTCGACGGCCAGTTCGGAAGGCGCCTGCGCAGCACCTGCCGATGGGCGGTGGCCGGGTGACGGGCGGGCGGGTCCGTCCGCTTCGGGTGCCCCGAGGTCCGGCTTCCCCGTGGTGCCCGTCTCGACCGCGTCGGCCAGGTCCCGTACGGCAGCGGGGATTCCGGCGGGCAGTGGTGCGCCGTGCAGATGGGCGGCGGGCGCCGCCTCGACGAGCGGGATCAGCACGTTGAGCGCGGACAGCAGCCGTACGAACGGGCCGCTGCGACCGTGGGCGCGGGCGCGCCGGGCGAGGATCAGGTCGTACGACGTGTTGAGGGCCTGGGTGACCGCCTGCCGCTTGGCATCGTAGGTGTCCTTGCCCGCCGCTTCGAGAAGATCGGCCACCGCGCGGTAGGCGGCGGCGACGGCGGCTCGCTCGGGTTCCTGTCTGCGGAACGGCCAGGCGAGCAGGGCGAGGAACAGGACGAACAGGCCGCCGCAGGCGAGCAGCAGCGGGGCCTTCCACCACGGCCCCGGCAACGGGAGCCCGGCCCCGATCACCGAGTTCAGCAGAAGCAGCAACCCCGAGACGGAGGCCACCGCGCCGATGGTCGACATCATCCCGGAGACGAGCGCGATCAGTGTGAGCGCGCCGACCGCGAACCAGCCGTGACCGAAGACGATGGTGCCGAGCATGACGCCGAGGGTGCCGAAGAGTTGTGGCACGGCGATGTTGAAGACCCGCATGCGATAGGCGTCGGCGGTGTCGCCGATGACCCCGGACAGGGCTCCCATCGACACCAGCGCCCCGTACGCCGGCTGTCCGGCGGCCAGACCCACGGCGAGCGGCGCCGCCATGGCGATGCCGGCGCGGCAGACGGCGGGCCAAGGGATGGGTGCGGTCTGCGGGGTGAGTGTCCTGACCAGCCAGGCGGGCGGGGCGAGGCGGCTTTGCATGGGGCCATTATCGGTGTCCGGGCGCAGCCGCAGATCCGGGGGCTGTCGGGGGCCCGGTCCGGCCCGGACCGTTTGCGGGATGCCGGGGGGAAGTCCGGCACCCCGCTCGGGTCAGTGACCACCAGCTCCCGGTGCGGCGGCCACCAGTGCGGACCACTCGCGGTCGTGCTGGCCGGGCACTATGCGCCCGGCCTGGTGCCACTGCAGGGCGAGCGCGGCAAAGATCGGAGGCCCGTTCACACGAAGAACCGATTCTTCGGCCGTGCTGCCGCCTGTCCTCCGCCGCCGGCCGGTAGGAACCCCGGCCTCCTGGATCGCTGTCACGCCCCGACCAACGACCTCGTACCGGACAGGCAATCCCCCTCGGCCGCCCTTCACCCCACCGAGTGCACGACGCGCCGTGTGCATGACGCACCGGCACGCCCCTCGTACGGGTGATCGAGTTCCGGGTCGGCTCAGCCGCTGTTCGGCCGCGGCGGGCCGGTGCGGCCGACGGCGTGCAGCGAACCGAGGAGGGCGAGGGAGTCGGCGTTCGCACTGCCCGGCTCGGCGGTGCCGACCAGCAGATACTGTCCGGGCGCACTCTGGACGTCGAAGCTCTGGTACGTCAGCTCGATCCGGCCGACGTCCGGATGGTTGAAGACCTTGCTCTTGCTGCCCAGGCGCCGACGTTGTGGTGGTGCCCCAGCGCGGCGAACTCCTCGCTGTCGGCGAGGAGCTCATCGACGACGGCGGCGATCGCGGGGTCGTTCCGGTCGTATCCCGCGGCAAGCCGCAGCGCATCGACGGCGTCCCTCGCGACGGTCTGCCAGTCGGCGAAGAGTTCGCGGGCGGCAGGATCGTGGGAGAGCGAGCGGATCATGTCACGAGGTCGGTCAGCGGGGAGAGCAGAGCGTCGGCCAGCGCGTTCGCCGGCCATCATGAGCTGGACGTGACCAGCCTGGAGAGCATGCGATCGTTCGTCCGGGCCGCGCACGAGCAGCACGGTCGGGTCGACGTGCTGGTCAACAACGCGGGCGTCATCCCGCTGTCGACCCTCGGCGCCCTGAAGGTCGACGAGTGGAACCGCATGATCGACGGAACTCGGCACCTTCTCCAACCTCTGGACCGTGACCTTCGACCAGCGCGGGAAACGCAGCATGTCCGCATGTGGAACAACGAAGTCTGAGAGGGCGCGGCGTACAGTCGGCTCGGCGGTGCCGTGCTCGCCGGAATCCGGTGCCGCGGACGCTTCTGCCCTGACGACGCCGGTGCGAGGACCTCGATGAGAAAAGTCGTTCTGATGATGTCGGTCTCCCTCGACGGCTACTTCGAGGGGCCGAACCGCGAGATCGACTGGCATCAGGTCGACGAGGAGCTGCACCGCGACCTCAACGACCGGCTCAGGGTGATGGGCGCCTTCCTGAGCGGCCGGGTCACCTATCAGCTGATGGCCGAGTTCTGGCCGACCGCGGACCAGGACCCCGCGGCCGGCGAGACCATGGTGGACTTCGCCGGGATCTGGCGGGACATGCCGAAGATCGTGTACTCCCGGACCCTGGAGCGGGCGGACTGGAACACCACGATCGTGCGGGAGGTCGTCGCCGACGACATCCAGGCACTCAAGGCGCAGCCCGGCGGAGACCTGGTTGTGGGCGGGGCCGATCTCGCGGAGACGTTCCTGAAGCTGGACCTGGTCGACGAGTACCGCATCTACGTCCATCCGGTCCTCATCGGCAAGGGCAACCCCCTGTTCCGGGACACGGACACAATGCGGAGTCTCCGGCTCGTGGAGACCCAGGCCTTCGGTAACGGAGTCGTCCTGCTGCGCTACGAGCGGGCCTGACGCGGCGCGTTGTCCGAGCGCCCGGGCGGAGGGACCGCCGGTCGCTCCGTACGATCCGGCGGTCCCTCGGCCCCTGCTCGCGGTGTCCGATCCTGACGCCTGATCAGGCGACGCGGCTGACGCGGCGGACCGCGAGATACAGCAGCAGGGCGGCCAGCGCGACGAAGCCGATGTCGGCCGGCACCGAGGGGTTGTCGCGCGGGTCCTGGCCGAAGACGCGTACCTGTCCCGAATCCGAGGGCCGTCCGCTGACGCTGCTCACGGCGACCAAGCGCCCGGAGATCAGCGAGGCCGAGGTGCTGGCCGGGCTGCTGGGCGGCCGGACCCACTGATCTGCGGGTGGCCCAGGATCTGCTGGAAATCGTCCGAAGGGCCGGAGGGCGGCGTATGCGGGAGGAGGGGTCGGGTGTAGCGTGTGCTTACACGTGTAACTCAGGGGGTCGCGGGCCGGCCCGGGGCAGGAGAATCATGAAGCTCAACGTCCATGAACGCGGTGACGGCGACAAGGTCGCGCTGCTGATCCACGGCGGCATGTCGGACTACCGCACCTGGCACGCCGTGGAGGACGACCTGATCGCCCGCGGCTACCGCGTCATCGCTCCTGACCTGCGCGGACACGGCCTCAGCCCGCGGGGCGAGTACCGGCCCGAGCTGCTGGCCGACGACCTGGTGGAGAACCTGCCGACCGGCGCGGACGTCGCCATCGGCCACTCGCTCGGCGGTCTGTCCCTCGCCCTCGCCGCCGACCGGCTGCGGCCGGCCCGCGCGGTCTACTCGGACCCGGGCTTCCGGCTGGAGAACATGCCGCCGAACGCGTCGGCGTTCATGTTGGCCATGGTCGCGAACGCGACCGGCGACAGCGTGCGCACGATGAATCCGCGCTGGTCGGACGCCGACGTCGCGGCCGAGCTGGCGGGCTTCGCCCTCTTCGACCGTGACTTCTTCGCGCTCACCGAGAAGGGCACCGCCCTCGGATACCTGCCCGCGAGCGCCGTCGTGCCGTCGCTGGTGCAGCTGGCCGATCCCAGCTTGTGCATCAGCCCGGAGACCGCCGAGGAACTGCTGGCCAACGGGTTCGAGATCCGTACGGTCAAGGGTGCCGGACACTGCATCCACCGTGACGACTTCGCCGGCTTCATGGCGTCGCTCGACGGCTGGATCTGACCGCGACCGGGGACCGTCGATCGGGTGGTGAACGGGTCGGGGAGCGGTTCCGGCCCGTTCACCACCGCGTCCCGACCCGGCTCCGGCGCCGCTTTCTGTTTCCTGTTCCGGCTCCGGTCTCAGTGCACGGAGAGACCGCCGTCGACGAAGATCGACTGCCCGGTGACGTAGGCGGAGGCGCGGCTCGCCAGGAACACCGCGGCGCCCGCGAAGTCCTCGGCCAGGCCGTTGCGCCCCACCATCGTGCGGGCAGCCAGCGCCGCGACCTTCTCGGGGTCCGACGACAGCCGTTCGTTGAGCGGCGTCATCACGAACCCCGGCACGAGCGTGTTGCACGTGACGCCGAACGGCGACCACGCCTCGGCCTGCGACCGGGCCAGCGACTCCAGCGCCCCCTTGGAGACGCCGTAGGCGCCGCTCTGGACGAACGCCCGGTGGGCCTGCTGCGAGGTGATGTGGATGATCCGCCCGAAGCCCCGCTCGGCCATCCCGGGACCGAACCGCTGTCCCAGTAGGAAGGGAGCCTTGAGGTTCACCGCCATCGTGGTGTCCCACACCGCGTCGTCCAGCTCGCTCATCGGCGGCCGCAGGTTGATCCCGGCGCAGTTGACGAGAATGTCGGGCTCCCCGAAGACCGCGGCTGCCTCGTCGGCCGCCGTGCGGACTCCGTCGCCGGTACTCAGGTCCGCGCTCACCCAGGCCGCCCGGCAGTCGTCGGCAGCCAGCTCACCGACCGTGTCCGCCAGCTCCTTCTCCCGGCGCGACACGATCACGACGCTCGCCCCCGCGCGGGCCAGTGCCCCGGTGACGGCCCGGCCGATGCCGGAACTCCCGCCGGTCACCACGGCGACGCGGCCGTCCAGCGAGAAGAGGTCGGAGAGATATCCCTGCGAGATCATCCCAGCACCCTAGAGGGCGCACCCGCCCGGATGACGCCCGGGGCGGTTTCGATCGGGCGCGGTGAAGTCCGGTGAGGGTGTGGGGGTAGGCCTCTAGGGTGTGAGGCATGACGGGGAAGTGTCAGATCTGCGGAGCGCCGATCGAGGCCGGTAGGCGGTCCGGAAGGGCCGCGGTGTACTGCTCCCAGGCGTGCCGGCAGCGCGCCTACCGGGAGCGGCGGCAGCCGGCCGGGGTCCCGGCCGGGGAGCTGGTCACGGATATCGGGGACCGGGTGCGGCGGCTGCGGCTGGCTCCCGCACTCGCGTTCCACGCCGACGTCGAGTCGCTCTCGGCCCGCTTCGCACAGCTCCGGCGGCTGGCCCGCCAGGCGCGCGAGGAGTTCTCGACACCGGCACCGGCAACACCGGCACCGGCAACACCGGCACCGGCAACACCGGCACCGACAACACCGGCACCGACAACACCGGCGACTTCCGCCACAGCCGCGGAAAACGTCACACCCGGCCGCGTGACGATTCTCGACGAGGAGGGCTTCGCCGCGCTCACCGAGGAGCACCGGCGGGAGCTGCGGGTGCACTGCTACCGCCTGCTCGGTTCGTACGACGAGGCGGAGGACCTCACCCAGGAGGCGTTCCTGCGGGCCTGGCGGGCCCGCGAGACGCTCGCCGACGTGGGCAATCCACGGGCCTGGCTCTACCGGATCGCCACCAACGCCTGTCTGGACTTCCTGCGCAAGCACAACCGGCGCCCGACCACGTACGAGCCCGTGCCGGGCATGGACTCCGGTGACGGGCCTCCGCCGCCGCGACTGCCGTGGCTCCAGCCCTTCCCCGACGATCAGTTGCCCGAGACACCCGCACCCCAGCACGAGCCGGACGAGCAGGCGGTGGCGAGCGAGACCCTGGAGCTGGTCTTCCTGACCGCGATCCAGCAGCTTCCGCCACGGCAGCGGGCGGCCGTGATCCTGCGTGACATCGCCGGCTGGTCCGCCCAGGAGACCGCCGACCTGCTGGGCGGCAGCCTGGCCTCGGCGAACAGCGCCGTCCAGCGGGGCAGGTCCGCGCTGCGCGAGGCGCTGCCGGGGCGGCGCGAGGACTGGACGGCGGCGGAGCCGAGCGCCGAGGACATGGCGCTGCTGCAGGGCTACATGGAGGCCGCCGCCCGCTGCGACATCGATGCGATGACCGAGCTGGTGCGCGCGGACGCGGTGCTCACCATGCCCCCGAACCCCTTCTGGTTCACCACCCGCGAGGCGCTCTTCGCGTTCGTCCGGCCGAACCTGGATCCGGCGTCGCCGATGTTCGCCGGGTACTGGAGGCACCTGCCCGTGCACGCCAACGGCCAGCTCGCGGTCGCCGGCTATCTGCAGCGGCCCGGCACCAGCGTCTTCCGGGCCCAGCTGATCGACGTCCTGCGGGTGGAGGAGGGGCGGATCGCCGAGATCACCACGTTCGAGCCGCACCTGTTCACCGCGTTCGGGCTGCCGATGACCCTCTGACAAGACGGCGGGGGATGAGACGGCGACCGATGAGGCAGCGACCGATGAGTTTCCGCGTCGGGTACGTCGTACGGGGTGACGGGCGCACGGAGCGCCCCTGATCGAGGGAATGAGAACCATGCTGAAGAACAAGGTCGCGGTCGTCTACGGGGGAGCCGGCTCGCTGGGCTCGGGAGTTGCCAAGGCATACGCGGAGGCCGGCGCGCGGGTGTTCATCGTCGGCCGTACCGAGGCGACGCTGAAGAAGGCCGCCGCCGAGGTCGGCGCCGAGTACGACGTGCTCGACGCCCGTGACGAACTGGCCGTCGAGGCTCACGCGGCCTCGGTCGTCGAGCGGGCCGGCCGGCTGGACATCTCCGTCAACCTCGTGCCCAGGGGAGACTTCCAGGGCGTGCCGCTCATGGACATGACGCTCGAGGACTACACCCGGCCGGTCGTGCAGGGCATCGCCTGCCAGTTCATCACGGCGCGGGCGGCCGCCCGCCGTATGGTGCCGCAGGGCTCGGGCGTGATCCTGTCGCTGAACAGCGGGTCGGCCAACGGCAGCCCGATGATGGGCGGCACCGCCGCTGCCGACGGCGCGCTGGACGCGCTGATCCGCCAGTTCGCCCAGGAGATCGGTCCGTCCGGAGTCCGTGTCTGCGGGATCTGGACCGCCGGTGTCGCTGACAGCCTGACGCCGGAGAAGCTCGCCGCAGCGGGCGCGACCGGTATGGACGAGGCCGCCGTGCAGGGGCTGGTCGGACATCTGGACAGCATGCGGATGACGAAGCGCTCGCCGCGGATCGCGGACATCGCCGCGCTGGCGACGTTCCTCGCCTCCGACGCCGGGATCTCCATCACCGGCACCTGGGTCAACGCCACCGCCGGAATGTTCCCCAGCTGACCTGCTCCGACGGCCTCCGACGGACCTCCCGCAGCTGACCCTTCGCCGTTCGCGACGGCGGGGGTCAGAGGTGGGTGCGGCCCGGGGTCACCAGACCTGTCTCGTAGGCGAAGACGGCCGCTTGCGTGCGGTCGCGGAGCCGCAGCTTCTGCAGGATGCGGCCCATATGGGTCTTGATGGTCTGCTCGGCGAGGACCAGCGCCTCCGCCACCTCCGCGTTGGACAGCCCCTGGGCCACCAGCGCCAGCACTTCGGTCTCACGCGCGGTGAGTTCGGCGATCCGCACCTGCGCGGGCGGCCGCGAGGTGCCGCCCTGGCGGGAGAACTCGGCGATGAGGCGCATGGTGATGCCGGGGGAAAGCAAGGCCTCCCCGGCGGACACGATGCGGACGGCTTCGGCGAGTTGCATCCCGGAGGCGTCCTTGAGGAGAAATCCGCCGGCCCGCACGGTGGTGACCGTGCGGGCCGGCGGACAACACAACGGTCAGGAGCGGGCGGCTCCCCGGGCCGAGACGGCGACGTACTGCACGCGCATCGGATGGCCCGGTTCGGTGGTGGGCCCTGCGGGGGCGCCCAACGCGGCGGGGAGATTGCCGCCGACGGCCACGTTCAGGATCAGGAACAACCCGTGGTGCACGGCGTCGTCCCAGGTCCTGGGATCCATCTGGGCGGCCGTGACCTTGTGGTACTCGCGTCCGTCCAGGTACCAGCGCACCTGTTCCGCACCGGCGGCGAGGTCGACCTCGACCGCGTAGGAGTGGAATCCCGTCCGGCAGTCGGGGCAGGACCGGTCCCCCGATCCCAGTCCCTGGGGCTCCTTGCAGGGGCCGCCTTCGAGCGTGCCGCAGTGCATCGTCCCGAAGACGGAGTCACGGCCGTTGACGTTCTCCATGACGTCGAGCTCACCGATCGCGGGCCAGCCGGTGTAGCCGTTGCGCAGTCCGGAGCCCAGGGTCCAGAACGCCGGCCAGTAGCCGGCCGCTGCCGGTCCGGTGACGTCGGGCAGCGCGATCGATGCCTCGATCCGCAGGACGCCGCCGGGCGGTGGGGCGTAGTCGGAGCGCTTGGACTCGATGCGGCCCGAGGACCAGCGGCCGTTCCGCAGCCGGGGCACGATCTCCAGCGAGCCCTTCCCGTCCAGCCGGACGTTGTCCGTCGAATCGGTCATGGTCTCGATCTCCCCGGTTCCCCATTGCGCGGCCGGGCAGCCGGGATAGCAGGTGCCGAGGTCGTACTGCCACTTCGCGGCCGACGGGCGGCTGCCGGCCGGTCCGTCGAAGTCGTCCCTGAGGAGCTGGGTCCACCGGCCGGACGGCACCGCGTCGCGGTCGGGGAGGGCTCCCGCGTCCGTCAGCAGCCGCTCCAGCCGGGGCGCCAGTACGGTCGCGGCGACGTTGGTCAGATGCGCGTCGTCCCGGTACAGCAGGATCCGTTCCAGTACCGCCGGGCATTTGGCACCCGCTCCGGGGCACAGCACGGAGTTCATCTCGACGGCCCGCACGCCCGGCAGCCGGCCGGCCGCGATCGATGCCGCGAGCGGATCGGGCCACTGCGCGGTGGCACGGTCGAATGCGCAGGCGTCCGGGTCCTTGGTGTGTCCGGAGACGCAGGCGGGGATGTCCGTCCCGGGGATCGGGGTGTCCTGGATGTAGACGATGGGCACCCCGAGGGCGCGCAGCGGCGACAGGGTCTTCTCCCAGCCCGCCGTGAGGAGCTGCTGGTCGTCGGTGTAGCGGTTGAGGGACGCGACGACGACGAGTCTGGGCTTCGGACCCTGGCGCAGCCGGGACAGGCTGTCCGCGCGCCAGGTGTCGCACTCGGTGTACGTCCGGCCCAACTGTGGGTTCCTCAGCGTCAGTTGTGGCAGCGGGCAGCCCTGCTTCACCAGTTCCTGCAACACCCACCCGCGTTGGGCCGCGATGCCCAGCAACGGGGAGAACCACTGGCCGGCGTGCGAGTCGCCGAGCAGGACGATCCGGTCCGGGCTCGCGGTCGCGCCGAACAGGCAGGGCGGGCTGGTGGTCGCGGTGGGTGCCACCTCGCACCCGCCGTCCGGCGGGAAGTCCTTACGGGCCTGGACGGCGCCCGGTACCGGCGGGCCGTCCTTGAGCGGGGTACCGGTCCGCAGCAGCAGCGACCTGCCGTCGGCCGCGCCCGGCGGCAGTCCCTTCAGGTCGAACTCCGGAGCCGACGCGAGCAGATTCAGCGTTCCGGTTCCGACCACCAGCGCCAGGACCACCGGCAGGACGACCGCGGCGACCCCCAGCGCGAGTCCGCGCCGCGGGAATTCGGAGACGGTCCTGCTGCGGCGCAGCGGCTGTTCGATCCAGCGCATGGTCGCGAAGGCGGGCAGTGCGGACGCCATGGTCAGCGCAGCCCTGGCGGGCCAGCCGAGCGTTCCCAGCCGGGCCTCAGCGAGGACGAGCACCGGCCAGTGCCACAGGTAGAGGGTGTAGGAGAGGCGGCCGATCGCCCGCGGTATCCGGCCGCGCAGGATCCGGCCCACGCCGTACGCGGTCGCGCCGTCCGTCGCGTCCGCGTCGCCGGTCCCCGCCAGGATGACCGCGGCGGTGGCGAGCGTCGGCACGAGCGCGGCGTATCCGGGGTACGGCGTCCCGCCGTCGTAGCGCACCACGCACCACACGATGGCCGCGGCTCCGGCCCACCCGCACACCGGACGTATCGCTGACAGTCCGCGCAACCGGTGCCACGGGGTCAGTGCCAGCAGCGCCCCGACCCCGAACTGCCAAGCGCGGGACGGCGTTCCGAGGTATGCCAGGGAGACGGAGGTGTGCGTCCAGTGCAGTGCCAGGAGGAACGAGCCGAGCGTCAGCAGTGCGGTGACCGCGAACACGGCCGACCGCACGGCCCGACCCCGGCGGGACGTCCTGAGCACCGCGAAGACGATCAGGGCGAGCAGTGGACCCCAGAACAGATAGAACTGCTCCTCCACGGCGAGCGACCAGAAGTGGAGCAGCGGGCTCGGATCGCGTCCCGCGGCCAGATAGTCGGTCTGCTGGGAGACGAAGCGCCAGTTGGCGGTCGACAGTGCGGCGGCCAGTACGTCGTACTCCAGGTCGGTACGGCGCAGCGGGACGGTGAGCCAGGCGGCGGCCAGCGCGGTCGCGCCGAGGACCACCGCCGCCGAGGGCAGCAGTCTGCGGGCCCGGCGGGAGAAGAACTCCCCGAGGCGGATGCGGCCGGTCGTGGCCGCCTCACGGATCAGCAGCCCGGTGATCAGATAGCCGGAGATGACGAAGAAGATGTCCACACCGACGAACCCGCCGGTCAGCCCGGGCAGTTCGGCGTGGAAGGCGAGCACCGCGAGGACCGCCGCGGCGCGCAGGCCCTCGATGTCGGGGCGGAAGCCGGGAGCGGGTGGCCTGGACCCGGTCGTTCCGGCTTTCCGGAATCGGTTTCCAGCGGAGCCCGCCCCGGGTGTCGGACGGCCGGCGCGGTCGGCGGTTTCCGGATGTCGGTCCGGAAGCGTGGTGGAAGGCATGGGTGTGATGGCCTTTCAGCTCAGCCAGGGAAGCATGGGAGTGACCCATCCGGAGGCGAGCAGCGCGGTGAGCAGGAGAAGTGAGGTGGCGGCCAGTGCTTCGGGCCAGCGCCGGGGCAGCATGCCGAGGCGGACCGGCCGAGCGGCTCGTACGGCCTTGGATTCGGTCTTCGCCGGCCGCAGTTCGGCGATCAGATCACGGACCAGCGGGAGGCCGATCTGGCACTGGACCAGGAGGTACAGGCCGAGACCCCAGTTGGGCCACCAGCCGTTGCGTGCGACGGACAGGGCGAGTCCGGCCGCGGCCGCGCCGATGGAACCGCAGAGCCAGGCGAGCGAGACCAGCACCACTTTGCGGGCCATGCCGCTGGGCTTCACCCGGCCGACGCCGGTCGGGACCCAGGCGGCGCTGTGGCCGCGCAGCGTGTGCAGGAACGCGGCCGCGGCGGCGACGCTCGTCAGGACGTTGGCGCGGATGACCTCGACCCGCCACCGGGTGTGGCTGATCCGGGGCAGCAGCACATGCCAGAGCCACAGCGGCGCGAGCAGCGGCAGGACGTGCCAGGGGCGGATCTGGTCCGGGTACCAGAACATCATCACCAGCGGCGGCAGCGGCGCGGCGAACGTGTTCACCGCGGCGGTCAGATAGCCGACGATGCCCTCGTAGAAGCACAGACGCATCCGCCAGGGCGCGCCCATGCGCTTGAGGTCGGAGTTCTTGATCAGGTGCAGGTTGCCCATCGCCCAGCGGTACTGCTGGTTGACGAAGGACGAGAGGTTGTCCGGCGAGGTGCCCTTGGCGACCAGCACCGGGACGTAGAGGGTACGGAACCCCTGCTCGTAGAGGGCGAGTCCGGTGTACAGGTCCTCGCTGTGGTCGAGCTTGGCGAAGCCGCCGGCCGCGTCGATCGCGGTGCGCCGGTAGACGGCGTTGCTGCCGCAGCAGATGGCCGCGTCACTGGCGTCCCGCGAGGGCTGGATCCACCGGAAGAACCACTCCTGGGCGGAGCCCGCGGCGCGCTGGATCCAGTCCATCGACTCGTCGGTGTCGAAGCACTGCGGGCTCTGGACGATGCCGATGCCGGGGTCGGCGAAGTACGGCACCAGATGGTGCAGGAAGTCCGGCCTGGGAGCGAAGTCCGCGTCCAGGATGGCGATGTACTGCCCGGTGCTCACCGTCAGCGCGTGATTGAGGTTGCCGGCCTTCTTGAGGTGCCCCCGGTCCGGCCGGACGACGTACCGGTAGCCGTGTGCGGCCGCCAGAGCGGCCACTTCGGAACGGTCCGCGTCGTCCAGCACCCAGACGGTCAGCGCCCCGGCCCAGTCGACGGCCGCGACAGCCTGGTAGGCGTTCTCCAGGACGGCGAGCGGCTCACCGCAGGTCGGCAGATAGAGGTCGACGTCCGGCAGTTCGGCCGGCTGCCAGGCCTTGGTCAGCACTTCGTGCGAGTGCCTGGTCAACCGCCGCTGGCGCAGGCTGTTGACCGACGAGAGCGCCAGCGCCACCAGGTTGAGCACGAGCACGGCAAGGAAGGCCCACAGGGCCGGGGTTCGCAGCGCGAAGGTGAACATGGTCGCCGCAGTGAACACGAAGGCGAGTGAGGTGCAGATCAGTACCCACCGGCGCTGTGGTCCGAAGTACCAGTAGAGCTCGTGATCCGACGGTGGTTGAGGCAGATGGTCGACGGTCAAGTGTCCCCCCACGGGCGCGTGATGGACGATCCAGTGATCACCCTACCCGCAAAGGTATAGACCACTGGCGCGTCAATCCACGGACCGAGACAGGTGCCGACATATTCATGGTGAAGACAAGATTCCGCGACAGTCCTGTCATCCTCCGTTCCTCCGACGTCGAGGTCAGAGGGCGTTCAGCACGTTCACTCCGGGCTACCCGGCGCTCCTCCGGATAGTTCACGCGCCCAGTCGGCGAGTGCGTCGAAGTCCGCCGCGAGCAGTCCGAGGCTCGGTTCGATGCGGAGGAGCAGGGACGGCGCGGAGTGGTGGGCGGTGACGTACTCGCGGTCCGGGGGCCGGATCTCGTCGTCGATCCAGGCGAAGGGCCGGCCGGCGGCGTACCTGACGATGTCGTGGGTCTTGAAGTAGGTGCCGTCGTCGCGTCGGGCGTGCAGCTCCGGCCAGTCGATGGCGGGGAGTTCCGGCAGGCCGAGGCGCGGACCGATCCAGCGGTTGGCCTGCGCGCCCCACGTCGTCGCCCACACCAGGTCGAACGGCAGCGCCATCAGCAGCGGGCCGTGGGCGGCATTGAGCCACACCCGTAGCGGCTTCTGCCAGGGCAGGTCCCAGCCGGCGGGTCGCATCCGGTGCGTGGTGTAGCCGTCCGGTCGCTGGTGGGGCCGCGCGGCGAACGGGTTGAGGGGGCCGTCCACATCGATGAGGAGGAGGGGCTTCGCGGTCACGCTGGCTCCTTGCCGGCTGGGTGCGGTGAGCGGCCGGTGTACGGGGCCGGTGGGCCTCCTCCCTCCGGGAAGCGGACGCCCGACTCAGCTACCCGGTCCCGGACCGGACCAACCCACCGGTCCTGGATCCGGGGACCGATCCCCGGCACCAGGACCGGTCGTGATCAGGCGAAACGCGAGCTGGGAACCGGTCCGGAGGAGCGGACACGGTCCCGGGCTCCCGTGAGCCAGGTGGCGTTCACCCGTACGGCGAACGCCACGAGCAGCTCGTCGGGGTCGGCCGGGGCATCGTCGTCGCCCGCGTCGGGCTCCGGGTCCGCGGCGCAGATCGCGTCGGCCAGCTCCTCGGCCGAGCGCTCGTCGGCCGGGATGTCGTCGCGCTCCCCGTCCTCGGTGAACCGCATCCGGGACGCCCAGGGGGCGATCACGGTCTGCACCAGCAGGGTGGAGACATCGGCCGGGACCGCGGGAGGATCCGTCCAGCAGGTCGCGTGCTCGTACAGGACCTCACCCGGCGCGCGGTCGTGCAACTGCGCGACCAGCTCCTGGTCGCACTCGTTCAGGTCGTACGCCACGACCAGGGTGTCCGCGGTACCCGGCCGGTACGGTGCGGTGGGCAGGCCGAGGATCCGGGCCGCCGCCAGGCCGAGGGCACGGCTGCCGCGGTCCGGCAGCAGTGCGACGGACGCGGGCTTCCGGTCCATGGCCGCCAGCACGGCGCGCAGTCGCTCCAACCCGTGGCGGCACGCTCCGAAGTCGTCCTGCAGATAGGCCCAGCGGCCGGTCATCCCCTGGTGGAAGCCGGCGGGCGACACGGTGGTGAGCAGGCCGCCGGTGAGGGTGTAGTGCCATCCGCGCAGGTCCTGGCGGTCGACGGGGGTGGCGACGGTGGCGCGGGCGAGGAGGTGGCGGATACGTTCGGCGGCCGGCCGCCAGGTCTCGTCAGGGTCCCCGAGCGCGCCGAACACCTGGCGGCCGAGGTCGACCTGACCATCCATCGGTGCGTTGTGCACCAGCAGATAGCGGTCCGGCCAGTCCTCCGTCAGCCCGTCGTGCTCCTGGAGGAGGCCGACCGCCTCGGCGTGCCGCTGCTCGTCCTCCAGGGCGACGGCCAGCTCCAGCAGGACCTGCCGTGGCGCGGGGGTGCGGCGCGCCCGGCCGAGGAGGCCGCGGCGAGGAGCCAGTGCGAGGCGCAGGGCCTCCCGGAGGGCCGGCACGGCGAGGTGGGAGACACCGCGTCCGATGCAGGCATAGCCGAACTCGTAGAGCGCTCCGGCCCCGGCCGGGTCGGCGGTCAGAGCGGCCGAGGCCGCGGCGAGGTCGGCGAACCCGGCTCCCTGGGCCAGCTTCTCGACGAGTGGTGCGATCTCGGCCGACGGCAGTGCGTCCGCCGCGAACCGGAGGGTCCGCATCGCGCCCTGCGGGTCGCCGGAGTCGAAGAGCTCCCAGGCCTTGGCCAGTTCGGTGGTCATCGTTCTCCTCCTGAGTGGTCGGCGAGCTTCCTCGACCCGCCGGGGTGCTGCCTGACGGCGGGAAAAGGTGCGTGACGACTCAGGGCGCGCGGGCCGGCCGCCTCACGGGGCCGTGCCGCGGCGCTCATCGGGACGGGCGGTGGCCGCCCTTCCGGTGATGGTCGTTCATGAGGTCGTCCCTGCTGTCGTACATGTGCACGATCATGGTGGGTCGCCGGGGCACTGGCAAACCGATTAGACCCTCCCTCGTCCGGCGGCTCGACCGGTCCCGGATCTCCGCTGCCAACGTCCCTCCCTGGAAGGCGAATCGGTTCGACCCCCCTTTTCGGTCGACGGTGAAACAGCCCGACTGAAGCCGTCCGCAAATGGGGGTTGGACGGTGGCGAATCGTCCGACGGATTGGCATGTGCTGGACCTGGACCGCGATCCGGTGCCCGGGGACCCGTACGAAGTGAAGGAACTGGCCCGCAAGCTCGGTGACTTCGCGGACGACGTGTCCTCGGCACTGCGCTCGGTGCGCGGGCGGTCTGGGCGAACGGGGGCTGGACGGGCTCAAAGGCCTGCGCGGCAGCGTCGACAACGCCCTGGAGAAGGCCAACCATGGCCGGCAAGTGCAAGGGCGGCGACCCTATCGATCTCGTGACCGGCGAGATGCTGATGTCCGCGACCGATGTCCGGCTGCCGGGGCTCCTTCCGCTGACCATCGAGCGCCATCATGGGACAAGATGCTCAAGCGGGTGTCGTTCCAGTACCAGCGGTTCGTCACGCACACCGACTACGAGCAGGTCCGGAAGCTCGGCGACCGCAAGATCCATGTGGACGGGGGACCGGACGCCAACGGGTTCATGGTCGAGAGCAAGTGGACCGGCAACGAGAACCAGTGGGCGTCCTCGCAGTACAACCCCGCGCACACGCACGACGACGAGAGCAAGATCACCAGTCAGGCGGAGAAACTGCTCGACCTCAACGACGCGCTCGGCGGCAACGGACTGCGGTACGCCATCTCCAGCCCGCAGGGCGCCGCCCCCTTCCCGGAGCTTCTCAGCGGGAAGTTCCCGGAGCACTTCGCTGATGGCAGAGACTGAAGATCTTCCATGTTCCTGCGATGGGAATGAACAGATGAACGAGGTTCTCGCAGTCCTCGACCGGCTTCGCGACGCCGGCGAACTCTCCGGCGAGACCGCCGCCGACGCGCTCGGGGCAGCCGGGTGGGCCGTGAATCGGCAGTTCGCGGGGGAGTCCTTCGCCCGGCACTGGGAGCGCGGCGAGTTGGTGGCCGGGATCCAGGGGGACGGTCCTGACGCACGGGTCGAGTTCAGCCTGTGGCTGCGGGACGTCGACGGCGACGAGGACGGAGATGCCGACGACTGGGACCCGGACGCCGACGCGGACGATCTGGACGCCGCGTACGAGGCGGCACTGGCCGGTCTGGTGAACGAGGCGGAGGCACCGCTCGCCGCCACCGGATTCACCGCTGTCGACGAGAGCGGGGACGCGGACGAGGACGCGACCGGCGGTCTGGACTACATCGCCCACCGGGCGTGGCGCGCCGGCCGGCGCGTCTTCCTGCTGGGTGCGATCCAGGACGACACGGACCTTCCGGTACGCGTGGTCGCCGTCGTCACCTGACGCGATCCGCCGGGGTGGCCGACCATCGCACCGCCGACCCGACCCGCACGGGGTTCGGGTCGGCGGTGCGTCCGGTCGGCGCTTCAGCCGGTCAGCGGAGCGACCTCCGGGCCGGGCTCGTGCCCTGCGCGGTCGCCCCGGCCCAGAACCCGCACTGGTGATCCGCCGCGAAAGCGGTGGACGTACGGTCGGCCACGGGGTTGAGGGTGAGGACCGTGTGCCGGGGGCCGGCCGCCGGCCACGGGGTCTGTCCGGCCACGCCGGGGTTGCCGGAGCGGGCGAACGCGGCCCAGTAGCGCTTCATGCGGTCGGCGAGGCCGACCTGGGCACCGGTCAGCGGGCGGTCGCCCATGGTGAAGTCGTAGAGGTAGGCGAGTTCCGCGCTGTGCGCGTTGGCCATGTCGACTCCCGGGACCCGCGCCCCGTACAGCGTCGGTGAGTCCGGGTCGTCGAACTCGTAGACGTACGTGGGCACCTGTCCGGCGAAGGTGTCGGCCGTCCAGTAGGTGTGGCAGGCGAAGGTGGAGTCGGTGAGCAGCGCGGACATCGCGAGGTACGGGCTGGCGTATCCGGCCAGCGGATAGCGTGCCAGCACCTGTGACGCCGCCGGCCCGTACGTCGCCGTGATCTGGTCCGTGTACTGCTGCGCGGTCAGATACGGCTGGGTCAGCGCGACGAAGAGCCTGCTCTCGGAGCGGTTGCTGCCGATCAGGACCGGCACCTTGTTCCAGGCCCCGGCGGCGATCGCCTCGGAGGGCTGCGCGGGCAGCAGGAGATCACCGAACGCGGGCCCGCTCGTCGGCAGCGTGACGGCGGCCGCCGTCAGCCGGTCCGCCGGGGCGGCCCGCAGACAGCCGGCGCTCACCTTCGGGTCGGGGCAGCCGGCCGCGGTGGCGTAGGTCCGGGCCGCGGTCTCCGCCTGGGCACGGTCCGGTGCGGCCAGCAGCGTGCACGGACCGCTCTGCAGGACGGCGCGGGAGTACAGCCCGGCCGCCCGCGGTGCGGCGAGCAGCGAGCAGACCGAACCGCTGCCCGCGGACTGCCCGGAGATCGTGATGTTGCCCGGTGCACCGCCGAACGCCGCGATGTTCTGCTTGGTCCACTGCAGGGCCGCGAGCTGGTCCATGAGGCCCCAGGACCCGGAGCGCAGCGCGTTCTGCCGCGCGAGCTCCGGCAGTGCCAGGTAACCGAGCTGGCCGAGCCGGTAGTTGATGCTGACCACCACGGTATGGGTGAGGTCGGCCATGGTGCGGCCACCGAACTGGGTCCCGGTGCCCTGGCTGTAGCCGCCCCCGTGCATCCAGAAGAGCACCGGCAGGTTCGCTCCCGGACGGGCGTCCCGAGGGCGGTACACGTCGAGGTAGAGGCAGTTCTCGCTGACGGCCTGCGGGTCCCGCAGCCCGAACGGTGAGAACTGCAGACACGCGGGTGCCTGCGTCGTCGCGTCCCGTACCCCGTTCCACCGGGCCGGCCGCTCCGGCGCCTGGAACCGCAGGTTGCCGACGGGCGGCGCCGCATAGGGAATGCCGAGGAACTCCTGCGCCCCGTCATGGACCTGCCCCCGCAGGATGCCGTCGGAGACCGCCACCACCGGCGGGCTCGCGGACCCCTTGGCGGACGGCGCGGCGGAGGCGGGCAGCGCTTGGAGGAACAGGGCGGCCAGCGCGAACAGAACCACGAGACGGAGGGGCCGTCGGGAGCGGGGCCCGGATCTTGCGGCGTGGTCGGTCACGGGCGCAGCCCGGCGAGCAGGGCGGTGGCCGCCGCGAAGTCGGCCGGGCCGCTGTTCCAGTCGGCGTTCATGGGGGCGATGGAGACCTTGTCGGCGTTGACCGCCGCCACGTCGGAGCCCTTCGCGGGAGTGAGCGGGTCGAAGGAGACCGTGACCTTCCACGTGCCGTCGCCCGCGTCGGCGTAGTGCGGGGTGAGCACCGTCTGGGCGTCCTGGAAGGTGAGGGAGACACCGCGCGCGGTGCCGGTGCCGTCCGTGCCGACGATGGGGTGGTTGACGTTCAGACCGACACCGTCGGGCAGCAGGTGCCCGGACTTCGCGCGGGCCTGGAGCCGGTCGATGAGCTTGACGGTGAAGTCGGCGGTGACGCGCATGGCGTTGAGGGTGGGCCCGGGGGCGGGCACGGAGAAACTGCCGGTGCTCACCGCGATGGCGGGGATGCCCCGTTCCAGGGCGGCGATGGCGCCTCCGACGGTGCCGGAGTGGGTGGCGAAGCCCGCCACGTTGGTCCCGAAGTTGGTGCCCGAGATCACCAGGTCGGGGGCCCGGTCGGCGAACACCTGGGAGAGCCCGAAGGCCACCGCGTCGCCCGGGGTGCCGTCCACGGCCCACACCTGGGCCTCGGGGTGCTGCACCACGACGCTGGTCGCGCTCATCATCTTCGTTCCGGCGCCGCTCTGGTTCTGCAGCGGGGCGACGATGGTGACCTGATGGCCGGCGGCGGTCAGCCGGTCGTACTCGGCCCGGATACCGGGCGCGTTGTAGCCGTCGTCGTTGGTGAGCAGGATGCGCAGCGGGCCGGAGGGCGCGGCGGGTTGGGCCGCGGCCGCGGGCAGTGTCACAGAGGCGGCGGACAAGCACAACAGCAGGGCGGCCGAGGACAGCACGTGCTGACGTCTCACGGTGTTGCTCCTTTGAGTCGGGGCAGCGGTGGGACCGGCGGGTGGCGGACCGGTGGACGGTCCGCGACCCGCCGGAGTTCTTGTCGGATCAGGTCTCCGGATCCGGCGGACGACGCGGATACCGGGAACAGGGGTGATGCCGTGGATGCCGGAGTGAGCGGTGGCAGCCGGGTCAGCCGGTCAGCGGACGCTGCGGATCGGGAGGATCGCCAGCGCGCCCAGCAGCGACAGGGCGCCGCCGACCAGGAACAGCGGGGTATAGCCGCCGAGGGTGGTGACGATCGCGGACGCGACGAACGGGGCGATGATCTGCGGCCCGGCGTTGGCGATGTTGAGCACGCCCATGTCCCGGGCGGCGTCCTCCGCCCTGGGCAGGACGAGCGTGACGAGAGCGGTGTCCACCGCCATGAAGCAGCCGAAGGCCAGACCGTTGAGCGCGCTGAAGACGATCATCCCGGTCCAGGTGGGGCTGATCACGGGGACGGCCATGACCAGTCCCGCGAGGGTGGCCGAGACGGCGACGAACACCTTGCGCCGGTTCCAGCGGTCGGAGAGCAGACCGCCGACCACGGTCGAGACGGCCATCGCGACCATCGAGACCGGGGTGAGGATCGCCATCGCCGTGGCCGGTTCCAGACCGGCGGGCAGCGCGATGTGATCGTCCAGGATGTACAGCTGGTATCCGGCGACCGAGAAGTATCCGAGCACCATCAGGGCCCGGCCGATGAAGGCCCAGCGGAAGTCGTGATGGGACAGCGCCGACAGGAACGCGGCCAGCTGTTCGCGGCGCGGTACGGCCGGTGCGGGCTCGCGCCGGGGCACATCGCGGCAGAGCGTCGTCAGCAGGACCGCGGCGCCGGCGACGAGCACCCCGAACACCAGGTAGCCGGTGCGCAGATGGTGTGCGGTCTGTGAGCCGATCAGCACGCCGACCGTGCCGCCGATCGGCAGCGCCAGCCCGACGAGTGCGGACGCCGTTCCGCGGCGGGCGGCGGGAATGCGGTCGGGCACCACGGCGGTGACCGCGGCCTGGTAGACGTTCATCGTCGCCTGCACCAAGCACCATCCGATGCCCACCAGCAGCGCGGTGTGCACACTGCCGATGAACGCGAGGCCCGCGAGCGAGGCGAAGGCGCCGCCCAGGATCCAGGGGTTGCGTCGGCCGGTCCGGTCCGACAACGCGCCGGCGATCGGGTTGAACGCGGTGGCGAAGACCGCGCTGATGCCGCCCACCACGCCCAGGATGGCGACCTTGTGGGCGGGATCGATCGACTCGATCTGGGTCGGCAGCAGAACCGCGCCGACACCCATGTACACAGCCAGCATGGATGCGTTGGCCACCAGCAGCAGTGTCAGGAGTCCACGGTGTCGTGGCGTCTCCGGTGCCGGGCGGGTGGGCGGCTGGAGCACTTCGGTCGCGGTCAATGCGTCCTCCGGAGTCCGAGGGCCGCGGCCGGGGCGCGGCGGATGCTGAGGGCGTACATGTCGACTCCTTGAGGGACGGAGCGGTGGCGTGGATCGGGAGCGGGGGAGGGAAAGGGGCCCGGGTTCGAGCGGTGGTGGCGGGGTGACCCGGGCGGTGCGGACACGTCATCGCCATGATTGGTTACACGTGTTATCCAACGCGGTAAGCACTGTGTAGCACCCTTCCGCTTCCCGCACCAGATCTGTTTCCGAACCGCGATACGGATCGTGATGATCGGTTGGGCCGGAAGATATTCACGTGTAACTAATCCGGTCGCGGCACTGTGCAGACGTGAGCCGCTGTGCTGGGGTGGGCCCGAGAATCCGCACTCTCGGCCCGGGCGGGCCTGGGATTCCACGCTCCCCGGTCGGATGGGGGCGGATCTCGTACCGCCTCGGGGTCGGCGGGAAGCGCTTCGATGTGTATCGTCTTCGTTGCGACGGTCAAAAATGCGCAATGCCTACCGGCGGCGCGAGACCGCCCGGGAGCCGGGTGCTCCCCAGACGCGAACGCGCGGGGACACCCTCGGCCCGCACCGCCCCGAACCCGCCCGCTCCGCATCCCTTCGCTCCGCACCGGGGGCCGCCACGAGCCGGCCGCGCGGCGGCGATACCCCCTGCGCACATCCTGCGCGGACCCCTGAGCACAGCACTGCGTACAGCCGTCCGTCCCCTCGCCACGTGCCCCGGGCCCGTCCGCCCGGTGAGCCGACCGTGAAAGGCCGATCATGCAGAACGCGACTCACCTGTCCGATCCACCGCCACCACCGGTGGCGCCGCTTCGGCACCATCTCCCCGCCATCCCGCCCCGGGGCGCTCTGGTTGCGGGCATCACCCTGCTGTCGCTGGCCGCGGGCATCGGACTGATGCTCCGCGGTGACCGGCCCCCGTTCTTCGAAGGTCTCGACGACCGCTGGCTGGTGTGGATGACCGGGGAGCGTACGGGTACGGCCTCCGACCTGGCCCGCGATCTCGACCGGCTGGGCGGGCCGTTGGGCCTCGTCTTCCCCCTCGGCCTGATCGGCTGTCTGTGTGTGTACGGGCGTTGGAGGTCCGCGATCTTCGTCTTCACATCCGCCGTACTCGCGAACATCCTGGTGATTCTGCCGCTGAAGCAGGTGGTCGACCGGCCGCGTCCGCCCCGGCCGTGGGTTCTGGTGAACAGCGGCTCGTTCCCCTCCGGGGAGGTCTTCACCGCGACGACGCTGGTGATCGCGGTCGCGGTGGTAGCGTTCCGGCCCCGCGCGCGGCGCTGGTGGTGGCTGATCGGCGGCTCCTATGTCGCCGCGATGATGTGGAGCCGTACCTGGCTGCACGCGCAGTGGCTCAGCGACACCGTCGCGGGGCTGCTGGCCGGCGCCGGCACCGGCCTGCTGGTCTGGCTGGCCTTCGCGCCGCTGCTCAGGGGGGAAGCGGTGCGCGCGGCCGCCGACCGGCTGTGGGAGTGACGGCGGGACCGTCCGGCGCGCCACGGCCGACCCGCTACCTTGGCGACGGGGGCGACCGGGCACGGGGCGGCCGCACGACGACGCCGCACGATCTCGAGGAGACATAGCGCTGTGCGAGAGCTCGCTTTGGGGATCGCTCTGGGTTTCAGCGCCGGCATCAGCCCGGGACCGCTGCTGGCGCTGGTGCTGACCGGGACGCTGCGGGGCGGTCTGGGGATCGGGTTGAGGGTCGCCGCCGTTCCGCTCCTCACCGACCTGCCGGTGATCGTGTCGGCCGTGACGGTACTGGCCATGTTGCCGGACGCGGCGATCTCCATGGGCGGCGTCGTCGGAGGGTTCTTCCTCCTGTACCTGGCGCTGTCCACGCTGCGCGAGGCCCGGACCGCGCAACTGCCCAGCCGTGACGGGTCGGATGCCGGGGACCAGGCGAAGCGGGCCCTGTGGCAGGGGGCGCTGGCCAACCTCCTCAGCCCGCACCCGTGGATGTTCTGGCTCACCACGGGCGCGCCGTTGCTCGTCGCGGCCTGGCGGCACGGGTCCCTGGAGGCCGGGTCGTTCCTGTTCGGGTTCTACCTCCTGCTGGTGGGTAGCAAGGCGTCGCTGGCCCTCGTCATCGCCCGCGCCCGGCACCGGATCGGAACGCGGGGCTTCCGCTGGACACTCGCCGGGTCCGGCGTCCTGCTGATGGCCGCGTCCGGGCTGCTGCTCGCGGAGTTCGGCCCGGGGCTGGTGGCCACGCTCCGGACGACCGCCACCTCATGAACCCCGGCGAACCGCTCCAGGCCGACCGTCCCGGATGAAGGCCCGGATCCCTCAGGAGACCGGGGCTGACTCCAGGTGTGCCTTGAGGCGCTGCAGCGTGGTGGTGATGTTGGAGTTGTTGGCGCCGATACGGTCGAACACGCCGGTGATCACGATGGCGAAGGGGATGAACCACAGCGGGACCCGCAGCCAGTTGGTCTCGGTGACGGTACAGCCCTCGGCGCTGGGTTCGATGTCGTACTGCCAGCGGGAGATGGGGATCCTGAGCGGCGCCGTCACCTCGTAGGCGAAGCGCCGTGCGGGGTCGGCGTCCGTGATGCGGCACGTGGTCGCCCAGCGCCGGAGACCGTTCCGGTTGTAGCCCTGGAAGCGTGCGCCGACGGCCGGGGTCCCCGCGCCGTTCAGCCAACGGGCGCGGTGCGCCTCCTCGGCGAAGCGGATCATGACAGGTGGATCGCTGATGATGCGGTACGCCTCGGTCGGGGGCACCCGGATGGTCACCGTGCCGGTCGCTGCGGCCTCAGGGAATCGCGGTATGCGCATGGGGTTGTCTCCTCCGCTGACGGGTGACCCGGGGTGCTGGTCATGATGGCTGGTCACGAGGTGAGTTCACGACGGAGGGCGTGGGCGATCCCGTCGGCCTGGTCGGCCGGCACACACTCCCGCTCAGGGCGTTGGAGCAGGCCGAACACGTGGGGGCCACGCAGTTCCCGGGGCAGGTCCGGCATCCGCGGCACGATGTGGAAGTGGACGTGCGCGAAGCCCTCGGCCTCGGCGAACTGTACGACGTAGGTCTTCGCGCACCCCGTCACCCGGTGCAGGGCCCGGGAGAGCCTGACCTGCCAGCTTCCGAGGGCGGCGGCCTCCGCGTCGGTGAGCTCGTGCACCGCGGTGACGTGGCGGCGGGGCAGGAGCACCAGCCAGCCGGGCAGCGCGGTGTCGAGTGCGTGGACCACGCGCCAGTGCTCGTCGGCGACGATGCGCTCGCGCGGCGGCAGGTCGTCGAACCCGGACTCCTTGGCGCACGCGTAGCAGTTCGGTATCGGCATGCGCCTGAGCCTAGGGCCCGCCCGCCCTCAGGCCGAGGGCGATGTTCGGACAGGGCAATCCGGTCCGGGCTGCCGGCCGGACTACCGGGCCCCGGTGTCGCGGCGGAACAGGGCCGTCCACAGGAAGGGCTCGCCGAAGTACGCGGACTCCGGCGGTTCGTCGTGCATGCGGCGCAGTTCGATCTCCGTCAGGTCGGAGAAGATCCAGCGCAGGGACTCCGGGGTGTAGGCGAGTCCGCCCTGGAGGCCGGATTCGCGGTAGAAGTCCGTGTCGGGGAGTTCGGAGCCCATGCCGGCCTCGCCGGCCGCGAAGCACGTCAGGGCGAGATGTCCGCCGGGGGCGAGGGCACGGTCGAGGAGGGCGAGGTAGCTGATGCGGCGGTGGGGCGGCAGGTGGTGGAAACAGCCCGAGTCGTGGATGAGGTCGTACGGGCCGTTCAGTTCGGCATCCGTGAGGGCGAAGGCGTCGGCGCAGTGGAACCGGATGTCGGCCCCTGCCTCGCGGGCGCGGTCCTCGGCCCACGTGATGGCGGCGGGGGAGAGGTCGACGGCGTCCACCTCGAAGCCCAGCGAGGCGAGGTGGAGGGCGTTACGGCCAGGGCCGCAGCCCAGATCGAGGGCGCGGCCCGGAGCGATCAGGCCCCGGTCGAGGTAGGAGGCCAGGCTCTCGTCCGGCCTCGCGACGAAGAACGGCACCGGCCTGGAGCGGTCCGCGTAGAAGCCGTCCCACCAGTCGGCCGCGCCGGCCGTCCAGCGATCGGCCCCGGGCGCGAACAGGCCGTCCAGGAGCTGCAGAACGTCGTCGACCGTGCGTATGTTCCGGTCCATCCGGACCCCCTTTCGCGAAGGGCAATCCTATGCCAGAAGACGGTGAAAGGCCAGGTCAGATGGGGTTTTGCGGAGGCGCCAGGGGATGCTCTGCGGGCCCGCGCCGGGGGCCTGGCGCCCCTCACCCCCGACCCCGCGCACCCGGTCGCCCACGCCTCCGCCGAAGCCCGTGACGGAGGCATTCCCCGGCACCCTCAGGTGACTTTCCGATCAGCCCGGAGCCGCGGGTCCGGCGGCTGCGTCGCGTCAGTGCACGGTTCCGGCGTACCGCTGGACGAGCCCGGTGCCGGTGCCGGCCGTGACAGTGACGTCGTAGCGGCCGCCGTCCAGCGGCCAGGTGAGGGTGGTGCGGGAGTTGGGGGCCACCGTAACGGTCTGCGCGGTGCCGGCGTAGTCGTTCGGGGTGATGGCGAAGGAGACTCCGGTCAGTCCGTCGTTGACGAGGTTCAGGCTGAGGGATGTGCCGAGGGACGCCGTCACCGACGGCACCGCGGCGTCGTTCCGGCCGGCGGGGACGACCGTTCCGGCGAAGCGGCGGACGAAGCCGTCGGGGCCGTGCACGGTGAAGTCGTAGCGTGCGTCGGCCTCCGACGTGACCCACGTGTAGGTCTTCGAGGCGCCCGGGGCGACCGTGAACGGGGTGCCGGCGAAGGTGTACGTGATGTTCGGGTAGACGGTGTAGTGGAAGCCGGCCGCACCGGCGTTGGTCATGGTGCAGGTCAGTACACCGGTCGCGCGGTCGACCGCGACTTCGGCGCCCGGGGCGTAGGGCAGTCGGCGATGCGGCCGCGCCGCGGTCTCCTGCGCGGGTACGTACTGGGTGCCGGGGGCGGGCAGGGCGACGGCGGGGAGTTGCGTTCCGGCGTCGGCCTTGGCCATCAGCGCGACGGTGTCGGGCAGTTCGGGGATGCTGTAGTCCGGTGTGGTGAAGTCGAAGCAACTGGTGAGGTCGCCGCACACGGTCCGGCGCCAGGCGCTGATGTTCGGCTCCTGGACACCCGTCACCTTCTCCAGGAAGCGCAGTACGGAGGTGTGGTCGGAGACCTGGGAATTGACGTACCCGCCACGCGACCAGGGGGAGACCACCCACAGCGGCACCCGGCTGCCCAGCCCGACCGGCCGGCCCTGGGCGAACTCCTCAGGGGTGCCGGGCTCGGGGGTAGGCGGGATCATGTGGTCGAAGTAGCCGTCGTTCTCGTCGTACATCACCAGGAACACGGTCTCCTTCCACAGCTGCGGATTCGACATCAGCGACTGCAGGGCGGAGTTGACCCACCAGGCGCCGTAGTCCGGACTCGCGGTGGGGTGTTCGCAGTACACGTACGGCGCGACCAGCCAGGAGACGGTGGGCAGCGAGCCGTCCTTGCAGTGCTGGTCGAAGACGGTGAGATCGAACTTCGTCATCGCGTTGATGTACCGCGGATCGTTCTTGGCGTAGGTGTGGAACTGCTTGAAGTACGCGAGGGCGTTGTCGCCGTAGTCCCCGGTCAGATCGTCCTCGGTCGGATTGTGGTAGACGCGCCAGCTGACCTTGGCGGCCTCCAGCCGTTCCGCATAGGTCGTCCAGTCGGTGACGGGATTGTCGGCGCTCGCCGTGTTGTCGGTCCAGGGACCGGTGGTGCCGTCCCGGCCCGGTCCTGAGGTGCCGCTCCACAGATAGAGCCGGTTCGGGATCGTGGGGCCGGCCAGCGAACAGAAGTACGCGTCGCAGAGGGTGAACGCGTCGGCCAGCGCGTACTGGTACGGGATGTCCGCGCGGGTGAAGTAGCCCATGGTGCGCTCGCCCTTGGCGGCGATCCAGGCGTTCATCGCGCCGTTGTTGACGGCCTGGTGCCCGGTGGAGAAGTCGTGCGGGAGGCCGGCGGCGTTCTGCGCGTTGTACTTCGACGTGTCCATCCGGTACGGGAGCATGACGCCGCCGTCGGTGCGGGCCGGGTCGGGCTGGCGGAAGACGTCGCCGCCGCCGGGGAACTGCAGGGCCTGCTTGTCATCGAAGCCGCGGACGCCGTTCAGGGTTCCGAAGTAGTGGTCGAAGGAGCGGTTCTCCTGCATCAGGATGACCACGTGCTTCACGTCGGCCACGGTGCCGGTGGGGGCCGCGGCCGCGTCCTGGGCGAGACCGACCATGGTGGCCGCGCCGGCGGCGGTGGCCGACAGGAAGGTACGGCGGCTGAGCGGAGTCATCGATCGGCCTTTCGGAGCGCGACGGTGGCGATGGCAGCGGCGGCGTCGCAGGGCCGCACAGGAGTGGCGGCGCTCGCGCCCGCAATTCGGCAGGGGCCGGTCGGGGTGACGACCCATCAGTGATCCACGGCTGGCGTGGAGTATTCCACGCGGGTCCCATGAAAGGAATTCTGGAAAAGGTTTTGGATTCGGTGTCGAAAAATCCCGCCGGCATTGCGGCTGATTATCCGACCGGAGTTCCCCCGCGGGAGCCGGCCGCACGAGAGGTTTCGTATGCTCGGCCCATGACGGTGAGCTATGTGATCGACGGCGGCGAGGTCACGGACCTGGAGCGCTTCTGGCAGCTGATCGGCGAGGCGGTGAACGGCCCCGGCGGGTACTTCGGCCGCAACCTCGACGCGTTCAACGACTGCCTGCGCGGTGGGTTCGGAACACCCGATGACGACGACTTCGTCATCGAGTGGCGCGACCACCAGCTCTCCCGGCAGGCCCTCGGCTACCCGGAGACCGTGCGGCAGCTCCGCATCCGGCTGGGGCGCTGCCACCCCACCAACCGGGAGCTGGTCCAACGGGACCTGGAGCGCGCCGAGGCGGAACAGGGCAGGACGGTCTTCGACTGGCTGGTGGACATCATGACGGAGGGTGGCAGGACACCCGAAGTGCTGCGGTTGCTCTGACCGGCCGGATCGCCGCCGATCGATGCCGGCCAGGGGAAGGATTGAGCCGTTTCGCCGCCTGTGCGGCCTGACGCGGCCCTGCGGGACGTACTGTTCACCTCGGCCTGATCCGCGTCGCCGCAGTCCGAGTGCGGGTCCGGCGGGCGCCAAGGCGGGCGCTGACAGCGGACGCCGGTGGGGCCGTGAGCAACGTCGGCAACGGGCTTGCTGCGCCCCTGGGGCGGCGGCCCCGTACGGGATTCCGGGGGGACCCTATGCTGCGCATTCATTTCACGACGGAGGACCTCCAGCGGATAACGCTGGTCCAGCATCCTGATCCGCTCTGGGAGATCGTCTGCAGTATCTGCCGCCTGCAGGACCGCGGCGGTGCCGGAACGTTCGGCGCCTGGCGCCGCTCGTCGGCCGGTGAGATGCAGCGGCACGGGGCGGCGCACCGGGCCGCCTCCATGCTGCGGACGCTGGTCCCGCTGGGCCCGTACTTCCCCGACTTCCTGACTCCCGCGATCTCGTCGCCCGATCTGGCCACCTCGGTCGACCGGGTGCTCTCGACACCGCAACGCCGCATCACCGCGGAACTGCAGATGCTCGGTGCGGCCACACCGGCGACATCTCCCTTCCTGGCGGATCTCGCGCATGCCGGTGCCGGCGCGCTGGCCGCTCTGAAATGGGCTCTGGTCACCTATGAGAAGACGCTCATCGCCCCCGTCTGGGAGCGGCTCTCCTCGACGGTGAGCGCGGACATCGCGCTGCGGGCCAGGGCGTTGATGACGGGCGGTACGGAAGGACTGCTCGACAGTCTGCGTCCGATGGCGCAATGGGAGTCGCCGGTCCTGCGGGTCCGCTACCCCGTCGACAAGGACCTCCATCTGCAGGGCCGTGGCCTGCGGCTCGTGCCGTCCTTCTTCTGCCGGCGCGAACCCGTCACTCTGGCGGACCCGGGGTTGCCGCCGACTCTCGTCTATCCGGTGGACCGGTCCGCCGGCCCGGCGCAGGACGTGTCCGCGGAGAACCTGGCGGGCCTGCTGGGACGGACCCGGGCCGCGCTCCTGGCATCGGTCGCCGTCGGCAACTGCCGGTCCACCACGCATCTCTCGGCGGCGATCAGGGTGTCGGTGCCCACCGCCAGCCAGCAACTCGCCGTGCTGCGTGACGCGGGGCTGATCGTCAGCAGACGCGAAGGAAAGCACCAACTGCACTCGGTGACGCCGCTGGGGCTCCAGCTTCTCGACGGCCGCGCCATCTCCCTGGCGGGCCACGGCGGTTCACTCCGGGAACCGCACGCGTTCTGACGTGGACCGAAGTGGGCGGCAGGGGTGCGCCGTGTCACGACAGGCAGCGGACACGACAGCGGGGCCAGCGGGGGCCAGCACTCGACAACATGCTGTCGATATGACAACATGTTGCGTATGGAGACGAGAGAGCACGAGACGAAGACGGTGTACGTGGCGGTGTACGACACATGGTCCGACTGGGAGGTCGGGCATGCGATCGCGCACATCAACAGCACGCAGTGGCAGCGCCGGCCCGGCCGGTACCAGGTGCGGACGGTGGGTACGAGCACGGAGCCGGTGACCACAGCGGGAGGTGTGCGGATCGTCCCCGACGTCGCGCTGGCCGGGATCTCGCCGCAGGAGGCCGCGCTGCTCATCCTGCCGGGCGCCGGCCTGTGGGACCTGTCGGACGATCTCGCCGCCTTCGGGCGCGCGGCGCGTGATTTCCTCGCGGCCGGTGTCCCCGTCGCCGCGATCTGCGGTGCGACCGCCGGTCTGGCCCGTGAAGGGCTGCTCGACGACCGTGAACACACCAGCGCCGCGGCCGAGTACCTCGCCGCGACCGGCTACAAGGGCGGCGACCGCTACCTGGAAGCGCCGGCGGTGACGACCGGCGACCTGATCACGGCCGGGCCGACCGAACCGGTCGCGTTCGCCCGCGAGATCTTCGCCAGGCTCGACCTCTACGAGCCGCACGTCCTGGACGCCTGGTACCGGCTGTTCGCGCACTCCGACCCGAGCGCGTTCCCCGTGCTGATGGCGGCCGGATCGTGAAGGACGGCGAGCTGCTGTCCGGGACGGCGCTGGCCGTCTTCCGGCTCAACGGCCAGTTCCTCGAGGTCTCCGAACGGATGGCCCGGCCGGTGGGCCTGACCGCGGCATGGTGGCAGGTGCTGGGCGCCGTGCTGCGCGAGCCGCTGCCGGTCTCCGGTATCGCCAGGGCGATGGGCGTGACCCGGCAGGGTGTTCAGCGCATCGCCGACCTGCTGGCCGGCAAGGGCCTCGCCGAGTACGTGCCGAATCCGGCCCACCGCACGGCGAAACTGCTGCGCCCGACCGAGCAGGGACGAGCCGCGGTGCAGCGGATCGGCCCGGCTCACGCGGACGTGGCCGCGCGACTGGCCGACGAACTCGGCCCGGAGGATTTCGCGGCGACGCTTCGCGTCCTGGAAAGGCTGTCCGAGGCCATGGACGCGGTCGCGGGTGCAGATGGGGACTCGGCAGGGTGAACAGCGTTGTCGGCCGGTCACCAGGTCGGCGACCGCCGCCGCGTTCCGGATCGCCCAGGTCGCCTCGTCCGGCGGCCTGACCTTATCGGTCGTCGGCCGGCGGCAGACGATGGACCGCGGAGGGGGACTGCGGGCGCTGTCCGCCACCGCTCGCGATCATGCGGACCTGGCCCGCATCGCTGATCTCGGCGCGGATGATCTTGCTTGCGTCGACATAGATCGGATATCCGCCCGACCCGATCGCGGTCGTCGCGAAGACCTCGACGACCTGCTGGGCGGGTGCGCCGTCCACCGGAAGAGGGTTGGTGAAGGTGAGCTCGAAGCCCGCGCGCTCGGACATGGCGTACTCCCAACGGTGAGCGATACTTCGACGCTACGACCGCCGCAGGCGGCACGCGACCGCAGCCCGTCGCTGCTCCCCGTCGGGGACGGCAATGCGGAGGCTACGGCTTGTATTCCTGCCATTTCGTGACGGCCGCTTTGGGATTCCACGCCGAATTCGAGGTGTGTGTGGCCAGGCAGCGGTATTCCTTTCCCAAATACGACACCCGGTCATTCGCCGAATACTGCTTCTTGACTTTCCAGTCCGAAAATCCTGCTGCCATGCGAGGGCGCCCCTTCACTGGACCGGCTCACTGCCGACCTACCTGGATCTTCCCACGGCGATCCGCCACGCCCCTCCAGGCCATCGGTCCACGGCACCCGACTCAGCGATCGACCGGGCCCTGCTGGTCGGCCGTGGCCGGGTGGTTCTGCTGGCCGGGGACGGTTCCGTCGGTGCCGGAGATGTACTGGTCCGCCTGGGACTGGAACATGCGGTGGTAACGACCGGCCTTGTCGGCCAGGAGTTCCTGGTGGGTGCCCTGTTCCACCAGGAGGCCCTCGTGGAGGACGTAGATCAGGTCGGCGTGCTGGACGGCTGCCATGCGGTGCGTCACCAGGACGACCGTGGTGGTCGGCGAGCGGAGCCGGCGGATCTTCTCGAAGCAGGCGATCTCCGCCTCAGGATCCAGCGCCGAGGTCGGCTCGTCGACGATGATCAGAGACGCGTCGCGATACCGGGTACGGCTGAGCCCGATGGTCTGCCACTGGCCGCCGGACAGTTCCGATCCGCCGCGGAACTGCAGGGCCAGGAGGGTCTTCATGCCGTGGGGGAGGGCGTTGATGACCGCGTCCGCGCCGGAGAACGCGGCCGCCGCGGCCAGCTGCTCAGGCTCAGGGACCCGAGCGGGCTTGCCGATCGCCAGATTGGTCTCCGCGGTGAAGGGCCACCTCGCGAAGGACTGGTCGAGCAGCGCGATGTGCGAGAAGACCTGGTCCCGGTCGGCCTCCGCCAGATCGACCTTGTCCCACAGGATCCGGCCGGCCTGGGCCTTGTGGAGGCCGGCGAGCAGCTTCACCAGCGTGCTCTTGCCGGATCCGTTCGTTCCCACCAGCGCCACCACGGTGCCGGCGGAAAGGGTGAGCGAGATGTCGTCCAGGGCGGGCCGCTCACGATCCGGATAGTGGTAGGTGACGTGCTCGAAGCGGATCTCGGCCGGGTGCCCGGGTACCGGAACGCCGCCGACGGGAATGGCGCGGGCGGTCGCCTCCACGATGTACCGCTCCAGGTCACCGGCGTACAGGGACTCCTCATGGAGCCGGTTGACCGAGATTGGCCGATCCGGTCCGTACCGCCATGACCGCGGTACCGGCGACCGCCATGCTCATCCGGCCCGACAGCAGCAGCCACGCCAGCGTGACGTACGCCAGCAACGACGCGGCGCCCGACAGGGAGGCGGCCAGGAGCTCGGTGGCGGCCTTCTCCTTGGCCAGCCGCGTCTGCTCCGCCTCCGCGGTTCTGGCCATCTGGCCGAAGTGCCGCAGCAGGAAGCTCCCGACGCCGTGCACGCGGGTCTCCTGGGCGGCGCTGCGGCCGGTGATCGACTCTCCGATGACCCGGGCGGCACGCTCGTGCTCGATCCAGGCCATGGTGGAGGCGTAGCGGCGCTGGGCCACATGCAGCGCGCCCCACCCGCGCGGCGCCGCGATCAGCATCAGCAGGAACAGGAGCACCGGGTGCAGCACGGTGAGCACCCCGGCCGCGGCGACCAGGGAGAACGTGCCGTTCAGCGTCGCCACCATGGCGCTGATCATCTGGCGGGAGGACTGGGCGCCGAACTGCGCGGAGTCCAGCAGCTTGCGGAACGCCCCGTCCTCGACGGCTTCCAGTTCCACCCGCTCGGCGTGCCGCAGATACTCCTGGGTGGCCAGCCGCTCGACCTTCGGCTCCAGCCGGCCGGTGCCGGCCGTCGACAGCGACGCCGCCACCGCGCTGGTCACGGCGATGACCATGCCCACGATCAGCGCCGGCACCGCCGCGCGCACCCGCGCGACCGTGTCCCCGCTCCCGAACAGCGACTGCAGCACCTCGTTGGTGACGAGCAGACCGACGGCATGAGCCGCACCCTGGTAGATCTCGGCGAGGACCATCGTCAGCATGGCGGTCCGGTCGGCCCGCCAGGCCAGCCGGACGGTGCTGCCCACCAGCCGCGGTGCCGAGCGGGCCATGGACAGCGCCGACTGCTCCAGCATCGTGAAATCGTGCCGGGCCCATCCGTAGTCGTAGTGCAGTGCCCCGCCGAACAGCAGCTGTTCGCTGTCGGACACGACCCTCTCGACGGGTCGTGGCCGTCGTAACCACCTCCTCATCGCCGCACCGCCCAGGCGTCTGCGGGGTGGGTGTGCGGCGTCGTGCGGCAGGTGAGTATGGCGCGAGTCATGGCGGCGTCCTTCGACGGTTCGACGGTTCGGACCGCGCACGGCACTCGCTGATGCCGTGCGAAGGCCCGGAAGCATCTAGACCTGCCCACCTCCGGTCCGCATCACCGCTCGGCGGACCGATGGACAGAAGCACGCACGGAGCACAGCGGGCGGACGCGCGCGATGCGGGGCGCAGTCGAAGGGGTGCCAACACTGCTGCGTGAGGCCGGCACAGCCGTGGCCCGAAGGCCTCACCGCAGGTTTCGCTGCCACCTGATCTCGCCGTCGTGCCATTGGCCGGTGGGCGCCAGTCCGCAGGCGGCGGCGACGGCGGCCGACGCCCGGTGGTCCGGATGGACATGGGCGACGAGGGTGTCCACGGGTTGGCGCTCCAGCCAGCCGACCAGGCCCAGCGCCGCCTCCGTGGCGATGCCGCGCCCTTGCCACGGGGTGCCGACGACCCAGGCGATCTCGGCGGTCAGGCCGTCTCCGGAAGGGCCGATCGTCGCCTGGACCGTGCCCGCCAGGGAGGTCTCCTCGCGCAGCCGGATCACCCAGTTGCACCACGAGACCGCAGGGTCGGGTGCGCCGGCGACCATGCGTTCGTAGCGGGCCCGCAGGTCCTGCGGAGTGTCCGGGGCGCCACCGATGAAAGTGTGCAGGGCCGGGTCGGCCAGCGTGGCGGCCATCTCCCCGGCGTGATCCACGAGGAGGGGCAGCAGTTCCAGACGCTCCGTGCCGATGGCCGCGGTTCTGATCGTGGGATTCACCGTCCTGGCTTCCGATCCCGGTCGGGGAGTGTGTCCGACATGCCCATCGGTTGATGGTGCCTGATGGGGCGGACCGGCGGAACCGTTTATTCGGATGGGAATCCGGGCCCGTTCGGCGTTGAATCGGTCCGGGAACCCGAGCCGATCCGAACCGGTGCGTTATCCCAGCGGTTCTGAAGGAGAAATGCGATGCAATACACCCGCCTGGGTGCTTCAGGACTCGTCGTGTCCCGGCTGGGTCTCGGCATGATGAGTTACGGCGACACCAGCCGGCGCGCCTGGCACCTCTCCGAGGAGGAGGCGGAGCCGATCGTGCGGCATGCGGTGGAGCAGGGCGTGACGTTGTTCGACACCGCCGACATGTACGACCGGGGCGCCAGTGAAGAGGTCACCGGACGGCTGCTCGCGCGGCTCTTCGACGACCGCGACGACTACGTCCTCGCCACCAAGGTGTACTACCCGATGAGCGAGAAACCGGGCGACCGGGGTCTGTCGCGCAAACACATCCTCGCCTCGGTGGACGGCTCCCTGCGCCGTCTCGGCACCGACCACATCGACCTCTACCAGATCCATCGCTGGGACCAGGAGACGACCATCGAGGAGACGATGGACGCGCTCGACACCGTCGTACGGGCCGGGAAGGTCCGCTACATCGGCGCATCGAGCATGTACGCATGGCAGTTCGTCAAGGCGCAGCACACCGCCGTGCTCGCGGGCGGCACGCGCTTCGTGTCCATGCAGAACCACTACAACCTCGTCTACCGCGAGGAGGAACGGGAGATGATCCCGCTCTGCCTCGACCAGGGCGTCGGCGTCCTGCCGTACAGCCCGCTCGCGCGCGGACTCCTCGCGGGTGGCCGGGGGCGCGGCGGCGAGCGCACCACCACCCGCGGCGGCGCCGATCCGCTCGCCGACCAGCTCTACACGGAAGCCGACTTCGACGTCGTCGACACGCTCCGTGCCGTCGCCTCCGAGCTCGGTGTGCCACCGGCCCGGGTTGCCCTCGCCTGGCTGCTGAACAAGGAGGGTGTGAGCGCCCCGATCGTCGGTGCGACCAAGCTCGCCCACCTCCAGGACGCCGTCGCGGCACTGGACGTCACCCTTTCACCGACGCACATGGCGCGTCTGGAGGCGGACTACAGTCCGCACCCGGGGATGGGGCCGGAGTAGCGGCCCGCTCGCGGCGCGGGCGGAACCGCGCGCCGGAACGCCGTCGTGGAACGGCGCTTGAGTGGGCCGAATCGCCCCTGGACGGACGGCGCACGGTCGGGCACCGTGGGTGATCGCATATTCGGCGCCGGGTGTTCGCTCACCGGTGCACGGGCATGCCCTGTCATCCATCCGGTATCAGGAACTGGGGTCTTTCGTGAGACACGTGACCAAGGTCTTAGCCGCACTCTCCTCCGCGGCGCTCCTGTCGCTCGGCGCTGCCAACTCCGCCCAGGCGGACAGCCCCGACAACGGCTTCTTCAACAAGCTGACCAATCTGAACTCCGGCATGTGCGCCGCGGTGGGCAACAACTCCACCCAGCCCGGCGCCGGCCTGATCCAGTTTCCGTGCGACAACAAGTACAACAAGCAGTTCTCGTCGGGCTGGGCGGGCACCAGCGCCTACTTCCTCCGGGTCCGTTCGACCGGTCAGTGCGTCACCCCGCAGGGCCCGGCCAACCATGCCCTGGTCGTCCAGTCGTACTGTTCCAACAACGACGCGCAGGTGTGGGTGGCCGAGTCGCTCGGCAACGACAGCTACCGGCTCAGGAACCGCTCCAGCGGCCTGTGCCTGACGGCGGCCTGGGGTATGACCAACAGCGGTCAGCCTCTCGACCAGTCCACCTGCGGTGGATTCAACGGTCAGGCCTGGCGCTTCTCCGCGATGCACAACTGATCGCGTGAACCAGAACTTCCGGGCAGCGGGCTGACGCCTCGCCAGCTGCTCAGGGGTTGCCCGCACTCCCTGCCCGGGGACGGAATGCCGCGGGACGACCCGAACCGCCCCCGCCCAGCAGGTACGTGAGTCCGGCGTTGTTCGCGCGCCCGGGCATCGTGCGCGCCGGGCGGGGGCACCCGCTTGCCGTCCGTTCGCGCTTCGTGTCGCGGGCCGGGTGGATCAGGTCAGGGCCGGGTAGAGGGCGCCCACGCCCCCGGCGAAGCCCGCTTGCACCTGTCGGCTGAGGTCGTCGGCGAGGATCTCGTACGCGTCGGCTTCGATGCCGTCGATCGCGAGGGCGGCGACAGCGGCGGGGTCCATCTTCGGAGCGGTGACCTGCGCGGCCATGTCGGTGTCCATGAATCCGACGTGGAGTCCGGCGACCCGGATGTTCTGCTCGGCGAGCTGGACCCGGAGGGTGTTGGTCATCGACCAGGCGGCCGACTTCGCGGCCGAGTACCCGCCGACGGTGGGCAGGGAGATCCACGACAGGACGGACAGGATGTTCAGGATCGTCCCGCCGCCGTTGGCCGTGATCCCCGGTGCGAAGGCGCGGATCATCGACAGGGAACCGAAATAGTGCGTATCGATTTCCAGCTGCAGGTCACCGAGGTCGCCGGTGAGCAGGTCGGCCCCGGTGGAGGACCCCGCGTTGTTGATGAGCAGGGTCACCGCGCCGGCCGTCTTGGCGGCTGCGGCGACGGACTCGGGGTCGGTGACGTCGAGGCTGATCGGAATCACGCCGGGCACGTCGATGGTGTCGGGGTTGCGCGCTCCGGCGTAGACGGTGGCGCCGCGGGCCACGAGCTCGGTGGCCAGAAGCCGGCCGAGGCCGCGATTGGCGCCGGTGACCAGGGCAGTCTGTTCGGAGATGTTCATGACGGAACTCTTCTCATGGAGCCTCGGACCAAGCTTGCAAATTGCAAGCTTGCATAAAGGAAGCTAACATGGGGGCTTGTGGCTTGCAAGCTGCAAGTCGTAGAGCAAGTGAAGAGGGAACCCGACATGAACAGCGCAGATCTCGCCTCCGGGCCCTGCCCGCTGGGACGCGCCGCCGGCATCTTCGGTGACCGCTGGACGCTGCTGATCATGCGGAACGCCACGCTCGGCGCGACGCGCTTCGAGCAGTTCCGTACCGGCCTGGGAATCGCGGACAACATCCTGTCCAACCGGCTGGGCAAGCTGGTCGATGCCGGGGTTCTCACCAAGGAGCCCTACGAGGACGGCAACCGGATCCGCTCGCACTACCGGATCACACAGGCGGGGGTCGCCCTGCGCCCCGTCCTGGAAGCACTCGCCGCCTGGGGCCACACCTACGCGAATCCCGCGGAGCCCACGATCGCCGTGCGGATCGTGCACCTGCCGTGCGGCCTGCCCACCGCCGACGGAAGCTACTGCGACGTCTGTGACACCGGGATCACCAACGAGGACGCCGCCTGGGTCATGCCCTGGGTCTCCGAGGAACCCATCCCGCTGGCCACCGCCGCGGTGACCGCCGCACCCGACGGGAACTGACAAGCCCCCGTATCGCGCCACCATGGCTCCCGCCGGCTCCGGGGGCGGGCGGACGGGAGCCGGAGCGGCTCGCCTTCAGATCCCCCGCGCTCCGTCGATCCGCTCACGGAGCAGGTCGGCGTGGCCGTTGTGCCGGGCGTACTCCTCGACCATGTGGACGAGGACCCAGCGCAGGGACACCGTCCCGCGCCACGCGTCGTCGCCCTCGATGTCGAGGTCGGGCGCATCGGCGACGAAGGCGTCGGCGAACGTCACCTCGGCGCGCCAGGCCTCCCAGGCCGCGGCGGCGACCGCGGGATCCGGCACCGCGCCGTCGAAGTCCTGGTCGGGGTTGTCCTGCGACGAGAAGCGGAGCGGCACGTCCTGCCCGGCCAGGACCACCCGGAACCAACGGCGTTCCACATCTGCGAGATGGCGGACGAGGCCGAGCAGCGAGAGCGTGGACGGTTCCACGGAACGACGGGACAACTCGGCGTCCAGGCCCGCGCACTTCAGCTCCAGCGTCGTGCGCTGCGACGTGAGGAAATCGACGAGCATGCGTCGCTCGTCACCGGTGGCGGGAGCGCGGAACCGGAGGTCGTGCTCGGGGCCGATGAACATCTCTGCTCTTCTTCGTGGGCTGGTCATGGCCGACATCATCGACCATGGCCGATCGGGCCCGGAACCCCGGCACCGCCCGGCCTCGGACAGGCTGCTCGTCAGGGGTCCTGGCGGGGCCGCTCGGCCCGTGCTGGTGCTGGTGCTGGAGACGGTCGCCCTCGATGTCGAGGCGATACGGGGCACGACGAACACTTCGTAGTCGCTGGAGAGCCCGAAGATGATCGCGAGCATCAGGATCGGCAGCCCGGGACGTGGCGGTCACGATCCGGTCCGCCTTGGCCGCCCCGCTGCTCCCGGCGGTCTCCGCCTGGTACGGGGTCACCTCCCGGGAACAGGCGGTGGTCGAGCAGGTGCTGGAAGGCCTGCCGGTCAAGCACATCGCCCGCCGTCCGGAGCTGTCCCACCACACGGTCAACGACCATATGAAGGCCATCTACCGCAAGACCGGCGTCGCCGGCCGCGAGGAACTCATCGCCGGCCTCTCCTGACCCCCGTCATGACCGCCCGCGGCCGGAATTCGCGACGTCGACGAACGCAATCTTCTAGTAGGATCCAGCGCCGATCGGTGTACGCCGGTGTCGGGGACGGCAGTGGCGGTACGACGACTTCCGGCCGGGAGGGTCCATGAGCGCCGACACGGTCGCAGCGCGGCAGTCGTGGGCGGAGTTCGGGCGACGGCTGCGCACGCTGCGCAGGTCGGCCGGGCTGACCCAGCGTCAACTGGCGCTGCGGGTCGGGTATCACCACACGCTGATCAGCAAGTTGGAGGGCGGCGTGCGGGAGCCGCCCGCCGGGTTGCCGCTGCGGCTCGACTCGTTACTGGGAAGCCGGGGCGAACTCCTCGCGATCCTCGCCGGCCGGCCGGACGTCCACCACGCCGTGCCGATGCTGCCCGCGACACTGTTCTCGACCACGCCCCAAGGAGCCGCCGACCCGGCCCCGCCGCAGCCCGTCCACCACTGGCCCACCCGGCTGGTGTCCTGCCCGCTGCACGGTGGTGGCGACTGCGAGGTGCCACCGCTCGCCGACGCGCTCACGCTCCTGACCGCCGCCGACGGCGACCACGGCCGGACGGCGATGTGGCCCGGCACGGACGCCGACGCCATGCACGCTCTGACCGCCCTGATCGTCGGGTACACCCAGGACGGCCTGGAGAGCGTCTCCACCGAAACCGTCGGCTCGGTCGAGCGGGTGCTGCGCGTCGTGGTGCGGTGGGCCGAGACGCTGAACCGGCACGGGACGCTGCCGGTGCCGCAGTTGCGGCTCGCCGCCGAATGCGCGCAGATCGCGGGCTGGCTCCGGGTGGAGCGAGGGCAGCGCATCCTCGGGATGGCTTGGTTCGCGCGCGGCCTGACCTGGGCGGACGTCGCCGATGACGTGGTGGCCCGGGCTACCTTGCTGTGCGACGTCTGCACCCTGGTCCGGCTCGACGGGGACGGCGCGTCCGCGCTGGCCTACGCACAGGAGTTGGAGGCGGTGGACCCGCGCCGGGTCTGGATGGTGGCCATGTCGCATCTGCACCAGGCGCGGGCGCGGGCGCTGGGCGGCGACCTCGCGGAGTGCCGCAAGCGCGTCGTGCTCTCCCGCCGGGCGCTGGACCGCCTCGACGGGCGGGACTTCCTCGAGGCGCCCTGGCTCGCCGGCGCCACGGGCCGCTTACAGGTGGAGGCGTCGATCGGCGGGACGCTGCGCGATGCCGCCGCGATCACCGGGGATCTGTGGGTCGCCCGGCAGGCCGTCAAGGCCACCGAGGCGTCGCTCAGCTGTCTGCCCGCCACGCACCGGCCGACCGTTCTGCTGCTCACGCTGCGACTGGCCGACGCGTTCGTGTGCTCCGGACAGCTGGACGCCGCCGTGGCAGCCGCCGCGTCGGTGCTCCCGGAGGCGGTCGCCGCGGACCGGACGAGTGTGAACCGCGAGCTCGACGGACTGCGGACGAGGCTGACGACGCGATACCCCGGCGCCCGGGAGGCACGGAGTCTGCTGGAGCAACTGCCCTACCGCGTCTGAGTGTTGACGGGGGCGTCTGCCTTCGGCGACCCCTCTTCCGTCATCCGTTCGGTGTCCGATGAGCGGTGCGATCGAGCTCGCGGGTTGCCAGAAGTTGCCGGATGTTGCCGGAGTTGGACTAGTCCATTGACGGGGTCATGGCGCGATGTGAACGTTTCGCTCGCTCACTCGAAACGCGAAAGTCTCGCCCCTCGCTCACCGGTCCGGGCCGATCGTCCTGCCGCTGAGTGGCGACTTCGTGGTCGAGGCATGCCCCTAGTCAAGGAGCCTCCGATGAAACACAGAGCAGTGACGGCCGGGACAACCCTGGCCGTCCTCGCCGGGATGATGGTCGCCATCAGCGGCCCGCCGGCCGCCGCGGCCCCCGCCCCGACCGTCTCCCCAGGGCCGCTGGCGCTGGCGGTGTCGGCGGCCGACCGGGCCGCCGCCAGCGGCTTCGACACGCTGATGAACGGGCCGGGCGAGAGCTACGAACGGCGTCAGGTGACGCCCTGGGTCAACGGCCTCTACTCGGTCGCCTACGAGCGCACCTACCGTGGCCTGCCGGTGGTCGGCGGGGACGCGGTGGTCCTGGCCGACGGCCAGGGCCGGGTGCAGGCCACCCGGTCCGCCGACTCGACACGGATCAACGTCCCGACCACACCGACGGTCCCGGCCACCACCGCCGAGACCACCGCACGCCGCGCGCTGGCCACGGTGGACAAGGTCGACTCGCACCGCCTCGTGGTGCGCGTCAAGGACGGCAGCGACCAGCTGGCCTGGGAGACGGTGCTCACCGGCCGCACCGCGAAGGCCCCCAGTCATCTGCACGTCTACGTGAACGCGACCACCGGATCGGTGCTCGACAGCTACGACGATGTCAAGGCCGGCACCGGCAACAGCCAGTGGAACGGCCCGAACCCGCTGACCATCGCGACCACCAACTCGGGCGGCAGTTACTCACTGCGCGACCCGGGACGCCCCGGCCTGACCTGCGCCGACTACACCACCGGCGGCGTCTTCACCAAGTCCACCGACTCCTGGGGCACCGGCAGCGCCACCTCGAAGGAGACCGGCTGCGTCGACGTCATGTGGGCGGCGCAGCACGAGTGGGACATGCTGCGGGACTGGCTCGGCCGCAACGGTCACAACGGCAACGGCGGCAGCTGGCCGGTGAAGGTCGGCCTCAACGACGTCAACGCCTACTGGGACGGCTCGTCCGTCTCCATCGGCCACAACACGGCCAACCAGTGGATCGGCGCGATCGACGTCGTGGGCCATGAGTTCGGCCACGGCATCGACCAGTACACCCCCGGCGGAGCCAACAACGAGTCGGGTCTCGGCGAGGCGACCGGCGACATCATGGGCGCCCTCACCGAGGCGTACACCAATGAGCCGGCACCGTACGACAACCCCGACTACACCGTCGGCGAGAAGATCAACCTCACCGGCAGCGGTCCGATCCGCATCATGTACAACCCCTCCCAGCTCGGCGACCCGAACTGTTACAGCTCCTCGATACCCAGCACCGAGGAGCACGCGGCGGCCGGCCCGCTGAACCACTGGTTCTATCTGCTGGCCGAGGGCTCGAACCCCGGCGGCGGCAAGCCGACCAGTCCGACCTGCAACAACTCCACCGTCACCGGCGTCGGCATCCAGCAGGCCGGCAAGGTCTTCTACGGCGGGATGCTGCTCAAGACCAGCGGTATGACCTACAAGCGGTACCGCACCACGACCCTGACCGCGGCCAAGAACCTCGACCCCAGCTGTGTGCTGTACACCAGGACCAAGGCCGCCTGGGACGCCATCACCATCCCCGCGCAGAGCGGCGAACCCACCTGTACTCCCAGCGGCAACAGTGACTACTCGATGTCGCTGAGCCCGACCGCCGGGTCGGTGCAGCAGGGTGCTTCGGCCAACGTCACGGTCAACACCACCATCACCTCGGGCAGCACGCAGACCGTGAACCTGACGGCGTCCGGCGCCCCGACCGGTGTGACGGTCGGGTTCACCCCGGCCTCGGTGCAGTCCGGCGCCTCCTCGACGATGAAGGTCACCGTCGGGTCGGCGGTCGCGGTGGGCTCGTACGTCATCACCGTGACCGGCAGCGGAACCCAGAGCCACACCGCTCAGTACACCCTCACCGTCACTCCTGGCGGGACCGATCCCGGCGGCACAGCGCCGGACATCAGCGTGGCGAACGTCCAGGCGCACCTGGCGCAGCTGTACACGATCGCCCAGCAGAACGGCGGCACCCGGCAGGCCGGCACCGGCGGCTACACGGCGTCGCTGGCCTACGTCAAGGGCAAGCTGCAGGCGGCCGGCTACAGCGTCACCGAGCAGTCCTGCACCGGCTGCACCAACCGCGGGAACAACCTGATCGCGGACTGGCCGGGCGGGCCCACCGACCAGGTCATCATGTTCGGCGCGCACCTGGACAGCGTGTCGGCCGGTCCCGGCATCAACGACAACGGCTCCGGCTCGTCCTCCCTGCTGGAGAACGCCCTCGTCCTGGCCCAGCAGAACCCGACGATGGCCAAGCACGCCCGCTTCGCCTGGTGGAACGGCGAGGAACAGGGCATGCAGGGCTCGCAGTTCTATGTGAGTCAGCTCGGCTCCGCCCAGCGCGGCGCCATCAAGGCGTACTACAACCTCGACATGGTCGGCTCCACCAACGCCGGCTACTTCATCAACAACATCACCTCGTCCGCGGCGGCCCCGATGAAGGAGTACTGGGACTCGCTGAACCTCCGTCCGGAGGAGAACATCGAGGGCCAGGGACGGTCCGACGACTACTCCTTCCAGCAGGCGGGCATTCCCACCTCGGCCTACGCCACGGGCGCCGACGCCATCAAGACCGCGGCCCAGGCCACCAAGTGGGGCGGCACGGCCAACCGGTCGTACGACTCCTGCTACCACCAGTCCTGTGACACCACCGCCAACATCAACGCGACGGCACTCGACCGCAGTGCCGACGGAGTCGCCTACACGCTGTGGAAGACCGCGGTCGGCACCACGACCCCGGCCAACGACTTCTCGGTCGCGGTGAACCCCGTCTCCGGCAGCGTCCAGCCGGGCGGCACCACCACCGCGACGGTCTCCACCGCCACCACCAGCGGCAGCGCCCAGACCGTCAACCTGACGGCGTCCGGCGCTCCGACCGGTGTGAACGTCTCGTTCGCCCCGGCCTCCGTGCAGTCCGGTTCCTCCGCGACCATGACCGTGGCCGTCGGAGCGTCGGTGACCGCGGGCACCTACACCGTGACCGTCACCGGCACGGGCACCGCCACCCACAGCACCACCTACTCGCTGACGGTCACCGGCGGGGGCGGCGGCTGCACCGGTACGACCTGGGACCCGAACGCCATCTACGTCGGCGGCAACCAGGTCAGCTGGAAGAGCCACAACTGGCGGGCCAAGTGGTGGACCACCGGAGAGGAGCCCGGCACCACCGGCCAGTGGGGCGTCTGGCAGGACCTCGGCGCCTGCTGAACTGAACAAAGCCTTCTGAACGGAGCCCTGCCCTCGAAGCCACGGCCCGCGTCCAAGCCGCACGGACGCGGGCCGCGGCGGGCGGTCACCAGCGGCATGAACCACTGGTGACCGCCGGCCCGCTACAGATGGAACGCGTGCTCCGAGCAGCAGGGAGCGCTTCACCCCGGCCTCGGTGCGGTGCGCCCGGCTCATGCTGTAGGCGACCCGGCTGCCGTCGAGCAGTTCACCGGTCGTGAACAGCCGGGGCCCGGCCGTGCGTCCGGCCGCGACCGCCCCCCTGGACCTCGACGATCAGCCGGTCGCCGGCGGGGGAGGCGGTCACCGAGGCGTTGGTGCCGGCCGATGAAATGGAGGGTCCGGATCCCGGCGGCGTCCGCGGACGGCCCGGTGGTGGGAGTCAGCAGGGGGAAGCGAGGGCGTTCCCCGCGGGGAGCGACAGGGCGGCGACCCCCAGTCCGCCCACTCCGGCTTTGACAAAACCTCTACGGGACAACTCGTTGAACTGATCCATGAGGAAGAACAAAGACCAGGGGGCTGACTGCGCACGGGCGGCGTGAACGGCGCGTTCCGCGCCTGTACGTACCGGGAGAAACCGGGCTCCACAAACGGAATTCGAGCGTCGGTTCTCGGACAGGTGTAGTCCTCACCCCGGGCGCACAGGTCGTCGCACCGTGGTCCGGAAACCCCGATCGGGGCCGTCAATGGCGAGGGTTGCGAGGTATCTCCGCCCTGTTCACAGATGTGCAGGCGGGGCTTGATCATGACCTTGCAGGGTACTGGCCGGTATCGGGATACTCAGCCGCACCAACTGGCACGGACGGGCAGACCTTGCTGTTCCGCCCGTTCGTGACCGCACATCCTGCGGGCCCACCGTTGACCCGGCGGGCCCACCCCCCACAGGAGGCACTGAGTTGAAGCACCGTCGGATAACCAGGCGTCGTATCGCGATCGCCGGGGCGAGCGCCGCCGCCGTCGTCGCAGCGGGCGTTCTCCTTCCCCACGCCAACGCCGCCCAGCCGACCGCACCGTCCCCCCAGGCATTTGCCCCCGCCGCCGCGGCTCAGCTCGCGGGCGACCTCACCTCCCGGCTGGGTGACCGCACCGCGGGTTCGTACTACGACGCGAAGACCAAGCAGCTCGTCGTCAACGTTCTTGACGCCACCGCGGACCAGAAGGTGAAGGACGCGGGAGCAGTTGCCCGGACCGTCCAGCACACCATGGCCGAACTGCACCGCTCGGCAGAGACCCTGCGGGCGCAGCCGCGTATCCCGGGCACCGCATGGTCCATCGACCCCCGCACTAACCAGGTGGTGGTGACCGCCGACAGCACCGTGAAGGGTGCGCAGCTCGACAGCCTCACCAAGAGCGTCAAGGCGCTCGGCGGCACCGCGCAACTGCACCGCTCGGCGGGCCGCTTCAAGCCGTTCGTCGCCGGCGGGGACGCGATCTTCGCCGATGGTGCGCGCTGCTCCCTCGGCTTCAACGTGGTGAAGGACGGGCAGCCGTACTTCCTGACCGCGGGTCACTGCGGTGTGGCGTTCAAGAGCTGGTCCGGCTCGTCCGGCGGCCAGGAGATCGGCAACGTCGAGGCCGCCACCTTCCCCGGCCATGACTTCGCGCTGGTCAAGTACACCGACACGAGCGTGGCCCACCCGAGCTCGGTGGACCTGTACAACGGCAGCACGCAGGCGATCACCAAGGCCGGCGATCCGACGGTCGGCCAGACGGTGCAGCGCAGCGGCAGCACCACCCAGGTGCACGACGGCACGGTCACCGGACTCGACGCCACCGTCAACTACCAGGAAGGGTCGGTCACCGGACTGATCCAGACCAACGTCTGCGCCGAGCCCGGCGACAGCGGCGGCGCGCTCTTCTCCGGCGACACCGCGGTCGGCCTCACCTCCGGCGGCAGCGGTGACTGCACCAACGGCGGGGAGACGTTCTTCCAGCCGGTGACGGCCGCACTCACCGAGTACGGCGCGCAGATCGGCTGACACCCGTCAGTGTGTGACCGAGGGGCGGACCTCCCAGGAGGCCCGCCCCTCTTCGCTGCGCGGTCGCTGGTGTGTGACGGCTTGACCTGCCCCGGAACGCGAGGCCTTAGTGCTGCGCGGTCGCCGCGTCGATGAGTGTGGCGGCGACCGTCTTCGCCATGTCGGCGGCACCGGGGTTGCGGTCCATCCTGGCGGCGACGCCCGCGCCGTCGTAGAGCAGCACCAGCCGGCTCGCCAGCTGCTCCGGATCGGGCGCGCCGGCGGCCCGGGAGAGGTCGGTGAACAGTGAGCGGACCCAGCCGCGGTACGTGTCGGTGGCCTGCATGACCGGGCTGTCGGGGCCGACCTCCGCGCTGGCGTTGAGGAAGGCGCAGCCGCGGTAGTTCGGCTCGGCGAACGCCTCGCCGAGTGCGTCGAAGACGGCGAGCAGCTTCTCCCGCGGCGCTTCGTGGCGGTCGACGGCAGCGGTCACCCGGCGGCGGCGGATCTCGTGCCGGCCGGCCAGATAGGCGCTGATGAGCCCGTCCTTGTTCCCGTACGCGCTGTAGAGGGTCGCTTTGGCGACGCCGGCGCGTTCGATCACCCGGTCGATGCCGACGACATGGATGCCCTCCTCGTAGAAGAGCTCGTTGGCGGCGGCCAGCAGACGCTCACGTGCGGTGGGGCGCCCCGGGGCGGCGGGCCGGTCTGCGATCGCTTTCGTAGCCATGACTTGACAGTACCAGACCGGTCTGTCTACCGTAAGGGCCACTAGACAGACCGGTCTGATCGGACCGGCTCCCGCTAGGCGAAAGAAGCCAGCCGATGTCCTTGCCGCCGACGTTCCCCGTGACCGACCCCTTCGTCCGCAGAAGCCGGCGGCTCGGCTCGGGTGCCGCCTTCTACCTCCAGGCGTCGATCGTGGTGGCCTTCCTCGCCGCCTCCAGCGCTCCCACCCCCCTCTACGCCGTCTACCAGGGCGAATGGGGCTTCTCGCCGATCACCACGACCATGGTCTTCGGTATCTACGCCCTCGCCGTGCTCGCCGCACTGCTCACCGTCGGGTCGCTGTCGGACCACATCGGACGCCGTCCGGTGCTGCTCGCGGCGATCGTGCTGCAGGTCGTGGCGATGGTCGTGCTCACCACGGCGGGCGGGGTGCCCGAGCTGATGATCGCCCGGGTCGTCCAGGGCCTGTCGACCGGCGCGGCCGTCGGCGCGGTCGGCGCGGGGATGCTCGACCTCGACAAGGTCAAGGGCACCATCGCCAACGCGATCGCCCCCATGACCGGCACCGCCACCGGGGCGCTCGCCTCCGGGCTGCTGGTCCAGTTCCTGCCCGAGCCCACCCACCTCGTCTACCTGACCCTCCTCGCCGTGTTCGTCCTGCAGGGAATCGGTGTCGCCCTCATGCGCGAGACCTCCGAGCCCAAGCCGGGCGCGCTCGCCTCGCTGCGGCCCCGCTTCGGTGTCCCGAAGGCGGCACGCGGACCGCTGCTGGTGGCCGCCCCGGTCCTGGTCGCGGTCTGGGCACTGGCCGGGCTCTACGGCTCCGTCATCCCGGCGGTCATCCGCAGCGTGGTCGGTTCCGACTCCCTGCTGCTCGGCGGCCTGGCGCTGTTCGCCCTGGCCGGCAGCGGCGCGGTGTCGGTGCTGCTGCTCCGCAACGCCGCCCCGGGCCGGGTCATGCTGCTCGGCACCGTGGCCCTCATCGTGGGCGTCGGCCTCACCCTGCTCGCGATCGACCACAACTCCGCTACCGGCTTCTTCATCGGAACGGTCATCGCGGGCGTCGGCTTCGGCGGCGGCTTCCAGGGCGCGATCCGCACCATCGTCCCGCTGGCCGCGCCGCACGAGCGGTCCGGGCTGCTCTCCACCATCTACGTGCTGTCGTACCTGGCCATGGGACTGCCCGCGGTCATCGGCGGCTTCCTGGTCGTGCACGGCGGGGGACTGCTGCCGACGACCCGGGAGTACGGGATCGCCGTGATGGCCCTCGGGGCGCTCGCGCTGCTGGGACTGGCGATACCGCGTCGGGGAACGGTGACCACGGAGTCCGTCGTGGTGACCGGCAGCGTCCCCGAGCTGCGCAAGGCCGCCGTCCGGGAGGCGGAGTACGCGAAGCGCTGACCGGGCACGACACCCGGACTGATGTCCGGGCGTCGACGCCGAAGGCCCTGCCACCCCGCTTCCGCGGGAGGGCAGGGCCTTTCGGCAGCCCGGGGCTGCCGTCAGATGGTGGCCGTGTCGATGACGAAGCGGTACCGGACGTCGCTGGCGACGACGCGTTCGTACGCCTCGTTGATCCGGTCGGCGGAGATCACCTCGATCTCGGCGCCCAGGCCGTGCTCGGCGCAGAAGTCCAGCATCTCCTGGGTCTGCCGGATGCCGCCGATCATCGAGCCGGCCAGGCTGCGCCGGCCCCCGATCAGCGAGAACACGTTCAGCGAGACCGGGTGCTCGGGCGCGCCCACATTGACCAGGGTGCCGTCCACCCGCAGCAGCCCGAGGTAGGCGTCCAGGTCGAGATTGGCCGAGACGGTGTTCACGATCAGGTCGAACGTCCCGGCGAGCTGCTCGAACGTCGACTCGTCGCTGGTGGCGTAGTAGTGCTCGGCGCCGAACCTCTTCGCGTCGTCCTGCTTGCGCAGGCTCTGGCTCAGAACGGTGACCTCGGCGCCCAGAGCGGCGGCGATCTTCACGCCCATGTGACCGAGGCCGCCCATGCCGACGATGGCGACCTTCTTGCCGGGGCCGGCGTTCCAGTGCTTCAGCGGTGAGTAGAGGGTGATCCCGGCGCACAGCAGCGGAGCGGCGACATCGAGCTCGACGCCCTCCGGGATGCGCAGGACGAAGTGCTCGTCCACGACGATGTGGGTGCTGTAGCCGCCGTAGGTGGGCTCGCCGTCCCGGCCGGTGGCGTTGTAGGTGCCGGTGCCGCCGTTCAGGCAGTACTGCTCGTCACCGGCCAGGCAGTTCTCGCACTCCCGGCAGGAGTCGACGAAGCAGCCCACGCCGACCCGGTCACCCACGGCGTACTTGGTGACGCCCGGGCCGACCTCGGTGACGATGCCGGCGATCTCGTGGCCCGGCACCATGGGGAACTTCGCGCCACCCCACTCGTCCCGGGCCTGGTGGATGTCGGAGTGGCAGATGCCGGCGAACTTGATGTCGATCAGCACGTCGTGCTCACGCACGGCGCGTCGGGGAATCGTGGTGCGCTCCAGCGGTGCGTCGGCAGCGGGAGCGGCGTAAGCGGGGACGGTGGTCGTCATCGTGCGTGGATCTCCAGGAAATCGTCGGGATCGGTGAGCACGGGCCGTGGCGCGGCCGGACTCGGTGAGGTCAGGGACGCGGTGAGGTTGGCCAGCAACTGCAGCGCGGTCTCGGAGGGCGAACCTGACTCGGTGGTGTAGACGAAGAGGGTCTGGTCCGTGTCGCCCGGCGGGCTGAGGGCCTCGTACGCGACGGTGATCTCCCCGACCTGGGGGTGCCGGTAGCGCTTGGTTCCGTGCGAGCGGCGGCTCACGTCGTGTGCCGCCCACGCCGTACGGAACTCCTCGCTCTTGACCGCGAGCTCGCCGATCAGCTCGCAGAAGGCCCGGTCCTCGCAGTTGCGCCCCGCGTCGAGACGCAGCACCGCGGCGGTCTCCGCGGCGATCTGCTCCCAGTCCGGGTACAGCTGCCGGGCGGACTCGTCGAGGAAGATGAACCGGGCCAGATTCCGCTCCCGGTGCGGCAGCGCCTCGAAATCGGAGATCAGCGAGCGGGCCAGCCGGTTGCTGGCCAGCACCTGCATCCCGCGGCCGACGATGAAGGCCGGCGTCAGTCCGTCCAGCGTCTCCAGCATCCGGTGCAGCCCCGGCCGGACCCGCTGGGGGCGGGCCGTCGGACGCCGTGCGGCGCGTGGCTGCGGACGGGCGAGCTGTATGAGGTAGATGTGCTCCACCTCGTTGAGCCGCAGCGCGCGGGAGACGGAGTCCAGGACGCTCGCGGAGACGTTGCGGTGCCGCCCCTGCTCCAGCCGCGCGTAGTAGTCGGTGCTGACCCCGGCCAGCCGGGCCAGCTCCTCCCGGCGCAGCCCGGGCACCCGGCGGGCGGATCCATTGACGGCGACCCCCGCGTCCCCAGGGCCCAGCCGGGCCCTGCGGGAACGGAGGAACTCACCCAGTTCGACATTGTGGTCCAGACCCATGACTCAAGTATTGCCGCGCCCGGAGCGCTTTCCGGGGCCCAGGGTAGGTCTGTCAGACCCACCCGGTACGACCTAGGCGGGAGGCGGGAGGCGGGAGCGGCGCGGGTGAGGCCGGCCCGGCAGGGAGGTTCCTACGCCTTCAGCGCTGCTTGCCCAGTGTCGAACCCCGGACCACCAGCTCCGGCTGCAGCACGATCTGATGGTGCCGGTGCTCGCCGGCGTGGTCGCCGGTCTCCGCGATGAGCAGCTCGGCGGCGGTCCGGCCCATGCGGTGGGCGGGCTGGCGCACCGAGGTCAGCGGGACCGCGGCCGCCGCCGCGAACTCGATGTCGTCGTAGCCGACGAGCGCGAGCTCCTGCGGCACGGCGACCCCCGCCGCGTACAGCGCCTGCAGCACGCCCAGGGCGAGCAGGTCGTTCGCGCAGAACACCGCGGTGGGGCGGCCGGCCATGCCCAGCAGCCGCGCGCCCGCGTCCCGCCCCGCGGCGACGTCCAGCCGGTCCGTCTCGATGTGGGACAGCGCCTCCGGGGGGAGTCCCGCCGCGGCCAGCGCGTCGAGGGCCCCGGTCCGCCGGTCACGGCACTGGGTCAGATGCATGGGTCCGCTGACGTAGACGAGCCGCCGGTGGCCCTGGTCCAGCAGATGGCCGGCGGCCAGCCGCCCGCCGGCGATGTCGTCGACCGACACCGAGCACGCCGACGCGCTGGGCACGACGCGGTCGACGAAGACGAAGGGGATGTCATGGCGCCGGAACGCGTCGAGGTTGCGCCCCGTGGCGTCGGCGGGGGTGACCAGCACTCCGCGTACGCGGTGCTCGGCGAACAGGCTCAGGTACTCCGCTTCCTCGGTCGCGCTGCCGGCGCTGTTGCAGAGCATGACGCCGAGTCCGGCCTCGCGGGCGGCCCGCTCGGCGCCCGACGCGACGTCGACGAAGAAGGGATTGGCCATGTCCAGGACCAGCAGGGCGATGATGCGGCTGTGGCCGGCGCGCAGCTGGCGGGCCGACTCGCTGCGCACATAGCCGAGTTGGTCTATCACCTCGAGCACCCGGGTGCGGGTCTGCTCGGAGACCATGTCCGGGCGGTTGATCACGTTCGACACGGTGCCGACGGAGACCCCGGCCTGCCGTGCCACGTCCTTGATGCCCATCATGCGCGCCACGAGCTCCGAACCACCGTCTCCCGCGGCTCTCCGCGGCCGCGGTCTCATGCTACGCACATCTTGTGTGATCAGCCTCCGCCGCGGACACCGAGCGACGATGTCCTGACGACCAGCTCCGGCTGGAAGACGATCTTCTGATGCTCGTGTGCGTCGGGGCGCCCGTCCGTCTCCTCGATCAGCAGTTCCGCGGCGGTGCGGCCGATGCGGAACGAGGGCTGGCGCACGGAGCTGAGCGGGACGGCGGCGCCCGCGGCGAACTCGATGTCGTCGTAGCCGACGAGCGCCATGTCGTCCGGCACCCGGATCCCGGCCGCGAACAGGGTCTGCAGCACGCCCAGAGCCAGCAGGTCGTTCGCGCAGAACACGGCGGACGGGCGGTCCGCGGCGGCCAGCAGCCGGGCGCCCGCCGCCCGGCCGGAGGCGACGTCGAACCGCTCCGCCTCGACCACCGTCAGCGTCTCCCGCGCGACCCGCGCCTCGTCGAGGGCGGACAGTGCGCCCTGATGCCGGTCCCGGGACTGGGCCAGGCGCGGGGAACCGCTGACGTAGACGATCCGGCGGTGGCCCGACGCGAGCAGATGCCGTACGGCGAGCCGGCCGCCTGCCACGTCGTCGACCGACACCGAGCACGCCTCGTCACCGGCCCATTCCCGGTCGGCGACGACGGAGGATATGCCGCGGCTCCGCAGCGCCCGCAGATCCTGGCCGGTGCCGTCGGTGGGAGTGACCAGCACACCGCGCACCCGCTGTTCGGCGAACATGCCCAGGTACTCGGCCTCCTGCGCCGGATCGCCCGCACTGGTGCACACCATGACGGCGAGTCCCGCCTCGCGGGCGGCCTGCTGGGCGCCACGGGCCAGCTCGACGAAGAACGGATTGGCCAGGTCCAGCACCAGGAGGGCGAGCATTCTGCTGCGACCGGCCCGCAACTGGCGGGCCGTCTCACTGCGGACGTACCCGAGCCGCTCGATCACCGCGAGCACCCGCCGCCGGGTGGGTTCCGACACTGTGTCCGGCCGGTTGAGGACGTTCGAGACCGTGCCGAGCGAGACCCCCGACTGCTCGGCGACGTCCTTGATGCCGATCGCGCTGCGCTTCACCCGGCTGCCCGGCGCGCGGCCGGGAAGCCGGCCGGGTCCGCCGGCGCCGTCCGCGCGGCGGGAGAGCGAACGTTCCCCGGTCAAGAGACCTCGACCAGTTCCAGGCCCGTGAGGTCGGCCACCGCGCGCAGTTCGGGCACGATGTGACCGGTGGCCAGTGCCCAGTGATGGGCGACGCCCGTGGCGCTCCAGGCGTCGGTCCACTCGCCGGGATCGGTGCCGAAGTCCACCCGGGACGTGGTGTTGCCGATCTTCAGCAGCGGGCCGCCGACCACCTCGCCCTGCGAGGTGACCAGCTTGTAGCGGCCGTCGCGGGTCTGGCCGAGACCGACCAGGGTGACCGGGCCGTGCCGAACGTCGAACTCGACGGACACGCCCCAGCCGCGCTTGCCGTGGAAGACACCCAGGCCGCGCAGGAGCGGCCGGTGCTGGCTGATGCCGAGGTGCGCGGGCCCGTCGTGGCCCATCTCCACCACGCCGTCCCGGAAGTTGAGCGCCTGCAGCTCGGTGAAGGATCCGCCCGCGCCGAGCCGGTCGGCGATCAGCATCGCCAGCGACGTACGCAACTCGTACTCGCCCGCCGCCGGCACACCACGCGCGGTGAGCAGCGACGCGCCGAGGATCATGCCGGCGCCCAGCCGCTCGTGGATCTCCCCGGCCAGACCCCGGTGGTAGTACGCGAGGCTGTCGAGGTCGAAGTCGGTCACCAGCCGGTCGAGTCCGACCGACACTCGGGCCGCCCACTCCACATCGTCCGCGACGACGGAATCGTCGAACGCGAAGGTCTCCCTGGCCTTGGCGAGCTTGTCGGCGACCTCCGCGTCGGTGACGTCGTCCACCCGCACCCGCAGATCGTCGAACTCCAGCACCTCCACATGGCCGCCGAGGTTGCCCGAGACCATGGCCAGGTCGGTCGAGACGTCGTACATGCCCGGGTACAGGTGGCCCATCAGGCCGTGCCGGCCGTTGCGCAGCACCGATCGCACCCCGGCCGCCCGGATCCACCGGCCGATCCGGGCCCAGGCCCGGTCGTCCTCCAGATAGCCGGAGACGGAGCGGAACGGGACGCCGGCCCGCTCGAAGGAGTTGGCCATCTCGGGCAGCGGGCAGGCGCCGCAGTACGCCAGCCACTGACCGGTGTCGAACGTGGCGTGGTCCATCGCCTCGGTCGGCTGCAGATTGATCAGCAGGACCGGAGCGCCCGAGCGCTGGGCCACCGGCGCCAGCATCGTGGCGGTCATGTACGTGGTGAGGAATCCGACGATCAGGTCGCATCCGGCGGCACGCAGCTTCTCCGCGGCCACCGCGCCCTCCTGTGCGTCCGAGATGAACCCGACGTCGACGACATCGGCGTCGAAGTCCTTCATGCGTTCGGTGACGCGTGCGGCGGAGCGGCGCAACTGGGGGAGCAGGTCGGGGAACTGGGGCCAGTAGGCGCCCAGTCCCCCCGCCACGAGACCGATCTTCGGCCTGCGCGCGGTGGCGGGGGTGCGGGTCATGGCGGATGTCTCCGTTCGTGGGGTCGGCCGGGGAGCGGGCCGGCCGGGTCGCCGGCCGTCACATGAGGTGGAATATCTCGGTGAGGGGGCGTATGGCCCGGTCGGGCCGGTCGTCGTCGGGGGCTTCGAAGAACTCGGCCATCTCCGTCTGCCAGCGGGTGTTGACCTCGGTGGCGGCCATCGCGCTCTGCGCCGCGGCGAAGTCCTCGGTCTCCAGGTAGCCCACCAGCAGCCCGTCCTCGCGGAGGAAGAGGGAGTAGTTGTGCCAGCCGGTGGCGGACAGCGCGGCGGTCATCTCCGGCCACACGGCTTCGTGCCGGCGGCGGTATGCGTCGATCCGGTCCTGGCGGACCTGAAGCAGGAAGCAGACACGCCGCATGTTCCCGGGCCTTTCGCCGTCGACGGCCGGCCGCGCCGCCGGCGGGCGGCGGGCCGGGATGCGGGTCACGCTCAGAAGTCGAAGCCGTCGATGTTGGACGTGTCGAAGACGGTGGGCTTGCCGAGGATGACCTCACCGTTCTTGCCGACGGTGAAGCTGCCCAGGTCACCGGCCTTGAACGTCTGCCCCTCCGCGCCGGTGATCTGACCGGAGCACAGCGCGGCCGCGGCGTACGCGGCGAGTCGGCCGAGCTTCTTGGGGTCCCACAGGGAGAACTGCGCGACGGTGCCGTCCTTGACGTACTTGCGCATCTGGTTGGGGGTGCCCAGCCCGTTCACCACGACCTTGCCCTTGTAGGACGAGGAGCTGATGTAGCGGGCGGACGCCGCGATGCCGACGGTGGTCGGCGCGATGATGCCCTTCAGATCCGGGTAGGCCTGCAGCAGTCCCTGGGTCTGCTGGAAGGACTTCTGGTCGTCGTCGTCCCCGTAGGCGACCTTCACCAGCTCCATCCCCTTGTACGCCGGCAGCGCCAGCTCCTTCTTCATGAACTCGATCCAGGTGTTCTGGTTCGTGGCGTTCTGGGTGGCGGACAGGATCGCGATCTTCCCCTGCAAGCCGAGCTGCTTGCCGAGGTTCTGCACCAGGCTGCGGCCGATCTGCTCGGAGCTCGCCTGGTTGATGAACAGCTGCCGGCAGTCCTTGGCGGTGTCGGAGTCGTACGCCACGACCTTGATGCCCTTGGTCATCGCCTGCTTGAGCGGACCGCAGACCGCGTTGGGGTCGTTGGCCGCCAGCAGGATCGCGTCCTGCTGCTGCTGGATGAGCGTGTTGATGTAGGAGACCTGCGAGGACGCGCTGGCGTCGGAGGGGCCGACCTCCTTGGCGGTGCTGCCGATCTCCTTCGCCGTCGCGATACCGGAGTTGTCGACGATCGTCTCGTAGGGGTTGTTGATCTGCTTGGGCAGGAAGGCGAGTTTCAGACCCTTCTTGAGCGCGGCAGCGGGGTCGGCGGAGGCCGTCGCGGCCGTGCCCGGGCCCTGGTCGGAGCTGGACTTCTTCGTCGTGCCACCGCAGGCGGTCGCGGTGAGGGCGAGAGCGCAGACGGCGGTCACCGCGGTGAGCGCGCGCACCGGGACGGTGGTGGGGAGGGACATGGCGAAGCCCTTCTTCGGGGAATTCCTCGGGGAGTTCGTCGGGTGACGGTGGTGCGGAGGGGGCGGTGCGCGCCGTCAGACAGCTGCGGCTGCGCGCCGGTGGCGCCGTTCGAGTGCCGCGGCGATCACCCGCGGGGTCAGTACCGAGGCCACCAGCAGGAGTCCGGTGACGATCACCTGGACCTCGTTGGCCACGTCATTGAGGATGAGCAGGTTCTTGAGCAGGCCGATCAGCAGCACTCCGGCGATGGCGCCGCCGAGTGTGCCCTTGCCGCCGTCGAAGTCGACGCCCCCCAGCAGCACGGAGGCGATGACGAGCATCTCGAAGCCCTGGCCGTTGTCGGCACGGGCGCTGCCGTAGCGCAGGGTGAAGACGATGCCCGCGAAGGCCGACAGCAGTCCGGTGAGGACGAACAGCAGCAGCTTGATCCGCTTGACCCGGATGCCGGAGAAGTAGGCGGCCTCCTCCTGGGCGCCGGTGGCGAACAGGGAGCGGCCGAACCCGGTGGCGTGCAGCACCACACCGGTGACGGCCGCCAGGACGATGAACAGGGCGAAGGGGTAGGGCAGGATCCCGAGCACGGTGTTGGTGTCCGACGTCCACCGGGCGTACGTCTCGGGGAAGTCGGTGACCGCGTTGCTGCCCAGCGCCACCGACGCCAGGCCCCGGTAGAGCGTCAGCGTGCCGATGGTGACGGCCAGCGACGGCAGTCCGACCCGGGTGACGAGCCAGCCGTTGAGCAGACCGCCGAGGACGCCGATGGCCAGGACCACCGGAACGATGGTTTCGAACGCCCAGCCCGATTCCCACAGTTTGCCGCTGACCGCGCTGGCCAGCCCCAGCATGGAGGCGACCGACAGATCGATCTCGCCCGCCACCACCAGCAGCGTCATCGGCAGCGCGATGATCGCGACCTCGGCGATGTCGTTGAGGGCGAAGGACAGATTGCCGGTGGTGGCGAACCCCTCGGTGGTACCGGCTCCGGTGGCGAAGACGGCCACGAGCAGGATGCCGACCGCGACGTCCCAGCGCAGGAACCGGCTCAGGTCAGACTTGGTGGACATGGCGCGCGTTCCTCTTCCTCAGGGCGCTGGTCATGCGCAGGGTCACGATCCGGTCGACGCTGATGGCCGCGAGCAGCAGGGCTCCGGTGATGGCGCTCTGCCAGAAGGAGTCGACCTTCAGGACGACCAGGACGCTGCCGACGGTGGTGAGGAGCAGCGCGCCGAGCGCCGCGCCCCAGACGCTGCCGGTGCCGCCGGTGATGGCGACGCCGCCGACCACCACCGCACTGACCACCGTCAGTTCCCAGCCGTGGGCGTTGTCGGCGACGACGGTGCCGAAGCGGGCCAGCCACAGGGCGCCGGCGAAGCCCGCGACCGCGCCGGAGAAGACGTAGGCGGCCAGGATCCGGCGGCGGATCGGGATGCCCGCGAGCCGGGCGGCCTCCGGGCTGGAGCCGATGGCGTACAGCTCCCGGCCGCTGCGGTAGGACCGCAGGTAGTAGGAGGCGGCGGCGAGTACGGCGACGGCGATCAGCGCCAGGTACGGGACGCCGAGGACGCTGCCGCTGCCCAGGTCGAGGACGGAGGCGGGGACGTCGGCGGCGTTGATCTGCTGACCGTGCGCCCACCAGTAGTCGGTGCCCTGGATGATGTAGAGCATCCCCAGCGTGACCACGAGCGCCGGCACCCGCCCGAAGCTGACCAGCAGTCCGCTGACGAGGCCGCAGAGCGCGCCGACGCCGATGCCGAGCAGCAGGGCCAGAACGGCGTTGCGGTCGGTGCCGGAGACGAACTTCCCGCAGGCGAAGGCGGACAGTCCCACCACCGAGCCGACCGAGAGGTCGATGTTGCGGGTGAGGACCACGACCGACTGGCCGACGGCCAGCAGGATCAGGATCGACGCGTTGAGGAGCAGGTCCTTGATGCCCTGCTCCGACAGGAAGCGGTGGTTGGCCGCCCAGGTGCCGAGGACGAGCAGCACCAGACACCCGGCGATGCTGATCTCCCGGGCCCGGAAGACGGTCTCGGTGAGCGAACGCGCCGTCACCTTGCGCGCGCCGGGCGGCGCCGTGGGCTGTTCCACTGTCGCTGTCATCAGGCTGCCTTCTCTCCGCCGGCGGTCCGGCCGGTGGCCGCGGCCATGACCGATTCCTCGGTGGCCAGTGCGCGCGGGAGTTCCGCGGTGATGCGTCCTTCGTGCATGACCAGCACCCGGTCCGCCATGGCGAGGACCTCCGGCAGGTCGGAGGAGACCATGAGGACGGCGAGTCCTTCCGCGGCGAGCGAGGACAGCAGCCGGTGGACCTCGGCCTTGGTGCCGATGTCGATGCCCCGGGTCGGTTCGTCGACGATCAGTACACCGGGTTCGGTGGCCAGCCACTTGGCCAGCACGACCTTCTGCTGGTTGCCGCCGGAGAGCACGCCGACCGGGTCGGAGAGCCGGTTGTACTTCAACTGGAGCCGCACCGCCCAGTCCGCCGCCCGGCCGCGCTCCAGGGTTCTGCGGACCAGGCCGCCGCGGCCGAGCCGGTCGAGTCCGGTCAGACCGATGTTCCGTTCGATGGACAGCTCCATCACCAGGCCCTGTTGGCGCCGGTCCTCCGGCACCAGGGCGACACCGGCGGCCATCGCGGCCGTGGGCGAGCCGGCCGGCAGCTTGTTCCCGGCCACGTGCACGTCGCCCGCGTCGGCGCGGTCGACGCCGAAGACGGCGCGCACGACCTCGCTGCGGCCGGCGCCCACCAGCCCGGCCAGCGCGACGATCTCGCCGCGGCGGACGTCGAACGAGACATCGGTGAAGACGCCCTCCCGGGTGAGCCGGCGCACGGCCAGGGCCGTTTCGCCGATCCGTGCGGGCTGTTTGGGGTAGAGCTCGTCCAGGTCACGGCCGACCATCCGGCGTACCAGGTCGTCCTCGGTCAGGCCGTCGACCGGATCGCTGGAGATCAGCCGGCCGTCCCGCAGGGTGGTGACGCGCTGGCAGAGGGCGAAGATCTCCTCCAGCCGGTGCGAGATGAACAGCACGGCCGTGCCCTGTTCGCGCAGCGTCCGCACCACGCCGAACAGCCGGGCCACTTCGGCTCCGGTCAGTGCCGCGGTGGGTTCGTCCATGATCAGGACCCGGGCGTCGAAGGAGAGCGCCTTGGCGATCTCGACGAGCTGCTGGTCGGCGATGGACAGGCCGCGGCAGAGCTGCCCGGGGTCGAGATCGACCCCCAGCCGTTCGATGAGGGCCTGCGTCGCGTCCCGCACCGACCGGTGGTCGACCCGGCCGAAGGAGCGGCGCGGTTGGCGGCCCATGAAGATGTTCTCGGCGACGGTGAGATCGGGAAAGAGCGTCGGTTCCTGGTAGATGACCGCGATGCCGGCGTCCCGGGCGTCGGAGGGTCCGTGGAAGGTGACGGGCTCGCCGTCCACCAGCACCCGCCCGGCATCGGGACGGTGCACTCCCGCGAGCACTTTGATCAGGGTGGACTTCCCGGCCCCGTTCTCACCGGCGAGCGCGTGCGCCTCCCCGGCGAAGAGGGCCAGGGACACACCCTGCAGAGCCCGGACCGCACCGAAGGACTTGCTGGCGTCCTCCAGCGAGAGTACGGGCCGTTCCGCCGACTTCGGCTGGTCCATGGTGGGGCCTCACATGAAAGGTTTCAACTGAGTTGCACGGACGTTAGGCCAGTGCGACATGACGCGTCAATGCTTTCGTTTCAAGTTTTCCGCTCCGGTGTCCGCAGTCGGTTGAACTCCCGTAACCAGGAGGTTGACACTCCCTCTTCGGGCACCTAGCTTCCCCTCAGTGAAACGATTCATGGCGGGAGCGATGAACATGACCGACCTGTCCACGGTGAAGGCCGCGCTGAAGGCCCAGTCCATCGAGACGCCGTCCTGGGCGTACGGCAACTCCGGCACGCGCTTCAAGGTGTTCGCGCAGGCGGGCGTGCCCCGCACCCCGCAGGAGAAGATCGACGACGCGGCGCGCGTCCACGAATTCACCGCGGCCGCGCCCTCGGTGGCGCTGCACATCCCCTGGGACAGGACCGACGACTACCCGGCGCTGGCGGCCCACGCGGCCGGGCGGGGTGTACGGCTCGGGGTGATCAACTCCAATGTCTTCCAGGACGACGACTACAAACTCGGTTCAGTCACCCACCCCGATCCCAAGATCCGGCGCAAGGCCACCGACCATCTGCTGGAATGCGTCGACATCATGGACGCCACCGGCTCGCGCGATCTGAAACTGTGGTTCTCCGACGGGACGAACTACCCCGGACAGGACGATATCGCCGATCGCCAGGGTCGGCTGGGCGACGCGCTGACCGAGGTCTACGAGCGGCTCGGCGACGACCAGCGGATGCTGTTGGAGTACAAGCTCTTCGAGCCCGCCTTCTACGCCACGGACGTGCCGGACTGGGGCACCGCGTACGCCCACTGCCTCAAGCTCGGCCCCAAGGCGCAGGTCGTCGTCGACACCGGCCACCACGCCCCCGGCACCAACATCGAGTTCATCGTGGCGACGCTGCTGCGGGAGGGGAAGCTCGGCGGCTTCGACTTCAACTCGCGCTTCTACGCCGACGACGACCTGATGGCCGGCGCGGCGGACCCGTTCCAGCTCTTCCGGATCATGTACGAAGTGGTGCGCGGCGGGGGGCTCGCGGCCGAGACCGGAGTGGCCTTCATGCTCGACCAGTGCCACAACATCGAGGCGAAGATCCCGGCGATCATCCGGTCGGTGATGAATGTGCAGGAAGCCACCGCCAAGGCGCTGTTGGTCGACCCCGTCGCACTGCGCGCCGCCCAGCAGGCCGGTGAGGTGCTGGAGGCGAACGCCGTGCTGATGGACGCGTACAACACCGACGTCCGTCCGCTGCTGCGCGAGGTCCGCGAGGAGCAGGGCATCGACCCGGACCCGATCGCCGCCTACAAGCGGTCCGGCTGGGCCGATCACATCGTCGCGGAGCGGGTCGGCGGGACCCAGGCGGGCTGGGGGGCGTGACGCCTCCGACGCCCGCCGCCACCGATTCCCGCTTCCGCTCCCATTCGCAAGGGATTCCACGATGACCGCAGAACTGCACCCGCAGGCGGCGGAGCTGCTGGCGCGCAGCCACCGGCTCGGCGCCGATCCCCGCAACACCAACTACGCGGGCGGCAACACGTCCGCCAAGGGCACCGCCACCGACCCGGTGACCGGGCAGGACACCGAGCTGATGTGGGTCAAGGGCTCCGGGGGCGACCTGGGCACCCTGCGGGCGTCGGGGCTCGCCGCGTTGCGGCTCGACCGGCTGCGCACCCTCGTGGACGTCTATCCGGGCGTCGACCGCGAGGACGAGATGGTGGCCGCCTTCGACTACTGCCTGCACGGCAAGGGCGGGGCGGCGCCCTCCATCGACACCGCGATGCACGCCCTGGTCGGCGCCGAGCACGTCGATCATCTGCACCCGGACTCCGGCATCGCGCTCGCCTGTGCCGCCGACGGCGAGGCGCTGACCAAGGAGTGCTTCGGCGACCGGGTGGCCTGGGTGCCGTGGCGCCGCCCGGGATTCCAACTGGGCCTGGACATCGCCGCCGTCAGGGACGCGAACCCGCAGGCCGTCGGCTGCGTACTCGGCGGCCATGGCATCACCGCCTGGGGTGCGACCTCGCAGGAGTGCGAGCGGAACTCCCTCGACATCATCCGCACCGCCGCCGAGTTCCTCGACCGGCGCGGCAGGAGCACACCGTTCGGACCGGTCCTGTCCGGCTACGAGCCGCTGCCCTCGGCGGAACGCCGGGCCAGAGCGGCCGCACTGGCCCCCGTCCTGCGGTCCATCGCCTCCGCCGACCGTCCGCAGATCGGCCACTTCAGCGACTCCGAGGCGGTGCTCGACTTCCTCTCGCGCACCGAACACCCGCGGCTGGCCGCGCTCGGCACCTCCTGCCCCGACCACTTCCTGCGCACCAAGGTCCGCCCGCTGGTGCTGGACCTGCCCGGCGACGCGCCGCTCGACGAAGCGGTGCGGCGGCTGCGGCAGCTGCACACCGAGTACCGCGAGGAGTACGCCGCCTACTACGCACGGCACGCGACGCCCGACTCGCCGCCGATGCGCGGCGCTGATCCGGCGATCGTCCTGGTCCCGGGCGTCGGGATGTTCTCCTACGGCAAGGACAAGCAGACCGCGCGCGTCGCGGGGGAGTTCTACCTCAACGCGATCAACGTCATGCGCGGCGCCGAGGCGGTCTCGTCGTACCTGCCGATCGAGGAGTCCGAGAAGTTCCGTATCGAGTACTGGGAACTGGAGGAGGCGAAGCTGCGCCGGATGCCCCCGGCGCAGCCGCTCGCGACCCGGATCGCGCTGGTGACCGGCGCCGGTTCCGGCATCGGCAGGGCGATCGCCCACCGGCTCGCCGCCGAGGGAGCCTGCGTGGTCGTGGCGGACATCAACGCGACCAGTGCGGCGGCCGTCGTCGAAGAGCTCGGCGGGGCGGACCGCGCTGTCGCGGTGCCGGCCGACGTCACCTCCGAGGAAGAGATCCGGGCGGCGTTCGACGCGGCGGTCCTCGCCTTCGGCGGAGTGGACCTGGTGGTCAACAACGCGGGTATCTCCATCTCCAAGCCGCTGCTGGAGACCACCGCCGCGGACTGGGACCTGCAGCACGCGATCATGGCCCGCGGATCCTTCCTCGCCTCGCGCGAGGCCGCACGGATCATGATCCAGCAGGGCCTGGGCGGTGACATCGTCTACATCTCCAGCAAGAACGGGGTCTTCGCCGGCCCCAACAACATCGCCTACGGTGCCACCAAGGCCGACCAGGCCCACCAGGTGCGGCTGCTCGCCGCCGAGCTGGGGGAGCACGGCATCCGGGTGAACGGCATCAACCCCGACGGGGTGGTCCAGGGCTCCGGGATCTTCGCGGGCGGCTGGGGCGCCCAGCGCGCCGCCGTGTACGGGGTGAGCGAGGAGAACCTCGGCGCGTTCTACGCCCAGCGCACCCTGCTCAAGCGCGAGGTGCTGCCCGAGCACGTGGCCAACGCCGTCTTCGCGCTGGCCGGCGGGGACCTCAGTCATACGACGGGCCTGCACATCCCCGTCGACGCCGGAGTGGCAGCCGCGTTCCTGCGCTAGCGGGTCCCGGCCGGCGGTGACCCCCGCCGGCCGGCGGGATCCTCCCCGTTCCCATCCCTTCCTGTGAGGCTCTTCATGCCACCGAGCGACCCCCGTGCCTTCGCCGCCGTCGATCTCGGCGCTTCCAGCGGGCGCGTCATCGTCGGCCGGGTGACCGCGCGTTCGGTCGGCCTGGACGAGGTCCACCGCTTCCCCAACCTCCCGGTCCGCGTCGGCGGCACCCTGCACTGGGACGTGCTGGCGCTGTACCGCGGGGTCCTGGACGGCCTGCGGGCGGCGGGCCCGGTGACGTCCGTCGGCATCGACACCTGGGCCGTGGACTACGGGCTGCTGGCAGCCGACGGTTCGCTGCTCGGCAACCCCGTCCACTACCGCGACGCCCGGACCGAGGGCGTGCCGGAACGGATCCGGCGGACCGTGCCGCAGGCGGAGCTGTACGCGGCCACGGGTGTGCAGCACGCACCGTTCAACACCCTCTACCAGCTGGCCGCGGCACAGGGGACGCCTCAACTGGACGCCGCCGCGCGGCTGCTGCTGATGCCGGACCTCATGTCGTACTGGCTCACCGGTGTTGCCGGCACGGAGCTGACCAACGCCTCCACCACCCAGCTCCTGGACCCGCGCACCGGCGACTGGGCGTACGCACTGGCCGGGCGGCTCGGGATCGACCTGTCGCTCTTCCCGCCGCTGCGCAGGCCAGGCGACCCGGCCGGTGAGCTGCTGCCGGAGGTCCTGGAGGCGACCGGCCTTGAGCACCCGGTGCCGGTGGTGACGGTCGGCTCGCACGACACCGCGTCGGCGGTCGCCGGGGTGCCGGCGGACACCGAGCGCTTCGCGTACATCTCCTGCGGCACGTGGTCGCTGGCCGGCGTGGAACTGGACGCACCGGTCCTCACCGAGGACTCGCGCGCCGCGAACTTCACCAACGAACTGGGCGTCGACGGCACCGTCCGCTATCTGCGCAACATCATGGGCCTTTGGCTGCTGCAGGAGTGCCTTCGCAGCTGGCTGGCCGCGGGCCTTCCACACGACCTCGGCCGGCTGCTGGCCCAGGCAGCACAGGTCCCGCCGCTGCGCTCGGTCGTGGACGCCGCGGACCCGGCATTCCTCGCCCCGGACAGCATGCCGGACCGTATCGCCGAGTCCTGCCGCAGGACCGGGCAGCCGGTACCGCGTGATCAGGCGGAGACGGTGCGCTGCATCCTGGACTCCCTCGCGCTGGCGCACCGCTCGGCGATCGAGGACGCCCAGCGCCTGTCAGGACGGCATGTCGACGTCGTCCACATCGTCGGCGGCGGCGCGCGCAACGAGCTGCTCTGCCAACTGACGGCGGACGCCTGCGGGCTGCCGGTCGTGGCCGGTCCCGCCGAGGCGGCGGCGCTGGGCAACGTCCTGGTGCAGGCGCGGGCCGCGGGAGTGATCGGGGGCGGCCTCGCGGACATCCGGTCCCTGCTGCGGGCCACCCAGCCACTGCGCCGCTACGAGCCGGCCGCCGAGCGCACCCGGTGGAACGAGGCGGCCGCGCGGACGTCCGGTGCGAAGGACACCGTCCGGACGTAGTCGCCCGCCATGCGGGGCGGCCGTCCGGTTGTCACTCGATGATGTGCGGCACGAAGCGCGCGTACTCGTCCGTGACGGGCCCCACCGATTCGCGGATGCCGAGCCCGGCCGCCTCGTCCTCGACCACCCACGCGCCCAGCACGACGCGATTGCCGTCGAAGTCGGGCAGCGGTGCCAGCTCCTGGAAGCAGGACGCCTCGTCGGGTACGGCCGGCGGCGTGCCCGGCTCGTGCAGGGTGACCCCCGCGCCTTCACGGCCCAGCAGCGGCTTCATCACGTACCCCGGGCCGGTCGCGAGCTCACGCGGTCCGTCCAGGTAAGCGGGCAGCAGGTTCGGATGGCCGGGGTTCAGCTCCCACAGGATCGCGAGCAGCGCCTTGTTCGACAGCAGCATCTTCCAGGCCGGTTCGATCCAGCAGGTCGTCCCGGTCCCGCCGCCGTTGTCCAGGGTGTCCAGGACGTGCGGGCCGAAGGCGTCGGCCGCCAGCCACTCCGGAACCACCGGTTTCGGCAGCTCATCGGCGGCAGCCGGGCATCCGGGCCGCGGCAGTTGATCCGGTGGACGCCGCTGGCCTGCGCATTCATGGATCGCGATCCGGGCGAGATCGGGCAACGTCCGATCCGGAACGGGGCGGCGCACGGCTCCGCCGCGACGGTATAACTCATGGATGGGCCCATTCGGGCCCCGGATGCCCGAACGGGCGGAGAAGGGCGGGTGGCGGTGTTGAGGTCGGAAGAGAGGCATCACCGGCTGCTGGCTCTGGCGCGCCAGGCGGGCCGCGTCGAGGTCGCTGTCGCGGCCGCCGACTTCAGGGTCGCCCCGGAGACCATCCGGCGGGACCTGAGCGCGCTGGAGCGCAGGGGACTGGTCCGCCGCACCCATGGCGGTGCCTACCCCGTCGAGAGCGCGGGTTTCGAGACCAATCTGGCCCAGCGCGTCACGCTGCACGTCGAGAGCAAACGGCGGATCGCCGCGGAAGGCGTCAAGCTCCTCGACGGCGCAGAAACGATCTTTGTGGACGAGGGCTACACACCGCAGATCCTCGCCGCACTGCTGCCCACCGACCAGCCCCTGACCGTGGTGACCGCATCGCTGTCGACGGCCGCGGCGGTCGCCGAGTCGGACAACACCACCGTCCTCCTCCTCGGCGGCCGGGTCCGCGCCCGGACGCTCGCCACCGTGGGCTCCTGGGCCTGCGCCATGCTCTCGGGCTTCGTCATCGACCTGGCGTTCATGGGCTCGAACGGGATCTCCCGGGAGTTCGGGCTCACAACGCCCGACCCCGTCGTCGCGGACGTCAAGGCCAAGGCGATCGAGGTCTCCCGCAGACGGATCTTCCTGGGGCACCACGGCAAGTTCGGGGCGAGCAGCTTCTGCCGGTTCGCGGAGGTCGCCGACTTCGAGGCCATCGTCACCGACACCGGACTGTCCAGCGCGGAAGCGCACCGCTACACCCTCCTGGGGCCTCAGGTCATCCGCGTCTGACCCGACGGCCCTTCCACCCCCTCGATCCGCGGCCCCCGGCCGCGGGCAGCTGTGGCGTGGGCGAAATCAGCTGACACCCGGTCCCACCCGGCCGGATCACCAACGAAGGGATCCAGCGTGACGACAAGACCGAAGAACACGCCGCGCACCGTCGCGACGGTCGCCGTGGTCCTCTGCACCAGCCTGCTCGCCGCCTGTTCGGGCGCCGGCGGCGGGGGCGGCGGTTCCCAGGCGCACTCCATCAACGTGCTGATGGTCAACAACCCGCAGATGGTTGATCTGCAGAAGCTGACCGCGGACAACTTCACCAAGTCCACCGGCATCAAGGTCAATTTCACCGTGCTGCCGGAGAACGACGTCCGGGACAAGATCAGTCAGGACTTCGCCAGCCAGGCCGGACAGTACGACGTGGCGACCATCAGCAACTACGAGACCCCGATCTACGCCAAGAACGGCTGGCTGTCACCGCTGACCGCCCAGTCCAAGGCCGACACCGCCTTCGAGCAGAGCGACATCCTGCCCAGCATCCAGGAGTCCCTGACCTCGGGCGGACAGATCTACGCCGAGCCGTTCTACGGCGAGTCGTCGTTCCTGATGTACCGCAAGGACGTCTTCGCCGCCAAGAACCTGACGATGCCCGCCAACCCGACCTGGACCCAGGTCGCGGACCTGGCGGCGAAGGCCGACGGGGCGCAGCCCGGCATGAAGGGCATCTGCCTGCGTGGCCAGCCCGGATGGGGTGAGCTGATCGCGCCGTTGACCACGCTCGTGAACACCATGGGCGGCACCTGGTTCGACAAGGACTGGAAGGCCCAGGTCAACAGTCCGGAGTTCACCAAGGCGACGAAGTTCTATGTCGACCTGGTGCGTGCGCACGGTGAGGCGGGCGCCCCGCAGGCCGGCTTCACCGAGTGCCTGAACAACATGGAGCAGGGCAAGGTCGCCATGTGGTACGACGCCACCTCGGCCGCCGGCCTGCTGGACGGCACGGGCTCACCGGTCGCCGGGAAGATGGGTTACGTGCCCGCGCCGGTCGACCGGACGAAGAGCTCGGGCTGGCTCTACACCTGGGCCTGGGGTCTGCAGAAGGCCAGCAAGCACCAGGACGACGCATGGAAGTTCATCTCCTGGGCGTCGGGCAAGAACTACGAGAACCTCGTCGGCACCAAGCTGGGCTGGTCCAAGGTCCCGGCCGGCAAGCGCACCTCGACCTACACCAACGCCCAGTACCTCACCGCCGCATCGGCGTTCGCGGCGGCCACCAAGACCGCGCTGACCAACGCCGACCCCCTGAACCCCGGTGTACAGCCACGACCCGCCCCCGGCATCCAGTTCGTCGGCATCCCCGAGTTCACCGATCTCGGAACCCAGGTATCCCAGGAGATCAGCTCCGCCATCGCCGGCCGGAGCAGCGTCGAGAGCGCCCTGAGGACCAGCCAGTCCCGGGCCGAGACGGTCGCCGCCAAACACGCCGGCCAGTGACCGGGCTCCGCACCCGCGGAACCGCCCGCCGACCCACCCTCGCCGACCCACTCCCGACCCGCCGCCCTCCGCGGGTCGGGAGGCCACCCGCGCGAAGCGGAGAGACACCATGACCGTCCCCCTGACCGCAAAACGCCCGCGACTCCTGCGCCAGGGAGTGCGGGAGTCGTCGACCCGTCCCGCCAACCGGCCGCGTGGCGCCTGGGCCCGCCGGGCACCGCTGCTCCCGGCGCTGGTCTTCCTGATCGTGGTCACCCAGCTGCCGTTCCTGGGCACCCTGGGCATCTCGTTCATGCGCTGGAACGCCCTCGACCCCGACAACCGGGGCTTCGGCGGCCTGGCCAACTACCGGACCGCACTGACCGATCCGACGCTGCGCTCGTCCATCACCACCACCGTGATCCTGACGGCCTCGGTGGTCCTGGTGAGCCTGCTGTTCGGCCTGGGGCTGGCCCTGCTGCTCGACCGGCAGTTCCGCGGTCGCGGCATCGTCCGCACGATGCTCATCACCCCCTTCCTCGTCGTGCCGGTGGCTTCCGCCCTGCTGTGGAAGCACGCCCTGTACAACGCCTCCTACGGGCTGATCAACGGCACTCTGACCTGGATCTGGAGCCTGTTCGGCAGCTCCGACGCCCCGCAGTTCGACTGGCTGTCCACCAACCCCCTGATAGCCGTCGAAGCCTCACTGGCCTGGCAGTGGACACCGTTCATGATGCTGATCCTGCTCGCCGGCCTGCAGAGCCGACCGCTGGACATCGTCGAGGCCGCCCGCGTCGACGGCGCCGGCACGTGGCAGGTCTTCCGCTATCTGACCTTCCCCCACCTGCGCCGCTACCTGGAACTGGCCTCGCTGCTCGGCAGCATCTACGTCGTCCAGAACTTCGACGCGGTCTTCACCCTCACCTCCGGCGGCCTGGGCACCGCCAACCTGCCCTACTCCGTCTACCAGACCTTCTACCAGGCCCATGACTACGGCCTGGCGTCCGCGCAGGGCGTCATCGTCGTCGCCTGCTCGATCCTCATCGCCACCTTCGCCCTGCGCACCGTCTCGTCCCTGTTCCGAGAGGAGACGTCATGACGAGCACCTCGACCACCGCCCCGGCCGGCCGGCCGAGCCGCCGCACCGGCCCGTTCCGCCATCGAGGCAGCATCTGGGGTCTGCTGGCCTGGGTCTGCGGTCTGCTGTTCTTCCTGCCGTTCGGCTGGATGCTGCTCACCTCGCTGCACAGCGAACCGGCCGCCGCGACCAACCCGCCCAACATCGGCGCGGGCCTCACCCTCCAGGGCTTCCGCGAGTTCTTCGGCGAGAGCACGGGGGTCAGCCCCTGGCCCCCGCTGATCAACTCGCTGACGGCGAGCATCGCCTCCACCGTCCTGGTGCTGGTCCTGGCCGTGCCCGCCGCCTATGCGCTGTCCATCAAGCCGGTCCGCAAGTGGACCGACGTGATGTTCTTCTTCCTGTCCACCAAGATGCTCCCCACGGTGGCCGGGCTGCTGCCCGTGTACCTCATCGCCCAGCACGCCGGCATGCTCGACAACATCTGGCTGCTGGTCATCCTCTACACCTCGATGAACCTGCCGATCGCGGTATGGATGATGCGCTCCTTCCTCGCGGAAGTCCCCAAGGAGATCCTGGAAGCGGCCTCCATCGACGGAGCGGGGCTGCTGACCATCCTCCTGCGGATCGTGGCCCCGGTCGCCGCGCCCGGTATCGCGGCCACCGCGCTGATCTCCTTCATCTTCAGCTGGAACGAGCTGCTGTTCGCCCGGGTGCTGACCGGTGTCGTGGCGGGGACCGCACCGGTCTTCCTCACCGGGTTCGTCACCAGCCAGGGCCTGTTCCTGGCGAAGGTGTGCGCCGCCGCCGTCTGCGTCTCCCTGCCCGTACTCATCGCCGGCTTCGCCGCCCAGGACAAACTCGTCCAGGGCCTGTCCCTTGGAGCAGTCAAGTGAAAGCAGCCGTCATCAGCGCCCCCGGCGTCGTCGCGATCGAGAACGTCGAGGATCCGTCCCCCGGCCCCCGGGACGTGGTGGTCCGCGTCGCCGCCGTCGGCCTGTGCGGCACCGATCTGCACATCCTGCAGGGCGAGTTCGCACCCACCCTGCCGATCACCCCCGGGCATGAGTTCGCCGGAGAGATCGTCGCCGTCGGCAGCCAGGTCCACGAGGTGGCGCTCGGCGACCAGGTCGCCGTCGACCCTTCCCTGTACTGCCACGAATGCCACTACTGCCGTATCGGGCGCAACAACCTCTGCGAACGGTGGGCCGCGATCGGCGTCACCAACCCCGGAGGCGCGGCCGAGTACGCCCTCGCCCCCGTCGCCAACTGCGTGAAACTGCCCGAGCACATCCGCACCGAGGACGCCGCGCTGATCGAACCCCTCTCCTGCGCCGTCCGCGGCTACGACATCCTCCGCAGCCAACTGGCCACCAACGTCCTGATCTACGGATCCGGCACCATGGGCCTGATGATGATGGAGCTCGCCAAGCGCACCGGCGCCGCCACCGTCGACATCGTCGACATCAACCCCGACCGGCTGGAAACCGCCCGGACCCTGGGCTGCACCCATGCCGTCACCTCCGCCGACGAGATCGAGCGACCCCGCGGCTGGGACGTCGTCATCGACGCCACCGGAAACGCCAAGGCCATCCAGGAAGCCATCGGCCGCGTCGGCAAGGGCGGTACGTACCTCCAGTTCGGCGTGGCGGACTACGCGGCGCGCGCCACGATCGAGCCGTACCGGATCTACAACCAGGAGATCACCATCACCGGCTCCATGGCGGTCCTCCACAGCTATGAACGCGCTGCCCGGCTGTTCGCCGCCGGTGTCCTCGACCCGCAGGTCTTCATCAGCGACCGGCTGCCGCTGACCGACTACGCCGCGGCCCTCCAGCAGTTCCGGGACGGCAAGGGCCGGAAGATCCTGGTCACTCCCTGACCAGGACGTCGTTCCGACCGCCCCCAGACGAACCCTCTTCCCCGGAGCTGTCCATGCCACCGCCCCTGCCGACGCCGGAAACTCCGGCATCCGAAACGCCGACGCTCGTCATCGGCGAGGCACTCACCGACATCCTCACCGGCCCGGACGGGTCGCGGCGCTGCCGTCCGGGCGGCAGCCCGGCGAACGTGGCGCTGGGCCTGGCCCGGCTCGGCCACCCGGTCCGGCTCGCCACCCGGATCGGCCGCGATCCCTTCGGCCAGGTGCTGCGGACCCATCTGGGCCGAAGCGGGGTGGTGCTCACGGACGGGTCCGTCCTCGATGTCCCGACGTCGACGGCCGCCGCCCGTCTCGATGCGGCCGGGGCGGCCGAGTACACCTTCGACATCTCGTGGGAGCTGCCTCCCAAGGCCCTGGAGACCGCCCGCTCCGGTACGGCGGGCCACCTGCACACCGGATCGATCGCCACGGCGCTCGCGCCAGGTGCCGATCAGGTGCTCGCCGCCGTCGAGGCCGCACGGGACACGTCCACCGTCTCGTACGACCCGAACCTTAGGCCCGCACTGCTCGGAAAGCCCGACGACGAGCGTCCTCGGGTCGAGCACCTGGTCTCGGTCAGTGATGTGGTGAAGGCCAGTCAGGAAGATCTGGCCTGGCTCTACCCCGGGCAGGACATCCACGAAGTGGCCCTCCGCTGGTCGCGAAGCGGACCCTCACTCGTGGTCCTCACCTTCGGCGCAGGCGGCTCACAGGTCTGGTGGCGACAGGGCCGGTACGCACTGCCGGCGCCGTCGGTCGAGGTCGTCGACACCGTGGGAGCCGGCGACGCCTTCATGTCGGGACTCCTTAGCGGCCTGCTCCGGGCCGGGCTGCTCGGCGCGGGAGGAACGGCCGGGCAGCCCGACGCATCCGCGCCGCGGACGCGACTCCGCACCGCGACCTCCACCACCGACCCGTACCAGGACGTCCTCCGAGCCCTCCGCCTGGCCACCCGCTCGGCCGCTCTGACCTGCACCAGGGAGGGCGCCGACCCGCCGACCCAGGCTGACATGCCATGACGTGACGTGGGTCGTTCCCGGAGCCCTGCGCCGCTCCCGTCGTGTCGTCAGGCGCCGAAGAACTCGGCCAGCACCGGGGCGAGCGCGTCCGGGGCCACGTCGTGCGTCTGGCCGTCGAGCGTCCGGTGCCCGGCGGTCGGGAGGGCGTCCGCGGTGGCCTTCGCCGCCTGCTGCAGGCCCTCCGGGCTGGCGCCACCGGCGAGGACCAGCGCGGGAATGACGATCGTCGATGCCAGGGCGCGCGGCACGTGGCCGTCGCCGAGCACCTCGTCGTCGTAGGCGAGCGTCGGCGCGATCGCCTCCAACGGGGCCCACCCCGGCTGCGACCGCATACCGTCCACGGCCTGCGCGGGCATACCGACGTGCGTCATGAACAGCGCCACGGCGTCGCCCTTGCGCCCGGCGTCGAGCAACTCGTGGAGCTGCTCGGTGTACCTCTTGATCCGGGTGCCGTCTTCGCTCTCAGCCATGAACGGGGGTTCGTAGAGCGCCATCCTGGCGATCCCGGAGCCGGCCGCCGCAGCCGCCAGAGTGAGCGCCGCACCGGAGGAGATTCCGTAGACGTACGCCCGGCCACCGGCCCGCGCGATGACGGCCTGCAGGTCCTCGATCTCGCGGGCGACCGCGTACGGGGTGGTGTCCGAGCTGTCGCCCCGGCCACGACGGTCGTACGTGTGGACGGTGAAGCTCTCCCGCAGCAGCGCGGCGAGCGGCCGCATCGGCCCCGCGGCGCGGTGGCACATGGCGCCGTCGACGAGGACGAGCGCCGGCCCGCTGCCGGTGTGCTCATAGGCGATCTCGGTGCCGTCGGCTGATGTGAGTACAGACATGACGTGCTCCTTACTCCTGCTGTCCCTGCTCGGGGTCGAGACCGGCCAGGTAGACGTCGAGGCGGTCGAGGCTGGTGCTGAAACCGGCTCTCGCCTCTGCACTGAGGTACGCGGCCGGCACGTTGGTCTGATGGGTCACCACCTCGGTGCGCCCGTCCTTCAGATCGACGAAGGAGATCGTGGTGCGCATGCCGCCCTCGACATCCGCCTCGATCCACACCAGGCGCTCGGGCCGGCGGACCTCGACGAAGACCGCCCGCATGGTGTGCGTGCTGCCGTCGGTATCGCTGACGATGGTGGTCTCGAAGACCCCGCCCGGCCGCGGATCGATGACGATGTTGCCGACCGGGGTGGTCGTACCGGTCGGCCCCCAGAAGTGAGTGAGGTGCTCCGGCATGGTCATGCAGTCGAACAGCAACTCGGGCGACGCCCGGTGCACGCGCCGATACGTGAGCTCACCTGTCGCGGTCATTGTGGCGTCCCTTCGTCGTCGCGCCGCTGGGTCCGAAGCGCCGCCAGATGCTCGTCGAGACGATCATGACGGTCGGCCCAGACCTGCCGGTGCCGTGTGATCCAGTCGGCGGCCGTGTCGAGGCGCACCGTCTCCAGAGCGCACGGCCGTGACTGCGCGCTGCGGGTCCGTGAGATGAGCCGGGCGCGCTCGAGCACTCTCAGGTGCTTCGAGACCGCCTGCTGCGTCATCGCGAACGGCTCGGCGAGCTCGTTCACCGTCGCGTCGCCGCGTGCCAGCTGCTCCAGGATCGCGCGCCTGGTGGGATCGGCCAGCGCCGAGAACACCAGGCTCAATTCGTCTTCGACGACTGCCATACCTCGACCGTACCCACAACCAGCTATTTTCACAACCGATAGGTTGTGAAGTGCAGGCGGGGGTGGTACCGGGGTACTACCGTCCGTTTGTGGATCAGTCCGGGGTACCACGGTTCCGGGGTCCGCGGCTTCTAGCGTTGCTGGTGAGGCGGTCGGGCAGGACCGGCGCCCCTGAGCGAGGGAAGACGCGATGATCGAGGCGCAGCAGCTGACGAAGAGGTACGGGGAGACGACGGCGGTCGACCGGCTGGACTTCACGGTCAGGCCCGGCACCGTCACCGGGTTCCTCGGACCCAATGGCGCGGGCAAGTCGACCACGATGCGGATGATCGTCGGTCTGGACGCCCCCACCCACGGCACGGTCACCGTCAACGGCCGCCGCTACGCCGAGCACACCGCCCCGCTGCAGGAGGTCGGGGCCCTGCTGGAGGCGAAGTCGATCCACCCGGGCCGGTCGGCGTTCGACCACCTGATGGCCCAGGCGTACACCCATGGCATTCCGCGCCGCCGGGTGGAGGAGGTCATCGGGATGACGGGTCTGGACTCGGTGGCGAAGAAGCGCGCTGGCGCCTTCTCCCTGGGGATGGGCCAGCGGCTGGGCATCGCGGCCGCGCTGCTCGGCGATCCGGCCACCGTCATGCTCGACGAGCCGGTCAACGGGCTGGACCCCGAGGGCGTGCTGTGGATCCGCAATCTGCTCACGGGGCTGGCGAGTGAGGGCCGCACGGTGTTCGTGTCCTCGCACCTGATGAGCGAGATGGCCCTGGTCGCGGACCATCTGATCGTCGTCGGACGGGGCCGGATGCTGGCCGACACCACCGTCGAGGAACTGATCAGCCAGGCTGGCGGGGACACGGTGCAGGTCGCCACGGCGGATCCCGCCCGGCTGCGCGAGGTCCTGGCGGGACCCGGCATCGAGATCACCGGCCGGGTCGGCTCCGAGGAACTCCAGGTGACGGGCATGGAGGCCCGCGCGATCGGACTGAAGGCCGCCGAGGCCGGCATCGCGCTGTTCCAGCTCACCGCGAAGGCGCTGTCCCTGGAGGAGGCGTTCATGGAACTGACACGGGACGCGGTCGAGTACCACGGCACCACCGAGACCTCCGGGAGCGCAGCATGAGCACCATCACGTCGACCCGCACCCCCGTCCCGAGCCCCGTGCAGGGCGGCCGTCCGGTCTACCGGGTGACCGCGCGGCGCGTGCTGCGCTCGGAGTGGGCCAAGCTGTGGTCCCTGCGCTCCACCTGGATCACCCTGGGCCTGGGCCTGCTGTTCCTGGTGGCCTTCGGCCTGATCGCCTCGTGGCAGTTCAAGTCCAGGATCACCTCCGGCCGGCACATGGACGGCGACTTCGCCAGCTCCACCGCGGTGAGCCTGTCCCTGTTCGGCACGAACTTCGCGCAGTTGGCACTCGGTGTGCTGGGCGTGCTGGTGACCGCGGGCGAGTACTCCACCGGCATGATCCGCTCCACGCTGGCCGCGGTACCGCGCCGGCTGCCGGTGCTCTGGTCCAAGTCGGCCGTCTTCGGCGCGGTCGCCCTGGTGGTCGGCACCGTGGGAGCGTTCGTCGCCTTCCTCTTCGGCAGCGGAATCGTCTCGGGAACGCCTGCGGCCCTCTCGATCTCGGACCCGGGTGTGGTGCGCAGCCTGCTGGCGGCCGGTCTCTACCTCGGTCTGATCGGTGTTCTGGGAACGGCCCTGGGCGCGCTGCTGCGATCGGTGGCCGGCGGTATCTCGGTCCTGGTCGGTTCGCTGATGCTGGTCCCCGGACTCATCTCGCTGCTGCCCAGCTCCTGGCAGGACCACGTGAGGCCCTATCTGCCCAGCGAGGCCGGAGCATCGATGTTCGCCCTTCACCATGAGGCACACACTCTGACTCCTACGGCCGGACTGCTGGTCTTCCTGGCCTGGACCGGACTGGCGATGGCAGGGGCCTCCTGGCGCCTGATGCGCACCGACGCCTGACACTGCCGAAACCGACGACCCGGGATCACGGCGTCGGCGCGTCGCCCGGACAGCTCGGGTGCCGTGCCGACGCCGTTGGCCCACGATGGGCAGGTGACCCCCGTGACCACCGACATCCCCGCCGGAGCTGACCCCTCCGCGCGCCCGCTCCCGCCCGCGGAACCCGATCTGCTGTGGGGACACCCGCTGGTGATCGCGCTGAACCGGGTCGTCCAGCGCCTGCGCGCGGCCGACCTGCGGCGCCCATGGGTGCTGGACACGGCCGTGGCGGTCGGAGTATTCCTGCTGTTCGGCGCGGCGGACCTGGTGCATGACGGCGACCGGCACGAGATGGCCGTGAGGTTCACACACCTGCCGGTGGCCGGGGTGCTGGCCCTGCAGGCCGGGCTGGTGGTGCCCCTGCTGTGGCGGCGCCGTATGCCGTCGGCGACGTTCGCCGCCGTGCTGGCCGTGTTCCTGATCCAGTGGCTGCTGGGGGCCTGGCTGCGCGCCGACGTGGCGCTGCTCATCGCCCTGTACAGCCTGGCACTGCACGGGCGACTGCGGCATCTGCCCTGGGCCTGCGCGGCCATGGCCGGCGTTCTGGGGCTGGTGTCGGTGCGCGTCTCGGAGGCGGTGTCCGTGGGGGACGCGCTGTTCTTCCTGTTCAGCGCGGTGACCGCGGCGCTGGCCCTGGGCCTTGCGGTGCGCATCCGCCGGTCCCAGCTCGCCGGCCTGCGCGAGCGCGCGGCCCGCCTGGAGATCGAACGGGACCAGCGCAGCAAACTGGCCGCCGCCGGCGAACGCACCCGGGTGGCACGCGAGATGCACGACATCGTCGGACACAACCTGTCCGTCATGATCACGCTTGCCGACGGTGGTGCGTACGCGGCTCTCATCGCTCCTGAGCGGGGCAAGGAAGCGCTGGAACTCATCGGCGAGACCGGCCGTCAGGCCCTGGGAGAACTACGGCGCATGCTCGGTGTGCTGCGCGATCGGACGGACGCTCCCGAGCTCAGTCCGCAGCCCGGCATCGCGGACATCGACGCCCTGTGCGCGCGTATCCGTGCTGCCGGCCCCAAGGTCCGCTACCGCACGATCGGAGAGCTGGACGCCCTGGACCGCGGTGTGCAGCTGACGGCCTACCGGATCGTCCAGGAGGCGCTCACCAACTCGCTCCGGCACGCCGGTGCCGAAACCCAGGTGCAACTCGCCCTCACCGTCGACGGCGCACAGCTGCGCATCACCGCCGACGACACCGGTCCGCCCACCGGGACCGGACGGCCCGCACCGGAGAACCAGGAGGGGCACGGCCTGGCGGGCATGGCCGAACGCGCAGCGCTGTACGGCGGGAGCATCATCGCCGGACCACGGCCCGGCGGAGGGTGGAGCGTACAGGTCACCCTCGACCTCACCCCGCTCACCGGCCCCCCGGGAGAGACCTCGTGACCACCGTCCTCATCGGAGAGTCCTCATGACCACCGTCCTCCCGGAGACCTCATGACCACCGTCCTCATCGTGGACGACCAGCCCATGCAGCGTCTGGGCTTCCGCATGCTGCTGGAATCCGTCCCGGACACCGACGTGGTCGGGGAAGCCGCGCACGGAGCCGACGCCGTACGCCAGGCCGCCGAACTGCGCCCCGACGTCGTCCTCATGGACGTACGGATGCCCGGCATGGACGGTATCGAGGCGACCCGCCGCATCGTCGCCACCGGCGGACGCTCCCGCGTCCTGGTCATGACCACCTTCGACCTGGACGAATACGCCCACACCGCGCTGCGCGCCGGCGCCAGCGGCTTCCTCCTCAAGGACGCGCGCCCCGAAGAACTGCTGGCGGGCATCCGGGCGGTCGCCGCGGGCGACGCCGTCATCGCCCCGGCCCTCACCCGGCGCCTGCTCGACGCCTACGCCCACCATCTGCCCGGCCACCTCCAGGACCACGAGCCGCAGGACGATCCCAAGCTGCGCACCCTCACCGGACGCGAACGGGAGATCCTGGTCGCCATCGGGCGGGGCTGGACCAACGCGGAGATCGCCGAGCGGCTGGTGCTGGCGGAGTCCACCGTGAAGACCCACGTCGGACGGGTGCTCGCGAAGATCGGCGCCCGCGACAGGATCCAAGCCGTCATCTTCGCCTACGACCTGGGCCTCACCCGCCCGCACACCACGGACTGACGGCAGTCCGCGCCCGCGGTGACTGGACCCTCCCCACGAGGGAGGGTCCACGATGGTGCCGTGCAGGACGAACTACTGACCGTCGGCCGCTTCGCCCGGCTGTGCCGGCTGAGCGTGAAGCAACTGCGGCACAGACCGGGACGATCGACCGGCTCCGCTCGTTCCCCGACACCGGCGGTCACACCGTGGCCGGCCACCACCACGAGATCTATCTGTCGAACCCGAACCGGACGGCCCCGGACGCGATGCGGACCATCATCCGCTACCCCGTGAAACCGGCGTCCTGATACCGACGGTGCAACGGACGCGGGACCGGGCTTTGTTCGGCCTTCGCGAGTCCCAGTAGGGTCCAGCGTATGTCCGTGAACATTCACCTCTCGCTGCACATCAACGACCTCTCCTCCTCCGACGAGGCCGACGCCGTGGAGACCGCGCTGAGAACGGTCCTGCGGGACCACTCGATCGAGAAGGAGGTGAGGGTCGGCGTCTTCCTGAGTCCGCACTGGGTCAAGGTGACGAGTGAGGACGGTCCGTTGAGCGTCAGACGCTTCGGGCAGTGGAGTGTCGCCTTCGAGCGCGACGTCACGGAGGCGGTCCGTGCCGTCGCGCCCTCGGCGGACATCGATCTGGAATGGGACTACCCGGACTACGACTGAATCCGCCTCACCGAGCGCGATCCAGCATCAGCGAGCGCGATCGAGCCGGTGATTCACCCCGCGGAGCTCATCCCAGCAGGGCGGCGGCCTCCTGGAAGTCGTCGTACGCCTCGACGTACTGCTGGCCCGCGACGAGCAGGGTCGACCGGTCGGTCAGGGCTCTGGCGAGAACGGCAGGGCCATGGTCCTCGCCCAGCCCGGCCGACCGGCGGGCCAGTACCACTCCCTCGTCGAACAGCGGTCGCAGGTTCTCCAGGAACCGGTAGTGATGCCACTGCTGGTGGAGCGCCGACCGGATGGTCAACCTGCGCTGAACGGTGACCAGTCCAGCCAGGTGGCGGCGCGGATCGCGTTCGGCCAGGGGAGTGAGGACGGCGGCTTCCTCCTCCAGCGTGGCCCGCCCCTCGACGTACGCGTGCCTGATGTCGGGCGACCAGTCGAGGGAGCCGAACGGCGGTGCCGGCCGGCCCGGAGCCGGCTGTTCGTCCGCTCGTCCCGACAGGCCCAACAGGACCGTCCACCGGTCGAGGATGTTGCCCCAGCTCTTCCGTTCGCCGCTCGCCGCCAACTCGGCGAGCAGCGTGCCGATTTCACCTCGCGCTGCGCGGGCCTCGTCGCGCCGCGCCCGGGCGTCGAGCATCTGGGAGAGATGGACCAGCTCCCACAACCTGATGGACAGCGACGTGCGGACGCCTTCCAGTTCTCCGCGGGTGGCGGCCGAGAGTTCGGTGAACGCATCGATCGCCGCATCGTGCAGACCGGCCGCGTCCAGCTCGGCCGACCACTCGACCATGGACCACCAGAGTCCGCTGCCCGAGGCATCGTCGGCCGACCGAAGGGCCTCGACCATCTCCCCGTACAGCTGTGCCGCCTCGAGGTGGCGGCCCTCCTCGGCCAGCCCGGCTGCCAGGGGCGCGCACCCGAACACGGGGCTGGCCACCTTGCCGTCCTCGAACGCCCGGCGTCCGGTCAGAGCCATCTCCTCGCGAACGGCGAAGCCCTCCGCCCGCCGGCCGAGCGTGTACAGCTGCCTCTGGTAGTCGTTCAGGGTGTCGATCAGCAGCTCGGTTCGCTTCGGTTCCGACGCGTCCAGCTTGCGCACGGCGGCGAGTGCCTCAGCGGTCAGGTTCAGCCGGATCTCCGGCTGGTTCCGGAACTCCTGGTGACTGAGCATCAGAAGTGCCCGGGCCAGCTTCGGCAGATAGGTCAGCGGTCCCACTTGGGCGAGCACTCGGTACGCCCGGATCTCCTCGTGAAGGCCGATTCTGCCGGAGCCGAGCAGGATCGCGCGTGCTCGTAGGACCGATTCGTGATCGACGTTCTCGGAGTGATTCATGAGGGCGATTGTGGGAGTTTTCGAGGGGGCCGGACAAGGTTCCCGGGACGTGCTGTTCGTCCTACGAAAATGCCCTCTGACCTGTCATGATGGGTGTGTCATAACTCCGGCGGCCGAGAAATGGGACGGCCCGGGCAGCACCGCGGGCCCGCGTCACCGACCGGAACCGGGCCCCCTCTGCCTACGGGCGCCGCGTACCGTGGGCGGGTCCGAGCCAGGGAGAAACGTCATGTTGAAGGCTTTCGCCGACCTGTCCACGCCGCTGGTGGCCGATGCCTGCGTCCGCACCGATGTGCCGTTGCGTGTCGCACCACCGGGGATCGGTGTCGTGGTCCCGGGACACCGCATCGCGGGACGGGCGCTGCCGGTTCGGCATTACGGCAGTGTGGATGTGTTCCTTGAGGCGTTCGGTCAGGCGGCCGAAGGTGACGTGCTGGTCATCGACAACGGTGGCCGGTCGGACGAGGCCTGTGTCGGTGACCTCGCGGTGCTGGAGGCCGAAGCGGCCGGGCTGGCGGGCCTGGTGGTGTGGGGGCTGCACCGCGACACACCGGAGCTGGCCGAGATCGGGTTGCCGGTGTTCAGCTACGGCAGCTACCCGCCCGGTCCGGTACGGCTGGACGAGCGGGAGCCCGAGGCGTTGGTCACCGCGCGGTTCGGGCCGCATGTGGTGTCGGACGCCGACATCGTGTTCGGTGACGCCGACGGCGTGTTGTTCGTCGCCGCGGACCGTGCCGAGGAAGTGCTGACGACGGCGCACGCCATCTGGCGGACCGAACGGGAACAGGCCCGCCGGATCCGCGCGGGCGAGACACTGCGCCGGCAGACGAACTTCGACGAGTACCTGGCGCGCCGCGCCGACGATCCCTCACTCACCTTCCGCCGGCATCTGCGGCGGATCGGCGGTGCCATCGAGGAGTAGGCCGGCTGCGATCGGCACACCGCGACGGCCGCACCGCAGGGAGCGGTACGGCCGTCGCGGTTCTGTGCTAATTCCAGCCGGTCAGTCCGGCGCCGTAGGGATAGAGCGGGTTTCCGTACGTGGTCGGTACCGGTTGTCCGGCGTCGATCTTCGCTCGGATCTCGGCGCGTTGGGCGTCCGTGGCGCCGAGGTCGTAGGGCAGGTCCCAGCTCTCGTTCGCGTCCGCGACCGTGTCGGTGCCGCCGGGCTTGAGGACCTGGTCCAGGCTCCGGGGCAGCTGCCAGGGCAGCTTCCCCCTGGGGGTGTAGTCCCCGAAGAGGAGACCGGCCGTCGCCGGACCGGTCTCCTCACCACCGCGATAGGTCACCACGATGGCGTCCGCCAGACCGTTCCAGTCGCTGATCACGATCGGCCGGGGCAGCGTCAGGACGACCACCACCGGAATCCCCTGGTTCTTGAAGTTCTGGATGACGGCGAGCTGATCCGGCGGCAGATAGGGCTGGGTGTCCACCCACGCGGTGGCGTGGGTGTAGGACGGCTCTCCGACGGCTACGACGGCGAGCTTGGGGGAGGGGCCGGTGTCCTGGTAGACGTTGACCCCGGACTTGGCGGCCCTGGCCCGGATGGCCTCCAGCGGGGTGAGTGAGCCGTAGTCGGGGTGGAAGTAGCTGGACCAGATGCAGCACGCGGCGCCGTCGGTGGCGCGGGCGCCGGCGACGACGATGTTGTCGCCCGCGTTGAGCTTGACCGGGAGCACGCCGTTGTTCTTGAGCAGGGTGTTGGACTCGCGCGCGGCCTGGTTGGCGAGGGCGGTGTAGGACGGCTGGTGGAACCGGTAGGGGCCGTTGACCGGGTCGCCGTAGGGGTGGTCGAAGATGCCGAGTTCGAACTTCAGCCGCAGGATCCGGGTCACCGCGTCGTTGATCCGCGCGAGCGGTACCTGGGCTTCGAAGCCGGCCATGGTGAACCCGACGGCGCCCGGGTCGGCGCCGCCCATCACGTCGGACCCGGCGTTGGCCGCGTTCACCCACGCGCCGGAGGGCAGCCAGTCCGTGGTGATCGCACCGGTGTAACCGATGTTCTGCCGCAGGTAGTTGAGGATCTTGGCGCTGTCGCCGGCGCCGGGGCCGCCCGGGTCGAGATAGGAGCTGCCCGCGTACCCCGGCATGATGTTGACCGCGCCGGCTTCGATCGCGGCCCGGAACGGGATCATGTGGTACTTGATCGTCACCGCGTCGTAGACGATGCCGGCCTCGCCGCCCGCGCCTTCGCCGGGCCAGTGCTTGACGGTGGCGAGGACGGAGCCGGGGTTGAGTTCCGGGCCGCCCTGCAACCCGGCTACCTGCGCCCGCAGTTGGGCCGCCGCGACGTCGGCGTTCTCGCCGCCGCCCTCCTGGATGCGCGGGTAGAGCACCTTGGTGCCGACCTCGGCGAGCGGTGAGAGCGTGCCGCGCGCGCCGACCTCCAGCTCCTCCTTGCGCTGCATGTCCCCCAGTCGGTAGTCGAGTGGATAGTCCTTGCCCGCGGCCAGCGCACTCTGCAGCGGGTACGTGGTCTGGTAGCCGGCGGTGGTGTCGCCCGCGGACACAGGCGGGATGCCCAGCCGGGTGGCCGCCGTGGAGATCAGTACGTTGTTCAGGTCGGCCGGTTGGGCGGGTCCGAAGTGCCAGCCCGACATCGGGTAGGACTGGACGTTGTAGAACATCTGGAAGGCCTTCTCCTCCAGCGTCATCCGGCCCAGGAGATCGGCGGTCCGGGTGGCGATCGGCTGCCGCCAGTCCTCGTACGGCTCGACGGTGCCGTTCTTGTTGAGGTCCCGGGCACCGTTGACGATGGCGACGCCGTCGTTCACGGTCTCGATATCGGGCAGGTAGAGGCTGAAGCTGCGGATGTCGGAGGTGGTGCGCGCGCCGGAGCCGCTCACCGCGACGACGTACCACTTGTAGGTCCACCGGTCGCTGATGTCCCAGGTCGGGGTGTACGTCGTGCCGGTGGGTTCGGCGACCTTGGTGTAGAGGTCGAGCAGGTTGCCCGGGGCCGCGAAGTCGTAGTCGGTGCGGCTGATGTTGAGCCAGACCTCGTAGTGGGCGGTCCCCGCGACGCCGGCCCAGGAGAGCGCCGGCCTGCGGGTGTTCGTGACCATGGCCTTGTCCGCGGGTGCCGACAGCGCGAACTGGTTCACCGTGGCCGGTGCCTTGGTGGGTCCGGAGAGCAGGGGCGGGGTGGCGGTGGACGTGTCGACGGTGCCCAGGACCTGGAACTCCCACAGGGAGTAGCCGTAGCCGGTGGCCCGAGCGGTGCCGGTCAGCCGGACGTAGCGGCCCTTGCCGTTGACGGTGAGGTTCTCGACGCCGCCCTTGCCGCTGGTGGTGCTGTAGAGGGGTGACCAGGTGGTGGCGTCGTCGGACACGTCGAGGTGGTAGCCCGTGGCGTAGGCGGACTCCCAGTTCAGCGAGACACCGGTGACCGTGGCCCGGCCGCCGAGGTCGACCTGCAGCCACTGGCTGTCGGTGTACAGGCTGGACCAACGGGTGTTGGTGCGCCCGTCCAGCGCCGCCGCGGGAGCGTTGGCACCCTCCCACGAGGAGGCCGAGACCTGCTTGTAGGCGGAGATGACCGCGCCGCCCGGATCACCGGGGCCTCCGGAGCCGCCGGTGTGGACCGCGAACTCCCACAGGGAGTAGCCGTATCCGGTGGCGCGCGCCGTGCCGTACATCCGGACGTAGCGGCCGGTCCCGCTGACGGTGAGGTTCTGGGTTCCTCCGCCGCCGGCAGCGGTGGTGTAGACGCTGGTCCAGTTGCCGGTTCCGGTGTCGGAGACCTGGATCTGGAAGGCCGTGGCGTACGCCGTCTCCCAGGTCAGGGAGACCTGGCAGATGTCCTGGGCGGAGCCGAGGTCGACCTGCAGCCACTGCGGGTCGGTGGCCGCGCTGGACCAGCGGGTTCCGGCGTTGCCGTCGACCGCCGCGGTCGCCGGGGTGCCGCCGTTCTCGGTCGACGACGCGGTCGCCGGACGGTTCACGGCGGCGTTGTCGGTGCCGCAGGCGCCGGGCTGCGTGCCGCCGCCGGTGCCGTAGACCTGGAACTCCCACAGGGAGTAGCCGTAGCCGGTCGCCCGGGTGGTCCCGTAGATCCGGACGTAGCGCCCGGAGGCGGTCACGTCGAGGGTCTGGTGGCCGCCCGGGCCGGTGGTGGTGGAGTAGGCGTCGGTCCAGGTGGTGCCGTTGCCGGAGACCTGGATCGTGAACGCCGTGGCGTAGGCGGCCTCCCAGTTGAGGGCGACCTGGGTGATGTCCTGGGTGGAGCCGAGGTCGACCTGCAGCCACTGCGGGTCGGTGGCGGCGCTCGACCAGCGGGTTCCGGCGTCGCCGTCGACCGCCGCCGATGCCGGGGTGCCCGCGTTCTCCGTCGAGGACGCGGTCGCGGGCTTGCCCTGCGACAACAGGGTTGTGGCCGCGTTCGCGGTGACGTTCATGGCGCCGAGTGCGCCACCGGTCGCGAGGACTGCCGCGAGTAACACCGCGATCAGTCGTCGACGCCGTGCGAGGTGTTGGAGGAGGAGAGACAGGAGGCTCATGCACATCTCCGTGGGGTGGGGTGTGATGCCTCTTGCCACCGCCACGCCGTCATGAGCCCGACGACGGTGCGGCGGCTGTGGGCTGGTTCGCCTTACTACTGCAGGCTGTTATGGGTTCGGGCAATGACGCCAAGGGTGCTGGAGAGCGCTCTCCCGGGGGGAGTTTCTTCCAATGCCCGAACACTGTCAACAGATTCGACAGACCCCGTGCCGAGCCGGGCACCGTCGGCGGACCGCAGCGATCTTCACCTTCGTGGCGTGGCGGCGCCGTGGGCCGGGCTGCGACAGGTCACCACGGCGGGTCACCGCGACCGGTCGTCGGGACCGGTCACCGGGACCGGGAACGTCCACGGGCCTCGAACAGCAGCGGAAGGAGCGAGACGGCGACGATCAACGCGACGATCAGCAGCAGGTACCGCTCGATGCCCGGTACGGCGTTCCCCAGCCAGTAGCCGGCCAGCACGAGGCTCTGCGACCAGGCCAGCCCTCCGACGATCTGCCAGAGGGTGAACGTGCGCACCGGCACGTTCAGCGCGCCCGCCAGGGGGCTCAGCACCGTACGGACCACGGGGATGAAGCGGCCGATCACGATCACCTTGCGGTATCCGTAGCGGCGCAGCAGTTCGTCCGAGCGGGTCACCGCCGACTTCAGCCGTTCGTTCCGGCCGCGGGCCAGCGCCGCACGGCCGCCGTGCCGCCCCAGGAGGAAGCCGACCTGCGCGCCGGCGACCGACCCGACGGCCGCGCAGAGGAGCACCTGCCACAGGGACAGGTGCGGACCCGATTCGACGCCGCCGGCGCAGAGCACTCCGGCGGGGAAGAGCAGGGTGTCCCCGGGCAGGAAGAAGCCGACCACCAGCAGACCCGATTCGGCGAAGACCACCACCAGCACGGCCAGCGCGCCGAAGGCCGCGAGCAGGGAAGCCCCGCTCGTCGGGTCGACCGCCATGAGCGCCCAGCTCATGGCGTCCCGGCTGGATGGCGCCAAACATCCGCGTGTCGTCCTGCACGGGAACTGAACACATCTTGAACGGTACCCGCGCGGCCTGGGGTCGGCCCGGCGAGGACCTGGCCGGGGGAGCGTCCACGACCGATCGAAGGTAACGGTGCGTGATCGGGTCGGGCTAGGGCGCTCGCGTGCTCGCCAGACCTGCTCCGCAGACGGCGCAGAGCTGGTGCACCCAGTAGCCGCCGTCATGCCATGCCGTGGTGCCGTTCCTCGTTCCACACACACGGCACGCGGGGATCCGGTCGCCGTCGCGCCGCACGGATGAACGCAGGACCCGTTCGACCACGACGGGCAGCGCCTCGGTGGGGTGCCGCACCGGGTCGGGGCAGTGGACGAGGATTCCCGGCCGGGATCGCCCGCCCCGCCAGCTGCCGGCGTCGACCGGCTGCCGTTCGCCCCGCGCCTTTTCATGCCGCCGCCGGGAAGCGTAGGCGCGCTCGTCGGCGAGCCAGAGCTGCCGGGCCAGATGCAGTTCCTCGACAGCCCTTACGAGCGATCCCGGATCCCTCTCCGGCTCCCTGGGTATCCGGGCGCTCCAGCTCAGATGGTGGTACGTGGCCCGGAAGCCGTAGGGCGCGAAGTTCTGGAGGCAATGGCGCAGATGCGAGTGCCGGACGCGCGCGGACAGACCCTCGTCATGGACCCGCCGCCGGTGCGTCGCGAAGCTGCTCATGCCCTGACGCTACGGCCGGTGACGCGAGCGCCGCACCAGACTTGTCGGGGGTGTCGATATGGCCGGGCCCCGTTCGTACAGAGGGTGGGACGCCGGCAGGCTGTGTCGGCGCGGCAGAAGGGCTGTGAGACGGATGAACGAGATGCGGACGTTGCTTTCCGGGCGGGGGCTGCTCGAGTCGCCGCGCTGGCACGGTGACCGGTTGTACTTCTCCGACTGGTCCGCGGGCGAGGTCGTCGCCGTGGACCTCCAGGGCCGCAGCGAGGTGATCGCCCGGGTGAAGTCGCTGCCGCTGTGTACGGACTGGCTCCCGGACGGCCGGCTGGTGATCGTCTCGTCCCTCGACGGACGGCTGCTGCGCCGGGAGCGTGATGAGTCGCTGGTCGTCCACGCGGAACTGGGCATGCCGGGATGGAACGACATCGTGGTGGACGGCCGCGGCAACGCCTACGTCAACCGCGCCGGCTTCGACCCGATGGCCGGCGAGGCGGTCAGGCCCGGATTCGTATATCTGGCGGCGGCGGACGGATCGGTGCGCCAGGTGGCCGACGACATCCTGTTCCCCAACGGGATGGCGGTGACCCCCGACAACTCCACCCTGATCGTCGCGGACTCGTACCGGCACAGCCTGGTGGCCTTCGCCATCGGCGCCGACGGCGGGCTGTCCGGCCGGCGCGTCTGGGCCGACCTCGGCGAGGGCACCCCCGACGGCATCTGCACCGACGCCGAGGGCGCGGTCTGGTACGCCGACGTGCCCAACAAGCGGTGCGTACGCGTCGCCGAAGGCGGTGAGGTGCTGCAGGTCGTCGAGCTGGACCGCGGCGGCTTCGCCTGCGCGCTCGGCGGACAGGACGGGACGACGCTGTTCGTGGTGGCGGCGGAGTGGCGGGGCATGTCAGAACTGGTGGCTCCCGGCAGCGGTCAGGTGCTGAGCATCGAGGTCGGGGTACCGGGGGCGGGCCGGCCGTGATGCCGTGACCGGGCGGCGGATCGCAAGGGCCTGCTGAGGGATCTCCGCCGATTCGGTGGCTGCGCCTTCGGTGGATTCGGCGCCGGGTCCTGTGCACCGCGCACGGCGCTGGAAGGATGCCGCCCATGCCCTTCCTGGTCGCTCCCGCGATATCCACCGGTGCTCTCGCCGCCTCCGGCCAGCCTGTTCTGCCGGTCGGAGCCGATGCGTCGCTCCGCCCCTGGCTGCTGTCCGACGCCGAGGCCGTGCGGGAGGCGTTCCAGGATCCGGCGATCCAGCGCTGGCATGTGCGGAGAGCGGATTCCGTGGACGAGGCGCGGGAGTGGATCAGAGGGTGGCGGAGCGGTTGGCGGGACGAGACGGAAGGGCACTGGGCGATCGTCGATGCCGCGAGTGACGCGCTGCTGGGCCGTATGGCCCTGAAGTCCCTGTCCTTGGCGGACGGCAAGGCCGAACTCGCCTACTGGACGGTGCCGTCGGCACGCGGTCATGGATTGTGCCCTCGCGCGGTCACGGCGCTGACGCGTTGGGCGCTGGGGGAGGGCGGGTTCCACCGCATCGAGCTGGAACACTCGACCGCCAATCAGGCGTCATGCCGGGTGGCGGTCAAGGCCGGTTTCGAGGAGGAGGGAACCCGTCGCGGAGCGGCGCTGCACGCCGACGGTGGGCATGACATGCATCTTCACGCCCGTGTCCGGCAGGCCCGGCAGCCGTCATGACGTCGAAAACCCGCGCCACCGGCCGGACCGTGCGAAGGCCGGGCCGGTACGGGGTGGACCGGGTACGAGGAGGACCGGGTTCGGGATGGACCGGGTACGGAGTCGACCGGTCCGGGGTGGGCCGGAGGCTTTCTCAGGCCTGATCGAGGAAGCGGACGGACCATGCGTAGCCGCTGGTGCTACTGGAAGGGACCTGGCGGACTTCCGTCACCCGGCAGCCGTCATGGGCGTACTTGCGGGCGAACCGGTCCAGGCGCTGTGCCTCGTCGAGTGCTTCCATGGACAGGGGAGCGCCCACGACGAGGTCCTCGTGCAGCGTCGCTCCGTCGGTGGCGTCGGTGGAACAGGTACGGCATTGGTGCGTTGCGGGTAGGGGCATGGTTCCAGTGTGCGCCTGATGTGCCGCATAGCCCGCATGCGTGCCTCCGGCCGATCCGGGGGATCGTCACCAGAGCTTGTCGATCTCGCCCGGATACAGCTCGATACGGGCGTGGGCGAACGCCTCCCGCCCCTCGCGTCCCGCGGTGGAGAAGAAGTCCGCCATGGTGACCTTGCCGAAGCCCGGCTGGTCGCTCGGAAAGGGAGTCTGCGGCGTTCCCCCGATGAGCACGGCCCCGGGAAGCAGCTGCCAGCCGGCGCTCTCGTAGAACGTCTGGAGCGGCCGGTCGCAGGTGAACAACCCCAGGTCCAGGTCTCGTGCGGGCATCGCCTCCCGGGCGGCGGCCACCAGCTGTCGGCCATATCCGTGACCACGTGTGTCCTGGCGCGTCACCACGGTGCTCAGCCCGCCCACGGCATAGCGCCGCCCGGCGTGGACGATCTCCTTGGACAGGATGTCCAGCGCGGACAACACCGTGCCGTCCTCCACGAGGAGCATCGACAGCGGACGAAGCGCCGGATCATGGGTCGGCGCCTCGTCAGGGACCGGCCGGCCCTTCCCGGGCGGCCATGCCTGGTGCTGGATCTCCAGCACCTGGACCCGCAGCTCGGACGGAGTGGCCTCTTCGGGGAACGACAGGATCTGCACCTGCTGATTCTGTTCACACACCGCGCCGGCGCAAGCCCCGGCATGACCCGGGATCCGGTCACGGCTGCGTGGAGAGCCGGGTGTCGAGCGTCAGCGTGAGGTGGTGCACCGCGCGGTGGGGGACCGAGATGGCGTGGTACTCGCTGTAACGCACCGCGGGACCCGCACGGAAGTGCAGGCGCAGCAGTTCCTCGATCGCGGAGACCGTCGCTTCGTCGGCCGCCTCGATGCTGACGTTGCCGTATCCGTCGGGAAGCTCGTCTGTCCTCATGTCTCTGTTGTAGGCCGACTCCGTCGACGGCGCTCGGTGGCGTGAACGGAGCCGGTTGCCCGGGCCGGAACGGACCACTCCGCCGAAGCCGGGCCGTGCGCCCGAAAGCATTGACGCCTGCTCAGGCCAGCCGCAGCGTGATGTAGGCGATGGTGTCGCCCGGCAGCACGTACCTCTCGAATTCGACGAATCCGTGCGCCAGCGCGAACCGCAGCCCGTCCGTGTTGGATGCCAGGACGATCGTCTCGATCACCTCGGCGCCCAGCTTCCGCGCTTGTGCCAGCCCCTCCGCATAGATCTCGCCGCCGAACCCCTGCCCGCGGTGAGCGGGCAGCACCCGGGCGATCAACGTGGCCGTCGAGGTGTCGTCCGTGGGCGGGCGCACCGTCGAGCAACCCACCAGAACGTCGCCGAGATACGCGACGTCCAACCGGTTGCGCCGCACGCGTTCGCGCACGTCGTCGAGGGACAGGGGGTCGGTCGGGATGATCAGGTTGTGGACGTGCTGCCAGTCCTTGACGGCGGCCTCGCCGTCGACCTGCTCGATGCGGAGGTTGGGCATCGGAACAGAGAATCGCACGCGTCGCCGGGCGTCAACCGATAACGGGCCTCGGGGCCGGAAGGGTTGAGCTCCGGGGACGCGGACGCGGTGCTGCCCGGCGGGATGTGACATCCGCCGGGCAGCACCGCGTGGGAGTGGGTGGCTCAGGGTCGGGTCAGCAGGCGCCGAGGTCCTGCCAGACGCCCCACTCACCGGTGGTGCCGGGCTCCTCGCCCGTGGTCCACCACTTGGCCTTCCAGGTGTGGCCCTTGTGGGAGACCTGCATGCCGTTGGTGTACACGGCGCCGCTCGCCCAGGCGGCGGCGGTGCACTGGTGGCCCGTCCCGCCGGTGACGGTCAGGGTGTAGGTCGCCGTGTGGCTGCCGGAGGTACCCGAGCCGGTGACGCTGATGGTGTAGGAACCCGATACGGTCGCCGCGGTCGTGGCGAGGGTGAGCGTCGAGGAGCCGCCCGCCGTCACCGAGGTGGGACTCAGCGAGGCGGTGACGCCTGCGGGGGCTCCGCTGACGGTGAGGCCGACCGTCTGCGCCTGGCCCGCCGTCACCGCGGTCTTCACGCTGCTGGTGGCCGAGCTGCCCGCGACCACGGACCCGGAGGCGGGGGTGGCCGTCACCGAGAAGTCGTTGGTCGGGGTCGTGGTTCCGCTGGTGAAGGGCGCGAAGATGTGGGTGAAGTCCCAGGTGTTCTGCTGGATACCGGAGCAGTTGTCGGCGGCCGCGCCGCCCGGGCAGCCGCCGTTGTCACGCTGCAGTGCCCAGAACGAGAGGGTGTTGACGCCCTTGGAGACCGCCCAATTGTAGACCTGGGTGGCGTTGGCCACCGTGAAGGTCTCGGCCGGCCCGAAGTCGTCGACGCCCGGCATCTCGGTGATGCCGACCATGGCCCAGCGCTGGGCGGAGGTCTTACCGGGATAGAGCTGCCCGAGCTGGTTGTACAGGCCCGTTGCGGCGGTCTGGGTGTCGTTCGCCATGTTGTGGGTGGCGTTGTCGTAGTAGTCGAACGTCATGAGGTTCGCGACGTCGACCCGCGCGCCGTTGGCGACGGCGTTCTGCAGCACCGCGAGCCCGGTCGCGCCGAGGCCGCTGGTGGTCGTCGGGAGCGTGTAGGAGACCTCGACCTTGCGGCCGTTGGCCGCCGCCCAGTCCTGGACGAGCTTGATGGCCTTGTTCCGCCGGTCGATGCCCGCGGTGTTGTCCAGCGAGTCGACCTCGACGTCCATGTCGAGCCGCGAGATGTCGTAGGTCGTGATGACCTTCTCGTACGCGGCGGCGATCTGGTTGACGTCGGTACAGCTGTCGGCGATCTCGGTGCCGGTGCTGTCCGCGGTGTAGCCGCCGAACGAGGGGATGACGTCCCCGCCCCTGCCCTGAATGGTCTTGATGTCGGCGCCGAAGTTGGCGGCGGCGATCGGCATCCCGCTGTCGCCGTTCCAGTACACCGTGCAGGAGCCCTTGGTCGCCGCCTGGATGAACGCCATCGTCAGGTGCTTCGCACCGGACTGGGCGGCCAGGGCGGCGGGGCTCTCGCCGGTCCATGCCTCGAAGTAGGGGGCGAAGACGTGGGCCGGCAGGGGGGTGGCCGCCTGAGCCGTGCCGCCGCTGAGCGCGGCCAGGCCAACGGCGGCCACAGCGGTGACGGTCGCGGTGAGGACCGCGCGGAGGGAGCGCATGCTTCTCATGCTTGTCCAAGCTGTGAGGGGGGTGGCCGCCAATTCCCTTGGTGCGGGGCGGCTTTGAGTATGGGACCCCTTGAGCAGGTAGCATGTCAATGGTCTGGACCAAGATAGGACTAGACCAATACCCGGATGGGCTCGCCTCCCGCCAGTCCAGCGGGCGCTCAGCGCAGTGGACCACGCCCGGACGCCGCCGCACGTTGGCCGGAACAGTACGTGCACGGGCCGGCCCCCGCGGTCGCGGAAGCCGGCCCGTACGGGGTGTGGATCAGGCTGCGCCCTCGGTGCTCCAGCCCGGGACCTGGAACCGGGCAGTGAGGTCCGTGCTGCGGACCTCCTCGCCGCAGTCGCGGCAGACGACGGCGGGATCGAGGTCGGCGCCGCAGGAGTGCTCGAAGACGGTCGGCGGCAGATCCGTCAGATGCTGGTCGCCCCAGTGCATCAGCATGAGGAGCACCGGGCGCAGGTCGCGGCCGGCCGCGGTCGCGACGTACTCGAACCGGGGCGGCCGCTCGTTGTAGAGGCTCTTCTCCAGGACTCCCACCTCCACCAAGCGGCGCAGCCGGGCGGCGAGGATGTCGCGCGGGGCTCCGGTGTTACGCGCGATGGCATCGAAGCGCCGGACGCCGAAGAAGACCTCGCGCAGCACCAGCAGGGAGTACTTCTCGCCGATCATGCCGAGCGCGTCGGCGATCGAGCAGGGGCGCGATGTGGTCATACCTCCACCGTAGACCAGGTGGGTTTGCATATCCAACCTACGGCGCTATGGTGAATCCAGTTTTCCAACTTACTGATCGCGTTCGAGAGCTGCGAGAGCTTTCGAGAGTTGAGGAGGCGACCGCCATGCGCGACGCCGTCATCGTCGAAGCCGTCCGTACCCCGATCGGAAAGGGCCGGCCGACGGGCACGCTCGCCGGCGTGCACCCGGTCGAGCTGCTCGCCCACACCCTGCGCACCCTCATCGACCGGGCCGGCATGGATCCGGCGCTCGTCGACGACGTGGTCGGCGGCTGTGTCGACCAGGTGGGTGAGCAGGCCATGAACACCACTCGTTACGCCTGGCTGTCGGCCGGTTCCCGGACTCCGTGCCGGCGACCACGGTGGACCGTCAGTGCGGCTCCTCGCAGCAGGCCGTCCACTTCGCGGCCCAGGGAGTCATCGCCGGGGCCTACGACCTGGTCGTGGCGTGTGGCGTCGAGTCGATGAGCCGGGTGCCGATGTGGTCCAACGTCCCGGCGGGCGCCGACCCGTTCGGCCCGGGGATCGCGGCCCGCTACCCCGACGGGCTCGTCCCGCAGGGCATCAGCGCCGAGCTGATCGCCGCCAAGTGGTCCATCACCCGCGATCGGATGGACGACTTCGCCACCACGTCCCACCGCCGCGCGGCCGCCGCCCACGCGGACGGTCGCTTCGTCGCCGAAATCGCCCCCGTGACCACGGATGCCGGTGTGGTCGACACCGACGAATCCGTCCGTCCCGGCACCACGCCGGAGGTGCTCGCCGGCCTCCGCCCGTCGTTCGCCGACCCCGCCTTCGCCGAGCGGTACCCGCAGATCAACTGGTCGGTGACGGCCGGAAACAGCAGCCCGGTCAACGACGGCGCCTCCGCCGTCCTGATCACGTCCAGCGAAACGGCCGCCAAGCTGGGGCTGCGGCCCAAGGCCCGGCTGCACAGTTTCGCCGTCACGGGCTCGGACCCGCTCATGATGCTGACCGGAGTCGTCCCCGCCACAGAGAAAGTGCTGCGCCGGGCCGGACTCGGACTGGACGACATCGATCTGTTCGAGGTCAACGAGGCCTTCGCGAGTGTGGTCCTGGCCTGGCTCCAGGAGACCGGAGCCGACCCCGCCAAGGTGAACGTCAACGGTGGCGCCATCGCACTCGGCCACCCGCTCGGCGCCAGCGGCACCCGACTCATGACCACGCTCGTCAACGCCATGGGACAGCGCGGCGCGCGGTACGCCCTGCAGACGATGTGCGAGGCCGGCGGACTCGCCAACGCCACCATTCTGGAGTCGCTCCAGTAGTCAGTGGTCCGTGATGGGAGCGGCTCAGGCCACCGCGTGTTCCCGTTTCTGCGGGCCGACCAGCCGCGCCACCCCGGCCAGGACCGCCCGCGCCTCGCCCGTGAGGCCGGGAGCGGCCCGGAAGTGGCCCGCTTCGTCGAGGTGGTCCTCGATGGCCGGGATCGAGAGCGTGTGCGCGGCGGGGCGGAGGCCCACACGTGAGAGGACCGGCCGGATCATCTCGACGGCCGGGGCGCCGCCCGACGCTCCAGTGCTGTAGCTGATGAGTCCCACCGGTTTGCCCTGCCACTCCTGGTAGAGGGAGTCGATGGCGTTCTTGAGGGGAGCGGTGAAGCCGCCGTTGTACATCGGCAAGACGAAGACGAAGCACTCGGCGGCGCCGATCACCGCGCTCCAGTCCTTGGTGTGCTGGTGCACGTAGTGACCGTCGGACGGCAGGCCGGGTTCGTCCAGGAACGGCAGGGCGACCTCGGCCAGGTCGATCAGGGTGGAGTCGAACGGGCCCTGGGCGGTGGCGAGTTCGGTGACCCAGCGGGCGAGGGCGCGGCCCGAGGAGGTGGGTCGGGTACTGGCGGAGATGATGTGCAGCCGGGTCACGGTGCCTCCCAAGTAGTTGACGTGTCACGCATAACGCTAGAGACAAGTAGATGACACGTCAACCATGGCCCGGTAGGCTGGGGCGATGACCGAGGAACCCCGCTGGCTGACCGACCGTGAACAACGGGCATGGCAGGCGTACCGAAGGATGTTCCTGCTGCTCAACGCCCAGCTCGCTCGTGATCTCGGGCAGGACAGCGGCCTCTCGGAGCCCGACTACGACGTGCTGTCCTCCCTCGGCGCCGGCCCCCGCCACCGGCGGCGGATCAGCGACCTCGCCGACCACATGCTCTGGTCGCGCAGCCGTCTCTCGCACCATCTGGCGCGGATGGAGAAGCGGGGTCTGGTGGTGCGCGAGGAATGCGACACCGACGGCCGCGGCGCGATCGTCGCGCTGACCGAGGACGGCTTGCTGACGCTCGACCAGGCCGCGCCGTTGCATGTGGAGTCCGTGCGCAGACACTTCATCGATCTGCTGGACCCCGAGCAGATCGACGCGTTCGCCGGTATCGGAGAACGCGTCGTGAACCGGCTCGCCCCCACCGGGGACGACGGCTGACGGCCCATGCCTGTCCGACCCCCGGGCACGTCGCCGTGATCACGCACCCCGTTCATCTGGGAAACTTCGGACATGAAGCCAACCGATGCCACCACCGGTGCCACGATCACGGCCCCGCGCTCCGGGGAAGAGATCCGCGCGTACCTGGTCGGACGGCTGAACGCCGCCCTGCCCCGGCCGGAGATGTTCGGCGGGGAGATCGCCCTGCGGACCCTCATCGATCACCTGGCCTTCGTGGACAACCGCGAACAGGCCTGGGGGGATGAGAACGAGGCGCTGCGGGCGAGTGGGGCGTTCCAGGCAACCGGTGTCATCGGCGGATTCGCCCTTATGCTGCCGGACCACCGCGACCAGAAGGCCGCGGCCTCCGTCTACGCCGAGTTCGCCCATCGCAACGGCTGGCTGGAGCTGGACCGGGCGCTCACGCCCGAGGAGTACCAGGCGCTGCTCGGCGAGGTGCCCGGCTGGTGCTCGGAGAACAAGTGGTTCACCGATGTGGTCGAGTCGTTCGGGCCGCCCTCGCTGCTCATCGGCGGTACGAATCCGCAGTTCCCGAAGACGCTGGGCTACGCCACCGAGCGCCCCGGGGATCCGATGGTCTTCTTCCACCTCTGGAACGGGACCCGGCCGGGAAACCCGCCGGGGGGTGCGCCGATGTACGGCCAGCCCGTCGTGATGGCGGTGCGCCGCGCCGACGGTGGCGACGGCCCGTTTTCCGACACGTTCACCTTCACCCCGGAGGGCGCGCACCGCAGGCCGCCGCCGCAGGAGTACTGATCACGGCCGGGATCGCGTGACCCTATGAACTGTTGATGGCCCTTGCTACCCTCCGCCGCATGATTTCCACGGTTGTCTGGGGCACCGGAAATGTCGGGCGCGCTGCCGTCCGTGCCGTCGAGGCTCACCCGGCGCTGAAACTCGTGAACGTGCTTGTCCACAACCCCGAGAAGGTCGGCCGTGACGCGGGCGATCTCAGCGGGCTCGACTACCCGTTGGGTGTCGCGGCGACCGATGACATCGACGCGGTGCTGGCCGCCGGTCCCCGAGCAGTGGTGTACGCGGCATCCGGTGACATCCGTCCCGACGAGGCACTCGCCGACATCGTCAGGGCGCTCCGGGCCGGGGCCGTGGTCGTCAGCCCAGCGCTGTACCCGCTCTACGACCACCGCAACGCCCCGGCGGAGTTCCGCGAACCGGTGCTGGCCGCCATCGCGGAGGGCGGCGGCTCGCTGTTCGCCTCCGGGGTCGACCCGGGCTGGGGCAACGACGTACTGCCCCTGTTGATCAGTGGACTCGGCACCACCGTCGATGTGATCCGCTGTCAGGAGATCTTCGACTACTCCACCTACGAGCAGCCGGAATCCGTCCGGTACCTCGTCGGCATGGGCCAGCCGATGGACTACGAGCCGCTGATGCTGATGGAGACGATCCCCACCATGGTGTGGGGCGGTCAGATACGGATGATGGCCCGGGCGCTCGGCGTCGAACTCGACGAGATCCGCGAGACGATGGCCCGGCGGCCGCTCGAGACCACCGTGACCACCAGGACGATGGGCGAGTTCGAAGCCGGCACCCAGGGCGCGGTGCGGTTCGAGGTACAGGGCATCGTCGAGGGCGAGGCCCGCATCGTCATCGAGCACGTCACCCGTATCCACCCGTCCTGCGCACCGGACTGGCCGACGCCGCCCGACGGCACCGGCGCACACCGGGTGATCATCGAGGGCCGGCCGCGTATCGAGGTCACCATCGAGGCAAGTGACGAGGGCGAGAACCGGTCCGCGGGCGGGAACGCCACCGCGGTCGGCCGGCTGGTGGGCGCCATCGACTGGCTCGTGGACGCGGAGCCCGGACTCTACGACGCACTCGACGTCCCGCTGCGTCCCGCAGTCGGCAAACTCGGAAGGAAGCAACGATGAACATCGACATCCCCGAGGGCCAGGAGCCGATCGGGTACGTGTGGGGCGACATGGTCCCCGGCATCGGGATGGCCGCCGCGAACTTCTCGCTGTCGGTGTACGCCCACACGACCCTGGGACTGCGCGAGTTCGAGGCCGCCAGGCTGCGGATCGCGCAGATCAACGGGTGCCTGTTCTGCCTCGACTGGCGCACCGACCGGGACGGCGAGAAGGTCGAGGAGGAGTTCCCCGACGCGGTCACCGAATGGCGCACCACCGACGCGTTCGACGACCGCACCCGCCTCGCATCCGAGTACGCCGAGCGCTACGCCCTGGACCACCACGGCCTCGACGACGAGTTCTGGGACCGGATGACCGCGCACTACACCCAGGTCGAGATCGTGGAGCTGAGCATGAGCATCGGCTCCTGGCTGGCGTTCGGCCGGCTCAACCACGTACTGGGCCTCGACGCGGTGTGCGTGCTGCCCACGGGTTGAGGTGTTCCGGGGCCGCCCGGTACGACCGGCCGGGCCCCGGGTTCGGGCTCCCCCCGTAGGAGGCACCTTCCGTCGTCTCCTACGAGGTCGGCCGCCGCAGTTGGCCGTCGCGCCGGCCGGTCGCATCAGGCCGGCGCATCAGGCTGTCGCCACTGGACCTACAGGTCGGTGGCGATGATCTTCTCGATATTGCGTTCGGCGAGTGCCGTGATGGTGACGAACGGGTTGACGCTGGTGTTGCCGGGGATCAGCGCGCCGTCGATGACGTACAGGCCGGAGTAGCCGTACAGCCGGCCGTAGTTGTCGGTGGCCTTGTTCAGCACCGCGCCGCCGAGCGGGTGGTACGTGAGGGTGTCGTTCCAGATCTTGTAGACGCCGAACAGGTCGGTCCGGTAGATCGTCCCCTCTTTCGCGTTGATCTTGTCGAAGATCGTCTTGGCCATGTCGATGGACGGCTGCTTCCAGGCGGTCTGCCAGTCCAGGTCGACCCGGTTGGCGCCGGCGTTCCAGGTGAACGTGCCGCGGTTCGGGTTCTTGGTGATCGACAGATAGAACGACGCGAACGTCTCGATCCCGGTGGGCAGCGGCGCGACCTCGGCGAACGCGCCGCCGGCGGCCCAGTTGTCGATGCCTCCGCAGGGGATGGTCGCCTGGAGCGAGCCGGTCGGGTCCCAGATGTGGTTGGCCCGGCCGCACATCACGTTGCCGTTGTCGCCCCAGCCCTTGCCGATCTCGCTGTTGAGGTTGGGCAGTGCGCCGGTGGCCTTCAGCTTGGTCAGCAGCTTGCTGGTGCCGACGCTGCCCGCCGCGAAGAACACCTTGTCCGCTGTCACGGTCTTGGTGACGGTGGTGTCGCCGTTGGTGTTGATCTGGTCGATGAGGACCGTGTAACCGCCGCCGGAGGCCGGGGAGACCGAGGTGACCTTGTGCAGTGGCGAGATGGTGACCTTGCCGGTCGCCTTGATCTGTGCGATGTACGTCTTCTGGAGCGACTTCTTGCCGTAGTTGTTGCCGTACAGGATCTCGCCCACCAGCGCCGACTTGGTCGCGGTGCCCGCCGCCTCCTGCTTCATGTAGTCCCAGTCGTATACGTCCGGCACGAAGACGAACGGGAAGCCGGAGCGCTGGGCCTGCTTGCGGCCGACCCGGGCGTACTGGTAGCAGTCGGTCGTGTCGAACCAGGCCGGGTCGATGGTGCCGACGCCGAGCCCGGCGTTGGCGCGCGGGTAGTAGGTGTTGTACATCTCGTCGGCGTTCACGGACGGGAGGATGGCGCCGAAGTTCTCGCGCTTCGGGGTGACGGCCATACCGCCGTTGACCAGCGAACCGCCGCCGACGCCGCGGCCCTGGTAGACGGTGATGCCGCTGAAGTCCTCGGCGTCCAGGATCCCGGTGTAGCGGGGGATGCTCTTGTCGATCGGAATGCCGAAGAAGTTGCTGAGGGGCTGTTTGGTCTTGGTGCGCAGCCAGTAGGAGCGGTTGTCCGGCGAGGTCGTGTTGCAGAAGATCTTGCCGTCCGAGCCTGGCGTGTCCCAGGCCATGCCCATCTCGACCATCTGTACGTTGACGCCCGCCTGCGCGAGACGTAGGGCGGCTACGGAGCCGCCGTAGCCGGTCCCGATCACCAGAACCGGAACGTGGGCGCCGTTGTCGATCACGGCAGCCGCGGGGGCGGCAGCTGCCTGGGCTGCGGTGACGCGCGCGGAGAGCGTCACGGCTCCCAGAATAGAACCTGTTCCTGCGATGAACCGACGGCGTGAAACGCCCCCAGAACCGTTACCGCGCATGGTAGAGTCGCTCATGTGACGTTCCTCACTCTCGGTCGAATGGGAACAAGTTCTACTGTTACCAGCTTGTGAAGTCACGCCATACTTATTGGTAACTTCTCGCCGATCACCCAGCTGTGACTTGGGGTCGGCGGCGCGCGTCCACTGCGTAATCGGAAGCTGCCGCCGTGCCCGGCGGCCGGTGCCGCGGACCGCTGCGGCCGCCGGAGATCGTGGAAACTGTCGCTGTGAACGCCACTGCTGACGACGGCTCACCGGAACGAACGGGCTACCGGCGATCGGCGGGCTCGCCGCGCGGCGAGGCCAGACGCCAGGAACTGCTCGACAGCGTCACCGAGGACCTCGCGGTCAACGGACTCGTGGACTTCTCGCTGCGCCGTGCCGCGCGAGCGGCCGGGGCCACCCACAAGGTGCTGCTCCACCACTTCGACGGAGCCGACGACCTGCTCGTCCAGGCGATCGTCCAACTGCGGGAACAGCGGATCGCGAAGGCGTTCGCCGATGGAGATGTCCGCGGAGTGGGAGAAGGTCCGCTTCGTCAGCGGCGGTACGGAGTGTGCCGCCTGGCACTGTCCGGGGAGCAACGGCGGCCGCGTGATCATGACCGGCGGTGCCGAGGTGATCAAGGAACCCGCCACGGTCGCTACGTCGCACCGGCCGGCGTGAAGACGATCGAACGGTCCGCCGGGACCGTCGCATACACGGTCACCGGCGCCGACGGCCCCACGATCGTGTTCAGCGGGTCGGCGCGACACGCCCCTGGGCCAGGAACGTTTCGACGGTCGACGTGAAGCGCTGCGGGTCGTCCAGCAAGGGGAAGTGGCCGGCGGCCGGTTGGACGGCCACTTCGGCCCGGGGGAACAACTCCGCGATGTCCGCGGCGACACGGGGGAGCGGACCGCTGTCCCGTTCGCCTGCGAGGAGCAGGACCCTCGCGTCCGACGCGGCGATGAAAGTGGGCATGGCCCCATCCTCATCGCCCCGTGACGCCCGCGGCAAGTGGTTGCCGGGGTCTACAGAGCGTCGGGATCGCAGTTGCTCCGGCGGACGCCGATCGCCCGCAGGGCGTTCACGACGTCGGACGGCTCGGAGCCGCGCAGCAGATGGACGGAACCCTTCGCGGCAAGGTGGTGGGCGGGTTCGGCGCCGGTGAGATGGGCGGCGACGATCACGACCGCCGGTGGCGGGCTCAGGGCGCGGAGCTCCTGGCACAGGGCGAGCGGGTCGATGCCGTCGAGCCGGGCGTCGATGATCACGACGTCGGTCAGCAGGGTCCGTGCCAGCGCCAGCACGGTGGCGTCGTCCGTCCCGTGCGCGATGACGCGGAAGTGCCGGTTGGCGTGGATCGCAGAGCGCATGTCGCTGGACGTGTCGCTGTCGTGCTCCATGAGCAGTACCGTCATCACGATCTCATCGTGCGCCACCCGGCGGCGAAGCGCGCGGAGTGGAGCCGCGCTACGCCGTTCGGCCGCGGCTGACCGGGTGTCGCGGAAGCCCGGCCCGCCCTGCCGGACCCTCCGCGACCGCCGCGATCAGAAGTTGATCATGTGCCCTGCCAGGCCGTGGATGGCCTCCTTGACCGCCTCGCCCAGCGTCGGGTGGGCGTGCACGTTGCGCGCCACCTCGTGGACCGTGAGATCCCACTGCTGCGCCAAGGTCAGCTCCGGCAGCAGCTCGGTGACTTCGGGACCGATCAGGTGCGCGCCGAGCAGCTCGCCGTGCGTCCGGTCGCTGATCACCTTCACGAAGCCGACCGGGTCGCCGAGACCGTGGGCCTTGCCGTTCGCGGTGAAGGGGAACTTCACCACGTTGACGTCGAAGCCCTTCTCCCGGGCCTGGGCCTCGGTCCAGCCGAAGCTGGCGATCTGCGGCTGGCAGTAGGTGGCCCGCGGAATCATGGTGAAGTCGAGTTCCATGGTCTCGGCGCCGGCGATGGTCTCGACCGCGATCACCGCCATCGACTCCGCCGCGTGCGCCAGCATCAGCTTCGCGGTGACGTCGCCGATCGCGAAGATGTGCGGCACGTTCGTGCGGCCGCGGGCGTCCACGTCGATCGCGCCGCGCTCGGTCAGCCGTACACCGGTGGCCTCCAGGCCGTAGCCGGTGACGCGCGGCGCGAAGCCGATCGCCTGCAGGACCTTGTCGGCCTCCAGGATCTGCTGCTGCCCGTCGCGGGTGACGGTGACCCGCACCTTGGCCGCCGGGTCGCTGTCGTCGATGGACTCGACACGGGTGGACGTCAGGATCTCGATGCCCAGCCGCCGGTAGCGCTTGGCGAGCTCGGCGGAGATCTCGGCGTCCTCCAGCGGCACGACCCGGTCGAGGAACTCGACGATCGTGACCTTCACCCCGTAGTTGTGCAGCACATACGCGAACTCGACGCCGATCGCGCCGGCCCCGGCGATGACGATGCTCTCCGGCAGCGTGTCGGTGAGGATCTGCTCCTCGTAGGTCACGACCCGGTCGCTCAGCGAGGTGCCCGGCAGCAGTCGCGTCGTGGCCCCGGCCGCGACGACGCAGTGATCGAACGTCACCGTCTCGGTCCCACCCGCCCGCAGCGCCACCTGCAGCGTGTGGTCGTCGACGAAGGTGCCCCGCCCGTCGTACTCGGTGATGCCGTTCTTCTTCATCAGATAGTGCACGCCCGCGACGCGGCCGTCGGCGACCTTCCGGCTGCGCAGGTACGCCTCCCGGTAGTCGAAGCTGACCTTGCCCTCGACCTTGATGCCGAAGGTCTTCGCCTCATGGGTGAAGATGTGCGCCAGTTCGGCGTTGCGCAGCAGCGCCTTCGACGGGATACAACCGACGTTCAGGCACACCCCGCCCCAGTACTTCTCCTCGATGACCGCCGCGCGCAGTCCGAGCTGGGTCGCGCGGACGGCGGCGGTGTATCCGCCCGGGCCGGCGCCGAGGACCACGACGTCAAAGTGTGTACTCATGATCCACACCCTAGACATCCGGGACCCGGTCCGAGCGGGCATCCGGGCAAGCGTGCCGTCTCTCACACGGGTCCACCCGGACCCCCGTGCGCCCGCCGTTCGATGCCGGGGCAGGGACGCGATGTCCCGCTGACGGGCGCTAACTCCGTATTGGCCATGGTTTTACCGATTGGTGGTACATCATTCGGCGCTGAACCCTACGCTGGCCCCAAGCCCTCCAGCCGGCCTCGCTGACAGCGGTTCGCGCCAGGGGGGCTCGGGAGGGGGCGTGTCATGCAGTGGGGGGCCTACGAGGTTTTCTCGGTTCTCTCGGGGGTCCTACTGATCCTCAGCGCGTTGTTCATACCGGGCTCATCGATGACGGACCGGTTCTGGTCCTTTGCCGGAGGGGCGTTCTTCCTCGGCTACGGCATCTACGTCGCGCAGCAGACGTCCGGGACCTTTACGTTCCCGGTCGCGGTCTTCGTGGTTCCCGTCGCCGCACTGCTCTATCTGATGGGCAGCGCGCTGGGCCGTTCGGTGCAGACGGAGGGCGGGGGCCGCCCCGCAGGACAGGCGCCCGTGGCCCCACGTCCCACGGATCCGCCCTCGGACGACCGGCCGTCGCCGTCACAGGACTGGTAGGCGAGGACATGGGGATCTTCGCCGCGCGGGCCACCAAGCGACTCATCGAAGCCGACCTCGCACCAACGGGCAACTGGCTGAAGCTGCCGTCCGACTGGCCCGCTGTCGACCGGGCCGATCTGCTCACCCTGGCGGCGCTCCACACGCTGACCCAGATCGACGTCGAGGACGCCACCTCCACCTGGGCCGCGGCGGGCGGCAAGGTCAACACGGGCGAGGTGGCGGGCAAGAGCCTGCGGTCCCTGCTCCGTGTCGAGGGCGGGGTCGAGGGCGGCTGCAGGTTCGTGCTGGGCGCGGTCGACCCGGTCGGCGGGTTCACCGGCGACTGGTCGCTCCAGGCCACTCCGGAGGCGGCCGGCGTGCGGCTCGCCGTGCCGTCCTGCCGGACCAGGGAGGATGCCCTGGTCAACGCAGACCTGTTCGCCTGGGTCCGCTCCGCGCACGCGCAGACCCTTTCCGACGGCCCGCCGCTGCGCCTCACCGACGGGCCGCCCCGGCTCGACGGCCTGGTCGAGTCGCAGGCGCTGCGGGCGCCGACGCTCTTCCACGACGCCTCACCGTTCGCCGACGACTACGTGATGCCGCTGCCGAGCGCGTTCCGGGACGGAGTCCGCATCCCCGTCCCGGCGACGGAGCGGGAACCGCTCGTGACGCTGCTGCACGCGTGCGGGCTGCCGGTCGAATCCGGGCCGGGCACGGACCAGGGCCTCTGCGCGGTGGACCTGGACGGCGGCCGTCCGGGACCGGCCGCGCGGCTGCGCCTGGTCGGCGGCCTGCCCGGCATGGACAGCGACGAACTCGTCATCGAACTCCCGCAGGAGTCGGAGCTGGGCCGCCGGCGCACCTTCCGCGCCACGGTCTGTCTGTTGTGGCGCATCGCGGACCGCGGCCGCGTCGTGTGCCCGCGGACGGTGCAGACCCTCGTCGGGTATCTGGAGGACTGCGGCGTCGACCGCTCCGATCCCGATCGCCAGGCCGTGTTCCGGCCCACCTGGAATCCGGACCTGCCCCTCGGCGTGGTCCCACTGCGACCAGGAACCTCGCTTCCGGTCGCGCTCTGCGTCCGCGGTCACGGGGATTCGCTGATGGACTGCCTGGCAGCGGCCCAGACCTGGCTGGTGGTCAGAGAACGCACCTGGACCCACGGGATGCGGGCGGCCTCCCGCCGGAACAACAGGGTCTACTCGATGCGCCGGCCGGCGTTCCTCACCCGGGACGGGAACCGGCTGCCGTATCTGCGGTACGCCCACACGGGTGTCGCGGATGTGGAAACAGTGGTGCTGACCAGCGCGGACAAGATGTGGTTCTGGGAGTGCGTCCTCAGGTCCTCCGTGGGTGCGGACGGCGTGCGCGAGAGCGTCCTGCTGGTCGACGGGTTGAGCCAGACCGACGGCCTCCTGGGCTACGGCGCGGAACTGCTGCGGCTGCTCGGCGCGTTCGCCCGGCTGGTGCAGTCCGCGGAACCCGCGGCCGGGATCCGGACGATCACTCTGGAGCTGTGAGCCAGGGGCGTTCGGACGGGACTTCGACGAAGCGACCTACCGCAGCACGTGCACCGCGGCGGAGAAGACGGCGGGCAGGCGGGAGGCGGCCGGGACGACGAGGCGCGCGGTGCGCGGGTGGCGGCCGGCCGTCAGCAGCGCACCGGTCAGGAGGCGGTGGCGCCGTGTCAGCCGCGTCCATGCCGCCTCGTACGCTTCCGGCCGTCCGCCGAGCAGACTCCGCACCGCGGCCTCGGCGCTCTGCAGACCCAGTGCGATGCCCTCGCCGGTGAGCGCATCGGTGTATCCCGCGGCATCGCCGACGAGCAGAACCCGGCCGGCGACCCGGCGGCGTACCCGCTGGCGCAGCGGCCCGGCGCCGCGCACCGCGGTCGCGGCGGCGTCCCGAAGCCGCGCGGACAGCGCGGGAAAGGCGGCGAGCTGGTCGTCGTAACCGCGCCGGCTCCGGCTCAGTACGGCCACGCCCACCAGGTCGTCGGCGACCGGCGTCACGTAGGCCTCGCCGTGCGAGGACCAGTGCACCTCGACGAAGTCCGTCCACGGTTCCACCCGGTAGTGCCGGCGCAGCCCGTACCGTCCCTCCGCGCGATCCGGAAGGGCCAACCCCAGGCCGCGGCGCACGGGGGAGTGCAGTCCATCGGCGGCGATCAGCCACCGTGCTGTCATCCCCGCGGCGACCACCTGGTCCGCCGACTGGCGCACCTCGGACACCTTGCCGGTCACCATCTCCACCCCGAGATCCCGGGCGCGTTGGTGCAGTGCCGCGTGGAGGGTGGTGCGGCGGATCCCGAGCCCGGTGCCGTCACGGAAACCGGCCTCGGCCCGGCGGGTGGCGTCGAGGTAGCGGATACCGCGCAGTTCGCGGCCGGCGACGTCGATGCCCAGCGCCCGCAAGGCGGCGACACCGCCCGGCATGACGCCTTCCCCGCAGGCCTTGTCCACGGGAGCGGTCCTGGGCTCCACGACGACGGCGCGCATCCCGGCGAGAGCGGCGTGCATGGCGGCGGCCAGCCCCGCGGGCCCTCCACCGGCCACCAGGAGGTCGATCACGCCGTCGCGTCCAGGCCGGCGGATCCCGGCACTCCGGCCGGTTCGGGCCGCGGTCCGGCGGCCCCGGCCAGGGCCTCGTTCTCGCAGCGGACCCGCACGGCGAGCAGCGCGGCGTTCAGGACGGTGAAGGCGACGGCGGTGACCCAGGCGGTGTGCGCCAGGGGAAGGGCCAGGCCTTCGGCGACGACGGCGACGTAGTTGGGGTGGCCGAGCCACCGGTAGGGCCCGCCGGTCACCAACGGCATCCCGGGAATGACGATCACGCGGGTGTTCCAGCGTGGCCCCAGGGTGCTGATGCACCACCACCGAAGGCCTTGTGCCGCCACCACCACGGCCAGCATCGGCCATCCCAGGGCGGGTACGAAGGGGCGGTCGGCGAGCCCCGCCTCGATCAGGCACCCCGCGAGGAGCGCGGTGTGCAGGGCGACCATGGCCGGGTAGTGACCCTGTCCTGCCACGACCGCGCCGCGGGACATGCTCCACCGCTCGTTGCGCCGGGCGACGACGAGTTCGGCGATCCGCTCGGCGGCGACCGCCGCCACCAACAGTGCGTACCAGATCATGCAGTCCTCCGACCTACCAGCGCAGCAGCACCAGTTCGCAGCAGAAACCGGGCCCCATCGCCAACAGCAGCCCCGGGGCGCCCGCCGCTGGGCGGCTCTCCGCCCAGGTATCGCGCAGTACGTGCAGGACCGACGACGAGGAGAGGTTCCCGACGGCGGCCAGGTGCCGCCACGTCACGTCCAGCGCCCCGTCCCGTAGTTCGAGGCTCTCCGAGACCGCCTCCAGAACCCTGGGCCCACCCGGGTGGCACACCCAGGTGGTCACGTCCTTCGGTTTCAGCCCGTGCTCGCTCAGGAATCCCGTGACGTCGTCCGCGAGGTGGCGGCGCACCACGTCGGGGACGGCGGGATCCAGCACGACCTTGAAACCGGAGTTGGTGATGCTCCAGCCCATGACCTGTTCGGTGTCGGGGTACAGCCGGCTGCGGGTCGCCACGATCGTCGGCCCCGACGGTACGGGCGCCCCGGCGGACGGCTCGGCGGCGCGCTCGGCGCCGCAGGCCACGACGGCGGCGGCGCCGTCGCCGAACAGGGCCGTCGCCACCAGGTTGGCCATGGAGTCGTCGTTGCGCTGGAAGGTGAGCGAGCAGAGCTCGACCGACAGCAGCACCGCCACGTGGTCCGGCCGCCCGAGCAGGTAGTCGTGCACCCGGGCCAGTCCGGCGGCTCCCCCGACACAGCCGAGGCCGAACAGCGGCATGCGCTTGACGTCCTCGCGCAGTCCGAGCCGTCCGACGAGCCGTGCGTCGATCGACGGGGTGGCGATCCCGGTGACCGAGGTGAACATCAGGAGATCGACGTCGGAGGGGACGAGCCCCGCCGTGCGCAGCGCCCCGCGGATCACCTGGGAGCCCAGCGTCGTGGCCCCGGCGATGAAGGCGTCGTTGGCGGCGCCGAAGCCGTCGAGTTCCGCGTACCGGTCGAGCGGCAGCGTCATATGGCGCGAACGGACCTGGGATCCCTGATGGAGCCGGTCCAGCACCCGGCGGTCGGAGTTCGCTGGCAGACAGGTGCGCGCCACTATGTCCGTGATCTCGGCCTGCTCGTGACGGTGGGGCGCCAGGGCGCCGTGAACGGCTGCGATACGGGTCATGGGACTCCCGACGTGGGGGCGGGGCCTGCTCGGGAACTTCGCCCGGGACAGGCATTCAACACCCGGTGATCGCCAGGACACGCTGCGACACGGCCGGAGGTGCCTAGGATCGCCCCATGGCCACCCCCGAGCAGCCGACCGCCGGTGCCCCCTCCGCCCGTCGGGGCGGAGGGGGCACCGGCTCGACGTGGTTCCGGGCGCGGGCCCTCGCGGGGTCCTGCCACCCCGGGCCGACGGCGGCTGTCACGGTGCTGTTGACCGTCCTGGCCCGGGCCGCGGGCCACAACGCCGTGAGCACCGCGCTGATCGCCGCGGCCGTCCTGACCGGCCAGTTGTCGGTGGGCTGGTGCAACGACGCGTTCGACGCGCGCCGTGACATCGCCGCCGGCCGCCGCGACAAGCCGATCGCGGCCGGCGCGGTCGGCGTCAGGACCGTGTGGACGGCCGCGTGGTGCGCCCTGGCCCTGTGCGTGCCGCTGTCGCTCGCCTGCGGTCCGCTCGCGGGGACCGTCCATCTGGCGGGGGTCGCCGCAGCCTGGGCGTACGACCTGCGCCTCAAGTCGACGGCCTGGTCCTGGCTGCCCTACGCGGCGGGCTTCGCGAGCCTGCCGGCCTTCGTTGCGCTGAGCCTGCCGGGGCACCCGTGGCCGGCCTGGTGGCTCGTCTGCGCGGGAGCGCTGTTGGGAGTGGGCGCCCACTTGGGCGATGTACTGCCGGACATCCGCGACGACCTCGCGGCCGGTGTCCGGGGGTGGCCGCAGCGACTGGGCACCTCCGCCACCCGCCTGTTGCTCCCGCTGCCGTTGGTGGCCGCGACCGCGCTGCTGGTCCTCGGACCCCCCGGTCCACCCGGCGCTCGGAGCGCGGCGGCACTTCTCGCCGCCGTACTCGTCGCCGTTGCCGGATCGGTGGTGGGCCGTCAGTGGGAGCGGGCGGCCTTCGCCGCGGCCGTCGTGGTGGCGGCGCTGGACGTGGCCCTGCTCGTGGGCCGCGGTGCGGCGATCATCTGACCGGGTCCTCCGCGGGGGAGATCCGCCGGGTGAGCGCGCGGCCTCCCACTGCGATGACGAGTGCGCCGGCGATCAGGGCCGCCGCCACCGCGAACGTGATCCGCATACCGGTGGCAACGGCGTCGGGGGCCGCTGTGGTGATGTCGTTCGTCGCCGCCGCGAGGGCGAACACGGCGCCCATGACGGAGGCGCCGGTGATGAGACCGAGATTGCGCGAGAGATTGAGCATGCCGGAGATGACGCCCCGTCGGTCCGGCGGGACATCTGTCATGACGGCGGTGTTGTTGGCCGTCTGGAACACCGCGTAGCCGGCGGTGATGACGACGATGGGGACGAGGTAGCCGGCGATGCCGAGGCCCGCCGGTGTGAGGGACAGGATCAACGAGCCGGCCGTCATGGCGACGAGTCCGAGGACGGTCATACGGTGGGCGCCGAAACGGTCCGCGATCCGGCCGGCGGGTACTCCGGTGAGCGCGGCGACCAGCGGACCGACGGACAGCACCAGTCCGACCAGTGCCTCATGGAGCCCGAGCGCACGGGCGAGATAGAACGGCCCGACCACCAGCGTGGCCATCATGACCGTCGAGACGAGCGTACTCATGGCGAGGCTCGCGCTCAGCGCGGGATCGCGGAACATCGCCAAGCGGATCAGAGGTGATGCCGCCGTGGTCTCCGCGCGGACGAAGAGACCGACACCGATGGCGGCAGCCACCAGCAGAGCCACGTTGAGCGAACCGAAACTTCCGCGCCCCATGGTCATGGCGAGCGCATAGGCCGCGAGGGTCAGCGCGAGCAGCAGCGTTCCCACCCGGTCGAAGGCCGCCCGGTCGGTCCTGGGTCTCTGCCGGTCGACGGGCAGATGACGGTGCGCGAGGAGGAGAGCCAGGATGCCCAGCGGTGCGTTGACAAGGAAGATCGCCCGCCAGCCGGGTCCCGCGATCAGAGCGCCGCCCAGCGACGGACCGAGGGCGGTGCCGACCGCGGACATCGTTCCGAGCAGCCCCATGGCGCTGCCGGTTCGTGCTTTCGGCACCGTCTCACCGACGAACGCCATGGTGAGCGCCATCATGATGGCCGCTCCGAGCCCCTGCGCCGCCCGGGCGGCGATCAGCGACCAGAGCGTGGGCGCGAGACCGCACAGCACCGAGGCCGCCGTGAACAGGAGGATTCCGCCCAGCAGCAGCCGTCGGCGGCCGATGAGGTCACCGAGCCGTCCGACGCTGACGATCACGGTGGTGATGGCCAGCAGATACGCGAGGACGATCCACTGGACCTGCTGGAACGAGGCGGTGAATGCCTGCGCCAGTGTCGGCAGGGCGACATTGGCGACGCTGGTGCCGAGCGAGGACAGCAACATGGACAGCGAGAGCCCGGCGAGCGCCCACCTGACCGAAGGCGTCGGCACCGTATGCCCGGCCGCTGTCGCGTCTGGTCCCGCACTGATGATTTTCACGGTGAACTCCGTCTCCTGGTGACTCGTGAACTCGCGAACTCGCGCACTCGGTAGGCCCGGCAAGGTCAGGCAGCAGGGCGCACGCCCGTGAAGACCGTGGTGGCGGAGAGCAGGAAGGCGTCCGGCCGGCGCAGGATGCCTTCCGGTGCCTGGGGATCGATCAGCACGTCGAGCGTCGAGCGGTCGTCCGCGTCCAGGTGGTCACTCATCGATTCCCGCAGCCGGTTCAGATGCGTGTGCAGGAAGGTGCGGGCCGCCTCGCCGAGAGGTGCCGGCAGGTCGAGCAGCGACGTGAAACCGCCGGTGCGGACGAGCCCGGCGCGGCCGAGCATCGCGGGCCAGTCCTCGGCCACGGAGATGCTGCCGGGCAACTCGGCCCGCATCGTCTCGAACCACTGCTCCTGGGCGGCGTCGAGCCGGGCCTGGAGACCCGGCCGGCCGATGCCGATGTCGCGCGGGAGGAAACGCGCCGGCAGGCCGCCCTCCGCCACGGCGAGCAGCCCGCCGGGCCGCAGCAGCCCGGCAAGCGCGTCCAGCGCGCCCTGCTGATCGCCGAGGTGGTGCACGGCCTTGCTGCTCCAGATCACGTCCGCGGTGCCGAGTCCGCCCTCCCCGTGCTCGTCACCACCGTCCAGACCTTCGGGAAGCTCCGCGTGCCGGACGGCCACCCGGCCGCCGAGGCCGAGCCGCCCGGCACGGGCCAGGGCACGGTCCAGCAGCCCGGGTGTGCCGTCCACGGCGACCACCTCGGCGTTCGCGAAGGTCTCGGCGAGCACACAGGTCATCACGCCCGGTCCGCTGCCGATGTCGAGGACGCGCCGGACCTCCTTCTCCGGCCCGAGCCGCTCGCTCAGAACGGCCGCGATCCGCCGGAGGACCGGGAGCTGCAACTCGCCGCTGGTCTCCAGCTGGGCGGCCATGACCTCCCAGTCGATGTCGGTGTGGTGGTGCCCGTGGGCGTGGGCGTGTGTGTGGCCGGAGGCGCTGTGTGGGTTCATGGCGAGGAGCGTGCACCTGCCGGGAACGCAGCGGCAACTCTTGTTGCCAATTCCGGGACAGCGGGATGGAATGCCCGCATGGACACCCCGCCGCCCCACCAAGCGGTCCTCGACGAGGTCGCACCCCGGCTCAGACGGCTGCGCGCCGAGCACGGCCTGACCCTGGCCGCGCTCGCCGAGACGACCGGCATCTCCAAGAGCACCCTTTCCCGGCTGGAGTCCGGACAGCGCCGCCCCAGCCTGGAACTGCTGCTGCCGCTCGCCGGCGCCTACCACGTGGCTCTGGACGAGCTGGTCGGCGCTCCCGAAGTGGGTGATCCCCGGGTGCGGTTGACCCCCCGTGCCTTGCCCAACGGCGGTACGTCCGTAGCCCTGTCCCGGAGTCCGGGCCGCCTTCAGGCGTACAAGATGGTCATCCCCGACCGGGGTGCCGAGCCGGTTCTCCGTACGCACGAGGGCTATGAGTGGCTGTATGTGCTGGACGGCCGGCTACGGCTCGTCCTCGCCGAGCACGATCTGGTCCTCGGCCCCGGCGAGGTCGCCGAGTGGGACACCCGGCTGCCCCACTGGTTCGGCAGCGCGGACGGGCGGCCCGTGGAGATCCTCAGCCTCTTCGGGAGGCAGGGGGAGCGCATGCACGTCCGCGCCAAGCCCAGCGCATGACGGAGCCCGGATGGCCCATGGCCGTGGGCGGACACGGCTCGTGACACGGACAGTGGAGACGTATGTCCGTAGCCGTTCGAGCGCAGCCACCCACCTGGAGACAGCGATGACGTGCATCAACCGACGGGACCTCGGTCTGCTCACCCTCCGGGTCGGCACCGGGGCGGTGCTGATGGCCCACGGGACGCAGAAGCTGTTCGGCTGGTTCGGCGGAGGGGGCCTGGACGGGACCGCGGCCGCGATGGAGCACATGGGGTTCACGCCCGGCCGGGAGAGCGCGCTCGCCGCCGGTCTCGGTGAGGCGGGCGGTGGAGCGCTGCTCGCACTGGGCCTGGGCACCCCCGCCGCCGGGGCGGCAGCGGCGGGTGCCATGGCGGGTGCCGTGGCGGTCCACGCGCCGGCCGGATTCTTCGCCCAGGGCGGCGGGTTCGAATACCCCGCGTTCCTCGGGTTCACCGCCGCCACGGTAGGTATCGCGGGGGCGGGCCGTTACGCCCTGGACCACGCCACCGGCCACCGTTTCGACCGGCCGTGGGTGGTCGCGGTGGCCTTCGTCGGCAGTGCGCTGATGGCCGCCGCCGTCGTCACGAAGCGGGCCAACGCGCAGGCGGACGAGGGCGACGACTTCGCACAGGACGACGGTGAAACGTCATGACGAGAAGCCGATGTGCACATGGTCGTGATGCGTGTCGTCGGAGAAGAACTGATTCGACGTCACACCTCCCGACAGCAGCACGGGCCCGCCGACGTTGTACGAGCCCGCCGCCGCGGCGGCCCGCATGAACGCGGTGATCAGTGCGCGTGGGGTGGCCGGGTCGACCACCGGGTGGCCGTCGATGCGCCAGACGTCGAAGGCCCTGCCGACCGGATGGTCACTGGGACGGCTGGTGCCGAACACGTCCAGCGGATGGCCGGACCGCACCACGCTCACCGACATCCGGTAGGTGTCGGCCAGCCGCAGCATCGCCTGGAGCACGCTGTCGTGCACGGTGCCGCTGCGGATGTCAGCGGCCGACGCGGGCGGCAGTTCGATGGTCGAGCGGGCCAGCACCGCGCGCGTCGCCGCGCTCGGTGACGTGGCGGCAGGCTCCGCGACCGCCGGGTGCAGCGCGGTGACGCTCCAGCCGGAGCCCGTCCGGCTCAGCCGTACGTCCACCGTGGTGCCGCCGTTGATGACGGCTCCGGTGCCGTTCCTGCTCCACTGGCGGCACACCACCAGGACGCTCGCGGTGTCGGCCAGGAGGCCGCCGTACTGCGCGTCGATCACCTGCAGACTCGCTTCGTCCCCCGATCCCAGCAGGCTGCCGGCCTGCGACGCGAGTTGGCCCGCGAGCGCGGCGGGAATGCCCAGCGCGGCGGCCCGCGCCGCGGCCCGGCGCTCCCCGGCCTGCCCGGCCCGCCACGATCCGAGCGCCTCGATCAGCGCCACGGCACTCCGTTTGGCCGCGGGTTCGATCTCGCCCGGACCCGGCCGCCAGGGCGCGGCTACGGGCAGCGTCGCGCTGGGACGTACGGACGTCGCGGCGGACGACGCGGGTGCGGCGGTCGCGGTGGTCGATGTGGTCGAGGTGGTCGATGTGGCCGATGTGGACGGTGTGGCTGTGGTGGACGGTGTCTGCGGCCCGGAGCTGCGCGAGGTGCCGGTGGACGACGGCGCCGTCGTGCCGTTCGAACACCCCGTCGCCCACACCAGTACGGACGACGCGCCCCACAACAGCGACCGGCGTCCGACAGGACCGGCAGCGGGGCGGGCGGGAGGCGTGGCCATTTGCGGCTCCTCGGACGAGGCGGCGTCAGGGCGCGACCAGTATCCGCCCGAGGAGGCTCTGCAGCGGGTTGCCACGGCGCAGGTCAGGCGGTGAGCCGCGGATTGCGCGGATAGGCGCTGAAGGCGTCGGCCCGCAGCGGGGCTTCGCCGGTCACGATGTGGTGCGGGGTGAACTGCACCCGGCGTCCGGTCCCGCCGTCGTCGCCGGGAGTGCCCGGTTCCGCCCACCGGACCTCGGCCGAGCCGGAGAGGTGAAGGGTGGCGCCGGTGGCGAAGTCCACGAACAGCAGGGCGGCGGTGTCGTCGACGGCGAGGTTGCCCAGGCTGTTGAACATGTTGTTGCCCGGGTAGTCCGGCCACCACAGTCCGTCGGGCCGGACACGGACGAAGCCGGGCGAGCCACCGCGGTGGGAGGCGTCCGCACCGCGGGTCGGATGGGTGGTGCCCAGGAAGAACGTGTCGGCCCGTTCGATCAACCGCAGGTCGTCGGCGTCCAGGGTCGTGTGGCGTCCGTCCGTGCCCGTCCCCGCCCCGGAGCCCGCTCCGGATCCAGGGCGGAGACGGCGCTGCTGGATGTACTGCGGGCAGTTGCCGTACGCCTGGTCGACCGACACGGTGAAGCCGGTGTCGTCGAGGGCGTCCAGGGTGCCGTTGACGCGCAGCCTGCGACGGTTCGCGAAGTCGATCGCGACGAGGCCGACCGGCTGCGCGGGTGCCGGCCCCGGTGCGGCCAGCGGATCGCCCGGCGAGGGCAGCGCGTGGACCCGCAGGGTCGTGTCGTGGCCGTCGAGAAAGCCCGGGGCGCCGCGCAGGGGTGAGGTCCACAGCGTTCCGTCGTGGTCCCGGGCGGTGAGGACGGCCAGGTCACGCGCTTCCAGGAAGCGGCTCGCACCCCCGGTGAGGTCCGGTGGCGCGAGCATGCCCGACAGCCGGGCGGCCGCGCCGAGCGATCCGGCGCGGCGCTGGACCGCGAGTTCTCCGTCGTGGAATCCGGTGGGGGCGGTCGTGGGAGTTGTCCTGGCGGCTGCGCCGGTCTGCGGGAGCTGGGACATCGTGAACGCCTTCCGTGGGAGCACTCACCGGTACTAATGGATAGAGAAAACTCTATCCATTAGTACAATGCCACGGATGCCCGCTCATGGCAAATGGCTGGATGGGCTTGTATCCGTTAGCTCGGAGGGGGTCGGGCGCGTGGGCCGGCTGCCCAGCCGGCGCAGGGCGAGGAGGCCGCCGATGCCGGGGATCAGTGTCAGGGCCGTGGTGCGCGGGGTTCTGTCCGGGTCACGGGCGCCGGCGACGATGGTGAACAGATAGGCGCAGCCGTGGACAGGGCCGGCCAGCGACGAGATCGCGGGCAGGTGCGCGGTGAACAGATTGGCCAACAGGATCACGAGGGAGGCCAGTTCGACGGCGGCGGAGACGCGCAGCGGCTGCCGGGTGCGGTTCATGGTCATGCTCCTGTGGTGGAACCGGGGCGGACGATCATCAGGACGGTCACCGCGGCCCACAGCAGGTTGAAGATCCCGGTGAACATCGCCAGCCGCGCTGTCGCGCTGCGGTCGACGGGTGGCGACCCCTCGTCGAGCTGGGTCAGCAGGGCGTCCTGGCGCGGCAGCACCAGGAGCGCCAGGACGCCGGCGGCCACCGCGGTGAGCACGATGGAGACGATGAGCCAGGTGTCGCCGAGGACACCCATGCTGCTGGCGGTGGCGAACCCGAAGACCGGGACCGCCAGCGCGATCGCGGCGTACACGCGGCAGATGCGGTGCAGGAGCCGGACCGTGGCGATGGACGGCGCGTCCGGGCCCGCCGCCTGGGCACGGCGAGCCGCGGCGGGCAGCATGCTGGCGGCGACGGTCACCGGACCGATCGCAACGATGGCGACCAGGACGTGGACGGCGAGGAGGAATTTCGTCATGACAGGACGCCGGGCTCCGGCTCTGCTGCGTCCGCCCGCTCACCGGTCACCGTGGCGGCGGGCAGACGTCCTGCCTTGGCCTTGCCGGTGAGCCGGTCGCCGTCGACGACAAGGGCGTACACGAGGTGGAGCCGCAAGGGCTTGGGGATGGATTGCTTCCACGTCAACCTGCCGCCGTCGACGGCGATGTCGGTCAGCGGTACCTCTTCGCCGGATCGCCGGTCGCGGGCCGTTCCGTGCCAGGACCCGTCCGGCCGCAGGACCCCTTCCGTCCTGACATGTTGTTTGCCCAGTGGGGTGTCGATCGTCGGATTCCCGATGCCTTCGGCAGTCACGTTGCAGATGCGCTTTCGGTCGCGGAGTGGGAAAGGGTGGTTCGGAGGGCGAGAGCGGGGGCCTGTCCGCGGGTGGACCAGACGACGCCGCGTCGCTCGTGGGCGAAGAGCCGCTCCACGCTGTGGGCGACGCGCGGGTCGATCTCGCGATCGAGGAGGTACAGGGCGAGATCGAGACCGGACGTGACGCCGGCCCCGGTGACGAGGTCTCCGTCGTCGACGACCCGGGTCTGTACGGGCCGGGTTCCGGTGGCCTCCAGCAGTTCGAGGCCCAGATGGTGGGTGGTCGCGTGACGGCCTTCGATCAGGCCGGCCAGGGCCAGGATCAGCGAACCGCCGCAGACCGTCGCGACGATGGTGTCCTCGCGACTCAGTGCCTCCTCCATCGGACCGGGCAGGCCGGTCTGCAGCGAACAACACGATCTGGGCAAGCACGGGCGGTCTCTCCTTCGTCCTTCTCAGCGGTGCCGCACCACACGCTAGGCGGACCGCCGGAGGCTTCCCATGGGCTGGAACGACAAATGCCAACGGGTTCTCGCCACGCTCCTGACATGCTCAATCCCACGGTAGAAGAACTTGACCACTGCTTGAATCCTGTGGCGAGAACTCATCTATCGTGTACTGCATGCATACGGTCGCAGTCCTTGTCCTGGATCAGGTGGTGCCGTTCGACATGGCGACGCCCATCGAGGTGTTCGGGCGTACCCGCCTTCCCGACGGGCGCCGCCCGTACCGCGTGCGGGTCTGCGGCGCCACGCCGGAGGTGGCCAGCGAGACGTTCACCCTGCGCGTTCCCTGGGGTCTGGAGGCGCTGGCGGACGCGGACACGATCATCGTCCCGGGCTGCTCGGAAGACGCCCCGCCGCCGGGGCCCGAGGTTCTCGACGCGCTGCGCGCCGCGGCCGCTGCGGGCACCCGCATCGCCTCGATCTGCAGCGGCGCTTTCATCCTCGCGGCGACAGGCCTGCTGGACGGACTGCGCGCGACGACCCACTGGGTGGCGGCGGACCGGTTCGCCGAGCTGTTTCCTCTCGTCGACGTGCAGCCCGATGTCCTGTACGTCGACAACGGCCGGCTCCTCACCTCCGCCGGAGCGGCGGCCGGCCTGGACCTGTGCCTGTACATGATCCGCCGGGACCTGGGTTCCGCCGTGGCGGCCGACGCCGCCCGGCTGGCGGTCGTGCCGCTGGAACGGGAAGGCGGTCAGGCCCAGTTCATCGTCCACGAGCAGCCACCCGTACCGCGGGGATCGCTCCTGGAACCGGTGCTCTCCTGGATCGAGGACAACCTCGGACAGGACATCACCCTGGAAGCCATGGCGGCATGCGGTGGGATGAGTGAGCGGACCTTCAGCCGGCGGTTCCGGGAGCAGACCGGCACCACGCCGCTGCAGTGGCTGCTGCGAGCACGCGTGCGCCGGGCACAGTTCCTGCTGGAGACCACCGACTACGCGGTGGAACGGATCGCGACGCAAGCGGGTTTCGGGTCACCGACCGCGTTCCGCGAGCGATTCAAACGGGTCGTCGGCGTGACTCCGTACGGCTACCGGTCCTCGTTCCGCCGTTCCGCCGCCTGAACCGACGGCAACGTCGACGCGGACGTCACGGGTGCACGGCAGGGTCCGGTCGGGGCGGGGCAGCCGGACGAGGAGCGTCTTCCCCTGCTCGTCGGCGTCGGTGTGCGTGTGGGTACTGCCCAGAGCCTCGGCGGCGAGCTCCGCCACCAGCCGCAGTCCCCAGCCGCCGCTTCCGTCGGCATGTGGTTCGGGAGTCGGGCGGGGGCAGTGGGGATGGCGGTCGTGCACGGCGACGATGAGACTGCGCGGGCCCAGCGCCAGGATGATGTCGGCGGTCGGCGACCGGTGCGCGGTGTGCTGAACGCTGTTGGTGAGCAGTTCGGTCAGGATGAACAGGGCCGTCTCCACCACCGGGTGCTCCACGTCCAGATCCCACGCTGCGAAGTGCGCCCGGGCGCGGCGCCGGGCGGTGGGCACCGACAGCGCGACGGTGGGCACGGTGAAGATGCGTTGGCGGAGCTGGGACTGGATGGAGACCGGCACAGCGCGGATCCTTCCGGTGGGGCGGCATCGAACCCGGGTGACGTGTCCGTAGGCCGAGCGGGGCCGTTTCGGAATGTTGCCGCTGGGGAGGCCGGTCCAGTGGTTCGAACGGACTGGCTGAAACCCACCGTAAACCGACCTCTTCCTGAGGGGAATGCCGGATAGTAGACATTGACCATAAGTAGACGCACCCATTTGGGGGTCCGGTGTCCGACGGTTTCCTGGCGCCCGTGGGGCTCGGCGAGGTCGAAAGCGCCCTCTACCTGCATCTTCTCTCCGCACCCCGCAGCACCGCCGCACAGCTGGCCGTACTGGACGGCTCGACCGCGGCCCGCATCCGTCCGGCCCTGGGCCGCCTGGCGGACGCCGGCCTGATCACCCGGCTGACGGGCTCACCCGTGCGCTACGTCGCGTCACCTCCCGAAGCGGCCGTCGGCTCACTCGCTTCCCGTCGGCAGCAGGAACTGGAAGAGCTCCGCGCGCACGTCCGCTCGCTCGCCCTGCGGTTCCAGGGCGCCGACGCGGGCCACCCCAGCGAGCTGGTCGAACTGGTGGAGGGCCGTGAGGCGCAGCTGAACCGCGTCGAGCAGATGCAGCTCGGCTCGGCGGAGGAGATGCAGGTCATCGACTGCCCTCCGTACTTCAGCAGCCCGACGTTCAACCCGATCGAATTCCAGCTGCTGCGGCGCGGGATCAGCTGCCGGGTGATCTACGACTCGGTGTCGCTCGAAGGGCGCATGCACTTCGTCCAGGACTGCATCGACGCGGGTGAGCAGGCCCGGAGCCTGCCGGCGGTGCGGATGAAGATGCTCATCGCGGACCGGCGCGCCGCGATGATCCCGCTGAACTTCGAGGCGACCGAGTCGATGGCGGCCCTGTTCGTCCACCCCTCTCCGCTCCTGACGGCCCTGGTCACCTGTTTCGACCTGCTGTGGGAACGGGCGACCCCGCTGGCGGTCGACAAGAAGGGCGCGGCAGGGGGACTGGCTCCCGCGGACCACGAGCTGCTGTCCATGCTGGCGGCCGGCATGAAGGACGCCACGATCACCCGCGCGCTCGGCATCACCCAGCGGACGATGACCCGCCGCGTGGCCCACCTGATGGACGCACTGGACGCGAAGACCCGCTTCCAGGCCGGCCTGCAGGCGGCCAAGCGCGGCTGGTTGTAGCCGGCACGGGGCCGGCCGCCGGGTGCCCCCAGCGGTCGGTCCGGTCCCGTCAGCCGATGGTGATGGTCTTGGCGATGCTGGGTACTCCGGCGGCGTTCAGGGCGAACAGCAGATAGGTGCCGGGCAGTGCCACGCCGGGGTCGGTGGGGACGGACAGTTCGTAGAGCCCTGCCGATACCTGATGGGACGTCAGTGGCACACGTCGTTGGTCGTTGTCCGTGGAGTGGGTGGCCGCTCCGGTGCGGACGAGGGCGAAGGCCGTGACCGGCGTGCTGGTCGTGACGGTCAGCATGGCGCCGTAGCCGGCTGTCGCGGGCGGGGTGTTGGTGATGGCCGGCCGCGGCCGTTGCGTGCCGTCGGGGTTGAGGAGATACGGCGGGGTGAAGATCGCCCCGTCGAAGTGGTTGGTGGCGCAGTCGCCGCACAGTCCGCCGCCGCCGGAGAAGATCCGGCCGTCGGGGAGCAGGTTAGCGACGCTGTGGTAGTTGCGGGGTACGGCCATCGTCGCCATGCGGGTGAAGGCGCCGGTGGCCGGGTTCCAGATCTCCGGGGTCATGGCCGAGGTGGCGTCGGAGAAGGGAACGGGCCGGGACTGGCCGCCGAAGACGGCGACCTTGCCGTCCGGCATGACGACGCTGTTGCTGAAGGAGCGGGCGAAGGCCATGTCGCCGGTGCGGGCGCTGACGGGCTGCGGGCCGGCGGTGAGATCTACGGTGTAGGCGCGGTTGGTGGCGTTGACGTTCTCGTACGCGGTGGCACCGCCGAGCGTGAGGAGCTTGCCGATGTCGTAGGCGACGGCGTTGCCGTTCATCGCGTCCGGGCTGTCGGCGCGCACGCCGGCCGGGGTGATGGTGCCTTTGCCGGTGGTGTCGATCCAGTTGAGCTGCTTGCCGGGCCCGAGCTGGAGCACCCGGCCGTTGGACGTGCCGTACAGCCACTGGTGGTTGTCGGCCCGGTAGGGCCCGGCGGGGTCCGCCGTCATCGTGGTCGTGACCGGTACGCCGGGGAGTTTGCGCCAGCTGCCGGTCGCGGCGGACCAGACCTCGCCGTCCTTGCCTCCCTGGCCGCCGTTCCAGGATCCGCCGATGACGAAGGCGTCGCCGTTGGAGAGCAGCGTCATGGCCTGGTAGCCGCGGGGGATGTTCATGTCCGCGGTCGCGTTCCAGGTATCGGTGCGGGGGTCGTAGATGCTGGCGCGGGCGGCGTTGCTGCCACCGGTGACCATCACCCGGCCGTCGGCGAGCATCGCGATGCCGGGGCAGAACATGTCGTGACCGGTGTTGTCGACGCGCCGCTGGGTGACCTGGCCGGTGGTGAGATCCATGATGGCGGTCTGGGTGTAGCCGTTGCTGCCGCCGAAGCGGTCGGTGGCGTACGCCGACCAGGCGAGCAGCTTGTTGTTCGGCAGCAGCGCGGTGGCCACCGGTACGAGCGGGAAGCCGGTGACCGGGCTCCACAGGCCCGCGACGGCCGGGTCCGCGGGCCCGCTGAGGCGGATCTCGGCCGCGGAGGACCACGGTCCGCGGCCGCCCGCCTCGCTGGTGGCGGTCAGACGCACGAACCTGGCGGTGGTCGGCGCCGTGAAGGTGGCGCTCTTGACCGTGTCGTCGTCCTTCCACGTCCCGGTGGCCAGCGGAGCCCCGAAGGTGACCCCGTCGAGACCGGCGGTCACGGTGTAGGCGCCGATCCGGCCGTTGGCCCCCGAGACGCGCGGCGTGTAACTCAGTGCGGAGACCCGCTGGTTGGCGTGCATGTCCAGCGTGATGGAGTGCGGCAGCGCGGTCGGAGTGCCGGACCACTTGCTGTGCCACAGGGTGGTGGCGTCGCCGTCCAGGACGTTGCCGGCGCGGTTGTTCTGCGCGGCGGTCTCCTCGTCGCTGGCCGTGGCCGTCCAGCCCGTGACGGGAAGTTCGACGACGGAGGCGGGCAGACCGGGATCGCCCAGCAGGTTGATCTCGGAGGCCGAGGTCCACGGGCCACGGTTTCCGGCCTCCGTCGAGGCGGTCAGCCGGACGAACCTGGTTCCCTGGGCGGCGAAGTTCAGCGTCTTGATGGTGCCGTCGTCGGGCAGGGTGCCGGTGGCCACGGGCCGCGTCCACGTCAGCCCGTCCGCGCTGAGCGCGATGGCATAGACCCCGACCCGGCCGTTGGCACCGCTGCTGCGCGGCCGGTAGACGAGTGCGGACACCACGGCGGTGCGGTGCATGTCGATGGTGAGGCTGTGCGGCAGCGCGGTGGCGGGCGCCGTCCACTTGCTGTGCCACAACGTGGCGGCGTCGCCGTCCAGGACGTTGGCCGCCCGCCCGTTCTCCCCGACCGTCTCCTCGTCGCTCGCGGCCGCCGTCCAGCCGGCCCTGGACAGGACCGGAGCGATCGGCACCATGGCGGACGCCGGTGCGACACCGTGGTGCGGAGCGGGTGGCGGAGCCGTACCGCCCACCACGGGGACGGCGGGACGGCCGTCCGCGACGGCAGGCCCGCCCGCCGCCAGGAACGGCACGAACGCGGCGGCGACCGCGGTGAGCGACGTCAGGATCAGCCACCGCGAGCGCCGGCGGAGCAGCCACGGCAAACGCGAGGTCAGAAACGGCACAACGGTCCCCCCAGACACGTCAGCGACCGCCGTGCCCCCCAATTGAACCCGGCGATGGCCCGACCGTGTCAGTAAGGAGCGCCACTGTAAAGAGGTTCTCGCCCGCCCCGGCTCTTCCAGGACGGGCGAGGACCGTCGGCTGCTACCACATGACGGGGAGCCGCTCGGGCATCCGCTTCATGAACCCGGTCCGCCATACGAGCTGTTCGACGGGGACGGCGAGCTGCAGGTCCGGCATCCGCTCCAGCAGGACTTCCAGGGCGATCTCGGTGTGCTTCTTGCCCAGCGCGGTGGCCGGGCAGTAGTGCTGGCCGCCGCCGAACGACAGATGCGCCGCGGTGTTCTCACGGCCGAGATCCAGTCGGTGCGGATCGGCGAACACCTCGGGGTCGAAGTTGGCGCCTTCGACGAGCACCAGGACCAGTTCGCCCTTCTTGACCTCCACATCCCCGAGCAGGACGTCCTCGAGGGCCAGCCGCGGCAGACCGTCACCGATCGACAGGTTGATCCGCAGCAACTCGTCGACCGCCGCAGGGATCCTGCTGGGGTCCTCGCGCAGTTCGGCCCAGGTCTCGGGGTGCTGGATGAGGGAGAACACCGCCATCGTCAGGAACGCCGAGGTCGAGATCACCCCCGCGCCGAACATCGTCACGCCGACCGTGGCGAGCATCTCGTCCGTGAGGTGGTCGTACTCCGGGTCCTTGCGCAGCGCGGCGATATCGGCCATCAGCCCGGTCGTCGCCGGGTCGTCCAGGCGCTCCACCATGTACGCCATGTCGCGGTCCCAGTTGAGCTTCGCACCGCTGACGGGGCAGGCGGAGTTCATGAACGCGATGTCCAGACTCGCGGCCAGCCGGGGAGCGTCGGCCTGCGGAATGCCCAGGATGCGGCAGTGCATCGCCTCCGAGTACGGATTGGAGAACTGCGCCCGCAGATCCACCGGAGCGCCCTGCGCCCGCAGCCCGTCGACCAGCCCGGCCGCGTGCGAACGCATCCAGTCCAGCAGGCCGTCGGCCTTCGGGTTGATGGCCTTGAGCACCGCTTTGCGAAGCCCCGCCCCCGTGATGTTGCCCATGTTGTTGACGACCTCGGGCGGGATCGTCAGGGCGTACTGCCTCGGCGCACCCGGCATCGAGGTGTCCTTGAGGCTGAACCGGGTGTCCTCCAGCACCTGCTTGCACAGGGCATGGGAGGAGACCAGCCACGCCTCGTCGCCGGCGATCGTCCGGACCCGCTTGACGGGCTCCTTGCGCAAGGCGTCGATCTCGTGCGGCAGTTGATCGCCGCGCCAGGAGAACGGGAAGTCGAGCAGCGTCCCGGCCTGCGGGTCGAGCAGCGTCTCAACGGACATCGGGGTCTCCTTGTGCGGGTGTGACGATGGCATGGCCCTGGTTGCGGGAGGCTCGCAGTCCGAATCCGCGCGAGTAGAGAAGTTCGGCCATCGGCAGGAGCTGGTGGTAGCAGTTGAGGGAGGAGGGAACCTCCAGGATGGCGGGGGTGTCCAGGAACAAGGGGGCCTCCGCGCATACGTACTTGAGGCATACTTCGCGCTGCCGCTCGGTGCTGGCCTTCCCGTCCAGGACTTTGGACGTGAGGAACGAGTCCACGAGCGTGTCGCAGGTCCTGCGGAACTCCGGATCGGTGTCCAGAAGAGCCCAGAGGCGGTCGTGGATTCTCCGGTAGGCCGGGATGTCCAGGAAATCCGACATGGCGTGGGCTCTGAGCCTCCCCCCGTAGGAGGCGGCTTCCACGGCATTGGTCACCTTGGCCCGCACGCCGCGCAGATTCTTGACGGCTTTGCGCCGGGCGTCATCGGGCGTATAGCCGGATGCCTCGTACATCTCGGCGACATGGAGGTCGGTGTAGACGAAATCGACCTGCCGGAAGTTGTCGATGCCCCATCGGGCGAGATCCGTGATGCGCTGCGCCGAGAAGTAACTGTTTCCCGGCGACACACCGATAACGGCATGGTCGCCCTCGGCGCGGATCACCTGGCAGTGGGAGGTGTAGGGCTGCACCTCGAAGACTTCGGCCGCCGTCGCAACCGGTGTGCAGGACTGAATCTCGAAGATTTCGGTCGCTGTCGTCAACTGGAGAGCGTCCTTCGGTGTCGCTAGTCCCGGGGAGCCTTGTGCTCCTGGTGTGGCGACAATGCGAGAAGTTAGTGCCCGGCCACGGAGAGTGTCAACGGGGGATCCGGTTCGCGAGATGAACATGAATGGGACATGACGTCGCCTTGTATCAACACACCATGAGGGGCGGTGAATTGCTGAGGATTCTCCGATTGATGGGGCGTCACCTCCGGGGTGGTCGGGCCATGGCGGTCGTTCAATGACGTGACCCTGTCGATTCCCGGCCACGGGAGGGCGGGGCGGGAACGGATTGCGCCGCCTGCCGGTATTTCCGGAGGTCTCCCGGGTTGTTGCTACCATAGGAGAACGATGGTTCTCGATATGCGGGGAGATGGGTGGAAGTGCTGAGTCCCGAGCTGGCCGAGGCGCGTGTCCTGGACGCGGCCGAGGCGCTGTTCTACGACCGCGGGATCCAGCTGGTGGGGATGGACGAGATCCGGTCCACCTCCGGTGTCTCCCTGAAGCGCCTGTATCAGCTGTACCCCTCCAAGGGGGACCTGGTCGAGGCGTACCTGCGGCGGCGGGACGAGGCCTGGCGGCGCCGGCTGGCCGAGTACGCCGATGCCCGGCCGTCGCCGCGCGAGAGCCTGCTGGCGGTCTTCGACTGGCTCCACGACTGGTTCGACGAGCCGGACTTCCGCGGTTGCGCCTTCATCAACTCGTTCGGTGAACTCGGCGCGACCTCGCCGGAAGTGGCCGCCATCGCCCGCGCCCACAAGGACGCCTTCCGGCGGTATCTCGCCGATCTCGTGGCCGCCGCCGGCGAACCGGCCTGGGTCGCCGATCACGTCGCCCTGCTGGCCGAGGGCGCCATCACCACGGCCGCGATCTCCGGCTCTCCCCAGCCCGCCCGCCAGGCAAAGGACGCGGTGCGCATCATCCTCGAATCCACCGGCGGCCCCCGCCCCGCCTGACCGGCGACGGCGAGTGGCCCCGCCGGGGCTCGGCGGGGCCCTCCTCGGACGGTGAAGGCCGTCCGGGCGGGCGGCGTCAGAGAGAGATGCGGCGCTCGTCGGCGGTGATGGCGAGGTCGTTGATGCTCGCGTAGCGGCGCCGCATCAGGCCGTTCTCGTCGAAGTCCCAGTTCTCATTGCCGTAACTGCGGTACCACTGGCCCTGGTCGGTGTGCCATTCGTACTCGAAGCGCACCGCGATGCGGTGGTCGGTGTAGGCCCAGAGTTCCTTGCGGAGCCGGTAGTCCAGCTCCCGCTCCCACTTGGCGCGCAGGAACTCCACGATCTCGGCCCGGCCGGTGATGAACACGTCGCGATTGCGCCACTCGGAATCCTCGGTGTACCCGAGCGAGACCCGCTCCGGATCACGGCTGTTCCAGGCGTCCTCGGCGGCCCTTACTTTCTGCTGGGCGCTCTCGGCGGTGAACGGCGGCAGTGGCGGCCTCTGCTCGGACATGATGTATCCCTTCCCATGGGAGAACCAGCGTTCTCCTCACTTCGCAGCTTAGGAGAACGCTGGTTCTCGCGCAAGGTCCGGCCTGGTTGGCGAACGGTTCGCCCGGCCTGGGCGCCTATCGTCGCCGGCGCCGCGCGGGGGCGAAACGGTCACCCTCCATGGTCAGGCGGACCGCGCCGAACCCGTGGCGCTGGTGCTCGGCGACCCCGCCGCGGCCGGCGCGCTCAGCTCAGTCGGTCGAGAACGTCGGGCCACCATTCGGGCCTCTCCCGCCAGGTCCGCCAGCTGTCACCACTGTCCAGGACCGCATGCAGGGCCCCTTCAAGGTCGAGTGCCTGCCGCCCGGCGACCTCCCGCACGATCACGACAGCCGCCATCAGGCCGTCCCAGCCGCCTCCCGCGAGGTGCCCGAGGGCCGGCGCAGGGTCGTTGCCGGCGGTCGCACGGGTCGACTCGATCAGTGGTCCCAGCCAGCGGACCCATCGGTCGTACGTGTCCTCGCCGGGTGGTTCCGAGGCGGTGAGCAACGGCGTCAGAGCCCGCAGGAGCCGGTCCCGGTACTCCGCGGCGGTTCCCGCCACCTGTGCATACTCGGCCGTGAAGTGCTCCCAGCCCTGCTCGACGGCCAGTGTCTCGGTCCACGAGGAGCTGGGAGGCCGCAATCCCTCGACGCCGGTCAGGACGAAGGTGTTCCGAACCAGTTCGTACGGCGGAGGAGCGCTCTCGGCCAGCAACACGGCGTCGTACAGGTCCTTGCCCTGCGGGTGGAGGTCGGTGATGAGCCACAGGAGCTTCCACGCAAGTGACAGAGCCGGCGACGCGGCCCAGAGACGGCAGCCGGGACCGTCTCCCAGCGGCAGGAGCTCGGTGAGCTCCGCCGGGGCCGGCAGGGTCTCGTTGAACACCAGGTCGAGCTGAACGGTCCCGCCGGCGCATCCGGGCGCCGTCCAGGGCAGGAGCATGCGACGACCGGGCACCCGGTCGTAGGTCCAGATCTCCTCGGTGATCATGCTGTCCGCATGGATGCGGACGGCGCTGTCGGCGCCGGCGGCCGCCGCGTCCCGCGCGATTCCGAAGAACAGTTCCGTGGTGCGCGGTTCGTCCAGCCGCCAGTCCTGAGGGACGACGACGAAGTCCAGGTCGCCCGGGTCGCGGGCCGCTTCCTTGAACCACGTGGCCATCAACACGCTGCCGCGCAGCACCAGATGCTGTGTCCAGGGACCGTTCGCGATCGAGGCGAGCACGACATCGAGCACGGTCCTGCGCGCCTGATGCCAGATCCGCCCCGCCTCCTCGTCCGCGAACCGCGGCTCGCCCGCCCGGTACGCGTTGGAGAACTGCTTCAGAGCGGGCTCGAAGACCAACGACTGGCTCATTCCGTCGGGCGACGCCAGCAAGGTTCGGGGGAAGTCCCCGCGGAGCCGGGTCTCCTCGTCGAGAGGGGAGTGCGGAATATCGACAGGGCTGCCCCGCAGCTGTGCCCAGTCGTCGGCGCTGTCCGTCGGTGACATCAACGTGAGACCTCCTGAGATATCCAACCGTCGTCCAGAGAGAGGTTGGTGTCGTGCAGGACGAACTCCCGCTCCACCTCGAGCACATGGGAGTCGGCTGCGTTCAGATCGTGGAGCAGCGCGGTCAGCCGCCGTTCGGCAGTGCCTCGACCGACGCCCCGGCACCGCTGAGTGATGAAGCGCTCCTCCAGGCCGTCCTCGCGAACACGTCGGGCGTTCCATGAGACGTGCGCGATGTGGGGGCGGGCCAGCCGCTCCAGCAGCAGCCGGTCGTGCCGGGTGGGAAGCAGCAACTTCACATGGTGCTCGAAGTACAGGTCGGGTTCGAGAGCGGCGGCCGCGACGTCGTCCTGCGGCACCCCGGCGGCCCAGGGGACGGCCTCCGTCTTGATCCGGACGGCCCGGTAGCCGTCCGCCGCCAGTTCGGACGCGACGCCGGTGGCGTTCTCCACGTGTTCCGTGGCCGATCCCTCGCCCCGGAGGTTCAGCATGGGCTGGGAGCGGGTCCGGCCACGGGCGAGCACGATATGGGCGAAACTCAATCCGCGGTACGCGGCCCAGTCCGCCAGCCGGGCGATCCCGGTCCCGGCAGCCGGGCATGCCACCGTGATGTGTGTCTCCAGGGCGCCGCGGACGTAGGGAACCGACGCCACGGCTTGGTGATGCTGCTGACCGGACATCCCTGGACGATGACAGGCCGGTGTCCGGACAGCCAGCCGATATCGGCGCGGCACGCACTTCGGTCCGCCCCGCGGGACTGCCGGCAGTCCCACCGACGCGAACCTTCGACCCCTTCGGTCTACTGCTGCGCTTTCCTCGCCACGTAGATGGTGTTGGTCGCCGTTCCTTCCTGCAGCGGATTGTCGAAGTGGACGACGTGGGCCTCCGGTTCCGCGAAGACCTCCGCGAGGACGGAGTTGAACTCCTCGTCCGGCGGGTCGTTCGACCAGAGGGCGAAGACACCGTCGGGGTGGAGCCGATTGGCGAGGGAACGCAGTCCGGCAGGCCGGTAGAGCGCCGCGTGCCGCGGGTGCAGGACGTGGCGCGGTGAGTGGTCGACGTCCAGCAGGATGGCGTGGAAGCGGCGGTCCGGTGTGCGGGGGTCCAGGCCGGTGGAGTCGCCGACCATCGCGAAGAAGTCGCCCTGGACCAGACGGCAGCGGGGGTCGGATGCCAGCCCGGCACCCAGCGGGACCAAGCCGCGCCGGTGCCAGTCGATCACCTCGCCGAGCGTGTCGACGACGATGAGTGAACGCACCCGCGGGTCGTCCAGCGCCGCCCGAGCGGTGTACCCGAGGCCGAGGCCGCCCACGACGACATCCAGTTGGGCGTCGTCCGGAAGGGGTGCGAGTCCGAGCCGGGTGAGCGCGATCTCGCCCGCGGTGAAGAGGCTGGACATCAGGAACTCGTCGCCGAGCTTCACCTCGTACACCTCCTCGCCGGACACAGGGTCACGTCGGCGCCGCAGACTGATGTCGCCCATCGGCGTGGGCTGCCAGTCGATCTCCTCGAAACGCGCGCTCATCCGTTCGCCCTTCTGGTGCCGGGCTGGCGGGAGAATGCCCGGCAAATCCGAAACGCCCACTCTCTCATGGCAAGGGACCTGACTCTGTCGTGTGGCGAGGGATCAACATGGTCCCGATGGGAGCGATGATTCCGGAGCGGCGCCGCAGTCTTCATTGCCGTACACCCGGAGCGAGGAAGAGGAGCGAGTCCCATGCGCATCGTCATCAGTGAGTTCATGAGCCTGGACGGCGTCGTACAGGCGCCCGGCGGTCCCGAGGAGGACACCGACGGCGGGTTCGCGCACGGCGGCTGGTCGCACCCGTTCTTCGATCCGGAGGTGGTGGGGGGTGCCTTCTCCGACGCGTTGACCAAGGCTGAGGCGCTGCTGTTCGGGCGCAGCACGTGGCAGACCATGGCCGCGGCGTGGCCCGAGCGGGCGGGCGACCCGTTCGCCGATCAGATGAATGCCATTCCGAAGCACGTCGTGTCCGGGACGCTCAAGGACGACGACCTGACATGGAGCAACACCACACTCATCCCCGGCGATCAGGCGGTCTCCCGTATCCGGGAGCTGCGGGACGCCGAGGGTGGCAACCTGCTGGTCATGGGGAGCCCGACGCTCGCGCGCACCCTTCTGGGTGAGGGCCTGATCGACGAACTCCGCCTCATGATCATGCCGGTGCTTCTCGGCGGAGGTAAGAAGATCTTCCTTGACGACGGTGTACTGCGCACGCTCGAGTTGGTGTCCACCGCCATCAGTGACGCGGGCGTGCACGTGTGCACCTACCGGCCGGTTGCCGGGCGGTAGCGGAAGGTCGGCTGGGATCGGCCCGGGTCGGATCTGGTCGGACAGGCGAGCGAGGGCGCGAGCGCGCCCCCAAGTGCGGTATGCCCGGCCAGGTTCGGGCATGCCGCACAGCCGTCTGCCGGATGCGTGTGAGACGTTGACAACGAGCACCGGAACCCGGATCAGGGGGACCGGACCGGCGGTTGCAGCATCGCGCCGACGCACCAGGGCAGGAGGGCTTGACGTGAGTCTGACGGGGACATCGTTCTGGGTCGTGCTCATCATCGTGACGCTGCTGATGGTCATCGGCACGATGCTCCTGTGGGCGAGGATTCCCGGACCGCGCCTGGTGCGGGCACTCACCCGGCTGGTCATGATCCTGCTGTGCCAGCTCACCGCGATCTCGGTGGTGGCCGTATGGATGAACAACAGCTACGGCCTCTACTCCTCCTGGGACGACCTGCTCGGCACCCCCGACAACAGCAACACCATCGCGATGCCCGGCCCGCCCGTGACCCGCGCCCAGTTCAACCGCAGCGACAACGGGATTCTGGACACCTACTTCCATGGAACGCACTCCAAACTCTCCGGGCAGGTCATCGTCTGGACCCCTCCGCAGTACGACGATCCCACGTTCCGCTCCACCCGCTTCCCCGTCCTGATGCTGCTGCACGGAGTGCCGGGATCACCTCAGTCGTGGCTGGAGCACGGCGGTATGCCCGACGCCTTCCAGAAGATGGTGGACGCCCACCAGTCACATCCGTTCATCCTGGCCATGCCGGTGATCAACCCGGGCAGCGTCGATACGGACTGCAGCGATGCGCCGGACCGCAAGGTCGCCACCTGGCTCGCGGCGGACGTTCCTGAGTTGCTGCGGGAGAAGTTCCGTACGGTGCCCGGTCCCCACGGCTGGGGGGTGATGGGGTTCTCCACCGGCGGTTACTGCGCCGCGAAGCTCCCGCTGCAGTACCCACGGGTGTTCGGCGCCGGCGCCGCGCTCGATCCCGACCCGCTGACCGGCGACCCGTCCGTCCTGCCCGACCCGGCCCTGCGGGAGCGCAACAGCCCGACCCACCTGGTCGCGGGCTCCGGAGCGGACGTGGGGATCTTCCTCGCGACCTCGGCGCAGGACCGCGACAGCCCGCCGGCCTCCATCGAGCAGTTCGTCCGTGCGGCTCAGGGCAGCAAGGTGCGGGTGAAGACCATGCTGCTCGCGACCGGTGGTCACAACTACGGCACCTGGATCAGCGAGTACCCGGCAGCGATCGGCTGGCTCAGCCAGCAACTGGCCGGCCCGCAACAGGCTCCGTCGCCGAAGAAATAGCCGGTAGCCGCGAGCGACACAGGCGGCGCCACCCCGGCGCATGACAGGTCGAGCGGGCAGGAGCCTCAGCTGCGGTGGCGGAGGTCCAGCATGTAGAAGACCTTGTCGTAGCGGCGTTCACCGACGGCGACGAAGCCAGGGAGGCGGCCGTACTCCGTGAAGCCCAGCGACCGGTAGAGGTGCAGGGCACCGCTGTTGTCGCCGCGGGCGTCCAGGGTGAGGACCTCGATTCCCGCCCGCCGGGCGTCGGAGATCAGGGCGGCGGTCAGCGTCCGGCCGACGCCACGGCCGTGGGCGGCTGCATCCACCGCGAGCTTCTCCAGGTCGGCGTGCGGCCGGTGGGTCGGTCGCGCGTAGCGCAGCCAGTACCCCAACCCGACGAGCCGATGGCCGAGATAGGCCGCACGCAGTGCCCCGTCACCGGCGTGCACCGCGGCGACCACGTGATGGAGGAGTTCGGCCACTTCGTCGCGCGACGGAGGTTCGACCCAGCCGAGTGCGGCACCTCCACGGACGAGATCGGCCAGAATCCGATGGGCCGACTCGGCGAACCGGGCGTCCCGCTCCGGATCGGACGCCAGTTCCGTCACGTCGAGGACGACGGGCTCGGCGGCCCCGTCGTCGGTCATGGCCGTATTCATAGCAGGCAGCCTAGCCAGCCACCGGGCCCTCTGAGCATGGACAGCACCTACGCCGCCCACATCCTGCCCCCGCTCGTCGTCCTCGGGCTCGGCATCGGTCTGGTGATGGCACCGGCGATGAGTCTTGCCACCTCGGGTGTCGCCGCACACGATGCCGGAGTCGCCTCCGCCGCCGTCAACGCCATGCAGCAGATCGGCGGCTCTATCGGTACCGCATTGCTCAACACCCTCGCCGCCAGCGCCGCCACCGGCTACCTCGCCGGCAGGAACCCCGCCGACCCGGCAGTGCGCGGACAGGCCTTGCTGGAGAGCTACTCCACCGCCTACTGGTGGTCGGCGGGCTTCTTCGCCGCCGGGCTGCTCATCAGCGTGCTCCTCTACCGCCGGGGCGTCCCCGCCCAGGACGAGAACGCGGCACCGACCTTCCACATGTGGCAGCACCGAACCACGTTCCGGCGCGCCACCGTTCGTCGGTGGAGCGCTCAGTTCGTGAGGCGGGCCGGCAGCTCGGGGTGCTCCGCCGGCGGCCCGGCTACCGCCGTTCGGACGGGGTGATCGTCGCCGTGGCAGGATGTCCGGCACGAGCGCAGGACGGCACCGCGAACGAAGGACAGCATGATGACATCGGGCAGCGGTAACGCCTCGCGGGCCGTGCTGGCTACGTGGCCCACCCCGCTCGAACCCATGCCGCGGCTGGCCGCCGCACTGGGCCTCGGCCCGGACGACCTGTGGGTCAAACGGGACGATCTCATCGGCCTGGGCGGCGGCGGGAACAAGGTGCGCAAGCTGGAGTGGCTCTGCGGCGCGGCACACGACGCCGGGGCGACGGTGCTGGTGACCACGGGCGCTCCGCAGAGCAACCACGCGCGGCTGACCGCGGCTGCCGCCGCCAGGCTGGGGCTCGACGCCGTCCTCGTCCTCGTCGGCACACCCCGATCGCCGGGGTCCGGCAACCTCGTACTCGACGCCCTGTTCGGCGCGACCGTCGTATGGGCCGGTGATGTCGGCGCCGAGGCGCTCAAGGCCGCGGCCGAGCAGGTGGCCGAGAAATTGCGGGGGAGGGGCGCCGTTCCGGCACTCATCCCCTTCGGGGGTTCCAGCGTGGTGGGTGCGCGCGGCTACGTCGAATGCGGGCGCGAACTCCTCGCACAGGCCCCCGACCTGTCGACCGTCGTCACCGCACTCGGCTCCGGCGGCACGATGGCCGGCCTCGTCGATTCCCTGGGCTCCGCGCGAGTGCTGGGCGTCCACTGCGGCGCCGTCGCGGATCCGTCCGGCACCGTGGCCGAGCTCGTCTCAGGACTGAGCGGGGAACGCTGTGCGCCGGGGACCCTGCGGGTACGGCTCGACCAGGTCGGCGACGGCTACGGCACACTGACCGATGAGGTCATGGAAGCCCTGCTGCTGGCCGCCAGGACCGAAGGCATGGTGCTCGATCCCATCTACACGGGACGGGCGATGGCCGGCCTGATCGCGGCGGTCCGGGACGGCGACATCGTCCCCGGACACCGCACGGTCTTCCTGCACTCGGGCGGCCTGCCGGGCCTCTACGGCCATCCGCAGACGCTCGACAGAGCAGCGGCCGCACTGACCATCGGAACGATCAGCGGATGAGGACGAGTGTCGCGCGGCAGGCCGTCGAGTTGGTCGTCGACAGGGCCCTCGAGCATCGCTCTCGCAGGGGTCCTCATAGTAATGTGCTGGTTGCTGAGTGGCTGCGGCACGATGCGCGCCGACGGCGGCGCGACCAGCACACGAGAACCTTCCACCGCGGAATCCCCCATTTCCTGGACGCTGGCGGCCCCGATGGCCGTGAACGGGGTGAGCGTCGCCGCCGACGACCGTACCCTCCAGCTGGATGTCCAGGTGCCGGCCGGGACGAACTGCACCCGCGGGCTCAAGGCCGCCGTCGACACCGTGGAGAACGGCGTCATCTATGTGAAGGTGATCTTCGAGTCCAGCAGCATGGACCGTCGCTCGGGATGTACGCACGACGAGCGGGCGCTGACGTCCGTTCGGCTGCCGGTGTCCGTCGTCGGGCACCGGGTCATGGTCAACAGCTCCGACGTCTTCACCCTGTCCGGCGCCACCCGCCCGGCCCTGCGCAAGTGCGGCAAGCTCGGCTGCGATCCGGCACCCACCGGCTGCACGAGCGCCTCGTACCAGCAGGCGATGCTCACCGCCGACACCCCGCAGCACACCTACTGGGACGACCTCGGCTGCGACGGCCACTGGCTCGTCCTCGAACTCTCCACCCGTATGGGACCCGCCTGCGGTGACGTGTCCTCGGGCTGCACCGAGAGTGCGCTGACCACCCGGTGGTCCTTCCGGGCCGCGCCCGACGGATGGCACGCCCTGGGCACTTCCGATGCAGCCGGATGCGCGGGCGTTCTGCGGATGAGCCCGGCCTTTCCCGAGGCCCTGTGCCGTCATCTCCCGGCGCTGAAGCGCTGAGTCCTCAGGAGGCCGGGCCGGCGGGCGGGGTGCCGGTGATCGCCGCGCGGTAGAGGTCCTGGGTCGCGGCGCCGAAGTAGGCGCTGTAGGAGACCTTGGGGGTGTTGCCGCCGGTGTGGTAACCGCCGATGACCCCGATCACCGCCCAGCCGCCCGGCCACGGCACCAGCATCGGCCCGCCGCTGGTTCCGCCCACGAACGCGTCGCACGCGATGCGCGGGAAGGTACCGGGGTCGGCCGGATCATCGCTGACCCACTTGGTGGTCCAGCTCCAGCACTGCAGCGGCTTGGTCGCACCCGCCGGATACCCGATCATCCGTACCGGGGCGTGGTAGTACCCGGTCCCGGTGAGCAGCCGCACCCCGCCCACCGCGTCCTGCAGTCGCGTCCCGTCCTGGTTGGGCTCGGTGACCGCGAAGCCGAAGTCGTACGCGGCTCCCGCGTGCTCGCCCAGGTCGTAGTACTGCTGCGCGACGTAGACGCCGTTGCTCGCGACGGGGAAGACACCGAACGGCTTGAGCCCGTCGTGGTACTGCGGCACGAAGGCCAGGTTGCGCCGGGGGGAGGTGCCGGAGTAGCCCTTCAGACAGTGTCCGGCACTGAGTACCAGGTCACGCCCGGGACTGCGCACCACGGATCCGCTGCAGGTACGTCCGGTACCGGTGGCGTCGGTCCAGAAGAAGGTGCCCGCCTGGGGAATGCCGTCGAAGCTCCGGCTGGGCGGAATGTACTCACCCGGCCGGGGCCCGTCCACGGTGGGGGAGACGCTATGGGTCGACGAGCCGGTCCCGGGACCGTTGCCCGGTTCGCCGCGCAGCGCGTCCGCCATCCGGGCCGGGCTCCAGTACGCGTCGAGCTGGACGGCGGCCGGGTTCGGCCGTGCCGGGCCGCCCGTGGCGGACGCCGACGGGGCCAGCCCGCCGCAGAGCAGCAGCGCTGCCACGGACGCGGCGGCGTTTCGGATGACTCGGGTCCTACGCACCATCAGTTCCCCTCCGGTCGTACGCATATGACGGCTCACCATAAGCGCGCCCATGGGGCTGTGCGCCAGACGGCGTGCGGCGGCGTCCCGCTCTTCGACCTGAACAGCGGGAGGTGATCAGGTCGGCCCGGAGCCGGTGCCGTCCGATCGGCGAGGACGGCGTCCCGTAAGATCACCTGACCATGGACCCGAGTGCAGGAACCGAGTTGGTCGCCATCCCGCCGGGACGGGTGACGCTGTCGGACCGGCGGACACAGCGCAGTTGGTCGGTGGAGGTCGCGCCGTACGAGCTGGCGGCGTTCCCCGTCACCCAGGCGCTGTACGCAGAGATCACCGACCGGCGTCCGAGCGCCGCCCAGGGTGACCGGCTGCCCGTCGAGAGCGTCTCCTGGTGGGACGCGGTCCGGTTCTGCAACGCCCTGTCCCAGCGCGACGGTTTCACCCCCGCCTACCACCTCCACGCCGACGGCGAGGGCATCGAATGGGACGCATCCGCCGACGGTTACCGGCTGCCGACCGAGGCCGAGTGGGAACACGCCTGCCGCGCGGGTACGGAAGGACCCCGTTACGGTCCGTTCGACGAGATCGCCTGGTACCGCGGCAACTCGGACGAGCGGGTCCATGACGTGGGCGGTAAACAGCCCAACCCGTGGGGACTCCACGACATGCTCGGCAATGTCTGGGACTGGTGCTGGGACGTCTACGACCCCGAGGTCTACGGCACGTACCGCGTGCTTCGCGGCGGTGGCTGGTTCGACGAGCACTGGAGCTGCCGCGCCTCCGCGCGCCGCCGCAGCCACCCGACCTTCCAGGTCGACGACGTGGGGTTCCGCGTCGCCCGTTCCGGCGTGCACGCGCTTCCGGCGTGACCGCCTGAAATGGTGCCGTGTCGGTCGCAGCCGCGCGTTGGCGACGGCGACCGACACGGTTCGACCACCTGATGCGGCGGAGGGTCAGGCGGCGGCGCAGGCGGTGACGGCAGCGGCGGTCGCGGTGGTGGACGCGGCGCGGGCCACCGGGTCGGTGAGCATCGCCGGGGCATGGTTCGCCGATGCACGGCGCGTTCGGGACTGTCCGCGGAACGGGTGCACGCGGGTTGAGTCCGTGGGCCGTCTGCGGAGGAACACCCGGTCAGGGCACGTGGGAGAGGAACACGGACGGAAATCGGACATCGGTCCGAATACTCAGCCACTCCGTAGGCGCGCCCCAACCCTCCGGCCTACGGTGCAGCACCAAGGCCGGACAGGACCTAGCTGTATTGATCACGAGCGTTGTTGACAGTGGTGGGTCTTGAACATGGCGAAGACCT
>NZ_JAAIKO010000129.1 GCF_016107395.1 Streptomyces fildesensis
GTCGGCGTAGGTGTCGGGTGGGTGGGGCGGGTCTGCCCCAGATCCAGGGTTTGGCGCGGGCGTTGAGTTGGGTTGTCGCGAGTTCGGTGGCGTGGGTGATTTCGTCGGGTCCGGCGAAGCTGTGGCCGGCGAGTGCGACTTTGCGGAAGATGCGCCACCAGCCTTCTTGGAGGTTGAGCCAGCAAGCGCTGACGGGTATGAAGACGTGGTGAATGCGGGGGTGGTCCTCGAGCCAGGTTCGGGTCGAGAGGCTGTTGTGCGAGGACAGGTTGTCGGTCACCACATAGATGTCGCCTGCAGGGTTGGCTTCCTCGATGCGTTGGAGGAACTGCTGGTAGAAGGCACTATTGCGAGACGGAGCGGTCATGGTGACCTGCTGTCCGTCGCGGATGCGGAGGCCGCCGTAGACCCAGGTTTTCTCCGGGCCGCGGCCGTAGTCGAGTTCTGCTTTGATGCGATGTCCATCCGGCGACCAGCCCGGCGCCGGCGGGAAGGTGCGCGGGATTACCGGTCCGAGCTCGTCGACGCAGATGACCGTCGCGTCTTCGGGCGGGCAGGTGTAGAGGCCGACGACCCGCGTCCTTTTCCCTCGAAATCCCGGTCCTTTGAGCGGATCCAGGAACGGGTGCGGCGCCATCGGACGCCTTCGGCCACCAGGATTCTGCGGACTTGGGACCGGCCCACTTCGATGCCGCCGCGGCGGGCAGCCTCAGCCAGGGCGTCGAGTGTCCACTGCGGTGCCCCTGACTCGTCCTGCGCCGCCAGTTCGCCGTCCTCGTGCCTGGTCAGACGTCCCGGTGGCTCCTGTCTGACCAGCGCGATGATCCGGGACCTCTCGGCCTCGGTGATCCGGCGCGGCCGGCCCGCGACCGGCCGGTCCTCCAGCCCTTCCACCCCCAGCTCATTGAAACGGTGCAGCCACCACCGCACCGTCTTCGCATGACACCCCAGCTCCACGGCGATCGCCGCCACCCGCAGACCGTCCCAGCTCAGAACAATGATCTGTGCTCTGAGCACCAGGTCAGCCGGTGCCTTCCGAGCCCTCGTCAGCCGGTCGATCATCAACGCCTCATCCGGACCCGAAGCAGGCCGAGCCCGCAGCAATGTCGGCACCATCCACCCCCAGCGCACTCCTCAACACACCGTGTATACCCATAAGTTGAGGAATTCAGCACTA
>NZ_JAAIKO010000130.1 GCF_016107395.1 Streptomyces fildesensis
CTAGTGTCCTGCGCCGGAGATCCGTCGGCAGAAGCGTGCGAGGGAGTCGAGGATCTCTTCCGCCGTCTTGGTCCAGATGAATGGCTTGGGATCCTCGTTCCAGTTCTTCACCCAGGCGCGGATGTCGGCTTCGAGGTTTTGGACGTTCTTGTGGGCACCCCGACGGATCATCTGGTCGGCCAGGAAGCCGAACCATCGCTCGACCTGATTGATCCACGACGAGCCGGTCGGCGTGAAGTGCATCTGGAACCGCGGGTGTTTGCTCAGCCAGGCCCTGATCGCGGGAGTCTTGTGCGTGCCGTAGTTGTCCACGATCAGGTGCACCTGCAGGTGCGCGGGCACCTCCTTGTCGATGCGGATCAAGAACTTCTTGAACTCCGCCGCCCGGTGCCTGCGGTGCAGGGCACTGATGACCTGCCCGGTAGTGACATCAAACGCGGCAAACAGGGTGGTCAAGCCGTTGCGGACGTAGTCGTGAGTACGGCGCTCCGGCATGCCCGGCATCATCGGCAACACCGGCTGAGAGCGGTCCAGTGCCTGAATCTGGGACTTCTCGTCCACCGAGAGAACCACGGCGCCCTCGGGCGGGTTGAAGTACAGCCCGACGACGTCGTAGACCTTCTCCACGAACAACGGGTCGGTCGACAACTTGAACGTGTCCGTCAGGTGCGGCTTGAGTTGGAACCTCCGCCAGATCCTGCCGACCGTGGACTTCGACAGACCACTGTGGTCCGCCATCGACTTCCGCGACCAGTGAGTGGCGTTCTTCGGGATCTCCTCCAGCGTCGCGACCACGACCGCCTCCACCTGACCGACATCGATCGTGGGTGGCCGGCCCGGCCGGGGCTCGTCGACCAGACCATCCAGCCGGTCGACGAGAAACCGCCGCCGCCACTTGCGAACCGTGTCCGCGCTCACCCGCAGATCCCTGGCGACCGTAACGATCGGCGGTACCTCCGGCCCTGCGCACGCCAACACGATCCGCGCGCGCAAGGCCAGGGCCTGGGCCGATGTCGCCCGACGCGTCCACCTCTCCAACACCGCCCGCTCATCCGCACACAGCAGTAACGGCTCCAGTTTCGGGCCCCGACGAGGCACCGATGCACCAGCAGTAGAAGTCACACAGCATCTAACGATCAACTACTGGCGCAGGACACTAG
>NZ_JAAIKO010000131.1 GCF_016107395.1 Streptomyces fildesensis
CGCAGCGCGGCCGCGCCCAGCCGGGCCCAGGGGAAGTCCCGGCCGTACCGGCCCCGGCCGTCCTCCACCCGTACGGTGAACCGCTCGTCGACATCGTAGGCCGCGGCCTCGACGAGCAACCGGCCACCGGGGGCGACCAGTTCGCCCACCCGTGCGAGTAGCGCCCGCGCGTCGCCACCGATGCCGACATTGCCGTCGATCAGCAGGGCGGTACCCCAGCGGCCTTCGGCGGGCAGCCGGTCGAAGACCGACCGGCACAGCACCGCTCCCCCGATGTCCCGGGTGCGGGCCACGGCCGCCGGGCTGACGTCCACGCCGAGGGCCGGTACTCCGGTGGCCGCGATCGCCGCCACCAGCCGGCCGGGACCGCAGCCGATGTCGAGCACCGGGCCGCGCCGGCACCGGAACAGCAGCGCGGTGTCGGCGGCGTCCGGCGCCGCGCACCACCGCTCCACGTCCAGGGGCAGCAGCCAGCCGTCCGCCCTGCGCAGGAACAGCGGGCCCCGGCCGGAGCGGATCGCGTGCGCGTACGGGTCGTCGATCCAGGGGGCTGGGGCCGGGACGGGGGCACCGGTTCGCTGCGTGATCGTCGCGGTCGCGCCGTCCACCGGCGTCACAGGGCCTCCGTCCGGCCGGCATCGGCGTGTCCCGCCGGCATCGGCAGGATCCGCAGCGGCCCTGGCGGAAGGTCGGCCGCGCGCAGCGCGGCGGCGAAACGTGAGCCGGGTGCGCGGGCGGCGACCTCGGCGGCGTCGGCGGCGGTGTCCACGTCACGCAGCACCGGCAGGTCCCTGACGCGCAGCCCGGCGTCGGTGAGACGGGCGCGCTGGATCTCGCCCGTCCGGTCCGTCGACATCGGCACCCCGGGGAACAGCGAAGGGTCCGGCTCGGCGAGACCGACCGCCCAGAAGCCGCCGTCCTGCGCCGGGCCGAACCACGCGTCGCAGCCGAGCCAGGCGTCGGGCCGCAGCGCCGGCTCCAGCAGGGCCGGGGTGAGCTGCGGGGTGTCCATGCCGACCAGCAGCGTGGGCCCGGTACAGCCGGCGAACGCCGCCGCCAGCCGTTCGTCCAGGCCGCCGGACACCTGCGGAACAACGTCGAAGCCCGGCGGCAGCCACGGGCCGGGCGCGCCGTCCAGCACC
>NZ_JAAIKO010000132.1 GCF_016107395.1 Streptomyces fildesensis
GCCGGTGTGGCGGGGGCAGCGGCAGTGCTGTCCTCCGTGCGGGCCTCGGCCACCACCGCGGACGACATCATGGCGCTGCAGACCGCGGCGTCTCTGGAGAATCTGGCCATCAGCGTCTACCAGACCGCTGCGGGGCTGCCGTTCATCAAGGACGGCAACAAGACGGTCGCGGCGTTCATCGCCAAGACCACCACCCAGCACCAGGCCCACGCCAAGGCGTTCAACGCCGCCGCCACCCAGGCGGGCGGCAAGGCCCAGACCGGCCCGGACCCCAAGTACGCGGCCGTGGTCAAGGAAGCCCTGCCCACCATCAAAACTCCGGCCGACGTGGTCGCGCTGGCGATCACGCTGGAGGACGTCGCCGCCCAGACCTACACCAAGAACGTCGGCCAGGTCAGCGACGCACAACTGCGCAAGCTCTTCGCCTCGGTCGCCCCGGTCGAGGCTCAGCACCGTGCGACACTGCTGGCCGTCCAGGCGCTGCTGGCCGGAAACCTCCCCGACCTCATCGCCATCCCCACGGACGCGGCCAAACTGCCCGCCGCCGCCGGCAGCGTCGGGTTCCCCGACGCCTTCTACCCGACCAAGAACGCCTCGCCGATCTCCGAAGGAGCCGTGAAGTGAGCACTGCACACGACGGCTGGGAACTGCAGATCAGCGAGCAGCAACTCACCCGACTGACCCGCGACATGGACGAAGCCCACCGCGAGACGCTGCCCGCCATGCGGGCCGGCGCCGTCGACCTGGCCGAGGAGATCCGCACAGCGGAGCGAACGAACCTGGGGCGCCGCCGCTTCCTGCTCGGCGCCGGAGGTGTCGCGGCCGCCATGGCCCTGGCGGCCTGCTCCAGCAGCGACAAGAAGTCTGGCTCGTCGGCGTCGCCGTCGTCCTCCGGAGCGGCATCCGGCAGCGGCCAGTACACCGGGGACCTGAAGGTCGTCGCGCTGGCCACCGCGCTGGAGAACCAGGCCGTGGGCGCCTACCAAGCGACCCTGGCCGCAGCCAAGGCGGGCAAGCTCGGCACCGTGCCCCCCGCGGTGGCCACGTTCGTCACCACCGCGATGGCCCAGCACGCCGACCACGCCAAAGCCTGGAACGCGGTCCTGACCGGCGCCGGCAAGCCCGCCATCACCAA
>NZ_JAAIKO010000133.1 GCF_016107395.1 Streptomyces fildesensis
ATGAACTGGCGTGGCAGACCGTTGACCAGCCACGAGGTCGTCGTCAACACGATCGCCGCCACTCGCACCCGCACCGGGCTGCGGGTGGACGCCGTGCTTGACACCGGCGACTACCCCGTAGGCGTGTCGGTGAGCAGGGAGCGAATGAGTGCTCTCCCGATCACACCCCATGCCGAGCGCGGGAAGTGGAACTACACCATCGGGCCCGCCGCGACCGGCACGAAGGCCGCCGTCGGCATCGGCGAGCGGGACCGCAACCGGTCGGCGGCCCTGCATACCCTGGCCGACCCGCGGCTGACCGGCATGAGCCGAGGCAATCTGAAGGAGTTGGCCGCCAGCCTCGCTCCCGCACAAGCAGCGCGGGCCGAACAGCGCTACTTCGAACAGCGTGGCGGCAGACGTCGCCAAGTCAAGGGAAGTCACGGCCGACCTTTGCTCACCGACGCCGACAGGGTCCTGATCGCAGTTGTCTACCTGCGGCAGGTCTGCTCCCAGGTTGTCTTGTCCGAGTTGCTGGAAGTCAGCACGGGCCCGATTGCGGCCGCGGTCGTCGAGACCGGCAAGTTGCTGGCCAAACGCAAACACGGCATCGAGCCCACCGTTCTGCGCTTCACCAGCGCGACTGCGCTGCGGGGCTTCCTGGCCACCGACATCGTGCCGACGCGGCCGAACCGCCTGGCGACCCTCGGCGATCCGGCGCTGACCGGGATGAGTCGGCAAGAGCTGGCGAAGCTGATCGGGCGGCTGTCCTTGCACCAGGCCGCCGAAGCTGAACGGCGCAAGCATCGGCAGCGCGGAGCCGACAGGCAGTTCGGAGCCCGCGGAGGGATCTTCTCCGAGAAAATCACCGACGCCGAACGCGTCCTTGCCACCATCCTCAGCCTGCGCAAGGTCTGCAGCCGCGACGTGGTAGCCGACCTGTTCCAAGTGAGCCGACGCACCATCGGCAACGCAGTCCTGTGGGTCCGCCCCCTGCTGGACCAGGACGGATACACCGCAACACGTTCCAAGGGAAGCTACTCCACCGCCGCTGACCTCCTCAGCGCCATCGCAGAACACGAAGGCAACCGGGACGCACCGATATCGCCACGTTGAATCTTTACGACTCCA
>NZ_JAAIKO010000134.1 GCF_016107395.1 Streptomyces fildesensis
TCATGGCTGAGCGGGTTCGAGCACGACGGTTAACTGATCAAGAGGGTCAGAAACTGCAGCAGTTGGTCCGACGGGGCCGCCACGAGTCGGTGCGGGTCCGTCGGGCACTGATCATCATGGCGTCGGCGTCGGGCACCACCGTGCCGGCGATCGCACACTTGGTCGCCGCGCACGAAGACACCGTGCGGGATGTGATCCACGCCTTCAATGACAAGGGCTTGGCCGCCCTGGACCCTCAGTGGGCGGGAGGCCGTCCCCGCCTGATCAGCGATGACCAACGCACCTTCATCATCGCGACGGCCACAACCCGCCCACTCACCCTGGGCTGTCCCTTCACACACTGGAGTCTGCGCAAGCTCACCGACTACCTAGCCCGCAACCGAATCAAGACGGTGAAGGTCGGCCGGGAACGACTCCGGCAGATCCTGCACGAGCACCACATCTCCTTCCAGCGCACCCGCACCTGGAAAGAGTCCACGGACCCCGACAAAGAATCCAAACTCGACCGTATCGAGCACGTGACCAGCCACTTCCCGCACCGCTGCTTCGCCTTCGACCAGTTCGGCCCGTTGTCGATCCGTCCCTGCCACGGCTCCAGCTGGGCCGGGGAGAAGAAACCGGACCGGCTGCCGGCCACCTACCACCGAACCCACGGCATCCGGTACTTCCACGGCTGTTACTCCCTCGGCGACGACCAACTGTGGGGCGTCACCCGACGCCGCAAAGGCGGTGACCACAGCCTGTCCGCACTGAAGTCGATCCGCGCCGCCCGACCCGACAGCGCCCCCATATACGTGATCATGGACAACCTGTCCGCGAACAAGACCCCGACCATCCGCACCTGGGCGCAAAGGAACAACGTCGAGCTGTGCCTGACACCGACCAGCGCGTCGTGGGCCAACCCGATCGAGGCCCAATTCGGCCCCTTACGCAACTTCGTCATGGCCGGCTCCAACCACCCCAACCACACCGTGCTCGCCCAAAGACTCCAGAGCTACCTGCGGTGGCGCAACCTCAACGCCCGCCATCCCGACGTCCTGGCCGCCCAACGCCGAGAAC
>NZ_JAAIKO010000135.1 GCF_016107395.1 Streptomyces fildesensis
GGGGTTGTGATCAAGGCTGTGATTCGAGGTGTCGGATCCAGAGGAGGCCGGCACATAATTCGAGTCCGGCCTGGTAGCTTTCGGGTTTTTTGTCGTAGCGGACGGCGAGGCCGCGCCAGTCCTTGATCTTGTTGATGGTGCGTTCGACGCTGTTGCGGAGCTTGTACAGCTGCTTGTCCCAGGTGACGGGCCGCCCGCCGCGTGAGCCGCGGTTCTTGCGGTGGGCGGCCTGATCCTTCTTCTCGGGGATGACCGCTTTGATCCGACGTTTACGCAGGTGGGAACGGTTCTTGCGGGACGAGTACGCCTTGTCGCCCGCGACTGCGTCGGGCCGGGTGCGGGGTCGACCGACTGGGCCGGGGACGCGGATCTTGTTCAGGACGGGGATGAACTGCGGACTGTCCCCGGCTTGCCCCGCGGTGATCTTGAGGGAGAGGGGCAGGCACTGCGGCACGCAGGACAGGTGCGTCTTGGTGGTCAGTCCGCCGCGGGAACGCCCCAGGTCAGCGGCGGCGAGCCGGGCCTTGCGGCGACGCCTCACCCGTCGTCGTTCCTCCCGCTCCGGGTCCGGTTGTCCGTCTTGTTCCTGGCTGGTGCCCCTTTTTCTGCGGCGGCCTTCTCCAACGCGTCCAGGATCTCGGGCTCCACGATCATCCCGGCAGCATCGTGATGGGCCCGGACCGTAGTCGAGTCCACGCTGACCAGCGACAAGTCCACCAAGCCCCGCTTCGCCGCCTCGGCGATCGCACCCTGGAACACCGCGGTGAACACCCCGGCATCCCGCCACTGTCGAAACCGGCCGTAAACGGTCGACCAGTGCCCGAACCGTTCGGGCAACTCCCGCCATTTCGCCCCGTTCCTGAACCGCCACACGACGCCCTCGAAGTGCGCCCGCAGGTTCTCCGGGTACGGCCCGTACTCACCGACCGGCAGGAACGGAGAGACGAACTCCCACTCAGCATCCGAAAGTTGAGGTCGAGACACCCCACCGTTCTACCCCAAAGCCCCCGCCCCTACCGCCCGGGGACCCACGAGATCACAACCCCACACACGCCCTAG
>NZ_JAAIKO010000136.1 GCF_016107395.1 Streptomyces fildesensis
CCAGACATCACTGAATCTCTCTATTTCAAGACATTTGATCATCTAGTGCTGCGCAGGTGGGGCCATTGCCGCCTACGTTGTGGGTGTGCCGGTCGGGGAGTATCTCCGAGCGCACAAACCGAAAGGCGTACCTCATGCGCATCTTGCGCACCAACGCTCTTGCCCGGACCGTCCTGATCAGTGCGATCGCCGTGGCCGGCCTCGCCACGCCCACCCTGGCGTCCGCGTCGGCCCACTCCGACGCGAACGGTTCCCGGATCCACAGCAGCCTGGGCGCCCAGGGCGTCCCCGGTGCTAACGGCGCCAACGGGGTGGGGAGCAACGGTGGTCTCGGCGGTCTGGGTGGCACTGGTGGAGCGGCCGGTGCGAACGGCAACGGCGGTAACGGCGGCGGCGGCGGAAACGGCGACGGCCTCGGAAGCACCGGTGGCGCCGGTGGAGCGGGCGGAGCCGGCGGTGCCAACGGGAACGGCGGCACAGGTGGCGCGGGGGGCGCTGCCAACCAGGGCGGCACCGGTGGCAAAGGCGGTGTGGGCGGTGTAGGCGACGCCGGCACCGGCATCGGAGGCGGCAAGGGCGGCAAGGGCGGCGCGTCCACGGCCGGCGGTATCCACAAGGGCGGGACCGGTGGCGCCGGCGGCGCCGCAAGCCCGGTGTGTCCCGGCAACGACGGTGGCAACGGCACCGCTGCCACGTTGACCGCGGACGGCATCACGGGCGCCACCGGCGCCGCCGGACACACCACCCTGCCCTGCTAACAGCACACCAGGCGTCGCGGACGTCACGCACAGGTGCCGACGGCGTCGCCGGCTCCCACAACATCCGCATCTGCACCTGCTGAGCCGCGCCTCCTTCCGACCGAGGAGCGAACTCTGAGGAACCCATAGCGAGCTGTGCCACACGCCCTGCACTGTGCCCGGCCCGGGCACAGTGCAGGGCCCCGCGCACCTGCGGATCCTTGCCGACCGTAGGCCGCCGGCCCCTTCATCAAGACGCATGTGTGCAGGATCGGTGCCAGAGGCAGCCGATAACGTGACCTCCCGGGCAGTCCGATGC
>NZ_JAAIKO010000137.1 GCF_016107395.1 Streptomyces fildesensis
GGCTAGGTGTATTGACCCGCAGGGTTGTTTGCGCGGGTGATGGGTGGGTTTCCGCCGAGTGCGGTGTGGCCGCGGTGGTGGTTGTAGGTGTGGAGGAAGTCTGGCAGAGCGGCTGTTCGCTCGTCGTTGCTGGTGTAGGGCCGTAGGTAGGCCCATTCGTCGGCGAGGGTGCGGTTGAAGCGCTCGACTTTGCCGTTGGTCTGAGGTCGGTAGGGGCGGGTGAGTTTTCCGGTCGCGCCGAGGTCGGCCAGGACGGCCTTCCAGGCCAGGCCCTTGCGGTAGGACCAGGCGTTGTCGGTCAGAACCCGTTCGATCCGGTCGATGCCGTGCTGGTGGAAGAACGCGGCCGCGCGGGCCAGAAAGCCCGCGCAGGTCGCGACTTTCTCGTCGGGGTGGATCTCGCTGTAAGCCAGGCGTGAGTGGTCGTCGACGGCGGAGTGGACGTAGTCGAAGCCCATGCCGCGGATGGGTCGCCCAGCCTCACGGCCCCGGACCTTGTGACCGCCGCCGTCGGGAATCCGGCCGAGCTTCTTGACATCGATGTGGATGAGTTCGCCGGGCCGTTCGCGTTCGTAGCGGCGGATGAGGGTGCCGGTGGGCCGGTCGAGCCACGCGAGGCGGTGCAGGTGGTGACGGGTCAGGATCCGGTGGACGGTCGAGGCGGGCAGGCCCAGGATCGGTCCGATCCGGGCCGGTCCCAGCTTGCGGGCCTGCCGCAGTGCACACACCCTCGCCTCGACCGCGGCCGGCGTGCGGTGCGGGGTCGTGTGCGGGCGGCTGGAGCGGTCGTGCAGCCCCGCCTCGCCCTCCGCGCGCCACCGGCGGACCCACTTGTGGGCCGTGGCCCGCGAGATCCCCATCTCCGCCGCGACATGAGCGACCGGACGGCCGGATACGACACGTTCGATGAGAAGCCGTCTGCCATGAACGGTCAGCCGGGCATTACGGTGGGACACGAAGACCTCCGAGTGGTGCAGTCCTAGACAGCTCCACCACACCGGAGGTCTTCGCCATGTTCAAGACCCACCACTGTCAACAACGCTCGTGATCAATACA
>NZ_JAAIKO010000138.1 GCF_016107395.1 Streptomyces fildesensis
GTCCTCGACTTCGTTCACCGGTGATGCGCGGCCGTTCGGTGGGGGTGATCCGTATGGGGATTATCGTCGTGCGGAGTTGCCGTTCACGGATCTGGTGGATCTGGCGGATCGGCGGTTGGGTGCGGGGGTGATCGCGGCGAATGACGAGTTCTTCGCGGAGCGGGAGAATCTGCTGATCCCGGAGCCGGCGCATTTCGATCCGGAGCACTTCGGGCACAAGGGCAAGATCATGGACGGCTGGGAGACCCGCCGCCGCCGGGGCACCGGTACGGATGCCCCGCATCCGGTCGACGCGGACCACGACTGGGCGTTGATCCGGCTCGGCGCGCCGGGTGTGATCCGCGGGATCGTCGTGGACACCGCGCACTTCCGCGGCAATTACCCGCAGTCGGTGTCGGTCGAGGCGACGGCGCACGCACTGTCGGCGTCGCCGCAGGATCTGCTGGCGGAGGGCGTGGAGTGGACCACGATCGTGCCGCGGACCCCGGTGGGTGGTCATGCGGCGAACGGGTTCACGGTGGAGGTGGATCGCCGGTTCACGCATCTGCGGCTCAACCAGCACCCGGACGGTGGTGTGGCCCGGTTGCGGGTGTACGGGGAGGTGGCGCCGGATCCGGGGTGGTTGGCGGAGTTGGGCACGTTCGACCTGGTGGCGTTGGAGAACGGCGGCACGGTCGAGGACGCGTCGGACCGTTTCTACTCCTCGCCGGTCAACACGATCCTGCCGGGGCGTTCGCGGAAGATGGATGACGGGTGGGAGACGCGTCGTCGTCGGGACAAGGGCAATGACTGGGTGCAGTACCGGTTGGTGGCGCAGGGTGTGATTCGTGCGGTGGAGATCGATACCGCGTATTTGAAGGGGAACTCGGCGGGCTGGGCGGCGTTGTTCGTGCAGGACGACGGTTCGGATGAGTGGACGCAGTTGCTGCCGCGGACCAAGCTGCAGCCCGACACGGTGCACCGTTTCCTGGTGAACCCGGTCCCGGCGACCCGGGTGCGGATCGACATCTTCCCCGACGGCGGCATCTCCCGCCTGCGCCTGCACGGCTCCCT
>NZ_JAAIKO010000013.1 GCF_016107395.1 Streptomyces fildesensis
ACTGGTACTAATAGGCCGAGGGCTTGTCTAACTATTTTTGCTTCGCGTCCACTGTGTAGTTCTGAAGTAACGAACCGTGATAATACCCGGTTGGTTAACTTCATAGTGTTTCGGTGGTCATAGCGTTAGGGAAACGCCCGGTTACATTCCGAACCCGGAAGCTAAGCCTTTCAGCGCCGATGGTACTGCAGGGGGGACCCTGTGGGAGAGTAGGACGCCGCCGAACAATCATTGGCCTCAGGCCCGGGATCTCTGATCCCGGGCCTGAGGTTTTTTGCGTTGCGATGCTGCCCGGACGGCTGACACGATCGCCCTATGGGATACGAGATACGTGCCACCCAGCCGCACGAGTGGCAGCAGCGGAGGCAGCTGAGGCTGGCCGCGCTTCTGGATCCGGCGAGCAGCGTGGCCTTCGTCAACACCTACGAGACGGAAGCGGCCTTCCCCGAGGAGACGTGGCAGCGCAGAGGGACCACCCCCGGGTTCGTGGCCGTCAACGAGGCCGGCGAATGGGTGGGTTCCGCAACCGTGCTGGTGGAGGTCGGAGCGGCGTTCCCGGTCCCGCAGACCCATATCGTCGGCGTCTACATGGCGCCGGAGGGCCGCGGCAACGGGCTGTCCGAGCGGATGCTGCGGGCCGCGATCGACTGGTCCTGGGAACTGCCCGAGAAGATCGGCCGGGTCCGGCTGTGGGTGCACGAGGACAACGCGCGGGCGCAGGCGTTCTACGCGCGGCTGGGGTTCACGAGGACCGGCGAGACGATGGCGTTCCCGCTCGACGAGTCGCAGACCGAGTACGAGATGGAGCTCCCCCGCCCTTCCTGAGCACGAGCCCACGCAACCGCGGGGCTACGCGATGCGCTCCAGGTCGGCCGCGCTGACCTCGCCCAACAGACGCTCGCCCCGGGTCCAGCGCCGTACTTCGTCGACGGCGTAGGCGCCGAGGCGGCGGACCTCGCTGCCCTGGCAGCCGGCGATGTGCGGCGTGACCAGGACGTTGGGGAGGCCGAACAGCGGGTGGCCGTGAGGGAGTGGCTCCGGTTCCGAGACGTCGAGGTAGGCCTCCAGGCGGCCGGTGGAGCATGCGCGGACCAGGGCGTCGGTGTCGATGAGCCGGCCGCGGGCGGTGTTGATGAGTGCGGCGCCGTCGCGGAGCAGGGCCAGCCGCCGGGCGTCGAGCAGATGGTGCGTCTCGGGCAGATCCGGGGCATGGACGGTGACGACGTCGGAGGACCGGCACAGGTCGTCCAACTCCACGAGCTGGACGCCGAGTTCGGCGGCCGTCTGCGCCGATACATACGGGTCGGCGAGGAGCACGCGGTAGCCGGCGCTCGCGGTCGTGAGGCGGTCGATGACGCCTCGGCCGATACGGGAAGCCCCGATGACGCCGATGGTCGCCCCGTCGCCCCCCTGACGTTCGCCGAAGCCCGGCAGGTCGCCGCGGGCGTACTGGGTTGCGGTGCCCAGGGTGCGGCGGGCGGCCAGCACGATGGTGGCCAGAGCGAACTCGATGACCGGGCCCGCGTTGGCGTCGGCCGCGGAGGAGACGGAGATTCCGCGCTGCCAGACGGCCGGGTGCACATGGTCCTTGACGGTGCCGGCGGCGTGGATGACGGCGCCCAGCCGGGGGGTCGCGGCGAGGGTGTCCGGGCCGATGAGGGGGCAGCCCCAGCCGGTGATGAGCAGGTCCGCGGCGCGGAGTGCCGTGCGGGCCGCGAGGGTGTCGAAGCCGCTGGTGATGACGTCGGGATGGAGTCGTACGCAGCTCTCGAGCCGGGCCCGCAGATCGGCGGGGAGTACCGCGTCGACCACGTCCGCGCGCATGGCCAGGACTGCGGTCGGTCGGTCCGGCATGACAACCCCCACGATGTAAACGGTTACTTGATGTTGATCGGAGGCTAGAACGGCCAGCCCCTCAGGTCAAGAACAACACTGGTTGAAGGTCTTGACCCTGCGTAGTAACCGGTTTAGTTTCCTCCCACCTTGACCGTCAGGGAGGACGCGATGGCGATAGCCAATCGGGGCGCCACCGACCGCAGTCATGCGGTCGTAGCGCCCTTCGAGGAGCAGGAACGGGAGGGGTGGGCGGCCGAGCCGGGTGGGCCGCCCCGCCGGGACTCGCGGTGGAAGCGGTTTCGCAAGGACCGGGTCCTGCTGCTGCTGATGCTGCCGGGACTGGCGTACTTCCTGCTGTTCCACTACGGCGCGATGGCCGGCAACGTCATCGCGTTCAAGGACTACGTGCCGTTCGACGGGCTGTGGGCCAGCCAGTGGATCGGGCCGGAGAACTTCCAGCGGATGGTCGAGGACACCGACTTCTGGGCGGCCGTTGTCAACACCCTGTGGATAGCGCTGCTGCAGCTGGCGTTCTACTTCCCCGTCCCGCTCGCGCTCGCCATGCTCCTGCACAGCCTGACGAGGGACAGCGTCCGGCGTTTCGTCCAGAGCGTCGCGTATCTCCCGCACTTCCTGTCCTGGGTGATCGTCGTCGCGCTCTTCCAGCAACTGCTGGGCGACACCGGCCTGCTGAACAGCGCGCTCGGCGACGCCGGGCTGCACAGCGTCGACATCATCGGGAACCCCGATGCCTTCAAACCGCTGGTCGTGGCGCAGGTGATCTGGAAGGACGCCGGCTGGGGGACGATCATCTTCCTCGCCGCGCTCGCCCAGGTCGACGAGCAGCAGTACGAGGCGGCCGCGATCGACGGCGCCGGACCGTGGCGGCGCTTCTGGCACGTCACGCTGCCCGCCGTGCGGCCCATTGTCGTGCTGCTGCTGATCATGCGGCTCGGCGACGTGCTGTCCGTCGGCTTCGAGCAGATGCTGCTGCAGCGCCCGGCCGTGGGGCCGGAGGCGGCGGAGATCATCGACACCTTCGTCTACTACAAGGGCATCATCGGCGGCGACTTCGGGTTCGCCGCCGCCGCGGGGCTGTTCAAGGGCCTGGTCGGTGCCGCGCTGGTCTACACGGCGAACAAGATCGCCCATCGCCTCGGGGAGCAGGGGGTGTACCGATGAGCGCTGTCCGACCCAGCTGGATGGAGAAGCCGCGGCCGGTCACGCGGGCGGCGAAGGCCGTGGCGCTGACGGCGGTCGTGGCGCTGGTCCTCGTCCCGTTCCTGATCATCGTCTCGACCAGTCTGGCCTCCCACCAGGAGGTCGTGGACAACGGCGGCTGGGTGCTGTGGCCGCAGCACCCGACCCTGCGCGCCTACCACCAGATCTTCGACGGCGGGATCGTCGGCCATGCGCTGATGGTGAGCGCCGGGGTGACGATCGTCGGTACGGCTGTGAGCCTCGCGTGCACCATCGGACTGGCCTACGCGCTGAGCCGCCCCGGGGTCTTCGGCGGCCGCCCGGTGCTGCTGCTGATCCTCTTCACGTTTCTCTTCCCGCCCGGCATGATCCCCGGCTTCCTGCTGGTCAAGGGGCTGGGCATGCTGGACAGCTACTCCTCGCTGGTCGCTCCCGTGCTGATCAACGTCTTCAATCTGATCGTGCTGCGCGGCTTCTTCCAGTCGGTGCCCGAGGAACTGTACGAGGCGGCCCGGCTCGACGGGGCGGGGGACTGGACGGTGCTACGGAAGATCGTCCTTCCGCTCTCCAAAGCGGCACTGGCCGTCGTCGGGCTCTTCTACGCGGTCTCCTACTGGAACGCCTGGTTCTACGCCTCGATCTATCTCAACTCCGACCACTGGCCGCTGCAGCAGGTGCTGCGGACGTATGTGATCAACGGCGCGCAGATCGCCGACACCGGGGTGAGCGAGGCGGGCATGGTGTCGGCGCCGCAGACGATCCAGATGGCGGTGCTCGTCGTGGCCACGGTGCCGATCCTCGTCGTCTACCCCTTCCTGCAGAAGTACTTCACCAAGGGCGTGCTCACCGGCGCCATCAAGAGCTGAGCTCCCCGCCCACCTTCGCGAGTCCTCCGTTGCGAGTCTTCCTTCCGAAAGGACACCTCCGTTGAGTTCCTCGTCGTACTCGCGGCGTACCCTGCTGCGCTCGATCGCCGCCGGTGGCGCCGCCCTCGCGGTCCCGTCCGTCCTCACCGCCTGTTCGTCCTCCGCGGGCGGGCACGACGTCTCCAACGCCGGCAAGAAGCTGGCCGCCTGGCCGACGCATCTGCCCTTCCAGGGGCCGGTGCCTGACCTGCCGGGTTCGGCGAACGGTGTGCAGGCCGGCTTCACCTCCTACCCGAAGAACCTGGTGCGGGCGGTGGCCGCCAAGCCGGGTGACGGCAGCACGATCAAGGTGCTGACGATCACGTACGGGACGCCGCCCAAGGCGGCCGCGCAGAATAAGTTCTGGACGGCCGTCAACGAGGCGCTGGGCGTGAAGATCGAGTACACGGTCGTCCCGGACTCGGACTACCCCAACAAGATGGCGACGCTGATGGCCGGCGACGACCTGCCGGACATCATCAACATCGGCGGCGGGTACGTGCTGCCGCGCGAGGCCGAGTTCGTGCAGTCCAAGTGCGCCGACCTGTCGGAGTTGCTGTCGGGCGACGCCGTCAAGCAGTACCCGAACCTGGCGAACATCCCCAGGTACGCCTGGCAGGACATGGGCCGTATCGGCGGCCGGATCTTCGGGGTGCCGGTGGAGCGCTCCAAGCCCGGCAACCAGCTGTGGATCAACCGGAACCTGTTCGCCGGGGCCGGGATGAAGGACGGCTGGACCGCGGACGACTTCCTGGCCGTGTCGAAGGCCGCGACCAAGGGCAGGACGTACGCGCTGGGTGCCTCGCAGCAGGGCGTGTTCGGGCTCAACCTGCACGCGATGGCGTTCGGTGCGCCCTACGAGTGGAAGGTGGAGGGCGGCACGTTCACCGACGCGTACGCCACCTCCGAATTCCGGGCGGCCATCGAGTACATGGCGAAGCTGCGGTCGGCCGGGGTGTTCGAGCCGAACGCCTCGGCGACCTCGCAGGTGGATCTCAAGACGCAGTTCTACAACGGCACCGTCGGCTCGATGACGGACGGTTTCGGCGCGCTGATCAGCAACGTCCAGGGCATCAAGGGGAAGTTCGACCTGGACGTCGCGCTGCCGTACGACGCGAGCGGCTCGGGCGGTGCGAAGCCGGCGATCCAGCAGGCGCGCAACATCTTCGGCTACACCGTGCTGAAGAAGGCGTCGAACGACCGGATCAAGCTCATGCTGCGGGTGCTGGACTATCTCGCCTCGCCGTTCGGCAGCAAGGAGTACGAGCTGCTGCACTTCGGCATCGAGGGCACCCACTTCAGCCGCGGTGCCGACGGGTCGCCCAAGCTGAACGACCTGGGGCTGCTGGAGGGCAACACCAACCTGCCGTTCAAGTACCTGTGCGACGCGCCGCAGGTGCTCTTCATCCCCGGCCGGCCGGAGGCGGTCCGGATCAACCACGCGTGGCAGGTCAAGGCCATGCCGATGATGGTCCGCAATCCGCGCTTCGGACTGCAGTCGGCGACGCTGAGCCGGGTCGGCGCCACTATCGACCAGTATCTGAAGGACAGCGTGATGAGCATCGTGGCCGGACGGAAGCCGATCGGCGAATGGGACGCGGCGGTCAAGAAGATGCGCAACGACGGCCGCGCGAAGATGGCCGACGAGCTGGCCAAGGACTACGCCGCCAACACCTGAGCGGGCGCCTGAGCGGGCGGGGATCCGCTCTGCGGATCAGTGGGTGTGGAGGGCGCTGCCGCCGGGCGTGGCACGACTACGCTGGGTGGCAGCGTGGGGTGGGGCGCACGGAATCGGACGGCAGGCATGCGGGCATGACGGAAGCAGCATCACGGGCCGGCGGTCAGCGTCGGGTGACCATCCGGGACGTCGCCGAGCGGGCGGGCGTATCGGTCGCGACGGTCTCGCGGGTCCTGGCCGGGAACTATCCGACGTCCGCCGCGGCGCGCGCGAAGGTGCTGCGGGCGGTGAAGGACCTGGACTACGTCATCGACGCGCGGGCGCGGGCGCTGGCCGGGACCGGTCCGAAGACCGTCGCGGTGATCGTGCAGGCCGTCGACAGCCCGTTCTACGCCGAGGTCGCCCAGGGCGTCGAGCAGGAGGCCGCGGCCCGCGGCCGGCTGTGCCTGGTGTGCAGCCACGGCGGGGACATCGCGCGGGAGCTGGCGCTCGTGCAGATGATGCGCGAGCAGCGCGCCGAGGTGGTGGTGCTGGTCGGCGGCGCCGTCGAGGACGAACCGTACCGGGCCCGGCTGAACGAGTACGCGCACGCGCTGTCGGCGGCCGGGTCCCGGCTGGTGCTGTGCGGCCGCCCGGCGCCCACCCCGGACATGCCGGTGCTCGTCGTCGAGTACGACAACGAGGCGGGCGCCTATGCGATCACCAGCCATCTGCTGTCGGCCGGGCACCGGCGGATCCTGTTCCTCGGCGGGATCCCGGGCCACAGCACCTTCGAGCCGCGCCTCTCCGGGTACCGCCGGGCGCTCGCCGACCACGGTCTGGACCCGGAGCCGGCGCAGGTCTCCGGATCGGGCATGGGGCGGGACAACGCCTATGCGGCGGTCCGGTCCATGATCGCGGTGTCGGGCGGCAGACCGGAGTTCACGGCGGTCTTCGCGGGCGACGACCTGGTCGCGGCGGGTGCGATGTCCGCGCTGCGCGACGCCGGACTGCGGACTCCCGAGGACGTGTCGGTCGTCGGCTACAACAACGAGCATTTCGCGCAGGACCTCAACCCGCCCCTGACGACCGTGCACATCCCCTCGTACGAGCTGGGGCGCGAGGCGGTCAGGATCGCGCTGTCCGAGGACGTGTCGGGCGGGCCGGCGCAGCGCCGCCATCTGCTGGGCACGCACATCGTGGTGCGCGATTCGGTGGGACGGGCGCCGCGGGGCTGATGGTCCTGCCGGCCCATCAGGAACGGTGACGGCAGGAACGGTGACGGTTCGGGTTAGCCGAGCCGGACGGCGTCCGGGATCTCGTCGGCGATCGCGCCGACCGGATCGCCCAACGACAGGCGCACGTCCGCCTGTTGCCAGAGCGCCGTCCGCCAGCGGTCCCTGGCCTGTTCCGGCGAACGGAACACCGCGAGCACCGGAAGCCCGTCGGCCTGTCCGGTGGCCAGCAGCGCGGGCAGCTCCGGGATCGGAGCAAGCGCCGCGATGTCGTCGAGGACCAGCGTGATTGGTGGGTCGAGCCGACCGGCAGATGACCTCGCAGCCATGGACCGGCCGTGCTCGACCACGCTCGATACGAGTGCGGTCAGCAGTGGCATCGCACCCGGGCGGGCTCGTGGATCCTCGATCGCTTCACCCACCACGTAGAGCGTTCCCCTCTCGGAGACGAACGACTCCCAATCGGGTGCACCGGCTCGACCGGGATTGCAGGCGTCCCTGATATGGATGGAGTTGAGGCACTCCAGCCCCCGGTGTATCAGCGCTTGCGCGGCATCCCGGCGCTCGGGGTGGGCGTGGAGTATCGACTCCAACTCGCCGCTCCAGCCGGGAGCGGCCGTTCGCGCCGTACGCAGGATCCGTACCGCCTCGCCGCCCGCGGCGCCGCCCGCCGCCCAGCGGTGCACCTGACGGAACGGCAGTCCGTCGACGGCCGCCGCGTGCAGCCAGCAGCGCAGCAGCGTCTCCGCCGCCGCGAACGTGAGGGAGTCCAGGCTGCTGGTGGGCCGCAGCGGTGCGAGGAGTGCGGCGGCGCGGGTCGCCGCCTTCGGCGCGTCCTCGCAGCCGGTGTGCGGGGCCCAACGGAGGCGGCCCGGAAGGTCGATCAGATGCGCCGGATCGTAGACGGTGACCGGGCCCAGCTTGCTGCGGTTGCCGACGGTCCTGCGGTACGTCTCGGCGTCGGCGGTCGTGACGATCACCGCGCCGGCGGCGTTCAGGATCGCGGGCTCCACGGCCCGCTTGGCCTTGTCGCCGCGCGGGGCCGCGAACAGGGCGTACGTACGGGTCAGTTCACCGCTGGCGAGCGGGTCGGCCGCGGGCGGGGCGAGCGGCGGTATCCCGTGTCCCGTGGGGACGGCGGCGTTCTGCTGGCCGGGAGCGCCCTGGCCGCCCGGTACCGGGGCGAACTCCGGCTGGACGGGGGTGCCGTGGCCCTGCGGCGGCGCGGGGGCGGTGACCGGGGGCTGCGCCTCGTAGGCCGTGGGTACGGCGGGCGTCGGCTCCGGCCGCCGCTCGGGTTCGGGCTCCGGCTGACGTTCCCGCTCGCGGTCGGACTCGCGGTCGGGCTCACGTCGCCGGGGGCGGGGTACGGCGCCGATGTCCTCGGACTGTTCTCCTCCGGCGGTGTCCTGGGCGGCTTTCGCCGCCGCGCGGGCCTCGCGGCGGTTGGCGCGCACCACGCGGTACCGGGTGAGGACACCGATCAGGAAGACCGTCAGGACGAAGAGAACCATCAACTGGCCGATGAAGATGCCCCAGAAGAGCCCGGAGCCGGGGAGCTCGGGCGGCGGGGACTCCGGCCAGGCGCCGGGGATGTCGTGCGGGTCGCCGATGAGGTGGCGCATGGCCAGCGGGGTGCGGGTGAAGTGCACCGCGGTGGGCCACTGGCCGTGGGCGAACAGCCCCGCGATGCCGGTGGCCGTCCAGACCATGATGGTCATGCCCAGCAGAAAGCCGAGGATCCCGAGGATCAGCCCGTCGGGGACACCGCCCTCGGCCCGCCGCTCGGCGGTCCCGCGTCGCTCCGCCGCCACGTCAGGCCACCGCGTCGTCGGCCAACTGCTTCGCGAGCGAGACCTCCGCGGCCGCGGCCGCGTCGGCCACCGCCTCCGCCTCGACCTGGGCCGTGTGGTCGACGGACGACTGGGTCATCGCGCTGTCCGTGAAGACCAGCGGGCGTTCGGACTCGGTGATCAGGTGCTTGACGACCTGGACGTTGCCGTTGACGTCCCAGACCGCGATACCCGGGGTGAGCGTCGGGATGATCTCCACCGCCCACCGGGGCAGGCCGAGGACCAAACCCGTCGCGCGAGCCTCGTCGGCCTTCTGGGCATAGATCGTCCGCGTCGAAGCCATCTTCAGGATGGCGGCGGCCTCCTTGGCCGCTGCGCCGTCCACGACGTCCGACAGGTGGTGGACGACGGCGACGAAGGACAGGCCGAGGCGGCGGCCGAACTTCAACAGCCGCTGGAAGAGCTGGGCCACGAAAGGGCTGTTGATGATGTGCCAGGCCTCTTCGACCAGGAAGACGCGCTTGACCCGGTCGGGCCGGATCCAGGTGTGCTCCAGCCACACGCCGACGATGGCCATCAGGATGGGCATGGCGATCGAGTTGCGGTCGATGTGGGAGAGGTCGAAGACGATCAGTGGCGCGTCCAGGTCGATGCCGTTGGTCGTCGGGCCGTCGAACATGCCGCGCAGGTCACCGTCGACCAGCCGGTCCAGCACGAGGGCCACGTCCAGGCCCCATGCCCGGACGTCGTCGACATCGACGTTCATCGCCTCGGCGGAGTCCGGCATGGGATGTCGGAGCCGCTCGACGATGTCGGTGAGGATCGGCTGCCGCTCGGTGGTGGTCTCCGTGACATACGCGTGGGCGACCTTGAGGGCGAAGCCGGACCGCTCGTCCAGGGCGCGCCCCATCGCGACCTCGATGATCGTGCGGAGCAGCGCGAGCTGCCCGGTCGCGGCGATCGCCGGGTCCAGCGGGTTGAGCTTGATGCCGCCGTTGAGGGCGGCCATCGGGTCCAGGCGGATAGGAGTTATTCCGAGCGCCTTCGCGATCAGGTTCCATTCGCCGACGCCGTCCTCGCCCTGGGCGTCGAGCACGACGACCTGGCGGTCGCGGAAGCGCAGCTGGCGCAGCACGTACGTCTTCTCCAGCGCGGACTTGCCGTTGCCGGACTCACCGAGCACCAGCCAGTGCGGGGCGGGCAGCTGCTGGCCGTAGAGCTGGAACGGGTCGTAGATGTAGCCCTTGCCGGAGTACACCTCGCGGCCGATGATCACGCCGGAGTCGCCGAGGCCGGGGGCCGCGGTGGGCAGGTACACGGCCTGCGCCTGTCCGGTGGAGGTGCGGACGGGCAGCCGCGTCGACTCCACCTTCCCGAACAGGAAGCCGGTGAACGCGTCGGTGAGCGCGGCGAGGGGGTCCAGCATGGGCATGATGGGCCTCCTGTTAGCGGCGGATTCCGGTCGCGAACGGCAGCGTGTTCACGAACGCACGGTGGTGCTCGCGGTCGCACCACTCCAGTTTCAGATACGACTTACCCGCTGAGGCGCGGATCGTGCGCTTGTCACGCGCAAGGGCTTCGGGCGAGCGGGAGGAAACGGTGATGTAGCCGACGAGGTTCACTCCGGCGGCCCCGCTGGCGAGGTCCTCGCCGCGCTGGTCGACGCGGCCGTGGTGGGCGACGTCGCGCGGGTCGATCACCCGGTTCATCTTGGCGGCGCGGCTGGCGTCCGCGTCGTCGTTCGTCTTCTCGGTCAGCATCCGCTCGATGGCGACATCGGTCGGCTCCAGGTCCATGCAGACCGCGACCGTGCGGATCACGTCCGGGGTGTGGACGAGCAGCGGGGCGAGGAAGTTGACGCCGACGGGCGTCATCGGCCATTCCTTCACCCAGGCCGTGGAGTGGTGCCAGGGCGCGCGGGTGGACGATTCGCGGGTCTTGGCCTGCAGATACGTCGGCTCCGTCGCATCCAGCTCGGCCGGCCAGGCGTTGCGCCGGGTCATCGCCTGGATGTGGTCGATGGGGTGGTCCGGGTCGTACATCGAGTGGACGAGGGACGACAGCCGGGCCTGGCCGAGCGGCTGGCGGACCCGGATGTCCGCCTCGGCGAGCCGGGCGCAGATGTCGGTGAGCTCACGGGCCATGACGGCGGCGAGCCCCGCGTCCTTGTCGACCTCGGAGCGGCGGGTGACGGTCGCGCGGGCCAGCGCGTGGCCCTCGGCGGCCAGCTCGCGGGTGAAGTGCATACAGGCGACGAGATAGGCCCGGTGCTGCTCGGAGGAGGTCGACACCATCGACTGCAGCTGCTCGTAGGAGTCCTTGAGCCAGGACTCGGCCTGTGGGTCACCGCGCAGCGAGACGTCCTTCGCGTGCGCGTCCGGGTCGGCGGGCAGCGTACGGGCCAGCATCTGGAGGCGGGTGACGTAGCCGTCGCCGTTCGCCACGTGCTTGAGCAGCGTGCCGAACCGTTCCACCAGGGCTTCCTGGTCCTCGCTGTCGCGCAGCCCGACGCCGGGGCCCTCGATCTCGATCGCGGCGGTCACGGTCCTGCGGTCGATGTGCAGCAGTACGGCGATCTCGTCGGGGCCGAACGGCGCCGACAGCCAGTTGATCCGGCCGATGCCGGGCGGCGGCCCGACCTCGACCTCACGCCCGTCGAGCCCGATACCGGCCTCGGAGACCGCGGACCGGTAGGCGGGGGAGCGGCGCAGCGTACGGCGGTAGGTGCGGTTGATCTCGAACCAGCGGTAGAACGTCCGCCGCCGGTACGGCATGTAGACGGCGGCGAACGCCAGCAGCGGCCACCCGACGAGGGTGAGGATGCGCAACGGGAGTATCGGGACCAGCAGGCCGCACATCATGCCCAGGAACGCGCCGACGACGATCAGCGCGATCTCCCCGGTCTCCCGGTTCTTGCCGACGATCGCGTTCGGGCGGGCCTTGCCGATCAGATATGTGCGGCGCGGCTGGGTGAAGGGCTGGGACGTCACCGGCGATCACCTCCGTGCTTGTTTCCGTTGCCGTTGCTGTTGTTCCCGCGGTCCGGTGTGGTGCGGGGCGCGGGCGCCGCCGGGACACCGTTCGAACCTCCGCCACCGCCTCCGCCGCCGCTCGGGCCGGGGTTGCCGTTGCGGCTGCCGTGGGCGGCCACGCCGCCGGACACCGGGTTGGACGGCTGGCCGCCCCCACTGGTTGCCTGCTCCTGCGGACCACCGCGCGCGCTGTGCGTCTTGATGCCCTGCTTCACCAGCGCGGCGGGCGAGGAGATCACGGCCGCGGCCTGGGCGCCGCCGGCTTCCTTGCGGTTGTTCTTCAGGCTCACGACGTCATCGCCGAAGCCCGGCACGAAGCGGTAGATCATGAAGCTCGCGAAGATCGCCAGCAGGATGATCGCCAGTCCCGAGACGACGGCGGAGAACGAGTTCGGCCCGTCGGACGCGCTCAGCGCCCCCGCCAGGCCCAGCACGATCACGATCACCGGTTTGACGAGGATGACCGCGATCATGATGCCCGCCCAGCGGCGGACATGGCCCCACATGTTCTTGTCGACCAGCCCGGAGTACACCGCGGTGCCGAGCAGCGCGCCGACGTAGAGCAGCGCGGCCCTGATCACCAGCTCCAGCCACAGCACGCCGGCGGCCAGCACCGACACCATGGACACGACGATCAGCATGATCGGGCCGCCGCCGATGTCCTGGCCCTTGGCGAGGGCGGCGGAGAAGTTGCCGAAGAACGTGTTGGTGTTCGACGACGTGCCGGCCGCGATCACATCCGTCACGGCGTCCGTCGCCGACACCACCGTGTAGAGCACCAGCGGCGTGAACGCCGAGGCCAGCACCGTCAGCCACAGGAACCCCACGGCCTCCGTCAACGCTTCCGTCAGCGGCACACCGCGCACGGCCCGCTTGGCGACGGCCAGCAGCCAGAGGACGAGCGTGAGGATCGTGGAGGCGGCGAACACGACGGCGTACTGGCGCAGGAAGGTGGTGTTGGTGAAGTCCACCTGTGTGGTGGACGTGATCGCCTTGGAGAGCTTGGTGATCACCCAGGAGGCGGCGTCGGCACAGCCCTTCGCGAGGGCGCTGAGGGGGTCGAGGGTGTCGGGGAGGGGGTTGGAGGGGCCGCCTCCGCCGCCTTTGCCCTTCTCGCAGTACTCCTTGGCGGGACCCGAGATGAGCGCGCAGGGGTCGCTGCTCGCCGTGGGGGCCGGCGTCGGAGTAGGGGTCGGGGCCGCGGCGGCGCGGGTCGCCAGGAGAACGGCGGCGGTCTGGATGCCCGCCACGACTCCTGTGAGCGAAAGGGCACGTAGACGTCGGCTACCGCGCATACGTGAACCCTCCGAAACCCTTGACCGCGTCCGCGATCTCGCCAGCACCGGACACCGGATTGTCGCCGCTCACTGGGGTCGGGCCCTTCTTCTGTCCGGTATCGAGGACCTTCCAGTCCGAACCGTTCCACTTCAGCGTGAAAGTGACGGTGAACCAGTTGTTCGTCACCGGTTTGGTCGAGGCGTTGCCCGCCAGGCCGAACATGCCGGCGCACCATACCGAGACGTTCGCCGTGTCACCGTCGAACTTGTCGATCTTCGTGCCGGCCGGGATGGTGCGGTCGACGAAGGTCAGACCGGCCGGGGCGGCACCGTCGGCGCTCAGCCCGATGCCGGCCAGGAAGGCCTTCGAATAGTTGGTGTCGAAGCCTGCCTGCATCGTGCCGACCGTGCTCCTGTCCGCGATCGCGTCGATGATCGCGTGGCGGCGGTCCGTGTTGAACATCCCGTCACCCCCCAGCGCCACCGCGTAGTTCGCCGCCGCGGACTGTGCCCCCTGCTCCGACTTCGCGAAGCCCGCCGCGATCCCCGCGTTGTTGCCCGTGACCGGTTTGTCGCCGGTCGGGGCGGTGGGGTTGGCGTTGGTGCCCTTGGTGCCGCCGGAGGACGCGCCGTCGGAGGCGGTGTTGCCACCGCCCCGGTTGGCGAGGACGATCACGGCGACGAGGAGGACGACGACGCCGAGGACCGTCACCAGGGCGCGGCTCGGCTTGGTGCGGCGTGGCGCGGCGCCGTGCCCGCCGTGCCCTTCGGGCATGCGGGTGCGCGTCGGTGGGCCGTCCTGGCCGGTATCGCTGCTGGGGTGAGTGGGCATCAGCACGCAGCCTCAGGTGGGGGAGGGGGCCTGGGACGGGCTCCCGGGGACATGGGACAGGCTGGCTCTGGGCTACACGACTACACGGCCATGCCGTAGACGATGGTGAACAGCGTGCCGAGGGATCCGATGATGAACACGCCGGTCAGGCCGGCGATGATCAGGCCCTTGCCCTGTTCGGCGCTGAAGGTGTCGCGGAGGGCTGTCGCGCCGATCCGCTGTTTGGCCGCGCCCCAGATCGCGATGGCGAGGCAGAGCAGGATCGCTACCGCCATGACCACTTCGATCATCACGCGTGCTTCGTTCCCGAGGGACCCGAAGGGCCCCCAGTTGGGGGCGATGCCACCGATAATGGTGTTGATGTCGCCCTTTGTGGCTGCCAAGAACATATGGAACTCACCACCCCGCTCGGTCAGTTGGAGCCCTCGCCGGGGCGCAAGGGTCCAGGGTCTATCTTGGCCGATGTGTCAACCGGTTCTTGTCGACTCGGCGACTTTCTCGACGGATCCCCCGTGTGATCCGGACCGCAGCGTCCAGAATGTTGCACGGACCGGTGTTCGATGGGACGTAGACGACTACTCTGTGTATCACGAGCGTCACCGTAGGGCAACGATTGGAACGAAGGCGCGGACGAATGCTGCGGAAAGTCTGGCGCACCGTCACCATCGGTGCCCCGCAGCCCGTGCATCACTCCTGAGAGGGCATGGCTGATGGCGAAGAAGGTCTGGCTCACCGTCACTCTCGGCTTCGGGCTGTGCCTTTCGTTCATGGCGCTGCTGGTGATCGGAACGTTCTCGGCCGCCGCCGGGCTGGCCGGCGGGAGCGGCGGGTCGGTCACGCTCGCCAAGGGTTCGGTGCCCGCGATGTACCAGTCGATCGTGCAGAAGTGGGGCAACCTCTGCCCGGAGATCAATCCGGCGCTGCTGGCCGCACAGCTGTACCAGGAGAGCGGCTGGAACCCGCGGGCGCAGAGCGCCGCCGCCGCGCAAGGTATCGCGCAGTTCATCCCGGGTACCTGGGCGTCCCACGGAGTGGACGGGAACGGGGACGGGAAGCGGGATGTGTGGGACCCGCAGGACGCGATCCCGTCGGCCGCCTCGTACGACTGCGAGCTGGCCAAGTACGTGAAGGACGTGCCGGGGGACCACAGCGACAACATGCTCGCGGCGTACAACGCGGGTGCGTACGCGGTGATCCACGCGGGCGGGATCCCGCCGTACCGCGAGACGCAGAACTACGTGAAGACGATCAGGACGCTGGAGAAGAGCTTCGCCGCGCCCGTGGGCCGCGTGGCGCCGTCCCAGCAGGCCGCGGCGGCGATCTACTACGCGCAGGGCAAGCTCGGCACGCCGTATCTGTGGGGCGGCAACGGGACGGCCGACCAGGGCGGGCGGTTCGACTGTTCCGGGCTGACGAAGGCGGCCTACGAATCGGTCGGCATCGAACTGCCGCGGGTGGCCAACGACCAGTGGAACGCGGGGCCGCACCCGAAGCGGGACGAACTGCTGCCCGGCGATCTGGTCTTCTTCGCCACCGACCTCAACGACCCCCGGTCGATCCACCACGTCGGACTGTACGTCGGGGGTGGGTACATGATTAACGCCCCGTACACCGGCGCGGTCATTCGCTTCGACAAGATCGACACGCCGGACTTCATCGGCGGGACCCGCGTGACGAAGGACGGAGCGCAGGCGCTGCCGACTACGGGCGCTGCGTGAGGCTTTGGCCTGGGGATGCGCTTTCCGATCTCTCTTGGATAACTTCCTGGTGATCATCCGGTAGAGACCGGAACGCTACGTACCGTGTCCGCCGTTGCACAGGGACAATGGCGCGAAGAAACGGCGTTCATGGCCTGGAGGCCAGCAGCGGGGCCGGAGTATGGACCAGGTAAGGGGCACCACCACATGGCAGAGCACGCAACCGACGGCTCGAACCCTGACGTGGGCCTGCTGCGCGACATCAACGGCCTTGCCAAGGACTCCCCGCACTGGGTCGACCGCTCCGTGGAGTTCATCGGCGAGTACGGGCTGATCGTGCTCATGCTGCTGCTGGCCGGCTGGTGCTGGTGGCGGGTCGCGCGGCGCAGCGAGCAGGCGCCCGCCGCGGTCGCCGGGGTGGTGTGGTCCGGCCTCGCCGCCGGCATCGCGCTGCTGCTGAACATCCCGGTGCGCGGTCTCGTGGAGCGGCCCCGGCCCTTCGTGGACCATGAGGGGCTCGACGTCCTGATCAAGGGGAAGTCCGACTTCTCGTTCGTGAGCGATCACGCGACGCTCACGATGGCCATGGCTGTCGGGCTGTTCATGGTCAGCCGCAAGGTGGGTGTCGTCGCCATACTGATCGCGCTCGCCGAGGGTTTCTGCCGGGTCTTCATGGGCGTGCACTACCCGACCGACGTGATCGGCGGCTTCGCCCTCGGTACCGCCACGGCGCTGCTGCTCGCACCGCTCGCGATGGCGCTGCTGACGCCCGTCACGGCGGCGATGGGCCGGTCCCGGATGCGCGGGCTCGTCCGGTCCCCGGCGCGGCGGGGTGGGGCGTACCCGATGCCCACCGCGTACGACAAGGACCTGGCGGCCTGAGCCCGCCGGCCGCCTGAGCCCGCCGGCACCGGGGCCCGCCGGCACCGGGGCCCGCAGCGGGCCTACACGGCCTGCGGGTAGTCGAAGAGCCGGTCCGGGTCGTACTTCTTCTTCACCTCCGTCAGACGGGCCGCGGCGCTGCCGTAGTAGGCCTGGCGCCAGTCCTTCAGGGCCGGGTCGGCGTAGTTCTGGTAGGCGGCGCCCGAGGCGTAGCGGCGCATCGCCCCGTACAGCGTGTCCAGCCAGCTCGTCCGGCTGAGGGCGTCCGAGGCGATGTATTGCGCCAGGAAACGGGAACGGCGGTGCACGAACGCTGTCGCGCCGGGGTCGACCCGGTTGACCGCGCCGCCCAGGGCGGTCAGCGCCACGCTGCCGGCGCCGCCGCCGGAGAGCGAGCCGAGCCGCTCGACCTGGCCGAGCAGGGCCTGGATGCCCGCGGGCGACAGCGAGTGGTCGTAGAAGTCCGAACGGGCGGTGTACGTCTCGCGCTGCAGCCGGCCCTTGGGCGGCAGATGGCACTCGGCGGTGGTCAGGCCCGAGCAGCCGGCGTACGAGAACATCGCCTCCATGTAGGAGCGCGGGTGCGTCGAGAAGGAGGGTGATCCGCCTCCCGCGGTCCCGGCGAGCCGGTCGACGGCGTTGGCCAGATCGCTCCGCGAGCCGGTCGACAGGGTGGCGAGCGAGACCGTCGGAGAGCCGCCCGCCGGCCCCTCCAGGTGGAGCGCCGACCAGATGTGGTCCGGCTGGTCGGGTCCCCACTCCTGCCAGGCCCGGACGACGGCCGCCGCCCGGCTCCACGGCCAGGTGGCGTACCCCGTCACGACGGACGGCGCGGGGTGGGTCGCGAAGCGGAGCTCGGTGACGACCCCGAAGTTGCCGCAGCCCGCGCCGCGCAGCGCCCAGAAGAGGTCGGAGTTCGTGGTCGCGTCGCAGTCCAACTGCTTGCCGTCGGCGGTGATGATGGTGGCGCCCGTGAGGCTGTCGCAGGTCAGACCGTACGAGCGGCTGAGTACGCCATGGCCGCCGCCGAGGGTGAGACCGGAAACGCCGACCGAGGGGCAGGAGCCTGCGGGGACGGTCCTGCCGTGCTCGCCGAGGCGGGAGTACACATCGATGAGTTTCGCGCCGGCGCCGACGGTGGCGGTTGTTCCGCCGGTGCTGATCGCGTTGAGCCGGGACACGTCCAGGACGAGGTGGTCCTGGCCGCCGCCGGACCAGCCGCCGTACGAATGGCCGCCGCTCCTTACCGACAGCCGGACCGACCGGGAACGGCGTGCGAAGTCCAGGCACTCGCGGATGTCGTCCGGGCCCGAGGCGTAGGCGATGGCGGCGGGGCGCAGCCCGTCGAAGCGGGTGTTGTAGAGCCGGCGGGACGCGTCGTACGCGCTGTCGTCCGGGCGGATCAGCGCGCCGCCCAGGCCCTTGGCCAGGGCCGGCCAGTCCGGCGGTGAACCGGGGGTGGTGGAGGTGCCGGTCCCGCTCGGGGTGGTGGGGGCCGGGGTGCCGGAAGGACCCGGCGGCTTCGCGTCGGCGCTGTCGCCCGTGCTGCAGCCGGCCAGCCACGTCGACGCGGCGACGCCGTATCCGGCGCGGAGCGCATCTCGTCGGTTCACGGCCGCAGCCTCCTGCCCGGGGCCCGCCGTCGGCGGGCGACTGCTCACCCTCCTACCCGCCGCATGCGGTACGCAAGGGGCAGCAGGTGCCGGAAACGCCGCGAGTGGTGCGGGGCCGGGGAGTTCAGGTCGGGAAGATCGGGAAGATCGGGCCGGGGGACGCCGGGGGCGTCAGCCGCCGGTGTGCGCCTCGGCGTCCCGGCGGGCGCGGTCGCGGGCGCGGCGGGCGGGGCCTTTCCAACCGCAGGAACAGCGGGCGCTGGCGAAGGAGCCCCGGTCGGTGACCGTCGTGTGGTGGGTTCCGGACGGGGCGGCGGCGGACTGGATGAGCACACAACCACGGTACGGGACGGGGGAGCGGTCGTGGAGGGGTTGCTTCCCTGCGCTCGCGGCCGGTGGCCGCTCCCCGCGCGCTCCCGTGCGACCGGGGCGTCACCCGCGGTTCGCGGCGGGCGCCGTTACGGGGGCGGGCGGCCCGTCGTTAGTCGGGCGAGGCCGGTGGCGGGATTCCCAGGGGGTAGCGGGCGATGGTGATGCAGCGCAGGCGGATGGTGACGGCCGCCGCCGCGGCGGGGTTCGTGTGCGGGGTGACGGTGCTGACCGGCTGTGCCGGGGACGGCGCGGCGGCCGACGGACCGGGCGCGGACTCCGGCGAATCCGTGCGCCGGTCGGCCGACGCCCTGATCCGGGCCGGGAGTTCGAAGGTCAGCACGTCGATGGAGATGGCGAGCGGCGGGACCCGGGTGGTGATCACCGGGTCCGGCGGGTTCGACTACGGCAAGGGCCAGGGTGAGCTGCGGGTCACCCTCCCCAAGGACGCCGCCGGGGCCGAGGAGCACCGCCCGGTCACCGAGCTGATGACGCCGGGTTCGCTGTACATGAAGGACCGCGGCGCCGGCGTGCCCGTCGACAAGTGGGTGCGGGTGGACACCACGCAGCTGTCCGACGGCAACCTCGTGACCGGCGGTGCGACCGATCCGCTGGCGGCGGCCGAACTCCTGCGCGGGGCGCAGCAGGTGGAGCTGGTCGGCGACGAGATGTTCCACGGGGTGAAGGTGCGGCACTTCCGGGGAGTGACGGACATCGCCCGCGCGGCCCGCGGTGCCTCGCCGGCCACCCGGCAGCCGCTCGCGGCGGCGGCCAAGGGATTCTCCGTGACGCAGGTGCCGTTCGATGTGTACCTCGACGCGCAGGGGCGGCCGCGGAAGGTCAGCCAGCGCTTCACCTTCAGCGGGACGGCGGGTGCGGCGGGTACAGCGGGTGCGGCCAAGCCGTCCGCGCCGAGCGATGTGACGGTGACGTCGATCACGCTGTTCGACGCGTTCGGTACGCCGGTGACCGTCGTTCTGCCGAAACCGGCCGATATTTACAACGGGAAGATCGTTACTGCACCTCCGAAATGACGGTGGGCGAAATGGTCCTTCCGTGCCATGCGCGGACCGTGTGCGGGTGCCTACTCTGACCAGTGGCCGATGAAACCGGCCACTGCTCGAGGACGAGGAGGTGGTGCACGTGGCTTTGTCTCGCGAAACGCACATGTCTACGCATAACGGGTCGAGTCAGGACTTCGTGGCCCTCGCGGAGATCGAGCTGTGCGGCGAGCTGATGATCGCGGCTTCCGCCGCCGGTGAGGAGCGGTTGAGCTTCGCCCGGATCGACGAGGTGCTCGAAGTGGACCGGACGACGGAGCTTCAGTCGGTGCGGATCCCCGCACAGGCGGCCCGGCGCCCGAACTGAACCACCGAACGACCGCATCACCGAACGACCGCATCACCGAAGAACCGCAGCACTGAACAAGCTCAGTACCGCATGACCGCAGCACCGGACCACCGTGGAGATATTCGTCTCGGTCGCCGGCCGGGTCCGTGGGAACGCTACGGGCCCGGCTGCCGGCCGGGGCTCAGGTGCGCAGCAGCCGGGCTATGGCCGCGGTCGCTTCGGCGACCTTGTCGTCGATCTGCGGCCCGCCCTCGGCGGCGGCCGCGGCGACACAGTGCCGCAGGTGCTCCTCCAGCAGCTGGAGGGCGAACGACTGCAGGCCCTTGGTACTGGCCGAAACCTGTGTGAGGACATCGATGCAGTAGACGTCCTCCTCCACCATGCGCTGGAGCCCGCGGATCTGACCCTCGATCCGGCGGAGCCGCTTGAGGTGGGCGTCCTTGTGGTCGCTGTAGCCGTGCGGGCCGGGCGGGCTGTGCGGTGCCGAAGCGCTCGGCGCGGCCTCCGCGGTCTCGTCGGCCTGGTCGGTCTCGGTGGTCGTCATCCCGTTCTCCCTGCCCGAAAATACCCCTGGTGGGTATATCTTACCGATCGGTGCCTTATGGGGGCACCTCCCAGCGTTAGCTGGGGGAGTGGCCCCGGTGAGGGGCAGTCTGTCCGATGGGCGACACTGGGTGACGCCGGTTAGCCGTGGCCGGATGATGCGCCTAGCATCAACGAGACCTGACGAGACCGAATCCGATGCACCCCGAGGACCTCACGTGCGCTTTCGTCTGACCCCCAGGGAGACGAGCTTCTATGACATGTTCGCCGCATCCGCGGACAACATCGTCACAGGTTCGAAGCTCCTCATGGAACTGCTCGGGGCCGATTCGGCCACGCGTATCGAGATCGCCGAACGGATGCGGGCGGCGGAGCACGCGGGGGACGACGCGACCCACGCGATCTTCCACCAGCTGAACTCCTCCTTCATCACCCCGTTCGACCGTGAGGACATCTACAACCTCGCGTCGTGTCTCGACGACATCATGGATTACATGGAAGAGGCCGTCGACCTCGTCGTTCTCTACCAGGTGGACGAGCTGCCGAAGGGTGTCGAGCAGCAGATCGAGGTGCTGGCGCGGGCAGCGGTGCTGACCGCCGAGGCGATGCCGAACCTGCGGACGATGTCCAACCTCACCGAGTACTGGATCGAGATCAACCGCCTGGAGAACCAGGCGGACCAGGTCCACCGCAAGCTGCTCGCACACCTGTTCAACGGCAAGTACGACGCCATGGACGTGCTGAAGCTCAAGCAGATCGTGGACGTACTGGAAGAGGCCGCGGACGCGTTCGAGCATGTCGCGAACACCGTGGAGACCATCGCGGTCAAGGAGTCCTGACCTTCTGTGGACACCTTTGCACTGATCGTGACCATTGGCGTCGCGCTCGGATTCACGTACACGAACGGGTTCCACGACTCGGCGAACGCCATCGCCACGTCGGTGTCGACGCGCGCGCTGACGCCGAAGGCGGCGCTCGCCATGGCCGCCGTCATGAACCTGGCCGGTGCCTTCCTCGGCAGCGGCGTGGCCAAGACGGTCAGCAAGGGGCTCATCGAGACGCCGCAGGGGCGGTCCGGGATGGCCGTCCTGTTCGCGGCCCTGGTGGGCGCGATCGTATGGAACCTGGTCACCTGGTACTTCGGACTACCGTCGAGTTCCAGCCACGCGCTGTTCGGCGGGATGGTCGGCGCGGCCCTCGCGGGCGGCATCACCGTCATCTGGTCGGGTGTGGTCGAGAAGGTCGTCATCCCGATGTTCCTGTCGCCGGTGGTCGGCCTGGTGGTCGGCTATCTGGTGATGCTCGCCATCCTGTGGATGTTCCGTAAGTCCAACCCGCACAAGGCCAAGCGCGGTTTCCGGATCGCGCAGACGGTCTCGGCGGCGGCGATGGCGCTCGGCCACGGTCTGCAGGACGCGCAGAAGACGATGGGCGTCGTGGTGATGGCCCTGACCATCGCTGATGTGCAGAACGGCGACTCGATCCCGACCTGGGTGAAGTTCGCGTGCGCGGCGATGCTCTCGCTCGGCACCTACGCCGGCGGCTGGCGGATCATGCGGACGCTGGGGCGCCGCATCATCGAACTGGACCCGCCGCAGGGCTTCGCGGCCGAGACGACCGCCGCCTCGATCCTCTACACGACGTCGTACGTCTTCCAGGCCCCGGTCTCGACGACGCATGTGATCACCTCGGCGATCATGGGTGTCGGCGCGACGAAGCGGGTCAAGGCCGTGCGCTGGGGTGTCGCCAAGAACATCGTGGCCGGCTGGTTCATCACGATGCCGGCCGCGGCCGTCGTCGCCGCGGTCAGCTACTGGATCGTCGCACTGATCTTCTGAGCACTGGACTTCTGAGCACTGGTCTTCTGAGTACGGGTCTTCTGACCTGCACAACCCGGAACGGCAAAAGGAATGGGCCCGCCCCCCTCACGGGGGCGGGCCCTTCGCCTTGCGGTGGCACCGCCATGCAGCACCGCAGGACGGCTCAGGTACCGGCCTAGCCGAAGCGGCCGGAGATGTAGTCCTCCGTGGCCTGGACCGACGGGTTGGAGAAGATCCGCTCGGTGTCGTCCAGCTCGATGAGCTTGCCGGGCTGGCCGATGGCCGACAGGTTGAAGAAGGCCGTGCGGTCGGAGACGCGCGCCGCCTGCTGCATGTTGTGCGTCACGATCACGATCGTGAAGCGGGCCTTCAGCTCGCCGATCAGGTCCTCGATCGCGAGGGTGGAGATCGGGTCGAGCGCCGAGCAGGGCTCGTCCATCAGCAGGACCTGCGGTTCGACCGCGATGGCGCGGGCGATGCAGAGTCGCTGCTGCTGGCCGCCGGAGAGGCCGGAGCCGGGCTTGTTGAGCCGGTCCTTGACCTCGTTCCAGAGGTTGGCGCCCTTGAGGGACTTCTCGACGACGTTCTCCAGCTCGCTCTTGCGGCGCATGCCGTTGAGCTTGAGGCCGGCCGCCACGTTGTCGAAGATCGACATGGTGGGGAACGGGTTCGGGCGCTGGAAGACCATGCCGACGGTCCGGCGGACCGCGACCGGGTCGACGCCCGACGCGTAGAGGTTCTCGTCGTCCAGCATGACCTTGCCCTCGACGCGGCCACCGGGGGTGACCTCGTGCATCCGGTTCAAGGTCCGCAGGAAGGTGGACTTGCCGCAGCCGGACGGGCCGATGAAGGCCGTCACGGAACGGGGCTCGACGGTCATCGAGATGTCGTCGATCGCTTTGTGGTTGCTGTAGTAAGCGGAGAGGCCGCTTACGTCGATGCGCTTCGCCATGGTGGGGTCTCCATCAGAGGTCGCTGGGTTGGTCGCGTCAGCGACCGGTCTTGGGGGCCTTCCAGCGGGCGATGCCGCGAGCCACCACGTTCAGGATCATGACGAAGGCGATCAGCACCAGGGCCGCGGCCCAGGCTCGGTCGTACGACGCGTCGTTGCCGTTCTGGAACTGCTCGAACACGTAGTACGACAGGGAGGACTGACCACCCTCGAAGGGGTTGTTGTTGATGATCTGGCTGCCGAAGACCAGCAGCATGATCGGCGCGGTCTCGCCGGTGATGCGGGCGACGGCCAGCATGACGCCGGTCGTGATGCCGCCGATGGCCGTGGGCAGGACCACCTTGAGGATGGTGCGCCACTTCGGGACGCCCAGCGCGAGGGACGCCTCGCGCAGCTCGTTCGGAACGAGCTTGAGCATCTCCTCGGTCGAGCGGACCACGACCGGCAGCATCAGGATCGTCAGGGCCATCGAGCCGGCGAAGCCGGACGGGCCGTTGCCGAGCATCAGGACCCACACGGTCAGGATGAACAGACCGGCGACGATCGACGGGATGCCGGTCATGACGTCCACGAAGAACGTGACGGCCTTGGCGAGCTTGCCCTTGCCGTACTCGACCAGGTAGACCGCCGTCAGCAGACCGATCGGGGTGGCGATCAGCGTCGCGATGCCGACCTGCTCGATGGTACCGATGATCGCGTGGTAGATGCCGCCGCCGGGCTGGATCGTGATGACCCCGCCCATCGAGTGGCTCAGGAAGTCGCCGTTCAGGACCTTGAGGCCCTTGGAGATCGTCGTCGCGATCAGCGAGTACAGCGGCACGATGGCCACGATGAAGCAGGCCCAGACGATGCTGGTGACGACGCGGTCCTTGGCCTGCCGGCGGCCCTCGACGGCCGTGGTCACCGCGTAGGTGCCGGCCACGAAGAGCAGCAGCGCGATCATGCCCCACTGGATCCGGCTCTCCAGCCCGGCCGCGAGGCCGATGCCGATACCGAGCAGGATCGCGGCGGCGGCGATGGCGGCCGGTGCCCAGCGGGGCATCCGGCGCTGCGACAGCCGGCGGGTCGCCGGGACCGCGGCGGGCGCCTTGTCGGCGATGGTGTGGCTCATGCGTTGGCCCCCGAGTACTCCTTGCGGCGGGCGATGATCAGGCGGGCCGCGCCGTTCACCAGCAGCGTGATGACGAACAGGACGAGGCCGGAGGCGATCAGCGCGTCACGTCCGAACGGTGACGCCTCGCCGAACTTGGCGGCGATGTTCTGCGCGAAGGTCCCGCCGACCGGGTCGAGGAGCTTCGCGGACAGCACCGGGGAGGCCGACAGGACCGTGGCCACGGCCATCGTCTCGCCCAGTGCGCGGCCGAGGCCGAGCATCGAGGCGCTGATGATTCCGGAGCGGGCGAACGGCAGCACCGACATCCGGATGACTTCCCAGCGGGTCGCGCCGAGCGCGAGCGCCGCTTCCTCGTGCATCTTCGGCACCTGCCGGAAGACTTCACGGCTGACGTTGGTGATGATCGGCAGGATCATGATCGCCAGCAGGATGCCGACGGTGAAGAGCGAACGGGCCGCGCCCTCGGGGTCGGTCTTGTCGAAGACTCCGGTCCAGCCGAGGTACTCGTCGAGCCAGAGGTTCAGGCCCTTCAGGTGCGGCACGAGGTAGATCGCGCCCCACAGGCCGTAGATGATGCTCGGGATCGCGGCGAGCAGGTCGACGACGTAGGCGAGCGGGGTGGCCAGCCGGCGCGGCGCGTAGTGCGAGATGAACAGCGCGATGCCGACCGCGATCGGGACCGCGAGGGCCATCGCGATCACGGAGCTGACGATCGTGCCGTAGATCAGGACGCCGATGCCGAAGACCGGCGGGGTCGCGTTGGCGTCCCATTCGAAGCTGGTGAAGAAGTTCGCGTGGTCCTGGGAGATGGCGTGCGTCGCGCGGATCGTGAGGAAGACCGCGATCGAGGCCATGACGACCAGGAGGAAGATGCCGGACCCGCGGGCGAGACCGCTGAACACGCGGTCCCCGATGCGGGTGACAGAACCCCGGGAGGGGGGAGGCAGTGCGCTGTCCGTCGGTGTTATGTCCATGAGGTTCTCCGGTCTGGGTGGGGGATGGCTCCCCCGGCGGCGGTGCACCGGATGTGCGGCCGGCCCCGTGCGGTACGGGGCCGGCCGCGCGTACTAGGAGAGGGTCGCGATCTGGGCGCGGACCTTGGTGGCGATCTCCGTCGGCAGCGGGGCGTAGCCGATGGAGGAGAGGCCCTTCTGGCCGTCCTCGCTCGCGATGTAGGTGAGGAAGGACTTCGCGAGCTCGAGCGTGTCGGCCTTGTTGCCCTTGTCGCAGGCGATCTCGTAGGTGACGAGGGCCAGCGGGTAGGCGCCCTCGGCCTTCGTGTCGTAGGCGAGCTTCAGCGACAGGTCGGTGCCGGTGCCGGTGACCTTGGCCTCGGCGATGGCCTTGGAGGCGTTCTCCGAGCTGGCCGCGACGGGGGCAGCGGCGCCGGTGGCGAGCTTGACCGTCTGCAGGTTGTTCGCGGTGGCGAACGACAGCTCGAAGTAGCCGATGGTGCCCTCGGCCTGCTTCACGTTCGAGGCGATGTCGGCGGAGCCGGGGGCGGACTGGCCGCCCTTGCCCTTCCAGGCCTTCGCGTGCTCGTAGGGCCACTCGGCCTTGGCCGTCGCGTTGAAGTACTTGGTCAGGTTGTCCGTGGTGCCCGAGTCCGTCGAGCGGTGGAACGCCTGGATGTTGCTGCTGGGGAGCTTGGCGGTCGGGTTGAGCTTCTTGATCGCCTCGTCGTCCCACTTGGTGATCGTCGAGTTGAAGATCTTCGCGAGGGTCGGCGCGTCCAGGACCAGGTTGTCGACGCCCGGCAGGTGGTAGCCGATCGCGATCGGGCCGCCGACCATCGGGAGGTCGATGCCCTGGCCGCCCTTGCAGATGGTCTTCGAGGCGGTGATCTCCTCGGGCTTCAGCGGGGAGTCGGAACCCGCGATGCTGACGGCACCCTGGTTGAACTGGGTGACACCCTCGCCCGAGGACGAGCTCTTGTAGTTGATGTTCGTGCCGGGGCAGGCCGCCATGTAGTTCTTGACCCACACGTCCATCGCGTTCTTCTGCGCGCTGGAGCCGGAGGCGAGCAGCTGACCGCCCTTGGCGCACGCGATGGAGCTCTTCGCGGCACCCGAGGTCTTGGTGTCGCCAGGCGAAGCGTTGTTGTCGGAACCACAGGCGGTCAGGACCAACGCGCTGGAAACCGCGACCGCGCCGACGGTCAGGGCGCGCAGTCCGCTGTTACGGGAAAGCTTCACCTTCTGTGTTCCTTCCAGGAGCCCGCCGGTGGACGGCGAAGCAGAGGTATGGAGGTCTGCATCCACCCGGCACAGCGTGATGCTCACCGGTAAGGCCGAAATTATGCAGAGGAAGTGAATCGACCAACGGGAGAGGGTGAACGCAAGGTGAACCTCGTCTATCAGTGCGGGGCGGCCTGTCGCCGACGGCGCTCCGAGGGGCGCGTGGGAGTCCTGGGACGCGTGGTGCCGGTCCGGGAAAGCCCTGGTCAGGGTGGGTCGGGCTGCCGGGTCGGCCAGGGCGTGTTGCGAAAGTCCCGCCTGGCCCACGACGCCTGGCACGCGCCCTAGCGCCGCCGGGCGGCGCCGGGCCGTACGGTCCGCAGCATGGCGTCGACGAGCGGGCGGTCGCGCTCGTGCGTGAGGCGGTTGCGCGCCGCCGCCGGGGGGAGCCAGACCAGCCGGTCGACCTCGTCGTTGACGGCGAAGGTGCCGCTGACGGCCTCGGCGGCCCAGTAGCGGACCTCCTTGGGGCGTCCGTCGGCGAGATAGCGGGCGGTCGGCAACGGCGCGCCGAGCACGCACTCCATGCCGGTCTCCTCGCGGATCTCCCGCAGCGCGGCGGCCACCGGGTCCTCACCGCGTTTGAGCTTGCCCTTCGGGTGCGACCAGTCGTCGTACTTGGGGCGGTGGATCAGCGCGATCTCCACGCCGTCGTCATGGGGCGAACGGCGCCAGAGGACCGCGCCCGCGGCCAGGACGGGGGGTTGTTCCCCCGGGGAACGCAGCATCGTGGCTCACCTCGAACCGGGGACGGCGGGGGTAACGGGGACAGCTGGGACGGTGGTGGCGGACGGTACGGAGGTGCGCTGCCAGAGCCGGGCGAAGGCGAAGCGGGCCGCCTCGACCTCCTGCCGCTGGTCGGCGTGGAGCACGCCCAGCGCGTACGCGGTCGCCGGGGCGATCCGCGGGGTGCGGGCGGCGGTCGCCACGGCATTGGCGGACTCGGCGGCCTCCCGGTGCCCCTCCAGCAGCCGGGCCGCGTCCTTGAGCCGGTCGTGCAGGCTCTCACCGGCACGGGTACCGGCGCCGGCGTCCTGATCGTCCGGGCCCTGACCGCCGTCGGAGCCGTCGGAGCCGCGGGCGCCGGGTTCGTCCGGCGGGCAGACCTCGGCGGCGTAGCGGCTGAGCCGCAGCAGGGTGCGGGCCTGGTGCCACGGTGCGTCCTGCAGGTCGCTGGACAGCTCCGGGCCGAGCGCGGCGCGCACGGCGTCGGCGTTGTACGGGTGCCCGGCCCGCGCCAGCGGCAGCGCGGCCGCCGCCTCGGCGAGCCGCTGGTGCGCCAGCCCCGCGAGCGGGGGCAGCCGCACGGTGGCGGGTGCGTCCGCCGCCGCGGACAGCGGCACCTCGGAGGCCAGTACGGCGACGGCGTCGGCCACCGCGTGGAACCGCGACGAGCCCAGCGCCTGCAGTGCGGCGGAGTGCGCCCGGGTGCGCGCCAGCGTCAGCTGCCGTTCCAGCAGCGCGCCCGCGCGGGCCGCCCCGATGGCCAGCGGCCCCTGCGAGCCGAGGGCGGGCTCCTCGGGCAGGGCGGGGTCGTCGGGGTTGCCGGGGTTGCCGGGGTCGCCGGTGTCGAGGGCCGGCCGGTCGGGCTCCGAGGCCAGCCGGTGCAGGGCGGACAGCAGCCGCGCGAGCCGGGCGGCGTACTGGTGCTCGTGGGCCAGGGACGTCGAGACCCAGCCGAGCTCGGTGCGCAGCGGATCGGCCCAGCCGGGGTCGGTGAGCGTGCCGTACGTGTGCAGGGTCGCGGCGATCCGGCGGGCGGACCGGCGCAGCAGCAGGCTGGCGGCGGCACCTTCGTCGTCGGCCTGGGCACTCTGGCTGAGCGCGCGCAGGAACGTGGACGCCTGCTCATGGAGGTAGCCGGAGACCACCTCCCCGGCGCTCAGCGCGCCGAGGGCGGCCCCGCCGGCCGGTTTCCCGTCGAGGACGATTGCCGGCTGGCCGGCCTGGGCGTACGCGGTGTCACGGTGTCGCTGGGCCACGCCGGCGCCTCCGGGCGTCGATGAGCATCTCCTGGACATTGCGCAGCGGCTGCCCGTCGGGGCCGGTGCTGTGCCGGGTCCAGTTCCCGTCCGCCGCGAGGTGCCAGGACGCGGTGTCGTCCGCGGTCCCGGTCTCCAGCAGGCGGTTGAGGGTGGCGCGGTGGGCCGGGTCGGCGACCCTGACCAGCGCCTCGATGCGGCGGTCGAGGTTACGGTGCATCATGTCGGCGCTGCCGAACCAGACTTCGGGTTCGCCACCGTTGCCGAAGATGAACACCCTGGAGTGTTCGAGGAACCGGCCCAGGGTGCTGCGGACCCGGATGTTCTCCGAGAGCCCGGCGACACCCGGCCGGACCGCGCAGATACCGCGTACCCATATGTCGACGGGCACACCGGCCTGCGAGGCGCGGTAGAGGGCGTCGATGATTCCTTCGTCGACGATGGAGTTGAGCTTCATCCGGATGTACGCCGGGCGGCCGGCCCGGTGGTGGGTGATCTCCTCCATGATCCGGGAGACCAGACCGTCGCGGAGGTTGCGGGGCGCGACGAGCAGCCGGTTGTAGACCTCGCGGCGCGAGTAGCCCGACAGCCGGTTGAACAGGTGCGAGAGGTCCGCGCCGACCTGCGGGTCGGCGGTGAGCAGCCCCAGGTCCTCGTAGAGCCGTGCGGTCTTGGGGTGGTAGTTGCCGGTGCCGATGTGGCTGTAGCGGCGCAGCGTGTCGCCCTCCTGGCGGACCACGAGCGACAGCTTGCAGTGCGTCTTCAGCCCCACCAGGCCGTAGACGACGTGGCAGCCCGCCTCCTCCAGCTTGCGGGCCCACTTGATGTTGGCCTGTTCGTCGAAGCGGGCCTTGATCTCGACGAGGACGAGGACCTGCTTGCCCGCCTCGGCAGCGTCGATGAGCGCGTCCACGATCGGGGAGTCGCCGGAGGTGCGGTACAGCGTCTGCTTGATCGCCAGTACGTCCGGGTCGGCCGCCGCCTGGTCCAGGAAGGTCTGGACGGAGGTCGAGAAGGAGTCGTACGGGTGGTGCAGCAGCACATCGCGTTCGCGCAGCGCCGCGAAGATGTCGGGCGCCGACGCCGATTCGACCTCGGCCAGGTCGCGGTGGGTGCCGGCGATGTACTTGGGGTACTTCAGCTCCGGCCGGTCCAGGCCCGCTATCGCGAACAGCCCGGTCAGGTCGAGCGGGCCGGGCAGCGGATAGACCTCGGTGTGCTTCATCTTCAGCTCGTGCACGAGCAGGTCGAGCACCCGCGGAGCAATCGATTCTTCCACTTCGAGGCGCACCGGCGGCCCGAAGCGGCGCCGCATCAGCTCCCGCTCCAGCGCCTGGAGCAGGTTCTCGGTGTCGTCCTCCTCCACCTCCAGGTCCTCGTTGCGGGTGACCCGGAACATGTGGTGGTCCAGGACCTCCATACCGGGGAAGAGCTCCTCCAGGTGCGCGGCGATGACGTCCTCCAGCGGGACGTAGCGCTGCGGGCTCGCCTCGAGGAAGCGGGAGAGGATCGGCGGCACCTTCACCCGGGCGAAGTGCTCGTGCCCGGAGACCGGGTTCCGTACGACGACGGCCAGGTTCAGGGACAGGCCGGAGATGTACGGGAACGGGTGCGCCGGGTCGACGGCCAGCGGGGTCAGCACGGGGAAGATCTGCTGCCGGAAGAGGGTGAACAGGCGGGCCTGCTCCTTCTCCGTCAGCTCCGCCCAGCGGATGACGTGTATGCCCTCGTCGGCCAGCTGCGGTGCGATGTCGTTCTGGAAGCAGGCGGCGTGCCGGGCCATGAGCTCGCGGGACCGGGTGAGGATCAGGTCCAGTACGTCGCGGGGCTGCAGGCCGGAGGCCGAACGGGTGGCGACACCGGTCGCCATGCGGCGCTTGAGGCCGGCGACCCGGACCATGAAGAACTCGTCGAGATTGCTCGCGAAGATCGCGAGGAAGTTAGCCCGTTCGAGGAGCGGCGTGGCCGGATCCTCGGCGAGTTCCAGCACGCGTTCGTTGAACGCGAGCCAGCTGCGCTCGCGGTCCAGGAAGCGGCCCTGGGGGAGATCACCGTCGGCTTCGCCCTCGGAGGCGGGGCCGACAGCGGCCTCCACGTCGGGGACGAACTGGGGTCGGAAAGCGGTGCTGACCGTGCCTGTCCCCTTGGGCTGACCGGGGACACCGGCTTGATTCATCGAGGCCATGGAGTACGAGCCCTCCTCCGGTTCCGGCACGTCGAACACGTCGTACGGCTTGCCGGGAGCCCTCGGGGAGCGCCCTGGGGCCGTCCGTTCATTGTCCCGTGCCGAACGGGAAAGCGGCAGGTCGGGCGGTGGGGGGTGCTGCGGGTTGGGGGGAGGGGCAGCGGGCTGCATTCCGTGATGCTCGCAAGCCAGTCTGAATCAGCGGTAACGAGAACATGACGGGCCGGACAGCGGGGGGCGACTCCGTGGTGCACAAAGTCTCAGTACCGGCTCGGAACGATTCCGGTCCGGTGTCGGGCGGGCCGCGTCCCCCGCGGTGAGGTACATCGGGGACGGCGTACGGTCCTTCGCGATCAGCTCTCCGTGCGGTACATCAGGTCGGTCTCGTGGGTCGTGAAGCCCAGCCGCTCGTAGACGGTGACGGCCGGGATGTTGTCCGCGTCCACGTAGAGCATCGCGGTGGGCAGCTTCTCCTGGTCCGCGAGGTGCCGCAGGCCGATCGCGGTGAGCGCCTTGCCCAGGCCGCTGCCCTGCTCGTCCGGGTGGACACCGACGACGTAGACCTCGCCGAGCCGGTCCGCGCGGTGCACCTTCGTCCAGTGGAAGCCGACGACGTCGTCCCCGCGGACGGCGAGGAAGAAGCCCGCCGGGTCGAACCACCGCTCGGCCTCGCGGTCGTCCAGGTCACGCTGGGTGAGCGAGCCCTGCTCGGGGTGGTGGGCGAACGCGGCCGCGTTCACCGCCAGCCAGGCGGCGTCGTCCTGCCCGGGGACGAAGGTCCGTACGGTGATGCCCGCCGGGATCACCGGCTCCGGCAGCGCGGGGCCGCCGTCGAGCGGGCGGCGCAGCTGCCGCAGCTCCCGGAACAGGCTCAGCCCGAGCTGTACGGCCAGGTGCCGGGCGGCCGGGTGGCCGCCGTGCGCCCACACCCGCAGCCGCTTGCCGCTGGCGTCGAGCAGCGCCCGGCCGAGCGCGTGGCCGTGGCCGTGCGCGCGGCGGGCGGCGCTGATGAGGAACTCGGCGGCGGGCGGCTCGACCGGGTCGGTGTCCTCGAGCTGCCCGTAGCCGGCCAGCTCGTCGCCCACGTACAGCAGCAGGTGCCGCACCCCGGGGCGCGCCCCGCCGCGCAGATTGAGCCGGCCCTGCTCGGAGACCGCCCACTGCCCGTCGGCCGCCGCCGCCTCGCCGAGGAGCGCGAGGACGTCCCGCGCGGTGTCGGGCGCGAGCGCGTCCACGGTCTCGATCCGGCGGGTGGGCGTGCTGGGCTGCGCGGCGTCGGTCATGAACCCGAGCGTAGAGCCTGTCCGGCGGATAGTGGGGCCCAGGCATCGCCTGGTGGACGGGCGCCCCCGCCGAAGGCGGGGAAGGCTTGCGAGGCTCCCCCGTTACCGCTGGGAGGTGTCCCCGGCACCTGCGAACGCGGTGGTATGCGCCGTGGACAGGTCCGCTCCGCCGGCCACCGGATCACGGGAGGGAACGAGGACGGCCGCGAGGCAGGCCGCGGCTCCGGCGACGGCGAAGCCGGGCCAGTAGCCGGCGCCGGTGATCAGGGCGCCGATGACGGGCGGGACCAGGGCGGCCGTCAGGTTCTGGCCGGTGTTGTGGATGCCCAGCGCGCGTCCGGACCAGGCGGGCCCGGCGCCCTCGGCGGTGGCGGTGAAGGACAGCCCGTTGGTGCTGGCCGTGATGCCGATGGCCAGGACCAGGGCGACGTCGGTGAGGGGGGACGGGAAGGCCGCGGTCAGCGCGGTGGCCCCGATGACCGCGGCGGTGATCAGGGCGAGCTGCCGCATCGGCCGCATCCGGCTGCCCACCCGGTCCGACCAGCGGCCCACGACGATCCGCGAGACCGCGCCCAGCCCCTGGCCCAGCGCCACCAGCTGCCCGGCCGCGACCGGCGACCAGCCGCGTGCGTCGACCAGCAGCACCAGCGCGAAGGCACCCGCCGTGAACTGCGGGACGACCAGCAGTGCGCCGGAGCCGTGGATGCGCCACAGCACCTTCGAACCGCGGTACGGATTGGCGGTACGGACGGCCGTCCCCGCGCTCCTCGCGGCGCGGGCCGGGTCGGCGGCGAACGCGGCGATCAGGACCGCGATCACCCCGCAGAGCGCGGCGAGGAACGCGATCGCGCCCCGCACCCCGTACGCGGCGGCGATCGGCGGCATCGTCAGCGCCGCCATGGCCATCCCGAGCGGGGTGGAGGTCTGCCGGATGCCCATGGCCAGCCCGCGCTCCCCGGCGCCGAACCAGCCCATCACCAGCCGGCCGCTCGCCGAGTAGACGGAGGCCGAGGCCGCGCCCGCCAAGGCGAGGACCAGGCCGAACGCGGTCATCGAGCCGATCGTCGTGGCCACCCCGAGCAGCACGGCCGCCAGCCCCAGCCCCGAGGAGATGACGATGCGCTCGCCCCAGCGGTCGGCGGCGGCGCCCCAGGCGATCAGGGCCAGCACCAGCCCCGCCGTCGGGCAGGCGGCCAGCAGGCCGACCTGCGTGAGGGTGAGGTGCTCCGCGGAGCGCAGCTCGTCGGCGAGGGACGGGATCGCGTAGACGAACGCGCAGGCCGAGGTCTGCGCGGCGGTTCCCAGGGCGAGCATCAGCCAGCGCTTCGCCTGCGGGGGCGTCAGCGGGGACGTCGGCGGGAGCGTCCGGGCCGGTGGCTGAGGGGAGTTGGGCGTCTGCATCGCTGGGTGCGCCTCCTCGGTCGGTGGTGGACACAACTATGCCGCCGTACTGCATGGTGAGACAGGGTGTTTCGCATTCTGGGACGGTGCGTCGGCGGGACGGTCGGCCGGCCGCTGGAGCTCCGCGGAGTTCCGCGAGTCGAAATCAGCTTTTAACCCTCGAACGCCTGTCGCGCTACGCGCGTTGACCCTAGGCTCCCCGAATCGGCCACACCTGGACGGCTCTTTACCTTGAGGACTCAGAGGGAACCCATGTCTCTGGCACGTAGATTGACCGCCGCGGCCGCGGGGCTCGCGGCCATCGGCGCGCTCGCCGCCGCCGCGCCCGCGCACAGCGGCCACGGTGGCTACGGTGGCGGTCACGGCGGCAACGGCCACGGTGGCGGCGGCCACGACAGCCGCACCGTCGACCTCCAGCTGCTCGCGCTGAACGACTTCCACGGCAACCTGGAGCCGCCCGCCGGTTCGTCCGGCCGGGTCACCGAACTCCAGGCCGACGGCACCACGAAGACCGTCGACGCGGGTGGCGTCGAGTACCTGGCGTCGAGCCTGCGCACCGCCCGCAAGGGCCACGACCGCTCGATCACCGTCGCCGCCGGTGACATCGTCGGGGCCAGCCCGCTGATCTCGGGGCTCTTCCACGACGAGCCGACCGTCGAGGCGATGAACAAGCTCGGCCTGGACGTCACCAGCGTCGGCAACCACGAGTTCGACGAGGGCAGGACCGAGCTGCTGCGCCTGCAGAGCGGCGGCTGCCACCCGACCGACGGCTGCTACGAGAAGGGCCGGAAGTTCAAGGGAGCGGACTACCCGATCCTCTCGGCGAACGTCGTCAACGAGAAGACCGGCAAGCCGCTGCTCGCGCCCTACTCGATCCAGAACGTGAACGGCGTGCGCGTCGGGTTCATCGGCGTCACGCTCAAGGGCACCCCGAACATCGTCTCCGCCGACGGCGTCAAGGGCCTCAAGTTCCTCGACGAGGCCGAGACGATCAACAAGTACACGAAGGAACTGAAGCGCAAGGGCGTCAACGCCGTCGTCGCGCTCATCCACGAGGGCGGCTTCCCCGCGTCGCCCGCGTACAACTACAACTGCGATGCGGGCGGCGCCGGTTCCGGGATGTCCGGGCCCATCGTCGACATCGCCAAGACGACCTCGGCCGACGTGGACGCCCTCGTCACCGGCCACACCCACAACGCCTACGTCTGCACCATCCCCGACCCGGCCGGCAACCCGCGGCTGGTGACGAGCGCGTCCTCGTTCGGCCGGCTCTTCACCGAGCTGGACATGAAGTACGACCGCAGGACCCAGGACATCGTCCGCACGTCGGTCAAGGGCTCCAACCACGTCGTGGACCGCGTCCAGCCGAAGGCCGCGGACCTCACCAAGCTCGTCGACCACTGGCGCGCGCTGGCCGCCCCGGTCGCGAACCGCACGGTCGGCTACATCAGCGCGGACGTCAAGGCGAACGACGCCGACGGCAACGAGTCGCCGCTCGGCGACGTCATCGCCGACGCGCAGTTCGCCTACGGCAAGACCCTCGACCCCAAGACATCGATCGCGCTCATGAACCCCGGTGGCATCCGCACCGACCTCGTCTACGCGCCCTCGGGTACCGAGGGCCCCGGCGTCGTCACGTACGGGGAGGGCTTCGCCGTCCAGCCGTTCAGCAACACGGTGAACCTCGCGGATCTCACCGGCGCTCAGGTCATCACCGCTCTGCAGCAGCAGGTCAGCGGGGCGAACCAGGCTTCGCCGAAGATCCTGCAGGTTTCGTCGGGGCTGACGTACACGCTCGACCTGACGAAGACGGGCGCGGACCGCGTCGTCGCGGACACCGTGAAGCTCGGTGGGGTTCCGATCGATCCGGCCGGTGTCTACCGCGTCGCCATGAACTCGTTCCTGGCGGGTGGCGGGGACGGGTTCGCTGCTCTTGGCGCTGGGAAGAACCCGCTCGTCGGGGGGGACGACCTCGCCGCGCTCAATGCTTACCTGACGGCGAACTCGTCGGCTGCGGCGCCGCTTGTGCCTCCGGCGGCTGACCGGATCACGGTCGTCAAGTAGCACCGCCCAACGTGGAGTTGGGAGACGCGGGCTTAGCCGCGACAGGGGCCCGGGTCGCGGAAGGACATCCTTCCGCGACCCGGGCCTTCTGCTGCTCGGGGTCGCAGGGTTCGCGCATGGGTCAGTAAGGTCATATGACTGCAGAGTGACGTGCGCGCAACGGGACTTCGATGCACGGGGGGCATGGCATGACGAATCGTCCGACGGATTGGCACGTCCTGGATCTGGACGCCGCGCAGAACTCCCCCTTCACACTCTTCTGGTCCAGAGAGGACTGACAAGCACGTGAGCCGGTACATCGATGTGATCGAGCCGATGAGGCAAGCCTCGGATCAATCGATCGTGGCCTTCTGCGCCTCCTGCGCGGAGCAGGCGGCGTCGCTCTACAGGGGTTTGGGGAACGCCGAATTCCAGGAGAGGTTCGAGGAACTGCTCGAACTGTGCTGGGAGGCTGCCGGTGGCCGGGCGGACGAGGACGACTGCGTGGAAGCGCTGGAGGAGCTGGAGGTCGCACCGGAGCTGGATGAGGACGACTCCGACCGGCAGGAGTTCTATGCCGGACACTCCCTGGCCCTCATCGCCGGAACTCTCGCCGCCTCCATGAGACCTGACCCGGGCAAGGGCGAACTCTCAGGGCAGACGGTGGAGACGGTGCTCTCCGAATTCGACTGGGTGCTCGCCGGTAGCGTGCCGCGCGTCGTCAGAGCCGGTGACCCGCTGCCGGAACCGGGCTCGCTGCACACCGCCGCCCTGGACGCTCAGCGCACGGTCCTCGAAGCGATCCGCGACAACGGGTCGGGAGGCACGGGCGATCTCGATCTGACCCGGCTGCGTGAGGTCAGCCGTGAGCTGGCCGCTGAGATCACCCGTGCGCTCCCCGATGTTGCCGCGCATCGGGGCTGGGATGTGGCGGAGGCCTGACGACGCCAGTGGTCGTCCCGGTTCATGTCAGGCCGGGCGGGGCCATGGGGGCGCCCGGGAGGCGGACGGTGGCCACGGTGCCGCCGCCGCCGGCCGGGCGGAGGCTCACCTCGCCGCCGGACTGCTGGACGGTGCGGGCCACGATGGACAGTCCCAGGCCGCTGCCGGGCAGGCTGCGGGCGGACGGGGAGCGCCAGAAGCGCTCGAAGACGTGCGGGAGTTCGTCCTCGGGGATACCGGGGCCGTGGTCGCGGACCGTCAGCACGCCGTGGTCCAGCCGTACTTCGACCGAGCCGGCCGGCGGGCTGAACTTCACCGCGTTGTCCAGCAGGTTCACCACCGCGCGTTCCAGAGCGACCGGCTCCGCGCGGACGTACCAGGGCGCCAGCTCGGCCCGGATCGCCAGATCGGGCCCTCGCAGCCTGGCCCGTTCCAGCGCGGCTTCCGCGATCTCGTGCAGGGCCACCACCTGGAGCGTGGGCTCCCCGTCAGGGCGGGAGAGCTCCTGAAGGTCGCCGATCAGCGCCGCCAGCTCCGTCATCTGCGCCTTCACACTCGCCAGCAGCGCCTTACGGTCCGCCGGGGGGATGGGCCGCCCGGCGGCCTCGCTGCGCTCCAGCAGTTCGATGTTGGTGCGGAGGGAGGTGAGCGGGGTGCGGAGCTCGTGCCCCGCGTCCGCGATCAACTGCTGCTGCCGGTCGCGGGACGATGCCAGTGCGGCCGTCATCGCGTTGAACGATTCTGAGAGCCGTGCGATCTCGTCCTCCCCTTCGACGGGGATCCGGACGCTGAGGTCTTCGGTCCGTGCGATGTGCTCGACGGTCTCGGTGAGGCGGTCGACCGGCTTCAGCCCGGCCCGGGCGATCAGCAATCCGGCGGCGCCGGCCCCGAGGACGCCGATGCCGGCGACCGCGAGCAGGACCCAGGCGAGGGTGTTCAGGGGGTCGGTGATCTCGGACAGCGGGCGGGCCACGGACAGGGCGAGCGGCTGTCGGCCGAGGGCCAGGTTGGTGCCCATGGTGTAGACGCGCAGCTCGGTACCGTCCGCGGTCGTCACATTGTGGGTGACGGCATGCGGAGTGCCATCGGGCTTGAGGGGATCAGCGGCGATGGCCTGGTCGACCTTCGTCACGGGGAAGGCTGCGGTGCCCTCGACCCAGCACGATTTGCCGTTGGGCTGGACCACTTGGGCGGATGTGTTGTTCGTGTTGATGAACGGATATCGCCCCGGGCCGACGTCCTGCACCGGCGGGGTGGCCAAGCATCCGTTCTGGTTGATCGATCGCGAGATCTGAGGAACCGCGTCGGCCTGGCGCAGCGACCGGTCCAGCTGCTCCGTGAGCTGCTGCTTCGTGATCAGCCAGCAGGAGAGTGCCACCGCGGCCACCGCCACCGCCACCGCGGCCGCCGTGAGGATCGCCAACCGCGAACGGAGTGGCAACCGCTTCATGACTTGCCGTCCGGCGCCCGCAGCGCGTAGCCGACGCCGCGGACGGTGTGGACGAGTCGGGGGAGGCCGTCGATCTCGGTCTTGCGGCGGAGGTACATGACGTAGACGTCGAGGGAGTTGGAGGAGGGCTCGAAGTCGAAGCCCCAGACGGACTTGAGGATCTGCTCGCGGGTCAGGACCTGGCGGGGGTGGGCGAGGAACATCTCCAGCAGGGTGTATTCGGTGCGGGTGAGTTCGACGGGGCGGCCGGCGCGGGTGACCTCGCGGGTGGAGGTGTCCATGCGGAGGTCGGCGAAGGTGAGGGCGTTGTCCTCGTCGGCTGCGGCCGCCGCGGCCGCGTAGGAGCTGCGGCGCAGCAGGGCGCGGAGGCGGGCGAGGAGTTCGTCGAGTTCGAAGGGCTTGACGAGGTAGTCGTCGGCGCCCGCGTCGAGGCCGGTGACGCGGTCGCCGACGGTGTCGCGGGCGGTGAGCATCAGGATGGGCACGGTCACACCCGTGGCGCGGAGCCGGCGGGCGGTGGTGAGGCCGTCCATGCGGGGCATCAGGACGTCCAGGATGATCGCGTCCGGCCGGTAGCCGTCGACCTGGTCGAGGGCCGCCATGCCGTCGGCGGCGATGGCGGTGTCGTAGCCCTCGAAGGCGAGGCTGCGCTGCAGCGCCTCGCGTACGGCGGGCTCGTCGTCGACGATCAGGATGCGGGCGGGGGCCTCGCCGTTCTCGCCGGGGCTCATGGGGGTCGCGACCTCGTGGTGGTGAAGGGGGGTGGGGACGGTTATCAGCCTCGCACGGCGGCGGGGCGGTGGCGTGCGGAGCCGCGTCGGACGGGTGCCGGGGTGGCGACTTCGGCGGCGCGGGGCGGCTGCGGGGCGGCTGCGGCGGCCGGTGTGACCGGCATTCCGTGCAGCAGGTCGAGGTCGGCGGGGCCGGTGCGGACGGCGGCGTCGGGTGCGGGGCCGCCCGCTCCCCAGGAGACGGCGGCGGCGAGGGCGTGCCGGGCACGGTTGACGTTGACGGTGATGGCGTTGGTGGTCATGGGACTGCCTCCCCTGAGGTGGAGCTCGGGTGCGGACCGCAGGTCAGTTGGTGCCGCCGCTGCGCAGTGAGTCGAGGTCGGCCTTCACGGTGTTGATCGGGATGGAGAAGCCGAGGCCGACACTGCCGGCGCTGCTGCCCGAGGAGCCGGACGAAGCGGCCGAGTACATCGCGGAGTTGATGCCGATGATCTCGCCGTTCATGTTGATCAGCGCGCCGCCGGAGTTGCCGGGGTTGAGGGACGCGTCGGTCTGGATGGCCTTGTAGGTGGTCGTGGAGTTGCCGGTGTCGCCGTTGTACTGGTTGCCGCCGAAGCTGAACGGCCACTGGTCGGAGCCGCCGCTGCCGCCCTGGCCCTGGCCCCGGCCCTGGCTCTCGTCGGTGGAGACGGTCACGTCGCGGTTGAGCGCGGAGACGATGCCGCTGGTGACGGTGCCGGTCAGGCCCTCGGGCGAACCGATGGCCACGACCTGGTCGCCGACGGCGATGCCGTCGGAGTTGCCGAGCTTGGCGGCGGTGAGGCCGCTGGCGTTGTCGACCTTGATGAGGGCGAGGTCCTTCTTGGCGTCGGCGCCGACGACCTTGGCGGTGGCCGTCCTGCCGTCGCTGTAGGTGACCTTGATGCTGGTGGCGCCGGCGATGACGTGGTTGTTGGTGATGATCTCGCCGTTGCTGGTGATGATCACGCCGGCGCCGGTGGACCGGCCGGCGTTCGAGGTCGCGCCGATCTCGACGATGCTCGGGCTGACCGCGGCGGCGACGCCGGCCACGCCGGTCTTGCTGGAGCTGGCGTTGACGGCGGCTGCCGCGGTGCTGACGGTGGGGTGCGAGGTGGTGTTGCCGATCAGCGCCACCGTTCCGCCGCCGACGACGCCCGAAGCGATCGCCACGGCGGCGAACAGGGCGATCGGCTTGCGGACCTTGCGCCGGGAGGTGGGGACGGGGGAGGGACCGGGCGAGGGCTGTGCACCGGGGGGCGGCGGCGGGTACATGCCGTCGGAACCGCTGCCCGCCGGGGGCGCCTGGTGTGTGGTGTGCGGTCCGCTGGGCCACACGGTGACCCCGGAGGGGGTCGTCACGGGCTGCTCCGGCTCGTACGCCGGCGGGGGCGGATAGGCCGCGTTCGGGTCGTAGTCGCTGTTGCTGCGCTGCGTGTGATCGGTCATGTCACTGACTTTGCGGCGGCAACATGAGAGCTTCCTGAGCGTCCGCTGAGAAGCCCGACAGAAGTAGGTATGCCCGATATAAAGGTCAGCGGCCCCAAGGGGGGCGGGCCTTTAGCGGGGCCTTACTGGCAGCCGCAGGAGGCCCGTACGACGAGCCGGGACGGGAACTGCCGCAGCCGGTCGCGACGGGTGCCGTTGACGCGCAGCGAGTCGTCCAGGACGAGGTCCACCGCGGCGCGGGCCATCGCCTCACGGTCCGAGGCGACCGTGGTGAGCGGCGGGTCGGTGAGGGCCGCTTCCTTCACGTCGTCGAAGCCGGCGACGGCCAGCCCGCCCGGTACGTCGATCCGCAGCTCGCGGGCAGCGCGCAGCACGCCGATCGCCTGGTCGTCGGTGGCGCAGAAGATGGCGGGCGGCCGGTCCGGGCCCGCGAGCAGGCCGAGGGCGACCTGGTAGGCGTCGTAGCGGTTGTAGGGGGCCTGGAAGAGCCGGCCCTCGATGGAACGGCCGGACTCCCGCATCGCGCGCCGCCAGCCTTCGACGTGGTCGGTGACGGGGTCACCCAGGACCGGGGTCTTCTCGGTGCCGCCCAGGCACGCCACGTACTCGTGGCCGTGCTCCAGCAGGTGGCGGGTGGCGAGCTGCGCTCCGCCGATGTCGTCCGTGACGACCGCGTACTCGTCGATCGCCTCCGGCCGCTCGTGCAACAGGACGATCCGGGCGTCCCACGCCTCTATCTCGGCGGCGGCGTTCGCGCTCGGGCCCTGGCTGATCAGGATCAGCCCGGAGACCCGCATGCCGAGGAACGCGCGGAGGTAGTGGATCTCGCGGTCGTCCAGATAGTCGGAGTTGCCGACGAGGACCATTTTTCCGCGGTCGGACGCCGCCTGCTCGACCGCGTGCGCCATCTCGCCGAAGAACGGCTGACGGGCATCGGGGACGATCAGGCCTATGAGGTCCGTGCGGCGGCTGGCCATCGCCTGGGCCACACGGTCCGGGCGATAACCGAGCTGCGCGATGGCCGCCTGCACCCGCTCGCGGGTGGCCGGGGCGACCGGCCGGGGTCCGTTGTTGATGACATAGCTGACGACGGCGGTGGACGTACCCGCCAGCCTGGCCACATCGTCACGCGTCACCTTTGCCACGGGCCGCAGTCTACGCGGGTCCACCCCGTCCGTTACGCGGATCTGTCGGCGCTCGCACGCGCTCGGGCCTGGGCCTGGGCCTCGGCTTGCGCCTGGGCCTGGGCCTGGGCCTTCGCGGCTTCCTCGGCGGCCCGCTCGACCTTTTCCGGGGTGACGAAGCGGTAGCCGACGTTCCGGACGGTACCGATCAGGGACTCGTGCTCAGGGCCGAGCTTCGCGCGCAGTCGCCGTACGTGGACATCCACCGTCCGGGTGCCGCCGAAGTAGTCGTATCCCCAGACCTCCTGCAGCAGCTGCGCGCGGGTGAAGACCCGGCCCGGGTGCTGCGCGAGGTATTTGATCAGCTCGAATTCCTTGAAGGTCAGATCCAGCACCCGGCCCTTGAGCTTCGCGCTGTACGTCGCCTCGTCGACCGACAGGTCGCCGTTGCGGATCTCCATCGGGCTGTCGTCGACGCCGATCTGCTGGCGGCCCATCGCGAGCCGCAGCCGCGCCTCGACCTCGGCGGGACCCGCGGTGTCGAGCAGGACGTCGTCGATGCCCCAGTCGGCGGTGACGGCGGCGAGGCCGCCCTCGGTGACGACCAGGACCAGCGGACAGCCGGGGCCGGTGGAGCGGAGCAGCTGGCACAGCGAGCGGACCTGGGGCAGGTCACGGCGGCCGTCGATCAGAATGACGTCGGCGCCGGGGGTGTCCACCAGGGCCGGTCCTTCGGCCGGTGCCACGCGGACGCTGTGGAGCAGCAGTCCGAGCGCGGGAAGTACTTCGGTGGACGGCTGGAGCGCGTTCGTCAGGAGCAGGAGAGAGCTCACTTGTCGCTCCCATCGGTCGTCCGGTACTGCTGCTGCACACTTTGCTTGCCCATTTGCGAACCCTCCTCGGTCCCTGCGAGGACGTACCTGGTGAAGCGGTGTTTCAGAAAGCGGTGTCTCAACATGTGGTCGGAAAACCTGGTTCAGAAAGCACGAAAGGACCCGGGGGCGACGCTGCCCGGATCCTCTTCCCCAGGAGAATAGCCCACATGGAGAGCCTCGGTGAGTCCCTGAACGGGCCTTTGTGTGTTTCATCGATCACTTCGGGTGGTCGGCGTGCGGTTCTGTTGACGGAGGACGGCGTACGAATCGAGGCCGAACACCGGCCGTCGGACGGCGGAACTTCCGGCGCGGGGAACCCGGCGTACGAGGGCTGCGCGATCGTGGTGGCGCACGGTTTCACGGGGGCGCTGGAGCGGCCCGCGATCCGCCGGGCGGCGGAGGTGTTCGCCGAGTTCGCGGGCGTGATCACCTTCTCCTTCCGGGGCCACGGTGGCTCCGGCGGCCGGTCCACCGTCGGCGATCTGGAGGTGCTCGACCTCGACGCGGCCGTGGGGTGGGCGCGACGCCTGGGGTACCGGCGGGTGGTCACGGTCGGCTTCTCGATGGGCGGCTCCGTCGTGCTCCGGCACGCGGCGCGGTCGCCGGAGGCGCTCGCGGGGCGCACGGAGGCACCGGCCGCCGGACGGCTGGGCGGCGTCCCGGACGCGGTCGTCTCGGTGAGCGCACCGGCCCGCTGGTACTACCGGGGGACGGCGCCGATGCGGCGGCTGCACTGGGTGGTCACCCGGCCCGCGGGCCGGCTCGTCTCACGCCTCGGACTGGGGACCCGGATCCACCCGCGCGAGTGGGACCCGGTCCCGCTCTCGCCGATCGAGTCCGCGGCGCTGATCGCCCCGACGCCGCTGCTGATCGTGCACGGCGACCAGGACGCGTACTTCCCGCTCGACCACCCCAGGTCGCTGGCGGGCGCCGCAGGGGACGCGGCCGAGCTGTGGATCGAGCCCGGGTTCGGCCACGCGGAGAACGCGGCCGACGACGCTCTGCTGCGCCGGGTCGGGGCCTGGCTCGGCACGGTCTGACCGGCTCGCGCCGGGGCTCACATCCCGGCCCCCGGACGGGTGTCATCATGGACGGCGGCTGTACCTCGCAGGAGCCGCAGGGAACCCGTGAGACCGCAAAGACAACGACAAGGAGCCGCTATGGCGGCAAGCGACATTCCGGTGACGCCCGCCCCAGGCGCCGGCACGATCCGCTACTGGGCCGCGGCCAAGGCAGCGGCCGGCACGGCCGAGGAGCCGTACCGCGCCGCCACGCTGGCCGAGGCGCTCACCGCCGCGCGCGAACGGCACGCGCGGCAGCCGGAGTTCGCGCGCGTGCTCCTGAGGTGCTCGTTCCTGGTCGACGGCAACCCCGTCGGCACGCGGGACCACGCGGGCGTGGCCCTGGCCGACGGCGGCACCGTCGAGGTCCTTCCGCCGTTCGCGGGTGGGTGACATGACCTCCTCCGACTGGGACGAGAACCCGCAGCAGAACCCGCATCAGAACCATCAGCAGAACCCGAACGCGTACGAGCCGTACGACCCGTACGCGGCCGGGCAGCCGCAGGCGCACCCCGGGCCGATGCCGCCCGCCGAGCCGATGTGGCAGAACCAGGCCCCCGGCGATCAGTACGGCCGGCAGGGCCAGCCGCAGAGCCAGCAGCAGGGCCGGCCGCAGGGCCAGCAGTACGGCGACGGTTACGCGACGCCCGGCTACGACGCTCCCGCGCAGCAGCCGTACGGCGACCAGCAGCACGACCAGAACAGCGCCCCGCAGGCTCAGTACGACCAGTACGGGCAGTACCCGCCCTACGACCCAGCGGCGGAGGGCGACCACACCGCCGTACTGCCGGCCATCGACGACTTCCCGTCCCAGCCCGCGCAGACCGTCCCGGAACCGGCGTCCGCGGAGCCGCGGGCCGGTGGCAGGCGTGCCGCCCGTGGCCGGGCCGCGGCGCCCGCCGCCGGGCAGCGCACCGGTTCGCCGATCATCGCGCCCGGGATGCAGCCGGCCGCGCTGACCGCCGTTCTCGCCCTGCTGATCGCGGGCGGGGCCGTCGTCGGCCGTCCGGGGCTCGCGCTCGTGGTGGCGGTCCTGCAGGCCGTCACCGCCGCCGGCTGGTTCCGGCTGAACGGCATGTGGCCGGCCCGGCAGGGCATCGTGCTGGCCTTCCTGGCGGGCGTCACGGCGGACGTCGCGCTGCTCGCGACGGACGGCGACAACGTGCCGGCCGTGGTCGTCGGCACGCTGGGGACCTGGCTGCTGCTGGTCCTCGTGCTGCAGATGCGCCACCGGGGGACGACGGACGAGCGGCTGTCCTCGCTGACGGCCACTTCGGCGTCGACGCTGATGACCGTCCTGGCCACCGGCTTCCTCGCGGTCGCCTGGACACCCGGCGGCAGCGATCCGGTGGTGGTCGGCGCGGTGGCGGTCGCCGTCGCGACGCTCGCCCGCGCTCTGCCGCTGCCCGGCGCCGCCTCCGTCGTGGTGGCCGTGCTCGCCGCCGCGGGCAGCGGCATCGTCACCGGCCGGCTGACCGACCTCGGCACCCAGGGCGCGCTGCTGGGCCTGGCCGCCGGTGCCTGCGCCGTCATCGGGCTGCGGGTCGCCAGCTACGACTTCCCGTCGCGCTTCGTCCACTTCACCGCGGGCGTCGCACTCCCCCTGACGGCCGCGGCTCCGGTCGTGTACGTACTGGGCCGGGTCCTCACCGGCTGACGGAAGGCCGAACGCCCCGGTGCCGGAACCCCGTTGCCCCGAGTGGGCCGCTGTCACAACCTCACGACAAACGACAGCGGTCCACCCGGGTGCCGGGGGAAGGCGGGTTAGGGTCGGTCGATCACGCCTGAACCCGGGGAGCGCCATGCGAGCCGCACGAATACTGCTGATCGTCCTCGTCGTTCTCGGCGGGCTGTTCGTCGCGGCCGACCGCATCGCCGTCTCGGTGGCCCAGGACAAGGCGGCCGAGCGCGCCCAGCTGACCCAGGGCCTGAGCTCGAAGCCCGACATCTCGATCAAGGGTTTCCCGTTCCTCACGCAGGTCGCCTCGGACAAGCTCGATGACGTCAAGATCACCGCGCACGACATCCAGGCGGGCACCGGCGCCGAGCGGCTGCGGATCGACAGCTTCACCGCCGACCTACGCGGCGTGAACCTCTCCGGCGACTACCAGCGGGCGGTCGCCGACACGGCGGACGGCTCGGCGTTCATCACCTACGCGGACCTGTCGGCCGCCGCGCCTCCCGGAGTGACGGTGGCGTACGGGGGCGAGAGCAAGGACGGCAAGGGCCGGGTCAAGGTGACCGGCAGTGTGACGATGCCGCTGATCGGGACGGTCAAGCGCAGTGTCACCAGCGTGATCAGCGTCGAGCACGGCGACACGGTGCGACTGCACGCCGACGCGATACCGGGCGCCGACTCCATCCCCGGCCTCGACAAGCTGATCCGCGAGAAGATCGACTTCACCCGGAGCCTGGTGGGACTGCCCACGGGCATCAAGGTCCAGTCGGTCGTGACGACCCCGAGCGGCATATCGGTGGCCGTGTCCGGAACGAACGTCGTTCTCGCGGGCTGAGACGGCGGCGTCCGCACCTCAGTCGGAATCGGCGGCAGAACGGCTCCCGGGCCCGCCGCGTAAGGGCCGACCCTTCCCACGTCCCAATATCCGGACAATCTTGTCTCGGTATATGACACGCTGGTGACACTTTCGGGGAGGTTTCCCTACGATCGGGGTCATGAAGCGACAGGCGGATCTTACGAAGCGGCGGGCAGTCGACCTGTGCCGCGTCGCCGCCAGTCTCTGTCGCATGCCCTAGGGGCGGCAGCCTTCTACGTACCGGACCAGGCCCGACGGCCGTTCGTGTGCGCCTGCCTCCCCGGCGTTTCTCTCACATTCTGCGCAATGTCGCGCCCCCGTTCTGGCGCATCCGTACTGCCCCGGAGGAGAACAAAATGAGCCGCAGTGACGTCCTCGTGGACGCCGATTGGGTCCAGAGCCACATCGACGACCCCAAGGTGGTGATCGTCGAGGTAGACGAGGACACCTCGGCCTACGAGAAGAACCACATCCGTAACGCCGTGCGCATCGACTGGAAGTCCGACCTGCAGGACCCGGTCCGCCGCGACTTCGTCGACCAGGCCGGCTTCGAGGCCCTGCTGTCGGCCAAGGGCATCGGCAACGACGACACCGTGGTCCTCTACGGCGGCAACAACAACTGGTTCGCCTCGTACGCGTACTGGTACTTCAAGCTCTACGGCCACGACAGCGTCAAGCTGCTCGACGGCGGCCGCAAGAAGTGGGAGCTCGACTCCCGCGACCTGGTCGTCGAGGTCCCCGAGCGGGCCGCGACCACCTACAAGGCCAAGGAGCAGGACACCTCGATCCGCGCGTACCGTGACGACGCCGTCGCCGCGATCAACACGCTGAACCTGGTCGACGTCCGCTCGCCCGACGAGTTCTCGGGCAAGCTGCTCGCCCCGGCCCACCTCCCGCAGGAGCAGTCGCAGCGCCCGGGCCACATCCCGAGCGCCCGCAACATCCCGTGGTCGAAGAACGCCAACGACGACGGCACGTTCAAGTCCGACGAAGAGCTGACCAAGCTCTACCAGGACGAGAACGTCGACCTGGCGAAGGACACCATCGCGTACTGCCGCATCGGTGAGCGCTCCGCGCTCACCTGGTTCGTGCTGCACGAGCTGCTCGACCAGCCGAACGTCAAGAACTACGACGGCTCGTGGACCGAGTACGGCTCCCTCGTCGGCGTCCCGATCGAGCTCGGCGCCAACGCCTGAGTCCGGTTCCAGACCCGTTCAAGACCACCCCTCAAAGGATCAGACATGTGTGGAGCAAAGGCCGGCGGCCCGGACTTGGCAGGAGTTGACGTGGCGAGCGAGACGATCATTCAGGGTTCGGTAACCCGTGACGGCGAGCCGATCAGCGGCTACGTCCGGCTGCTCGACGGCGGGGGCGAGTTCACCGCGGAGGTCCCGACCTCGGCGACCGGACAGTTCCGCTTCTTCGCCGCACCCGGCACCTGGACCCTGCGCGCCCTCGTCCCGGGCGCCACGGTGGACCGTACGGTCGTGGCCCAGCAGGGCGCGGCGGCCGATGTGGCCATCGCGGTCTGAGGCACTGGGTCACTGCGTCTCCGAAGCATTGAGTCACCGCCGTCGAGCCGTTCCTCGACGGCGGTGACTCAAGCACTGAACGGCCGAAGGGCCGCACCCCTGGGTTGGAGCTTTATGGGGTGCGGCCCTTCGTGCTGCCTGTTTGCGCTGCTCGGAAGTACCGTGGAGCTATGTACGCGCGCCGGCGTCGCCACTGGTATTTCGCCATGATGGGCAGCTGCATCCTGCTGTTCGTCCTGGCGTGGGCCGTGGTGCGCCTGTGGTCGGTGCCGGCCGCCGTCGCGATGTGCGTGGTCGCGATGGTGATCCCGCCCTTCGCCGCCATCGTGGGAAACCGGCGCGAGCCCGGCGACTTCTGGGACGACCCCGCCGACAGCTGGCTGGAGGACGAACCGGCGGACGACTCCTGGATCAGGGACGAGGAGGCGGCGCGGGCGAGGGCGGCCGGAAAGCGGCCGGACGACGGGGACTTCGACGACAGGGCCCGGTAGACGATCCGGCCTAGTAGACGAGGGCCTGGACGCCGTCGGCCATGACTTCCTGCACGAAGACCTGCGCACCCGCGATCCGTACGCCCTCGATGACGTCCTTCTCCCCGATGTCCCGGCGGGCCGCGCACTGCGTGCACAGCGTGATGCCGCCGCCGGCGAGGATCCCGTCGATCAGGTCCGGCAGTGGTGCGGCGTGCGGGAGTTCGAACTCCGCGGCGCGGCCCGGGAGCGCGAACCACGCGGACTCACCGGTGAGCCACAGCGAGACCTCCACACCGCTGGCCACCGCGACCGCCGCCACCGTGAACGCCTGCGAGCAGCGCTCGGGCGCGTCCGCGCCCGCTGTCACCTTGATCACGAGCTTCTTCGCCATGGGCTCAGGCTAGCGGCTCTCCCACCAGCACCGTTGGCCCCACCTGTGTCCCATGTCACGGCAAAAGGATGGGGGCGCCGACGTGTCGGCTGGACATAATGCGATTCCACTCACACTGCGACACGCGTGCGAGTGCGAGTGCGAGTGCTGAGTTTGTGCCCGGGGGGGCTTCCTGTGGAACCTGTACGCCGTCGAGGCGCTGTCATCGCGGTGTCCGCCGGGATCGGAATGCTCGCGCTGGCCGGCGTGACCGCCGGAGTCGTGGTGGCGCTGGGCTCCTCGTCCGGCCATGCCGACGAGGCCGCTCCGTCGTCCCCGGCGCCCACCGTTTCGGTGACGGGCTCCCCGAGCGTCGATCCGTCCGCGTCGGCCACGCCCTTCCCCTCCGGCACGTCCACCGTCAAGGGCCAGGTCAGCCAGGGCACGCACACCGGTGACCTGCGCTTCTTCCTGCTGGCGCCGCCGAAGGACGCCGAGGTCTACGGCGACGAGGCGGGCAGCCCGCTCTCCGCGGCCGACCTCGCGAGCGGTACGAAGGACGAAGCGGCCATGAAGAGCGCGCTGGACCGCTACGGCTTCAGGTCCGGCGCCTACCGCACGTACCTGACCGCGGGCGGCGGCGCCGAGGTGACCGTCAAGCTCAGCCGCTTCGCGGACGCCGCTTCGGCCGCCGCGTACTACGAAGCCCACTACTACGAGGGCGACAAGCTGCCCCTGGCCGGCGGCTATCCGGCCCGCGCCTACCACCTGAAGTCCGGCTCCGAGGAGAGCACGGACTCCCTGCTGGCCATCTCGTACCAGGGCGATGTGCACATCACCATCACCGTGACCGGCGGCAAGGCCGCCGACCCGAAGCTGCTCCAGAACCTGCTGGACGCGGAGTACCAGCGCCTCAAGACCGGCCGCTGAGCTCGTCCTTCTTCCTTTCTTCCCTTTTCTCGCACCCCCCATGTGGAGATCACCATGCCCGAGGACACCCCTGCGCCCGAGCCCGCCCCGGAGCCACCACCGGAACCACAGGCGAGCCGGAGCGCAAGCCGCGTCGCCGTGGCCGCACCGCGCTGCTGATCGCCGTCGCGGCCGTCCTCGGCGTCCTCGCGGGCGCCGGCACCCCCGGGGGTGCCGGCTGACCGACCAGTAGATCGCGACGCAGCCGGACCCGTGGGCCGCCCCCGTGCTGCCCGTCGAACCGAAGAAGCCGCGCCGTGTGCTCCGTGCGGTGCTGCGCTGGACGTCGGCGGTGCTGGTCTTCGGAGCGCTCGGTGGCGGCGTCGCGTACGGAGTCACCCAGCCCGAGCGCACCAGGATCCCGGGTCTGAGGACGCCGGACGACGGACGCTGGGTCTATCAGCCGCTCGCCCTGCCCAAGCTGCCCGCGGGCAAGCCGGCCGCCCTGGACGACACGCTCAACCCCGGCGGCCGCCACTACGCGGACCCGCGGTCGCTCCTGCTGCCCGCCCCGGAGGGTGCCAGGCTCGACCCGGCGTTCCCCGGCGCCAAGGGCTGGCTGCCCACCGACCGCTACCGCAACGAACTGAGCTACACCCGGCTGGACGGCGCGCCGACGGTCGACGAGGAACGGGACCTGGGCACCAACGGCGCCGAGACCGGCGCCGTGGTGTACCAGTACGTGGAGTCCGGACCCAGCGAGGAGGCCCAGCTGCGCTACGCGTACATCTCCGCGGGCGACACCATCGGCCTCGTCGTCCTGTCCCACAAGGGCACGGTCCCCGTGGTGCCGTTCCGGCAGACGATCACGCTCCAGGCCCAGCTCCTCGGCTGAAGCGGCTGAAGCGGCTGAAGCCGCTCCCGTACCGGCCCACGGAGCGGCCATCCGGGCCCGTCCCGGCCCGCCACGGCCACGGGGACGCACCTCACAGCGCCGTCCCCGTGGCCGCCGACTAGACTCGTCCCCGGTCCATTACCGCTTGCCTGCCCGAGGAGCACACTCGTGCGTATTGAGTACATCTTCGACGCCTTGCTCGTCCTGGTCTGCCTCGGCGTCGCCGCGTTCTCCGTCTTCGCGGTGGCGAAGCTGTACCAGGGCCAGCGCTGACCTCGGCCGCACGGACAACGGAACAGGGCACCACACCATGATCGAGATCCCGTCCGACCTTCACCCGGACCTCGTCCCGCTCGTCTTCCTCCTCGGCAGGTGGGAGGGCGCGGGCGTGTACGACTTCCCCGGGGCCGAGAAGTGCAACTTCGGGCAGGAGGTGACGTTCAGCCACGACGGCCGCTCCTTCCTGGAGTACACCTCCCACACCTGGGTGCTGGACGCCGAGGGCAAGAAGCTGCGCCCGCTGGAGAGCGAGAGCGGCTTCTGGCGGATCGACAAGGACCGCAAGGTCGATGTCACCGTCACCCGTGACGAGGGCGTCATCGAGATCTGGACCGGCGAGCTGGCCGACCAGAAGCCGCAGATCGACATCGTCACGGACGCTGTCGCGCGGCTGCCCGAGGCCCCGGAGTACTCCGGCGGCAAGCGGCTCTACGGCTACGTCAACAGCGACCTGATGTGGGTCGGCGAGAAGGCCACCCCGGCCGTGACGCTGCGCCCGTACATGTCCGCGCACCTGAAGAAGGTCGTCGACCCGCGGGAGTGGGCGAAGGACCTCAAGGACCTCCCCGACGACGGGATCGCCTTCTTCAAGTAGGACCCCCGCCGAAGCCCCGCTTCGGCCCTCGCGGCAGCCGGGATCCACAGCCCTACACTGGGGGCTGTGGTGACCACCGACTGGAAGAGCGATCTGCGGCAGCGCGGCTACCGGCTGACCCCGCAGCGGCAGCTTGTCCTGGAGGCCGTGGACGCTCTGGAGCACGCGACTCCGGACGAGCTGCTCACCGAGGTGCGTAAGACCGCCTCCGGGATCAACATCTCCACCGTCTACCGGACGCTGGAGCTGCTGGAGGAGCTGGGCCTGGTCAGTCACGCCCACCTCGGACACGGCGCCCCGACGTACCACCTCGCGGACCGGCACCACCACATGCACCTGGTGTGCCGGGACTGCGGCTCCGTCACCGAGGCCGAGGTGACGCTCGCCGCGCCGCTCACCGAGGGACTGCGCGAGGCGTTCGGCTTCGAGACGGACATGAAGCACTTCGCGATCTTCGGCCGCTGCGCCGCCTGCACCGCGAAGGCTTCCGCCGCCGAGTCGTAGGCTTATCGCCATGACCGTCATGTCGAAGAGTCCTTTGCTGTCGCTTCCCGGTGCCGTCCCCGCAGAGGGGCCGGACGAGGGTGTCGCCGGGCACTACGGCGATCTGTTCCGTGAACAGCGGGCGCTCGCCGACGGGACGGGCTTCGTGGACCTGTCGCACCGCGGTGTCCTCACCGTCAGTGGCGAGGACCGTCTCGCCTGGCTGCACCTGCTGATCACCCAGCACGTCGAGCAGCTTCCCGCCCACCACGCCACCGAGGCGCTGGTCCTCACCGCGCACGGGCACATCGAGCACGCGCTCTACCTCGTGGACGACGGCACGACGACCTGGATCCACGTGGAGCCCGGCACGCAGGGCGCCCTGCTCGCCTACCTGGAGAGCATGAAGTTCTTCTACAAGGTCGAGGCGGCCGACGCGTCGGAGCAGTACGCGGTCGTCTATCTGCCCGCGGGCGCCATCACGGCCGTCCCGGAGGGCTGGGCCGTCCGGGAGACCTCGTACGGCCGGGACGTCTTCGTGCCGCGCGCCGAGCTGGAGTCCTTCGCGGCCGGCGCGGGCCGGCCGATCGGGTCGCTGTCGCTGGAGGCGCTGCGGATCGAGGCGCACCGGCCGCGGCTGGGCCTGGAGACCGACCACCGCACCATTCCGCACGAGCTGGGCTGGCTGGAGACCGCCGTCCACCTGCAGAAGGGCTGCTACCGGGGCCAGGAGACGGTCGCCCGGGTGCACAACCTGGGCAAGCCCCCGCGCCGTCTGGTCTTCCTGCACCTGGACGGCAGCGAGGTGAAGCTCCCGCCGCACGGCTCCCCGGTCCGGATCGCCTCCGAGGGCGAGGAGAGCCGGCAGATCGGCTTCGTCACGTCCTCCGCCCGGCACTGGGAGCTGGGCCCGATCGCGCTGGCCCTGGTGAAGCGCAACACGGCGGCGGACGCGACGCTGCTGGCCGACACGACGGTCGCGTCGCAGGAGATCGTCGTAGCGCCGTAGTCCCCTGCGATGACCGCCGCGATGACGCCGCGGTGACCGCCGCGGCGATCAGATGTCGATGACCAGGGTGAACGGGCCGTCGTTCGTCAGCGAGACCTTCATGTCCGCGCCGAACCGGCCCGTTTCCACGTCCGCGCCCAGCGCGCGCAGCTGCTTCACCACCTCGTCGACGAGCGGCTCGGCGATCTCGCCGGGCGCGGCGGCGTTCCAGGTGGGGCGGCGCCCCTTACGGGCGTCACCGTAAAGCGTGAACTGGCTGATGACGAGCAGCGGGCCGCCGATGTCCGAGCAGGACTTCTCGTCCGGCAGGATGCGCAGGCTCCACAACTTGCGGGCCAGCTGCGCCGCCTTCTCCGGGGTGTCGTCGTGCGTCACCCCCACCAGAACGCACAATCCCGGCCCGGTGATCGACCCGACCGTCTCTCCGCCGACCACGACACTCGCTTCACTGACCCGTTGGGCAACCGCTCGCATACGGGCATTGTCCCGTGCATGTGCCAACACCACTCGCACGGGTGAGGGGGCGCACGCGACCGCAGGTCGTACGCCCGGTTGGACGCCAAGCACGCCCGCCGTCGGGGCCGTTCGGGTGCAGAGTCGCTGCGGGGTGTCCGCAGGCAGTGGGACCATCGGAACCTGGGCGGCTCCGGCCGCGACGAGGGGACGACAGGCATGACCACACCCGGCGCTGGAGAGACATCCGGTACCACCGCACCGATCGCACCGACCGCGCCCATCGAGAAGGGCCATCACATGCTGAAGGCCGACGCACTGGGGCCGCGGCCCCCGGGTCCGCGCAGCCCGCTCGCCGCGGACGTCCCGGAGCCCGAGATGGGGGCGCTGGGCCTCGGCGCCCTGCGCACCCTGCGACGCGACGCGCAGCAGGAGGAGGCGGATCTGTCGTATGTGCGCCGACTGCTGCACGGCCGGATCGACATCCTGCGGGCGGAGCTGGGGCGCCGCACGGCGCCGGACGCTCCGCTGCTGGACCGGCTGCCGGAGATCCTGACCGACGCGCCGTCCCTGCACCGCTCCTCCGCCCGGCACGTGACGCTGGGCACGCCGCTCACCGAGCGGGTCCGGCGGCTGGCCGAGGAGATGCTCTCCGAGGTCGAACTGTCGGACCTCGACGCCCGGACGGACCAGGACCTGCACGAGGGAATGGGGCGCCTCGTCCGCCATGAGCAGCAGGTCTCCCGGCGCCGGCAGACCCTCCAGCGGACGGTCGACGGCTGCAGCGCGGAGATCACCCGCCGATACCGTGACGGGGAAGCAAGCGTGGACGACCTGCTCGCCGAGGGCTGACGGCGATGACGACCGGTCAACCGCAGCGGCAGGCCAGGACCCGGGTCAGGACCCGGGCCGGGGCGCGAACCGGGGCGCGGGCTTGAGCGCGGTGGAGCGTCCCCATCCGGTGCTGGCGGAAGTCGTCCGGTCGGGCTTCGTGGAGGGGCTGCACCGCGGCTCGCTGGTCGTGCTGGACGCGGACGGCCGCGTCGGGCCGACGCTCGGCGACGTGACGTCGCCGGTCTTCCCCCGGTCGTGCAACAAGCCGATGCAGGCGGCGGCGATGCTGCGGGCCGGGGTCGGTCTGGACGGCGAACTGCTGGCGCTCGCCGCGGCCAGCCACTCGGGCGAGCCGTTCCATGTGGAGGGCGTACGGAAGATCCTGGCGGGCGCGGGCCTGACGGAGTCGGCGCTGCGCAATCCCCCGGACCTGCCGCTGGACGTCGAGGCGGCGGAACAGTGGCTGCGGGACGGCGGCGGCCGCGAGCGGATCCTCATGAACTGTTCCGGCAAGCACGCCGCGATGCTCGCCGCCTGTGTGGTCAACGGCTGGCCCCTGGAGACGTATCCGGACCCCGGCCACCCCTTGCAACGCCTGGTGCTGGACGTGTTGGGCGACCTGAGCGGCGAACCGGTCGAGCGGGTGGGCGTCGACGGCTGTGGGGCGCCGGTCGCGGCGCTGAGCCTCACCGGGCTGGCGCGGGCGTTCGCCCGCTGCGTCGGCGCACCGGAGGGCACCCCCGAGCGGAAGGTCGCCGACGCGATGCGGGCCCACCCCGAGTACGTCGCGGGCACCCGGCGGGCGGACACCTGGCTGATGCGGGAAGTCCCGGGCGTACTCGCCAAGGTGGGCGCGGAGTCGGTCCAGGCGGTGGCGCTGCCGGACGGCCGGGCGCTGGCGTTCAAGGTCGACGACGGGAGCAGACGGGCGCTCGGGCCGGTGCTGGCAAGGGCGTTGGAGCTGCTGGGAGTGGATTCGCCGGTGCTCGCCCGGATCGCCGACTCGCCGCTGCTGGGCGGCGGGGAACGGGTCGGCGAGGTGCGCGCGGTCTTCTGAGGCCCGGCGGGCCAACGACGGGACGGCCGCGTCGCGCCCGGCGCACCGGTGGTCACGTCAATCGCCCCTCCTCCGCGGAAAATCCGGATGCGCGTCACCCCGCCTCCGCATACGTTCGAGAGATGAGCCCCGACCTCCGCACCCTCGCCGCATCGGATCTGCCGGAATGGCTGCGCGCGCTGAACAACGCGTTCCTGATGCCGCCGACCGTCACCCCGGAGGAGGTCACCGCCCGCAGGCCGGGGATCGACCTGGAACGCACCCAGGGCGTGTTCGACGAGGGCCGCTGCGTGGCCACCTTCCGCAGCATGCCGCGTGAGCTCACCGCGCCGGGCGGCGAGTTGCTCGCCGCCAGTGCCGTCACCAACGTCTCGGTCACCGCGACGCACCGCAGACGCGGCCTGCTGACCCGCATGATGTCCCGCGACCTGACGGACGCCAAGGAGCGCGGCGAGGCGGTGGCGATCCTGATCGCCGCCGAGTACCCGATCTACGGCCGCTACGGCTTCGGCCCGGCGACGTGGATCAACGAGTGGGACGTCGACGTCCCCCGGTCCGGTCTCGACCGCCGCTGGGCGGGGCCCGCCGAGGGCAGGGTCGACCTGATGACGCCCGCCGAGATCCGCAAGATCGGCCCCGAACTCCATGAGCGGGTCCGGCGGCTGACGCCCGGGGCGATCGACCGCACCGACCGGTGGTGGGACATGGACACCGGCCTGCTGACGTTCCCGTCCATGCCCTGGAAGGAACCCTTCTACGCGGTGTACCGGGACGCCTCCGGCCAGGTCGACGGCCTGGCCACGTACTCGATCACGGACCACCGGTGGTCGAACAAGTTCCCCAGGGTGACGCTGGAGACGGGCAAGCTGATCGCGGCCTCCCCGGCCGCCGAGCTCGCGCTGTGGCGTTATCTGTTCTCCGTCGACTGGGTCACCGAGCTGAAGTCCGGCTATCGCGCCCCCGACGACATCATGCCCCTGCTGCTCGGCGACCCGCGCTCCGCCAAGGTCGAGACGAACGCCGACTTCATGTGGCTCCGGGTCCTCGACACCCCGCGCGCCCTGGAGGCCCGCACCTACACCGGCGCCGGTTCCCTCGTCCTGGACCTGCACGACGCCGCGGACCTGGCCGGCGGCCGCTTCCGCCTGGAGACGGACGCCGACGGCAGGGCCACCTGCACCCCGACCCGTGACGACGCCGATCTCTCCTTCGACATCGCCGAGCTGGGAACGCTGTACCTGGGCGACGAGTCCGTCCTGCGGCTGACCGCCCTGGGCCGCGTCACCGAGGAACGCCCCGGTGCGGCAACCCGCGCGGACACCCTCTTCCGCACCCCCCGCCGCCCCTGGACCCCGGACGGCTTCTGACCGCCGGGCCCCGCGGGGGCGGCCTACTGCGCCATCAGGATCGCGATCCCGGTGAGCGCGATGCAGGTGTAGGTGGTGCCCCGGTCCTTGCGGTCAAGGGCGATCAGTCCGAAGACGACAGCCCAGGCGGCGCCGTACCTCCACTGGACGAACTGCTCGAAAGCGAATCCGAGAACGGGCATGGCAGGTCCCTCCTTCGTGGCGCTGAGCGGTGGCAGAAGGCGGGTGGTGGCGGTATGTCCCGTACGCCGTTGGACGGTTGATGACGCTGACCCCCGTTGCGTCAACTTCGACAACTCATCTGCAAGTCGGAAGTCGACTGAGCTACTACTTCGTGTTTTCCCCAGTTGACTGAGATCCACAAACTCGAGTCAGTCAACTCCCATAAGTTGATGGAGAGTTGTAGCCTGGAATGCATGAGTCCGACAAGCTCGGGGCATGATGGCGCGGTGCCGCCCTTTCGGCGCATCGCGAATGAACTACGTGCCGAGATGGACAGCGGGGTGCTGGCCGCCGGCGATCAGATCCCGACCCAGGACGCCCTGAGCAGGCGGTTCAAGGTGTCCCGGGCCACCGTTCAACGGGCCCTGGACGAGCTCCGCAAGGGCGACTACATCGACTCCCAGCGCGGCCGGGGGTCGTACGTCCTGCGCGGTGGGACCTCGTCCCGGCCGGACCACGAGGGGCGGTCGCATTCGGGGCCCGGTCCGGCGGGGGTCGAGCTGGCCGAGCATCTCGAAGCCGCGTTCCGCGAGCCCCGGGTCACCCTGGACTCCTTCTCGCTCACCGCGGAGACGCTGAACTCGGCGTTGCAGGGCCCGATCCGGAGCATCCAGGCAGCTGAGATCGACCCTCCGCAGTCCGTGGCGGTGCGGCTGCTGCTGCCGGAGCCGGGCGCCCAGCTGGCCGTTCCGCGGCTCGTCGGCGACCCGGGGGACGGGCGCCCGCTGGAGCGGCTGCGGCGGCTGGCGCAGAGCCACGCAACCGGCCTGCAGAGCTCCGTCGGCCGGCTGAAGGACCTGGGCCTGGTGACCGAGGTGTCCGTCGAGATCAGATCCGTGAAGGTCAGCCCGGTGAACAAGCTCTACCTGCTCAACGGGACGGAAGCGCTCTTCGGCTACTACAAGGTTGTCGAGCGCACCGTGTCCTACCGCGGGGAGGACATGGAGATCTATGACTTCCTGGGGCTCGGGGCCACCCTCTTCCACTACTCCGCGGCCGGGGCGGGACCCGACCCGTACAGCGCCGAATACGTGAGGCGGTCGCAGGATTGGTTCGATTCCATCTGGTCAACCATTGCCGAGCCGTTGAGACTCTTCGAGTGACCTTCCGCCCGTCCTCCGCCGTTGGCCGGCGGGCCCGTCGAGAACTCATAGCCGCCGCTGGATGTGTGCTGTTCGATTTCGACGGTCCGCTGGCCAGCCTCTTCGGCAACCACAAGGCGCACGAGGTGGCCCGCGTCCTGCGGCGCAGTATCGACAGCTGGGGGCTGGCACCACCGTTGAGCGACCCGGACAACCCGCTCCAGGTGCTGCGGGACACGGCGCGGGCCTACGAGGGCACTCCTTCGGCCCATCGGGTCGCCGAACTGGACCGGCTCCTCACCACGGAGGAGATCCGGGCCGCCGGCTCCGCCGTGCCGACCGAACACGCGCACGAACTGGTCGTGTGGCTTGTCGGACACGGCAAGAAGGTCGCGGTGACGACCAACAACTCCGCCGCCGCGGCTAATCTGTATCTGAGGCGCATGGGGCTGGCCGAGTTCTTCGGCGCTCATGTGCACGGGCGGCTCGGAGACACCCTCCTGATGAAGCCCGATCCGTCCTGCCTTAAAGAGGCGATGCGGACTACGGGTGCACGGGCTCGCGACTGCCTGATGATCGGCGACTCCGCCGACGACTGCAGCGCGGCTCAAGGAGCCGGTGTCACCTTCCTTGGCTATGCGAACGACGCCAGGAAGCAGCGGGAGCTGGAGGACGCCGGAGCCAGGCACATCACCGACGCGCTCGTGCACCTCTTCGAAGAGCGTCGGCAAGAAGAGCGCCGGCAACCGTAACCGTGGTTCGTTAAGTGCGTACGGGGTCCGTTAAGGGTGACGTGGGACGGTGCTCGGCCACTACTGTCGACGCCACACACGCCGCGTGGGGCGGACGGTTCTCATCAGTATTTCTCATGAGCAGTTCTCCGACACCGTCAGACACAGCCTAGGAATCCGGTGACCACGACGACAGTGGCGAGGCTCCGTCCCCCAGCGGGAACGGACCGGGTGGAGGGCCCCTTTCCGGGCTACCACAATGTGACCTACGCGGTCAGCCCGGACGCCGTGTCCCGGCCCGGCCTGCAGTTCCACCGGCTGAAGCTGCGTGAACCGAGGCCCGGGGTCTTCTGGTTCGACCTGCGGCTGTTCCCCTCGGAGGACCAGCTGATCTCCGCGCTCCAGGGCTGCATCCCGCATATCCCGCCGGTCGCCGTCATCGACGACCACATGTCCACCACGGTCTTCATCGAGGGCCGGACACTGGGCAGTCTGCGGAGCGCGAGCGGCGGCAGAACGGTGGCTGCGGGATTCCTCGACCAGATCGAGGAGCTGTTCCAGCACCTCGTGGCGTGCGACACCGCCCGGCTTCCGAAGGAACGGCTCCGCCTCTGCACCTGTGACGACCTGCCCCGTGCGGAGAGCTCCACCGGATTCCTGCGCCGGGTCGTGCACTTCACCCTCGAACACGTCTACGCGCCCCACCGCGAGAGGTTCTCCGGCCTGCTGGCCGACCTCGACGTGCGCGAGGACGCGCTGAGCGCCTTCGAGGGCCGTCTGCCGGAACTGACCCCGCGCTCGTTCCGTCTGCTCCACGGCGACCTGCACTGCGAGAATTTCATCGTGGACAGCGCCGACGCGCTGTGGACCATCGACTGGGAACTCGCCCTGATCGGCGATCCGCTGTACGACCTCGCCACGCATCTGCACCTCATGCGCTATCCGAGTGCGCAGCGGCGCGAGATGATCGCGCGCTGGCTGCGGGCGGTGGGGGAGGAGGCCGGGCGGGGGGCCGGTGAGGATCTGCCGCACTACCTGGCCTACAAGCGCGTCCAATCCGTCATCACGGACGTCATCCGTGGGGCGACAGGTCTGGACGCCGCACTCGACTACGCGCAGCTGGGGCAGGTGGCCGCCGTCGTCGTGCGCGCGCTGCGGGACGCGCAGGAGCCACTGGGCCTGGACAAGGTCCCCTCCCGGGTGGCCGTGGAGGCCGCCTTCGAGGCGTGGCACAGCCGGCACGCCTCGCCCGTCACTGCAGGCCGAGGGCCATCCACTTGGCCGGGTCGGTGAGCGGTTCGAAGCCGATCTTCGCGTAGACGCCGTGGGCGTCGGCGGTGGCGAGGAGGATGCGGCGCAGGCCGGAGGGGGCGAGGTGGTCGCGGACGGCGGTCACCAGGGCGACGCCGAGGCCTTTGCCGCGGGTGGCCGGGTCGACGTAGACGTCGCAGAGCCAGGCGAAGGTGGTGTGGTCGGTGACGACACGGGCGTAGGCGAGCTGGGCGCCGGAGACGGTGTCGTAGAGGCCGAAGTTGAGTGAGTTCGCGATGGCGCTGTCCTGCTTCTCGCGGCTCCGGCCCAGCGCCCAGTAGGCGTCGGTGGAGAGCCAGTGGTGGATGCGGGCGGCATCCAGCCGGGCGGGGTCCGTCGAGATCTCATAGGTGTCGTCGTCCATGGCGGCGAGGCTGCCAGGCGGGGGCGGTGGCGTCGACCCGATATCCGCGTCATCCGGGTCGGTGCCGCACATCGGTGCAGCGTTGCTTACCTATGCAGCGGAGAACTATTAACTGGACCTTTACTGTCGTTGTGCGTCACGCTCGACGGATGGACCTAGACCGGCCGCTCGGCGGCATCCACGTGCCCTTGATCACGCCCTTCGACGCCGACGGGACGGTGGCCGCCGCCGCGCTGGAAGGTCTCGCGCACAGCGCCCTCGACGGGGGCGCGGCCGGACTCGTCGCGCTCGGCACCACGGCCGAGGCCGCGACGCTCGACGCGGAGGAGCGCGGCACGGTCACCGCGATCGTCGGCAGGGTGTGCCGGGAGCGAGGGGCCTGGCTGACGGTTGGCGCCGGATCGAACGACACCCGGCGCTCCGGCGCGGAGCTGCGCGCGCTCGCGGGCACCGAGGCGGCGGCCGCGCTCGTTCCTGTGCCGTACTTCACCCGGCCCTCCGAGGCCGGGGTGGTCGCGCACGTCGAGGCGTTGGCGGCGGACAGCCCGGTGCCGTTGATCATCTACAACATTCCGTACCGCACCGGGCAGACGCTCGGCATCGAGGCGCTGCTGCGGCTGGCCGCGATCCCCGGCGTCGTCGGGGTGAAGCACGCGGTCGGCGGGATCGACCAGGACACGGTGGCGCTGCTCGGCGCCGAGCTGCCCGGCTTCGCCGTCCTCGCGGGCGACGACGTCTTCGCCCCCGCGCTGCTCGCCCTCGGCGCGGCCGGTGCCGTGCTCGCCTCCGCGCATCTGCTGACCGAGCGCTGGGTGGAGCTGGCCAGGACCGGCGACCGGGCGCTGGGGCACCGGCTGGCGGCCCTCGCGGCGGCGGTGTTCGCCGAGCCGAATCCCACCGTCATCAAGGCCGTGCTGCACGCCCACGGCCGCATCCCGGGACCCGGCGTACGGCTGCCGCTGCTGCCGGCCGGCGGCCCATCGCTTGAGACGGCTCTCCGGGCATGGGACGCGGCGGGGGATACTCGGGTCCGTACGCACGCATTGATCGGAGAGGCGTCATGAGGATCGGAATCGTCGGAGCGACCGGCCAGGTGGGCGGAGTCATGCGCAAGGTGCTCGCCGAGCGCGCCTTCCCGGTGAAGGAGCTGAGGCTGTTCGCCTCGGCCCGTTCGGCCGGGAGCACACTGCCATGGCAGGACGGCGAGATCGTCATCGAGGACGCCGCCACGGCCGACTACTCCGGGCTGGACATCGTCCTGTTCTCGGCGGGCGGCGCCGCTTCGCGGGCGCTGGCGCCGAAGGTCGCCGCGGCCGGTGCGGTCGTCATCGACAACTCCTCCGCCTGGCGGCTGGACCCCGAGGTGCCGCTGGTCGTGTCCGAGGTCAACCCGCACGCGATCGCGGACCGCCCCAAGGGCATCATCGCCAACCCGAACTGCACGACGATGGCCGTCATGCCGGTCCTGCGCCCGCTGCACGACGAGGCCGGCCTGACCGCGCTGATCGCCACCACCTACCAGGCCGTCTCCGGCTCCGGGGTGGCCGGCGTCGCCGAGCTCGACGGCCAGATCTGCAAGATCGCCGACCAGGCCGCCGCGCTCGCCTTCGGCGGCGAGAACGTCGAGCTGCCGGAGCCGGGCGTCTACGCCCGCCCGATCGCGTTCAACGTGCTGCCGCTGGCCGGCTCGATCGTCGACGACGGCAGTTTCGAGACCGACGAGGAGCAGAAGCTCCGCAACGAGAGCCGCAAGATCCTGGAGATCCCGGAGCTGAAGGTCTCGGGCACCTGTGTGCGCGTGCCGGTCTTCACCGGGCACTCGCTGCAGGTCAACGTGCGCTTCGAGCGGCCGATCAGCGTCGAGCGCGCCTACGAGCTGCTGGCCGCCGCCCCCGGCGTCGAGCGCTCCGAGATCCCCACCCCGCTGCAGGCGGCCGGCCAGGACCCGACCTTCGTCGGCCGGATCCGCCGGGACGAGACCGTGGAGAACGGCCTCGCCCTCTTCTGCTCCAGCGACAACCTCCGCAAGGGCGCGGCCCTCAACGCCGTCCAGGTCGCGGAGCTGGTCGCGGCGGAACTGACCGCCGCGCGCTGAGCCCGGCGCGGAAGGGTCCCTGAGCCCGGCACGGAAGGGTCCCCGAGCCCCACCGCGCACCCGAAGCGTCACCGCGCCGACGCCCGTACGTGCTGACCGCCGTCAGAACGCCTTGCCGGTCTCCTCGGCGATCAGCACGTACGACGTCTTCCCGTCCAGCGACTCGCGGATGATGTCCGCGTGTCCGGCGTGCCGGGCCGCCTCCTCGATGAGGTGCAGCAGCACCCAGCGGGCGTTGACCCGCATCCCGGCCGGGAACCACGGCGCCTCCGGCAGCGGGACGCTGCCCTCCAGGTCCGGCAGGCTGAGGATGGTCTCCTCGGTCTGCCGCGCCACGGCCTCGTACTCCTCCAGCACCCCGGCCACGGTCTCCTCGCCGACCAGTTGGAAGTCCTCGTGCCAGTTCGACTCGTCGCGCTTGCGGGCGGGCGGCCGCCCCATCAGCGTGGTCTGGACCCAGTTGTCCTCGCAGCCCAGCGCGTGCTTGATCAACCCGCTCAGCGACAGCTCGCTCGCGCTCGGCCGGGACGCGGCCTGCTCGTCGGTCAGGCCGAGGACGGCCCGGCGCAGGGCGCCGCGCTGTGCCTCCAGGAAGGCCAGCAGGGCGTCCCGCTCGCTCTGCTCGCCGGTCTTTCCCGTGTGCACCAGTGTCGGCATGACGGCCACCTCTCGCTCGGTCTCGATACCTCGACTCTAGAGATCCATGCGGTCAGATTCTGTCCGCATCCGCACATGGGCAGCGGGAAGGTGTCAGGCGCCGAGCAGCCGGCGCGGCCCCGGCCCCTGCTCGCCGAGCGCGTCGTGCGGATTGGCCAGATGGCACTTGTCGATCGACAGACAGCCGCAGCCGATGCAGTCGGTGAGATGGTCCCGCAGTTGCTCCAGCTGGGCGATGCGGCTGTTGAGGTCGTCGCGCCAGCACTCCGAGACGTTCGCCCAGTCCGCGCGGTTCGGCGTCCGTCCCTCCGGCAGCAGACCGAGGACCTCGCGGATCCGCGCCAGCGGGATGCCGACCCGCTGCGAGACCCGGATGAACGCGACCCGGCGCAGCGTGTCGCGGCTGTAGCGGCGCTGGTTCCCCGAGGTGCGCCGGCTGCGGATGAGCCCCTCGCGCTCGTAGAAGCGCAGCGCGGACGGGGGGACGCCGCTGCGGTCGGACAGTTCACCGACAGTGGCTTCCTTGGCGTTCCAGGGGAGTTGGGTCATGGCCGCCACAGTAGCGCCGGATATGAACCAACGTTGAGGTATTGGCCCGCGGACCCCTGTCGGGAGGAGTCCGCGGACCCCTCCCGACAGCACCCGGAAAAAACTTTCGCGGACGTGTCGATCCGGACGTCTCCCGTTCGACGCATCAGTAGGAGCAGGGTTCGCACGACGGAAAACGTACGAGAAGGAGCCACCGCGATGCGCTACATGATGATGCTGAGGATCGAAGAGAACACCGACATGGTCCCCAGCGAGCAGCTGATGGAGGACATGGGCAAGCTCATCGAGGAGATGACGAAGGCCGGGGTGCTCCTCGACACCGGCGGTCTGCGGCCGACCGCGGAGGGCACCCGCATCAAGCTCTCCGGCGGCAAGCTGACCGTGATCGACGGGCCCTTCACCGAGGCGAAGGAAGTCATCGGCGGTTACGCGATGATCGAGACGAAGAGCAAGGAGGAGGCGCTGGAATGGGCCTCGCGCTTCCTGCGGATCCACGGTGACGGCTGGGAGATCGTGTCGGAGATCCGGCAGATCGAGGGGCCGAACGACTGACCGCCTCCGGCGGCCCGCCGCACTCCTCCCGCGGAAGGTTGCCGTCGCGCTGACGAGGGTGCTCTGATGGGTCGCCATGACGGAACCCAGCGCCCACCCCGACGCCCACCGCGCGATCGAGGCGGTGTGGAGGATCGAGTCGGCGCGGCTCATCGCCGGTCTCGTACGGCTGGTGCGCGACATCGGCCTCGCCGAGGAGCTGGCGCAGGACGCCCTCGTCGCGGCGCTGGAGCAGTGGCCCGGGTCGGGCGTCCCGGACAACCCGGGCGCCTGGCTCATGGCCACCGCGAAGCACCGCGCGATCGACCTCCTGCGCCGCAAGGAACGGCTCGCCCGCAGGATCGACGTGCTCGGGCACGAGCTGGAGACCGCGGGGCACGGCGCGCCGGCCGACGTCGAGGCCGTTCTCGACGGTGACATCGAGGACGATCTGCTGCGGCTGGTCTTCACCGCCTGCCATCCGGTGCTCTCCACCGAGGCGCGCGTCGCCCTCACGCTGCGGCTGCTGGGCGGGCTGAGGACCGAGGAGATCGCGCGCGCGTTCCTCGTCCCGGAGTCGACGGTCGCCCAGCGGATCGTACGGGCCAAGAAGACGCTCGCCGAGGCCCGCGTCCCCTACGAGGTGCCGGCCGGGCCGGAGCTGGCCGACCGGCTGTCGTCCGTCCTCGAGGTCATCTACCTGGTGTTCAACGAGGGGTACGCGGCGACCGCCGGCGACGACCTGATGCGTCCCGCGCTCTGCGCGGAGGCGCTGCGGCTGGGCCGCGTGCTGGCCGGGCTCATGCCGAAGGAGCCCGAGGTGCACGGCCTCGTCGCGCTGATGGAGATCCAGACCTCACGGTCGGCGGCCAGGACGGGACCGGAGGGCGAGCCGGTCCTGCTGCTCGACCAGGACCGTTCGCGCTGGGACCTGCTGCTCATCCGCCGCGGGTTCGCCGCGCTGGAGCGGGCCGCAGTGCTCGGGGGCCCGCCCGGCCCGTACGCGCTGCAGGCGGCGATCGCCGCCAGCCACGCCCGCGCCCGCACCCCGGAGGAGACCGACTGGCGGGCGATCGCCGGGCTCTACGAACAGCTCGCCGCGCGCGCCCCGTCGCCCGTCGTGGAGCTGAACCGCGCGGTCGCCCTCGCCATGGCGTACGGGCCCGCCACCGGGCTGGAGCTCGTCGACACGCTGACCTCCGAGCCGTCCCTGGCCGGCTACCACCTGCTGCCGACCGTCCGCGGCGATCTCCTCGCCCGGCTCGGCCGCTACGAGGAGGCGGGGCAGGAGTTCACCCGTGCCGCCGCCCTCACCCGCAACGCCCGCGAGCGCACCCTGCTGGAACAGCGGGTGGCGGACTGCGCACGCCGCAGGGCCGGAACCGCCCCGACGGGGTGAGGCGTTAGGCCGTGACGGCTCTCACACGGCGCAATCGAGCCTTTTGCAAGCGATGTGCTTGCAATAGTTAGCAACGATGGTGCAGCATCGGGACATGGCTTCACTGAACGTCGGCAACGTCGGCGAGTACCTGCGGGAGCAGCGGCGCAGCGCGCAGCTGTCGCTGCGGCAGCTCGCGGACGCCGCCGGGGTCTCGAACCCCTACCTCAGCCAGATCGAGCGCGGGCTGCGCAAGCCCAGCGCCGAGATCCTGCAGCAGCTCGCCAAGGCGCTGCGGATCTCCGCGGAGACCCTGTACGTCCAGGCCGGAATGCTCGAGGAGCGCGACCGGGACGAGCTGGAGGTCCACGCGGCGATCCTGGCCGATCCGACGATCAACGAACGGCAGAAGCAGGTACTGATCCAGATCTACGAGTCGTTCCGCAAGGAGAACGCCGTGGTGGAGGAGCCGGTGCCCGCGGACCCGCTGCCGGCGGACCCGTTCCCGGCGGACCCGGTGCAGCCGAAGACCGCTTGACCGGCGCGCATGGCAGCGCGCCCAGCAGACCGTACGCATGACCACGCGCCGACAACCCCCGTCCGGGAGGACCCTCATGGCGATCACCGATGACATTGTGAAGACGCTCAAGGACCCGACTCCGCTCTACGCGGTGGCCGGTACCGCCGACCTCGCCGCCGAGAAGCTGCAGCGGGTGCCCGCGCTGATCGAGAAGATCCGCGCCGAGGCCCCCGAGCGGTTCGAGAAGATCCGCAACACCGACACGAAGGTGTTCCAGGACCGCGTCACCGCGCAGGCCAAGGAAGCCCAGACGAAGGTGACCGAGGCCTTCGGCTCCGTCGAGCTGGACCTGAAGAAGATCGGCGAGTCCGTCCAGGACTTCGCGCTCCAGGGCGTCGGCCGGGCCGCCGAGGCCGCCGTGAAGGTCCAGGAGACCTACGGCACGCTGGCCGAGCGCGGCAAGGGCGCCGTGGCGACCTGGCGCGGCGAGGTGGCCGACGAGATCGAGGAGATCGCCGTAGCGGTCGAGCCCGACCCGCGGCCGGCCGCCCAGCCCGTCGCGGCCGAGGCTTCGGTGCCCGCGCCGGCGAAGAAGCCCGTCGCGAAGAAGGCCCCCGCCAAGAAGCCGGCGGCCAAGCCGGCCGAGTAGTGGACGCTTCTCAGCAGGACGCCTCTCAGCGGGACGGGCCGGGCACGCAGCGCGTGCCCGGCCCGTTGTCCCTGCAGGACCGGTACGGTGGCGGCGACGGTTTCCCGGGCGTACGGACGAGCTCGGCCATACGGACAAGGCGGTGGACGGCGTGCTGATCACGGGGTTCTTCGGGGTTCTGGCCCTGTTGTCATGGGGGCTGTTCCTCTTCGCGCTGTTCGCGTTCATCGATTCCGCGATCCGCCGCGAGGACACCTACCGCGCGGCGGACAAGAAGACCAAGCCGTTCTGGCTGATCGTTCTCGGGCTCGCCGCCGTGGTGATGAAGTTCTTCTCGATCTTCTCGTTCCTGCCGGTCATCGGCCTGATCGCGGTGATCGTCTACATGGTCGACGTCCGCCCGGCCCTGAAGCAGGTCTCCGGCGGCGGCCGCGGCGGCCGGCGCGGTGGCGGCAGCAGCAGTGACGGCCCCTACGGACCGTTCAGCCGCTGAAACCCGCGGGGACCGCGTTCAGCCGCTGGACCGCTGGATCTGGGCCGGCAGGCCGAGGATCCGGGCCGGGGCGACGCGGTCGAGCAGCACGACGGCCACATCGTCCGTCAGCTCCCCGCCGTTCAGCTCACGTGCCTCGGTGACGGCCGCGTCCAGCAGGTCCTCGCCGCGCAGTCCGCCGGCCAGCTGACGGGTGATCATCCCGACCATCCCGTCCTGGCCGAGCCGCTGTGTGCCCTGGCCGATCCGGCCCTCGATCAGCCCGTCGGTGTAGAGCATCAGGCTCCAGGACGCGCCCAGTTCGACCTCGATCCGGCTCCACGCGGCCTGCGGCAGCAGCCCGAGCGCCGGGCCGCCCGCCTCGTACGGCAGCAGTCGCGGCACCCCGTCGGCGCCGGTCAGCAGCGGGGCCGGGTGCCCGGCCAGATACAGATCGGCGCGCCCGCCGTCCGGTGCGATGTCCAGCGTGCAGAGCGTCGCGAAGATCTCGTCGTCGGCGCGCTCGTTCTCCAGCACCTTCTGCAGGGTGCTCAGCAGCAGGTCGCCACTGAGCCCGGCGAACGTCAACGCCCGCCAGGCGATCCGCAGTTCGACACCGAGCGCGGCCGCGTCCGGGCCGTGCCCGCAGACATCGCCGATCATCGCGTGCACGGTGCCGTCCGATGTGCGCACCGTGTCGTAGAAGTCGCCGCCGAGCAGCGCGCGGCTGCGGCCCGGCCGGTACCTGGCCGCGAAGCGCAGATCCGCGCCCTCCAGCAGGGGGGTGGGGAGCAGTCCGCGTTCCAGCCGGGAGTTCTCCTGGGCGAGCAGCCGGGTCTCGGTGAGCTGGCGCTGCGCGAGGTCGGCGCGCTTGCGCTCGACGGCGTAGCGGATCGCCCGGGTCAGATGGGAGCCGTCGAGCTCGTCGCGGGAGAGATGGTCCTGCGCGCCGATCCGTACCGCCTCACCGGGCTCGCCCACTTCACCCGCATCCTCCCCGGTCAGCACGAGGACGGCCGTGGTGGGCGCGAGGCGCAGCAGCCGGCGCAGGCTCTCCAGCCCGTCGCCGTCGAGGACCAGCAGGACGCAGTGCACGTCGTCGGTGAGCAGCCGCTCGGCCTCGGTGAGATTGCGGGCCCGGCGGATGCGTACCCGGGTCCCGCCGCCGTCGAACAGCTCGGGCGCGGTGAAGGTGCCCGCCGGATCGTCACCGATGACCAGCAGCGTCAGCGCCGGCACGGAGGCGTCCTGGCGCTGCCGGGGTACGGGCAGCACGGCGAAGCCGTCCGCCTCACCGGCGCGCGGTACCTCTGTTGCGGTCATCGGACTGATCCTTCCCTCCCCCCGAGGGTCATTGACAGGCGACCATAGCGGCAGCGCGCGGTGTGGCGGGAGGCCACGAGGTAAACCGCCTGTGTCATATGCAGCGGTCAGGAGGGGATTTCAGCTCCGATACGACGATCCGGGCATGACAAACGTCACCCGGCCTCCGTACTTCATTCACAACATGTGCAACATCGGTCACCCGGGACGGACCACACCCAGGATCCGCATGGAGCCCGCCCCCGCCATGGTGACGTTCCTGCCGGGCCGCGGGGCGTGCACGATCGCGCCGTCCCCGACGTAGATCCCCACATGGCTGGCGTCGTCGAAGTAGATGATCAGGTCCCCGGGACGCATCAGGTCGACCGGCACGTGCGGCAGCAGCCGCCACTGCTCCTGCGACGTCCGCGGAATGTTCCGGCCCGCCGCCGCCCACGCCTGCTGCGTCAGCCCGGAGCAGTCGTACGAGGACGGCCCGTCCGCGCCCCACTCGTACGGCCTGCCGATCTGCGCCGCCGCGAACGCCACCGCACGCCTGCCCTGCGCGCTCGCGTCGCCCGCCGCCTTGGGCAGTTGTGCCAGCTTCTTCGCCGCGTCGCTCCGCGTCCACGCCAACTGCGCCTGGTACGCGGTCTCGTCCTCCAGCCGCCGCAGCCGCAGGCGCTCCTGCTCCTTCAACGAGGCCAGCAGCGCCTTCGCCTGCGCGAGCCGTGACTCGACCTGGGCCTTGGCGGCCGCGGACTTCTTCCGGGTCTCGACCAGGGCCTCCCATTCGGCGGTGGCCGCGTGCGCGTAGCCGTCCAGCGCCGCTTTGGTGGACTTGAGGTCGCTGATGGTGGTGTTCGCGGCCCGCGCGCCGCGTTCCGCCAGGCCCGCGTCGTCCAGGAACGTGTCGGGGTCGGAGGACAGCGCGAGCTGTATCCCGTCCGGCATCCCACCGCTGCGGTACTGCGCCCGCGCCATCGCGCCCACCTGGTCGTTCAGCGTGCCGAGCCGCGTCTGGGCGTTGTCCAGCGAGATGGCGAGCGCGACCAGGTTCTTCTGCTGGACGAGCACCTTCTCCTCGGCCGCGTTGAACGACTCCGTGGCCGCTTCCGCCTGACGGTAGAGGGTGTTCACCTCGGCCTGCACCTGGGCGAGCGTCCTGGGCCGGTCGGCGTGCGCCGCCCCGGGCACCGCCAGCGTCGCTGCCGCGCAGAGCAGGGCCGTACACACGACGGTCGCGCCGCGCGATGGTTTCGCCACCATCGTCACCACCTCGTATCTGACGGGTCGTCAGGATCGTCACATGGGTGGGGATGGTGCCACGAGGTGCCGCAATGCGACAGGGGCAGAAGGGAATTGGCGGCGGGTCGCGCTCGTCAGACCTGCGCTCCGCGCGGCGCCAGCGCCTCCCAGCGCACCGTGACCTCGCCCTGCCGCCAGCGGTCCGCGCGATCCGTGACGGGCCAGCCGCTCTCCGCCAGGAGGCGCACACTGCGGATCCAGCGCTGCCGCGCGCCGAGTGACGCGAACGGCGCCGCCGTCGCCCACGCCCGGTCGAACTCCGTCAGGAACGCGTGCACCGGCTCGCCCGGGACGTTCCGGTGGATCAGCGCCTTCGGCAGCCGCTCCGCCAGATCGGACGGCCGGTCCAGCGATCCCAGTCGGGTCGCGAACGTCACCGTGCGCGGCCCCTCAGGCCCGATCGCCACCCACACATGCCGGCGGCCGATCTCGTCGCAGGTGCCCTCGACGAGCAGCCCGCCGGGCGCCAGCCGGGCGCGCAGCCGGTCCCAGACGGCCGGCACCCCGGCCTCGTCGTACTGCCGCAGCACGTTCGCCGCCCGGATCAGGGCCGGCCGTCGCCGGTCCGGAAGAGGCACTTCGAACCCGCCGTGCGCGAACGTCAGCCCGTCCCGCCGGTACGGCTCCGCCGCGGCGACCCGGGCGGGGTCGATCTCCAGCCCGACCACTTCGGCATCGGGCCGGACGGTACGCAGCCGCCCCAGCAGCTCGACCGCCGTCCACGGCGCCGCCCCGTACCCGAGGTCCACCGCCACCGGATCGGCCGCCCGCCGCAGCTCGGCCCCGAGCGCGCACGCGATCCACCGGTCCATCCGGCGCAGCCGGTTCGGATTCGTGGTGCCACGGGTGATGGTGCCGACGGGTCTCGCCATGGTTCGACTGTAGGTGCTGGCACCACGGGCGCAGGCGCGGGTGCATCGGCCCCGGCCCCCGCACCCCACGGAAAAAGTTCGGCAAAGCGGAAATGGGAACGGTCGGTTCCGGCGTTCCACGGTTGAACGGACCCGTCCGGCCGAATGGAGAGCGGCGTGACCCAGCACATGGCACGGCTCGGTGCCCTGCGCGGCTACGCGCAATCGCGCGGTCACGCGCAGTCGCGCCGACTGCGCTGGCCCGCCCACGGCCGCAACGCTCCACGCCGCGTGGCGATGCTCAGCGTGCACACCTCGCCCCTCGACCAGCCCGGCACCGGCGACGCCGGCGGGATGAACGTCTACATCGTGGAGCTCGCGAAGCGCCTCGCCGAGATCAACATCGAGGTCGAGATCTTCACCCGCGCCACTACCGGCGCCCTCCCGCCCACCGTGGAGCTCGCTCCCGGCGTCCTCGTCCGGCACATCGACGCCGGCCCCTACGAGGGACTGGCCAAGGAGGAGCTGCCCGCCCAGCTCTGCGCCTTCACTCACGGGGTGATGCAGGCCGAGGCCGGCCACCGCCCCGGACACTACGACCTCGTGCACTCGCACTACTGGCTGTCCGGCCATGTCGGCTGGCTCGCGGCCGAGCGCTGGGGCGTCCCCCTCGTACACGCCATGCACACCATGGCGAAGGTCAAGAACGCCGCGCTCGCCGAGGGCGACACCCCCGAGCCGGCCGCCCGCGTCATCGGCGAGACCCAGATCGTGGAGGCCGCCGACCGGCTGATCGCGAACACCGACGAAGAGGCGGACGAACTGGTCCGGCACTACGGCGCGCAGCCCGCCAAGGTGGCCGTCGTCCATCCGGGGGTGAACCTGGACCGGTTCCGCCCGGCCGACGGCCGCGCCGCCGCCCGGGGCCGCCTCGGTCTGCCGCAGGACGCCGTGATCCCGCTGTTCGCGGGCCGCATCCAGCCGCTCAAGGCCCCTGACGTGCTGCTCCGCGCCGTCGCGGTCCTCCTGGACGAGGACCCGTCGCTGCGCGAGCGGCTGGTCGTCCCGGTGGTCGGCGGTCCCAGCGGCAGCGGCCTCAGCAAGCCGGAGCGGCTGCACAAGCTGGCCGCGCGGCTCGGCGTGAGCGACGTCGTACGGTTCCAGCCGCCGGTCGACCAGCAGCGGCTCGCGGACTGGTACCGGGCCGCGACCGTGCTGGTGATGCCCTCGTACAGCGAGTCCTTCGGGCTGGTCGCCATAGAGGCGCAGGCCTGCGGCACACCGGTGATCGCCGCGGCCGTCGGCGGGCTGTCGGTGGCGGTCAGGGACGGCGAGACCGGTTTCCTGGTCCCCGGCCACGACCCGGCCGACTACGCGCGGGCGCTGCGCCGCTTCATCGACCAGCCGCACCTCGGCGAGCAGCTGGGGGAGGCCGCCGCCCGGCACGCCCGGGCGTTCGGCTGGGGGAGGGCGGCGGCGTCGACCGCCGACGTCTACACCGACGCGATGCAGGAACACCGCCGTCACCTACGATCGGCTCATGGCTGAGCAGGGGCAGACAGCACGAGCGGGACAGGCCGAGCAGGCCGCCCGCGACACCGTCGAGCAGGCGCTCAAGGAGGCCGGGCTGGAGTGGGAGAGCCCGCAGCCCGGCACCTTCGTCGCCAAGATCCCCGGCACGCGCAAGCTGTCCACCACCTGCTCGCTGATCGTCGGCAAGCACACGCTCTCCCTCAACGCGTTCGTCGTCCGGCACCCCGACGAGAACCAGGAAGCGGTCTACCGCTGGCTGCTGGAGCGCAACCTCCGGCTGTACGGGGTGAGTTACGCGATCGACCGGCTCGGCGACGTCTATCTCACCGGCCGGATCCCGCTCGCCGCCGTGACCGCCGACGAGGTCGACCGGCTGCTCGGCGCGGTCCTGGAGAACGCGGACGGCTCGTTCAACACGCTTCTCGAACTCGGATTCGCGGCCTCGATCCGCAAGGAGTACGCCTGGCGCGTGTCGCGCGGTGAGTCGACGCGCAACCTGGACGCGTTCACGCATCTGACCGGCGCGGACAAGCCGGCGGCGACCGACGACTGACCGCACAGCGGCGAACAAGCTGCAGCTCCACCACCTAATACGGTCCGACCCCTTCCCGCCGCCAGCCGGGACATGGCACCCTCATGCCGTCGCACATCTGAATGGCGTTCAGATACGTGAAAGGCGGGGTCATGGCGATCAGTCGCAGGAGACTGCTCACGGGAGCAATTCAGGTCAGCACGGCGGCGGTGGCCGCCGGCGCGCTCGGCAGCCGCACCGCCTTCGCGGCCGCACCGGCCGCACCGCCGTCGAACAGCGTGCCGTCCCCCCTCTGGGCGGAGTTCAAGGCCGCGCCTTACACCCACCCGCAGATCCCGAACGTCGCCCGCGCGGGCTACAACGGCGGCGAGCGGAACTTCCCCCGCCGCCCCGTCCGCGCCAACGTCCTGCACTACGGCGCCAAGCCGGACGGCTCCGCCGACGCCGCGCCCGCCATCAACCGGGCCATCGCCGAGGTCGGCAATCGCGGCGGCGGCACGGTCCTGCTGCCGCGCGGCACCTACCGGATCGACGACGTCATCCAACTCGGCTGGAGCAACGTCACCCTGCGCGGTGAAGGCAGCGGCACCACCAAGCTCTTCGCGACGCGCTCGCTCACCGAGATCATCGGCGCCTACGGCAGCCGCTACGGCGGCAACAAGTCGTCCTGGTCCTGGGCCGGCGGCCTGGTCTGGGTCTGCCCGCGCGAGCGTTACCGCACCCTCACCGACGCGATCAAGGCCAAGGCCTGGCCGTTCGAGGGCTGGACCGGCAACAAGCGCGACGAATGGCAGACCTTGGCCGCCATCACGGCCGTCGCGAAGCAGGGCGACTTCACCGTCACCGTCGACGACCCGTCCCGCCTCCGGCGCGGCGACCGCGTCCTGCTCCAGCTCGCGGACGACGCCGGACACACCCTGCTCGACCACATGGCGGGCGACGTGGACGGCGCCGCCACCTACGACTGGTCCGACAAGACCAAGGTGCTCTCGTACGTCCCCTACGAGTGGCCGGCCCGCGTCACCGGCATCCGCGGCCACCGCGTCACCCTCGACCGGCCGCTGCCGCTCGACACGCGCCTCGGCTGGGCGCCGAAGCTGACGACGCTCATCGACCCCGTGGTCAACTCCGGTGTCGAGGGCCTCACCATCGAGATGGTGGAGACCCCGCAGGCCCAGCATCTGCTCGACACGGGCTACAACGGCCTGGTCCTGCAGTGCGCGTGGGACTGCTGGGCGGACGACGTGCACGCCGTCAACGTCGACAACGGCTTTCTGCTCGTCGCCGCGAAGGGCTCCACACTCCGCCGCACCCGCGTCTCCGGGCGCGGCAGCCACCACCCGTACTGCTGCCGCGAGGGGTCCCACGACAACCTGATCGAGGACTTCGCCATCGACCAGCGCACCGTCATCCCCGCCCCGGCGGGCACCCAACTGCACGGCATCAACGTCGAGGGCCTGTCCAGCTACAACGTCTGGTCGCGCGGGCGGATGGACATGGGGACGTTCGACACCCACCGCGGACTGCCGTTCGCCAACGTCCGCACCGAGATCACCGTTTTCAACGACGGCTCGCACGGCGGCGACGCCAGCGCCGGGCCGCTCTACGGCGCCCGCTTCACCCACTGGAACATCACCGTCGCCAACGGCCGCGCGGGCTGCGTCAGGATCGACGACATCGCCCCGTACAGCGCCACGGTGGGCATCTCCGAGGTCACCCCGTTCGGCCAGATCGACGTCCCGGACTTCACCGGCCCGCTCCACTCCCGCCTGGAGTCCTACGGCACCCCGGCGGTCACCCCGCCGAACCTCTACGAGGCCCAGCGCCACCTCAACGGCTGCTCCTGACGGCAGCAGCGGATGCCGGTGCCGGCCCGGAGGCCGGCACCGGCCCCTCCATCTCCACCGCTTCCACCAGTACTTCCGCGCTCTGCACCGTTCCCCGCGTCCGCAGCAGCGTCCAGTACCCGGCGGCGGCGACCGTGCCGACGACCGCGCAGGCTCCCCACGCCGCGCTGCCGCCCCAGTGGTCGAGGGCGAAGCCGCCGGCCAGCGGGCCGACGAAGGAGGCGGCGGACCAGGAGAGCGAGAACATGCCCTGGTAGCGGCCGCGGGCCCGTGCCGGCGCGAGGTCGGCGACGACCGACATCGAGGCGGGGGCGTGCACGATCTCGCCGAGCGTCCACACCGTGACGGTGAGGGCGTAGAAACCGACGGAGCCGGCGAACGCGGTCAGGCCGAAGCCCCAGCCCATCAGCAGGGTGCCGGCCGCGAGCAGCGCGGCCGGGCTGCGGCCGGTCATCATGCGGGTGACCGGGATCTGGAGCAGTACGACCAGCAGTCCGTTGAGGCCGATGACCAGCCCGTACTGGCTCGCGGTGAACCCGGAACGGCCCATGTCGACCGACAGGGTGGTGGCCCCCTGCTGGCCCACGGTCCCGAGCAGGAAGGTCAGCCCGACCAGAGCCATGAACCGCCGGTCGCGCAGTACCTGGCCGAGCCCGGCGGGCTCCTCGTCCACGGTCGCCGAGGCCTCGACGGCCGGCAGCGTCTCCTTGACCTTCCAGAAGACGACGACCGCGCACAGCAGGGTCATCAGCGCGTCGCCCAGGAAGAGCCAGACATAGCCCTGGGCGGCGATGAGCCCGGCGACGCCCGCCGAGACCCCGAAGCCGATGTTGATCGCCCAGTAGTTGAGGGCGAAGGCCCGCACCCGGTCCTTGGGCGGCACGAGGTCGGCCAGCATCGCCTGGAGGGCCGGCCGGGAGGCGTTGCTGGTGACGCCCACGAGCCCGGCGACCGCCGCGATCGCCACGGGGTGGGTGACGAAGCCGAGCAGGGCGGTGACCGCGGCCGTGCCGAGCTGGGCGACGAGCATGGTGGCGCGCCGCCCGACGCGGTCCGCGAGAACGCCGCCGACGACGGACGCGACCGATCCGCCGAGCCCGTAGAGGGAGGCGACGAGACCGGCGTAGGAGGCGGAGAAGCCCCGGTCGACGGTCAGGTAGAGCGCGAGGAAGGTGACGACGAATCCGCCGAGCCGGCTGACCAGTGTGCTGGTCCACAGCCACCAGAACTGGCGCGGAAGCCCCGACATGGTCTCGCGCACAGCCCGTCTGACGTCCGGCACTCAGGCCCCCCTGTGTAATGGTCACTTGCGACCGGAGGAGGTTACCGTGGACAGGTGGGGAGGCGCCAGAGGATTTCCATTAGGCTCGGGCCATGGCTGCTGCGTACAAGCTGATCCTCCTCCGCCACGGCGAGAGCGAATGGAACGCTAAGAACCTGTTCACCGGCTGGGTGGACGTCAATCTGAACGAGAAGGGCGAGAAGGAGGCGGTCCGGGGCGGCGAGCTGCTCAAGGACGCCGGCCTGCTCCCCGACGTCGTCCACACCTCGCTGCAGAAGCGTGCGATCCGCACCGCGCAGCTCTCCCTCGAAGCCGCGGACCGGCACTGGATCCCGGTGCACCGCTCCTGGCGGCTCAACGAGCGGCACTACGGTGCGCTCCAGGGCAAGGACAAGGCGCAGACCCTCGCGGAGTTCGGCGAGGAGCAGTTCATGCTCTGGCGCCGGTCCTACGACACCCCGCCGCCGCCCCTCGAGGACGGCACGGAGTTCTCGCAGAGCGACGACCCGCGCTACGCGTCGATCCCGAGCGAGATCCGTCCGCGCACCGAGTGCCTCAAGGACGTCGTTGAGCGCATGCTGCCGTACTGGTACGACGGCATCGTCCCGGACCTGCTGGCCGGCCGCACCGTCCTGGTCGCCGCGCACGGCAACAGCCTGCGCGGTCTGGTAAAGCACCTCGACGGCATCTCCGACGCCGACATCTCCGGTCTGAACATCCCGACCGGCATCCCGCTCTCCTACGAGCTCGACGCCGACTTCCGCCCGCTGAACCCGGGCGGCACCTACCTCGACCCGGACGCCGCGAAGGCCGCCATCGAGGCCGTCAAGAACCAGGGCAAAAAGAAGTAGCGAAGGACGCAGGACGCGCGAAGGGCCCCACCCGGATCCGGGTGGGGCCCTTCGTCCCGCAAGGGGTGGTCGTCAGGGTCTCAGGAGGTGCAGCCGCCGCATTGGCAGGCGCCGCCGGACTGGCATCCGCACCCGCAGCTCGCACCGCAGCCGCACGCTCCGAGCACGGGCAGCTGTACCCGCACGAGCTGCGGGGGACGGTCGAGTGACGGCTGGTCCCGGATGGTCGACGGGGTGGGGGAATCCTGCATAAGTACCCTCCTCGGCTGGGCTACCGCACGCAGTCGAAGCCGCCACGTGCGGGCGCATCAGCACCCATTGAACGCGCCCGGAGGCAGGCGCATCAACGGCGCGCGGAGGCACGACAGGGCGCGGGCCGGGACCGTTCGGGCCCCCCGCCCGACAGATCCCGAACCCTGACCCCGTTGGCTGCCGGACTCCGTCAGACCCCGTCCACCTGCGTCGCGGGCGGCGTCAGCTCGTCGGCGTGCTCGCCGGTGACCAGGTAGACGACGCGCTTGGCGACCGATACGGCGTGGTCGGCGAACCGCTCGTAGTACCGGCCGCACAGCGTCACGTCGACCGCCGTCTCGATGCCGTGCTTCCAGCGGTCGTCCAGCAGGTGCTGGAAGAGCGTGCGGTGCAGCTCGTCCATGCGGTCGTCGTCCGCCTCCAGCTGCAGCGCGTCGTCGACGTCCTTGGTGACGATGACCTCGGCGGCCTTCGCCATGAGGCGCTGGGCGAGCTGGCCCATCTCCAGGATGGTGCTGTGCAGGTCGTTCGGTACGGCCGACTCGGGGAAGCGCAGCCGGGCCACCTTCGCGATGTGCCGGGCGAGGTCGCCCGACCGCTCGATGTCCGCGCTCATCCGCAGGCTGGTGACGACGATGCGCAGGTCGGTGGCGACCGGCTGCTGCCGGGCCAGCAGGGTGATCGCCCGTGCTTCCAGGTCGCGCTGCAGGGCGTCGACCTTCTCATCGGCCGCGATCACGCTCTCGGCGATGTTCAGGTCCGCGTCCAGCAACGCGGTGGTGGCCCGGCCGATGGCGGATCCGACGAGCCGGGCCATCTCGACCAGCCCTTCACCGATCGAGTCGAGCTCCTCGTGATATGCGTCCCGCATCGCTGTCCTTCCGTCCAAACAGAGGCGTCTCCTCCACGCTCCCACGCTGATGGGCGTACGCGTACCGCTCGAGCATCCCGAGTGAATCAGCGCCTACGTCAAGGTGAACTCTTGGCAACGGGCGTTCGAGAGGTAGCTCTCAAGGCTGTGGAGCACCCCTTATGGCCGCCTAACCTGGGGGTATGGACGTGAACGCGGCTCTTGCCGCAGCCAGTGCGATAGCCGGTCTGTGTACCGGTGTGATCGCTGTGCTCGCGTTCCGCTGGAGTGAGCGGGAACAAGCCCGCCCCACCCGCACGGCCCTGCGACCCGATGGCGCCGGCGTACTGCCGCCCGGAGTGGACACCGTCCTCTCCGTACTGCGTTCCTCGGCCGTCGTCCTCGATGAGGGCGACACGGTGGTCAAGGCCAGCTCGGCGGCGTATGCCCTCGGACTGGTCCGCGGCGGCCGCCTGGCCGTCGACCAGATGCTGCAGATGGCCCGTGAGACCCGGCGGGACGGCGAGATACGCCAGGTCGAACTGGATCTGCCACGAAGAGGAGCCGGCCGCGGCGAGGGCCTGGCGGTCTCCGCCAGAGTCGCACCGCTCGGCTCCCGGCTGGTCCTCCTCCTCGTGGAAGACCTGACCGAGGCCCGCAAGATCGAGGCCGTACGCCGTGACTTCGTCGCGAACGTCAGCCATGAGCTCAAGACCCCGGTCGGCGCGCTGTCACTGCTCTCCGAAGCCGTGATGGACGCTTCCGACGACCCTGAGGCCGTCATCCGCTTCGCAGGGCGGATGCAGATCGAGGCGACCCGCCTCACCAGCCTCGTCCAGGAGATCATCGATCTCTCCCGGGTCCAGAACGACGACCCGCTGGACGACGCGGAACCGGTCGACGTCGACGATCTCGTCGCCGAGGCCATAGACCGCTGCCGCCACCAGGCGAACGCCAAACAGATCACCATGGCCACCGGATCAGCCCCTGACCTGCACATCTGGGGCAACCGCGGCCAGCTCGCGGCAGCTCTCGGCAACCTCGTCGAGAACGCCGTCAACTACAGCCCGGCCCGCACCCGCGTAGGGATAGCCGGCCGCCGGATCCCCTCCCCGGGCGGCGACCTCATCGAGATCTCGGTCACCGACGCCGGCATCGGCATCTCGGAGAAGGACCGGGACCGGATCTTCGAGCGGTTCTACCGCGTCGACCCGGCGCGCTCCCGCGCCACCGGCGGCACGGGTCTGGGCCTGTCCATCGTCAAGCACGTGGCCGCCTCGCACGGCGGGGAAGTCACCGTGTGGAGCGCAGAAGGACAGGGCTCCACCTTCACCCTGCGGCTGCCCGAGGCCGGCATGGCACGCGATCACGCCCTGCTCGGCACCGAACCGGAGGACGACGAGTCCCCCGGTGGCGGGGGCGGCCCCGCCGGAGACCAGCAGTTCTACGAGAACTATTCCGATCACATCCCTGCCCCGGAGGTCCTTCCGTGACCCGTGTACTCGTCGTAGAGGACGAAGAGTCCTTCAGCGACGCGCTGTCGTACATGCTCCGCAAGGAGGGCTTCGAGGTCGCCATAGCAGCGACCGGGCCCGACGCGCTGGACGAGTTCGAACGCAACGGCGCCGACCTGGTACTGCTCGACCTCATGCTGCCGGGCCTGCCCGGCACCGAGGTCTGCCGCCAGCTCAGGCTCAAGTCCAATGTCCCGGTCATCATGGTGACGGCCAAGGACAGCGAGATCGACAAGGTCGTCGGCCTGGAAATAGGCGCAGACGACTACGTGACCAAGCCCTTCTCCTCCCGCGAGCTGGTGGCCCGTATCCGGGCCGTCCTGCGCCGCCGCGGGGAGCCCGAGGAGCTGTCCCCGGCCGCCCTGGAGGCCGGCCCGGTACGGATGGACGTCGACCGCCACGTGGTCACCGTCTCCGGCGGAAAGGTCGACCTCCCGCTCAAGGAGTTCGACCTGCTGGAGATGCTGCTGCGCAACGCGGGCCGCGTGCTGACCCGTATGCAGCTCATCGACCGGGTGTGGGGCGCCGACTACGTGGGCGACACCAAGACGCTCGACGTCCACGTCAAGCGGCTGCGCGCCAAGATCGAGCCGGACCCGGGCGCGCCGCGCTACCTGGTCACGGTGCGCGGCCTGGGCTACAAGTTCGAGCCGTAACCCCGCCGGCGGGCCGTTCCGCGGACCCGCCCGCTTCCCCGCACAGCACGACGGGCCCGGCAGCACACGCTGCCGGGCCCGTCGTCGTGCGCGGATCGCGCGGTCAGCTCTTCTTGGTCGGCGTGGCCGTACCGGTCGGCGTGCCCGTCCCGCTGGGGGTGGCCGTGTCGGTCGGGGTGGCCTTCCCGCCGTTCTCCGGGGTCCCGGTGGCCGTCGGAGTGGTCTTGGCGGGCGGCTCGGCGGCCGGCGACGGGGCGCTGCTGGGGCCGTACTTCTCGTAGTAGCCCGCGGCGGGCAGCACGTTCGCCTCGAGGGCGACCTCACCGGTCGCGCTGAACGTCAGCGCGATGCGCTGGAAGTCGCCGTCCTTGAACGCCTCGTTGCTGTTCGGGATCGTCGCGGCGGCGTTGCCCTCCCCGCCGAGCAGCACCGAACCGTGCGCCGGGACGGTGACGGTCTTGCTGCCGGCGGTGCCGGACAGGGTCGCCGTCAGGGCGTCGCCGACCTTCAGCGACTGGAGCGTCTGGTCACCGTTTCCGTTGTTGTAGATGCGGGCCGAGACCGACGCGGGGCCGGAACCGGCCTTCTCCGTCAGGATCACGGCGTTCTGCACCTGGATGTCGCCGACGGTGGTCGCGGCATTGTCGGGGCGGACCTCGTGCGTCTGCGCGTTGTTGCCGGCGCCGCAGGCGGCGAGCGGGGCAATCGAGAGCGCGAGGGCGGCGGCGAGGGCACCGCGTCGAAGGCTGCTGCTCACGGCGGCGGCATCTCCTAGACAGGTAGGGAAGATCTTCCAGCGGGCTTACATTACTCAGCCTTCGTCCCGCCTCCGCACCGGGCCGCCCCTCGGCGGGGCGGTCTCACCCGACCGGGGTGGCCGGGATTGCATTCCGGCATTCCGCCACGGGATTCCGGCGGACCGGGCAAGATCCATTTATCGTGCACCGATCGCCTCCGTTCCGCGACTTCGGAAAATTGGATCATCGCGTCAACGAGGTCCGAACGGAGTAGCGAAGATCCACTCTTCGGAGATCGACAAATGGGGACGTAACACCCCTTCCGCTGGCGCGCCGTTGGGTGTAACGGGCGCGTTTCACCTCTGTCGTATACCGGCTCCGACCTGCGAATACCCCTGCTCGGTACGCCCCTCCAGCACGTTCCGGTAGGGGTTGTCAAGCCCTGAGATATGCCCTGACCTGCGAAAACACCATTCAGAAGAGGCCGTTCACGTGTTACCCTGGATAGCCACGGAAGGGGTACCTGTCACATGACGTTCAAGGTTGGCGACACCGTGGTCTATCCCCATCACGGGGCCGCGCTGATCGAGGCTATCGAAATTCGCCAGATCAAAGGCGTGGACAAGACCTACTTGGTGCTCAAGGTCGCCCAGGGCGACTTGACGGTACGCGTACCCGCGGACAATGCGGAGTTCGTCGGCGTGCGCGACGTGGTTGGTCAGGAGGGGCTGGACCGGGTCTTCGAGGTGCTTCGCGCGCCGTACACCGAAGAGCCGACCAACTGGTCCCGCCGCTACAAGGCAAATCTGGAAAAGCTCGCCTCCGGCGATGTCATCAAGGTCGCAGAGGTGGTCCGCGACCTGTGGCGTCGTGAGCGTGAGCGCGGGCTGTCCGCCGGCGAGAAGCGCATGCTCGCCAAGGCGCGGCAGATCCTGGTCAGCGAGCTCGCGCTCGCTGAGAACACCAACGAGGACAAGGCCGAGGCTCTGCTCGACGAGGTCCTCGCGTCCTGACGCGAGTTCTGCCGCGGTACCCGGTTCCGGCCGGGTGCTGCGGCATGCTTGTGTCCTGACGCAGATCGTTGATCGTTCTGTTCTGCTGTTACCGCTGTTTACCGTCTTCTGCTTTTGTTCTGCTCCGACGTCTCGGCGTGCACAACCCTGCGGACTTCTCACGGAAGGGGTCCGCAGCGTCACACGTTGAGCCGATACCCACCTCGGCCAAGGACACAAACCTCTGAGTACCGCAGCTGTCATCCCCGCCGCCGGACGAGGCGTCCGGCTCGGCCCCGGCACCCCCAAGGCGCTGCGCTCCCTCGGCGGCATCCCGATGCTGGTGCACGCCGTGCGCGCCATGACCCGCTCCCGGGCCGTCTCCCTCGTCGTCGTGGTCGCGCCGTCCGACGGTGTGGCCGAGGTCCAGGCCATGCTCGACAGCCACGGGCTGCCCGAGGGCAAGGACATCAGGGTCGTCGCCGGCGGCGGGACCCGCCAGGAGTCGGTCCGGCTCGGTCTGGCCGCGCTCCCCGAGGACGTCGACATCGTCCTCGTCCATGACGCCGCCCGCCCGCTGGTGCCCGTCGAGATCGTCGACGCGGTCGTCGCGGCCGTACGGGACGGGGCCCCGGCCGTCGTCCCCGGCCTGCCGCTGGCCGACACCGTCAAGCAGATCGACCCCGGCACGAACATCGTCACCGGCACGCCCGAGCGCGCCCTGCTGCGCGCCGTGCAGACCCCGCAGGGCTTCCGGCGGGACGTGCTGGCCACGGCGCACGCGACGGTGCCGGGCGACGGCGAGGGCGCCACCGACGACGCGGGCATGGTCGAGCGGACCGGCGTCCAGGTCGTGGTGGTACCCGGCCACGAAGAGGCCTTCAAGGTGACCAGGCCGCTGGACCTGGTGCTCGCCGAGGCCGTACTCGCCCGCAGGAGGGCCACCGATGGCTTCTGACGCTTCTCCGTCCTCGTCCATGCGTCTGCCGCTCGTCGGCATCGGCACGGACGTGCACGCCTTCGAGGCCGGCCGCGAGCTGTGGTGCGCGGGCCTGCACTGGCCGGACGCCGGTGACGGCCTGGCCGGCGACTCGGACGCCGACGTCGCCGCGCACGCGGCCTGCGACGCGCTTTTCTCCGCGGCCGGGGTCGGCGACCTCGGCGCGCACTTCGGCACCGGACGGCCCGAGTGGGCCGGAGCGTCCGGCGTCACGCTGCTCGCCGAGGCGGCCCGCATCGTCCGCGAGGCCGGCTTCGAGATCGGCAACGTGGCGATCCAGGTGATCGGCGTCCGCCCGAAGATCGGCAAGCGCCGCGACGAGGCCCAGAAGGTTCTCTCCGAGGCCATCGGCGCCCGCGTCTCGGTCTCCGGCACGACGACCGACGGGCTCGGCCTCACCGGCCGCGGCGAGGGACTGGCGGCCATCGCCACCGCGCTCGTGCTGCCGGCGGCTCCGGCCCCGGCTGCCTGAACCCGCCCTCCACCAGCCTTCCCCGGGGCCGATTCCGGACCGGATCCATGGCTGATTCGGTGCCGATCCGGAGCCGATTCGGGCCCGATCCGGAGCCGATTCGGGCCCGATTCGGAGCCGGATTCCGAGTCCGACCGGGGCTTGAGGGGGTTACCCCCGCAGGCAGGAGCCACGCCCGGAAGATCGTCCGGCCCGCTCCCCCCTGCAACCCGAGCGGAGCGCACTTGGCACGGCGTTTCGCCCACTACCCTTGTTGGCGTGACTATTCGCCTGTACGACACCAGCGCTCGGCAGATCCGTGATTTCACCCCGCTCACGCCGGGCTGTGTCTCGATCTACCTCTGCGGTGCCACCGTGCAGGCGGCCCCGCACATCGGGCACATCCGGTCGGGCCTGAACTTCGACATCATGCAGCGGTGGTTCGCCTACCGCGGCTACGACGTCACCTTCATCCGGAACGTCACCGACATCGACGACAAGATCATCACGAAGTCGGCCGAGCAAGGCCGCCCGTGGTGGGCGATCGGCTACGAGAACGAGCGGGCCTTCAACAACGGCTACGACGTGCTCGGCTGCCTGCCGCCCACCTACGAGCCGCGGGCGACCGGCCACATCCCCGAGATGGTCGAGATGATGCGCGAGCTCATCGACCGGGGCCACGCCTACGTCGCCGACGGCAACGTCTACTTCGACGTGCGCTCGTTCCCCGGCTACCTGGAGCTGTCCAACCAGGAGCTCGACAACCTGCGCCAGCCCAGCGGCGAGGGCGAGACGGGCAAGCGCGACCAGCGGGACTTCGCCATGTGGAAGTCGGTCAAGCCCGGCGAGCCGTCCTGGGAGACCCCCTGGGGCCGCGGCCGCCCCGGCTGGCACCTGGAGTGCTCGGCGATGGCCCACAAGTACCTGGGCTCCGCCTTCGACATCCACGGCGGCGGCATCGACCTGATCTTCCCGCACCACGAGAACGAGATCGCCCAGGCGAAGGCGTTCGGCGACGACTTCGCCGGCTACTGGGTGCACAACGCCTGGGTCACCATGAGCGGCGAGAAGATGAGCAAGTCGCTCGGCAACTCGGTGCTCGTCTCCGAGATGGTCCAGCGCTGGCGCCCCATCGTGCTGCGCTACTACCTCGGCACCCCGCACTACCGCTCGATGATCGAGTACAGCGAGGAAGCACTGCGCGAGGCGGAGTCCGCGTTCGCGCGCATCGAGGGCTTCGCGCAGCGGGTCGTCGAGAAGTGCGGTCCTGTCGCGCCGGCCGCCGAGGTGCCGATCTCCTTCGCCGAGGCGATGGACGACGACCTCGGCGTCCCGCAGGCGCTGGCCATCGTCCACACCTCCGTCCGGCAGGGCAATTCGGCCCTCACGGCGGACGACAAGGAAACCGCGATCGCGCGTCTCGCCGAGGTCCGTGCGATGCTCGGTGTACTGGGACTGGACCCGCTCGACGAGCAGTGGGCCGGCGGCGGGCACGGTGACGACCTGCACGGCGTCGTGGACTCACTCGTCCGGCTGGTGCTGGAACAGCGGCAGGCGGCCCGGGAGCGTAAGGACTACGCGACCGCCGACGCCATCCGCGACCAGCTCCAGCAGTCGGGGCTGGACATCGAGGACACCGCGTCCGGACCCCGGTGGTCGCTCGGCTCGCGCTGAGCGCGTCACCGTGCCGTCCGCCGGCGTACCAGACCCGTCCGCCGTACCAGCTCCGCCCGAACAGCCCAGTCCCCCTATACGTCAGTACATTTTCAGCAGCGAAGAAGTGAGAGTGCCCCATGGCCGGGAACAGCCAGCGCAGGAACCGCCGTACCTCCAACAAGAAGGGCATGAAGGTCGGCACCGGCGGTCACCGGCGTAAGGCTCTGGAGGGCAAGGGCCCGACCCCGCCCGCCTCGGACCGCAAGGGCCACAAGAAGAACCGCGTCGCGAAGGCCGTGGCCAAGCGGACCGTCTCCTCGCAGTCGCGCCGCCCGTCGGGCCGCGGCGCGAAGTCCACGGCCGAGCTGGTCGTCGGCCGTAACTCGGTGGTCGAGGCGCTGCGCGCGGAGATCCCGTCGACCGCGGTCTACGTCCAGCAGTACATCGACACCGACGACCGGGTGCGCGAGGCGATCAAGCTCGCGACCGACCGCGGTGTCCCGCTCATGGAGGCCGCGCGCCCCGAGCTGGACCGGATGACGAACGGCCTGAACCATCAGGGCATGGTCCTGCAGATCCCGCCGTACGAGTACGCGCACCCGGAAGACCTGCTGGAGACCGCCGCCAACAGCCACGAGGCCCCGCTGATCATGGCGCTCGACGGCATCACCGACTCGCGCAACCTCGGTGCGGTCGTCCGCTCCATGGCCGCGTTCGCCGGTCACGGCGTCGTCGTCCCCGAGCGCCGCGCGGCGGGTATGACCGCCGGTGCGTGGAAGACCTCGTCGGGCGCCGCCGCCCGCGTCCAGGTCGCCCGCGCCACCAACCTGACCCGGACGCTGGAGGCCTACCAGAAGGCCGGTCTGGTCGTCGTCGGCCTCGCCGCCGACGGTGCGACGGACCTGCACGAGCTGGACGCGCTCGCCGGCCCCGTCGTGATCGTCGCGGGTTCCGAGGGCAAGGGGCTGTCCCGCCTCGTCGGCGAGACCTGTGACTTCCTGGTGCGCATCCCGATGCCGGGTGGCGCGGAGTCCCTCAACGCGGGCGTCGCCGCCGGCATCGTCCTGTACGAGGCGGCCCGCCGCCGCGCGTGACCCCTTGGCGGCCGCGCGCCACCCCTTGTGCGTGACGCCTTGCGCGTGACTTCTTGTGGGTGACGTCGGGTGCGCGGTTGTTCGTGTGTGACCGACCTCCGTGGACGCTGACGAGGACCCGGACCGGATCACTTCCGGTTCGGGTCCCGATCCTTTCGGAGTCGGCCCCGCATCGTTCCCGGCCAGCGCCCCGATGCTGTTGATCTTGACGGGTCTCGGACATCCATCGGTGCGTCGGCAGTGTCCTAAACGTCTGTCACTCGGTTAGTGGAGTGTGGACACCAGAACACCCCGCACTCCTACGGGGGGTGGGACGCCCGGGTTCGACGAACCTGCCCTGAGCATGCTCAAGGTCCCGAGCGACCCGGCCCAGGTCATCGTCAACCACGCGAGTTTCCGCGTCCGGCTCGGCGTGACCTCGGCCCGTGCCCTGAGCCTCGACGAGACCGCGCGGATCCCCGTCATTCCCAGCTCCGTCAGGCGACGGGCCGCACCAGTGGTGTGGTCCGGCCGGACCGAGCCCGGCGACCCGGCTGCCGGCCGGCTCCTGCAGGCGGTCCGCCACGCGGGCCACGCGGGCGCGGAATCCGGCTCCGGACGCTCCGGCCCCGACACGCCCGCCGGCTCGACGCAGCTGCTGCCGCGGATCGACATCGACGAGGCGGCGACGCCCGGCGTCGTCGGCCCGCGCATGCCGGAACCCGAGCTGCTGCGCGGCGTCCGGCCCGCCCGTGGCGCCTTCGACGACGACTACGACGGCTACGACGACGAGTTCGGTGACGGGCGCGGTGACCGCCGCGGCAAGGGCCTCGCGGCCGGACCGGGCGAGAAGAACGGGATCCGGCGCGGCCGCAACGCCGAACCGATCCGGCACGCCTGGTACCCCGGGCACCGGATGAACCTCGGCGTCGTCCTGCTCCCGCTGCGCGTCTTCCTCGGCTTCATCTCGGTCTACGCCGGCATGAGCAAGCTGTGCGACCCCGTGTACTTCGACGGCGGCGAGCGCGGCTCGATGGTCAAGTGGCTCACGTCACTGCACCCGTGGGCCGCCGCGGCGCCGCTGCGCGATCTCGCGCTCACGCACCCCGTGGGCGCCGGGCTGACCATCGCCTTCCTCCAGGTCATCGTCGGCGTGCTGACGATCTGCGGGCTGTGGCAGCGGGTCGCCGCGTCCCTCGCCGCCGCGCTCTCCGTGGCGCTGCTGGTGACGGTGACCTGGCGCACGGTCCCGGTCTACGACGCCCCGGACTTCATCTACCTCGCCGCCTGGAGCCCGCTGATCATCGCGGGCGCCCCCGTCTACTCCGTGGACGGCCGCCTCGCGGGCGAGGCGTGGCGGCGGCTCGGGCCGCGCGCCGAACTGTGGGACCTGCGCAGGCGGGTGCTGCGCCGGGGTGTGGTGCTGGCCACGATCTTCGTCGGCCTGACGCTGCTGTGCGGATCGGTGCTGGGTGCCGCGGTGCGGTCCTCCAGCACCCACACGGACGTGCCGACCCCGGCGCGCATCCCCGTCAACAACCTGCCGGGCACCCCGCTGCCCGAGGTGTCGGGGACGGCCACACCCGGCAAGCCCAAGCCCACCCCGAAGCCGTCGAAGTCCGCCGGCGCCAAGAAGAAGCCGACCAAGTCGCCCTCGGCGTCGCCGAGCGGCACCCACAAGAGCGGCAGCACGGGCAGCGGCAGCAGCAGCAGCAAGCCCCGCGAGTCCTCCTCGCAGCCGACGCAGCCCAGTTCCCCGCACCAGTCGCACCGTCCGACGACGTCCCCGACGACCAGCAGCGGCACCGTGCACGACCCGATCGGCGGCCTCCTGGGCAGCGGATCGCCCGCCGGCCTGCTGCTCGGCCGGTCGGGACCGTCCGGCGACACCGGAGGCACCGGCGGGTCGGCCTGACGGGTCGGGTCGGGTCGGCAGGATGACATGGCGGTGGCCCGCACCCTTCGGGGGTGCGGGCCACCGCCATGTGCGTACGGGGGCCGTGGGCGCCGTGGAGGGACCGTAGGCGACCCGGAGGCGGTGGAACGCGTGAGAGGGGCTCAGCGGCCCGCTCAGCGCCACGGCGGGCGGACGGGGGTCCGTCTTCAGCGGTTGCTCAACGGCTGAGAGCGGCCAGCTCCTTGGCGGCCTCGGTGAGGTCCTTCGCCGTGTCGATGGCCCGCCAGTACGCGCCCTGCGGGATCGGGAAGCCGGCGAGGCGGCGTTCGCGCGCGAGCCGGGGGAACGTGGTGCGTTCATGGTCGCCGAGGTCCGGCAGCAGCCCGGTGAACTCCGGGTCGAAGACGTACACGCCCGCGTTGATCAGGAACGGGGAGGGCGGCGCCTCGATGAAGTCCAGGATCTGCCCGAACTCGTTGGTCTCCACGGCGCCCCACGGGATCCGGGGGCGGGCCAGCGCCAGCGTGGCGACCGCGGCGCGCTCGTGATGGAACGCGGCCATCTCGCGCAGCGAGAAGCGGGTCCAGATGTCGCCGTTGGTGGCGTACCAGGGCTCGTCGGGGCGCGGGAGCGACGCGGCGGCGTACTTGAGCCCGCCGCCGCGACCCAGCGGTTCCTTCTCGACGACGGTGGTGACGTTCAGCGGCAACCGGGCCGCGTCCAGCCACTCCTGGAGCACTTCGGCGAGGTGGCCGCACGAGACGACGGCGTCGGTGACGCCCTCGGCGGCCAGCCAGTCGAGCTGGTGGCCGATGATCGGTGTCCCGGTGCCCGGGATCTCGACCATCGGCTTGGGACGGTCGTCGGTGTAGGGCCGCAGTCGCGACCCCTGCCCTCCGGCGAGGAGGACGGCCTGGGTCACGGTAGGAGCGCCGTTCGTCATGCTGGGCACCCTACGGGACCTCGAACGCGTGATGACGGCGTCCCCGGGCGGCAGGGGACGCCCGTCATGGTCAGTAGACGGAGGCGACGCCGGTCGCGAACGAGGTGTCGCACACCGGACGCGAGAAGGACTGGGCGCGCACCGGACCGTACTTGGCGACGGCGGCGCGGCCGAGCGACCGGGCGATCGACGTGCAGTACTTTGCCAGTGACGGCCTGGTGGCCATCTCCGCCTGCAGGTCGGTCAGTACAGTGCTCGCGGACTTGTCCTGGAGCTCGTCCAGCAGTCGGGTGCGCAGCACCTCCTGCGGCTCCTTCGAGGACGGCACGATCTCCGGTTTGTCGTGCGAGGCCGTGAGCACCTGGGCCTCGGAGGCCGAGGTCGCCCACGGGACGCGGGTGACGGCGAGGGTCCCGGACAGCACGAGGACGACCGGGAGTACGAGCGCGAATGTCTTGCCGATGCGGCGAGCTACCTGGTTCACGCTCGCGATCGTAGCGATGGGTGATGATTTGGCGACATTTAGTCACCCTGCCGGGTGAGGGGAATCGCTGATACGGGTGCGGCCGGTTGACGAACGGGATCGAAAAGCCCGGTGTGTGTAGGTATTTGTCGACACCGGAATGATCAACGGGGACGCAACGCGGAACGGCCGCCCGCGGGTTGCGCGAACGGCCGTTCCGTACTGCTTATATGCCCGTTGGCCCGTTGGCCACGTTGGCCCTTCGGGTTGAGCGTCAGCGGGTGAGGCGCTCACCGGTGGAGGTCGAGAACACGTGGGCCTCGCCACCGCGCGGCACGACGTGCAGCACGGAGCCCTTCTCCGGGATCTCGCGGCCGCCGACCCGGATGACCAGGTCCTGGTGCTCGCCGCTGACCTCGGCGCTGCCGTAGACGAAGCCGTCCGCGCCCAGCTCCTCGACGACGTTGACCGTGACGGCCAGACCGGCCGGCTCGTCCTTCGACAGCGACTTGGCCTCGCCGTTTACGATGTCGAAGTGCTCGGGGCGGACGCCGACGGTGACCGTGCGGTCGCCCTTGTCGGAGGCGGCCGCGATGGCGTCGCGCTCGACGGCGACGATCGAGTTGCCGAACTTCACGCCGCCGTCGGTGATCGGGACCTCGACGAGGTTCATGGCCGGCGAGCCGATGAAGCCGGCGACGAACAGGTTCGCCGGGCGGTCGTACATGTTGCGGGGGGTGTCGACCTGCTGCAGCAGCCCGTCCTTGAGGACGGCCACGCGGTCGCCCATCGTCATGGCCTCGACCTGGTCGTGGGTGACGTAGACCGTGGTGACGCCCAGCCGGCGCTGCAGGCTGGCGATCTGCGTACGGGTCTGCACACGCAGCTTCGCGTCGAGGTTCGACAGCGGCTCGTCCATGAGGAACACCTGCGGCTCACGCACGATCGCGCGGCCCATCGCGACACGCTGGCGCTGACCACCGGAGAGCGCCTTCGGCTTGCGCGCCAGGTAGTCGCTCAGGTCCAGGATCTTCGCGGCTTCCTCGACCCGCTTGCGGATCTCCGCCTTGTTCACGCCGGCGATCTTGAGCGCGAAGCCCATGTTGTCCGCGACGGTCATGTGCGGGTACAGCGCGTAGTTCTGGAACACCATCGCGATGTCCCGGTCCTTCGGCGGCAGGTGGGTGACGTCGCGCTCACCGATGCGGATCGCTCCGCCGTTGACGTCCTCGAGACCCGCGAGCATGCGCAGGGAGGTCGACTTCCCACAGCCGGACGGACCGACCAGAACCAGGAACTCGCCGTCCCCGACCTCGATCTCCAGGCCGTCCACCGCGGGCTTCTCCGAGCCCGGGTAGATACGGGTCGCCTTGTCGAACGTGACAGTAGCCATAGCTGTTGCACCCCTCACCGGCAGGAACGTGCCGGACGATCCGAGTAAAGGAAGGATTGGTCTAGTCCGCCATATGCGAACTGACCGTGACGCTACCCGCCGCCTGCCCCTTTGTCAGTAGCCCCCGGTCACCGACTTTCCCCACACCCGGCACCCCCCGCCTTGAGTACACTTCTCCTGGCCCCGCACCCGCACCACCCACCCGCGGACCCATGCCCCCTTAGCTCAGCTGGCCAGAGCACCGCTCTTGTAAAGCGAAGGTCGTCGGTTCGAATCCGACAGGGGGCTCCCCGCACCACCCGCCCGAGCCGCACCAGCGGCCCGAGCGAGCACCACATCGTGACCACCACAGACGGCCCCGGACACCGCGTCCGGGGCCGTCTGCGTGAGCGCTGCGTGAGCGGCCGGCCCGGCCGGAGGCGGCGTCGATGGCGGCGGCCGCGACGAATCTGCGGAACGCGACGCACAAGCTGCCCAGGCGCTGAGCGCCTACCGCCACGCGTCCGGAACCAACGGCCCGTACCACTTCAAGGCCACCGTCACCTGGAAGATCGGCTGGACGGGCACTGGCAACCCCAAGCCGGTCGATCTCCCCGACGGGACCTTCGGTACCACCACGGACCTGACCGTCCGCGAGATCCAGGCCGTCGTCCGCTGACCTAAGTCGGCGACCGCTTGGCTGGGTCAGGCGCGGGGGATGGGGCTGAACCCCCGTTGTTGAACGCCCTCGTGGCCCCTCTCGCGTTCACCCGGGCCGCCCGTGAGCCGGTCAGCGGGTGAGGAGGGTGGCCAGTTGGGTGGCGAAGGCCGGGGCGTGGGGGAGGTAGCCGGCGTGGTTGCCTGGGAAGTCGGTGATGGGGATGCCGAGGCGGGTGGCCAGGACGGTGTTGGGGCGGTAGGGGAGGAAGCCGCGGGAGTCGCGGCCGCCGGCCAGGGCCAGTTGGGGGGTCACGGTGGCCAGGGCGGTCAGGTCCGGGAGGTGGTTCGTGACCGGCAGGAGCTCGTGGGCCAGGAAGCGGTCGGTGTTGGCGGCCATCCGGGTGACGAGGTCGCGGATCTGTGGGGGGAGCTCCGTGTGGGGCAGGGGACCTTCGGTGTCCAGGCCCATGCGGGCGCCGAAGACCTCCATCGCGGGTCCGACGCCGTCGCGGAGGTAGATGGCGTGGACGTTCCTGAGGAAGGCGATGTGCTCGTCGGCGTCGGGGAGCACGCCGAACAACGGGGGTTCGTGGGGGACGGCGATGCGGACGCGGTCCGGGTGCCGGGTGAGCAGGTCGAGGGCGACGATGGCGCCCGAGCTGCTGCCGAACACGTGGGCGGGCTCGTCGGTGAGGGCGGCGAGGAGGAGGCGGGCGTCCTCGCTGTCGGTCGCGACGCTCATGTCCTGCGGCGGGCCCTCCACCGGGCTGCGGGAGTTGCCGCGCCGGTCGTAGGTGACGACGGTGTAGCGGTCGGCCAGGGCGCCGGCGACACCCTCGAAGACACCGGCGTCGCCGGAGCCGCCGTGGATCATGAGCAGGACGGGACCGGAGCCGCGGATCTCGTAGTGGAGGGTGGCTCCGGGCACTTTGAGCGTGTCGGTCCTGGGCGCGTTCGTCGACGGCGCGTTCATCGGTCCTCCTGGGGCGTTCCGGGGTCCTGGCCGGCGCTGCCCGGATCCGTCAGGTCTTGGTGGCCCTGGCGGATCCGGGCAACGACTCCACTGTGGACCGCGTCACCGACAGGGCGCTGATACGCGGCCGACGCGGGCGTCCTGGACGGCGAAGGTCCTGTCCAGGCCGGTGAGGTGGAGGAGTTTGCGGAGGTGCGGGCGGACGCCGGTGAGGTGCAGCCGGCCGTGCCGTGCGCTGATGAGGTTGTGGGCGTGGACGAGCACGGAGAGCCCACGGCAGTCCATGAACGTGACGCCGGTGACGTCGATGACGAGGTCGGGAGGGCGGCCCCCGTGCTCCCGGCGGGCGAGTCCGTCCAGCCGTCGGCTGATGTACGGCGTGGCCATGAGGTCGATCTCGCCGTGGAGTTCGACGACCGGCACGGTGCCGCGGGTGCTGACACGGACGGTGAAGGCGGGGCTCGGGTGGTCTGGTGGGACGAGGGGCACGGGGGCTTCCTTCCGGAGAGGTTCCACGGAGGTTCCACGGGAGGCGTACGGGCTCGGCCGGACCGGCCCTACGCGGCGTGCAGCGCCAGGGTCGGCGACAGGCGGGCCGCGCGGACCGCCGGATAGAGGCCGGCGACGGTGCCGATGATCAGCGTGGCGCCGAAGCCGCCGCTGACGGCCCACGGCGGTACCACCCACGGGAGGCGGCCGGTGGTGGCGTAGACGAAGGTGGCGAGGGAGCCGAGGGCGATGCCCGCCAGGCCGCCGAGTCCGGAGAGCATGAGGGACTCGGTGACGAACTGGATGCGGATCTGGCCCCTGGTCGCGCCCAGGGAGCGGCGCAGCCCGATCTCGTGGCGGCGTTCCAGCACCGAGATGATCATGGTGTTGGCGACGCCGACACCGCCGACCAGCAGGGCGACCCCGCCGAGACCGAGCAGCAGATTGGTGAACGCGCCGTCCGTGGCGGCCTTCGCCTGCAGTGCCGCCGAAGGATCCGTGACCTTCACGACCTGCGGGTTCTGCGGGTTGGCCGTGCGCGGGACCAGGTCGCGTACGGCGGCGACCGCGGCATCGGTGGAGCGTTCGTAGACGGACGTGGGATGGCCGTCGAAGCCCAGCAGCCGTTCCGCCGCGTCCCACCCGACGAGGGCGGAGCGCTCGATCTCGGGGGCGAGCGGCAGCGGGTCGAGGATGCCGGTGACGGTGAAGTACCGGCCGCCGATGAACACCTGCTGCCCGGGGGCGGTGATGCCGAGGCGGTCGGCGGCGACGCTGCCGAGCACGACGGACGGGTACCTGCCGGTGGCCTTGTTGAGCCAGCTGCCGCTGCGCACCGAGCCGCGCAGGGTCTTCAGCAGCTCCTCGGTGGTCGCCTTGACGGCGATGCCGCCGGTGTCGCCCTCGGGGATCTTCTCGGAACGGCGTACCGACTGCTTGATGTCGCCGGTGGCGCCCACCTGCTCGACGCCCGGGATCCGGCCGATCATGCCCGGGGCCTCCTTCGGCAGCCGGGCGTCCTGGCCGGTGAACAGCGCGTCGCCCGGGGTCACCACGAGCATGTTGGTGCCCAACCGGTCCAATTCCCGTATGAGTTGGGCCTTGCTGGAGGACGAGATGCCGACCACCGCGATCATCGTCGCGATGCCGAGCGCGATGCCCAGCGCGGACAGGACGACGCGCAGGGGGCGGCCGCGCAGCCCGGCGGATCCGACGTGGAACACATCGCGGGCGCTGAGCCGGGCGGGGGAGAGTGCGGTGCGCCTCATACGGCGACCGCTCCGGCGTCGGTCCCGGTGCCGGGTGCGGAGTCAGGTGCCGCGTCCGTCCTGGCATCAGCACCCGTCCCGCCACTCGTGCGGGCCTGTCTGGTGTCCGCCACCACCCGGCCGTCGCGGATCCGCACCTGGCGGGGCAGCCGGTCGGCGATCTCGCTGTCGTGGGTGATCACGGCGATGGTCGCGCCTTCCTTGTTGAGATCGTGCAGCAGCTCCATGACCGCCTCGCCCGAGGCGGAGTCCAGGGCGCCGGTGGGCTCGTCGGCGAGCAGCAGGTCGGGTTCGCCGACGACGGCGCGCGCGATGGCGACGCGCTGCTTCTGCCCGCCGGACAGCTGGTGCGGCTTGTGGTCCATCCGGTCCGCGAGGCCGACGCGCTCCAGCGCGGCGGCGGCCCGGCGGCGGCGTTCGGCGCGCGGCAGCCCCGAGTAGAGGAGCCCCTCGGCCACGTTGTCCTGGGCGCTGATGCCGGGCACGAGATGGAACGCCTGGAAGACGAATCCGACGTGCTGGGCGCGCAGCGCGGAGAGCCTGCCGTCGGACAGCGCGGCGACGTCGTGGCCCGCGATGGCGACCGAGCCGGAGGACGGCCGGTCCAGGGTGCCGACGATGTGCAGCAGGGTGGACTTGCCGGAGCCGGACGGGCCGACGATGGCGAGCAGTTCGCCGTCGTCGATCGTCAGGTCCACGCCACGCAGCGCCGTGACGCCGCCCGGGTACTGCTTCCCGACGCCCACGAGTTCGACGACGGTGTTCGGGGCGGTACCGGTGGAACTCACAGCGACGGCACCCCGACCTTCATGCCCTCGCGCAGCCCGCCGCCGCTGATCTCGACCCGCCCCTGCCCGAACATGCCGAGCTCGACCGCGACGTCGCGCGCCTTGCCGTTCTCCACGACCTGGACGCCGAAGCCGCCGCTGGGCAGCGCCAGCAGGGCGTTGACGGGTACGGACAGCACGCCCTGGTGGGTCTGGCCGGTCAGGTTCACCGTCACCGGGGACTTGTCGAGGCCGCCGACCTTGGACGGGTCGTCGAAGGTGACCGTGACGGAGATCCTGGGTGTCTTGTCCTGCGGGTCCTCGCCCTCCTCGACGGTCTTGCCGATGGAGGAGACCTTGCCCTGCGCGGTCCCGCCGCCCGGCAGATCGACGGTGACTTTGGTGCCGGTCCGCGCCAGCTGACCGTCGGCGACCTCCAGCTTGAACTCGACGATCCGCTCGGAACTGGTCGTGGTCAGCACCGGCTTGCCGGGACCGGCCTGGTCGCCGACGGTGGAGTCCGCCGACTTGATCCGTACCGGGCCGGCGGAGAAGGCGATCTGGTCGGGGCCGGTCGTGCCGGTCCTCGGCAGGTCGTGGTCCTTCTGCCAGCGCTTCACGGCATCGGCGGTGCCGGCGGTGAACGTGCCGTCGGCGGCCAGGCCGGAGCCGAAGCCGAGGGCGCGCAGATTCTCCTTCAACTGCCGGACGTCGTCGCCCTTGTCGCCGGTCTTCAGCGTCCGGTACATGGGGGTCGTGCCGTACATCAGCCGTACGGGCTTGCCGTCGACCCCGTACAGCCTGCCGTCGCGCGCGACGGAGGAGCCGGCGCCGGCGACCCAGGTGATGGTGCCCATGGCGCCCGCGTTGATCTTGCGCTCCTTGGAGTACCCGAGCGTGCCCTGCTTCTGGGTGCTGTCGCTGAGATCGCCGCGCTCGATCGGGGCGGTCGCCGGCGGGAGGCCGGAATTCTGCTGGGTCACCCCCTTGTCGGGGGCGGCCAGCGCGGTGACGGCCACGCCGCCCCCGGCGACGACCACGACCACCGCCACGGCGGCCAGAACGATTCTCTTGCGCTTCATCGACGTATTCCCGTCCGTCCCCTGCGTGCTCGGCCGCGTGCTCTGCGTTTCGTGCCTTGCCTGCGTTCGGCGTGTTCCGTGCGTTCCCTGCGTGCTCTTGCGCATGCCGTCGGTCACGCCGGTCGTCAGTCGACGGAGCAGAGCTTGTTGGCCTTGTCGAACTTCTCCTTCTCCGCGCCCTGCGGCATCGGCATGGCCTTCTGCATCCCGCCACTGCCGCCATGGTTCGGATCGGGCATGTCGACGCCGTTCTTACGCATGCACTGCGCGAACTTGAGAGCCTTGTCCTTGTCCGCCTGGGATATTTCTCCCGACGGATTCGCGCTGAACTGCTTGCAGGCGTCCATCGCCTTCTTCATCGACGCCTCACTGCCGTTCCTGCCGATCGTCATGCCCCGCGGGTCCTCGCCCGGCTTGGGTTCCTGCACGTCCATGCCGTTGTCCCGAAGGCACTTGCGGAACTTGAGCGCCTTGTCGGCGGCGGTGTCGGCCGAGCTCTTCCCGGGCGATCCCTTCGCGTCGGAGTCCGTATCGGAGCCCGAACAGGCGGAGGCGAAGAGGGCGAGAGCGGCCAGTGCCGCGGCGCCGGCGGAAACGCGGTTGCGATTTCTCATGGGATTCTCACTTTGCGGCTGTTCCGGATAGTGACGGGAGGAGATTGACAGCCGCAGAGCTCTCGTTTCTCTAAGCGAGGTCCTTTACAACGCCGAAAGGTCCCCATCGGGTAAACAGGGGCACATGCGTGTTTTGCTGGTGGAGGACGAGGAATTCCTGGCCGAAATGGTGGCCGACGGGCTGCGCCGTGACGCCATCGCGGTGGACGTGGCGTCGGACGGCGCCGAAGGGCTGCGCAAGCTCCGGTTCGGCGCCTACGACGTGCTCGTCCTGGACCGCGATCTGCCCGGGGTCCACGGCGACGAGGTCTGCCGCCGGGTCGTGGAGCAGCGGCTGCTCACCCGGGTGCTGATGCTCACCGCCGCCGGCACCGTCCGCGACCGGGTGGCGGGGCTCGGCCTGGGCGCCGACGACTACCTCACCAAGCCGTTCGCCTACGACGAGTTGCTCGCCCGGGTCCTGGCACTGGGCCGCCGGGTGCACCCCGCGCTGCCCCCGGTGATCGAACGCGCCGGCCTCGTCATGGACGGCGCGCGCCGCCAGGCGAGCCGCGACGGCCGGTATCTGAGCCTGTCCCGGAAGGAGTTCGCGGTGTTGGAGGTACTGATGCGCGCGGACGGCGCGGTCGTCAGCGGCGAGGACCTGATCGAGCAGGTGTGGGAGGAGGACACCAGCTACCGCACGAACGCGGTCCGGGTGACGCTCAGCAAGCTGCGCACCAAGCTCGGCGAGCCGCAGGTGGTGGAGACGGTGCCGGGCGTCGGCTACCGGATCGCCGACGTTCCGGGGGACCGGTCGCCGTACGCAGCCGCCGGGGACCAGGCCCTGAACTCAACCGCCGGGGAGCGGACCCCGAACTCCGCCTCCGGGGACCAGGCCCCGAACTCCGCCTCCCGGGACCGGTCATGAGCCGGTTCCGTCTGCGGCTCTGGCGGCTGAGCAGTGAACGGGCCCGGCTGACGAGTCTGTACGGCGGGCTGCTGGTGCTGGCCGGCGGCGTGCTGATAGCCCTCGTGTACTCGCTGGTGCGCAGCGGTCTCTACTCCACCATCAGCCTCGCCGTCACCACCGCCGTCCCCATCGGCGGCGGCCCCCGCTCCCCGTACGCCCTGCCGACCCGGCAGTTCGCCGAGGCCCAGCCGGCGCTTCCCCTGCAGGGGCAGACGTTCGACGCCGCCAAGGCGCACGCGGCGACGAAGATGATCACGACGGCGGCGGAGAGCGCGGCCCTCAGCAAACTGCTGACGGTCTCGCTCATCTCGCTCGCCGTCTTCGCCGTGCTGTCCGTGGCGCTGGCCTGGTGGATGGCGGGACGGGTGCTGCGTCCGGTGGGCGTCATCACGTCCACCGCCCGCCGGCTGTCCGGTGAGAACCTGCACGAGCGCATCAAGCTGAAGGCGCCGCCCGGCGAGCTGAAGCAGCTCGCCGACACGTTCGACACCATGCTCGACCGGATAGAGCAGCTGGTCTCCGCCCAGCAGCGGTTCGTCGCCAACGCCGCCCATGAGCTGCGGACGCCGCTGGCCGTGCAGCGTGCCGCGGCCGAGATCGGGCTGGCGGACCCGGACCTGGATCCGGAACGGCTCGCGCGCCTGCGCGGCAAGCTCATCGACGTCGCCGATGACAGCGAGAAGCTGATCGACGGACTGCTGCTGCTCTCGGCCAGCGACCAGGGGCTGGAGCGCGTCGGGCCGATCGCGCTCGACGCGACCGCGGCGAGCGTTGCGACGGCGCTCGCGGACCAGGCGGGCGAGCACGGGGTCACCGTCGGGACCGAACTGCGGCCGCTGACCGTGCAGGGCGAGGCCGTGCTGCTCGGGCATCTGGTGCACAACCTGGTGAGCAACGCGATCCGCTACAACCACCCGGGCGGGCAGGTGCGGGTCAGGGTCGGCGCGGACGGCCTGGAGGTCGTCAACACCGGCCCTGAGGTGCCGGCCGCCGAGGTGCCGGAGCTCTTCGAGCCCTTCCGGCGGATGCAGGCCCGCCGCCACGGGCCGGGGGAGGGGGCGGGACTCGGGCTCTCCATCGTCGCCTCGATCGCCCGCGCGCACGGGGCCGTGGCCACCGCCGCAGCGAATCCGGGCGGCGGCCTGACGGTCCGCGTGGCCGGCTTCCAGCCGGCCGGCTCCAGGAAGCCGGTTTCTCAGCGGTCCTAGAGGTCCTGGCCCTGGAGGCCCTGGAGGCCCTAGCGGTCCTAGCGGTTCTGGCCCTAGCGGTCCTGGCCTTAGAGGTCGAACTCCTTGGGGTCGATGCCCACCGCGAAGCACGCCTCGCGGACGACACCCTGCTCGGTCTTGTCGAAGTCACCGTCGGCGCCGCCGATGACGATGCCGATCTGGATGACGGCGCGGGCCTCGGTCGGCTTCTTCTGGACCTTGCCGATCTCCTGCAGGATCCCGACCTTGCCGAAGTCGAAGTCGGCGGTCAGCTTGCCGAGGTAGGCGTCGAACCGGCGCTGCAGGTCATCGGCCGGGAAGTTCTGCAATACGTCGTTGCCCGCGATCAGCGACGCCACGCGCTGGCGCTCGGACGGGTCGATCTGACCGTCGGCGGCGGCGACCAGTGCGCACATCGCCATGCTCGCGTCGCGGAACGCCCCGCTCTTGAGGTCGTTCTTCTTCGCGGTGAGCTGGGTCTGCATGGTCTGCGCGGACTCCTTGAAGCGATTCCACAGGGCCATGGTGGTGTTCTCCTCGACGCATTGGCTTTCGATCTCGCCCAGGGAACTCCCCGGAGGCCCCATGGAGTTCCCTGGCGCCCCCGGGCCGGGCACCGCCCGGGGGCGCGCGGGACGGCACGCGACCGGCGGCCAAGGATGCGGCGGCTACGGGACCAGCACGACCTTGCCCATCGTGGCGCGGGTCTCCAGCGCCCGGTGCGCGGCGGCGGCCTCCGCCAGCGGGAAGCGCTGCACCGCAGGTACGAGACGGCCGGCGGCGGCCTCCGCGAGGGCCGCCTCCTCCAGGGCGCGCAGGCCCTCGGGGCCGCCGATCGCCTTCATCATCGGCGGGCCGATCACGGTCTGCGAGGTGATCCCACGAGTGGCCAGTTCCTCCTCGCCGAGCTCCAGCGGTCCGCCGGCGGACCAGCCGTAGACGAGGTGCCGGCCGCCCTTGCCGAGCAGGTCGACGGCGGCGCGGCCGAGCGGGCCGCTGACGGCGTCGAAGACGACGGTCGCGGACCGGCCGCCGAGGGCGGTGCGCACCTGGTCGGTCCAGCCGGGGGTGTTGTAGTCGACGGCCACGTCCGCGCCCAGGCCGCGGATCCGTTCGACCTTGGCCGGGCCGCCCGCCGCTCCGACGACGGTCGCGCCGAGGTTCTTGGCGTGCTGGACGAGCAGGGTGCCGATGCCGCCGGCCGCGGCGGTGACGATCACCACGTCCTGGTCGGTCAGGTCCGCGAACCGCAGGATGCCGAGGGTGGTGCGGCCGGTGCCGATCATGGCGATGCCCTCGGCGAAGTCCAGGTTCTCCGGCAGCTCGTGCAGTTTGCCGGTGTCGGTGACCGCGGTCTCGGCGTAGCCGCCGGGGACCATGCCGAGGTGGGCGGCGACGCGCCGGCCGAGCCAGCGCGCGTCGGTGCCCTCGCCGAGCGCGTCGACGGTGCCGGCGACCTCGCGGCCGGGGATCGTCGGCAGCTCGGGCAGCGGGTACGGGCTCTTCGGGTCGCCCTGGCGGAAGACGGTGTCGATCACGTGGACCCCGGCCGCGCCGACGGCGATCCGCACCTGCCCGGGACCCGGAACCGGGGTCTCGGTCTGCTCGTACGTCAGGTTCTCGGCGGGGCCGAAGGCGTGCAGACGGGCGGCGCGCATGGCGTTTCTCCGGATCTTCGGGCGGTGCGGGCGCCTGGTGGCGCCCGCACCGCTCATCCTTCGACGTGAACCTAGGTTCACGTCAAGGCCGGAGGTCCGGAGGAAGCCGGGAGGTCCGAAGGCGTCCGGGAGACCCGGGGCCTGCGCTACCGCGTTACGACGACCGGGCCAGGAGCTTCTGCTTGGCCTGGGCGTACTCCTCCTCGGTGAGGTCGCCGCGGCTCTTCAGCTCGGACAGCTTGTGGAGCTGGTCCACGCTGTCGTCCTGCGTGCCCGCCGCTTCGCGCACGTACTGCTTGAAGGCCGTCTGCTGAGCCTCCACCTGCTTGACGTCGCGCTGGCTCATGCCCTTGCCGCGCACGATGACATAGGCCAGCACGCCGACGAAGGGCAGCAGGATGACCAGGATCATCCAGCCCGCCTTGGCCCAGCCGCCGAGCTCGCGGTCGCGGAACAGGTCGCCGATGATCCGGAACAGCAGGAAGAACCAGAGCACCCAGAAGAACAGCAGAAGCATCGTCCAGAAGAGGTCGAGCATCGGGTAGTTTTCCATGACTCAAGGAGAAGCTCTGGTCAGAACCGGCGCATCCGGGGTTGACCCGAATGGGTCACACGCGCGGGAAGCGGGCCCGCAGGTCCCAGATCGCCGGGTTGTCGCCGAGGCCGTCGTGCATGTCGGTCAGGTCCGCGATCAGGTCGTGCAGGAAGTCGCGTGCCTCGCGGCGGAACGTCGTGTGGTGCAGGGAGAGCGGCGGCTCGTCCTCGGCCCAGTCGGCGACGACGTCCACGTAGCCGAAGCGCCGCGCGAAGCGGAGCCGGTCCGTGGACTCGGTGAAGTCGAACTCGGCGTACTGCGAGCGCGAGGCGCGGCTGCCGCGCGGGTCCTGGTCCAGCCGCTCGACGATGTCGCACATCGCCCACGCGAAGTCGAGCACCGGGACCCATCCCCAGGCTGTGGACAGTTCGCGCTCGCCCTTCGCGAGGTACACATCGCCGCAGAACAGGTCGTGACGCAGGGAGTGGACGGTCGCGGTGCGGTAGTCCGTCTGCGGGGGGTCGGGAAAGCGGCGGGAGAGGGCGTAGCCGAGGTCGATCACACTGTCGATCGTCGCACGCGGTACGACTGCGGAATGACGCGGCGGAACGACGCGTGGGCGCGACCCGGTCCGCGTCGGTGCAACAGCCGCCGGCGGGTCCGGGTCGGCGCAGCAGCCGCCGGCCGGCCGCGTGGTCAGCGCAGCAGCCGCTGCTCCTTGGCCACGGACACCGCTCCGGCCCGGGTGTCGACGCCGAGCTTGTCGTAGATCCGGCCCAGGTGCGTCTTGACGGTCGCCTCGCTGATGAACAGGGCGCGGGCGATGTCGCGGTTGCCGAGGCCCTGCGCGAGCTGGGCGAGGATGTCCAGCTCGCGTTCGGTGAGGTTCGGGCGCGGGGCGCGCATCCGGGCCAAGACGCGGCTGGCGACCGGCGGCGAGAGGGTGGTGCGGCCCTGGGCCGCCGCGTGGATCGCGGCGAACAGCTCCTCGGGCCGCTCCGCCTTGAGCAGATAGCCGGTCGCGCCGGCCTCGATGGCGCGGGTGATGTCGGCGTCGGTGTCGTACGTGGTCAGCACCAGGACGTGCGGGGCCGCGTCGGGCGCCTCGACGGCCGAGGTGATCCGCCGGGTGGCCTCGACGCCGTCGATCCCGTTCCCCAGCTGGAGATCCATCAGGACGACCTGCGGACGCAGCCGGGCGGCCATGACGACCGCCTCCTCGCCCGTCCCGGCCTCGCCGATCACGTCGATGTCGCCCGCGCTGGCGAGCAGCGCGAGGAGCCCGGCGCGTACGACGGCGTGGTCGTCGCAGACCAGCAGCCGCACGGGGGCGGGCGTGGGCGTGGGTTCCGGTACGGCGGCGGAGGCGGTCACTGGTGCTCCAGGGGGATCGTGGCGGTGACGACGGTGCCTTCGCCCGCGCCGCTCTCGACGGTCAGGGTGCCGCCGAACTGGCGGAGCCGGGCGCGCATCGCCGGCAGGCCGTGGCCGCGGGCCGCCCCTTCGGCGGCGGCGCCGGAGCCGGGGGCCGCGCGGTCGGCCGGGTCGAAGCCGCGGCCGTCGTCCGCGATGTCCAGGACGGCCTGGTCGCCGAGGTACGACAGGGTGATCACGGCGGCCGAGGCGCCGGCGTGCTCGCGCACATTGGCCAGCGCGCCCTGCGCGATCCGCATCAGCGCGGCCTGCGCGGCGGCCGGCAGCCCGCCCGATGCCGTGCCGCTCGGGGTGGTTCCGATCGGCGTTCCGCCAGGGCTTCCGTCCAGGTGGAAGCGGACCGGCAGGCCGCTCTCCGCCGACTCGCGTTCGGCCAGCGCCCGCAACGCGTCGTGCAGGGTGCCGCCGTCGGCGAGGTCGGCGGGCGCGAGGTTGTGCACGAAGGCGCGCGCCTCGGCGAGGTTGCGCGCGACGATCGAGGTCGCGGTGGTGACGTGCGTCCTGGCGGTGCCGGGGTCGCTGTCCCAGGTGCGGGCCGCGGCCTGCAGCAGCATCTGCTGGCTGGACAGGCCCTGCGCCAGGCTGTCGTGGATCTCCATGGCCAGCCGCTGCCGCTCGGCCAGCGCGCCCGCGCGCCGCTCGGTCGCCGCGAGCTCGCGCTGGGTCCTGACGAGGTCGTCGATGAGTGCGTGCTGACGGGCGGCCTGCCGCTGCATGTGCAGGAAGACGGCGGTGGCGAGGCCCGCGACGGCGGGCGGCAGCAGGAGGAGGTTGGGGTCGAAGCCGTCGGCCAGCCGGAGCTGGGAGATGACGACCAGGACGGTGAGGGCCGCCACGAGGATGATCGCGGCACGTGCCGGCAGGGTCCGCAGCCCGCTGTAGAAGAGCGGGATCGCGCACCAGGCGAAGCTCGGCGCGAGCAGCACGATCACCACCCAGGCGACGACGACGGCCGCCAGCCACAGACGGTGGGCCGAGGGCCCAGCCCTTCCGGCGGCCGGACCGAGCGCGTACAGGACGGCGAGCGCGACGCTCAGGCCGATCACCCACGGCACCCTGGCGGCGCCCGGATGGTGCACCACGAAGCGGGTCAGCGAGGCACCCAGCAGCAGGACGAACGCGGTGTGCATGACGAGGGTGAGCCAGCCCGCATCGGGGTCGGCGGTCTCCGCCGCCGGTCGCGGGGTGGTGCTCACGTGGATCTCCTCGTCGTCGGCCGCTCCTGCCCCCGTATCCCTTTATCGCCCGGCCCCGCCGGCCCCGCATCATCCGATCGGTTGACGGCCCCGTCATCCATCATGCCCGCGGGGAGGGGCCGGCTCGCCGACCCTGATCGGCCCGGTCCGGGCCGAGGATCGAAGGGCAGGCCCGGTGCGGGCCGCACCGATTCTCTGAGGAGTGACCGTGAAGATTTCCGCTCGTGTTCTGGCCGGGTCCCTCGCTGCAGCCGCTCTCGGCGCCGGCGTCTTCGGCAGTGTGTCGGCGTCCGCCGCCCCGGCGCCCGCCGCGAAGACCGCCGACATCCGGCCGTCGCAGACCGTCCGGACGGCGCATCTGACGATCGACGCCGCCGCCAAGGGCGCCCAGGCCGCGCTCGACGCCGCCGAGAAGGCCGACCAGCACGTCACCGTCGCGGTCGTCGACCGCAACGGGAACACCGTCGTCACCCTGCGCGGCGACGGCGCGGGCCCGCAGTCCTACGAGTCCGCCGAGCGCAAGGCGTACACCGCGGTCTCCTGGAACGCCCCCACCTCGGAGTTGGCCGAGCGGCTGGCCCAGGCCCCGAACCTCAAGGACATCCCCGGCACCCTCTTCCTGGCCGGCGCCGCCCCCGTCACCGACGGCGGTGCGCCCATCGCGGCCATCGGTGTCGCCGGCGCCCCCAGCGGTGACCTGGACGAGCAGTTCGCGCGCGTCGGTGTGGCGGCTCTCGGGAAGTGACCGCTCTCGGGAAGTGACCGCCGCACGAACGCCGACGGCCTCCGGATCAGGGTGCGATCCGGAGGCCGTCGGGAGGTGGAGCCGGTGTCAGAGGTTGACGCCGAAGTCCGTGGCGATACCCACGAGGCCGGAGGCGTAGCCCTGGCCCACCGCGCGGAACTTCCACTCCGCGCCGTTGCGGTACAGCTCGCCGAAGACCATCGCGGTCTCGGTGGCCGAGTCCTCGCTCAGGTCGTAGCGGGCGATCTCCGCCTCGCCGGCCTGGTTGACGATGCGGATGTAGGCGTTGCGGACCTGGCCGAAGTTCTGGCTCCGGGTCTCGGCGTCGTAGATCGAGACCGGGAAGACGATCTTGTCGATGTCGGCCGGGAGCGCCGCCAGGTTGACCTTGATCTGCTCGTCGTCGCCCTCGCCCTCACCGGTCTTGTTGTCGCCGGTGTGCACGATGGACTGGTCGGGCGTCGCCTTGTTGTTGAAGAAGACGAAGTGGCCGTCCGAGTAGACCTTGCCGGTGGTGTTCACAGCGATGGCGCTCGCGTCGAGGTCGAAGTCGGTACCGGTGGTGGTACGGACGTCCCAGCCGAGACCGACCGTGACCGCCGTCAGGCCAGGCGCCTCTTTGGTCAGCGAGACGTTGCCGCCCTTGGACAGGCTTACAGCCATTGGGAGTCCCCTCCATGGAGATGGGTTGTTGCCGACGAAGCTACCGTCACCCGTCACAACGCCGTCAGAGGACTGTCTGGTTCCCTTCGAAGGATTCACGATTGGCCACAGCGGCCGAAACCACCGTGGAAAACCCTGTGACGGGAGCCGTCGGAACACGGGATCATAGGACGCATGTCCGGTCCCCTTGTCATTCGCGGCTCCGTCTCCGTCCCGGAGGCCGAGCTCCTGTGGCGTTTCTCCAGGTCGTCGGGGCCGGGCGGGCAGCATGTGAACACCAGTGACAGCCAGGTCGAGCTGCGCTTCGACCTCGCCGGTACGGAATCCCTGCCGCCGGTCTGGAAGGACCGGGCGCTGGAGCGCCTCGCGGGCAAGCTCGTCTCCGGCGTTCTGACGGTCAAGGCCTCCGAGCACCGCTCGCAGTGGCGCAACCGGGAGACGGCGCTCGCCCGGCTGGCGTCGGTGCTGGCGACGGCCACCGCCCCGCCGCCGAAGCCGCGCCGTCCGACGAAGATCCCGCGCGGGATCAACGAGCGCCGGCTGCGGCACAAGAAGCAGCGCGGCGAGACCAAGCGCGGCCGCGATCAGCGTTCCTGGGACTGACGCCGGGCTTTCGCAACACGCCCTAGCCGAGCTGCCGGTAGCGGCCCTTGAAGTAGACGAGCGGTGAGCCGTCGGCGCTCGGCGTCTGCGCGGCGAGCACCCGTCCGATGACGAGGGTGTGGTCCCCGGCCGTGACCCGCTGTTCCGTCTCGCACTCCAGCACCGAGAGCGCCCCGCCGAGTATCGGCGCCCCGGATCGGGCGCCGCGGTAGTAGGCGACGTCCTCGAAGAGCAGCCGGTCGCTGATCCGCCCGCGCATCGCGAAGCGCCCCGCGATGTGCCGCTGGCTCTCGCTGAGCACGGACGCCGCCCACAGCGGCTGCCGCTCCAGCAGATCGTCCATTCGCGAGTCCGCCCGAACGCTCACCAGTACCATCGGCGGTTCGAGCGAGACGGACAGGAACGCGGTGGCCGTCATGCCGACGTCCTCGCCCCTGGGCCCGTCCTCCGGGTCATGAGCGGTGACGAGAACGACGCCGGCCGCGAGGCGGGCCATCGCGGCGCGGAAGTCGTCGGGGTGGGCCATGATCCCAGGATGGGGGACAGCGGTTGTCTGCAGCACACCAAGGACGGTACGTCCCCGTTCTGGCCCCGCGCATCGGGCTTCAGGACCAGGACCGGTCCGGGCCCGGCTTAGGCCGGTACTAGCCGGGTCCTAGGCCCAAAGCCATACGCTCCGTGGTCAAGCCCGGACAAACTCCTGTGACTTGAGTCACAAGAAGCAGGAATTGTTGACCCTGTGTACCGGCCGAACTGCTCGCTGTGATTCAGTTGCCGTGGCAATCGGACGACAAGAAATCCCAGGAGTTGCTGTCGAGGGCTCGGAGAGAGGCATGGACACCGAGTCGGAGCCGTATGTCCGTCTCGCGACCCTGCGTCAGCTGCACCAGGTCGTAGCAGACCTCAATACGGCACGAAGTCTCGCCGACACCCTGCAGGCCGTGGCCGACGGGGTGGTCAACGGGCTGGGCTATGAACTCTGCGCCGTGAACCTGGTGCGCCCGGACGGCGACCTGGTCGTCGCCGCCTTCGCCGGAAGTGCCGCCGCCGAGTCACTGCTCGCCGGCCGCGTCGGATCCCGCGCCTCGTGGGAGCGCCGGCTGAACATGGGTGAGCGCTGGGGGATGTTGCGGTTCATACCGCACACCGAGGGCTGGGTCCTGGTCGACGACGACGTCCCGCAGTGGCACACCGACGGCCCGCCGCCCCGCTTCCCGGACGAGTGGCACCCCAACGACCGGCTCTACGCCCCGATGTACGCCTCCGCGAACATCGGCGGGGAGCTGATCGGCGTCATCTCCGTCGACAAGCCCACCAACGGCCGGCACCCGGGACCGTGGGGGTGCGAGGCGCTCCAGATGTACGCCTTCCAGGCCGCCATCGCCATCAGCAACGCCCGGCTGCGGGCCAACATGCAGCGGGCGCTGGTCCGGCTGGAGCGCGACCAGCAGGCGCTGCGCGCCAGCGAGGAGAGCTTCCGGCAGGCGTTCGAGTACGCGCCCAGCGGTATGGCCATCGCCGAGATGGGCGGCGACCAGCACGGCAAGCTGCTGCGTGCCAACGACGCGCTGTGCCGGCTGCTGGGCCGGCCCGCCTCCGTGATGCGCCGTTACTCGTTCTCCGACCTCGTCCACCCCGAGGACGTCGGCCTGCTGCTGCGGACCTCCGCCGAGGGCGGCCGGGCCGAGCTGCGTCTGGCCCGCCGCGACGGCACCTATGTGTGGGTCTCGCTGCGCAACTCCGTCGTCGCGGACACGGCGGACGGCCCGCGCTTCCTGCTGACCCACGTCGAGGACATCGAGGAGCGCAAGGGTCGCGAGATGCAGCTCGCCCACCGCGCCAGCCACGACTCGCTGACCGGGCTGCCGAACAGCGCTGAGCTGCGCGCCCGGCTCTCCAGCCGGCTCTGTCAACGGCCGGACGACGCGGTGTCCGACGCCGCACCCGACGAGTTCGCGTTCAGCTACGGCTTCGGCCCCGACGAGATGGCCAGCCCCATGGGGGCGGTCAGCGGCTACGACCTGCACACCCACACCATCGCGCCGGACGAGAGCGTGGACTCGGGCAGCAAGGGGCTGGCCGTGCTCTTCTGCGACCTGGACGGCTTCAAGTCGATCAACGACCGGTTCGGTCACCACACGGGCGACGCCGTTCTGATCGAGGTCGCCCGCCGGCTGGCGAGCGTGGTCCGTGACGGCGACACTGTGGCCCGGCTCGGCGGCGACGAGTTCGTGGTCCTCGCCGACGGTCTGGGCCCGGCCGACGCGCAGGACCTCTCGGTGCGGCTGCGCAACGCGATCATCCCGCCCATCCGGGTCGACGGCCGGGCGGTACGCGTCGGTGCCAGCTTCGGCATCGGCTGGGCCGGCTGCGGTATGACCGCCGACGAGATCCTGCACTCCGCGGACCAGCGCATGTACATCGAGAAGCGCTCCCGCTCGCGCAACCACCGCCGCGCGGGCTGACCGCCGGGGACGCGCGGGCTGACCGCCGGGTCGGGGCGAGGCCGGTCCGCAGGTCCGCAGGGGTGGGATCGGACGGCCCCCCTGTGATCGGGTCGTGACCCCCTGAGTCCACTGAGGGGCGATATCGGGGCGGAACGGGACCAATGCGGGACCACAACGGGACCAATGCCGGGTTCAAGGGGGTTCCCTCCACCTTGCGGAGTACCCGAGATCGATCTGGCGGTTGACCCCGGACCGCCATTCCCCTGCATACGCTGGGTAATGTGCAGCGCCTCTACTCCTTCCTCCGCAGACACCCGACATGGGTCGACAGCTTCTGGGCTCTCGTCCTGCTCGGGTTCAGCGCGCTGTGGGTGATGGAGAACAGCCAGGCATCGCAGTTCTCCCGGCTGGCCGCGATCCCGATCGCGTTCGGGCTGAGCGCCGTCGTCGCGCTGCGCCGCCGGTCGCCGGAGAACACGCTGCTGCTGGTCATCGCCCTCGGGATCGCCCAGCTCCTGCTGGACGTCCGGGTCAATCCCGGCGACTTCGCGATGCTGGTCGCCGTCTACACCGCCGCTGCCAACGGCGCCCGCTGGTCCTCGCGGCTCGCCCTCGTCGGCGGTCTGAGCGCCTCGCCGATCTCGACCCTGCGCTGGCCGGAGGACAACCCGTACTCCAGCACCTGGGTCGGCATCGCCCAGGTGATCTTCGTGTCCGTCCCCTTCGCGCTCGCCTGGGTCATCGGCGACAGCCTCCGCACCCGCCGCGCCTACTACCTCCAGCTGGAGGAGCGCGCCGCCCGGCTCCAGCGGGAGCGCGAGGCGCAGTCCAAGGCCGCGGTCGCCGCCGAGCGGGCCCGTATCGCCCGTGAGTTGCACGACGTGGTGGCGCACAACGTGTCGGTGATGGTGGTGCAGGCGGACGGCGCCGCCTATGTGCTGGACGCGTCGCCCGAGCAGGCCAAGCAGGCGCTGTCGACGATCTCCAGCACCGGCCGCCAGGCGCTCGCCGAGATGCGCCGGCTGCTCGGTCTGCTGCGGGCGGGCGACGACAGCGGCGGCGAGTACGTGCCGCAGCCCGGTGTCGACCAGCTCGCCGAGCTCGTCGAGCAGGTGCGCGGCGCCGGCCTGCCGGTCCGCTTCGAGGTGACCGGCGAGGCCCGTCCGCTCTCCAGCGGCGTGGAGCTGACCGCGTACCGCATCGTCCAGGAGGCACTGACCAACACCCGCAAGCACGGCGGCATCGACGCGACCGCCACCGTCCAGCTCGTCTTCGCGGACGCCGAACTGGACCTGCTCATCGAGGACGACGGGCGGGGCTCCCAGCACGAGCTGTACGAGGACGGCGGTCAGGACGGCCTCGGGCAGGGCCTGATCGGGATGCGCGAGCGCATCGCCATGATCGGCGGCACGCTGGAGGCCGGGCCACGGCCCGGCGGCGGCTTCCGGATCAGCGCCGTGCTGCCCCTCAAGACGGGACGCTGACGCCCCCGGCGCCCCCCGCCGTCCCGCCCCGCCCGGTCATCCCCGCCGACCCCCAGAAGCCGATTTCCAGCAGAAGAGGACCAGAACACGATGGCGATCCGCGTAATGCTCGTCGACGACCAGGTGCTGTTGCGCACCGGTTTCCGCATGGTGCTGCAGGCCCAGCCCGACATGGAGGTCGTCGCGGAGGCGGGCGACGGCGCGGAGGCGATCGAGGTGCTGCGCTCCACCAAGGTGGACGTGGTGCTGATGGACGTCCGCATGCCGCGCCTCGACGGCGTCGAGGCGACCCGCCAGATCTGCGGCGGCCCGGACCGCAAGCCGGACGACGGCGGCCCGCGGGTGCTCATCCTCACCACCTTCGACCTGGACGAGTACGCCTTCTCGGCGCTCAAGGCGGGCGCCAGCGGCTTCATGCTCAAGGACGTCCCGCCGGACGAGCTGCTGGGCGCGATCCGTTCCGTGCACAGCGGGGACGCGGTCGTCGCCCCGAGCACCACCCGCCGCCTGCTGGACCGCTTCACACCGATGCTGCCCAGCTCCGGCGCCCCGGACAACACGGCGGTGAACCGGCTGACCGAGCGCGAGCGCGAGGTGCTGCTGCTCGTCGCCCAGGGGCTGTCGAACGGTGAGATCGCGCGGAAGCTGGTGCTGTCCGAGGCGACGGTGAAGACCCACGTCGGCCGGATCCTCACCAAGCTCGACCTGCGCGACCGCGTCCAGGCGGTGGTACTGGCCTACGAGACGGGCCTGGTACGCGCCGGCACCGGCGGCCACTAGGCTCCGGCTCCAGGCTTCAGAGTTCGCTTTTCATCGAACAGTTGGCGAGGGGTGGCTGTCATGCGTGCAATCGAATTCGGAGAGTTCGGCGGACCCGAGGTCCTGCGGGTGACCGAGGTTCCGGTGCCGGAGCCAGGACCCGGTGAGGTGACCGTCGACGTGGCCTACGTCGGGGTGAACTTCGCCGACACCAAGGCCCGTGCCGACGGGTACCGGGTGCCGGCGCTGCCGTTCCGTCCCGGTCTCGAGGTGTCCGGCCGGATCCGTGCCGTCGGCGCCGGCGTCGAAGGTCTGGCCGTCGGGCAGCAGGTCGCCGCCCTGACGCCGCACAGCGGCTACGCGGAGGTCGTCACGGCCCCCGCCGTCACCGTCTTCGCGCTGCCCGGTGGCGTGTCCCTGCGGGTCGGTGCCTCCCTGCCGACCGTTCTGCCGACCGTTCAGGGCCTGGTGCACGAGGTCGGCCGGCTGCGCGCCGGAGAGACCGTACTGGTCCAGGGCGCGGCCGGCGGGGTCGGCACGGTCGCCGGGCAGGTGGCCCGGCTCGGTGGGGCGGGTGCCGTCTACGGGGTCGTGTCGCGGCCGGAGAAGGTCGCGGAAGCGCTCAAGTACGGCTACGACGAGGTGTTCGTCGGCGACGACTTCGCCGCGGAGGTCCGGCGGGCCACCGGCGGCCGTGGCGTCGATCTCGCGCTCGACCCGGTCGGCGGCGACACACTCCGCCGCAGCCTGGACTCCCTCGCGCTGTTCGGCCGGCTCGTCTCCTTCGGCAACGCCGGCGGCGGCGCCCCCTGGCAGCTCGGCCAGCCCGAGCTGTACCCGCGCGGCCTGTCGGTGGCCGGTTTCTCGATCCTCACCATCGCCGAGAACGAGCCGGAGCGGCTGCGCGCGATCGCCGACAGGTCGTTCCAGCTCGTCGCCGGCGGCAAGGTCGAGCTGCCGGTCACCGCCGAATTCCCGCTGGAGGAGGCCGCCGAGGCACACCGCCTCATGGACACCCGCACCACCACCGGCAAGCTGCTGCTGCGGGTCGCGGGCGAGTGACGCGGGAGGTGCGGCGCGTTCGCTCCCGGGCCCGGGTCAGTCCTGCTGCAGGCGCTCCACGAACGCCCGCACCGCCTCCGCGACATCGTCGACCGTCCACTCCAGCGCCGACGCGGCAACCGTCACCTCGGTCACCGCCATCCCCGGCACCTCGCTGTCGAACCACTTGCCGAACACGACGGACTTCGTCTCCAGGGCCTGTCGCAGCCCGGCCGCGTCCAGGACCGAGGCCGGGTACGGCAGCCACACCTGGAACTGGTGGGTGAAGGGCACCGGGGGGTTGATCCGGAAGAACGGCACCGCGCCCTCGAGGCCGTCCCGGAGCCCCTCCACGACGTTCTTGGCGTGCGCCACGTACGAGGGCAGGCGCGGCAGTTCGGTGTCCAGCCCTGCCAGCGCGGCGAGCACCGTCGGGAACTGCTGGAAGGGCAGCCCGCCGTACCGGTGGCGCCAGGCCTTCGCCTCCGCGATCAGGTCGGCCGGGCCGGCGAGCACCGCGCCCGCGATGCCGTCGAGCGACTTGTAGAACGACACATAGACGCTGTCCGCGAGGTCCGCGATCTCCGCCAGGGAGTGCCCGAAGTGCGGCGGGCACTCCCACAGCCGGGCGCCGTCGAAGTGCACCACGGCGTCCCGGTCGCGGGCGGCGGCCACCGTCGCGGTCAGCTCCTCCCAGGTGGGCAGCTGGAAGCCGGCGTCGCGCAGCGGCAGCTCCAGCATCAGCGTGCCGAACGGTTCGTCGAGGTTCCGGATCTCCTCCGCGGTCGGCATCCGGGGCGCGGTCGTCGGATGGACGGTGCGCAGCCCGCTCACCACCGAGAGGGCGTCGCGCTCATGCACCTCGGGATGGGCCAGCGGGTGCAGGGCGACCGCCGGGTTGCCCGTCCGGCCCGCCCAGCAGCGCAGGGCCACCTGCTGCGCCATCGTGCCGGTCGGGAAGAACGCCGCGGCCGCCATGCCCAGCAGCTCCGCCACCCGCTGCTCCAGCGTGGCGACGACGCCGTCGCCGTACATGTCCAGCGGAAGGTCCAGGTCGTACGCGGCCGCGCTCTCGGCCACCAGACGCTCCAGCCGTTCGCGCATCAGCGGCCGCTTGCCGCCGGACAGCACCCGGTCGCACGCCCGTACAGCCGCCAGTCGCGCTGCCTTCTCGTCGTCGATCGCATTGCCCATGGCACCGATCCTGCCCCACGGGCCCCCCTTCTGCCGAGGGGGATTTCCCGGCTGCCCGGTGTCCGTCCGGTGGACCCCCGGGGAGGCCGGGAAGCATTCGCGTAGCATTGACGAGAACGTCCGGTACCGCTCAGGACTGGAACGGAAGGCCAGCGCAGCGTGAACGCATCGCATACCCCGGGCCCCATGCCCTCCGAAGCGGAGGCGCGCCCCGCCCGTCTCACCGTCGGCGTCGTCGGCGCGGGCCGGGTCGGACCGGCGCTCGCCGCCGCCCTCAAGCTCGCGGGTCACCGGCCGGTGGCCGCGTCAGGGGTCTCCGACCTCTCACGGCGCCGCGCGGCGACCCTGCTGCCCGACGTGCCGCTGGTCGAGCCCAAAGAGGTGCTCGCCCGCGCGGACCTCGTCCTGCTGACGGTCCCCGACGACGCGCTGCCCGGCCTGGTGGCCGGCCTCGCCGAGACCGGCGCCGTACGCCCCGGCCAGCTGATCGTGCACACCTCGGGCCGGTACGGCACGGGCGTCCTCGAACCGGCGCTGCGGGCCGGCGCCCTACCGCTCGCGCTGCACCCCGCGATGACCTTCACCGGGACCGCGGTGGACGTGCAGCGGCTGGCCGGCTGCTCCTTCGGCGTCACCGCCCCCGAGCAGCTGCGGATGGCCGCCGAGGCCCTCGTCATCGAGATGGGCGGCGAGCCCGAGTGGATCGACGAGGCGGCCCGCCCGCTCTACCACGCGGGTCTCGCGATCGGTGCGAACCACCTGGTCACCCTGGTCGCCCAGTCCATGGAGCTGCTGCGCGCGGCGGGCGTCGAGGAGCCGGGCCGGATGCTCGGCCCGCTGCTCGGCGCCGCACTCGACAACGCCCTGCGCGCCGGCGACGGCGCCCTCACCGGCCCGGTCGCGCGCGGCGACGCGGGCACGGTCACCGCCCACCTGGCGGAGCTGCGCAAGCACTCCCCGCAGGCCGTCGCCTCCTATCTGGCGATGGCGCGGGCCACCGCGGACCGCGCGATCGCCAACGGAATGCTCAAGCCGGAATTCGCCGAGGCACTGCTCGAAGTCCTCGCGGACGGGGGACCCCGATGACCACGCACCTGCTGGAGACGGCCGCGGAACTGCGGGCGGCCGCCCGGGACGGCCGCCCGCGCGCCGTGGTGATGACGATGGGCGCGCTGCACGAGGGGCACGCGACGCTCGTCCGTACCGCGCGGGAGCACGTGGGGGCGGACGGCGAGGTCGTCGTCACCGTCTTCGTCAATCCGCTGCAGTTCGGCCCCGGCGAGGACCTGGACCGCTATCCGCGCACCCTGGACGCCGATGTGAAGATCGCGGCCGAGGCCGGCGCGGACATCGTCTTCGCGCCCGCGGCCGACGAGGTCTACCCGGGCGGCGCACCGCAGGTGCGGATCACGGCCGGTCCGATGGGGGAGCGCTACGAGGGCGCCTCCCGTCCCGGCCACTTCGACGGCATGCTCACCGTCGTCGCGAAGCTGCTCCACCTCACCGCCCCGGCCGTCGCGTTCTTCGGGCAGAAGGACGCCCAGCAGCTCGCGCTCATCCGCCGGATGGCGACGGACCTCAACTTCCCGGCGGAGATCGTCGGCGTCCCCACGGTCCGCGAGAGCGACGGGCTGGCGCTGTCCAGCCGCAACCGCTACCTCTCGGACGCCGACCGCCCGGCGGCCCTCGCCCTGTCGCGCGCGCTGTTCGCCGGCCGGGACGCGGTCCAGGCGGGCCCCGACGCCGTACGAGCGGCGGCGCGCACCGTACTGGAGCAGACGGGGGACGGCGGCCCGGCCGTCGACTACCTGGCCCTCGTCGACCCCTCGGACTTCACCGAGGCGCCGCCCGGCCACACCGGACCGGCGATCCTCGCCGTCGCCGCGAAGGTCGGCACGACCCGTCTGATCGACAACATCCCCCTGGAATTCGGAGCCGCCCGATGAACGGAACCGGCATACGGTTGCACGCCCCCGCCCCCGGCTGGGCGATCGCCGCCGACGTGATCGTCGTCGGGTCCGGCGTCGCCGGCCTGACGACCGCGCTGCGCTGCGCCGCCGCCGGGGCGAAGGTCGTCGTCGTGACGAAGGCGCAGATGGACAACGGCTCCACGCGCTGGGCCCAGGGCGGCATCGCGGCCGCGCTCGGTGAGGGCGACACCCCGGAACAGCACCTGGACGACACCCTGGTCGCGGGCGCCGGGCTGTGCGACGAGCCCGCCGTGCGGGCGCTGGTCACCGAGGGCCCGGACGCGGTGCGCCGGCTCATCTCCACCGGCGCGCAGTTCGACACGTCCGACGAGACCGGCGAGATCCTGCTGACCCGCGAGGGCGGCCACCACCGCCGCCGGATCGCGCACGCGGGCGGCGACGCGACGGGCGCGGAGATCTCCCGCGCCCTCGTGGAGGCGGTCCGCGACGCCGGGATCGAGACCGTGGAGAACGCGCTCGTCCTGGACCTGCTCACCGACGAGGCGGGCCGCACCGCCGGTGTCACGCTGCACGTCATGGGCGAGGGCCAGCGCGACGGCGTCGGCGCGGTGCACGCCAAGGCCGTGGTGCTCGCGACCGGCGGCATGGGCCAGGTGTTCTCCGCGACGACCAACCCGGCCGTCTCGACCGGCGACGGCGTGGCGCTCGCGCTGCGGGCCGGCGCCGAGGTCAGCGACCTGGAGTTCGTGCAGTTCCACCCGACCGTGCTGTGGCTGGGCCCGGACGCCGAGGGCCAGCAGCCGCTGGTGTCCGAGGCGGTCCGTGGTGAGGGCGCGTACCTGGTCGACGCCGAGGGCATCCGGTTCATGACCGGCCAGCACGAGCTGGCCGAGCTGGCGCCGCGCGACATCGTCGCCAAGGGCATCACGCGGCGGATGCAGGAGACCGGCGCCGAGCACATGTTCCTGGACGCCCGGCACTTCGGCGCGAAGATGTGGGCCGAGCGCTTCCCGACCATCCTCGCCGCCTGCCGTTCGCACGGCATCGACCCCGTCACCGAGCCGATCCCGGTCGCTCCTGCGGCTCACTACGCGAGCGGCGGCGTCCGGACGGACCTGCTGGGCCGGACGACCGTGCCGGGCCTGTACGCGTGCGGTGAGGTCGCCTGCACGGGTGTGCACGGCGCCAACCGGCTCGCCTCCAACTCGCTGCTGGAGGGCCTGGTCTTCTCCGAGCGCATCGCGGCCGACATCATCGCCGACCCGACCGTGCCGGGCGCCCCCGTAGTCCCCGCACCGGCCCGCACCCCGCTGCTCGCCTCCGAGGCCCGCTACGAGATCCAGCGGATCATGACGGCGGGCGCGGGCGTGCTGCGCAGCGCCGCCAGTCTGGCGGGCGCGGCCACCGCGCTGGAGCGGCTCCACACCGCCTCGGTCGAGGATCTGGAGCGCGACGGCAAGACCGCGGAGCCGTGCGTCGAGACGTGGGAGGCGTCCAACCTGAGCCTGGTGGCCCGGGTCCTGGTCGCGGCCGCCCGCCGCCGGGAGGAGACTCGTGGCTGCCACTGGCGCGAGGACCGGCCGGACCGGGACGATGCCCAGTGGCGCCGGCACCTCGTCGTCCGCCTGACGCCGAACGGGACGCTGGCCGTCCACACCACCGACACGGCGGACTTCCCGCCGGTGCGCAATGCAGAGGCACCGCTCGACAGCCTGCCGGTGACCGCAGAAACCCCGCGGGGGACGACCCGCGCAGCCCTCAAGGAGCCCTCGTGAGTACCCCGGACCGTCCTCAGCCCGTCCTTCTTCCGCTGCCGCAGTTCGGCCTGCCCGTCGGCCTGCCCGACGAGGGCTCGGGCGGCTGCGGTGACGCGTGCGGCTGCGGCGGCGAGGAGGAGCTGTACGAGCACGACCCGCTGCAGTGCGGTCTGGACGCCGATCTGGCGCAGCTGCTGGTCGACGCGGGCCTGGACCCCGTCCAGGTCGAGGACATCGCGCACATCGCGATCGAGGAGGACCTCGACCAGGGCGTCGACGTCACCACCGTCGCGACCGTCCCCGAGGACGCCTTCGCCACCGGTGACTTCACCGCCCGCGAGGCCGGCACCGTCGCGGGACTGCGGATCGCCGAGGCGGTCCTGTCGGTCGTCTGCACCGACGAGTTCGAGGTCGAGCGGCACGTCGAGGACGGCGACCGCGTCGAGCCCGGCCAGGTGGTGCTGACGGTCCGCACCCGCACCCGTGACCTGCTGACGGGCGAGCGCAGCGCGCTCAACCTGCTGTGCCGGCTGTCCGGTATCGCGACCGCGACCCGCGCCTGGTCGGACGTGCTGGAGGGCACCAAGGCGGAGGTCCGCGACACCCGCAAGACGACGCCGGGGCTGCGCGCCCTGGAGAAGTACGCGGTGCGCTGCGGCGGCGGCGTCAACCACCGGATGTCGCTGTCGGACGCGGCGCTGGTCAAGGACAACCACGTGATCGCGGCCGGCGGCGTCGCGCAGGCGTTCAAGCTGGTCCGCGACGAGTTCCCCGACCTGGCCATCGAGGTCGAGGTCGACACCATGGACCAGGTGCGCGAGGTCCTCGCGGCGGGCGCCGACCTGATCCTGCTCGACAACTTCACCCCCGAGCAGACCGCCGAGGCCGTCACGCACGTCGCCGGCCGCGCCGTCCTGGAGTCCTCGGGCCGGCTCTCCCTCGACACCGCCCGCGCCTACGCGGAGACCGGCGTCGACTACCTGGCGGTGGGCGCGCTGACGCACTCCTCGCCGATCCTGGACATCGGCCTCGACCTTCGCCCGGGAGTCTGAGACCCGCATGCTCCTCACCATCGACGTCGGCAACACGCACACCGTCCTGGGCCTCTTCGACGCGGAGGAGATCGTCGAGCACTGGCGGATCTCCACCGACTCGCGCCGTACCGCCGACGAGTGGGCGGTCCTGCTGCAGGGCCTGATGGGCATGCACCCGCTGCTGGGCATGGAGCTGGGTGACGGCATCGACGGCATCGCGATCTGCTCGACGGTGCCGGCGGTCCTGCACGAGCTGCGGGAGGTCACCCGGCGTTACTACGGGGACGTCCCGTCGGTCCTCGTCGAGCCGGGCATCAAGACGGGTGTGCCGATCCTGGTGGACCACCCGAAGGAGGTCGGCTCCGACCGGATCGTCAACTCCCTCGCGGCCATGCACCTGTACAACGGCCCGTGCATCGTCGTGGACTTCGGTACGGCGACGACCTTCGACGCGGTCTCCGTGCGCGGTGAGTACATGGGCGGCGCCATCGCCCCGGGCATCGAGATCTCGGTGGACGCCCTCGGGGTGCGCGGCGCGCAGCTGCGCAAGATCGAGCTGGCGCGCCCGCGCAGCGTCATCGGCAAGAACACCATCGAGGCGATGCAGTCCGGCATCCTGTACGGCTTCGCCGGCCAGGTCGACGGTGTCGCGGAGCGGATGGCCCGGGAACTCGCCGACGACCCGGACGACGTCACGGTGATCGCCACCGGCGGTCTCGCGCCGCTCGTCCTCGGCGAGGCGTCGATCATCGATGTGCACGAGCCGTGGCTGACGCTGATCGGGCTGCGCCTGGTCTACGAGCGGAACGTCTCGACGAGTTAGTCCCCCGGTTGGTCGGTGTCCCCAGATCCAGCCATGTCGTTACGGGAATTTTGTCCGTTTAGCACTTAAAGTCGTCTCATGCCCACGCCACACGGGTCCCGGGGCGGCATGGCGTTCAGCGCGGACGAACTGCGTGTGTTCCGGCGCGCCCTCGCAGCGGCCCTCCGACCCGCCACCACGACATCCGTCCCCGACGACCTCCAGGAGTACCTCCGGCTCGCCGAGGCCCTGGACGAAGCGGTCAGCGAGGGCGGGCGGCTCCGGACGTTCCTCCTCGCCGAGCTGGCCCGCTACCGCGAGGCCCTCCCGGGCAGCGCCGCCGGTTATCTCGCACGGCTGCGGGACGCCCTTGACACCGGCTACCTGCCGGGCCCCGACGACCTCGCGGCGCTGCGGCGGCTGCGCAGTCACCCCTGTGGCACGGTCGAGCACCGCCGCCGCACCGTGTTGCTGCGGCGCTGCGAGGACCTGGCCGAAAACGATCTACGAGCCCGCCTGGAGGCCCATATGCCCACGTCGCGCCGACGCTCCACGATCGCCGACCGCGGACGGCTGCTCTCGCTGCCCGGCGGCCGCACGGAATCGCCCGTGCCGGCTCTCCTGTTCGGCTCCGCGGCCGACCGGCCGGACACGTCGGGCAAGCCCGGGGAGAAGCCCGCACGGCCCTCCCAGGTGCCCGCTCCGGCCCCGGCGCCGTCCAGGGGCCCCGCGGCCCCCGACCCGGGCCGCCGGGTCCCCACGCCGGCCGAGGTGTTCCCGCCGGGACACCACCGCGCCACGCCCCCGGACGAGGAAGCCCGCTCGGCCTGACTACGCTGGACGGCATGGACTACGTATCCGCGCTCGTGCCGCCGTTCGTGATGGCGGTCTTCTTCATCGGCCTCGTCGTGACGATCATCAAGAACCAGGGCGGGGCCAACAAGGCCAAGGAGGACGCGGCGGTCGACGCCGCGTTCGCCAAGGCCGAGGCGGTCCAGCAGGCCGGAACCGACGAGGTTCGCTAAATAAGCGGCATTTCCGGCAATCGTCACTAGTATTCGAGAGTGCCCCGTCCATTGGGAGACCTCGAAGACGCAGTGATGACCAGGGTGTGGCAGTGGAATCGCCCGGTCACCGTTCGCGAAGTGCTCGAAGACCTGCAGCAGGACCGTTCCATCGCGTACACGACGGTCATGACCGTAATGGACAACCTGCACCAGAAGGGCTGGCTGCGCCGCGAGGCGGAAGGCCGCGCCTATCTCTATGAGGCGGTATCCACAAGAGCTGCTTACTCGGCCGCACTGATGAACGAGGCATGGGCGGCGAGCGACAACCCGGCCGCGGCCCTCGTGCACTTCTTCGGCATGATGTCGCCGGAACAGCGGGAAGCTCTCAGGGACGCAATGCGCGTAGTCCAGTCCGTGGACCCCTCTGCCCCTCCCGAGCCCGACGAACGATAGCGTCCGGCCATGCCCCTCGTATCAAATGACGTCACCATCCGCCGGGCCAGGACCAGTGATGTGCCGGCTGTCCGCAGCCTGCTGGACTCATATGTCCGTGACCGCATCCTGCTGGACAAGCCCACGGTGACTCTTTATGAGGACATCCAGGAGTTCTGGGTCGCCGAACGCGACGAGGACGCCGCCGTCGTGGCCTGCGGCGCACTTCATGTGATGTGGGAGGACCTGGCAGAGGTCCGCACGCTGGCGGTTCATCCGGGACAGCGTGGGAAGGGCGTCGGACATCAAGTCCTGGCCAAGCTCTTGCAGACCGCGCGCTGGCTCGGAGTCCGCAGGATTTTCTGTCTCACCTTCGAAGTCGACTTCTTCGCGAAGCACGGCTTCGTCGAGATCGGCGAGACGCCGGTGGACGGTGATGTCTTCGGCGAGCTGCTGCGTTCCAATGACGAGGGAGTGGCCGAGTTCCTCGACCTCGAGCGAGTGAAACCGAACACCTTGGGCAACAGCCGCATGCTGCTGCAACTCTGAGGGTCCCGGTATGTCCGGTACGCGCACGGGCATCTTGCTCAGCTTCGCGCAAGGGGTTTGTGTTTTTCCGTAAAAGGCGCTTTGCTTTTACCGTTAATCCGTTTTCGATGAAAGGGAAGCCGGTGGCACAGAAGGTTCAGGTCCTTCTTGTTGACGACCTCGACGGCGGCGAGGCGGATGAGACCGTCACGTTCGCACTCGATGGAGTGACGTACGAGATCGACCTCACCACTGCCAATGCGGACAAGCTGCGCGGGCTGCTCACCCCGTACCTGGACAGCGGTCGCAGGACCGGTGGACGGGTCGGCCGTGGCCGCGGTCCCAAGGTTGTGCGCGGCGGTTCGGCGAGCCAGGACACCGCGAAGATTCGTGCGTGGGCCAAGGACAAGGGCTATGAGGTCAATGACCGCGGCCGTGTTCCCGCGTCCATTCGCGAGGCGTACGAGAAGGAACACGGCTGATTCTCCAGCAGCCGGACCCGGTGGCAGGCCGTCGCGAGAGCGGAGACCAGTGCCACCAGGCCGATGGGTCCCCCCACACCATCGGTACCGGAGCGGCCCGTGAAGCACATCGCGGGCAACGTAGGTTCCACCTCGCAGCCCGGTTGGGGAGGCCGCAGCCAGACCGGCGCCGTCCGGTCGTAGGCGGCCTCCCGGCGTCCCCATTCGGGATGAGCCGGCGCCCGCATCAGATCGCCCGCACCCAGGGCGGTCAGATCGAGCGGGATTCCGCCCCATTCCAGCCATTCCAGCAGCCCGGTCAGTTCCTCCGCCGTACCCGCCGCCACCAGCAGCAGGACCCGCCGTCCGTCCAGCGCGACGGGCCCCAGTTCACCGGGCCGCGGGAAGCGTGTCAGTGCGGCGAAGCCCACCTTGGCGGGAACCTCCAGCGCGTCGAAGCGCGCACCGGTGACCAGGTGCGGAGGCGTCGTACCGGCGATCGGCCAACCCAGCTCGTGCTCGTACCAGCCCATGCAGTATGCAACTCCCGCGGAGCACAAGGGTTACGAGCGGTGGCGCTCCGGATACGCTCCGTGCCCGCCGAAGGTGCCAGGTGTGCGGCCGATGAGCGCAAGGTTGTTCGCCCGTAGCGCACCCGTTGGCCCCGCGCGGCATGGAATGTCGGTGCCGGCGGGTAAGAAAGTCCTAGTGGGACGGGACGACGGCCGCCGCGGATGGGCGCGCGTTCGCCATCGGCGTACTCGATAAAGGTCTATTCACCTGGCCTGCGGGAACATCGTCTCGCACCATCAGGTTGGAGCTGTTGTCGGCTGCGTGGGACTAAAGGGCCCAGGTGGGTGTCTACGGTTGAAGTGAGCTGCCCCGCTGTCGGGACTAGCATGCGGAAGGACAGGGAGGGGACCGCCCCCTAACTGCCCGACCGCTCTGAGGAGCGATTAACGATGTTCGAGAGGTTCACCGACCGCGCGCGGCGGGTTGTCGTCCTGGCTCAGGAAGAAGCCCGGATGCTCAACCACAACTACATCGGCACCGAGCACATCCTCCTGGGCCTGATCCACGAGGGTGAGGGTGTCGCCGCTAAGGCCCTGGAGAGCCTCGGGATTTCGCTCGAGGCGGTCCGCCAGCAGGTGGAGGAGATCATCGGTCAGGGCCAGCAGGCCCCGTCCGGGCACATCCCCTTCACCCCCCGTGCCAAGAAGGTCCTGGAGCTGTCGCTCCGCGAGGCCCTTCAGCTCGGACACAACTACATCGGGACCGAGCACATCCTGCTCGGCCTCATCCGCGAGGGCGAGGGCGTCGCCGCCCAGGTCCTCGTGAAGCTCGGCGCCGACCTGAACCGGGTCCGGCAGCAGGTCATCCAGCTGCTGTCCGGCTACTCCGGCGGCGGCAAGGAGTCGGCGGGCGCCGGCGGCCCGGCCGAGGGCACGCCCTCGACCTCGCTGGTCCTGGACCAGTTCGGCCGCAACCTGACGCAGGCCGCTCGGGAAACCAAGCTCGACCCGGTCATCGGGCGCGAGAAGGAGATCGAGCGGGTCATGCAGGTGCTGTCCCGCCGCACCAAGAACAACCCCGTCCTCATCGGCGAGCCCGGCGTCGGCAAGACCGCCGTCGTCGAGGGCCTCGCCCAGGCGATCGTCAAGGGTGAAGTTCCCGAGACGCTCAAGGACAAGCAGCTCTACACCCTGGACCTCGGCGCCCTCGTCGCCGGTTCCCGGTACCGCGGTGACTTCGAGGAGCGCCTGAAGAAGGTCCTCAAGGAGATCCGCACCCGCGGCGACATCATCCTGTTCATCGACGAGCTCCACACCCTGGTGGGTGCGGGTGCCGCCGAGGGCGCGATCGACGCCGCGAGCATCCTCAAGCCCATGCTGGCGCGAGGTGAGCTGCAGACCATCGGTGCCACGACGCTCGACGAGTACCGCAAGCACCTGGAGAAGGACGCGGCCCTTGAGCGCCGCTTCCAGCCCATCCAGGTCGCCGAGCCGTCGCTGCCCCACACCATCGAGATCCTCAAGGGTCTGCGCGACCGGTACGAGGCACACCACCGTGTGTCGATCACCGACGCCGCCCTGGTCGCCGCCGCCACCCTGGCCGACCGCTACATCTCGGACCGCTTCCTCCCGGACAAGGCGATCGACCTGATCGACGAAGCCGGCTCCCGGATGCGCATTCGCCGGATGACCGCACCGCCGGACCTCCGCGAATTCGACGAGAAGATCGCCGATGTGCGCCGTGAGAAGGAGTCCGCGATCGATTCGCAGGACTTCGAGAAGGCCGCCTCGCTCCGCGACAAGGAGAAGCAGCTCCTCGCCGCCAAGGGCAAGCGCGAGAAGGAGTGGAAGGCCGGCGACATGGACGTCGTCGCCGAGGTGGACGAGGAGCTGATCGCGGAGGTCCTGGCCACGGCCACCGGCATCCCGGTCTTCAAGCTCACCGAGGAGGAGTCCTCGCGCCTGCTGCGCATGGAGGACGAGCTCCACAAGCGCGTCATCGGCCAGAAGGACGCCATCAAGGCGCTCTCCCAGGCGATCCGGCGTACCCGTGCCGGCCTCAAGGACCCGAAGCGTCCCGGTGGCTCGTTCATCTTCGCCGGTCCGTCCGGTGTCGGTAAGACCGAGCTGTCCAAGACGCTCGCCGAGTTCCTCTTCGGCGACGAGGACGCGCTCATCCAGCTCGACATGTCGGAGTTCAGCGAGAAGCACACCGTCTCGCGGCTCTTCGGCTCGCCTCCCGGCTACGTCGGCTACGAAGAGGGCGGCCAGCTCACCGAGAAGGTGCGCCGCAAGCCGTTCTCCGTCGTGCTCTTCGACGAGGTCGAGAAGGCCCACCCCGACATCTTCAACTCCCTGTTGCAGATCCTGGAGGACGGTCGGCTGACCGACTCCCAGGGCCGGGTCGTGGACTTCAAGAACACGGTCATCATCATGACGACCAACCTCGGCACCCGGGACATCTCCAAGGGCTTCAACCTCGGCTTCGCGGCCACGGGTGACGCCAAGACCGGGTACGAGCGGATGAAGGCGAAGGTCGGCGAGGAGCTCAAGCAGCACTTCCGTCCCGAGTTCCTCAACCGTGTCGACGACATCGTGGTCTTCCACCAGCTGACGGAGGAAGACATCATGCAGATCGTCGACCTCATGGTCGCCAAGGTGGACGAGCGCCTCAAGGACCGCGACATGGGCCTGGAGCTCAGCGTCGAGGCCAAGAAGCTGCTCGGCAAGAAGGGCTACGACCCCGTCCTGGGCGCCCGGCCGCTGCGCCGGACGATCCAGCGGGAGATCGAGGACATCCTCTCCGAGAAGATCCTCTTCGGTGAGCTGCGCCCCGGTCACATCGTGGTCGTCGACACCGAGGGCGAGGGTGAGGAGAAGAAGTTCACCTTCCGCGGCGAGGAGAAGGTCACGGTCGCGGACACTCCGCCGATCGAGGCCGCGGGTTCCGGCGGAGCCGCGCCGAACCTGTCCAAGGACGCGTAACGCCTGCTGCTCGGCATTGCACGGCGCCGGCCCCGAAACCTTCTGGTTTCGGGGCCGGCGCCGTTTGCGCGGTCGGCGGGTGCGGATCAGTCACGACGGTGCGGGGTGATGTGCAGCCGGTCCTGCGGGAACAATTCGGCGCCGATGACCCGGGCCGCGTTCTCCACGGTGAGACGGATTCCTTCGACGCCCCGGAGTGCGGTGAGGTCGAGCGTGGTGGTGGCCGGGGCGGTGGCGTAAAGGAACCGCAGATCCACCAGGCCGGGCAGAAGCCGCACCAGAGAGGCCAGATCGACGACGGGTGACGGATCGACGAGCTGGAGCGTCGCGACAGCCGGCATGGTTACCAGAGCCTCGGTGATGTGGTGCCGGACATCCCGGAGCACCAGTTTCCTGAGATCGGGCAGGCCGGCGAGAGCCGATAGACAGGACACCTCGTCGGGACAGTCGATCGACACCCACCCCAAACTGCGCCATTTCTCGATTCCGCGCAGGCTTCGGACGTCTGCGTTCCGAATCAGCCAAAGACGAGTCAGCTGTTCCAGTGCCGGCGCGTCGCGGAAATCGGCCCACTCAACGTGTGTGGCGAGGCCCAGAGAACGCAAGGACTCCAGACTCTCCAGTACCCGGAGATCCAGAGGCCGCGTGAAGTTCCAGAGGTCGAGGTACTCGAGGGAAGTGTTGTCCCTCAGATCCTCGAGGTCGGTGATGCCCGGACAGTTGGCGATACCCAACAGCTCCAGTTCAGGAGCGGCCGAAACCCGGCCGAGGTTGTCCAGAAGCGGATTGTCCTTGATGTTGAGACGTTGTAGGTGGACCGTTCTGGACGGCGGCAATAGCTCTTCAGGAGGCAGCGCTCCCACACACCAGAGGAGCCTGGCGTGGGCCAGCGAAGGCAGGGCCCGGAGTTTGGCCGCGCTGTCGATGGTTACCCATGAGTTGAGAAGCGAGTACTTGAGTACCTGCTCCGCATAGGCGTCGACGGGGAAGTGGTCCCACGCCTCGACAATGCTGAATTGCACCTGCGACCGCTCGTCCTGGGTGAACCTGCTGATGAAGGCCATGGCCGCATCCGTGCCGAGTTTCCCGGCGGTGCGGACCACCGCCGCCGCCTCCTGCACCGAGAGGCCGGCGGGTCCTGGCAGCAGTTCCAGGACGACGGGGCCGACCGCGGCCAGCGCGTCGGCGCCCTCGTCCGAGCGCGGCGGGATGAGGGCCGCCGCCCGCTCCTCCACGGCGGTCCGGACGACCGCGTCCAGTTCCACCGCCTGCTCCAGGCAGGCCATCGCCAGCAGATGGAGCCGTGAGCGGTGGCTTTTGGTGCGGTCGCCCCGGGCGACGAGCTGGTTGAGGAGCCGGGCGCGCTCGTCCGGGCGGGCGTGGGCCACCGCCATCCGCAGGACGTCCTCCCACTGGTCGTCGTGGGCGTTGCGGACGAGGAACGCGAAGTCGCGCTCCTCCACGGCCGCCTTCGCGCCCAGATAGTCCTGGAAGGTGCGGTGGATGAAGTCGACGGTGCCTTCCGCGGGCTCGCGCAGCAGTCCGCTGCGGAGCAGCAGGTGCTGGAAGACCTGCGACGCGTCCCCCATCGCGGCCACCGCGGGCATCGCGGGGAGCGCTGCCGCGATGAGCTCCTCCGCGTCGGTCTGGTCCATCTCGACCTGGCCGTTGCGGATCATCCAGTAGGCCAGCTTCTGGAGGAGCTGGATCTGGGGTTCCTCGGTGAGCCGTACGTCGATGTCGCGTTCCAGGTCGCGGCGGCCCAGCAGCATGGACATCGCGGCGTCGTACAGCTGCTTGCGGCTGTGCGGCAGATAGCCGCGGCGGTCGCGGTGCAGGGCGCAGATCAGTCCGCACATCAGGGGGTTGGTGGCGAGGCGGGCGAGGTCCTGCTGGGTGCGGACGGCGTCGAGCAGGGAGCGCTGGTAGCCGTCGGTCCTGGCGGTCTCCTCGGCGTCGGCGTCCGTCGCGCGGGCGGCGTCGTGCCAGCGGGTGATGAACGCGCCGACGTCGTCACGGCCCATGGGGGAGAGCGCCAGCTCGGCGAAGGCCTCGCCCGCGAGCCACGCGTCCGAGACCGCGGAAGGGCGCGAGGTGACGAGCCACAGGTTGCCGGGGAAGGCGATCAGCAGATCACGCAGCCAGTCGCGGACGCGGTCGCGTTCCCGCTCACCGATCTCGTCCAGCCCGTCGACGAGCAGCAGACCCCGGCCCGCCTGGAGGATCCGCTCGGTCCAGCCGTCCGGCGCGGTCAATGGGACGTTCGCGGAGCGGAGGAAGTCGGCGGGGAGCGGCAGCTCGCCATGGCGGATGAGGGTGCGCAGCGGCAGGACGAACGGGACGCGGTCCCGCAGATGGTGATCCCCGGCGTCCTGGTCCTGCCCGGCGGCGGACACCGCCAGCCACTGCACCAGCGTGGTCTTCCCGGATCCGGCGAGACCGCGCAGCAGGACGCGCTCACGCCCGGCGAAGGTCTGCTCCGCGCGCACCGACCCCCCGCCGCCCGGCAGCGGGCTCCCCGGTGCGCCGCGGTCGGGTTCGGTCACCTCCAGGCTGAGGTAGGCCGCGTCGAGCGGCCAGACGGCCCGGGAGCGGTCGCTGAGGTCGATCCCGAAGATGGTGAGGGTGGAGTGCCGCTTGGCGATGTACGCCGCGTAGCGGGACGTGAACGCCGCGTCCGGGTCGACCGGCCGGGTGATGAACGTGTAGGCGCAGCCGGCGGCATCGAGCGCGCCCATGAAACCCCGGTGTCGCACGAGCTCGGCGACGGGGACGGTGATGAGCCGGCTGTGCGGCCAGCCGCGTGGGTCGCCGCAGACCACGGCCATCAGCAGGGCGCCGCAGAAGACGGCCGCGCCGGACATCCCGGCCCACGCCGACCCGCCGTCCTGTCGTGCGGAGGGCGGGGCGTGGTCGCTGTCCAGGACGTACTGGCGCTTGAGCATCCCGGAGCCGGGTTTGAGGGTGCCGGTCACCTGCTCGCTGTCGAGGGACTTCCCTTCCGGGCCGCCGCGCTGGACGTACGGGAAACCGATCGCCTGGCAGTCACGGATCGGGGAGAGGGAGTCCACCTCGCCCAGCTGGACGAGGCCGGTGGGCGGCACCAGGTCGACGGGGGCCTCGATGAGGGCGACGTCGATCTCGCGCTCGATCTCGTGCGGCTGCCACACGACGCGGCACCGCACGTCGCCCGGGCCGCCGGGTACGGCGATCCGGATGTCCAGGCCGTCACCGATGACGTGGGCGGCGGTCAGCACCAGCCGGGGGCTCAGCAGATAGCCGCTGCCCTGCCGACCGCCCGAGAAGACCGCCGCGATCCGGTTCCGCTGGGGGCCGTCGGCCCCTGGCCCGGCGGCCACGGCGGTCAGCTGCCGGCGTCGGTGAAGTGGCTGCTGTCGCCCTCGTCGTCCATGTGGATGTCGAGATGGCCGCCGGTGGCGGCGTTCTTCGGCTTGAGGGTGAAGGAGACCGTGTGGGTGCGGCCCCGGGAGCGGGTGCCCTCCACCCCGGCGTCCACGACCCAGGCCTTGACGCCGGCCTTGCCGGTCACGTCGCGGCGGATCTCCACGGTGAACTCCATGTGGATGTCGCCGACCTCGAAGCGGACCGCTTTCCCGCTGCCGCGCGCGGCAGCGGTGGCCAGGCCCTCACGGACCGCCTCGACCGCATCCGCCAGCTCGATGTCGTTCAGGTACTCGTCCGCCGCCATCGTGTGCGCCCCCGCCCTGTCGATGGGGCAACGGTAGGGCAGCCGGGGCGGGCGCCGCCATGCTTTCCGGGGAATTGAGTGGCGGGGGTCACAGGACTTTCGGCCCGGGTGAATGACGGAACGTCCCGCGGGAAAGCGATTTGATCTTATTGCGTGGTGACATGGCACACGCGCCATTCCGAGCTTACTAGGCGGAATAGTCGATGCTTCAAGGGCTCGGAAGGCGGTTCCGCACCGGCCGCCGGAACCGCGGGAAAAACACCGTCGGTCCCATGTTCTGGCTGGTCGAGCTAGGTGCGCCGGACTCACTCAGTAGCCGGGGTGAGCTTGGCAAGAGGCGTTTCGTCCTTGCTTTCGCTACGGCCGCAGTTAGTAGCAGCGCGCCTTGTGCGGGCACAGCGAAGCGCGTTACCAATGAATGGCCGGAGCGGCCCACAGTCGCTCCTGCTTCATACCCCCCATTCAGTGAGGTAATCCTGCATGCTTAAGAACTCGACGAAGAACCACGCCCCGAAGTCCGTCATGCGTGGTCGTGCGGCCGTGGTGGCGGGCGGCGTGTGCGTGGCACTCGCGCTGGGCTCTACGGCGGCCATGGCCGCCGACTCGCAGGACGCGGGTCTCTTCGGGACCGCGTCGGCGAACAGCATCGCGGACGTCATGAAGACGCAGGCCGACGTACAGAAGAAGGCCGCCGCGGCGAGCGCGAAGGCCGCTGCCGCGAAGGCCGACGCCAAGAAGCGGGCGGCCGTGAAGTCCGCCGCGGACCGCAGCGCGCGCCAGAACGCCTGGGTGAAGCCCGTGACCAGTTACACGATCGGCGCGTCCTTCGCGCAGGCCGGCTCGCACTGGTCGCACAAGCACTCCGGCCAGGACTTCGTGGTGCCGACCGGCACCCAGGTCAGGGCTGTGCACGGCGGCACCGTCGTCGAGGCCGGCTGGGGCGGCGCCTACGGCAACAACATCGTGATCAAGCACGGGAACGGCACGTACACGCAGTACGGCCACCTGTCGAAGCTCGAGGTCTCGGTCGGCCAGACCGTGAGCACCAGCCAGGAGATCGGCAAGTCCGGCAGCACCGGGAACTCGACCGGCCCGCACCTGCACTTCGAGGCCCGCACCACGCCGGTCTACGGCTCGGGCATGGAGCCGCTGTCGTTCCTGCACCAGCACGGCGTCAACATGTGACGCATGCCGTCAGGTGACCCACAGCGTCATCAGCGGTGATCAGTCCAGGTTCCGGTGAGCCTGGGCGATGAGATCGAGGGCGACCTCGAGGATGGCTTCGCGCTTCTCCTCGGGGTCGCCCTCGATGTTCTGCACGGCGAACATCCCGGCGTGCATCGCGAAGAGCGCGGTGATGCAGCGGACCTGGCTCGCCATCGAGAACTCGGGCTCCTTCAGCAGACCGTTGAGCGCGAGCATCTTGCTCTTGAACTGCTCGCCGATGCTCAGCTCGCGGACCGTGGCCTGGTTCTCCTGGATGAAGCGGAACAGCGCGCTGGCGCCCCACAGGGCGGCGCTGTAGCGGCGCAGCATCTCCTGCTTGTTCTCCAGGGTGCGCGGCTGCGCCTCGGCCCAGGTGATCAGCTCGTCGACCGGCCGGCCGATGTCCTCGACGATGCTGGTGAGGATGTCTTCCTTGGTCTTGAAGTGGTAGTAGAGCGCGGCCTTGGTCACCTCGAGGTGCTCGGCGATCTCGCGCAGCGAGGTCTTCTCGTACCCCTGCTCGGCGAAGAGTTCGAGCGCGACGTCCTGGATGCGGTGGCGGGTGTCACCGCGACGTGCCTGCGAAGTGCCCATGGCTACCGCTCTCCTGCGTCGACCGCCCGAATGGCCGGTATGGCTTTGGTCAAACGTAATCTACTTACTTGACGACCGGCTAGCTGCGGCTTACCTTCGGTATCGTAGCGAACTAGCCGGGCGGCAAGTAAGTACCAAAAGCACAAGCGGGCCGCCCCATCCAGGGGAGGCACCGGTCATGTCCCAGACCGCAGAAACGCCACCCGAAGCGGCTCCTCAGCGCAGTGTGCGTGTGGTTCTGCTCGGGCTCATGATCGCGATGTTGCTCGCGATGCTCGACAACATGATCATCGGTACCGCGATGCCGACGATCGTAGGGGAGCTCGGCGGCCTCAACCACCTCTCCTGGGTGGTCACCGCGTACACGCTCGCGACCGCCGCCTCGACGCCCATCTGGGGAAAGCTCGGCGACATGTACGGTCGCAAGGGCATCTTCATGACGTCGATCGTGCTGTTCCTGGCCGGTTCCGCACTCTCCGGCCTCTCCCAGTCGATGGACCAGCTGATCGCCTTCCGTGCGATCCAGGGCCTCGGCGCCGGCGGTCTGATCGTCGGTGTGATGGCAATCATCGGTGACCTGATACCGCCTCGGGAACGTGGCAAGTACCAGGGCATGATGGCCGGCGTCATGGCGCTCGCGATGATCGGCGGACCGCTCGTCGGCGGCACCATCACCGACAACTGGGGCTGGCGCTGGAGCTTCTACATCAACCTGCCGCTCGGCGCGGTGGCGCTCGCGATGATCTACATCGTGCTGCACCTGCCGAAGAAGCGCGTCCAGGCCCGTATCGACTACCTCGGCGCCGGACTGCTCACCGTCGGCATCACCGCGCTGGTGCTCCTCACGACCTGGGGCGGCACCCAGTACGGCTGGGCCTCGGCGCAGATCATCGGGCTCCTCGTCCTCGGCGTGGTCGCTATCGCGGCCTTCATCTGGGCCGAGACCCGCGCCAAAGAGCCCGTCATGCCGCTGCACATCTTCCGCAACCGCAACTTCTCGCTGATCTCCCTGATCGGCTTCCTGGTCGGTTTCGTGATGTTCGGCGCGATGACGTTCCTGCCGCTCTACCAGCAGACCGTCCAGGGCGCCTCGGCCACCAACTCCGGCCTGCTGCTCCTGCCGATGCTGCTGGCGATGATGGTGGTCTCGCTGATCGCGGGCCGGGTCACCACCCAGAGCGGCCGCTACAAGATCTTCCCGATCATCGGCGGCGCCCTGATCACCGTCGGGCTGTACCTGCTGTCCACCATGGACACCGGGACCACCCGCTTCATGTCCGGCGTCTACATGGCCGTGCTCGGCGCGGGCATGGGCTTCCTGATGCAGATCACCATGCTCGTCGCGCAGAACAGCGTCGAGATGAAGGACATCGGCGTCGGCAGCTCGTCCGCCACGCTCTTCCGCACCATCGGCGGCTCGTTCGGTGTCTCGCTCTTCGGGGCGCTCTTCACCCACCACGTGCAGAACACGATGACGGAGCTCGGCGGCACCGCGGGCAGCAAGGCGATCGGGGCGGGCGCCCAGCTCGACCCCGCGCGCATCGCCCACCTGCCGGCGGAGGTGCGGGACGCCTACCTGCACGCGGTCTCCAACGGCACGCACACCGTCTTCCTGTGGGGCGCGGTGATCAGCATCGTCGGCTTCGTGGCGGCCTGGTTCGTCAAGGAGATCCCGCTGCGCGGTGCTCCGCAGGCCCCCGGCGACGGCGACAAGACCGACAAGGACGAGGCCTCCGAGGCCCTGCACCCGGTCGAGGCGATCTGACCCCCTCGTAGCGCCCGTACGACGACGGCCCCCGGCATCTCCTGCCGGGGGCCGTCGTCGTTGTACGGGCATGTCTACCGGGGCAGCAGCAGCTGCGCGACCGCGCCGCCGCCGTCGGAGGCGGGAGCGTTGCGGAAGGTGAGCCGGGCGCGCAGTACGCGGGCCTGGCCGGTGGCGATGGTGAGGCCGAGGCCGTGGTCGCCGCCGGCCCGGTCGGAGCTGCCGGTGCGGAAGCGGCTGGGGCCCTCGCGCAGCAGATCGTCGGGGAAGCCGGGACCGTGGTCGCGGATCCGCAGGAACGGCCCGTTGATGCTCACCTCGGTCTGCGGCTTGCCGTGCCGGGCGGCGTTGGCCAGCAGATTGCCGAGGATGCGCTCCAGCCGGCGCGGATCGGTGTGCACGACCGCGTCCTCGATCACCGTCACCACGGCATCGGGATCGAGCGCCAGCACCCGCCTGCGGACGAAGTCGCCCAGGGCGACCTCCTGCAGATCGGCCTGCTCCGCGGCCCCGTCCAGCCGCGCCACCTCCAGCACGTCCTCGACCAGGGTGCGCAGCGCCTGCGCCCGGTTCCGCACCAGCTCGGCGGGACGGCCCGGCGGCAGCAGCTCGGCCGCGGTGACCAGCCCGGTCACCGGGGTGCGCAGCTCGTGGGCGATGTCGGCGGTGACCCGGCGCTCGGCCTCCAGCCGGTCCTGCAGGGCGTCGGCCATCGCGTCGACGGCGGCCGCCAGCTCGTCGGTCTCGTCCCGGACCCGGCCGCCGATCGCGTCGCGCACCCGTACCTCGGGGTTGCCGTCCGCCACCTTGCGGGCCGCGACGGCGGCCTTGCGCAGCCGCCGGGACATCTGGCCGCCGATCAGCACTCCGAGCGCGGTGCCGCCCACCACCACCGCGAGCGAGCCGACGACCAAGGCCTGGTCGAGGTCGACGAGGACCGAGTAGCGGTCCTTGAAGGTGGTGCGCAGCGACAGGATGCGGCCGTCGTTGGTCGGTGTCTCGGCCCACACGATCGGCGCGCCGCCACTGTCCTGGACGTACGTCGCCCGTTCGCCCCTGGCCGCGAACTCCTTGAGCGGCTTGGGCAGGGCCGGGTCGTCGAGCTGGGCGGAGAAGACCTTCTTGCCGGTGACCTCGTAGATCCGCAGCGCGGACTGCACCCGCTCGTCCTGTACGTCACGGGAGTTGTCGATCATGCTGACGCGGGCGGCGTTGTGCACCACCAGGCTCAGCGCCACGGCGACGAGCACCGATACGCAGGCGATGGCGGCACTGAGCTTCCAGCGCAGACTGGAGCGGGGGAACAACGGCATGGTCTGTCAGGCCCTGAGCTTGTAACCGAAGCCGCGCACCGTCTCGATCCGGTCCTGGCCGATCTTGACGCGCAGCCGCTGGACGTGGACGTCCACGACCCGGGTGTCGCCACCCCACTCATAGTCCCAGACCCGTTCCAGCAGCCGGTCGCGGGAGAGCACGGCGCCGGGCGCCGCGGAGAACTCCAGCAGCAGCCGCATCTCGGTGGGGGTCAGGGCGAGCCGCTCACCGCCGCGGGTCACCTCGAGGCCCTCGGGGTCGATCTCGATGTCGCCGAAGGACAGCAGGGCAGCCTCCGCCGGTTCGTCACCGGAGGAGGCGTGGCCGAAACGGCGCAGGACCGCCCGGATCCGGGCGACCAGCACCGCCCCGTCGAAGGGCTTCGTCACATAGTCGTCGGCGCCGGCCTCCAGGCCGAGCACGATGTCGATGGAGTCGGCGCGCGCGGACAGCATGATCACCGGCACGGTCGACTCGTCCCGGATCCGCCGGCACAGGCTGACGCCGTCCAGGCCCGGCACCATCACATCGAGCAGCGCGAGATCGGGCTGCTCGGCGCGGAACGCCTCCAGCCCGGCCAGTCCGTCGGCGACCGCCGTCACCTTGAAGCCGTCACGCTCCAGCGCGAGCGTGGTCGCCTCGCGGATGACGTCGTCGTCCTCGACGAACAGGACGTGTGTTTCAGCCATTCGACTTCATTTCCGGCTTGGGGGTGGGGAGCGCGTCCCCGTAGTCGGTGTACGTACGCTCCACCTGGACGAACCTGGTGTCCTTCCAGACGTACGTCAGGGCCTCCTGCCCGGTGGGGCAGCAGACCTGGTCGTCGCCTTTGTACACCTGACGGATGATCTCCAGCTTGCCGTTTTCCGCGCTGCCGTAGACCGGCGGCTGCTCATCGGCGAAGACGTTCCGATACTGCCCGCCGACCATCCGGTACACATAACTCGCGATCCCCATGCCGTCGCCGCAGGTGGCGACGTTCACGATCAGATCGGGTCCTTCTCCGCTGGTCAGATCGCCGGACGAGGTGTCCACCGGGTACTCGTCACCGGCGCAGGGCGCGAGATCCTCGCGCACCTCCTGGCTGACGTTCTGCGTGTCCTTCTTCACCAGCTTCGCCAGCGCCGCCGGGTCACCGGCGATGGACGGCGCCGGGCTGGGCTCCGCCTTCAGCGTCTGGAGCGGTGCGGGGCCCTCACGGCGTGCCCCGGTGCCGGTCCTGCAGCCTGCAAGCGCGGTCAGCAGGCACAGAGCCACTGCCACCGCGGTCAGCGCTGCTAGGCGGCGCACACGCCCTCCATCCGTGAGTAGCCGTAGCGGCCGTGCTCCAGCTCGTGGCGCAACCGGGCCAGTGCCCGGTGCAGGGTGCTCTTCACCGTACCCGTCGACATCCCCAGCGCGCGGGCGGTCTCCTCCGTGGACAGCTGGCCGTAGTGGCGCAGCATCACGACCTGGCGCTGCTTGGGCGCGAGGACCTGCAGCGCGTCGCGGAGCATCTCGCGGTCGGCGCGCTGGTCGGCGCCGTCGTCGACGCTGGCGTCCGGCAGCTCCTGGGTGGGGATCTCGTCGAGCTTGCGGTTCCGCCACCACTCGGTCCGGGTGTTGATCATGACGCGGCGCATGTAGGCGTCCGCGAGCGTCTTGTCGGCGATGCCGTCCCAGCGGGGGTAGGTGCGCACCAGCGCGGTCTGGACGAGGTCCTGGGCGTCGATCGGGTCGGGGACGAGCCGCCGTGCGCTCCGCAGCAGTGCGTCCTGCCGGGTCCTCACGTACTCCTCGAACTCCAGAACCGTGCCGTTCGCCGCCATGGGTCGCCCTCCGTCCCGTGCTGTCCCGCCCTGTCGACTGTTGCGCTGGGGTGCCAACCGTTCCGACGAGGACGACGCTACGGAGGGGATGTTGGGCTTTTGCCACCGTGGGCGCACAGAGGACTCACAGGAAGCCGTCGGTTATGTAACAGCCTCAGGACCAACGTCCCGAAGGGGTTTAAACCGGCAGTCGGTAGACCCCGTCGGCGAGCGGCTCGACGAGACCGTCCGCCACCAGGCCGTCCAGCGCGCGGGCCCGCTGCACCGGCTCGTCCCACACCGCGTCCAGCGCGGACTGCGGCACGGGATCGACCGCGTCCCGCAGCACGGCCAGCAGTTTTCCGCGCACCTGGCGGTCGGTACCCGCGTACGTCTGGCCGCGGCGCGGCGGGCCGGTGTGCTCGGGGGAGCCGGCCAGCCGCCAGGCGCAGCTCGCCGCGATCGGGCAGCGCACGCACTCGGGCCCGCGCGCGGTGCACACCAGCGCGCCCAGCTCCATCGTCGCCGCCGCCCAGCGGGCGGCCGTCCCCTTGTCGTCGGGCAGCAGCGCCAGCGCGGTACGGCGCTCCGCGGCGGTCGTCGCGGTCGGCGGGTACTGGACGCCGGTGACGGCGCGGGCGAAGACCCGGCGGACATTGGTGTCCAGGACGGAGTGCCGCTGCCCGTACGCGAACGAGCCGATGGCGGCCGCGGTGTACTCGCCGACACCGGGCAGCGCCAGCAACTTGGCGTGGTCGCGCGGGACTTCACCGCCGTGGCTCAGCGCTATCGCGGTCGCCGCCGCGTGCAGCCGCAGCGCGCGGCGCGGATAGCCGAGCCGCCCCCAGGCGCGGACGGCCTCACCCGCGGGCTCCGTGGCGAGGTCGGCGGGCCGCGGCCAGCGCGCCAGCCACTGCTCGTACACCGGCAGCACGCGGCTGACCGGGGTCTGCTGCAGCATGAACTCGCTGACCATCACGCCCCACGCACCGGCCTCCGGGCGGCGCCACGGAAGGTCCCGGGCATGCTCGTCGAACCAGTCGATGACGGGTGCGTGCAGATCGTGGTGGGCGGTGGCGCGGGTGTCTGTGCTCATAGCGTCGTCGATCCTCGCACATGCCACTGACAGTGACCGCTCGCGCGGGAAAACGTGATGATCGGGAAAGACCGCGCCCGGTGCGGCGGGTGTTGCGTCGGTGCGCGGCCGATCTCCCCTAGAGTTCGCGTGTGGGCTCTGTGCGCAATCCGATCGGACCTCTTCCGTCGTCCATCTACTGGCGACGGCGGGCTGTTGTGCTCTGCCTGGTCGCACTGCTCGCCGTGCTGGCCGTCTGGGCGGTCAACTCCGGCGGCTCCAGCGGCGGCACCGGCGCGAAGGGACCCGGCGGTCACACCCCCGCGACCTCCATCACGCCCGGCCCCACCCCCAGCGGACCGCACCTCCCCGGCCGCCCGGGCGGCCGGGACACCAGCGGTGGCAGCGGCAGCGGCGGTTCCTCCGACGGCACTTCGTCCGGCGGCTCCTCCGGCTCGCCCTCCGGCGGCACCGACTCCGGTGTCTCCGGCGGCGGTTCGAACGGCGCCTCGTCCGGCGGAGCGGCCTCCGGCGGCTCCAGCGGCCAGCTCCCGGCCGGCTCGACCCTCGCCGACTGCGCCGTCTCCGACGTCCAGTTGACGCTGCGCAGCACGCAGAACTCCTACGCGCCCGGCCAGAAGCCGAAGTTCGAGCTGACCGCGGCCAACTCCGCCGCGACGGCCTGCAAACTCGACTTCGGATCGACGGCGGCCATCGTCACCATCACCAACACCACCGGCAACAAGCACGTCTGGTCCACCGACGACTGCCCGGCCGGCCGCGGCGCCTACCTGCTGCAGGTTCCGGCGCACAGCTCGACGACTTACACGATCGAGTGGAACCGCCAGACCAGCTCCCCCGACTGCGCCACCCCCAAGGGCCAGCAGGCAGCCGTCGGCACGACCTACCTCGTCGAGGCAAGGCTCCAGGGCTTCACGCCGAAGCAGGCGTCATTCGTCCTGAAGGCCGACTAGGGCGTGTTGCGAAAGTAGCGCCGTTCGCCCGGTGGGCCAGGCGGGACTTTCGCAACACGTCCTCGCTCGGCCGAGAAGCCGAAGGGGGCCGGGTCCGCAGGGGCAGGGTCCGAAATGCTGCCGAGCTGTTTGTGGGCCGCCAGGCACGTAAACAGTCGATTTCGGACCCTGCCCCGGAGGGCCCGGCCCCCGACCCGCAAACCGGGACGGAGTCCTAGACGTACCGCTCCAGGATCGACGACTCCGCCAGCCTGGACAGGCCCTCCCGCACCGAACGCGCCCGCGCCTCGCCGACCCCGTCCACCGTCTGCAGGTCGTCGACGCTCGCAGCGAGCAGCTTCTGCAGGCCGCCGAAGTGCTCGACCAGCCGCTCGATGACCGTGTTCGGCAGCCGCGGCACCTTCGCCAGCAGCCGGTAGCCGCGCGGCGAGACCGCGGAGTCCAGCGTCTCGGGGGAGCCGGTGTAGCCCAGGGCACGGGCCACGGTGGTCAGTTCGAGGAGCTCGGCGTGCGGCAGCGCGTCCAGTTCGACGAGCGCCTCCGGCACGGTCCTGTTCCGCTTCGCGGTCGGCTCCGGCACGTAGTCCCTGACGACCAGCTCGCGCTCCGGCTCGACGCCCGCGATCAGCTCGTCCAGCTGCAGGGAGAGCAGCCGGCCGTCGGTGCCCAGCTCGACCACGTACTCGGCGATCTCGGTGGCGATCCGGCGGACCATCTCCAGCCGCTGCGAGACCGCGCTGACGTCCCGGACGGTGACCAGGTCCTCGATCTCCAGCGCGGAGAGCGTGCCCGCCACCTCGTCCAGGCGCAGCTTGTAGCGCTCCAGAGTGGCCAGCGCCTGGTTCGCCCGCGACAGGATCGCGGCGGAGTCCTCCAGGACCCGGCGCTGCCCGTCGACGTACAGCGCGATCAGCCGCATCGACTGGCTGACCGAGACGACCGGGAAGTTGACCTGCTTGCTCACCCGGTCCGCCGTGCGGTGCCGGGTGCCGGTCTCCTCGGTCGGGATGTTGGAGTCGGGGACCAACTGCACACCGGCCCGCAGAATCTTCGTGAGGTCCTTGTCGAGGATCAGCGCGCCGTCGAGCTTGCACAGTTCGCGGAGCCGGGTCGCGGTGAATTCGACGTCGAGGACGAAGCCGCCGGTACAGAGCGACTCGACGGTCTTGTCCATGCCGAGGACGAGCAGACCGCCCGTATTGCCCCGCAGAATGCGTTCGAGTCCGTCACGCAGGCCGGTGCCGGGAGCGACCGCGCTGAGCGAGGCGCGCATCAGGGCATCAGCAGCGGAACTCCCGCCGGACTTGCCGGGAGCTGCTGCCCGGTCGTTGGCTGCCACTGCAATCCTCCGGTCGCTACGGATGCCCAAAGGGCGAGACCAGGGCAAAGTTTACTGACGTTCTCTCCGCAATGGGCCAGCGACCGCTGTTCGGACCGTCTCTAGGCCCGTGAGCCACGCTTCGGGAGCACCCGCAGGGCGTCTCCTATGTCGGCCACCTCGATCACTTTCATGCCCGGCGGGATTTTCCCGGGATCCGGCGGTACCAGGGCATGGGTGAAGCCCAGCCGGGCGGCCTCGGACAGCCTGCGCTGCACCCCCGTGACCCGTCTGACCTCGCCCGCGAGGCCGACCTCGCCGATCGCGACCAGGTTCTTGGGCAGCGGTGTGTCGATCGCCGCGCTGGCCAGCGCGAGCGCCACGGCCAGGTCCGCGGCGGGCTCGGTGAGCTTCACACCGCCCACCGTCGCCGTGTAGATGTCGCGCTTTCCGATCGCCTGAATCCGGCCGCGCTGTTCCAGCACAGCGAGCATCATCGAGACCCGGGACGTCTCCAGACCCGAGGTCGTGCGGCGCGGGGACGGGATCTGGGTGTCGACGGTGAGCCCCTGGACCTCGACCACCAGCGGGCGCTTGCCCTCCAGCGTGACCGTCAGGCACGTACCGGGAACCGGTTCGTCGCGGCGGGTCAGGAAGAGTCCGGAGGGATCGGCCAGTCCCGTGATGCCCTCGTCGTGCAGTTCGAAGCAGCCGACCTCGTCCGTCGCGCCGTACCGGTTCTTGACGCCGCGGATCAGCCGCAGCCGGGCGTGTCGGTCGCCCTCGAAGCTCAGCACCACGTCCACCAGGTGCTCCAGCAGACGGGGGCCCGCGATGGCACCGTCCTTGGTGACATGGCCGACCAGGAGCGTCGACATACCGCGCTCCTTGGAGGCGCGGATCAGCGCGCCCGCGACCTCGCGGACCTGCGCCATGCCGCCGGGCGCGCCGTCGATCTCCGGGGACGCCACCGTCTGCACCGAGTCCAGGATCAGCAGCGACGGTTTGATGTCGTCCAGATGGCCCAGGACCGCCGACAGGTCCGTCTCGGCCGCCAGGTACAGATGGTCGGAGAGCGCGCCGATCCGGTCGGCGCGCAGCCGGACCTGGGACGCCGACTCCTCGGCGGTGATGTAGAGCGTCGGGCCCTGGGCGGTCGCCGCCTTCGCCGCCACGTCCAGCAGCAGCGTCGACTTGCCGACGCCCGGCTCACCCGCGACCAGCACGACCGCGCCGGGCACCAGCCCGCCGCCGAGCACCCGGTCCAGCTCGGGCACACCCGTCGAGCGGGCCGTCGCCTGGCTGACGTCCACCTGGCCGATCGGCTTGGCGGCCGTCGTCACCCGGCCGGCCGCGGTGGTCCTGACGGCGGGCGCGCCGCCGAACTCCTCGACGGTGCCCCAGGCCTGGCACTCCCCGCAGCGGCCGAGCCACTTCACGGTGGTCCAGCCGCACTCGGTGCAGCGGTAGGACGGACGGTCCTTCGTAGCGGTCTTGCGGGGAGGCATGGGGTTCACCGTAGTGGCAGGGTCCGACAACGCGTTCCCGGTGGACCGCGACAGCGCCCGCACTCGCATTCCCCCGGGCACTCGTACGAGTTAACGGGGTGTCCCCTTTTGAGCGGCATCACCACCCATACGGGTTAACGCTCACGAGGACGCCTGAGACTTGTGCTCCCGCCGCCCTACCGTCGCCAGGTGATGAGCAGGCAGGAGACCCACCCCCAGGACGCCGCTACGGGCCCTCGCACCGGTACGCACCGCAAGCACCGGGCGACGGCGCCCCGGACGCGCCCCGAACCGCGTCCGGAACAGCGCAAGGACCGGCGCCCGCACGGCACGTTGCCGATGCAGCCCCCGGCCCACTACGAGCCCTATCTGGACGGGCTGTTCACCTACTGCCTCTCCGTCCTCTGCGAGCACGACGCCGCCGCGGCGGCGCTCGGCGAGGTGCTGGCCCTCGCCGAGCGGCAGCGCGGCCGGCTCCGTGAGGCCGGGCTGCGCCGCCCCTGGCTCTACGCCCTCGCCCGCTGGTCCTGCCGCCGCCGCCTCGCGGCCGGCCGGCCCGATCTGCCCCGCATGTCGGAGGCGGTCGCCGCCGAACGCCGCGGCCAGCTCGCCGCCCTCGCCTGGCCGGAGGCCGCCGGCACCACCCCCGAGCAGCGCGAGGCCCTCGAACTCGCGGTCCGCCACCAGCTCCCGCCGCACGAGGTCGGCCACGTCCTCGGCATCGAGGCGGACGCGGCCCGCGCGCTCCTCGCCCGCGCCGCCTGCGAGGTCGAACGCACCCGCGCCGCGCTCGCCGTCGTCGAGGTCGGCACCTGCGCGGCCGTCGCGCGGCTGGCCGGTGACACCCAGGTGCTGCTCGGCACGGCCCTGCGCCGGGAACTCGTCCGCCATGTCGACGACTGCCCGGAGTGCCGGCTCACCGCCGAGCGCGCCGTCGTCGGCGGCCCCTGGCCCGGCACCGCGACCACCGCGGCGACCGCCGTGCTCACCATGCTCGAAGCGCCACGGTCCGCCGCGTACGCCGCCCTGATGCACTCCATGCGCGACGGCGCCGGCCGCAGCCGCGAGGGCACCCCGCGCTTCGACCGGCGCGGCTTCCCCCTGGACCACAAGGACCGCGCGGCCCGCCGCGCCCAGCTGCGGCACCGCGCCGTCACCACCACGGTCGTCGCCGCCGTCGTCGCCGCCCCGGTACTCGCCCTCTGGGCCGCCTACCGTGGCGCGCCGATCGGCGCCGACCAGCCGGGCGGCGGCATCTCCGCCAGCGAGCCGGATGGTGCCGACGGCATCGACGGCCACCCGTACGAAAAGGCCGGCAGCACGGGCTCCAACGACGCCCACCACCCGGCGACCCCCCGAACAACGGTCAGCGTGGACACCTCCGCCTCACCGTCCACTCCACCCGGCACCCCCACCCCAGGCGCCCCCGGCCACCTCACCGTCACCGCCGGATCCCACAGCGGCACCACCGTCATCACCCTCACCGCCACCGGCGACACCCCGGTCCACTGGACCGCCTCCACCGCCGCCTACTGGCTCCACCTGAGCGCCACGAGCGGCGACCTCCGCCCCGGCGAGTCAGCCACCCTCACCGTCACGGTCGACCACTCCACCGAACCCACAGCCCCCTGGGCCGCCCGCATCCTCCTGAACCCCTCCGGCGCGGTGGTCACCGTCCGAGGCCATGCCACACCCCCCACCCACACCAAGCCCCCCACCCCAACCCCCACCCACACCCCAACCCCCACGCCAACAACCGAGGAGCCCAGCCCCACACCCACCCCAACCCCGAGCGAGTCGTCCTCAGCCCCACCGGCGGCCTGAGCGGCGGGACCACGGGCGGTGTGAGCACGGCGCGGGTGCGGTGACGCGAGGGGGCCGGGGGCCGCAGGGGTGGGTTTCGAAATGCTGCCGAGCTATTTGTGGGCCGCCAGGCCCTAAATAGTCGATTTCGAAACCCACCCCGGAGGACCCGGCCCCCGACCCCACAACGAACCGCCCGCTCAGATCCGCCGGAAGGGTCTACGCCGGGTCCGCCGGATGCGGCGCCATCGGCAACAACGCCGCCAGCCGAGCCTCACAGAGCTCCACCAACCGCCCGTACCCCGCCACACCCATCAACTCCGTCAGCTCCGGCCGGTACGACACATACACCGGATCCCCCGCCCCATGCGCCGACGTAGCACTCGTGCACCACCAATGCAGGTCATGCCCACCCGGCCCCCACCCCCTCCGGTCGTACTCCGCGATCGAGACGACCAGCACCCGCGTCTCGTCCGGCCGGTCCACCCAGTCGTACGTACGCCGGATCGGCAGCTGCCAGCACACGTCCGGCTTGGTCTCCAGCGGCTCCTTGCCCTCCCGCAGCGCGAGGGCGTGCAGCGCGCAGCCCTGCCCGCCGGCGAAACCGGCCCGGTTGCTGAAGATGCAGGCGCCGTCGACGACGCGGGTCTGGCGTTCACCGTCCTCGTTGACCATGGCCCAGGCGCCGGCCTTCTTCGTGCCGAGGTCGTGGAACTGCCACGTCTCGGGGGTGAGCCGGGCGGCGTGGCCGGCGACGCGCTGTTCGTCCTCCTCGTCGGAGAAGTGCGCGCCCAGCGAGCAGCATCCGTCGGCGGCCCGGCCGGCGACGATGCCCTGGCAGCCCTGGCCGAAGATGCACGTCCAGCGGGAGGTGAGCCAGGTGAGGTCGCAACGGAACAGCTGCTCGTCGTCGGCCGGGTCGGGGAACTCGACCCAGGCGCGGGCGAAGTCCGGACCGACCTCGTCGGGCACGGAGGCGGGTACGGACCGCTGCTGGGACTTTTTCGACTGCTTGAGCTTCTTTGCCACGTTCTTCGCCACGCCGCCAGGGTAGATCGCCGGGAGCCCGGACAACGTCTGTGGCGGTCCCCACGCCATCTGTGGCGGCCCCCGCACCATCTGCGGCGCGGATGGGCGCTAGCGTCTGTCCCATGCGACTCGGAGTGCTCGACGTGGGTTCCAACACCGTTCACCTACTGGTGATGGACGCGCACCCGGGCGCGCGCCCGCTGCCCGCCTACTCCCACAAGGCGGAGTTGCGGCTGGCGGAACTGCTCGACGACCGGGGTGCGATCAGCCTGGAGGGCGTCGACCGGCTGGTCGCGACCCTCTCGCAGGCGCTGCGGGTCGCGGAGGACAAGGGCGCCGAGGACGTGCTGGCGTTCGCCACCTCGGCGGTCCGGGAGGCGGCCAACGGTGAGGCGGTGCTCGCGCGGGTCGCCGCCGAGAGCGGTGTGACGCTCACGGTGCTGTCCGGCGAGGACGAGGCCCGGCTGACGTTCCTCGCGGTGCGCCGCTGGTTCGGCTGGTCGGCGGGCCGGCTGCTGGTTCTGGACATCGGCGGCGGTTCCCTCGAAGTCGGCTACGGCATGGACGAGGACCCGGACGCGGCGGTCTCGCTGCCGCTCGGCGCGGGCCGGCTGACCAGCACCTGGCTGCCCGGCGACCCGCCCGCCACCGATGACGTGCGCGCGCTGCGCAAGCACGTGCGGGCCGAGATCGCCCGGACGGTCGCGGAGTTCTCCCGGCTCGGCCGCCCCGACCACGCGGTGGGCACGTCGAAGACGTTCAAGCAGCTCGCACGGATCGCGGGCGCCGCCCGCAGCGCCGACGGCGTGTACACCCAGCGGTCGCTGACCCGCAGGTCACTGGAGGAGTGGGTGCCCCGGCTGACGACCATGCGGCGGGCCGAGCGCGCGCAGCTGCCGGGGGTCTCCGAGGGCCGCGCGGGCCAGCTGCTGGCGGGGGCGCTGGTGGCGGAGGCGGCGATGGACCTCTTCGGGGTCGCGGAGCTGGAGATCTGTCCGTGGGCGCTGCGTGAAGGGGTGATTCTCCGCAAACTCGACCTTATGGGGAATGAGCGCGGTTCGATGTTGACCGTGTCACGTCGGCGCAGATGAGAGTGCCGTTCGGCTGACCCGTCGCCGTACGCTGTCTCCCGTGGCTGAACGAGCGGACCCAAAGGCGTACGCGGACCGGCAGGCGTACGGCGTTCCCGCGCCCGGACATGTGGTCCGGGTGCCGGACGCGAAGGTCGCGCTGTCCACGGCCTCGGTCTATCCGGAGTCCACGGCGACGGCCTTCGAGATCGCCGCCCGGCTCGGTTACGACGGCGTCGAGGTCATGGTGTGGACCGATCCGGTCAGCCAGGACATAGAGGCGCTGCGCCGGCTCTCGGACTATCACCACGTCCCGATCCTCGCCGTGCACGCGCCGTGCCTGCTGATCACCCAGCGGGTGTGGTCCACCGACCCGTGGATCAAGCTCCAGCGGGCACGCGCGGCGGCCGAGACGCTGGGCGCGTCGACCGTCGTCGTGCATCCGCCCTTTCGGTGGCAGCGCAACTACGCGCGCGATTTCGTCCGGGGGATCTGGCGGATGGCGGACGAGACCGATGTCCGCTTCGCCGTCGAGAACATGTACCCGTGGCGGTACCGCGACCGCGAGATGCTCGCGTACGCGCCCGACTGGGACGTCACCAAGGACGACTACCGGCACTTCACGGTGGACCTCTCGCATGCCTCCACGTCCCGCAGCGCGGCCCTGGACATGGTCGACCGGATGGGTGACCGGCTCGCGCACGTCCATCTCGCCGACGGCAACGGCTCGGCCAAGGACGAGCACCTGGTGCCGGGCCGTGGCGGTCAGCCCTGCGCCGAACTGCTGGAACGGCTCGCGCTGAGCGGGTTCACCGGTCATGTGGTCGTCGAGGTCAACACGCGGCGGGCGATGTCCGCCGCCGAACGTGAGGCCGATCTCGCCGAGGCGCTGGCCTTCACCCGGCTCCATCTGGCCACGGCGGCCAGGGTCCCCGGCGCGTGACGGCGCGGGCGAAGGGTGAGCCGCCGGCCGGGCAGGACCACGTCTCCGAAGCCGGATCGCAAGCCGCACCGAAGGGTGGGCCGAAGGGCGAGCCCCGTCGTCGTGGGCGTCCCAGCGGGACGCGCGCCGGGGCGACCGACTCGCGGGACCGCATCCTGGTCGCGGCCCGCGCCGAGTTCTCCGCGCGCGGCTACGACAAGACGTCGGTCCGTTCGATCGCGAAGGCGGCCGAGGTGGACCCGGCGCTGGTGCACCATTATTTCGGCACCAAGGAGCAGGTCTTCGCGGCGGCGATCGAGACGTCCTTCGAGCCCGCGCTGAACGTGCCCGACGTGGTGGGGCAGGGCCCCGACGGCATCGGTGAGCGGCTCTCCCGCTACTTCCTCGGCGTCTGGGAGAACCCGGCGACCCGTGGCCCGCTGCTGGCCGTCGTCCGGTCCGCGCTGACGCACGAGACGGCGGCGGCCGTCCTGCGCGGGTTCCTGCTGCGCATGCTGCTGGAGCGCATCGCGGAGGATCTGCGGGTGCCGGATCCGAAGCTGCGGGCCGAGCTGGCCGCCTCGCAGATGGTCGGGATCGCGATCCTGCGCTACGTGATCAAGGTGGAGCCGCTGGCCTCGGCCGATGTCGAGGACATCGTCGCGCTGGTGGCGCCTACGCTGCAGCGTTACCTGACCGAAGGGTGACGCCGACCGAGGCGTGAGGCCGACCGAGGCGTGACGCCTCCCGAGGCGTGACGCCTCCCGAGGGTGACCCTGGCCGGAGCCTCGGCCCCGCCTGGGAGGTGACCGGGATATGACCCGTTCGTCCCGCATTCCGGACAGGCTGTCCAGAGCGTGGAACCACGGCGTACTGTCGGAAGGATCCGAGGACGAACTTGAGGGAGTGGAGCTACCGTGCCCGATCTGAGGTCACGAACGGTCACCCACGGCAGGAACATGGCGGGGGCCCGCGCTCTGATGCGCGCTTCCGGTGTGGCGAGCGCCGACATCGGCAAGCCGATCATCGCGGTCGCCAACAGCTTCACCGAGTTCGTACCGGGCCACACCCATCTTCAGCCGGTCGGCCGGATCGTCTCCGAGGCGATCCTGGCGGCGGGCGCCGTCCCGCGTGAGTTCAACACCATCGCGGTCGACGACGGCATCGCGATGGGCCACGGCGGCATGCTCTACTCGCTGCCCTCGCGCGACCTGATCGCCGACTCCGTCGAGTACATGGTCGAGGCGCACTGCGCGGACGCGCTGATCTGCATCTCGAACTGCGACAAGATCACGCCCGGCATGCTGATGGCCGCCCTGCGCCTCAACATCCCGGTCGTCTTCGTCTCCGGCGGTCCGATGGAGGCCGGCAAGGCCACCCTCGTCGACGGCACCGTCCGCAAGCTCGACCTCGTCAACGCGATCTCCGACGCGGTCAACGAGAACGTCTCGGACGAGGACATCCTCCGTATCGAGGAGAACGCCTGCCCGACCTGTGGCTCGTGTTCCGGCATGTTCACCGCCAACTCGATGAACTGCCTCGCCGAGGCGATCGGTCTGGCGCTGCCCGGCAACGGTTCGGTGCTGGCCACCCACACCGCCCGCAAGGCGCTCTACCAGGACGCCGGCCGCACGATCGTCGACATCACCAAGCGCTACTACGAGCAGAACGACGAGACCGTCCTGCCGCGCAACATCGCGACCCGCGCCGCCTTCGAGAACGCCGTGGCGCTCGACATCGCCATGGGCGGCTCGACCAACACGATCCTGCACCTGATGGCGGCCGCGCAGGAGGCCGAGGTCGACTTCGACATGGCGGACATCGACGCGCTCTCGCGCCGGCTGCCCTGTCTGTCGAAGGTCGCGCCCAACGGCGACTACTACATGGAGGACGTGCACCGGGCCGGCGGCATCCCCGCCATCCTCGGCGAGCTGTACCGCGCGGGCCTGCTGAACGAGGACGTGCACACCGTGCACTCGCCCTCGCTCGCCGACTGGCTCAAGAGCTGGGACATCCGCGGCGGCTCCGCGTCGCCCGAGGCCGTCGAGCTCTTCCACGCCGCCCCCGGCTGCGTCCGCTCCGCGTCCGCCTTCTCGCAGTCCGAGCGCTGGGACACCCTCGACACGGACGCCGCCAACGGCTGCATCCGCGACGCCGCGCACGCCTACTCCACCGAGGGCGGCCTGGCGATCCTGTACGGCAACCTCGCCGTGGACGGCTGCGTCGTGAAGACCGCCGGTGTCGACGAGTCGATCTGGACCTTCGAGGGCCCCGCCGTCGTGGTGGAGTCCCAGGAGGCCGCCGTCGACGCGATCCTCACCAAGCGCGTCAAGGAGGGCGACGTCGTCGTCATCCGCTACGAGGGCCCCAAGGGCGGCCCCGGCATGCAGGAGATGCTCTACCCGACCTCGTTCCTCAAGGGCCGCGGTCTGGGCAAGGCGTGCGCGCTCATCACCGACGGCCGCTTCTCCGGCGGCACCTCGGGGCTGTCGATCGGCCACTGCTCGCCGGAGGCGGCGTCGGGCGGCACCATCGCCCTCGTCGAGGACGGCGACCTGATCCGTATCGACATCCCGAACCGCGGCGTCAACCTCATCGTCCCCGACGAGGAACTCGCCGCCCGCCGCGAGGCGTTGGGCGGCGTCTACGCCCCCAAGAACCGCGTGCGCAAGGTCTCGCCGGCCCTGCGCGCCTACGCCGCGATGGTGACCAGCGCGGACAAGGGCGCGGTCCGCGACGTCAGCAAGCTCGAAGGCTGAAAGCGGGCCTGAGCAAGGCCCTGAGCGCTTCCGCTGCCCCGACCGGTCGATCATCCCGACCGGGCGGGGCAGCGGTGCGTCCGGGGGCAGTTTTTCCGATACGTCCCTTTGTGGTCCCCGGAGGCCGTGTCGTTCGGCGATAATCGAACCGTGGACGACGACCCCCAGACCCAGCCGACCGACCAGCCGGAACCCGCGGCCTCCGACGGCCCCCAGCCCGAGCCCCTGCGTTTCTTCGGCACGACCTGGGTGCACCACGACGGCGGCTACGCCCTGCGCCGCGCCGGCGTCGCCGTCGGCGCGCTGGCCGCCGCCGCTGCCGGTGCGTTCGTGCTGCGCTTCGGCTTCCAGGGTCTGAGCATCGCGAAGGTCGGCACCTTCGTCGGGCTGCTCGTCGTCGTCGCGTTCGCCGTCTGCAGTGCGCTGGCCTTCCGCAAGACCTGGGAGGGCTTCGTCCGCCGCCCCGAGCCCGGCGCCAGGGGTTCCGACGCGGCAGCGGGCTCCTCACAGGGCATTCTGCTGATCGGTTTCATCGGCACGCTGCTCGCCTACAGTGTCCGCGCCCTCATCGAGGCCCCCGGCGAGAAACTGCACCGCGCCGAATACGAGCGCGCCCGCGAACTGCACACCCGGCGCCGCAGCACCCGCACCGGCAACCCGGCCGCCCGCGCCGCCGCCAAGAAGCGCAAGCGCGGCTAGGTACGGGCAGGCGGCACGTTCGGTTGATCCACCGGCGAGCGGTCCCCGGCCTCGGCAGAATGTTCGTATGACGTCGTCGTCGCACACCGAACTGGCCAGGTCGTTCAACGCGGTCGCGGCCGAGTACGCGGCCGCCCGCCCCAGCTATCCGCCCGCGCTGTTCGACGCCGTGGAGGAACTCTCCGGCTGGTCGCTGACGGATGCCACGGTCATCGACGTGGGCGCGGGCACCGGCATCGGCACTCGTCTGCTGGCAGCGCGCGGAGCGCGCGTCACCGCGGTGGAGCCCGGCGCCGGCATGGCCGCGCAGCTCCGGGCCACGCTGCCGGCCGTTCCGCTCGTCAGGGCCGACGGCAACGCGCTGCCCTTCGCGGACGGCGCCGCCGACTTCGTGACGTACGCCCAGGCGTGGCACTGGACCGAACCGGCCCGCTCGGTCCCCGAGGCGCTGCGCGTGCTGCGCCCGGACGGCGCGCTGGCCATGTGGTGGAACGTTCCCGACCTGAGCCACGGCTGGGTGGCCGACCAGGAAGCGCGACTCGCCGAACGCTGCCCGGGCTACCGGGCGCCCGGCTTCCCGCACACCGCCTCCGGCCTGCTCGCGCCCTTCGCGGTCCGCACCGGGACGCACTCCGTCCGCTGGTCGCGCCGGATCACCGTGGACGACCGGCTCCGGACCCTCGGCACCCACTCGTTCCTCGCCGTGCTGGGTGCGGAAGCGGAGCCGGTCCTGCGCGAGGAGCGGGAGGAGCTGCTCGCGCTGTTCCCCGACGGCGTGCTCGACGAGCCGTACGTCACGGACGTGACGGTGGCCCTCCGGGCCTGAGCCCTCAGGCCGTACGTCACGGTGGCCCTCCGGGCCTGAGCCCTCGCCAGGTCATGGCCCAGGTCGTGTCTTCCTAGCTGCGGCGCGAGGCCGCCACCGCGCCGACCGAACCCACGACAGCGGCCACGATCGCGCCGCGCCACAGGCCGTCCCACAGGCTGCCGAAGAAGCCCTCGCTGCTCAGGATCTGCCGCATCACGAAGTCGGAGACGAAGAGCAGCCCGGCCGGCACCACCGCCACCTGCCAGGGATGCGCGCGCGCCCAGCGGCGAATCCGGCGGTCGGCCTTGGCGCTGGTGCCGAGCACCGCGCCGGCCCCGCCGACGAGGAAGAAGAGCATCAGGGCGACGGACAGCGCACTCACGACCATGCCGAGTCCGAAGTCACCCCCGATGGCATGGAGCGCGAGCGAGACTCCGCCGCCCAGCGCTCCCACGGCCGCGGCGGGCCGCCAGGGCCCGAGCGTCGCCGAGGCCACGGCCAACTGCCGCTTCTCGGACCTGGTCACATCGATGTCGCGGGATGAACGCCTCATACCGCCACAGTCCTGCGGCCGCCTCTTGAACGCCATAGGGGATGACCCTGAGCAGACCCGGACCGACCCGACCCCTGTCCCCATGAGCGTCGGCGCCCGACGAGCGGACGCCGGTGCTCGACGAGCTCCCGCCGGGCGCTTGACGAGGACCCGCCGGCGGAGGATATTCATCACATGATGAATAAATTTGAACCGGCGGTACGGGCCGACGGACTGACCGTCGTCCGCGGCAGCCGTACCGTCCTGAACAGCCTCGGGTTCACCGTCCCGCGCGGTCAGGTCACCGGTCTGCTGGGCCCCAGCGGCTGCGGAAAATCCACCCTCATGCGCGCGATCGTGGGCACCCAGGCGCACGTCACCGGCACTCTCGACGTCCTGGGCCGCGCCGCCGGCCACCCCCGGCTCCGCTCCCGCGTCGGCTACGTCACCCAGGCGCCGTCCGTCTACACCGACCTCACCGCCCGCCAGAACCTCGACTACTACGCGTCCGTCCTCGGCCTGACCCGCGCCGCCCGCCGCGAGCACGTGGACCGCGCCCTCACCGACGTCGACCTCGTCTCCCACGCCGACGCACTCGCCGGAAACCTCTCCGGCGGCCAGCGCGGCCGGGTCTCCCTCGCGGTCGCCCTGCTCGGCGAACCCGAACTCCTCGTCCTCGACGAACCCACCGTCGGCCTCGACCCCGTCCTGCGCCGCGACCTGTGGAACCTCTTCCACCGGCTCGCCGACGAGCGCGGCGCCACCGTCCTGATCTCCTCGCACGTCATGGACGAGGCGGAACGCTGCCATCGCCTGCTCCTCATGCGTGAGGGCGGCATCCTCGCCGACGACACCCCCGACGGGCTGCGCGAGTCCACCGGCTCCGCCACCGTCGAGGAGGCCTTCCTCCACCTCGTGGACGCGGCCAACGCCGGCTCCGACCACCGCACGAACGTCGTCACCCTCCCCGACACCCGCCAGGAGCAGGCCAAATGAACGCGCACCCGTCGCCCGCCGGCACCCTCCCCCGAACTCCGTCCGGGGGGACCCCCAAGGACCCTTCCGAGGCAACGTCCGAGCGGGCTCCCCGCGCCTTCTCTCTCCTGCGCACCCTCGCCACCGCCCGCCGGGTCCTGCGCCAGCTCGGCCACGACCGCCGCACCATCGCCCTGATGCTGGTCGTCCCCTGCCTGCTGCTCGCGGTCCTGAGCTGGGTCTACGACGGCAAGCAGCACACCTTCGACCAGGTCGGAGCATCGCTCCTCGGCATCTTCCCGCTCATCCTGATGTTCCTGGTCACCTCGATCGCGACCCTCCGCGAACGCACCTCCGGCACGCTGGAGCGGCTGCTGTCCATGCCGCTGGGCAAGGCCGACCTGCTCGGCGGCTACGCCCTCGCCTTCGGCGGCGTCGCCGTCGTCCAGGCGTGCCTCGCCACCGGGCTCGCCGTCTGGGGGCTGGGCCTGGACGTCGTCGGCTCGCCCTGGCTGCTCCTCGTCATCGCCCTCGCCGACGCGTTCCTGGGCATCGCCCTCGGCCTCTTCGTCAGCGCGTTCGCGGCCAGCGAGTTCCAGGCCGTCCAGTTCATGCCGGCCGTGCTCCTCCCGCAGCTGCTGATGTGCGGACTCCTCGTCCCGCGCGACACCATGCAGCCGGTGCTCGCCGCCGTCTCCGACGTGCTCCCCATGTCGTACGCGGTCGACGGCATGACGCAGGTCGTCCAGCACACCGGAGTCACCGGCGACTTCGTCCGCGACCTGGCCGTCGTCGCGGCGTGCGCCCTCGTGGCCCTGGCCCTGGGAGCAGCCACCCTCCGCCGCCGCACGGCCTGACGCCGGTCCGCGCGGTCCGACGCCGGGCTGCGCGGTCTGACGCCCGCCGCCCGGCCCGACGCCCGCCGCCCGGCCCGACGCGCCCCGTACCGGCAGTTGGACCGAAAAGCCGCGGGTGGCGCACGTGGTGCGAGGATGGCCGCGAAAGCCCCCGTACCGCTCGAAGGTGACGCCATGACCCAGAAAGTCGCCGTACTCGGCACCGGCAAGATCGGTGAGGCCCTCCTCTCCGGCATGATCCGGGCCGGCTGGTCGCCCGACGACCTGCTCGTCACCGCGCGGCGCCCGGAGCGGGCGGAGGAGCTGCGGACCCGGTACGGCGTCGAGGCCGTCAGCAACGCGGAGGCGGCGAAGGCCGCCGACACCCTCATCCTCGCCGCGAAGCCGCAGGACATGGGTGCCCTCCTCGACGAGCTGGCGCCGCACGTCGCCGCCGACCGCCTCGTCATCAGCGCCGCCGCCGGCATCCCGACCGCGTTCTTCGAGGAGCGGCTGACGGAGGGCCTCGCGGTCGTCCGCGTCATGCCGAACACCCCGGTGCTGGTCGACGAGGGCATGTCCGTCATCTCCGCGGGCAGCCACGCCACCGAGGCGCACCTCGTCCGCACCGAGGACATCTTCAAGCCGGTCGGCAAGACGCTGCGCGTCCCCGAGAAGCATCAGGACGCCGCCACCGCGCTGTCCGGCTCGGGCCCCGCGTACTTCTACTACCTGGTCGAGGCGATGACCGACGCCGGCATCCTCCTCGGCCTGCCGCGCGCCCAGGCGCACGACCTGATCGTCCAGTCGGCGATCGGCGCGGCCGTGATGCTGCGCGACAGCGGCGAGCACCCGGTGAAGCTCCGTGAGGCGGTGACCTCACCGGCCGGCACCACCATCAGCGCTATCCGGGAGCTGGAGAACCACGGGGTGCGGGCCGCGCTGATCGCCGCCCTCGAAGCGGCCCGCGACCGCAGCCGCGAGCTGGCTTCCGGCAACGGCTGAGGGCAGCGGACTCCCAGAGCTTCGAAGGGGCGGGCCACCTGAGCCCGCCCCTTCCTCTCACAGCAGCCCGATCGCCCGGTACGCGGCGTCCACCGTCGGCCGCGCGAGGGTGCGCGCCCGCTCGGCGCCGTCGCGCAGCACCTCGTCGAGAAAGCCGGGATCGGCGCAGAGCGCGGCATGGCGTTCCTGCAACGGCCGCAGGAGTTCGACGACCGCCTCCGCCACGTCCTTCTTCACCGAGCCGTACGAGTCGTACCCCGCGGCCAGCTCCGCCGGCTCGCCGCCGGTGCAGGCGGCCAGGATCTCCAGCAGGTTCGCGAGCCCCGGCTGTTCCACCCGGTCGTACTCGACGTCGGACCCGCTGTCCGTCACCGCGCGCATGACCTTCTTGCGGATCACCGCCGGCTCGTCGAGCAGGGAGATGACCCCGGTCGTCGCGCTCGCGGACTTGCTCATCTTGGAAGCCGGCTCCTGCAGATCCATCACCCGCGCGGCCACCGGCGGGACCACGGCACGGGGCACGGTGAACGTGTGCCCGTACCGCTGGTTGAAACGGACCGCCAGATCACGGGACAGCTCGACGTGCTGCGCCTGATCGTCGCCGACCGGCACCTCGTCGGTCCGGTACGCCAGGATGTCCGCCGCCATCAGCACCGGATAGGTGAGCAGGGAGACCCGCACCGACTGTTGTTTCGCGGACTTCTCCTTGTACTGGATCATGCGCCGCAGCTCGCCGTCCGTGGCGGTGCATTCCAGTACGTACGACAGCCGGGTGTGCTCGTCGACGTGGCTCTGCACGAATACCGTGCACACCTTCGGGTCGAGACCGGCTGCCAGCAGGAGTGTCGCCGTCTGCCGTGTCAGCCGTCGCAGCCGGGCCGGTTCGTGCTCGACGGTGAGGGCGTGCAGGTCGACGATGCTGAACAGGGCGTCTTCCTGGTGCGGGCTCTGGTGCTGGTCGACCGAGACCCACCGCTGGATGGCCCCGAGGTAGTTCCCCAGGGTGAGGTGCCCCGACGGTGTCACTCCGCTGAAGATCCGCGTCATCTCAGAGACTTCTTCCTTGTCGTGGCCGCCGCGGTCGCCGGCCGGGCGTCAAGGTCGAGATACGCGAACGGCCGCCGAAGCGGCGGCCGTTGGGTGCATGCGCTGCAGGGGTCGGCCGCCTTCAGGCGGCCCACCAGAGCTGTGTGTGCGCATGCGTCGTCATGGGGCTCAGGATACCCCCGGGTGGTGTCCTTGGCACGGAGTTGACGAAGGTGGGTCGCGTGCGTAGTGTTCTCCGAGTTGCCCGCCGGTGAACGCCGACGCGAGTCGGTCCCGAGGCAGCCACTCCAGATGACAACCATTCGAACGAACGACGCTCTGTCGTCTTGTTTTCGTGCGCGTTTTCGGAATGGGAACGGAAAGCAGCCGATTGGATCGGAAGCCGAAGTTCCGCTAAAGTTTCACTCGTCGGAAGGGCTCAACGGCCCTGATGACAAACCCCGCTGACTGGGAGTCAGGCCCGAAAGGTTCTGATAGAGTCGGAATCGCCGGAAAACGCGAAAGCGAAGAAGGCGAAACCCGCTGACTGGGAATCGGACGCGAAAGCGTCTGATAGAGTCGGAAACACGAAGGGAAGCCCGGAGGGCGCCGGTGACGGCACCAAAGGAAGCGTCCGTTCCTTGAGAACTCAACAGCGTGCCAAAAGTCAACGCCAGAC
>NZ_JAAIKO010000139.1 GCF_016107395.1 Streptomyces fildesensis
TCGCCCGTGGCGCTGGAGACTTCCTCAGCGAGTAGGCCCACATCGTTGGCTTGGGCCAGAGCTGTTTCGAACACCTGCCGTGCTCCGGAGACATCACCGCTGATCGCCAGGGCGTGGGCGAGCCAGAAAGTGCACAGCAGGAAAGTGCCCTCCTGCGTCGGCATGTCGTCCTTGAGGTAGCGATGTACCAGCCCCCGCGCGTCCGTGAGTTGCGATCGGATTGCTTCGACGGTTGACCGCACACGGGGGTCGTTGCCGGGAAGGAATCCCACCAGGGCCAGCACGAGGGCGGAGGCGTCCAGTTCCTCGCTGCCGAAGGATTGGGAGAACGCTCCCATCTGATCGTTCCAGCCCTCTCCCTCGATCGTGGTGCGGATCTGCTCCCGGATGGCCTTCCAGTCCTGGACGCGATCGGCTGCTTGCAGGGCCGGTGCCATGTCGATGGCACGGTCCAAGGCGACCCAGCACATGAGCTTGGAGTGCAGGAAGTGCCGGCTCGGTCCGCGCACCTCCCAGATGCCCTGATCGGGTTCGCTCCACCGGCGGGCCGCTGCCTCCACCGCCTGTACGAGAAATGTCCGGACCGGCAGGTCGAGCGGCATCTCATGGGGCAGGCACTGGTGGGCGGCGTCGAGGAGTTCGCCGTAGACGTCCAGCTGCCGCTGCCGCCAGGCGTCGTTGCCGGTACGCACCGGGGCGCTGTGGCGCCACCCGGTCAAGTGGGGCAGGGGCCGTTCGCTCAGGTCACGTTCGCCGCCGATGCCGTACATGACCTGTAGGTCCACGCCGCGCTGCAGCTGGGTGGCTGCGGCGCGGGCGAGGAAACCGAAGAAGGCGCCCTTCTCCTTGTCGCAGGATGCGGTGGCCAGGGCTTGGAGGGTGAAGCTGGCGTCGCGTACCCAGGTGTAGCGGTAGTCCCAGTTGCGGTCTCCGCCGATGCTCTCGGGGAGCGAGGTGGTGGCGGCCGCCACGATCGCCCCCGTCGGGGCGAAGGTGAGCGCCTGCAGTACCCGCCCGCTGTGCTCGACCTGCTCCTGCCACGGCCCGCGGT
>NZ_JAAIKO010000140.1 GCF_016107395.1 Streptomyces fildesensis
CGTGCCTGGAGGAAAGTGACAGACAGTCACAGCCAGGCCGGTCTCGGCAGCGAAGTCAGCGAGCTCGGCCTTCCACAACCGGTAGCGGCAGCTGTTGGAACCGCCGGCGTCCGCGGTGACCAGCAACCGGGTCGCACGCGGATAGCCTGCCTGGCCGCGGGCCTGCCACCAGCCACGGATCGAGGCGACGGCGAAGACCGAGGTGTCGTGGTCGACCCCGACGTTCACCCACCCGCGATCGGCGGTCATGTCATAGATGCCGTACGGGATGGCGTGCGGCACGTCCGGGCCGGTGAAGAAGAAGCTGTGGTCCTCGACCTGGACCGGATCGCCTTGGGGCCGCCACTGTCGGCCGGGGTTCGGCAGATCGCCGAGCTGTTCCTTCTTCTTCGCATCGACGCTGATCACTGGCTGGTCGGCTGCCTGATGTTCGATGACCTGCTCGTTGATGTAGTGGAACTGGGCGTCCCGGTCAGGGTGCTGTTTCCCCTCCAGCGTCTTGGCGTTGGCCTGCAAGCTGAAGCCTTGCTCCTTCAACAGCCGGCCCACCGTCGGTGCGGACACCTGATGGCCCTGCCTGGCCAACTCCTCAGCCAGGTTACGCAATGACTTGGTCGTCCACCGCAGCGGCGACATGGGATCCCCGCGCTCATCCGGCTTAACCATCCCCAGCAGCGCCGGCACCAGCTGCGGGTCCAGAACCTCGGCCAAGCGCCGGCCGCCGCCAGATCTCCTGATTCGCCCTTCCGGCAGGGGCTCTCCGCCGGCCTCCAGCTCGAACACGCCGTTGCGGACAGTTGTCTCGCTGACCCGGGCCGCCTGCGCCACCGCCCGCACCCCGCCGTGCCCAAGTAACCGGGCCTCCTGCGCCAGCACCAGACGCTGCTGCCGTTCGTTCAAGTGCGGGAACAGCACCCCGAACCGCAGCGCGAGCTGCCCGCGGACCTCACTGGATATGCCCATACCGGCTCAACGAGTCCCGCGAGGAAAGGCAACATGTTGAATCTTTACGACTCCA
>NZ_JAAIKO010000141.1 GCF_016107395.1 Streptomyces fildesensis
GGCCTGCAGGCTGCACAGGGCCCACCCGAAATCGACCTCGCCGCGGGTCTCCGACCACTGCACCTGCATCAGGGCGGCCTCCGCCTCGGTGACCGGACGGCCGCCGCCCGCGTGAAGGCGAGGCCGATGACGCAGGGCGCTGCCCCTGTTGCTGAAGTGCTTGCACAACTGCACCAGGTAACGACTCGCCCGGTCTGTGCGGATCTCGGCTTCGGCGGAATACATGGCAAGCACCTCGGCGGGTTGAGGGAAGGCTGACCCCACCCACATTTATCGATACACACTGTCTCTGTCAATACGAAGTGTCATTTCCTCAACGCCTTGTACGCTGGAGGGATGCCGAAGCTGTGGACCGAGACCATGGACGCTCACCGCGCCGCGGTACGCACTGCGATTCTGGATGCCGCCGCCAGCCTGGTCTCCGAACGCGGCCTGGCGTCGGTGAACATGTCCCAGATCGCCGCCCAGGCCGGCATCGGCCGTGCCACGCTGTACAAGTACTTCCCGGACGTCGGGGCGGTCCTGCTCGCCTGGCACGAACAGCAGATCCGCGCCCACCTGGACCACCTCGCCGCCGTCCGCGACCACCACCACGAGCCGCAGGCGCGGCTCGAAGCCGTGCTGCACGCCTACGCGGCCCTGCTCCACGAACGGCACCACGGCGAACTCGCGGCCCTCGCGCACAGCGGAGACGTCTCAACCCTGCACCGAAGCGAGCACCTAGGCCACGCCCAGCAGCACCTGACGGGCCTTATCGCCGACCTCATCGCCCAGGCCGCACAGGCCGGCGACCTCCGCGACGACGTCGCCCCCCAGGAGTTGGCACAGTACTGTTTGCACGCCCTTGGCGCCGCGGCCGATCTTCCATCCAAAGCAGCCGCCGTGCGACTTGCCGACGTCACCCTCGCCGGCCTGCGCAACCCGCACTGAGTGCTCTCGCCCGAAGGGACGTTTCGTTCAAGCGGTCCGTTCGCGCGTGGGGCGTCGATCCATCCGCCGGGACGGGTAGCCGTC
>NZ_JAAIKO010000142.1 GCF_016107395.1 Streptomyces fildesensis
CGGCTGATCGAGGTCAAGCGTGCCGAGCGGGCCCTGCTGGACGCCCGGCCCTCCACATCCGATGTCATCCGCGACCGTGAGGAGATCGCCGAACAGATCCGCGCGTTGGGCGAACTGGAACAGATGGCGGCCTCCTACGGCTGCGACGTCACCCGCCCGGCAACCACCGCCCACGAGGCCGTGCAATGGCTCTATCTCGGCTATCTGGCGGCGGTGAAGGAGCAGAACGGCGCCGCGATGTCCCTGGGCCGCACCTCCACGTTCCTCGACGTCTATCTGGCCCGCGATCTGGCCGAGGGCCGGATCGACGAGAGCCGCGCCCAGGAGCTGATCGACGACTTCGTGATCAAGCTGCGCATCGTCCGGTTCCTGCGCACCCCGGAATACGACGCCTTGTTCTCCGGCGACCCGACGTGGGTCACCGAGTCCATCGGCGGTATCGGCGACGACGGTCGGCCGCTGGTCACCCGTACCTCCTTCCGGTTCCTGCGGACCCTCGCCAACCTCGGCCCCGCCCCCGAGCCCAATCTCACCGTCCTGTGGTCCTCACGGCTGCCGGAAGGCTTCAAGCGGTTCTGCGCCCAGGTGTCGATCGACACCAGCTCCATCCAGTTCGAGTCCGATGAGCTGATGCGCCCGCGGACCGGTGACGACACCGCGATCGCCTGCTGCGTCTCGGCGATGGCGGTCGGCAAGCAGATGCAGTTCTTCGGCGCCCGGGTGAACCTCGCCAAGGCCCTGCTGTACGCGATCAACGGCGGCCGGGACGAGATGACCGGCGTGCAGGTCGCACCGGTGTCGACTCCGTTGACCGGCGAGTATCTCGACCCTGATGAGCTGACCGCCGCGTACGACCGGATGCTCGACTGGCTCGCCGGCACGTACGTCAACGCCCTCAACGTCATCCACTACATGCACGACAAGTACGCCTACGAGC
>NZ_JAAIKO010000143.1 GCF_016107395.1 Streptomyces fildesensis
TCCACCTGATCAGGGGGTTTGCGCCTGATCATCGGGGTGGTGCCGGGACGTAAGACGGCCATCGGCTGATTCTTCGAGATGTCGAGTCGCGAAGAGGAGTTCAGCACGATGACCGCACCTGAAATTGTGCCCCTGGCTGGCCTGTTGGAGGAGAACCTTGCCTCGGCGAGTCCGGATTTTTTGCGGGCGATGGTGAAGACCTTCGCCGAAGCGTTGATGTCCGCGGACGCCGACGCGGTCTGCGGAGCGGAGTACGGGCAGGTCAGCGACGAGCGCGTCAACCAGCGCAACGGCTACCGGCCCCGGTCGTGGGACACCCGCGCCGGCACCGTCGAGCTCGCGATCCCCAAGATCCGCTCCGGTTCGTACTTCCCTAGCTGGCTGCTGGAGCGTCGTCGCCGGGCCGAGCAGGCGCTGGTCTCGGTGGTCGCCACCGCCTACCTGCTGGGGGTCTCGACCCGCCGGGTCACCAAGCTCGCCGAGTCTCTCGGTGTCACTCAGTTGTCGAAGTCACAGGTCAGCGAGATGGCCAAGCACCTCGACGCCCGGGTGGCGGAGTTCCGCAACCGCCCGCTGGACGCCGGACCCTACACGTTCGTGTGGCTGGACGCGCTGACGCAGAAGGTCCGCGAGGGCGGCCGGGTCGTGAACGTGCACTGCCTGGTCGCGGTCGGCGTCAATGCCGAGGGCCAGCGCGAGGTCCTGGGCTTGGACGTCGCGGCCGCCGAGGACGGGGCCGGGTGGCTGGCGTTCCTGCGCGGCCTGGTCGCCCGCGGCCTGACCGGGGTCCAGCTCGTCGTCTCCGACGCCCACGCCGGCCTGGTCGAGGCGATCGGCGCCGCCCTGCCGGGCACCGCCTGG
>NZ_JAAIKO010000144.1 GCF_016107395.1 Streptomyces fildesensis
AAGCGGTCCGTTCGCGCGTGGGGCGTCGATCCATCCGCCGGGACGGGTAGCCGTCTCCAGTCCTCGTTCGCCAGCGAGGGCCTGTTGCTCTCGCAGCGCAGCAAGGCAACCCCATGATTCCGTTGCGATCCCGCTGGGCGCGCGGAACCCAGGTGCCTTCGTCAGCGCGAAGCGCTGTTTCTCCCGCCCTACCGCCGCGACCGGCATTTCCGGTGTAGGAACCATAGAGATGGCAGCCCGTGACCGTGCACAACGTCGGGTTCAAGCTGGCCTCTTCGATCTTCCTCCAAGCAGCGGCAGCGGCGGCTGAAGGAAGTGCGCAGGGCGCTGAACCTGGAGGAGCGTGCCCGACTTCGTCGAACTACGTGCCGTCGTGCTCCGCGCCGACGGAAGGCGCCCACTTCGGGCTCTTGTCACCGTCCTGGGCTTCGCGGCGGGCATCAGCTCTCGTCATGTGTTCGCTTCCCCGCGCCAGGCGGGGTTCGCCGACCTAGGGAGGCCGGGGGCGCCCCACAGCGGGAACCAGCGGCTCAGGTCCTCCTCGATGCGCAGGTCGTCCTTGGCCGTGGCCCTGACCTGGAGTTCCAGCGGATTGTCGCGCTTCTGGCCGGGCAGCGGCGCGAACGGGTAGAAGGTGCCCCGCTTGTAGAGGTAGACCAGCGCGAGGGGGCGTAGTTCGGCGTCGTGGAAGGTGACCAGAGAGCACAGGAGCTGCGGGCCGAAGCCGCTGTCCTGCAGGGCGGAATTCACCGCGTGCAGGTCGTTGACCAGAGCGGGCAGGTCGCCGGGGTCGCGGCGGGAGAGCAGCCACGAGTACCCGTACGCGTCACGGCTGAACTCCACCG
>NZ_JAAIKO010000145.1 GCF_016107395.1 Streptomyces fildesensis
CCTGCGCCCATTCCGCCGGTTTCGGGTGCCCATAGGCCCCAGCCGAGGGAGGTGGCGGGGAGTCCTTGGGTGCGGCGGTGGGTGGCGAGGGCGTCGAGGTAGGCGTTGGCTGCGGCGTAGTTGCCCTGTCCGGTGCCGTCGAACGTGGCGGCAGCGGAGGAGAACAGCACGAACGCGTCGAGAGTGAGGTGCGCGGTCAGTTCGTGCAGGTGGCGGGCGGCGTCCGCCTTGGGTGCCAGGACCTCCGTCAGGTGCTGCGGGGTGAGCGCGGCGAACGTGGCGTCACGCAGCACACCGGCGGTGTGGATCACGGCGGTCAGGGTGACGCCGTCCAGGAGCGCTGCGAGCGCGTCCCGGTCCGAGACGTCGCACGCGGCGATCTTCACCGTCGCACCCAACGCGGTCAGTTCTGTGGTGAGTTCGGTGGCGCCGGGGGCGCCGGGGCCGCGGCGGCTGGTCAGCAGCAGGTCACGGATCCCGTACGCGGTGACCAGGTGGCGGGCCAGCAGGGCGCCCAGGCCACCGGTACCACCGGTGATCAGCACCGTGCCATCCGTACGCCACACCGCCGGGGCGACCTCAGCGGCCGGAGCAATGCGGGCCAGGCGCGGGACGAGGATCTCCCCGCCACGAAGCGCCAGCTCAGGCTCACCCGAGACCAGCACACCCTCCGGGATCTCGTCAGTGTCCGAGTCCAACAGGACAATGCGGTCAGGGTGCTCGGACTGCGCCGAACGGATCAGACCCCACACCGCCGCCTGACCCAGCTCCGCAACATCCTCACCCGGCAGAACAGCCACCGCACCCCGCGTCACCACCACCAAACGGCGGTC
>NZ_JAAIKO010000146.1 GCF_016107395.1 Streptomyces fildesensis
TGGGGGTGCCGGTGGAGCCGGAGGTGTACATCACGTACGCGGCGGCGTCCGGCTGGACCGTGACATCGGGTGCGTGCTGGTCATGTTGGTTGAGCTGCGTGGTCTCGGAGATGAGGAGGTCGGCCGTGGTGGTCGGCAGTGCGGTTTGTGAGGTGGTGTCGGTGAGGACGAGTGTGGTGTTGGTCTGCTCGAGGATGTGGTGGATGCGCTCGGCGGGGTAGCGGGTGTCGAGGGGGACGTAGACGGCGCCGGTCTTCATCAGGGCCAGGAGCGTCGTGATGGTCTCGGGTGAGCGCTGGAGCAGGACAGCGATGGCATCGCCGGGGCGGACTCCGCGGGCGATGAGGTGGTGCGCGAGGTGGTTGGCGCGGGCATCGATGTCCTGATAGGTGAGGGTGCTGTCGGTGGTGATGACGGCGGGGGCGTCCGGGGTTTTCGTCACTTGCCGGGTGAACAGGTCAGCCAGGGAGGCCTCGGGCAGAGGCAGCGCGGTGTCCTGCCAGGTGTGGTGGAGCTGGTGGCGTTCGGCAGGGGTGAGAACGTCGATGGTGCTGAGCGGCTGATCGGGGTGGGCGGTCGCGGTGTCGAGGAGCTGGATCCAGCGGTCGAACAGGGCATGGACCGTGGGTGCGTCGTAGATATCGCTGGAGTACTCGACAGCACCGCCGATCCCCTGGAGCTCGCCGTTGGGTCCGCGTTGTTCGGCGAGGCTGAAGAAGAGGTCGAATTTTGCGG
>NZ_JAAIKO010000147.1 GCF_016107395.1 Streptomyces fildesensis
GGGCGTTTCCCCTTGATCGAGGACACCCTGATCATTGGATCGTGAAGATCCATAGGACAGGAGTTCCCGTTGGGGACGTCGAAGTACACCCCTGAGTTCCGGGCCGATGCCGTCGCGCTGTACCGCGCGAGCCCGGGACGTACGTATGCCTCGGTGGCCAAGGACCTGGGCATCAACCACGAGACGCTGCGGGTCTGGGTGCGTGAGGCCGAGCAGGCCGCCGTGCCCGGGACCGCCGAGGCCACCGCCCTGGCCAGGGAGAACAAGCAGCTCAAGGCCCGGATCAGGGAACTCGAGCTCGAGCGGGAGATCCTGCACCGGGCGGCCAAGTATTTCGCGGGCGAGACGAACTGGTGATCCGCTTCCAGTTCGTTGCCGACCACCACGACGCCTACGGCGTGAAGCGGCTGTGCACCCTCCTGGCCGTCTCCCGCTCCGGTTTCTACCGCTGGCGCGAAGCCGGCTCGGCCCGGGCCGAGCGCGAACGCGCCGACCAGGTCCTCACCGAGCGCATCGCCGAGATCCACCGGGAGTCCGACAGCACCTACGGCAGTCCCAGGATCACCGCCGAGCTGCGGGACGAGGGACGGCTGGTGAACCACAAGCGTGTCGAGCGGCTGATGCGCCGACGCGGCATCGTGGGGGTGCACCTGCGTAAGAAGGTCCGCACCACGGTTCCCGCACCCGACGCGACGCCGGTGCCGGACCTGCTCCAGCGGGACTTCACCGCC
>NZ_JAAIKO010000148.1 GCF_016107395.1 Streptomyces fildesensis
CTTCGTACCAAAGCAAACTCACCGACTGCCCTTCTCACTTCTCACTTATACTCGCCACCAGTTGTTTCCTGCTTTTTTTTGCGCATCAATGGCTGCTGTTGAGGTCCAGACAGCGACTCCTGCATTGACAGAGAAAGATGAGGAAGGAGTGATCGCGAAGGTTGAAGAAGTAGCTTCGCAAGTAGGATCAGAAGAGACATCGCCGCTGCCTGTAACAGAACAGGCAGTCGACGAATCTAAGGGAGAAGCAGCTTCCGTTGAAGTTACTTCCTTAGGTGATAAATCTGTCGAGCAGGACGAGAAAATCGCCGCAGATGAAGAAGCATCGGGCGAAGCTGTCGAGGAAGCTGAACCTGCGGTGAAAGAAACCGGGGAGGAGACGGATCAGGAGCCGATTTCCGAAGAAGCTGAAGCGACCGGTGCAGAGGACGTGGACGATTCGGCCGCTGGTCCGGTGACGGAGGTGAAAGATGAGGAGGAGACGGTGGAGAAACCGGCGCCAGTCGCTGAGAGCGCAGTTGCCGACCAGAACACCGAGTAAGTCCTTCCGGTTTGTTTGCCGCGGTCTGCATCCGGTTTGGTTTGTGACCAGGCCACGTTATGTAAGCATAAGATCAATGCGTGAAGCTATGTTGTTATGTTTTTGTAACTACCGTAGGGTTTGGGAAGTCCCTAAATTTGATAATAAGCATCAGCCAGACGTCAGAGA
>NZ_JAAIKO010000014.1 GCF_016107395.1 Streptomyces fildesensis
CCCGCAGATGCCACTACCAACGCCGAGGCCACCACCCCCACATGCGGTTGCAGTACTAGGCCGCAGCCCGCCCTTCGCGCCGGCCTGCCCGCCTCTGCCTGAGGAACAAAACCCATGTCTTCGCCACGCCCGGCGGCGTCCTACGCCGCCGTCCTGCGGGTCCCCCATGCCCGCCGCACCTTCGCCGCCGCCCTGTTGGGCCGGCTCTCCTACGGGATCGTCTCCCTCTCCCTGCTGCTCTCGCTCGCCGCGGCGACCGGCTCGTACGCCGTCGCCGGCATGATCACCACGGTCTTCGCCGCGACCAGCGTCGTCCTCGGCCCGGCCCGTGCCGGACTCATCGACCGCTGGGGGGCACGGCGCGCCCTGCCCGCCCTCGCCACCCCGTACGCGGTGGCGCTGACCGCGCTCTGCCTGGCCACCTGGCGGCCGGGTGCCCCGCTCTGGCTGCTCACCTTCCTGTCGGCGGCCGCGGGCACCCTCACCCCGCCGCTCGGCCCGACCATGCGGGCGCTGTGGAGCGCCCTCGTTCCGGACAGGCGCCTGCTGCAGCGGGCGTTCAGCCTGGACACGGTGGCGGAGGAGGGCCTGTTCATGACCGGCCCGCTGATCGCCGTCGCCGTCCGCCCCGCGCTCGGCCTCGCCCTGTCCGCCGGCCTGGTCCTCATCGGCACTCTCGCCCTGGCGGCGTCCCCGGCCGCGAAGCTGCTCACCGCGCGCGAGCCCTCCGTCCCGGCCGCGCGGCTGCGGTCGGCGGGGGTCCGCAAGGCGGCGTACGCGGCGGCCGGGCTCGGCTGCTGCCTGGGCGCCCTGGAGTTGTACGTCGTCGCCTTCACCGACCACCACGACCGCGCCTCCGCCGCCGGCTGGATCCTCGCCGCGCACGCGGCGGGCAGCGCGATCGGTGGGCTCCTCTACGGCCGGATCGCCTGGCGGCGCCCGGCGGCCGGCCGGCTGCCGTATCTGCTCGCCGCCCTCGCCCTGCTCTTCGCCCTCACCGGCGCCGCCCCGACCGTCGTCCTCTTCGCCCTCGGCATCGCCGCCGCCGGCACCGTCGTCTCCCCCACCATGGCGACCGCGTACCTCGCGGCCGACGAACTCGCCCCGCCGGGGACCGCCACCCGCGCCACCGCCTGGGTCAACACGGGTGTCAACGCGGGCTCCTCGCTGGGCTCCGGCACCGCCGGGCTCCTCGTCGACCGGCTGCCGCTACCGCTGTGCTTCCTGCTGGCGGCCGCGCCTCCGCTGCTGCTCGCGCTCGGCGCGTATCCCCGGTCCGGGCGGGACGCTCGGGGCCGGAGCGAGGCGCCGCTCGCGAAGGCTTCCGAAGGCCGGGCGTAGCGGGTCCCGGGCCGATACCTCGCGTGTCCGCCCATACCTCGCCCGCCGCGTACTTCAATCGTCAACTTCCCTATGCCACAGGCATGTTGGCGCTTACTGTGGCCCGCAGTACCAGACGTCAAGGAGCTGCGGTGGGCAAGCGCCAATTAGGACAATATCCCCAGTCCCGGTACACACATCTGCTCTCGTCCGAACGTAACAGCAACTACACACAGCACCGGCCGGCGACCTTCGAGATTCCCGTCGAACGGCCCTCGAAGGGCTGCCAGTCGCGCACCCTCGCCTGTGAGACCTGCCGTACGTCGCTCACGTACACGGTCTTCAGCATCCCCGCGACCAGGGCCCGGCGCTGGGCGTGGCTGCTCACCACGCTGGCGGGCATCGCCTCGATGCTCGTCTCGGTCCTGGCCATCCACCACCTCGGCGGCGAGCACCCCGGCGAGCCCGGCGAGGGCGTCAGCGGACTCCTCACCCTCGGCTCGATCGGCGGCTTCATCGTCGCCGCCATCGGTCTCAGCTTCTGGTGGTACGAGGACGGTGTCCGCGGCCCCGGCCGGCTGATGGGCATCGGCGGCCACACCATCAAACGCTGACGGCGCGCCCCGGCCTCGTAACCGTGGCGCGCCGCAGTGGCGTGCGTCGTTCCGCGTGCGTCGTTCCGGGTGGGCGAAGGAGGATTCGAACCTCCACAGCCGAAGCGGGGGCTTTACAGGCCCTTGGGATCACCGATTCCCAGTTCGCCCGGGACGGAGGAGGTGGGGGTCGAACCCACACGGATGCTTGCGCACCCCAACGGTTTTCGAGACCGCGGCCGGCGCCGCCTTTCGGCTGGCTCCTCCATGAACTGCAGGACGTACGCGGAGAGTGCGCGGATCGAACGCGCGCGGGCTCGCACCCGACTACGGCTTAGCAAGCCGCTGCCTTACCACTCGGCCAACTCTCCCAGCTGCAAGGACACAGCAGACGGGCGGCCACGAAAAAGCCGCCCTGGCGGGAATTCCCGCGGGCGGCCCGGCGACATCCGTCACCGATGACTACGTGGCCTGCCCGGGGCTCCCCTGCTGGGAAGGGGTACTGGAAGAGCGCTGATACGCCTGCGACAGACCGGCCTGGACGTTCATCGTGCGCTCCCCTCTCGCCTCGTTGGTGATGCCACCACTGTGCCGGGCGCCGACCGCCAGGGCAACGGATTATCCGCCGGGCTCAGCCGAGCCCCAGGACGCCGGCGATCGCCGGCGCGTAGGCGGTCTCGATCTCGTCCGGGGTGAGGGCGGCGACGGCGGGCAGGCGCAGGAGGTAGCGGGTGAGGGCGAGGCCGAGGAGCTGGGCGGAGACCAGGCCCGCCCGGCGGGCGGTGTCGGGGCCCACGGGGGCCAACGCCGGGGCGAGGGCGGGGGCCACCTGCCGGGCGAAGATGTCGCGCATGCGGGCGGCGGCCCGCTCGGCCGGGCCATCGCGGAGGACCGGCTGGACGACTACGAGGCGCGGCGCCGCCCGGTCGCCGAGCGGGTCGTGGCGTTCACCGGCCGGACGACCCGGATCGCCACCACCCGGAGCCGCGTGCTCCGCACGGCGCGCAACCTGGCCCTGCCGGTCGTCAGCCGCATCCCGGCCTTCCGTACCCGGCCGGCCACCGAACTGGCCGAGCTGAACTACCGCTGACCGGTGGCCGGCCGGCGGATGGCGGCCCCGTGTCAATTCCCCCCGGTTCAGGGTCAACCGGGCATCGACGACCGGTTCGCGAGGTGAGTGCGCACCGTGGGGGCGATACCGTCGGGAACGTCGGGGCGGCATCCGCACCGATGCCCCCGCCCCGCCCGGCCGCCCCGGCGCCGGAACCACCCGTCCGCTCCCCCGGAGGACCGCAATGCCGCGCAGCCGCGCAGAAGAGCCCGGGAACGATCTCCCGGCGGGCCCGCTGTACGTACCCGTACGGCGCGGACCCGCCGGTTTCGCGCTGCGGCTGTGCCGTACGCCGCTCGGTTCGAGGACGGCCGTCGCCTTCACCAGCGAGCAGCGGCTGCGGTCGGTCATGGGCGCCGGGCAGGCGTGGATCCGGCTCTCCGAGCCCGCGGTCCGGGCGCTGTCGGCGCCGCTGGGCGCCACCACGGTGACCGTCGACCCACTGCTCACCGCCCGCCGGGTGCGGGACCCGGAGGCCGTCGCCGTCGCCCTGTGCTGACGACGGCCGCGTCCACCACCCCCGCAACGACCCGCGCTCACACCGCGGGCTGAACGTCGCCCACCATCGAGGAGGGGACGTCGCCGCGGCCCGCCAGATCGCCCGGCGGGATGCCGGGGTGGTGCCGGACGGCCGCGTCCGGCCCCGGAGCCCCGGCCTCGCCGAGAGCGAGCCGGGAGACGATCCGGTAGCGGTCACCGCGGTAGAGCGAGTGGACGTACTCGACCGGGCGGCCGGTCTCGTCCTTGGTGAGACGTTCGAAGAGCAGGGCCGGGGAAAGCAGCGGCACGCCCAGCAGCCGGGCCTCGACCTCGTTGGTGACGGTCGGCTCGATGGACTGGACCGCCTCGTGGACCCGCACCCGGTGCTTGTCGCGCAGGAACCGGTAGAAGTCCCCGGACTCCATGTCCGCCGGCCGCAGACCCGGCACGAGCAGGGCGGGCACGTGCAGGTACTCGATGGCCATCGGCTCGCCGTCGACGAGCCGGAGCCGGGCGATGTAGGTGATCTCGGCCGCGGGTGAGATGTGCAGCTTGCGGCCCACCCTGGCACCGGCCTGGACGGTGGTCAGCTCCAGGACCTTGCTGGACCAGGTGCCGTCGGCCTTCGGCAGCGAGAACGAGTGCTCGTCCGCCACCAGCTCCTGGGTGATCTTGGCGGGCGCGACGAACATCCCGCGCCCGTGCTCGCGGACGATCAGCCCGGTGTTGACCAGTTCGTCGACGGCGGAGCGCAGCGTCGGGCGGGAGACCGACAGCTGCTCGCACAGGGTCCGCTCGGAGGGGATCGGGTCGCCGGGCACATGGGATTCGACGAGCTCCAACAGGTAGTCGCGCACCCGTTCGCGCTTGAGCGCCGACCGTGGCGACTCGCTTCCCATACCTGACTCCTTCGTGCCGTCCGGGGTCCGCCCCGGCGCGTCCGGGCAGCGTTCTGTCTGCGTCCTGTCCAGTACCTCCCCTGAAGGCTATCCAGATCCTGACCAGTACGCCAGGCCGGCCCGCGTCACGTAGGCGGACCAGTTGCGGCCGGTACCGGTGATCCGGGGGAATCCGGGGGTCAGGCCTTTGCCTGCACGACCTCTTGACGGCAGCACTGGTCTATGCCACCTTCTCCAACCAGCACCAGACCAGTTGTGAAGTGGTAAGTTCCGCCGCTCCTATTCGAGGTGACAGACCCCGTGAGAACCAGACTCCTTGCAGGCACCGCGGCGCTCGCGATCGCCGTAGCCGGCCTGAGCGCCTGTAGTTCCTCCTCCGACTCGTCGGACACCGCAGGCGACGGCAAGAGCCCCGCCGAGCTCACCGTGTGGATCATGAAGGGCAGCGTTTCCGATCCCTTCCTCCAGCGGTTCAAGACGGATTTCGAGACGACCCACTCCGGTACCACCCTGAAGATCCAGATCCAGGAGTGGGACGGTATCGGCGCGAAGATCACCAGCGCTCTGGCCAGCAAGGACGCGCCGGACGTCATCGAGGTCGGCAACACCCAGGTCGCGCAGTACGCCGCCAGCGGCGGGGTCAAGGATCTGACCGGGAAGGTCGCCGACCTCAAGGGCGCGGACTGGATACCGGGCCTGGCCGAGCCCGGCAAGATCGACGGCAAGCAGTTCGGCATCCCCTGGTACGCCGCCAACCGTGTGGTGGTCTACAACAAGGACCTCTTCACCCAGGCCGGCATCACCACCCCGCCCAAGACGCGCGACGAGTGGATCGCCGACACCACCAAGCTCAACACCGGTGGCAACGACGGGATCTATCTGACGGGGCAGACCTGGTACGCGCTGGCCGGCTTCGTCTGGGACGAGGGCGGTGAGTTCGCCGTCAAGGACGGCGACAAGTGGAAGGGCACCCTCGACACGCCCCAGGCGCAGGCCGGGATGGCGTTCTACAAGAAGCTCCAGGCGCTGGGCAAGGGCCCGAAGGACTCCGACGAGGCCAAGCCGCTGCAGGCGGAGGTCTTCGCCAAGGGCAAGAGTGCGCAGATCATCTCCGTCCCCGGTGGCGCGGCCGCGATCATCAAGGCCAACCCGGCGATGAAGGACAAGATCGGCTTCTTCCCGATCCCCGGCAAGACGGCCGACAAGCCCGGCGCGGTCTTCACCGGCGGCTCCGACCTCATCATCCCGGAGGCGTCGCAGCACCAGGACGCGGCCTACGAGGTCGTCAAGGCGCTGGCCGGCGAGAAGTGGCAGACGGACATGGCCAAGGAGATGAGCTACGTCCCCAACAGGACGTCGCTGGCCGGTGTGCTGGCGGGCAACGAGGGCGGCGCGGTGATGGCGGTCGGCGCGGCCAACGGCCACGGCACCCCCAACTCCCCCAACTGGGCGGCTGTCGAGGCGAACAACCCCATCAAGCAGTACATGACGCAGTACCTCACCGGAGCGGACCCGGCCACGGCCGCCCGTACCGCGTCCGAGGCCATCACCAAAGCGCTGAACACCGCTTCCTGAACGGGGAGCGGTCCGCGCGGGCCCGCGTGGCCGCCCCCGCCTGACGAGTCGGACCCCAACAGGACAACAGGAGAAGTGCCGTGCCCGCTGCACCCCCCGCCGCCCGTCGGCGCCCCCCTCAACAGGCCTCCGTGGATCCGCCCCCGGCCCTCCGCCGCCGCCGGCGGCCCGTGCTCGGCGCCGTCTGGCCGTATCTGTTGATCGCTCCCACCCTGGTGGGCACGGCCTTCCTCCTGCTCTACCCGCTGATCCGCAACACCGTGATGTCCTTCCAGCACTTCCGGCTGGGCGAACTGATCCGCGGCGGCGCCACCTTCGTCGGATTCGACAACTACTCGGAGGTGCTCAACGACCCCGAGTTCTGGACGGTGGTCCGCCGCACCCTGTGGTGGACCGCGCTCAATGTCGTCCTCATCATGCTGATCGGCACCCTGGTCGCCCTGATGCTGGCGCGGCTCGGCAAGCGGATGCGGCTGGCCGTGATGAGCGCCCTCGTGCTGACCTGGGCGACGCCGGTGATCGCCGCCACCACCATCTTCCAGTGGCTCTTCCAGTCCCGCTTCGGAGTGGTCAACTGGGTCCTGGTGGAGCTCGGGTTCGACTCCTACCGCGACTACTCCTGGTTCGCCGACGGGAACTCGACCTTCTTCATCCTGGTCACCCTGGTCGTCTGGCAGTCGGTGCCGTTCGCCGCGCTGACCCTCTACGGCGGGCTCACCACGATCTCCGCCGAGCTGTACGAGTCGGCCCGGCTGGACGGCGCCGGCGGCTTCCAGGTCTTCCGCCACGTCACCTTCCCCATGCTGCGGCAGCTGTTCGCCCTGATCACCTCGCTCGAAGTGATCTGGTGCTTCAAGTGCTTCGCCCAGATCTGGGTGATCAGCGAAGGCGGCCCGAACGGGGCGACCACCACCCTGCCCGTCTACGCCTTCCAGATCGCGCAGTCGCTCCACAAGTACGACGTCGGCTCGGCGGTCTCCACGCTCACCGTGCTGATCCTGCTCGTGGCGCTCGTCCTCAATCTGCGCCGGATGTTCCAGCAGGAAGGAGCGGCCCTGTGACCCGGTCGCTGCGCAAGGTCCCGCTCAACCTCGCCGCGCTGTCCGTCGTGGCGGTGTCGGTCTTCCCCGTCTACTGGATGGTGCTGACCGCCTTCAAGCCGACCGTGGACATCCAGGCCGACACCCCGTCGTTCTGGCCCCGGCACCTCACCCTCGACCACTTCTCCACCGCCGTGCACGCCGACGGCTTCGGCACCTTCTGGCGCAACAGCCTCACCGTCACCCTCGGCGCGGTGCTGCTCTCGCTGGCCGTCGCGCTGCTGGCCGCCTTCGCGGTCGGCCGGATGCGCTGGCGCGGCAGGCGGGCGTTCATCCTGATGGTGTTCACCGCGCAGATGGCGCCCTGGGAGGCGCTGCTGATCCCGATGTACGTCATCGCCCGGGACACCGACATGCTCGACAAGCTGTCGATGCTCACCCTGGTCTACTTCATGACCACGCTGCCGTTCACCATCGTGACGCTGCGCGGGTTCCTCGCCGCGATACCGGTGGAGCTGGAGGAGGCGGCCCAGGTGGACGGCTGCACCCGGCCGCAGGCGTTCCGCCGGGTGACGTTCCCGCTGCTCGCCCCCGGGCTGCTGTCCACCTCGCTGTTCGGGTTCATCACGGCCTGGAACGAGTTCGCGTTCGCCAACACGCTGATCATCAAGAACCAGGATGCCAGGACGCTGCCGGTGTGGCTCTCCTCGTTCAGCAACGTCTTCGGCACCGACTGGGGCGCCACGATGGCCGCCTCCTCACTCTTCATGCTCCCCGTCCTCGTGGTCTTCCTCGCCCTGCAGAACCGGGTCACCTCCGGGATGACCGCCGGTGCGGTCAAGGGGTGACGCGTCATGCGGGAGACGCCGTGCGAGAGCTGCCCCGATGTCCGTCCGGGCCTGGAGGCCGAGCTGTGATCATTCCCCACCCCAGTCATCTGGTCCGTATCCCGGGCCACTTCACCTTCACCACCGACACCACCGTCCGGGTCACCGAGGGCGCGGAGGGCGCCGCCCGGCTGCTGCGCACCCTGCTGGGCCCCGCCACCGGGCTCCCGCTCCGCTCCTCCCCCGACGGCAACGTCATCCTCGCCCTGGACCCGCAGCTCGGCGGGCTGGGCGCGGAGGGCTACGGGCTGACCGTCGGCCCGGACGCGATCCTGCTGCGGGCGGCGCAGCCGGCCGGGCTGCTGAACGGCGTTCAGACGATCCGCCAACTGCTGCCGCCCGAGGCGCTGTCGGCGGTGCCGGTCACCGGGGTGCCGTGGCGGCTGCCGTGCGTCCAGGCCACCGATGTGCCGCGGTACCCCTGGCGCGGGGCGATGCTCGACGTCGCCCGGCACTTCCAGCCGGTGTCGTTCCTGCGGCGTTTCGTGGACCTGCTCGCCTTCCACAAGCTCAACGTCCTGCATCTGCACCTCACCGACGACCAGGGCTGGCGGATGCCGGTACCCGGGTATCCGCTGCTGACCGAGACCGGCGGCCACCGGGCCCGCAGCATGACCGGCCGGGCCGGCAGCGCCAGCTACGACGACACTCCGCACGGCGGTGTCTACACCGCCGCCCAGCTGCGCACGCTCGTCGGCTACGCGGCCGAGCGGGGGGTGACCGTCGTCCCCGAGATCGAGATGCCGGGTCACGCCCGGGCGGCGCTCGCCGCCTATCCGCACCTGGGGAACGTCCCCGGCCGGCAGCTGGACGTGTGGACCGAGTGGGGGGTGTGCGAGAACGTCCTGGGCGTGCACGACGAGGTGCTGGAGTTCTGCCGCGCGGTGCTCGGCGAGGTCCTGGACGTCTTCCCGTCCCCGTACATCCACATCGGCGGCGACGAGTGCCCCACCGTCGAATGGGAGGACAGCCCACGGGCGCGGCAGCGGGCCGTGGCCGAGCGGCTGGCGGGGCCGAAGGCGCTGCACGGCTGGTTCCTCGGGCGGATCGGCGACTTCCTGCTGCGCGAGGGCCGCAAGCCGGTGTGCTGGGCGGAGGACGGCGGAGTGCTGCCGCCGGAGTTCACCGTCATGCCGTGGCGGGACTCGGGCCACGGGCTGGCCGCCGCCCGGCGGGGCCATGACGTCGTGATGGCGCCGTACCGCTCCACGTATCTCGACTACCCGCAGACCGACCGGCCGGGCGAGCCCTTCGGGCAGGCCGGCGCCGTCGTCGATCTGCGGGCCGTGCACGGCAACGATCCCGCGCCGCAGGACTGGGAGCCGGCGGCGGCCGCCCGGGTGCTGGGCACGCAGGGGCAGTTGTGGACGGAGTTCGCCGCCACGCCCGCGCAGGTCGAGTACCTCGCCTTCCCCCGGCTGTCGGCCCTCGCCGACAGCGCGTGGAACCCCCGCAGCGACTGGACCACCGACTTCCTCCCCGCCATGCGCCACCACGAGGCCCGGCTCGCGGCGCTCGGCACCCACGCTGACACCCGTCCCGGCACCGCCGTGCGCCTCCCCCACAGATGTTCCACCGCGCACCACCCGCAGTCGCACCAGCAGTAGTTCCTTCCAGCACTTCCCCCTGCGACACCCCCACCTGGAAAGGGATTCACCGTGTCCGCAAGATCACGTATACCCGTCCGCGTGCGTACGGCGATGGCCCTGTGCACCTCCGCCGGGCTGGCCTGCGCCGCGCTGACGGCCATGCCCGCCTCGGCCGCCCAGGACTCGCTCAGCGCGCAGTACCGCACCAGCGCGACCGGGGCCACCGCCGACCAGTCGGAACCGTGGCTGAAGGTCACCAACACCGGCAGCACGACCGTGCCGCTCAGCGGTGTGACGGTGCGCTACTACTTCAAGGCCGACACCGCCGACTCCTCGTACCGCTTCGCCTGTTCCTGGGCGGTGCGCGGCTGTGCCAACATCACCGGCACGTTCGGCACCCTGGCGCACCCCACCGCCACCGCCGACCGCTATCTGGAGATCGGCTTCACTTCGGGCGCCGGCTCGCTCACGCCCGGCGCCGACACCAGCGACATGCAGCTGCGGTTCTACCGGTCCACCTGGGCGACGCTCCGGCAGAGCGACGACTACTCGTTCAACGGCGCCCAGACGTCGTACGCCAACTGGTCGAAGGTCACCGTGCAGCGCGGCGGGACGGTTCTGTGGGGCACCGCGCCCGACGGCAACGACCCCACGCAGCCGCCGACCGACCCGCCGACGACGCCCCCCACCACACCGCCGAACCAGAACGGCCCGGCGCTCTTCGACGACTTCAACTACACCAGCAGCAGCGACCCGCTGGTGCAGCAGCACGGCTGGACCGTGAAGTCGGGGCAGGGCGGGCCCGGTGTCCCGGGGGCCACCTGGTCGCCGCAGGACGTCACCTTCGCGCCGGAGAACGGCAACAGCATCATGAACCTCAAGCTCACCACCGACGGAACGGCCGCCGGCACCAAGGAGACCGAGATCCAGACCACCGCGCGCAAGTTCCGCAACGGGACGTACGCGGCCCGCGTGAAGTTCAACGACACCCCCGCCACCGGCCCGGACGGGGACCACGTCAACCAGACGTTCTTCGCCTTCACACCGCTCGCGCACGACATGGACCCCGACTACGGGGAGCTGGACTTCGAGTACCTGCCCAACGGCGGCTGGGGCGAGACCGGCAACATCATGTACACCACGTCCTGGGAGACCTACCAGAACGACCCCTGGAACGCGGTCAACACCCACACCGAGAGCCGGCAGAGCTACGACGGCTGGCACGACCTGATCGTCACCGTCGACAACACGAACATCAAGTACTACATCGACGGGCAGCTGTTCGGGACGCACGGCGAGCCGTATCTGCCGGAGACGCCGATGTTCATCGACTTCAACCACTGGCTCATCGACCTCGCGGGACAGACCGGCAGCACGCCGCGCTCGTACAACCAGAAGGTCGACTACGTGTACTTCGCCAAGGACCAGGTGCTGAGTCCGGCCCAGGTGCAGGCCCAGGTGGCCGCCTACCGGGCGGCCCATGTCACCCAGGTGGACACCGTCCCGGCGGGCTGAACCCGCCGGAGCGGCGGCACCGTCAGCCCGCGGGTTCGATCCGGACCTCGTGGGTCTCCGCCGACGGATCGCTGACGGCCAGCAGCCGCGCGCCCTCCGCCATGAGGGCGTCGCGGTCGCCGGCCGTCAGCCGTACGAAGGGCGTGACGCTCACCACGGCGCCGGCCTTCGTACGATCGAACCGCCAGGTGCCGCCGACGAAGCCGTCGACCAGGATCGTGCCGCGGATGATGCCGTTGACCGTCATCACCCGCTTCCGGTACTCGTCGGCGAGGATCCGGGTCCGGTCGGCGTGCGACAGCAGCAGGTTGTCGAAGTCGGCGACGAAGCGGGCCGGTACGGGGACGTCCGGGTCGGGGAGCACCGCGCCGGGCAGATCGTGGAGCTCCCGGCCGTCCTCGTCACGGTATGGACGAAGGTCCAAGCCCGCCACGACCGAGCGCAGCCCGGTCAGTCCCGACCACTTCTGGATGTCGGCGACGGTCGCGGGACCGAACGCCGCCAGGTAGCGCTCGACGACGGGCCCGGGGTCGGGGTCGGCGAGCGGCGCGCCGAGATACTCCTCGACGGTGGCGTAGGTGGGCTGCCCGCTCTCTCCCCACAGCCCGCGCGGCGGCAGCTGCACCAGCGGGGCCCACAGACGCAGCGCCTTCTCCAGCGCGTCGGGCTCGACGCCGGGCCAGCGGACGGCGAGCAGCTCGCGCAGCTCACGGGGGTTGCGCGGGCGCTCGGCGAGGAGTTCGCGGCCGGCGGCCACCAGCTCGTCGCGGTCCACGTCGCGCAGCGCCGCGCCTCCCCAGGCCGCGCTCCTGACCATCCGGTCGAACACCGGCTGCAGCAGGGGCCGCAGGAGCAGCGCGTCCGCCGCGCTCACCAGGTGCACGGTGCCGCGCATGAGCGTCAGCCGCACCGCGCCACGGTCCTTCATCAGCTGCGCCAGCTCGTCGAAGGAGAAGTCCCGCAGCCGGGTCCACAGGCCGATGTACGGGGCGTTGGACGCCTGGGACTGCATGCCGAGCAGCCGCTCGATCACCTCGATCGCGGGCACCTTCGCCCGCTCCAGGAGGAGTTGGCGCTCCAGCAGAGCGCGGTTGAGCGTACGGCGGTCCAGAGTCGTCGTCGGCATACCGCCTACGCTACGACGCCTTGCGGACGGTTCCGGTCCTCAACGACGACACGAGCAGGAGCTATGCCGCGGAGGAGCCGACCCGCCGGGCTATCGGGGGTTCGGCCTCGTGGTGGATCGGCGTGTGCGCGCCCGTCAGCGGTACGCCGCTGCCGCCGCGCCGGTGGGCGACGATCTCCGCGGCGATGGACAGCGCGGTCTCCTCAGGCGTCCGCGCGCCGAGGTCGAGGCCGATCGGCGAGCGCAGCCTGGCCAGTTCGAGTTCGGTGACGCCGACCTCCCGCAGCCGCTCGAGGCGGTCCAGGTGGGTGCGGCGTGAGCCCATGGCGCCGACGAAGGCGATGGGAAGCTTCAGGGCCCGCTCCAGCAGCGGTACGTCGAACTTGGCGTCGTGGGTCAGTACGCAGATGACCGTGCGGCCGTCGACGCGTCCCGCGGCGGTGGTCTCGTCGAGGTAGCGGTGCGGCCAGTCGACGATGACCTCGTCGGCCTCCGGGAAGCGCGCGCGGGTGGCGAAGACGGGGCGCGCGTCGCAGAGCGTCACCTCGTAGCCGAGGAACTTGCCGACCTTGACGACGGCGCCGGCGAAGTCGATCGCGCCGAAGACGATCATGCGGGGCGCCGGCACGCTGGACTCGACGAGCAGCGTGAGCGGTTCGCCGCAGCGGCTGCCGTCCGCGCCGATCCCGATGGTGCCGGTCCGGCCCGCTTCCAGCAGGGCGTGGGCCTCGGCCGCCGCCGTGCGGTCCCGCTCGGGGTCGCCGAGGCTGCCCTCGTACCGTCCGTCGGCCCGCAGGGCCAGGGCCCGGCCGAGCAGCCCGGCCGGTCCCTCGACGATCCTGGCCACCGCGGCCGTCTCTCCCGCTGCGGCGGCGGCCAGGGCCGCCGTGAACTCCGGCCGCACGCCGGGGTCCACTCGCTGGACGAAGATGTCTATGACGCCGCCGCAGGTGAGTCCCACGGCGAACGCATCGTCGTCCGAGTATCCGAAGCGCTGGAGCACGGGCTCCGCCGAGTCCCCTGACTCCAGCGCTTCCTTGCAGAGCTCGTAGACAGCTCCTTCGACGCACCCTCCGGACACGCTGCCGATCGCGGTGCCGTCGGAATCGACGGCGAGCGCGGCACCGGGCTGCCGGGGCGCACTTCCGCCCACCGCGACCACGGTCGCGACGGCGAACGGACGCCCCTGGCGGCACCAGCGGTGCAGCTCGTCAGCGATGTCCAGCATGGTGAACAGCTCCTCTACTTGACGCCGAGCCAGCTCTCGATGGGGTGGAGAGCGAAGAAGACGAAGAACACCGCCGTGAGCACCCACATGAAGATGCCGGGCTCACGCCACTTGCCCTGCGCCGCCTTGATGGCGGTGTAGGAGATGACGCCCGCGGCGACACCTGCGGTGATGGAGTACGTGAAGGGCATGAGGACCACGGTCAGGAAGACCGGGACCGAGACCGAGCGGTCCGACCAGTCGACGTGCCGGGCGTTGCTCATCATCATCGCGCCGATGACGACCAGCGCCGCCGCCGCGACCTGGCCCGGGACGATCTGGGCCAGCGGGGTGAAGAACAGGCCGGCCGCGAAGAGCAGACCGGTGACGACGCTGGACAGACCCGTACGGGCGCCCTCGCCGACTCCGGTGGCCGACTCGATGAAGACCGTCTGGCCGGAGGCACCTGCGACGCCGCCGATCGCACCACCCGCACCGTCGATGAACAGTGCCTTGCTGAGGCCGGGCATCCGGCCCTGCTCGTCGGCGAGCTTGGCCTCGGTGCCGACGCCGATGATGGTGGCCATCGCGTCGAAGAAGCCGGCCAGCACCAGGGTGAAGACGATGACGCCGACGGTCATACCGCCGATGGATCCCCAGCCGCCGAACTCGACGTGTCCGAAGAGCCCGAAGTCGGGCATGGAGACCGCGCTGCCGTTCAGCTTCGGGGCCGCACCGCCCCAGTCCTTGTCGGTCAGGCCGCCGACGGAGTTGACCACGACCGAGAGGATCGTGCCGACGACGATGCCGATCAGGATCGCGCCGGGGATGTTGCGGGCCTGCAGCATGAAGATCAGGAGCAGCGTGACGCAGAAGAGCAGGACCGGCCAGCCGGAGAGCTGTCCGCCGACGCCCAGGGCGACCGGGGCGGTGCCCTTCGCGTCACCCTTGCCGACGAATCCGGCGTTCACCAGGCCGATGAGGGCGATGAACATCCCGATGCCGATGGTGATGCCGTGCTTCAGGGCCAGCGGTATCGCGTTCATGACGATCTCGCGGAGCCCGGTGACCACCAGCAGCACGATGATGGCGCCGTAGATCACACACATGCCCATGGCCTGCGGCCAGGTCATGTTGGGGGCCACCTGGGTGGCCAGCACGCCGGAGACGCTCAGTCCCGCGGCGAGTGCGAGCGGTACCTTGCCGAGGAATCCCATCAGCAGGGTGGAGACCGCCGCGGCGAGGGCCGTCGCGGTGATCAGTCCCGCATGGCTGAGCTTGTGACCGCTGGCGTCCGGGCCGGACAGCAGGAGCGGGTTGAGCAGCAGGATGTAGCACATCGCCATGAAGGTCGTGATGCCGCCGCGGACCTCGCGGGGAATCGTCGACTCTCTCTCGGAGATGTGGAAGTACCGGTCGAGCCAGGACCGTCCGGCCGGCGGGCGCGAGCCCGCGCCCGCGTCCTCCGCCGTGGTCTTCAGCTCTACAGGGGTTTGGGTCATGGTGCCGACTCCCAAGGTTCAATGGGACACCCGCACATGGTGTGCGGATTTTGGGATGCTGCTATGGCTGCACGACCCGGGGGACGGCCCGAGGCGAACGGGATGAAACGGTTTGGCCGGTGCGCGCGGCGGAAGCCGGGCAGGGGCCGGGACGGTGTCCGTCCGGCGGCCGCGGGTGCGGCCGGTCCGGTCGGATGCCGTTGCCACGGAGGCCGAGTGGTGGCGCCTGGGTGGCCCCGGACGGGGCGGGGATCGTCATTCCCCCACCCCGTCCGGAGGTCGTCACGTGCCGGTGAGGTGTTCGGGCCTGACCGGTACGCGCTTGAGTGCCAGGCCGGTCGCGGCGCGGATGGCGGCGACGACGGCGGGCGTGGAGGAGAGCGTCGGGGCCTCACCGATGCCGCGGAGCCCGTACGGGGCGTGCTCGTCCGCGAGTTCCAGCACGTCGACCGGGATGGTCGGCGTGTCGAGGATGGTGGGGATCAGGTAGTCGGTGAAGGACGGGTTCCGTACCTTCGCGTTCTTGTCGACGATGATCTCTTCCATGACGGCCAGGCCGAGGCCCTGGGTGGTGCCGCCCTGGATCTGGCCGACGACCGACAGCGGGTTGAGCGCCTTGCCGACGTCCTGGGCCGCGGCCAGCTCGATGACCTTGACCAGGCCCAGTTCGGTGTCGACCTCGACGACCGCGCGGTGGGCGCAGAACGAGTACTGGACGTGGCCGTCGCCCTGCCCGGTGACCAGGTCGAACGCCTGGGTCGGGCGGTGCCGCCACTCCAGCTCGAGGTCGATGGTCTCGCCCTCGATGACGTCCACCAGATCGGCGAGCACCTCGCCGCCGTCGGTGACGACCTTGCCGCCCTCGAGGAGGAGTTCGGCGGTGGCCCACGCGGGGTGGTAGGTGCCGAACTTCGCGCGGCCGAGTTCCAGGACCTTCTCGCGGACGGCCTCGCAGGAGTTCTTCACCGCGCCACCGGTCACGTACGTCTGCCGGGAGGCGGACGTGGAGCCGGCGGAGCCGACCTGTGTGTCGGCGGGGTGGATCGTCACCTGCGTGACGCCCAGCTCGGTGCGGGCGATCTGGGCGTGCACGGTGACGCCGCCCTGGCCGACCTCGGCCATCGCGGTGTGCACCATGGCGACCGGTTCGCCGTTGATGACCTCCAGCCGCACGCGCGCGGTGGAGTAGTCGTCGAAGCCCTCGGAGAAGCCGACGTTCTTGATGCCGACCGCGTAGCCGACCCCGCGCACGACACCCTCGCCGTGGGTGGTGTTCGACAGGGCGCCGGGCAGGTCACGGATGTCGATGGACCGGCCTTCCGCGTCACCGGCCAGCCACTGCTGCTCGGGCGGCATCGGCAGCGCCTTGACGCGGCGCAGCAGTTCGGCGACCGGGGCCGGGGAGTCGACCTTCTGGCCGGTCGGCATGATCGTGCCCTGGCTCATCGCGTTGAGCTGGCGGAACTCGACCGCGTCCATGCCGAGCGCGGCGGCGAGCTTGTCCATCTGCGCCTCGTAGGCGAAGCACGCCTGGACGGCGCCGAAACCGCGCATCGCGCCGCAGGGCGGGTTGTTGGTGTAGAGCGCGACGGCCTCGATCTCGACGTCGTCGATCACGTACGGGCCGACCGCCAGCGAGGAGGCGTTGCCGACGACGGCCGGGGAGGCCGATGCGTAGGCGCCGCCGTCCAGCACGATCCGGCACTTCATGTGCGTGATCTTGCCTTCGCTGGTGACGCCGTGCTCGTACCAGAGCTTCGCCGGGTGGCGGTGCACATGGCCGAAGAAGGACTCGAAGCGGTTGTAGACGATCTTGACCGGCTTGCCGGTGCGGAGCGCCAGCAGGCACGCGTGGGCCTGCATCGACAGGTCCTCGCGGCCGCCGAACGCACCGCCGACGCCGGACAGCGTCATACGGATCTTGTCCTCGGGCAGACCGAGGACCGGGCTGAGCTGGCCGAGGTCCGAGTGCAGCCACTGGGTGGCGATGTACAGGTCGACGCCGCCGTCCTCGGCGGGCACGGCCAGGCCGGACTCCGGGCCGAGGAAGGCCTGGTCCTGCATGCCGACCTCGTACTCACCGCTGATGACGATGTCGGCGCGTTTGGCCGCCTCGTTCGCGTCGCCGCGGATGATCGGCTGGCGGTGCACGATGTTCGGGTGCGTGACGTGGTCCGCGTGGTGGTCGTCGCGGTTCGGGTGCAGGATCGGCGCGCCGTCCGCGAGCGCCGTCTCCTCGTCGATGACCAGCGGCAGCAGCTCGAACTCGACCTTGATCTTGGCGGCCGCGCGGCGGGCGGTCTCCGGGTGGTCGGCGGCGATGATGGCGATCGGCTCACCGTGGTAGCGCACGACGCCGTCGGCCAGGACCGGGGTGTCCTTGTACTCCAGCCCGTACTTGGTGAAGGCGGGCAGGTCGTCATGGGTCATGACGGCGTAGACGCCGGAGGTGGCGAGCGCCTCGCCGGTGTCGATCGAGAGGATCTTGGCGTGGGCGTGCGGGCTGCGGAGCGTGAAGCCCCACAGCATGTCCTCGTGCCACATGTCCGAGGAGTACGCGAACTCACCGGTGACCTTCAGGGTGCCGTCCGGGCGCAGCGTGGACTCGCCGAGGCCGCCCTTGGTCTTGCTGCCCTGGGTGATGTTCGTGGGATTGCGGGTAACGCCCATGATCAGACGCCCTCTCCGGCTGTGACGGACGCGCCGCGCGCTGCCGCGAGGCGGACCGCGTCGAGGATCTTCTCGTAGCCGGTGCAGCGGCACAGGTTGCCCGAGAGGGCCTCGCGGATGTCCTGGTCGGACGGGGACGGGTTGCGCTCCAGCAGCTCGTCGGCCGCGACGAGGAGGCCGGGGGTGCAGAAACCGCACTGCACGGCGCCGGCGTCGATGAACGCTTCCTGGATCGGGGACAGGTCCCCGGCCTCGGTGCTCTCACCGGTCTGCCCGTCGGCCGGCTTGGCGGCCCACTTCTGGGCCTCGCCGAGGGGGGTGCCGCAGGCGCCGGTACCGCAGCGGCCGGCCGCGCGGTCCTTGGCGTAGTCCGCCAGGCCCTCCACGGTCACGACGTCGCGGTCCTGGACCTGAGCGGCGGCCACCAGGCACGCACACACCGGAACACCGTCGAGGCGGACCGTGCAGGAGCCGCACTCGCCCTGCTCACAGGCGTTCTTCGAGCCCGGGAGTCCCATGCGCTCGCGGAGGACGTAGAGAAGGCTCTCGCCTTCCCAGACGTCGTCGGCCTCCTGCGGGCGGCCGTTGACATTGAAGGTCACGCGCATGACTGCGTCCTCTCGTTCCCACGGTACTCGTCCCAGGTCCAGCCGAGCGTGCGGCGGGCCATGACGCCCAGCGCGTGACGGCGGTACGAGGCGGTGCCGCGTACGTCGTCGATGGGGTTGGCGGCCCCGGAGACCAGCTCCGCGAACTGCCGCGCCACGGCCGGCGGGATGATCTTGCCGTTCTCCCAGAAACCGCCCTCTTCGAGCGCGGCGGTGAGGAAGTCCTCGGCGACGCGGGCGCGGAGCGGGGTGGGAGCGGCCGAGCCGATGCCGGTCTTGACCGTCCTCGTCTCGGGGTGCAGCGCCAGGCCGAACGCGCAGACCGCGATGACCATCGCGTTGCGGGTGCCGACCTTGGAGAACTGCTGCGGCCCGTCGGCCTTCTTGATGTGCACGGCGCGGATCAGTTCATCGGCGGCGAGCGAGTTCCGCTTCACGCCGGTGTAGAACTCCTCGACCGGGATCAGCCGGGTACCGCGGACGGAGACGGCCTCGACCTCGGCGCCCGCGGCCAGCAGGGCCGGGTGCGAGTCGCCGGCCGGGGAGGCGGCACCGAGGTTGCCGCCGACGCTGCCGCGGTTGCGGATCTGCGGGGAGCCGACGGTGTGGGCGGCGAGCGCCAGACCGGGCAGCTCGGTGCGCAGGTGCTCCATGATCCGGGTGTACGGGACCGAGGCACCCAGGCGGACGGTCTCCTCGGTCACCTCCCACTCCTGCAGCTCACCGATCCGGTTCAGGTCCAGCATCACGTCGGGCCGGCGGTGGTCGAAATTGATCTCGACCATCACGTCGGTGCCGCCCGCGATGGGCACAGCTGTGGGGTGCTCGGCCTTTGCGGCGAGCGCCTCCTCCCAGCTTGCGGGGCGCAGGAAGTCCATGGGGGTTCTCTTCTCGAATCTCGAGCGGGGCTGTTCACGTGTTGTTAACGCTGCGTGGGGCCCAGTACACGGCCCACCACCCTTCCGGGTGCAGTCACTGAAAACATGAAGGACTTGGCTGGCCAGTACTCATGTCTTGTAGATTCCTATGAAAGGGCGCCGTCCGAAACCTCGCGGCATCGGACCGGCAACACCAATGGAACGAACCAGGCGCCACCCTGGTAGGGCTTTGACCAGGCAAGCGTTCGAGACAAGGCGACAACGATGCGGCTGCGCGCACTGCTGGACACCGAGGTTCTGGGCCTGCGCCTGCTCGGTGGTGAGGACGAGCTGGACCGCACGGTCCGTGGCGTGATGACCACGGATCTTCGCGATCCGAGCCGTTATCTCACGGGCGGTGAGCTGGTGCTCACAGGACTCGCCTGGCGGCACGAAGCGGAGGACTCCGAGCGATTCGTACGAATCCTCGCCTCGGCCGGTGTAGCGGGACTCGCGGCGGGCGAGGCCGAGCTGGGCTCCATCCCCGACGATCTGGTGGCGGCCTGCTTCCGCCACCGGCTGCCGCTGTTCGCCGTGGACGAGAACGTCGCCTTCGCCTCGATCACCGAGCACGTCGTCCGGCAGGTCTCCACGGAGCGGGCCGGCGATCTGGCCGCGGTCGTGGACCGGCACCGGCGGCTGATGTCGTCGGGCCCCGCGGGCGGCGGCCCCGACGCCGTGCTGGATCTGCTCGGCACCGACCTGGACCTGCGCGCCTGGGTGTTGTCCGCCACCGGACGGCAGATCGCCGGTTCGGAGCATCCGCTGCCCACCGCGGTGCGTGCCGAGCTCGCCGGCGCCCATCTGGCCGCCATGCGCACCGCCCGGCCCTCCCCGCACCGCACGTCGATCGCGTCCGGCGGCACCACCAACACGTACTCGCTCTTCCCGATCCGCACCGGCGGCACCACCCCCGTGGCCGATGTCCGGGCCACCCTGCTCTCCGACTGGTTCCTCGCCGTCGACGCCGACGCCGGGGACTGGCCCGCGGAGCGGCTCGACCTGCTGCAGGGCGTCACCCAGCTGATCGCCGTCGAGCGGGACCGCCACGACGCCGCGCGCACCGTGCGCCGCCGGCTCGCCCACGAGGTGCTGGAACTGGTCCAGGCCGGCTCGCCGCCGGCCGAGATCGCCGCCCGGCTGCGGGTCGCCGCCCCCGTCCTGGTCCCCGGGCTCAGCGCCGCGCCGCACTGGCAGGTCGTCGTCGCCCGGGTCGACTGGGCGGGCGGCGAGGTGCCCGCGGGGCCGGCCGCCCAGATGCTGCTGGAGGAGGCGCTGGTCGACCCGGCCGCCATCGGCCCCGACCCCACCGACCGCATCGCGGTGGCGCACGCGGGCGACGAGGCGATGGCCCTCGTACCGCTGCCGCCCGCCGACCCGTCCGACGGCGGCTTCACCGACGACTGGCGCGCCGACGGCCTGCTCGACACCCTGCGGGGCCCGCTCAGCAGGGGTCTGGCCGACGACGGACGGCTCACCATCGGCGTCAGCGCCACCGTGCACTCCGCCGAGGGACTGCGCGGTGCCCTGGAGGAGGCCCGGCACGCCCGCCGGGTCGCCGCCGCCCGCCCCGGGCGGGTCTGCGTGGCGGGGCACGAGGAGCTCGCCTCGCACGTCCTGCTGCTGCCCTTCGTGCCGGACGACGTCCGCCGCGCCTTCACCGCACGGCTGCTCGACCCGCTGCGCGCCTACGACCGGCGGCACCGCGCCGAGCTCATCCCGACCCTGGAGGCGTTCCTGGAGTGCGACGGCTCCTGGACCCGCTGCGCGACCCGGCTGCATCTGCACGTGAACACTCTGCGGTACCGTATCGGCCGGATCGAGCAACTGACCGGGCGTGATCTCGCGCGTCTGGAAGACAAGTTGGACTTCTTCCTCGCGCTCCGCATGAGCTGACGCCGTCCCGGCGGACCCTCGATCACTCGGATCAGGAGCAATTGATCACCGCCCTCTTGGCGCGGGCCCCTGCGGCATGCTGGACTTCGACCACTTGGCTCGACGATGCGCTTGGGGGGTAGGTTGTGGCGGATACCGCCATGCCGGAATCTGTGGTGGGCACGCCCGATGTGTGGCGCCTCAGGGCCCGCGGCTGCTGGGCGGAGGCGGCGGCGATACTCGCCCCGTACTGCGCCGACAGCCCGGATACGGCGCTGCGCCGGGCCGCCCTGCTCGTCGAGGGCTGCATGTTCACCCTCGACGGCTGGTCCGAGGCGGAGGACGCGCTGCGCTCCGCCGAGGCGCTGGCCGGGAGTGACGAGGAGCGGGGCGCCGCCGCGTGCGAGCGCGGCCATCTCGCCTACGCCGCCACGCTCTTCTCCGTCCGTGACCGCGCCGACGAGGCCCGGGCCGCGTTCGGCCGCAGCGCGGCGCTGCTGAGCCAGGTGTCGCCGGGAAGGCCGCTGCTCGACTTCCGCCGTGGTCTGTTCGCCGAGAACGTCGCCCAGAACCCCACCGCCGCCCGCGCCGCCTACCGGCGCGCCCACGCGGGCGCCGTCGCCCACGGCGACGCGCTGCTGACCTCGTTCACCTGGCGCCATCTGGCCGGACTCGCCGCCGCCGACGGCGATCTCGCCGAGGCGCACCGGGGCTTCACCGAGTCGCTCCGCATCCGCGTGGACATCGGCTATCTCGTGGGCACGGCCCCGGCCATGCTCGCCCTCGCCGAGGTGGAGCCGGAACCCGCAGCGACGGCGCTGCGGGCCGAGGCCGCCCGCCTGCACGCCCTGCTGGGCGGAATCCCGGTCTGGCTCCCCCACCCGGCGGAAAGCGCCTGATCCGGGGACCGGCTGGTCCGGAGTCCGGCTGATCCGCAGTCCGGCTGATCCGGCGGGACCGGCCGGCCCGTTAACCCCAGGCGGAGCCGGAGAAGTGTTCGCGGACGAGCGATTCGACCGTGACCACGTCTCCGGCCACCAGCGCTTCCAGCAGCACGGCATGTTCCGTCGCGTCGGCGAGCAGTTCCGCCGGGCGCGACGGAGTGCGGGACGGTCCGGACACCGGCCACTGGGAGCGCCGGTGCAGCTCGTCCGCGACGGCGACCAGTTGGTGGTTGCCGGAGAGTTCGAGCATCGCGCGGTGGAAGAGCCGGTCGGAGTCCGCGTAGGCGGCCCGGTCGCCGCGTGCGGCCGCGGCGACGGTGGCGGCGGCGAGCGGGCGCAGCGCCTCCCACCGTTCGGGGGCGATGGTGCGGGCGAGGCCGAGGACGACGGGCACCTCGATGAGGGCCCGGACCTCCGCCAGTTCCGCGAGGTCGTGCGCACTGCGTTCGGCGACCCGGAATCCCCGGTTGGGCATGGCCTCGACGGCGCCCTCCCGGGCGAGCAGCTGCATCGCCTCGCGGACCGGTGTGGCCGACACGCCGTAGCGCTCGGCGAGCGAGGGCGCCGAGTAGACGGCGCCGGGCCGCAGTTCACCGCTGACCAGGGCGCTGCGCAGCGCGTTCAGCACCTGGTCGCGCACCGAGTACCGCTCGGGCAGCCGCCGCTCGGCGGGGACGGTGTCATCGGCCGGCCCGGCGCATGCCGCGGCATGCGGGTGAGTTCCGCGGACCTGCCCGGGACGGCGGGGCGGCGGGACGGACGGGGTTCCCGCAGGGCGCGCGGCGGCGGTGTCGTTCACCGGGTCCTTCCCTCTTGGACGGCACCACTCGTGTGGCGTAGTGCCGTTAGGTTAAACCCCCACCCCATCGGATAAGGTAAGCCTTACCTCCCTTGGAACCCTTTCTGGACGGTCCGCCATGCTCGCCATGCCTGTCACCGCGCCCGCCTACGCACGCCTGACCGGGGCGTATCCCTCGCTGCGCGTGACCGAGGAAGCGCCCCGCAGCGGGGACGGCTGGGTGCGCGCCGACGAGCTGGCGGCGGGCGGAGCGGCCCTGGACGCCTTCCTGGTCTGGGACGAGCAGCAGGTGCTGCGCGACCACGGGAAGCGCGCCCGCCCCGATGTGATCGCCGGCTTCGGCCTGCACCGCTACGCCTGGCCGGCCTGTCTGCTCTTCACCGTCCCCTGGTTCCTGCACCGCAGGGTCCCGTGGCTGCCGGTGTCAGATGTGTCGTTCCACCGCACCCAGGGCCGGCTGACCGTCCGCACCCACGACTTCAGCTGCCTGCCGGACGACCCGGCCGCCGTTCTCCCCGGAGCCCGCGTCGTGCACTCCGAGGAGGCGCTGCGTTTGGAACTGCGCTCCGCGCTCGCCGAGCACCTCGGGCCGCTGCTGGACGGCTTCCAGCCCCGGCTGCGGCGCGGCCGGCGCGCCCTGTGGGGCATGGCGACCGACGAGGTCACCGAGGGACTGTGGCGGGTCGGGCAGCTGCTCGGCGAGGGCGAGCGGGCGATGTCCGAGCTGACGGCCCTGCTGCCGGGCACCAGCGCCCCGTACACCGGCGGCGCGGGCTTCCGCGAACTGCGCGCACCCCGGCCGCTGCCGGACCGCGTGCCGTCCGGCACCCGGGACCGGGTCACCTGCTGCCTGTTCTACACGGTGCGCCCCACGGAGACCTGCGGCACCTGCCCGCGTACGTGTGACGCCGATCGGATCGAACGTCTGGCCGTCGCAAGCTGACCTGTTCGACCTTTCCATCCATAGGCGTGTTATTCCGGCGAAACCTCTTCACGTCCGTGCGCCGTTCGCCAAGATGGCGCCCGTAAGCCGTCCCGCGGCCCGAGCGCGACGGAAGCGACGCTAGGAATCGCACATGAGACTTACCGACATATCGCTGGACTGGACGCTCTCGGGGGCCGTGGGCCTGGCGGTCCTCGCGGCCTCGGCGGTCGCGCTCCGCAACCGCCGTGCGCGCGGCGGCGACGAGAACGTACCCGGCAGCGATTCATGGGAGCGCAGCGAGGAACGCCGGCGCCGCAAGGAAGCGGTCTACGGAAGCGCGTCGTACGTCCTGCTCTTCTGCTGTGCGGCGGTCGCCGCGGCGCTCTCCTTCCACGGACTGGTCGGCTTCGGCCGGCAGAACCTGAACCTCGACGGCGGCTGGGAGTACCTGGTCCCGTTCGGCCTCGACGGCGCGGCGATGTTCTGCTCGGTGCTCGCGGTGCGCGAGGCCAGCCACGGCGACGCGGCGCTCGGCTCCCGGATGCTGGTGTGGATGTTCGCGGGCGCCGCGGCCTGGTTCAACTGGGTGCACGCGCCACGCGGTATCGAGCACGCCGGCGCTCCGCAGTTCTTCGCCGGGATGTCCCTGTCGGCGGCGGTGCTGTTCGACCGGGCGCTCAAGCAGACCCGCCGGGCCGCGCTGCGCGAACAGGGCCTGGTGCCGCGTCCGCTGCCGCAGATCAGGATGGTCCGCTGGATGCGCGCCCCGCTGGAGACCTACGGCGCCTGGTCGCTGATGCTGCTGGAGAACGTGCGCTCGCTCGACGAGGCGGTGGAGGAGGTCCGCGAGGACCGCAAGCAGAAGGCAGTGAACGACGTCCGCCGCCGCGACCACGACCGGCTGGAGCGGGCCCGGGTCAGGGCGCTCAACCGCCAGCACCGCGGCTGGAGCCGGGACCGGGGCGACCGTCGCCCGGAACTGCCCGGCGGAGGCGCGGGCGGCGGAGGTCAGGGCGGCACCACGGAGCCCGTCATAACCGCCGGGACGGCCGAACTGCCGGTGCGCCCGCGTCCCCCCTTCCAGCCGGAGCGCTCGGAGCGGTCCGAACTGCCGGCGGCGTCACCGGTGCCGGCGGAAGCGCCGCTCACCGTCGACCTCACGGCCGAGGACGACACGCTGACGATCCCCCGGCTGGATTCACTGGAGCGCAAACTCCAGGACCTGGAACGGCAGTTCGGCTGATCCTCGGGCGACACATCGTCATGTCAGGCGGTGTCGACGGCCAGCTCGAACCAGACGATCTTCCCGGTGCCCAGTGAGCGCACACCCCAGGAATCGGCGAGCGCCTGCACGAGCAGCAGCCCGCGGCCCGACGTGGCGTTCTCGCCCGGTGTGTGCAGCCGGGGGCGCCTGGCCGCGTGGTCGTGCACCTCGACGCGCAGCCGGTGCACCGGCCCGCCGGAGAGCGTCGCGGTGAGCACCGCTCCCTCGTCCGTGTGCTGGAGCGCGTTGGTGACCAGTTCGCTGGCCAGCAGTTCGGCGATGTCGACCAGTCCCGGCACACCCCAGTGCCGCAGCTGCTCGCGCAGCAGCCTGCGCGCCTCGGCTATCGCCGAGAGATCCGCGTGGCGCAGGGCGTGCCGCAGTTCCCGCACCTCGACGGTGCCTCGTGGTCCGTGGCCGCATTCTTCCTTCGGCTGACGCTCCATCGCTCCGCTCCGGCCGCCGCCCTCATCCCCGTCGAACATCCTGTCGGGATGCATGCCCACCGCAGGGCCATCCAGTCATGGGCCCGGGTTCCGCCGGGGGCACGGCAGTGCTGCCCACCACCGGCCGGACGGACCCTTGTTGCGGACGCGGGGGGAACGGGTAACCCCTCGCATGAGCCGATTCCGCCGGGGGGTGACCCCCGAACCCCCTCAGGAGCCGCGATGCACGACGACCGGCAGTTGGTCGAAGGACGTCTGGACCGGGCGGTCACCCAGTTCATCAGGCCCGCCCAGTACGCCGCCCGGGTGCCGCTGACCCTGTCCGTGTGGCAGGTGGCGGGTGAACCGGTCCCGGTGGAACAGGCGCTGCAGGGGGTCTTCGAACCCTTCGCGCCCGGCACCGAATGGGGCACTCCGTGGTCGACCAGCTGGTTCCGGCTGGAGGGCGCCGTGCCGCAGAACTGGGTCGGGCAGCGCGTCGAGGTGGTCATCGACCCCGGGTTCACCGGCGAGGGACCGGGGTTCCAGGCCGAGGGACTGGTCCACGACGCGGCGGGGGTGCCGGTGAAGGGCATCCATCCGATGAACCGCCATGTCCCGGTGACCGCTTCGGCGCTGGGCGGCGAGCCGGTGCACCTGCTGCTGGAGGCGGCCGCCAACCCGGCCGTGCTGCACGGCTTCGCCCCCACCCTGCTCGGCGACGTGCTGACCGCCGGGGACCGGCCGCTGTACCGTTTCGCCTCCGCCGACCTGGCGGTCCTCGACGAGCAGGTCTGGCATCTGCTGCTGGACATCGAGGTGCTCTCCGAGCTGATGGGCGAGCTGGCCCCGCACGAACCGCGCCGGCACGAGATCCTGCGGGCGCTGGAGAACATGCTGGACGCCCTGGACCTGCACGATGTGCGCGGCACCGCGCCCGCCGCCCGTGCCGAACTGGTCGAGGCGCTGTCCCGGCCCGCGCACGCCAGCGCCCACCGGATCTCCGCCGCCGGGCACGCCCATATCGACTCGGCCTGGCTGTGGCCACTGCGCGAGACCGTCCGCAAGGCGTCCCGGACGTTCGCCAACGTCACCGCGCTCGCCCAGGAGTACCCCGAGCTGGTCTTCGCCTGCTCGCAGGCCCAGCAGTACGCCTGGGTCAAGGAGCACCAGCCGCACATCTGGCAGCGCATCCAGCGGGCCGTGCGCGACGGGTCCTGGGCGCCCGTCGGGTCGATGTGGGTCGAGCCGGACGCCAACATGCCCGGCGGCGAGGCGCTGGCCCGCCAGCTCGTGCACGGCAAGCGGTTCTTCCTCGACGAGCTGGGAGTGGAGACCGAGGAGGTCTGGCTGCCGGACTCGTTCGGCTACACCGCCGCCTTCCCGCAGCTGGCGGAGCTGGCCGGGGTCCGCTGGTTCCTCACCCAGAAGCTGTCGTGGAACCAGTCCAACAAGATGCCGCACCACACGTTCTGGTGGGAAGGCATCGACGGAACGCGGGTGTTCACCCACTTCCCACCCGTCGACACCTACAACTCGCACTTCGCAGGCCACGAACTCGCCCGCGCGGTACGGAACTTCGCCGAGAAGGGCCGCGCCACCCGTTCCCTGGTGCCGTTCGGCTGGGGTGACGGCGGCGGCGGCCCGACCCGGGAGATGATGGAGAAGGCCCGCAGGCTGCGGTCGCTGGAGGGCTCACCGCGGGTCGACATCGAGAAACCGGCCGCCTTCTTCGCGGCGGCGGAACGCGAGTACGCCCGCGAGGCGCCGGTCTGGTCCGGCGAGATGTACCTGGAGCTGCACCGGGCCACGTACACCACCCAGGCGAAGACCAAGCAGGGCAACCGGCGCAGTGAACACCTGCTGCGGGAGGCCGAGCTCTGGGCCACCACCGCGGCGCTGCGCGACCCGTCGTACGGCTATCCGTACGACGATCTGGACCGGATCTGGAAGACGGTGCTGCTGCACCAGTTCCACGACATCCTGCCGGGCAGCTCGATCGCCTGGGTGCACCGCGAGGCCCGCGACACCTACGAGCGGGTGCGCGAGGAGCTGACGGGGATCACCACCGCCGCCGTCCGGTCGCTGGGCGGTGGCGCCCCCGCCGTCCTCAACGCCGCACCGTACGGCCGGGACGAGGTGGTCGAGGCCGACGCCGCCGGGCTGCCGGACGGCATCGGCGCCCAGCGGCTGGCGGACGGCCGGGCGGCGGTCGCCGTCCGGGTGCCCGCGCTCGGCTCCGCGCCGCTGGCCGGTACCGACCCCGGGCACACCCCGGTCACGGTCACCGTCAGCGGTGGCACGCACGTCCTCGACAACGGCCTGCTGCGGGTCGTCGTCGACGCGGACGGGCTGCTGGCCTCCGTCGTCGATCTGCGGGCCGGCGGACGCGAGGTGCTGGCGCCCGGCACCCGCGGCAACCTGCTGCAGCTGCATCCCGACCACCCCAACAAGTGGGACGCCTGGGACATCGACCGGCACTACCGCCGGCGGCGCACCGATCTGACGGCCGCCGAGTCGGTCGCGGCGACCGCCACCGGCCCGCTGCTCGCGGTGGTGCGCACCGTACGGGCCTTCGGATCGTCCCGGGTACGCCAGGACCTCCGGCTGCGCGCCGGCAGCTCGCGGCTGGACTTCGTCACCGAGGTGGACTGGCACGAGTCCGAGAAGGTGCTCAAGGCGGCCTTCCCGGTCGATGTGCACGCCGACCGCAGCGCGTCCGAGATCCAGTTCGGCCATGTCTTCCGCCCGACGCACACCAACACCAGCTGGGACGCGGCGCGTTTCGAGATCTGCGCGCACCGCTGGCTGCGGGTCGCCGAGCCCGGCTACGGCGTCGCGGTGCTCAACGACTCGACGTACGGCCATGACGTGACCCGCACCGTGCACGCGGGACGTACCGGAACCACCGTCCGGCTGACCCTGCTGCGCGCTCCGCACAGCCCCGACCCGGAGACCGACCAGGGCACGCACCGCTTCACCTACGCGCTGCTGCCGGGCGCCGGGACCGGCGACGCGGTGGCCGAGGGGCTGGCGCTGAATCTGCCGCTGCGGATCGCCGGGGCGCCGGCGGTGCCGTCACTGGTGTCCGCCGATCACCCGTCGATCACCGTCGAGGCGGTGAAACTCGCCGACGACCGCTCGGGCGATGTGGTGGTGCGGCTCTACGAGTCGCGCGGCGGCCGGGTGGCCGGCACCCTCTCGACGGCGTTCCCGGTCGCCGACGCGACGGTGACGGATCTGCTGGAGCGTCCACTGCGGGCCGCGGAGCGGGCCGGGGACGGCGGCGTCGCGCTGGAGCTGCGCCCGTTCCAGATCCTGACGCTGCGGCTCCGGCCCGCGCGTTCCTGAGCAACCACCGCCAGGGGCCGGGGTCAAGGGCCGGGGTCAGGGCCGCGGCACGTTGCGCAGGTTGGAGCGCGCCATCTGCAGCATCCTGCCGACCCCGCCGTCGAGCACCGTCCTGCTCATCGACAGCGCGAAGCCGCCGATCTGCTCACCCGTGATCTTCGGCGGGATGGACAGCGCGTTCGGGTCGGTGACCACGTCCACCAGTGCCGGCCCCTTGTGCCGGAACGCGCCGCGCAGCGCGTCCCGCAGCTCCTTCGGCTTCTCCACCCGGACCCCGTAGGCCCCGCACGCCCGCGCGACCGCCGCGAAGTCCGGGTTGTGGTTGGCCGTTCCGGACGCCGGCAGACCCGCCACCAGCATCTCCAGCTCGACCATGCCGAGCGAGGAGTTGTTGAACAGCACGATCTTCACCGGCAGTTCGTGCTGCACCAGGGTCAGGAAGTCACCCATCAGCATCGAGAAACCGCCGTCGCCGGACATCGCGACGACCTGGCGGCTGCGGTCCAGGAACTGGGCGCCGATCGCCTGCGGCATCGCGTTGGCCATCGAGCCGTGGGTGAACGAGCCGATCACCCGGCGCTTGCCGTTCGGGGTGAGGTAGCGGGCGGCCCAGACGTTGCACATGCCGGTGTCGACGGTGAAGACCGCGTCGTCCGCGGCCTCCTCGTCCAGGACCGAGGCCACGTACTCGGGGTGGATCGGGACGTGCTTCCCGACCTTGCGGGTGTACGCCTTGACGACGCCTTCCAGGGCGTCGCTGTGCTTCTTCAGCATCCGGTCGAGGAACTTGCGCTGCGTCTTGGCCCGCACTTTGGGCGTCAGACAGCTCAGCGTCTCGCGCACATCGCCCCACACCGCCAGATCCAGCTTGGAACGGCGGCCGAGGTGCTCCGGGCGGACGTCCACCTGCACGATCTTCACGTCGTCGGGCAGGAAGGCGTTGTACGGGAAGTCCGTGCCGAGCAGGATCAGCAGGTCGCACTCGTGCATCGCCTCGTACGCGGCTCCGTAGCCGAGCAGTCCGCTCATGCCCACGTCGTACGGGTTGTCGAACTGGATCCACTCCTTTCCGCGCAGGGCATGGCCGACCGGCGCCTTCACCCGCTCGGCGAAAGCCATCACCTCGTCGTGCGCGCCGGCCGTGCCGCTGCCGCAGAACAGCGTCACCTTGTCCGCGGCGTCCACCATCCGGGCGAGCGCGTCGAGCTCGGCGTCACCGGGCCGGACCGAGGGCCGGCGGGTGACGAGGGCGTGCTCGATGCTGCGCTGCGGGGCCGGCTGCGCCGCGATGTCGCCGGGGAGGCTGATGACGGAGACGCCACCGCGGCCGATCGCGTGCTGGATCGCGGTCTGCAGCACCCGGGGCATCTGCTGCGGGTTGGAGATCAGCTCGCTGTAGTGGCTGCATTCCTTGAACATCTGGTCCGGGTGGGTCTCCTGGAAGTAACCGGTGCCGATCTCGCTGCTGGGGATCTGCGCGGCCAGCGCCAGCACCGGGGCCATCGAGCGGTGCGCGTCGAACAGGCCGTTGAGCAGATGGGCGTTGCCGGGGCCGCAGGAACCGGCGCAGGCCGTCAGCTTCCCGGAGATCTGGGCCTCCGCGCCCGCGGCGAAGGCCGCCACCTCCTCGTGGCGCACATGCACCCATTCGATGGCCGCGTTGCGCCGGATCGCGTCGACGACGGGGTTGAGGCTGTCGCCGACGACGCCGTACATCCGCTCCACCCCGGCTCGCACCAGGACGTCGACGAACTGCTCGGCCACGGTCTGCTTCGCCATCGGGCGCACCAATCGCTCGTCGCGGGGACTTCGCTCCATCTCCCCACGACGAGGACGGGTCCGCCACTCAGGCGCGCGCGGTCGCGTTCAGGCGTCCCAGACGCCGACGGCGGTGCGGTCGTCGGCGTAGCCCTTGACGCGGGTCTGCGCCTCGGCCAGGAACGCGGTGAGGCCCGGCGGGCGGCCGCTGCCCCACTGGTGGGCCAGCCGGGCGGCGAGGGCCGGCTCGCCGCGCAGCGGTTCGGCGAGGCCACCACTGCACAGCAGCAGCGCGTCGCCGGGATGCGCGACCGAGGCCCGGAAGCGGAAGCGCTCGCCGGGCTCCGCGTCCTTGCCGACCGGGTCCAGGTCCTGCCAGCTGCCGTCGCGGATCCGGAACAGCCCGCCGTCCCCGACGCCGAAGAACAGCCGGATGCGGCAGGACGGGTCCACCGGCAGCAGCAGGCAGCGCAGCGAGGCCGTGTACTGGCCCTCCTCCAACCCGAGGTCCTCGCCCCGGGCGCGCAGCCGCCCGTAGCAGCGGTCGGTGAGCCGGTGCAGCCCGGACTTGAGCGAGCCGCGGCGGGCGGCGCGGATGTCCTCGGACAGCCGCAGCTGGCTCCGGCCGACCGCGCCGGCGATCCACCGGCAGGCGTCCTGCGCGGCCCGGGGCGCGTCATCGGCGGCCCGCGCGCCACTGGCGACCGCCAGCAGCAGGAGGCCGTCGTCGCCGGTGCCGAAGCGCGCCGTCAGCAGCGCGTCCCGCCGGGGCTGGCCCCGGTACCGCGCGGAATCCCCGCGTACGGAGGCGGTCCGCAGCGTCAGGACGCCGTACTGCGCCCCGTCCAGCACCGTGTCGGGTACGAGGCTGTCGAGCTCGTCCGGGTGCGCCACCGGCCAGGCGGTCGGCTCCGCCGCGTACGTCGGAGGGCCGTCGCCCACGAACGGGGGCGCCGCCTCGGCGGCCGGCTCCGCCGCCGCCCATCCGGGCGGCAGGTCCGGCGCCGGGCCGGGATCAGGATCGCTCCACGTCACCGGGCCTTCGCCGAAGGCGGTCGGCGCCGGTGCCTCGTAGGGCGGCTGGTACGCCTGCCGCGGTTCCTCGTAGGGCTGCTGATACGCCTGCTGCGGTGTCTCCCGCGGCCCCCACGCCTCGCCCGCGGTGGGGATCACCCCGCCGCGCGGCGGCCGGTCCGCCGGAGCCGGCTGCGGAGCCGCCTGCTGGGACGGGACGGTGGGCGATGGCGGTGCGGGCGCCGCGGGCGGTGTCTGCGGCGGTGCGGCCTGGGCGGCCGTCCGGCCGGTCCGGCGGAGCCGGAGGGTGTCCGGCGGTCCGGGGTCGTCGTGCTCGGGCGCATCCTGGTCGTACGGGCTCCGGTCGTACGGGCCCTGTGCGTACGGATCCCGGGCGGGCGGCACCCGGTCGGCGGGCGGTTCGTCCCGAACAGGTGGATCGTCCCGGACCGCCGGTTCGTCCGGGGCGCCCACGGCGGACAGGGCCGAGGCGTAGTGGTCGTCGACCGTTTCGGCCGACTCCTGTGGATCGCCCGGTTCCGGGCTCCCGTACAACTGGCGCCACCACTCGTCCTCTTGACGAGGGTGCGTCTCCCCCTGCTGGCTCATGCCCTTATTGTCCACCGCGAAAGGCCTTCGGAAACGGTGGACGGCATACCTGACGCGGGTCCGTCGGCCGGCCCTCCCCCCACGGTGGGGTCGGCCGACGGCGCTCGAGCGAAACGACCCAAGTCGTGCCAAGTCATGCCCGCATCGCCGCCACACTGGCAGAACAGGGGGGTGAGCAGGGAAGATGTCCGCGGCGGGAAACCGCCGTGGCTCATTCCCGCCACCTTGGGGAGGGGGCGCCGTGCTCGGTGCCATAGGACTCGACGACGTCCAGGAGTCCGCTTACCGCGCGTTGATCGGTCTCGGTGCGGCCGAGATATCCGACCTCGCGCAGCGCCTCGGCACGTCCGAGGAGGATGCGGCTCGCACACTGCGACGGCTGGAGGGACACGGACTGGTGGCCCAGTCCTCGGCCCGGCCGGGCCGCTGGGTCGCCGCGCCACCGGGCGTCGCGCTCGCCGCGCTGCTCACCCAGCAGCGGTATGAACTCGAACAGGCGGAACTCGCGGCGGCCGTGCTCGCCTCGGAGTTCCGGGCCGAGGCCACCGAACCCGCCGTCCACGACCTGCTGGAAGTGGTGACCGGCGCGAACGCCGTCGCCCAGCGCTTCCTGCAACTGCAGCTCGGCGCGGAGAAGGAGGTCTGCGCCCTGGTCACCGGCACCCCCGTCGCCGTGACCGGCATGGACAACAGCGCCGAGGAGCAGGCCGCCGAGCGCGGTGTCGCCTACCGCGTGGTGATCGAACGCGAGATCCTCACCAGCGCGAACGGCATCACCGAGCTCTCCGCCGCGATGAACCGCAGCGAGCAGGTACGGGTGATCGACAGGGTCCCGACGAAGCTGGTGGTGGCGGACGCGTCGCTCGCCATGGTGCCGCTGACCCGCCGCACCGGACAGCCCGCCGCGCTGGTCGTGCACGCCAGCGGTCTGCTCGAATCCCTGATGGGGCTCTTCGAGGGGGTGTGGCGCACCTCGATGCCGCTGCGGCTGAACGGCCTCGGCGTCGACGAGGTGCCGCTGGACGCGCCCGACTTCGTCGATCTGCAGATCCTCTCGCTGCTCCTCGCCGGGCTCACCGACGCCAGCGTCGCCAAGCAGCTCGATCTCGGGCTGCGCACCGTGCAGCGCCGGGTGAAGCACCTCATGGAGATCGCCGGGGTCACCACCCGGCTCCAGCTCGGCTGGCACGCCTACGAACGCGGCTGGGTCGCCCGGCACGGGTGACCACCCGGCCGATATCCGGGGGCGGGCGCGGCGACTATCCGGCAGGGTGAGCTCATGGGGACACCACAGCTGTGCCTGATCGGCCTCGTGATGCTGCTCGGGCTGCTCGGCGTACTGGTCCCCGGTGTGCCCGGATCGCTGCTGTGCTGGGGCGCCGTCCTGTGGTGGGCGACCAATCTGCACACCACGCTGACCTGGGGGGTCCTCGCCGCCGCCACCGGTCTGCTGGCGCTCAACCAGGTGGTCCAGTGGCTGCTGCCGGCCCGCCGCATCCGCGATTCCCAACTCACCTGGCGCAATGTCTTCGCCGCCGGTTCCACCGCCATCGTCGGGTTCTTCGTCCTCCCGGTGATCGGCGCGCCCATCGGCTTCGTGGCGTACATCTACGCCGTGGAACGCGTCCGGCTCGGGTCGCACGGCGGCGCCTGGACCGCCACCCGCACCGCCATGCGCGCCATCGGCCGCTCCGTCCTCGCCGAGCTCTTCGCCTGCCTCCTGGTGGCGGGCGCGTGGCTCGGCGCCGTCGTCTTCGGCTGACAGCCGGGACCGGCGCCCGGTGCCCTGGGCCCAGCGGCCTAGGTCCAAGAGCCGATGCCCCGGCGTCACCCCGGTGTGAGGCTGGCCGTATGACGATTTTCAGTGCGGGCGAGCGGGCGTATCTGGACGGGCAGAAGCTGGGCCGGCTGGCGACGGTGGACGGGAAGGGGCAGCCGCAGGCGAACGCGGTGGGGTTCGTGGTGCGGGACGACGGCTCGATCGACATCGGCGGGTATGCGATGGGGACGACGAAGAAGTGGCGGAACATCGCGGGGAATCCGCTGGTGTCGCTGATCGTCGACGACATCGTCAGCCGGCATCCGTGGGCGGTGCGCGGCATCGAGATCCGGGGGGACGCGGAGCAGCTGACCGGGGCGCACGATCTGGGGGCCTACCTCAGCCCGGAGGTGATCCGGATCCGGCCGCGCCGGGTGATCACCTGGGGCATCGAGGGCGAGGAGCCCGGGATGCACGGGCGGACGGTGTCAGAGGACGCCCTCTAGCGTGAGCAGGGTCCGCTTGCGCTCCAGTCCGCCGGAGTAGCCGGTGAGGCTGCCGTCCGCGCCGATCACCCGGTGGCAGGGGCGGACGACGAGCAGCGGGTTGGCGCCGACCGCGCCGCCGATGGCACGTACCGCGCCGGGCGATCCGGCGGCTTCGGCGAGCCCGCGATAGCTGACGGTCGCGCCGTACGGAACGGTGTCGAGGGCGTTCCACACCCGGAGCCGGAAGTCGGAGCCGGCGGGGGCGAGCGGGAGCTCGAACGTCCGGCGCTCGCCCGCGAAGTACTCCTTGAGCTGGCGCTCGGCCGCGGCGAACGCGGTGGGCTCACGGCGCCAGCCGGGCAGGGCGGTGGCGCCGCCCCGCTGGCCGGGGACCGAGAGCGAGGTGAGGGCGGTGCCGTCACCGGTGAGGAGCAGCTCCCCGAGGGGGCTGTCGACGGTGGTGTAGAGGGTCACCGGGCCGGCCGCGGGGGTCGCGGAGCTCACGGGCGTTGCGGGGCTTACGGGGCTGGTCATGCGGTTGTCATCTCCAGTCGGGGTCGGGCGCGGTGGCCCGCGGCCCAGAGGTGGTGCAGGGCGTAGCTCCGCCACGGGCGCCACGCGTCGCTGAGCGGTGGTTCGTTGGGCAGTGCGACGTCGGGGTCGCCGAGGGCGCGGAGCCGGATGTATCCGGCCGTCCGGGCGTCGACGCCCGGCAGGGCCAGCAGCGCGCGGCCCGCCTCGTCGCGGTCGGTGCCCGGGTCGAGGCGCAGGGTGCCGGCGGCGAGCGCGCCGGTCAGCGGGCGCAGGGCGGGGTCGTCGATGCGGGCGGGTTCCGGGAAGAGGTGGGTGAGGCCACCGTCGGGGGCGGGGAGCGGATCGCCGCAGGCCGTGACGAGCGCGCCTGCGGCGGCCGGGTCGGCGAGTACGGCGCGCACGGCGAGCTCGTCGGGGTCGGCGGCGCCCGGTGAACGCAGCCCCGGCCGGGCGGCGATCAGCGGCCCGAGCAGCGGGTCACCGCTCAGCGAGTCCGCGACGGCGTACGGGTCGGCGTCCAGGTCGAACAGCCGGCGTACCCGCTGGACGGCGGTGGTCAGGTCCCGCAGGTCGGCGAGGCGGAGCCGGCAGTCGAGCCAGCCGGCCCGGCGGCGCTCGTCCACCTCGGCCACGCCGGGGCCGTGCGGCAGCCGCAGGGTCCGCCGGTAGGTGCGCCGGCCGGGCGGCCCGGTGATCTCCTCGATCCCCGGCACCAGCTCCGTGTGCAGGAAGTCGAAGACCCCCTGCGCGTCGTAAGGGCCCCGGTAGGCGAGCCGCAGGGGCACCCCGGAGGCCGAGCCGGGCTCCGCCGCCCGCCCGGTGGTGGCGGTGCCGGTGCCGGCCCGCGCGGCGGCGCGCAGTTCGCTCGGGGTGCGGGCGTAGATCTCGCGGATGGTGTCGTTGAACTGGCGGACGCTGGCGAAACCGGCCGCGAACGCCGTGTCGGTGACGGACAGGGTGGTGGTCTGGAGCAGGACCCGTGCGGCCAGGGCGCGCTGCGCGCGGGCCAGTGCCACCGGGCCCGCGCCGACCTCGGCGGTGAGCTGGCGGTGGACCTGGCGGGAGCTGTAGCCGAGCCGGTCGGCCAGGCCCGCCACGCCCTCTCGGTCGACCACGCCGTCGCCGATCAGCCGCATGGCGCGGCCCACGACGTCGGCGCGGACGTTCCACTCCGGCGAGCCGGGCACCGCGTCCGGGCGGCAGCGCCGGCAGGCGCGGAAGCCACCGCTCTGGGCGGCGGCGGCCGTGGGGTAGTAGCGCACGTTCCGCTGCTTGGGCGTCACCGCCGGGCAGCTGGGACGGCAGTAGATGCCGGTCGTCGCGACCGCGAAGAAGAAGACGCCGTCGAAACGGGCATCGCGGCCGCGTACCGCCGCATATCCGGTCTCTTCGTCAATCATGTTCCCCAGTCTGCGGCATCGGGCGGCCCTTCACTGGCGGAAATCGGACACGGAGATCAGCGGGGGATCAGCGATACGCGGCAACCTATGAGAGCGCTCTCCCGAGGCTGGACCAGGGAGATACCCTGTCCGCATCCAGCTCGCAGAGGAGCGTGCAGTGTCCGAGCAGACCTTCCCGTCCCGTCCCACCCTGGAGGCCGTCGCCGAACGGGCCGGGGTGTCACGGGCCACCGCGTCACGTGTGGTCAACGGTGGTGCGGGGGTGCGCGCGCCGCTGGCCGACCGGGTGCGGCAGGCGGTCGACGAGCTGGGCTACGTACCGAACCAGGCGGCCAGGACACTGGTCACCCGCCGCAACGACGCGGTGGCCGTCGTGGTCGCGGAACCCGAGACCCGGTTCTTCTCCGACCCGTTCTTCGCCCAGCAGGTGCGCGGCATCAGCAAGGAGCTGACCGCGCACGACAACCAGCTGGTGCTGCTCCTGGTCGAGGGCACCGCCGACTACGACCGGGTCGGCCGCTATCTCGCGGGCGGCCATGTCGACGGTGCGCTGATCTTCTCGCTGCACGCGCACGACCCGCTGCCCGAGCTCGCCCGCAAGGCGGGCATCCCCACCGTCTTCGGTGGGCGGCCCGGCTGGGCGGAGACCGACCGGGACCGCAACGCGCTCTACGTGGACTGTGACAACCGGGGCGGGGCGCGGACGGCCGTACGCCATCTGACGGGGCTCGGCCGCCGCCGGATCGCCCACATCAGCGGGCCGCTCGACCAGACCGCGTCCGTCGACCGGCTCGACGGTTTCCGCGACATCCTGCCGGACGCCGATCCGGCGCTGATCGCCGAGGGCGACTTCACCCCCGACGGCGGCGAGCGCGCGATGGCCGAGCTGCTGGACCGCTGCCCGGACCTGGACGGGGTCTTCGCCGCCTCCGACCTGATGGCCTCGGGGGCACTGCGGGTGCTGCGGGAGCGCGGGCGGAGCGTGCCGGGCGATGTCGCGCTGGTCGGCTTCGACGACATGGTCCAGGTCGCGCAGTTGACCGATCCCCCGCTGACGACGGTCCGTCAGGACATCGAGGAGATGGGCCGGCTGATGGCCCGGCTGCTGCTGCGCAGCCTCGACCCGCGGCGCGACGCCCCCGGTGCCCTGCCGCTGTCCTCCGTGGTCACCCCCACCCACCTGGTCAGACGGCGCTCGGCCTGACGCGGTGGGCGCGGGTGGTCCGGCCGTGGTTCCCGGGGGTGGGATCCGGCCGTCGAAGTACTGGTTCCTGTTGGGACGGTTGGGAACGGAAGGCAACGGGAAGGCCACGGAACGACAGCGATTGTGAAGGTGCGGTGATGGTACGCACCCCCGCCAACAGGAGGACGCTCATGGTCTACACGATCATCCTCGGCATTGTGATCGTGGCCCTCGGGATCGCGAGCGTCGTGGCCACGTTCTGGAGCGAGGGAAGCCCGATCGCGATCCGGCGCCGTCATCGTCACAACGGCGCCGGCTGAACCCGCGCTCACCGCAGCCTCGTTGAAGGACATGGCGGGTCCGTCACCGGACCCGCCACCGGACCCGTCTCAGGCCTGCGTGCGGTCTCAGGCCTGCCTGCGGTGGCCGCCGCCACCACCGCGCTTCGCCTCGTACATCGCCCGCCCCGCCGCCGACTTCATCTTCCAGTCACGGCGCATCTCGGCGCGCAGCCGCTGGTCGGTGCGGGAGGCGATCCAGGCGTTCTCGCGCAGCAGTTTGCGGTAGCTCTCCAGCCTGCGGTGCGGCAGCGTGCCGTCCTCCAGGGCGGCGAGCACCGCGCAGCCGGGCTCCGCGACATGCGAGCAGTCGTGGAAGCGGCAGTCGGCGGAGAGCGCCTCGATCTCCGAGAAGACCTGTGAGAGCCCGGACTCGGCGTCCCACAGCCCGACCCCCCGCAGCCCGGGGGTGTCGATGAGCACCCCGCCGGTCGGCAGCGGCAGCAGATCCCGCGTGGTGGTGGTGTGCCGCCCCTTGCCGTCGGCGTCACGGATGGCCTGGACCTCCTGGATCTCCTGGCCCAGCAGGGCGTTGGTCAGGGTGGACTTGCCCGCGCCGGACTGGCCGAGGAGCACGGAGGTGCTGCCGGCCAGCACCGCGGAGAGCACATCGATGCCCTCACCGGTGCTGGCGCTCACCACGAGCACCTGGACGCCGGGCGCCGTGCTCTCGGCGTCGGCGAGCAGATGCGTCGTGTCGGCCACGAGGTCCGCCTTGGTCAGGACGACGAGCGGCTGCGCGCCGCTCTCCCAGGCCAGGGACAGGAACCGTTCCAGCCGGCCCAGGTCGAGTTCGGCGGCCAGCGACACGGCGATCACGGCGTAGTCGATGTTGGCCGCCAGCACCTGTCCCTCGGAACGGCTGGACGAGGTCGAGCGGACGAAGGCCGTGCGCCGCGGCAGCAGCGCGCGCACCGCGGGACCGGTCGGCGCGTCCGGGTCGACGGCCACCCAGTCGCCGGTGCAGGCCAGCTTCATGGGATCGGAGGAGGAGTTGACGAAGGTGGTGTCCGCGCGCAGCGTGCCGTCAGGGGTGACGACGTCGCAGAGCCCGCGGTCGACCCGCACGATCCGGCCCGGCAACAGGCCCTGGGCGGCGTACGGGGTGAATTCGGTGTCGAGAATGGAGTCCCAGCCGAACGTGGTGAACGGGAGGGAAGCAGATCCGTTGGTCAACGGAATGCCCTTCGAAAGGGCGGCCCCGGAGCTGAGGGTCTGGGAGAGGTCAGCCGGCGACCGCGGAGATAAGGATGCTGTGCGACGGGATGAGGGCAGCGCCCTGCGCAATGACAGTCATCGAAAAACACCTCCGCGTATGTGTGCCGGCCGCGGTCTTCCACCGCTGCGGTCCTGAGGACCGTACGACAGGGCCCGAAGCGCTGTCCACCGATTTATCGCGACGTGGCGAAGCGGTTCGATGTCCGATTCGTTCAAGACCCCGGGCCCGCGGCGCACCTACCGTGGCGGCATGACTCCTCGATTCGCGTTCATCGGTCTGCTCGCCTCCGACATGGCCGCGTCGCTCGCCTTCTACCGCCGGCTCGGCCTGGACATCCCGGCGGAGGCCGACACCCAGCCGCACGTCGAAGCGGAGCTTCCCGGCGGTCCGCTCCTCGTCTGGGACACCGAGGAGGTCGTACGGTCCTTCACCCCGGACTGGCAGGCCCCGCCGCAGGGCAGCGGCCGGGCCGGGCTGGCCTTCACCTGCGACGGCCCGGCGGCGGTCGACAAGGTCTACGCCGACCTCACGGGCGCGGGCCACACCGCGCACCTCGCACCGTTCGACGCCCCGTGGGGCCAGCGTTACGCCACCGTCCTGGACGCCGACGGCAACCACGTCGACCTGCTGGCGGCGCTGCCGGCCGAGCCGGGCCCTGCTGCTTGACCGACTTGACCGACGAGCTCGCCGAGCGGTACTCCGGCCAGCGCTTTCACCTCGCGCGCGAGATGGGCCTGGTCGGCGTACCGCGCCGCCACCGCGACCTCGGCGAACGGGGTGCCGCGCCGGGCCAGTTCCAGCGCCCGTTGCAGCCGCAGGACCCGCGCGAGCGTCTTCGGGCCGTAGCCGAACGCCGCCAGGCTGCGCCGGTACAGCTGCCGTTCGCCCAGCCCGGCGGCTTCCGCCGCGGCGGCCACGCTCCCGCCGGAGGCCAGCCGGGACGCCGTCGCGGCCAGCAGCGGATCCGCGGCTCCGGGCCCGCGCCGGGCGCCGGTCCCGGGTACGGACCCGGTCACCGCGTCCTCGAGCGCGCTCCCCGGATCGGCCGCGTCCCCGATCCGCTCGGCGATCCGCCGCGCGGTGCCGCCGGGCCAGACCGCGGCCAGCGGCACCCGCAGATCACGCAGTTCGTACGCCGGAACGCCCAGCACCCCCGGCCCCTGCCCGGGCGCGAACCGCAGCCCGGCGAAGCGCGCGCCCGCGGGGGTCTGCGCCACATGGGCGCGGGTGTCGGGGCCGGTGACGATCAGTTCCCCGTCGCACCAGATCACGTCCATGCAGCCGTCGGGCAGCACCCGGTAGGGCCCGCCCTCCCCGGCCCCGACGGTCCGGGTCCAGAGCACCGCGCCCGCGACCCGGGACAGCCTCTCCTGGTACACAGCTCTATTCTGCGCCGCGCCGGTCGCGGCGGCGAAGGCGTGCGCGGACGTCCGACGGCGGCAGGAAGCGCGTCCAGCGTTCGGGGAACTCGGCGGGCGGGGGGTCGTCCGGGCCGAGATCCGCGTCGTCGTCGAAGTCGTCGTCGCGGCCGTCCTCCGCGGCACGCCGCCTGGCGGCGTCGGCGACCACCCGGACCGCGGCCGCCTCCAGGGCGCGGGCGTTCTCGGCACGGGCGGCGGCGGTGGCGAGCGACGGCCAGATACGGTCCACGGCCGCGTTGACGGCGGCGCCGACGAGCACCGCGAAGGCGGAGATGCCGATCCACAGGAGCACCGCGACGGGCGCGGCCAGCGAACCGTAGATCGTCGGGCCCTCGACGGTGTTCGTGAGGTAGATGCGCAGCAGGAAACTGCCGAGGACCCACATCATCAGCGCGATGAGCGCGCCCGGCACGTCCTCGTACCAGGGCGACCGCACGGGCACCGACACGTGGTAGAGCGTGGTGAGGAAGGCGATCGACACCAGCAGGACGACCGGCCAGTAGAGGATGTGGATGGTGCCCTGGCTGCGCGGCAGCACCGAGACGAACGCGTCAGGGCCGGCGACCATCAGCGGCAGCACCAACGCGCCGACGACGAGCGCGACGATGTACAGCAGCAGGGCGAGCAGCCGGGTCTTGACGATCCCGCGGTGCCCTTCCAGGCCGTACATGATCGTGATGGTGTCGACGAAGACGTTGACGGCGCGGGAGCCCGACCAGAGCGCGATCACGAAGCCGAGCGAGATGAGATCGGGCCGCCGCCCGTGGAAGACGCTGTCCACCAGTGGCCGGACCAGCTGGTTCACGCCCTTGTCCGACAGCACCGTCGCGGACGCGGTGAGGATGTTCTCGCGCAGGTGCGCGATCGTGTCGGTGCGGATGACGGTGTCCACGTAGCCGAGCGCGCCGACCAGGCCGAGCAGCAGCGGCGGGAGGGACAGCAGAACGAAGAACGCCGCCTCCGCGGCGAGCCCGGTGACCCGGTACTCGATGGAGGAGTTGACGGTGTCCTTCAGCAGCAGCCAGCCGACCTTGCGCTTCGACACATTCCGGTACAGAGCCCGGGCCCTGCCCCAGCGGCCGGGAGGCCGCCCTTTTCTTCCATCCGCTGCGTGCACCCGCCTACGGTATCCGCCCCGGGCGGGCCCGGTCCCACCCCCTGCCGGGCGCCAGGACCGGCCCGCCGGCGGCGGGTGCGGCGCCTTCCGTACGGCGCGCGCGGGCGCCTACGGTTGCTGCCATGAGCGCCCCCACGCACACCGTGACCAACCAGCCTCCGCCGCTGGTCGGATATGACGTCCACGCCTCCGACGCCGCGCTCGTCGAGGCCGTCGAACGCCATGCGGCCCCGGAGCGGCTGACGGAGATCCAGGACGAACTGGGTGAGCTGGGCCGGGCCGCGGGCTCGGCCCAGGCGCAGCGCTGGGGGGACGCGGCGAACAGCAGTCCGCCGGTGCTGCGCACCCATGACCGGTACGGCCACCGGATCGACGAGGTCGACTTCCATCCGTCCTGGCACCGGCTGCTGGGCCACGCGGTGTCGGCAGGGCTGACCGACGCCTGGTCCCGCCCCGACGGGCATCTGCGCCGCGCGGCCGGGTTCCTGGTGTGGTCGCAGGCCGAGGCCGGGCACGGCTGCCCGGTGTCGATGACGCACGCGGCGGTGCCGGCCCTGCGCGCCGATCCGGCGCTGGCCGCCGAATGGGAGCCGCGGCTCAGCTCCCGGATCTACGATCCGCTGCTCGCCCCGGCCGGTGCGAAACCCGGCGCGCTGTTCGGCATGGGGATGACGGAGAAGCAGGGCGGCTCCGACGTCCGGGCCAACACCACCCGCGCGGAACCACTCGCCGAGGACGGCACCTACGCGCTGACCGGCCACAAGTGGTTCTGCTCCGCGCCCATGTCGGACGGCTTCCTGGTGCTGGCCCAGGCCCCGGACGGGATCAGCTGCTTCCTCCTGCCGCGGGTGCTGCCCGACGGGACCCGGAACGTCTTCGCGATCCAGCGGCTGAAGGACAAGCTCGGCAACCGTTCCAACGCCTCGTCCGAGGTGGAATTCGACGGGACGTGGGCGCGCCGGGTCGGGGAGGAGGGCCGGGGGGTGGCGACCATCATCGAGATGGTCGCGGCGACCCGGCTGGACTGCGCTGTCGGTTCCGCGGCCATCATGCGGCAGGCGGTCGCCCAGGCGGTGCACCACGCCACCCACCGCGGCGCGTTCGGCGGTCCGCTGATCGACAAGCCGCTGATGCGCAACGTCCTGGCGGACCTGGCCCTGGAGTCGGAGGCCGCCACGACCACCGCGATGCGGCTCGCCGCCTCCTACGACACCGGCACGGAACAGGAGCGGCACTTCCGGCGGCTGGCGGTGGCCGTCACCAAGTACTGGGTGACGAAGCGCTGTCCGGCCGTCGCCGTGGAGGCGCTGGAGTGCCTGGGCGGCAACGGGTACGTGGAGGAGTCGGGGATGCCCAGACTGTTCCGCGAGTCCCCGCTGAACTCGGTCTGGGAGGGGTCGGGCAACGTCCAGGCGCTGGACGTGCTGCGGGTGCTGCGGCGCGACCCGATGGCCCTGAACGCGTTCCTCACCGAGATCGGCCTGGCCCGCGGCGCGGACCACCGGCTCGACGGTGCCATCAAGGGGCTGCTGACGGAACTCGCCGACCTGGACGGGGTGGAGGCCCGTGCCCGGCGCATCGTGGAACGGATGGCCCTGATCCTCCAGGGCTCCCTGCTCGTACGGTTCGCCCCGTCCGCCGTGGCCGACGCGTTCTGCGCCTCACGCCTCGGCGGCGACTGGGGAGCCACGTTCGGCACCCTTCCGCACACCCTCGACCTGGCCTCGATCGTGGACCGCGCCCGGCCGCTCACGGACTGAGCGGCGCTGTGTGCGGGGCGCTGGGCGACTGGGCTCTGGGGTGGCGCGGCGGCGGCTCTCACCCTCGGAGGGGGGCCTGGAAAGGTGAGCGGCCGCCACCGCGCCGGCAGAGGGTGGCGCCGCGCCGACTCGGCACCACCCCCGGTCCTGGTGCCCTCGATGCCCGAGGGCAGCCGTGCCGGAATCACGAGGTCGGCCGGGACGGCGAGCGACGCCGACAGCCCGTCCACACAGGCTACTTGGGAGCGTGAAGAAGGGGACCCGTCACGCAGGTATCCGGCGTCGGGAGCGCCACCGACGACCACCCGGGACGGTGTGGTCGACATGGCGGGATTCCCCCCTTGTGTGGCGCGTCGGACGGTGCAACGGATCTCCCAGGAGACCGGGTGCGGCATCGCCGCGTCACTGTCCGTCGGGCCCCCGCGCACCCGCAACAGTTGCAGCTCGTTGCAATGGATATGCCGGTTGCCGGGGCACCGCGGACGTAGCGGCGGCACCATGGGCAGCAGGACGTGAGAAGCAGTCAAACCGGGGGCAATGTGACAGACCCACCGATCGGTCTCGGCCGTCTCGGGGCCATGGGCGTCCGCGAGTCGGCGCGGTTGCTCGCCGGCGTGCACGAGGCCGCCCTGGCGGGTGACGCCCCGCCCGCGGCGCCCCGCACGGTGATCAGCGAGTCCTGGCTCCGGGTCAGGAACCACGGGGTGGATCCGGACATCGGCCGGCACGCCGGCCTGCTCTCCACGGAGGAGCTCGAACACCGCCGGCAGTCCTCGCCGCTGGGCGACGTCATGCCGCTGCTGCGCGAGGGACTGGTGACGGTCGCCGACGTCGCCTGGCACATCATGGTGGTCACGGACGGCGAGGGCCGGGTGCTGTGGCGGGACGGCAGCCTCGCGGTGCGCAGGAGTGCGGACCGGCTCGGTTTCGCCGAGGGCGCGTCCTGGGCCGAGGACGTGGTCGGCACCAACGCCATCGGCACCGCGCTGGTGACGCGCGCGCCCGTCCAGGTGCACTCCTCCGAGCACTTCGTACGCACCCACCACGCGTGGACCTGCGCCGCCGCGCCCCTGCACGATCCGCGGGACGGCCGGCTGCTCGGCGTCGTCGACATCAGCGGCCCCGCCGCCACCATCCACCCGGCCACCCTGTCCCTGGTGACCGCCGTGACCCGGGTCGCCGAGGGCGAACTCCGGCGGCGGCACTGGGCCTCCATCGAACGGCTGCGGGCGATCGCGGCACCGCTGCTGGCGCGGATGGCGGGGGCGGACGACCGGGCCGTTGCGGTCGACCGCAACGGCTGGACCGCCGCGGTCACCGGCATGGCGCCCCCCGACCGGGTGGCCCTGCCGGCCTCCGTACGGTCCGGCGAGATGTGGCTGCCGAGCCTGGGCAGGTGCACCCTGGAGCCACTGCCCGGCGGCTGGCTGATCCGGGTCGGCGCCGACCGTGACCCGGCGGCCCCCATGAGCCGGGTCGTCCTGGACGTCAGCCGGGCACGCGCCTGGACGGTGACGGTCTCGGGCGCGGCGGGCAGCTGGGCACAGCAGCTCAGCCCGCGCCATGCCGAGCTGCTCTTCGTGCTGGCGCTGCACCGGGGTGGGCGCAGCGCGGCAGAGCTGGCGCAGGACCTGTTCGGGGACGCGGGACGGACGGTGACGGTCCGCGCGGAGCTGTCGCGGCTGCGCCGCAACCTTGCGGGGGTGCTGGCGCATCGGCCCTATCGGTTCGCGGACGGGGTGGAGGTGGAGTTGGTGCGGCCGGAGCGGGGGGCCGATCTGCTGCCGCATTCGGTGGCGCCGGCGGTTCTGGCTGCGCGGCACGGCTGATCGGGTCGTTCGTGGGTCGGGGGCCGGGCCCTCCGGGGCGGGGCTTCGAAATCGACTCTTTACGGGCGTGGCCGCCCACAAATAGCTCGGCAGCATGTCGAAACCCCACCCCTGCGGACCCGTCCCCCTCACGTCACAGCCGGCCTGCGGGAGCGCGGGTCGCGGGGAACGCCCGGCTGAGCAGCGAGGCGGGCGCCGCCGCACCGACACACGCGCATCCGTCCTCCGCCCCTCACGTCCGCGGATGCCCACGCACGTGCATCCGTCCTCCGCCCCTCACGTCCGCGGATGCCCACGCACGCGCATCCCTCCCCCACCCCTCACCTCCGCGGGTGCCGACGCACGTGCATGCGTGACTGGTAAGGGCGGGTGGGTGGGGAAAGCCCGCCGCAGGCGCAACGGCGCGGCAGGGGCCGACGTACCCCCACCACCGCCGGAGGCGCGTGGCGCAACGGCGCTGCGGGCGCCGACGTACCCGCACCCCCGCCGGAGGCGCGTGGCGCAGCGGCGTCGCGGACGCTGACGTACCCCCACCACCGCCGGAGGCGCGCGGCGCAGCGTTAGAGCTGATGCGGCCAGGGCGGGTTCGCGCCCTGTACCGCGCAGGTGGCGGCAGCCACTGCGGTCCCCAGGGTGACCGCCTTCTGGACGTCCGCAGGAGTGAGGGCGGTGAGGCGGCCGCCGAGGTGGCCCGCGCCGTGCAGATGGTGCAGCAGGCCCGCCATGAACGCGTCGCCCGCTCCGACGGTGTCGACGACGTCGCACCGCTGGGCCGGTACGTGGAGTCGTTCGCCGTCGAGGGAGGCGAGGGCGCCCTCGGGGCCGAGGGTGATGACGACGAGGGGGACGCCGAGGGCGTGCCATTCGTCGCAGGCCTTTTCCAGCGGGGTGCCGGGGTGGAGGTGGGCGAGGTCGTCGTCGCTGAGGCGGAGGATGTCGGCCGCCGCGCACCAGCGGGACAGCCGCTGCCGGTAGCGGTCGGGGGGTACGAGGCCCGGTCGGACGTTCGGGTCGATGCTGATGGTGGTGCGGGGGCGGAGGTCGTCGAGGAGCTCTTCGACGCGGCCGGCGCCGGGGTCGCGCACGAGGGCGAGGGAGCCGGTGTGCAGACAGGCCGGGTCGGCGGGCAGCCCGGCCGTCAGCTCGGCCGCCGTCCACTGCCAGTCGGCGGTGCCCTCGGCGTGGAAGGTGTAGCGGGCCCGGCCGGCCGCGTCGAGGTCGGCGACGGCGAGCGTGCTGGGCTCGGCAGCGTCGGGGCAGCCGGTCAGGTCGACGCCGGAGCCGGCCAGTCGCTCGCGGAAGAGCCGGCCGAAGACGTCGCCCGACAGCCGGCCGAGGAACCGGGTGGGCGTGCCGAGCCGGGCCAGCGCGACCGCGGTGTTGGCGGGGCCGCCGCCCGGTGCGACGGTCAGGTCGAGCCCGGCGGCCGGCTCGCCGGACCGGGGGGCGGCGAAGGCGTCGGCTACGCATTCGCCGAGGACGACGACGGGACGGCTCGGACTCGTGCGGGACATGCGGGACAGCGTACGAGGCTCTGCCGGGTGGCGGCAGGGCGTGGAGGGGGCCGGCTCCGGCGGCCCTGGGGCGCGCGCCCCGCACCACCCGATCGCCTGCCAGCTGTCGCCGCCCGCCCGCCCCGCGTCTAGCGTTTCGGAGGGTGGTCCCCCGGGGCCCCGAGCGGGAGGAAGGCCATGGCCACGGAGCAGCCGGCGCGCAAGGGCCTCGCCGCACCCGTCGCCGTCGCTCTGATCGCTGTCGTCGGGGTGGCCCTGATCCGCAGCGGTTCCGAGGAGCGGGCTCTTCCTCCGCAGCCCGCCGCGGCGGCCGCCGTCGAAACGATTCCGGGTGTCGTCCCCCCTGCCGCCCGGAAGGTCCCGCCGCCGTTGCCGGCCTCGCCGCCGGTCCGGGTCAGGATTCCGTCGATCGGGGTGAACGCCCCGCTGATCACCGTCGCGCTCGACAAGGACGGCTGGGTGGGCTCGCCGCCGGCGGCGGAGAAGAACCTGGCCGGCTGGTTCAGGAACTCCCCCACGCCGGGCGCGGCCGGCACCTCGGTCATCGACGGGCATGTCGACAATCTGGCGGGGCCCGCCGTGTTCTACGGTCTCGGCGCCCTGAAGAAGGGGGACCGCGTCGAGGTGACCCGCCGGGACGGCCGCACCGCGGTCTTCGACGTGTACGGCGTCGAGGCCTTCGCCAAGGACGCGTTCCCGGCGAAGCGGGTGTACGGCGACACCGGCGCGGCCGAGTTGCGTGTCATCACCTGTGGCGGCGGCTTCAGGGAGAAGGGCGGATACGACGGCAATGTCGTCGTCTTCGCCCGGATGGGCGCGGTGCGCTGATCCGGTCGCGGCTGTGCGGCGGCGGCGAATTAGGCTGGTGGCATGAGCATCAGCGTGACCACCTGGTCCCTCGAACAGACCGCACCGGCGGATCTGCGGCCCTCGGCCGTGCCCGCCGCCGGGTCGGGGGTCCGGATCGTGGCCGCCGAGGTGCCGTCGCCCGACTTCAGCCGCTTCCTCTATGCGTCGGTCGGCGCGGACTGTCTGTGGACCGACCGGCTGGGCTGGACGTACGGGCGCTGGCAGGCGCATCTGGACCGGCCGGGCTCGGAGACGTGGGTGGCGTACGACCGGGGCACCCCGGCCGGGTTCGTGGAGCTCGACCCGCAGGACGACGGCGTCGTGGAGATCATGTACTTCGGGCTGCTGCCGGCGTTCCGGGGCCGCGGCATCGGTGGCCATCTGCTGTCGTACGGGACCGCGCGCGCCTGGGACCTGGCCGGCCGGTGGCCGGGGCGGGCCGCGACGAAGCGGGTGTGGGTGCACACCTGCAGCCTGGACGGGCCGCACGCGATGGCGAACTACGAGCGGCGCGGGTTCCGGCTCTTCGACACCAGGACGGCGGACGAAACGGATCAGCCGGTCCCCACCGGCCCGTGGCCCGTGGAGCAGTGACGCAGAGCACAGCGTCTCACCAAATGGGATAATCTGGTCCACATGCTGGACGACGGTGGACTCGTCCAAGACCCTCATGCCACGCTTCCGACATGTCCCGCACTGGAATCGCCTTGGTAGGTCGGCCGCACGTCGACTTCTGCCGCGTGTCCAGCGCCATCTGTCCGGCGAGCTGATCGCGCCGCGCCGGTTGGCGCCGGCACCCCCGCCACCCTCTCGCGCCGTGGTCGCGCATGCGCCCCGGCGCCGCCAACTGCCCTGATCGATTTCAGGTTTCCGCAGGCCATAGGGTGCATCCGCGCTACTACCGACGTATTCGCCCCTGCCCGAAGGACGCATCGCCATGGCCTCCACTCCTGATCAGCCAGCCGACACCACGGCCCGCCGCAAGGCCGGACGCCACCGTGGTGAGGGCCAGTGGGCCATGGGCCACTTCACGCCGCTCAACGCCAACGAGCAGACGAAGAAGGACGATGACGGTCTCAACGTGCGGACACGCATTGAGACGATCTACTCCCAGCGTGGTTTCGACTCGATCGACCCCGCCGACCTCCGCGGCCGCATGCGCTGGTGGGGTCTCTACACCCAGCGCAGGCCCGGGATCGACGGCGGCAAGACCGCCATCCTCGAGCCGCACGAGCTCGACGACGAGTACTTCATGCTGCGGGTCCGCATCGACGGCGGCCGGCTCACCACCGAGCAGCTGCGCGTCATCGGTGAGATCTCGCAGGAGTTCGCCCGCGGCACCGCCGACCTGACCGACCGGCAGAACGTCCAGTACCACTGGATCCGGATCGAGGACGTTCCGGAGATCTGGCGCCGGCTGGAGGCCGTCGGCCTGTCCACCACCGAGGCGTGCGGCGACACCCCGCGCACCATCCTCGGCTCGCCGGTGGCGGGGATCGCGGCCGACGAGATCATCGACGGCAGCTCCGCGATCGACGAGATCCACTCGCGCTACATCGGCTCCAAGGACTTCTCCAACCTCCCGCGCAAGTTCAAGACGGCGATCTCCGGGTCGCCGCTGCTGGACGTGGCGCACGAGATCAACGACATCGCGTTCGTCGGGGTGCACCATCCCGAGCACGGCCCCGGCTTCGACCTGTGGGTCGGCGGCGGGCTGTCCACCAACCCCAAGCTCGGCGTACGGCTCGGCGCGTGGGTCCCGCTGGACGACGTCGCCGACGTGTGGGCCGGGGTCATCGGCATCTTCCGCGACTACGGCTACCGCCGGCTGCGCACGCGCGCCCGGCTGAAGTTCCTGGTCGCCGACTGGGGCCCGGAGAAGTTCCGGCAGATCCTGGAGGACGAGTACCTCCAGCGCAAGCTCACCGACGGCCCCGCCCCGGAGTACCCCGAGCAGCAGTGGCGCGACCACGTCGGCGTGCACCGCCAGCAGGACGGCCGCTTCTACGTGGGCTTCGCGCCGCGGGTCGGCCGGATCGACGGCTCGACGCTCTCCAAGATCGCGGACCTGGCCGCCGAACACGGCTCGGGCCGGCTGCGCACCACCGTCGAGCAGAAGATGATCGTGCTGGACATCGAGGAGACGCGGGTCGAGTCCCTGGTGGCCGGTCTCGAGGCGCTCGGCTTCCAGGTGAAGCCGTCGCCGTTCCGGCGCGGCACCATGGCCTGCACCGGTATCGAGTTCTGCAAGCTGGCCATCGTCGAGACCAAGGCGCGCGGCGCCTCGCTCATCGACGAGCTGGAGCACCGGCTGCCGGACTTCGACCAGCCGCTGACCATCAACGTCAACGGCTGCCCCAACTCCTGCGCCCGCATCCAGGTGGCGGACATCGGTCTCAAGGGCCAGCTCGTCACCGACGAGAACGGCGAGCAGGTCGAGGGCTTCCAGGTGCACCTGGGCGGCAGCCTCGGACTGGAGCCCGGCTTCGGCCGCAAGGTGCGCGGTCTGAAGGTCACCTCCGCCGCGCTGCCCGACTACGTCGAGCGGGTGCTGCGGCGCTTCGAGGAGGAGCGCGAGGACGACGAGCGCTTCGCCACCTGGGCCGCCCGCGCCTCCGAGGAGGCACTGTCATGACCGAGCGCGCCGCGCCGTTCTACTGCCCGTACTGCGGGGACGAGGATCTGCGCCCGTCCGAGGAGAAGGTTCCGCACGGATCGGGAGCCGCGTGGGAATGCCGGGCGTGCAACCGGGCCTTCCAGTTGAAGTTCCTCGGTCTGCTGACCGAGGGACTCCGGAAGAACCCCCCGACTGGAGGCGAGTCGTGACCACCGCACAGCACACCGCCGAGGACCTGCGCAGTCTGGCCGAACAGGCCGGCCGCGACCTGGAGGACGCGGCCCCGCTGGACATCCTGCGCTGGGCCGCCGAGACGTTCGGCCCGCGCTTCTGCGTCACGTCCTCGATGGAGGACGCCGTCGTGGCGCACCTCGCGTCCCGCGCCTTCCCGGGCGTGGACGTGGTCTTCCTCGACACCGGCTACCACTTCCCCGAGACCATCGGCACCCGTGACGCGGTCGGCGCGGTGATGGACGTCAACCTCATCACGCTGACCCCGGTGCAGACCGTCGCAGAACAGGACGCCGAGTACGGGCCGAAGCTGCACGACCGCGACCCGGACCTGTGCTGCGCGCTGCGCAAGGTCAAGCCGCTGGAGCAGGGCCTGACCGGGTACGACGCCTGGGCCACCGGGCTGCGCCGCGACGAGTCCCCGACCCGCGCCAACACGCCGGTCGTCGGCTGGGACGAGAAGCGCCGCAAGGTGAAGATCTCCCCGATCGCCCGCTGGACGCAGGCGGACGTGGACGCGTACGTCGCCGAGCACGGGGTGCTGACCAACCCGCTGCTGATGGACGGCTACGCGTCCGTCGGCTGCGAGCCGTGCACCCGCCGGGTGCTGGAGGGCGAGGACGCCCGCGCCGGCCGCTGGGCCGGGCGCGGCAAGACCGAGTGCGGACTGCACGGCTGATGACCACTCAGATATCCCAGGAGCGAACGATGAGCGTGCCGGCGAGCCCGCGGCAGGCGGGTGCCACGGTGTGGCTGACCGGTCTGCCGAGCGCGGGCAAGACCACGGTCGCCTTCGCGCTGGCGGACCGGCTGCGCGAGGCCGGCCACCGGGTGGAGGTGCTGGACGGCGACGAGATCCGCGAGTTCCTCTCCGCCGGACTCGGGTTCACCCGTGAGGACCGGCACACCAACGTGCAGCGGATCGGCTTCGTCGCCGAACTGCTGGCCTCCAACGGCGTCAAGGTCCTCGTCCCCGTGATCGCCCCCTACGCGGACAGCCGCGAGGCGGTCCGCGGGCGCCACCGGAAGCAGGGCACCCCGTACTTGGAGGTGCATGTGGCCACCCCGGTCGAGGTGTGCTCCGAGCGCGATGTGAAGGGCCTCTACGCCAAGCAGGCCGCGGGTGAGATCTCCGGTCTCACCGGGGTCGACGACCCGTACGAGGCGCCCGAGGCACCGGACCTGCGCCTCGAGACCCACGGGCGCACCGTCGAGGACTCCGCCGCGGCGCTGGAAGCGCTGCTCGTCGAGAGGGGACTGGCACTGTGACCACCGTCGCCGCACCCAATGATTCCGCGTACGCGCTCAGCCACCTGGACGCCCTCGAGTCCGAGGCCGTGCACATCTTCCGCGAGGTCGCGGGCGAGTTCGAGCGGCCGGTGATCCTCTTCTCCGGCGGCAAGGACTCCATCGTCATGCTGCACCTGGCGCTGAAGGCGTTCGCGCCCGCCGCGGTGCCGTTCTCGCTGCTGCACGTGGACACCGGCCACAACTTCCCCGAGGTGCTGGAGTACCGGGACCGTACGGTCGCCGAGCACGGACTGCGCCTGCACGTGGCGCGGGTGCAGGACTACATCGACGACGGCCGGCTGCGCGAGCGCCCCGACGGGACCCGCAACCCGCTGCAGACGGTGCCGCTGCTCGACGCGATCGGCGAGGGCACGTACGACGCCGTCTTCGGCGGCGGCCGCCGCGACGAGGAGAAGGCCCGCGCCAAGGAGCGCGTCTTCTCCCTGCGCGACGAGTTCGGCGCCTGGGACCCGCGCCGCCAGCGCCCCGAGCTGTGGCAGCTCTACAACGGCAAGCACGCGGCCGGCGAGCACGTCCGGGTGTTCCCGCTGTCCAACTGGACCGAGCTGGACGTGTGGCAGTACATCGCCCGCGAGGGCATCGAGCTGCCGCAGATCTACTACGCGCACGAGCGGGACGTCTTCGCCCGCAGCGGCATGTGGCTGACGGCGGGCGAGTGGGGCGGCCCGAAGTCCGGGGAGACCGTCGAGAAGCGGCTGATCCGCTACCGAACCGTCGGTGACATGTCCTGCACCGGCGCGGTGGACTCCGACGCCTTCACCATCGACCAGGTCATCGTGGAGATCGCCGCGTCCCGGCTCACCGAGCGGGGCGCGACCCGCGCCGACGACAAGATGTCCGAGGCCGCGATGGAAGACCGCAAGCGCGAGGGGTACTTCTAAATGACCACCATCAGCGACGTCACCAGCGCCGAGCAGATCGCGGCCACCTCGCAGCTGCGCTTCGCCACCGCCGGCTCCGTCGACGACGGCAAGTCCACCCTGGTGGGGCGGCTGCTGCACGACTCCAAGTCGGTCCTGACCGACCAGCTGGAGGCCGTCGAGCACGCCTCGCGCCGCCGCGGCCAGGAGGCGCCGGACCTGGCGCTGCTCACCGACGGCCTGCGGGCCGAGCGCGAGCAGGGCATCACCATCGATGTGGCGTACCGGTACTTCGCCACACCGCGGCGCCGGTTCATCCTCGCCGACACGCCGGGCCATGTGCAGTACACCCGCAACATGGTCACCGGGGCCTCGACCGCGGAGCTGGCCGTGGTGCTCGTCGACGCCCGCAACGGCGTCGTGGAGCAGACCCGGCGCCATGCCGCGGTGGCCGCGCTGCTGCGCGTCCCGCACGTGGTGCTGGCCGTCAACAAGATGGACCTGGTGGAGTACGCGGAGCCCGTGTTCGCCGCCATCGCCGAGGAGTTCACGGCGTACGCGGCGTCGCTCGGCGTCCCGGACATCACCACGATCCCGATCTCGGCGCTCGCCGGGGACAACGTGGTGACGCCGTCCGCGAACATGGACTGGTACGGCGGCCCCACTGTCCTGGAGCACCTGGAAACGGTGCAGGTCGGCACCGACCTGACGGACGCGCCGGCGCGCTTCCCGGTCCAGTACGTGATCCGTCCGCAGACCACCGAGCACCCGGACTACCGCGGCTACGCGGGCCGGATCGCCTCCGGCATCCTCCGGGTCGGTGACGAGGTGACGGTCCTGCCGTCCGGCGCGACCAGCACCATCACCGGCATCGACGCCCTCGGCGAGCCGGTCGACGTCGCCTGGGCGCCGCAGTCGGTGACCGTGCTGCTCGCCGACGACCTGGACATCTCGCGCGGCGACCTGATCGCGCCGACCGCCTCGGCGCCGGCGACCACCCAGGACGTCGAGGCGACCGTCTGCCATCTGCACGAGCGGCCGCTGAAGGTCGGCTCGCGGGTGCTGCTCAAGCACGCGACGCGCACGGTGAAGGCCATCGTCAAGGCGCTGCCGTACCGCATCAATCTCACGGCCGGGCTCGCGCACGAGTCCGGGCCGGCGCAGCTGGACGTCAACGACATCGGCGCCGTCGTGCTGCGCACCGCCGAGCCGCTGCCGCTGGACGCCTACGCGGACTCGCGCCTGACGGGCTCCTTCCTGCTGATCGACCCCGCGGACGGCACGACGCTGACCGCGGGCATGGCGGGCGAGGCGTTCGCCGAACCCGCGGCGGCCGGTGCGTCCGCCGTGGAGAAGGAACAAGAGGGGTGGGACTTCTGATGGTCAACGATGCCTATTCGGGCTTCGCGAAGGAGGGCGGCCGCGTCGGCGGCGGCCTCCTCGGCGCCGGCACGGGCGGGGTGGCGCGATGTGCGCTCTAACCGCTGAACCCCGCAGCTGTAGGCGAGTACGCCCGTACCACCGAAGACCTGACGACTTTCCGGCAGCGCCCAGATAGGCGCGCTCCGGCTCTCCGAGAGGAACACCTCCCGTGTCTGCCGCAACCACCCGCAGCCTGAAGCGAACGATCGCCGCTGCCGCGACCCTCCCGCTCCTCTTCGGCGCTCTCGCCGCCTGCGGGTACGGCTCGAAGTCCGACGACACGAAGGACAGCAACGCTGCCCCGGTGGCCAGTTCGGGTGCGAAGAAGCTCTCCGCCGACGAAGTGAAGATCGGCTACTTCCCGAACCTCACCCACGCCACCGCGCTCGTCGGCCTCAACCAGGGCCTGTTCGCGAAGGAGCTGGGCGGCACCGCCATCAAGACCCAGACCTTCAACGCGGGCCCGTCCGAGATCGAGGCGCTGAACGCCGGCTCCATCGACATCGGCTGGATCGGCCCCTCGCCGTCCATCAACGGCTACACCAAGTCCAAGAGCACCAACCTGCGGATCATCTCCGGCTCCGCCTCGGGCGGCGTGAAGCTGGTCGTCAACCCCGCGAAGATCAAGACCCTGGACGACCTCAAGGGCAAGAAGATCGCGACCCCGCAGCTGGGCAACACCCAGGACGTGGCGTTCCTCAACTGGATCGCCGAAAAGGGCTGGAAGGTCGACGCGCAGAGCGGCAAGGGCGACGTCTCCGTCTTCCGCACCGACAACAAGGTCACGCCCGACGCCTACAAGTCCGGCTCCATCGACGGCGCGTGGGTGCCGGAGCCGACCGCGTCCAAGCTGGTCTCCGAGGGCGGCAAGGTGCTGCTCGACGAGCGCGACCTGTGGCCCGACAAGAAGTTCGTGATCACCAATGTGATCGTGTCGCAGAAGTTCCTGTCGGCGCACCCGGACGTCGTCGAGGCGGTGCTGCGCGGTTCGGTGAACACCAACGCGTGGATCACGGCCAACCCGGACAAGGCCAAGGCCGCCGCGAACGCCCAGCTCAAGAAGGACACCCAGAAGGCGCTGCCGGCCGAGATCCTCGACCCGGCGTGGGCGAGCATCCAGGTCCTCGACGACCCGCTCGCCAAGTCGCTGACGTCCGAGGCCGACCACGCCGTCAAGGCCGGTCTGCTGAAGAAGCCCGACCTCGCCGGGATCTACGACCTGACGCTGCTCAACAAGGTCCTCACGGCCGCGGGCAAGCCCACGGTGGACGCGGCAGGGCTCGGCAAGCAGTAGCAGCACCGCGCCACGGAAACACCCGGAAGCAGCCGCTGTCCGGCCCGCAGGGGCCGGACACCGGCGGCCCGCAGCACGCACCGCCCGCCCACGTACCAGGAGGTGACCGGATGGCCACGGCAGTCAGGACCACCGAGCAGCACAGCGCGGACACCGCCGTCGCAGACGGCGCGCCCGCCGTTCGCATCGACCACGTCCACAAGGTCTTCGGCCGTCCGGGCTCCGCCCAGGCGGTGCTCGACGACATCACCCTCGACGTCCGTCCCGGTGAGTTCGTCTGTCTCCTGGGTGCCTCCGGCTGCGGCAAGTCGACCCTGCTCAACCTGGTCGCGGGCCTCGACCGGCCGACCGCCGGCACCATCACCGTGCCCGGCGGCGGCCGTCCGGCGCTGATGTTCCAGGAGCACGCGCTCTTCCCCTGGCTCACCGCCGGCAAGAACATCGAACTGGCGCTGCGGCTGCGCGGTGTGCCGCGCGCCGAGCGCCGCCCGGAGGCCGAGCGGCTGCTGAGCCTGGTGCGCCTCGACGGGTCCTACGGCAAGCGGGTCCACGAGCTGTCCGGCGGTATGCGGCAGCGCGTCGCGCTCGCCCGTGCGCTGGCCCAGGACTCCAACGTGCTGCTGATGGACGAGCCGTTCGCGGCGCTGGACGCCATCACCCGGGACGTCCTGCACGGCGAGCTCACCCGCATCTGGGCCGAGACGGGCGTCTCCGTCCTCTTCGTCACCCACAACGTCCGCGAGGCCGTCCGGCTCGCGGAGCGGGTGGTGCTGCTGACGTCCCGGCCCGGCCGGGTCGCCCGCGAATGGGCCGTGGACATCCCGCAGCCGCGCCGTATCGAGGACGCCGCCGTCGCCGAGCTGTCCATCGAGATCACCGAAGAACTGCGTGGGGAGATCCGCCGACATGGCCAGCACTGAGACCGTTCCGGCCGATAAGAAGGGCAGTGCGGGAGCCCAGGACCTCGCGGGTCTGGAGGCCGGGCTCGACGCCCTGGACGCGGTCCAGGTCCGGCGCACCCCGTTCACCCAGGTCCTGGTCAAGAAGGTCCTGCCGCCGGTCTCGGCGGTCCTCCTGGTGCTCGTGGTGTGGCAGCTCGCCGTCCTGGCCGGCTTCGCGCCGGAGACCAAGCTGCCCGCCCCGCGGGCGGTCGGCAGCAGCTTCATGACGCTGTGGAACGAGGGCCAGCTCCTCGACATCATCTGGACCAGTGTCGAGCGCGGGCTGCTGGGCTTCCTCGCCGCGGTCGCCATCGGCACCCCGGTCGGCCTCGTCGTGGCCCGCGTCCCGTTCGTCCGGTCCGCGATCGGGCCGATCCTGTCGGGCCTGCAGTCGCTGCCGTCGGTGGCCTGGGTGCCCGCCGCGGTCATCTGGCTCGGCATCACCGACTCCGCGATGTACGCCGTCATCCTGCTCGGCGCGGTGCCCTCCATCGCCAACGGGCTGATCTCCGGCATCGACCAGGTGCCGCCGCTCTATCTGCGCGCCGGCCGCACGCTCGGCGCCAGCGGGGTGAGCGGTGCCCGGCACATCCTGCTGCCGGCCGCGCTGCCCGGCTACCTGGCAGGCCTCAAGCAGGGCTGGGCGTTCTCCTGGCGCTCCCTGATGGCCGCCGAGCTCATCGCCTCCTCCCCCGACCTCGGTACCGGCCTGGGGCGCTACCTGGAGAACATGCGCGAGGGGTCCGACATGCCGGGCATCTTCCTCGGCATCATCCTCATCCTCGTCGTCGGTATCGCCATCGACCTGCTGATCTTCAGCCCGCTGGAGCGCCGTGTGCTGCGCACCCGCGGCCTGGTGTCCCGGAGCCAGTAATGAACGGTCCTGTCCTCCTCGTCATCGCCCACGGCAGTCGCGATCCGCGCCATGCCGCGACCGTCCACGCGCTGACCGAGCAGGTACGGGCCGCCCGGCCGGGGCTCCGCGTCGTCACCGGATACCTCGACTTCTGCGCGCCGACCGTGGCGCAGGTCGTCGACCGCCTCGCGGCGGAAGGGGTCCGCGACATCGTCGCGCTGCCGCTGCTCCTCACCCGCGCCTTCCACGCGAAGGCCGACATCCCCGCCGTGCTGCGCGAGTCGACCGCCGCGCACCCCCGGCTGAGGGTCGCGGTGGCCGATGTCCTCGGCCCCTCGCCCCTGCTGACCGCAGCCCTGGAGCGGCGGCTGGCCGAGGCCGGGGTCACCCCCGGCGACCGCTCGACCGGGGTCGTCCTGGCCTCGGCGGGCTCCACCGACCCGGAGGCGATCGCAGTGATCGCTGAAATCGCGCGGGAGTGGCGGCACACCGGTTGGTGCGCCGTGCGGCCTGCGTTCGCCTCCGCATCCCTTCCCCGGACCGAGGACGCGGTCCGGCAACTGCGGGCCGAGGGCGTCCGCCGTATCGCCGTCGCCCCGTACGTCATCGCGCCGGGCTTCCTGCCCGACCGCATCGTCCGCGGTGCCCGCGAGTCCGGCGCCGACGCCCTCGCTCCTGTGCTGGGCGCGGCCCCGGAACTCGTCGAGCTGCTGCTGGAGCGTTATGCGGGGGCCCTTCTCCCCCGCCGGATCCTGCTCTCGGCCTGACGCGTCAGGCGGCGGGTGTGGTGCCGTTCGCGGTCACCGAAGGACCGGTTCCCGCGGCGGTGACCGCCGCGATGGTGACCTGGTACGCGGTGCCCGGGGTGAGACCGCCGATGACGCGGAACATCCCCTTGCCGGACGGCTGGGTGACGAGCGTGTCCCGGCCTGCGACCTCGATCGTGCGGCCGTCGGAGACGGTGATCAGATAGCCCGTGACCTCGGCGGCGCCGGTGTTCACCGGCGGCGTCCAGACGACGGTCGCCGCGTGCGCCTGGGCGCGCAGTTTCGCCCCGGTGGGTGCGGCGGACAGCGTCGTCACGGCGGCGGGCACCAGAGGATGCGACGGCAGCGAAGCCGCCCCGCTTCCAAGGGAGTTGGCCGCGCTCACGGCGACGGTGTACGGCTCACCGGGCCGCAGCCCCGTGACGCGGAGGTAACCGCGGGTGCGGAACTCCGCGGCCGTGACCGGCACCGTCGCCGCCTCATGGCCCGCGGCGTCGTACACATGCGCCGTGTAGGACGTCACGGGCGCTCCGCCGTCGGCGAAGGTGGGGTTGAAGGTGACGACCAGCGCGGTCGTGCCACCGGAGCTGGTGCCGACGCGTGACGGTGCCTCAGGGGTGCTGAGGGCGCCGATCCGCCGGTTGAGCAGCCCGCGGTAGGCGGGTTCGAGGCCCGCGTTGGCGACGATCGCGGCGGGGGCGTCGGACGGGGCGGCGATGATGCGGTTGCCGGTGGTGACGAGTCCCTTGTTGTCACCGTCGCCGGTGCCCTCCTCCCACCAGTTGTCCTTGACGAGGGTCGGGTCGTTGTTGCCGAGCGCGTCGCGGAAGTCGGTGTGGCGGCTGGCGACGTTGGCGTACGAGGCGCCGTAGAGGACGTTGCCCTGGACCGTCTCGTACGTGCAGCCGTTGTCGGTGTAGACGCTCTTGCCCAGGCCCCACTGTCCGTGGATGACGTTGCCGGTGACCTTCTCGCCGTCGGCGATCGAGGTGCCGGTCAGCCCCTGCGTGTAGATGCCGCCGCCGTCGTCCAGCATCTGCATGTAGTCGAAGATGAGGTTGTCGCGTACGGCGTTGTCGTGGCCGGCGTTCGGGGTCGCGGGCGAGCCGATCTTGTCGGGCCAGCCGCCCCAGCCCAGCGAGATCGCGGAGTAGCCGACGTGGTCGATCTGGTTGTGGGCGATCGTGGTGTGCTGGGTGTAGCCGTTGAGGATCGCGACCCCGCCGTGGAATTCGCGGGGCAGCGCGTAGAGGTGGTTGTCGGTGACCTGGACGCCGGTGGCGGGTTCGGCGCCGTCGACGCCGCCGATCTCCAGGCCGTTGCCGGAGATGTCGGTGAAGATGCTGCCGCTGACCCGGGCGTCCTGCGTCCCGGTGCCCAACTCCAGTCCCGCCGCGCCGAGATGCGCGAACACATCACCGGAGAACTCGACGCCTCGGCTGTACGCGAGCGAGACGTTGCCCGGCATCTTCGTCCAGTCGGCGAACGGGCAGGTACCGCCCTCGACGAAGTGGCAGAGACCCTGGGTGGCCCAGCCGGTCGGCCCGGTGATCGTGTAGCCGGCCTGGATCTCGGAGAATCCGCCGGGACCCGACGGGGTCAGCCAGGTCGCGTAGCTGAACTGCAGCCCGCGGAAGGAGACGTCGCGCAGGGGCGCGGCGGCCGTTCCGCCGCCGTCGATCAGCTTCTGTGCGACCGGGGCCTCGACATCGGCGTGCCGTGGGTCCTCGCCGGGGCGCGGCAGGTAGTAGACGGTGTGGGCCTTGCGGTCGAAGTACCACTCGCCGGGCTGGTCGAGCAGCTCGTAGGCGTTCTCGATGTACGAGGCGTGGCCGCTGTTGGTGAGCTTGCCGGGGCCGACCATGCTGACGGTCCGGCCGGGGATGTCGGGGAATTCAACACGTCTGTTGGAATTGTCCCAGCAGGGCTGGGCCATCGTGATCGTGGTGCCGGTGGCCGAGGCGAGGGGGCAGCGTGGCTCGGTCCACTGGCCGAGGCCGTCGCGGTCGATGTTCCACAGCGACTCGCCGCTGGTGTAGACGAACTCGGCGTCGCCGATGTTCCGCCAGCCGGCGAGCGTGCCGGCGGAGGCCGTGTAGCCGGTGGCGGTGGCGGTCAGTCCGACGGGCACCTGGCCACGGGCGCGCTGGGCGCGCACCCCGTCGACGTACAGCTGCCGGGTGTTGGTGAGCCCGCTCGGCGCGGGCGCGGACCACAGTCCCGGCCGGCCGGCGACCTGGTGCCAGCCGGTCACCTGGCGGCCACCGCTGATGACCGCGGACCCGGCGCCGTCCCAGATCACCCGGTGGCCGTTGCTCCCGGAGTCGCGGGCGTCGAGCACGAGGGGCTTGGACTGCCGGTAGGTGCCCGGGGCCAGATGGACGGTCAGATCGGCGGTGAGGTGCCCGGCGCGTGCGCGGGCGAGGTCGCGGGCGTGTTCCAGGGTGCGGACGGGGTGCTTGGTGGTGCCGGGGGCGTGGTCGTCACCGGCCGGGGAGACGTAGACATCGCGTGACGCGGCCGCCGGTGCTCCGGCGGCCGGGGATATTCCGGTGGTGGCGAACGCGGCGACGGCCGCCAGCGAAGCGCAGACGGCTGCGGCTCTGCGGCGAACGGGCCTCAGGGGTGCGGGCATGGTCCCTCCCGTGGGATCGGCCTCGTAAGTGCCGGAAACATACGACCACTGACAGTCCATGGTCAAGGAAATACGCAGCAATCACCGCTTCACTGCAGGGAAGTTGGCTGATTCATCGGAGCACTGGATGATGGTTTCCTTAGTCGATCTTTATAGATGTAAGGGACCGGCGTCCTCTGGGGGTGGGGATAGCCTCCCCTGGATGGGGGAGAACCCCCACCGCCAAGTCACCTGGAAGCCTGATGGGTCGGCCGCCCCTCAGCCCCTAGCGTCATGGGTGAAGCAAGCGGTGCGGTGCCGCTGCCATGACGAGGGGGAACCGTGAGTCGCGGACGCGCACACGGCAGCAAAATGGGAATCGCTGCGGCAATGGGTGGCTGGAGCGCCCGGCACCGCTGGACCGCCGTCATCGGCTGGCTGGTCTTCGTGGTCCTCGCGCTGGCCATCGGGCAGATGGCCGGCCGGGTGGACGCCAGCCAGGAGGAAGGCCTCCCGGGTGAGGTCAGCCAGGCGGCGGGGATCATCGACGACGCGGGCATCAAGGGTGCCGCCGGCGAGATGGTGCTCATCCAGGTCAAGTCCGGCGGCACGGTCGCGGATCCCGCGGTCCACACCGCCGTGGACGCCGTCATAGCCGCGGTCAAGAGCACCGGCCAGGCCACCAACATCACCTCGCCCTACGACACCAAGGCGATCTCCGCGGACCAGAAGTCCGCACTGGTCCGGTTCGAGATGACCGGTGACAAGAAGACCGCCAAGGAGCGCGTCACCAAGGTCACCGACGCGGTCGCGGGAACGCAGGCCAAGTACCAGGACCTGCGGATCGAGGAGTTCGGCGACGCGAGCTCCGAGAAGGTGCTCGGTGACGCGTTCGGCGACGACTTCAAGACCGCCGAGTTCTCCGCGGTCCCGGTCGCCCTCGGCATCCTGCTGATCGCCTTCGGCGCACTGGTCGCCGCCCTGCTGCCGGTCCTCCTCGCGGTGACCGCCTTCGTGGCGACCACCGGTCTGGTCGCGGTCGTCAGCCACCTGGTGCCGATGAGCGACACCGCCAACTCCGTGATGCTGCTGGTCGGTCTGGCCGTCGGCGTCGACTACTGCCTGTTCTACCTGCGCCGCGAGCGTGAGGAGCGGGCCGCGGGACACGACGCGCAGACCGCCATCAAGATCGCCTCGGCGACGTCCGGCCGCGCCATCCTCATCTCCGGCATCACCGTGATCGTCGCGATGGCCGGCATGCTCTTCACCGGCATCGCGGACTTCAAGGCCATGGGCGTGGCCACCATGATGGTCGTCGCGGTCGCCATGTTCGGCTCCGTGACCGTCCTTCCCGCGCTGCTCTCGCTGCTCGGCCACCGGGTCGAGAAGGGCCGCATCCCGTTCCTCAACCGCGCCCGGAAGAACACCCCGCAGCGCTCCGCCACGAGCAACAGCCGCTTCTGGACGGCAGTTCTCACCCCCGTGCTGCGCAACCCGAAGACCGCCACCGTCATCGCCGGCGGCGCGCTGATCCTCATCGCCTCCCCGGCGCTCGGGCTGCACACCGCGAACCTCACGATGAACCAGGAGCTCGGCGACGACCTGCCGATCATCCAGACCTACGACCGCATCAACGTGGCGTTCCCCGGCGGCCCCGACCCGGCGCACGTGGTCGTCAAGGCCGACGACATCAACGCGGCACCCGTCAAGCAGGCGATCGAGGACTTCCGCGCCAAGGCCGTCTCGAAGGGCGCCAGCAAGGGCCCGGTCACCGTGGTCGTCCACGCCAAGGAGAACATCGCGCAGATCGACGTCCCGCTGGCGGGTGGCACGGACAAGACCAAGGCCGAGGCCGGACTGGTCCAACTGCGGGACGAGATACGGCCCGACACGCTCGGCAAGGTCCCGGGGCTCGAAGCGCCCATCACCGGTCAGACGGCCGGCTCGATGGACTTCACCAACAAGATCACGAGCAGCGTCCCGCCGGTCTTCGCCTTCGTGATCGTCTTCGCCTTCCTCCTGATGCTGCTGTCCTTCCGCTCCCTCACCATCGCCGCCACCTCCATCGTCCTCAACCTGCTGTCGGTGGGCGCGGCCTACGGTGTCCTCGCCGCCGTCTTCCAGCACGGCTGGGGCGCGGGGCTGGTGGGTGCCACGGGAACCGGCGCGGTCGTCGCCTGGCTGCCGCTCTTCCTCTTCGTGATCCTGTTCGGGCTGAGCATGGACTACCACGTCTTCGTGGTCTCCCGGATCCGCGAGGCCAAGATGCGCGGCCTCAGCACCCAGAGCGCCATCCAGCACGGCATCACCACCACGGCGGGCGTCGTCACCAGCGCGGCGGTCATCATGGTCGCGGTGTTCGCCATCTTCGGAACGCTCTCCATGCAGAGCATGAAGCAGATGGGCGTCGGCCTGGCGGTGGCCGTCCTCATCGACGCGACCGTCATCCGCGGGGTCCTGCTCCCCGCCGTCATGGCCCTGCTCGGCGAGCGCAACTGGTACCTGCCCAAGTGGCTCGGCTGGCTCCCGGACATGACCCACGACGAGGCCGTGCTGGCCCCGCCGGTGCCCGCCCCGGCCGGCCGCCCGGCCGAGGAGTACGACGCGGCCCGCGTCTGACCTTCTCCCGCTCACTGCCGGCCCGGTCTCTCACGGGGGAGACCGGGCCGGCCCATGTCCTCTTCCGCACAGCGCCCAGGGGCGCCGCACCCCTGCCACCGCCGGTCCCTCAGCCGACCGCGCCGGCGTGCTTGGCCGCGTACCGCCGCGCCTTGGTGCGGTTGCCGCAGACCCGCAGGGAGCACCAGCGGCGGCTGCGGTTCTTGGAGACGTCCCGGAAGACCCAGGCGCAGGCGTGCTCGGCGCAGCGCTTGAGGCGGGCGGCCTCGCCGGTGATGACCAGTTCGGTCCAGGCGACGGCGATCAGAGCCAGCGCGTTTCTGGCGGGCGGCAGTTCCGGCGCCGGGAGCAGGGCGGCGGAGGTGCCGCGCCGGACGGTGCTCAGCAGCGGGAGTTCGCGCAGCGCCTCGTCCGCGGCGAGGATCAGGGCCGGGAGGACGAGGAACCACACGCCCCGGTCATGACGCCGCGGGCGGGTCCTGGGTGGCGCGGTGGCCAGGGTCACGGCAGGCGGGCTCCTTCGCGCGGCTCCGTCGGACGGTCCGCCCGGCCGGCGTGGAGCCGGCCCCGGCGGGCCCCCGTCATGGTCCGGACCCCCGGGCGGCCCGTCAAGACCATGTGACGGCACGTCGGCTCCGGGCCGGCGGCGCGGGCACCTGCCCGCGGGCAGGTGCGAGACTGTCGGTGATCATTCGAACGGGGAACGGCGGAGGGCAGTCGTGGGGCAATCGGGCACGGCGTTCACGGAGGAACGGGCACGGGCCGTCCTGGCGGCAGCGGCGAGGCCCGCGGCGGCTTCCGCTGCGGCCACCACTACGGCCTCCGCTACGGATCCGGCGGGCTCCGGGGCGCCGGACGCCGCCGGGGTTCGGCTGCTGGCGCTGGGCGAGAACGCGGTGTTCGCGGTGGGCGACGGTCTCGTCGTCAAGATCGGCCGCAGCGCCGAACTGCTCGAGCGCGCCGAGCGCGAGGTGCGGATCGCCGGCTGGCTGGCGGAGCACGACGTGCCGGCGGTCCGGGCGGCCACGCCGCAGGCCCGGCTGGTCGATGGCCATCCCGTCACGTACTGGGTGCGGCTGCCCGAGCCGGTACGCCCCGCAGGACCCGCCGACCTCGCCGGACTGCTGCGGCTGGTGCACGCGCTGCCGGAACCGTCGGGGCCGTCCGCTCCGGTGCTGCCGCCGCGCGATCTGCTGGGCGGGGTGGAACGCTGGCTGCGGCTCGCGGGCGACGCCATCGATCCGGCGGACGCCGCGTACCTGCGCGACCGGCGGGACGGATTCGCCGCGGCCGCCGCCGCGCTGACGCCCCGGCTGCCGCGCGGCCCGGTGCACGGCGACGCGCTGCCGCGCAACGTCCAGGTCGGCCCCGACGGGCCGGTGCTGGTGGACCTGGAGACGTTCTCCACCGATCTGCGCGAACACGATCTGGTGGTGATGGCGCTCAGCCGGGACCGCTACGGTCTCGACCCGGCCGCCTACGACACCTTCACGGCGGCCTACGGCTGGGACGTGCGCGAGTGGGACGGCTGCGCCGTGCTGCGCGGCGCGCGGGAGACCGCCAGCTGCGCCTGGGTCGCCCAGCACGCGCCCGCGAACCCCGCGGCTCTCGCCGAGTTCCGCCGCCGCGTCGCGTCGCTGCGCGACGGCGACCCAGAGGTCCGCTGGTACCCGTTCTGACGCACGGGCCCTTCGGACCGCAACCTTGACGACAGCCCCGGCCGGTCCACGCGCTCCGGCACGCCGACCCCGTCCGACCGCCCGGCCCGAAGCCCGAGCCCCGGACCGCGCAGCTCCCGCGGGTCAGCTCCCACCCTCGAAGTCCGCGCGGCGCGCGCGGGATGCCGGCGCGGCCCGGTGCGCCGTCGGCGCCCCGACCCCGACGACCCCTCGGCGGCCGAGCGGTCAGCGCGACCCGCGGCCGCCCGGAACATCCGGTTCGTCCAGCAGCTGAACGTCGGACGGGCGGGTGCGCTGCTGCGGCAGCAGCGCGTCCAGCCGCAGCGGCCAGGACGCGTCGACGACGGCCTCCGGGTCGCGGTCGCGGCGCAGCCACTTCTGGTAGCCGGTGGCCCAGTCGGTGTACCAGCGGATCTGGGAGCGGTGCAGGTCCCAGAGGTCGGCGTCGCCCGCCTCCGCGTACCGCTCGCCCAGCGCGCGGGCGACCCGGACGGCGGCGAGTGCGTCGGCGCCCGCCTCGTGCGCGTCGTCCAGCACCACCCCGTACACCGCGCAGGCCGCCTCCAGATTGCGCTTGCCCTTGCGGTACTTGTCCAGCGCCCGGTCCATGACCAGCGGGTCCAGGACCGGTCCGACGGCCGGGCCGGGGGCGCCGCCGAGGCCCGGCAGCTCATGGCGGCGCAGCTCGGCGGCGAGCAGGCTCAGGTCGAAGGGGGCGTTGTAGACGACGACCGGTACACCGTCCGCCCAGTACTCGCGCAGCGCGCGGGCTATCTCGGCGACGGCCTCCCGGGCAGGACGGCCCTCAGCCACGGCCCGCTCGGTCGTGATGCCGTGGATCGCGGTCGCGCCCTCGGGAATGGCCACGCCGGGATCGACGAGCCACTCCCGGTGCCGTATCGGCTCACCGCCCTTGACCTCGGTGACCGCGGCCGTGACGATCCGCGCCTCGTGCGGATCCGTCCCCGTCGTCTCCAGGTCGAAGCCGACCAGCAGCTCCCGATGCCATGCCATGCGCCTACCTCCCACTGGTCCCCCGTGTGCTCTGCCATCCTCTCGTGCACCACTGACAGTGGGTCCCCCGGGTGTCAGGAGACCGCCCCGGGTGTCACGACACCGCCCCGGGTGTCACGACACCGGTCAGGACACCGGCCGGGAGTCGGCCCAGACTCCTTCGAACTCCTCGCGGTAGACGTCGAAGAGTCCGCTGTGCTCACCGCGCCGGTCGTCCTTGACGACATGGCGCGAGGGACCGCGCAGCACCATCACCGGGACCTCCATCCCGCGGGCCTTGCGCAGATAGGACTGGACGACCGCGAGTCCGTCGGCGCTGTCGCCGTCGACGAGGTACGCGGTGAAGCGCGGGGTCTCGTCGAAGACCCGGATCTCGAAGGCCGCGGGATCGCGCAGCCGGGCCCGGACCCGGCGCATGTGCATGATGTTCATCTCGACGGAGCGGCTCAGCTCGCCGCGCCCGAGCCCGAGCTCGCGCTCCCGGCGGCGGACCGCGCTGCTGGCGGGGTTGAGGAAGAGCAGCCGGATACGGCAGCCGGACTCCGCGAGCCGCATCAGCCGGCGGCCGGAGTAGTTCTGCACGAGGAGGTTCAGGCCGATGCCTATCGCGTCCAGCCGGTGCGCCGAGCCGAAGAGGTCCTCGGCGGGCAGCTGGCGCTGGAGCCGGACCCGGTCGGAGTAGACACCGACGACATCGGCGTAGCGGTCGGCGACCAGTTCCTCGACGACGTCGACGGGGAGCCGGTCGGCGGCGGCGTAGCCGGAGCCGGAACCGAGGATGTCCAGCAGCCGGGCGGCGGCCCGTTCGGCCTGCGCGAGGACGGTGCGGGACAGCGCGCGGTTGCGGGAGACGACATGCCGGGCGACCTCGAGCTCGTCGAGCGCGAGTTCGAGATCGCGGCGCTCGTCGAAGTACGGCTCGAAGCACGGCCAGTGCTGAACGACGAGTTCCCGCAGCTGCGGGAGTGTCAGGAAGCTGAGGATGTTGTCGTCGGCGGGGTCGAGCAGGAAGCCCTTGCGGCGGCTGACCTCACGGACGGCGGCAGCGCGCTGCACCCATTCGTGTCCGGCCGGGCCCGCGGCGGCGACCACCCACTCCTCGCCGTGCACGGGCTCGTAGATCGGGCGCAGCACGGCGTTCACGACGGCGCGCAGGCGCTGCTCGACGAGGTTGAGCCAGACGTATGCCCGCCCGGCGCGGCTGGCACGGGTGCGCACCTCCGCCCAGGCGTCGGCGCCCCAGTCCAGTTCCGCTCCTATCTCCAACGGCTGCGCGAGCGTCACCGCGCCGGGCGCACCGTCGGCAGTGGCGCCGCTCTGGTCTCCCTGATCTCCGCCACTGGGGAGCACAAGGCCTCCCGACGTCACCACGCCACCGCCTCCCTCCCCGTCCACGATCAAGGAAGGCTACTGCCCACCGGGTGGCACCGCAGCCCTATCGACCCTACTTGACTACAACCGCACCGCGTCATCACCCTTACGGTTGCTGGCCGTTGGGACACCGGGTGACGTACGGAACCCTTTCCGGCGAAGATCCGATCTTCGCAAATGGCACTTTTGCTCCCACATCTACGCGAAGATACAGCGTTGACAACGATGTGACCGGGCGAGCGGCCTACCGTCATCCGGTCCCGGAGTGGAAGAGTCGCGACATGCAAGTCTGGCCGGGTACGGCATATCCCCTCGGCGCCACGTACGACGGCGCGGGCACCAATTTCGCCCTCTTCTCCGAAGTAGCCGAGCGCATCGAACTGTGCCTGCTGCACGACGACGGCTCCGAGACGGCCGTGGAGCTGCGGGAGGCCGACGCCTTCGTGCGGCACGCCTATCTGCCGGGCGTGATGCCGGGCCAGCGGTACGGATTCCGGGTGCACGGCCCGTACGAGCCGGCCAAGGGCAACCGCTGCAACTCGTCGAAGCTGCTCATGGACCCCTATGCGAAGGCCGTGAGCGGGTCGATCGACTGGGACGAGGCGGTGTACGGCTACCAGTTCGGCCAGCCGGAGACCCGCAACGACCAGGACTCGGCACCGCACACCATGACCTCGGTCGTGGTGAACCCGTACTTCGACTGGTCCGACGACCGGCCGCCGCGGATCGACTACCACCGCATGGTGATCTACGAGGCCCACGTCAAGGGCCTGACGATGCTTCACCCCGATCTGCCCGAGGAGATCCGCGGCACCTACGCGGCCCTCGCACACCCGGCGGTCATCGGCCACCTGGTGGAACTCGGCGTCACCACGCTGGAGCTGATGCCGGTCCATCAGTTCGTGCTGGACCACCGGCTGGCGGACGCGGGGCTGAACAACTACTGGGGTTACAACACCATCGGTTTCTTCGCCCCGCACAACACGTACTCCTCGCTGGGCGACCGGGGCCAGCAGGTCCTGGAGTTCAAGACGGCGGTGCGGGCGCTGCACGCCGCCGGCATCGAGGTGATCCTCGACGTGGTCTACAACCACACCGCAGAGGGCAGCCATCTGGGGCCGACGCTGTCCTTCCGGGGGCTCGACAACGCGTCGTACTACCGGCTGGGCGACGACAAGCGCTATTACATGGACACCACCGGCACCGGCAACTCGCTGCTGATGCGCAGTCCGCACGTACTGCAGATGATCATGGACTCGCTGCGTTACTGGGTCACCGAGATGCACGTGGACGGATTCCGCTTCGACCTCGCGGCGACGCTGGCCCGGCAGTTCCACGAGGTGGACCGGCTGTCGTCCTTCTTCGACCTGGTGCAGCAGGACCCGGTGGTCAGCCAGGTCAAGCTGATCGCCGAGCCGTGGGACGTCGGCGAGGGCGGCTACCAGGTCGGCAACTTCCCGCCGCTGTGGGCCGAGTGGAACGGCAAGTTCCGCGACACCGTCCGGGATCTGTGGCGGGGCGAGAACGCCACCCTCGCGGAGTTCGCCTCCCGGCTGACCGGCTCCTCGGACCTCTACCAGGACGACGGCCGCCGCCCGCTGGCCTCCATCAACTTCGTGACCTGCCACGACGGCTTCACCCTCAACGACCTGGTCTCGTACAACGACAAGCACAACGAGGCCAACGGCGAGGACAACCGCGACGGCGAGAGCCACAACCGCTCGTGGAACTGCGGCGAGGAGGGCGAGACCGAGGATCCGGGCATCCTGGCCCTGCGCGGCCGCCAGCTGCGGAACTTCATCGCCACCCTGATGCTCTCCCAGGGCGTGCCGATGCTCTCGCACGGCGACGAGTTCGGCAGGACCCAGCGCGGCAACAACAACGCGTACTGCCAGGACAACGAGCTGGCCTGGGTGCGCTGGCCGAAGGCGGGCGAGACGGGGGCGCAGCGGCTGCACGAGTTCATCCGCACCATGGTCTGGCTGCGCCGCGACCATCCGGTCTTCCGCCGCCGGCGCTTCTTCCACGGCCGTCCGGTGGAGGGCACCCACGACGAGCTCTCCGACATCGCCTGGTTCACCCCCGAGGGCGAGGAGATGGCCCAGCGGGACTGGCAGGCGGCGCACGCCAAGTCGCTGGTGGTGTTCCTCAACGGCAGCGCGATCTCCGAGCCGGGCGCGCGCGGCGAGCGGATCACGGACGACTCCTTCCTGCTGCTGTTCAACGCGCAGGCCGAGGAGCTGGAGTTCGTGGTTCCGGTCAACCACGGCAAGGAGTGGCAGCTGGTGGTGAACACCGGCCGGGCCGAAGGGGTGGAGCCGGGCAGCGGGCGGAAGGTCAAGGCCGGCGACCGGCTGCAGCTGACCGACCGGAGCCTGGTGGTGCTGCAACGCCCGGCGTAATCGATGGACTGATGTGATCGTAGGACCGTGCGGCGGGGTACGCACTCCTGCATGACCCCGCCGACGGCCGACGTGCCCACTGCCACCTACCGGCTGCAGCTGCAACCGGACTTCACGTTCACCGACGCCGAGGCGGTGGTGCCCCGCCTCGCCGCGCTCGGCGTCTCCCATCTGCATCTGTCCCCGGTGCTCCAGGCCGCGCCCGGCTCCACGCACGGGTACGACGTGGTCGACCACACCCGGATCAGCGAGGTGCTGGGCGGTGAGGAGGGGCTGCGGGCGCTGTCCCGCACCGCCCGCGCGCACGGTCTCGGCCTCGTCCTGGACACCGTGCCCAACCACATGGCGGTGCCGGCTCCGGAGTACCTCAGCCGCCCGCTGTGGTCGGTGCTGCGGGAAGGGACGGACTCCCCCTACGCCCGGTGGTTCGACATCGACTGGGCGGCGCTGGACGGCAAGCTGCTGATGCCGGTCCTGGGGGCCCCGCTCGACGAGGTGCTGGGCCGGCTGCGCGTCGAGGACGACAAGGCGCTCGGCGAGCCGGTGCTGCGCTACTACGACCATGCCTTCCCGCTGCGCGCCGGCACCGAGGAGCTCCCGCTGCGCGCGCTGCTCGACGCCCAGTGGTACCGGCTCGCCCACTGGCGGGAGGCCAGGACCGATCTCAACTACCGGCGTTTCTTCACGATTTCCGATCTGATCGCGGTCCGGGTCGAGGACCCTGAGGTCTTCGACGCGACCCACGCCAAGCTGCTGGAGCTGCTGCGCGAAGGCGTCGTGGACGGTCTGCGCATCGACCATCCCGACGGTCTCGCCGACCCCGCCGGATATCTGCGCCGGCTCGCCGCCGCGACCGGCGGCCGCTGGACCGTGGTGGAGAAGATCCTCGGCCACGACGAGCGGCTGCCCGCCGACTGGGCCTGCGCCGGGACCACCGGGTACGACTCCCTGGACCGGGTCGACGGGCTGTTCGCCGATCCGGCCGGGGTGGAGCGGATCACGGCGGGGTACGCCGACTTCACCGGCCAGGACGCCGACCGGGGCGGCGAGTGGGCACCGACCGCGCGGCGCGCCGCGTACAAGATCGTGACACGGGACCTGGCCGCCGAGGTGAGCCGGCTCGGGCGCACCGCCGCCCGCGCGCTGCCGGACCGGGATCCGGCGGTGCTGCGCCGGGCCATCCGCGAGCTGCTGGTCCGGCTGCCGGTCTACCGCCCGTACGTCGTGCCGGGCGAGGACGCGCCGGCCGAGGCGGTCACGATGCTGGAGACCGCGGCCCGTGAGGCGGGGGTGCCGGCCGCGGCGGAGATCCGTGATCTCGCGCTGGGAGCGGACGCCGGGTTCGCGGTCCGCTTCGCCCAGGTCGCCTCCGCGCTGCACGCCAAGGCCGTCGAGGACACCGCCTTCTACCGCTGGTACCCGCTGCTGCCGCTCAACGAGGTCGGCCGGGACCCCGCGTACCCCACCACCACTCCGGAGGAGTTCCACGCCTTCTGCGCCCGCCTCCAGCGCGACTGGCCCGCCACCGGCACCGTCCTGTCCACCCACGACACCAAGCGCAGCGCCGACGTCCGCGCCCGGCTCGCCGCGATCTCGGAGCACCCGGCCCTGTGGCGGTCCTGGCTGCGCCGTGAATCGGACCATCTGCGCAGCTACTTCACCCGTGCCGGCATTCCGCTGGTCGACCGGCACGCCGAGTACCTGGCCTGGCAGTACGCCGTGGTCTTCTGCAGCTACGGCGCCGAGGACGTGGTCGCCGCGACACTGCTGAAGTCGGAACGCGAGGCGGGGCTGCGCACCAGCTGGACGGAGCAGGACACGGCGTACGAGAAGCGGCTCGACACCTTCACCCGCGAGCTGATCACCGGGCCGACCTACTACGCGACCGCCGATATCTCCCGCGCGATCGAGGCTCCCTCACAGGTCAACCGGCTCGGCGCGGTGCTGCTGCATCTGACGATGCCGGGCGTGCCGGACATCTACCAGGGCGACGAGCACCCCCAGCTGCTCCTCGTCGATCCCGACAACCGCCGCCCGTACCGGCCGGGCGTCCGGCGGTCGGGCGGGCCGGACGGACCGAAGGAGCTGGTGACGACGACGGCGCTGCTGCTGCGCCGCGAGCACCCCGGCTGGTTCGGCCCCGAGGCGACGTACGAGCCCCTGCACGCCACCGGTCCGGCCGCCGCCCACTGTGTCGCCTTCGTCAGGACCGGCCGCTCGATCACCGCCGTCACCCGGCTCTCGCACGGCCTGGAGCAGGCGGGCGGCTGGCGTGACACCGAGCTGGCGCTGCCGCCGGGCGACTGGACCGACCGGCTGACGGGCACTCACCACCGCGGCACCGTACCCGTCGCGGACCTGTTCGCGACGCATCCGGTGGCGCTGCTCACGGCGTAGCGCCACCGGCTCCGAGAGCTCCCCGGTCGGTGTCGGGGAGCCAGTGCCTGGCGGGGTCGTAGGCCAGCCAGTCGTGGGTCCGCGCGGTGCGCGCGAAGGCGTCGAGGAGCGGTGCCAGCGCCGGGTGGCTCTCGCTCGCGCGCCAGATGACGTGCCAGGCGTAGAGCGGCGTCGGGTCCACGACGGGGATCTCGACCAGGCCGGTGCCGGGCGGGATCTCCACATCGGTGGGCAGCAGCGAGAAGAGGTCGGGGCGGCCGCGCAGGTGGTCGAGGAAGGGTTCGAGACCGAGGTTGATCCCGCCGAAGTCCCCCGGGATGTCGAAGCGTTCCACGAAGCTCCGGAGGAATTCGAGCTTCTCCATCGCGGCCGGGAACCACAGCCGGCCGGCCCGCAGATCGTCCGGCCGCAGCGCCGATGCGACGGCGAGCGGGCTGTCCCGGCTCAGCACCGCCTTGACCGGGTCGAGGCGCACCAGCCGGCGGGTGAGGGTGCGTGGCCACGGCTCGTCCAGGCCGTGGGTGCGGCCGAGCGCGAAGTCGATCTCGTCGGCCCGCAGACCGGCCAGCGCCGTCACGAGTCCGGGCCGCAGGCTCAGCTCGATGTCCAGGTCCGGCTGTTCCCCGACGACCAGCCGGATCGTCCGCAGCGGGACGAACATATGGCCCCACACGGTCACCCGCAGCGGGCGCTCGCTGTGCCGGGCGGCCGCCACCGCCGCCTCCCCGGCCCGTACGACGTCCTGGGCGGGCCCGAGGAACCGCTGCCCGGCGGGGGTCAGTCCGACGCTGTGCCCGGTGCGGTCGAAGAGCCGCACGCCGAGCGCGTCCTCCAGGCGGGCGATGCGCTTGGACAGCGCCTGCTGGCTGAGGAACAGCTCGGCGGCCGCCTGCCCGAAGTGCAGCCGCTGCGCCGTGACGACGAAGGCCCTGACCTGCGCGAGATCGAGATCCACCGCCGACGTTCCCCCGTTCCGGTACGGCTCATGCCTGCCGGGTCGGCTGCACGATCACCTGGCGCAGGTTAACGTGCGCGGGGCGGCTGGTGACAAACCCGATGATGTCGGCGATCTCGTCCGACGACAGCGTGCCCATCGCCTCGTACATGCCCCCGAGCTGCGCCGACAGCTCCTGGTTGTCGATGTGGTGGCCGAGCTCGGTGTCGGTCAGCCCCGGCTCGATGTTGGTGACGCGGACGTCGCGCGGACCGAGTTCGGAGCGCAGCAGCGCCGACAGATGGGTGAGCGCGGCCTTCGTCGCCCCGTAGACGGCGTAGTTGGGGAAGATCAGGTGCGCACCGATCGACGAGATGTTGACCAGGTCGGCGGGCCGGTGCTCGGCCGCGGCGGCGACGAGGTCGGCGGTGAAGGCGCGGATGATCCGCAGCACGCCCGTCACATTGGTGTCGATCATGCGGGACCATTCGTCGATCCGGCCGTCGTCGAGCGGGTTGGGCAGCATGACGCCGGCCGAGTTCACCACCAGGTCGACGGGTCCGTACGCCTGGTGGATCCGGTCGGCGGCCGCGTCCACGGACGCGCCGTCGGTGACGTCGACCGGTACGGCCAGCGCTTGGCCGCCGGCCGCGGCGATCTTCCCGGCCAGCTCGTCCAGCCGGTCCGCGCGGCGGGACAGCAGCGCGACCCGGGCGCCGTGCGCGGCGAGCAGCCGGGCGGTGGCCTCACCCATGCCGCTGGCGGCTCCGGTGACGACTGCGGTGCGGCCGGCGAGGTTGTCGTAGCTCATGAGGAAGTGCTCCCTGAAGTGGTGGTGCGGGGGTGTCCTGCTGACGGGCTCCACTCTGCGACCGTTCGCGAGGGCCACCCAGGGCTGTGCTTTTCCTGGGTCCGGCAGTACCAGGCTGGCTTTCCGGCAGCGCTCTAGGCTGCTGTCCATGGACAGTGATCTGAGCGGTTTCCTGCAGTCGCGCCGCGCCCGTATCCAGCCGGACGACGTGGGCCTTCCCTCGCACGGCCGGCGGCGGGTGCCGGGGCTGCGCCGCGAGGAGGTCGCCCAGCTCGCCGGGGTGAGCGTGGACTACTACATCCGGCTGGAGCAGGGCCGCGGCCAGAACGTGTCCGACGCCGTCCTCGACGCGATCGCCCGGGTGCTGCGGCTCGACGAGACCGAGCAGGAGCACCTGCGGGCGCTGGCCCGGCCGGCCCGTACCGCCCGCACGGCGTCGCGCGGCAGCCGGCGGGTACGGCCGGGACTGCGGCTGCTGCTCGACTCGATGGGCGGGCCGGCCTTCGTCCTGGGGCGGCGGATGGACGCCCTGGCGTGGAACGCGCTCGGTGACGCCGTCTGCGGGTTCTCCGCATACCCGGACGGCGAGTGCAACATCGCCCGGTCGGTGTTCCTGGACGAGCAGACCCGCGGCCTGTACCCGGACTGGAACGCGGTGGCCGCCGAGACCGTCGCGTATCTGCGGCTGGACGCGGGGCGGCACCCGGACGACCAGCGGATGGCCGCGCTGATCGGCGAGTTGTCGCTCAAGAGCGACGAGTTCCGGCGGCTGTGGGCCGATCATCTGGTCAAGGAGAAGACCTACGGGGTGAAGCGGATCGCCCACTCCGTCGTCGGGGAGCTGGACTTCGGCTACGAGACGCTCACGCTGCCCGGTGATCCGGACCAGACGCTGGTCGCGTACACCGTCGCGCCGGGCTCGAAGACGGCCGAGCGGCTGGCGCTGCTCGCCAGTTGGATCACGGAGCCGACCGTCCGGACCCCGTGACGCCCCCTGGAGTGCACTGACAACCGACGGTTGTCGAGACCGCCAAAAGGCTGTTGGACACACCCTCTGACCTGCGGCTTTTCTTGATCTCAGCGCGGCACACCCGCACCGCGCCGGATCGAGGAACAGACGATGAAGGCACTGCTGCCCACCGGGCGTCCCGACGGCCTGGTGGTCCTGGGCGACACCGAGGAGCCCCGGCCCGCGCCGGACGAGGCGCTGGTCAAGGTCGAGGCGTTCTCCGTCAACCGGGGTGAGGTCTTCCGGCTGCACACCCCGCAGCCGCGGCAGCGGCCCGGCAAGGACATCGCGGGCCTGGTCGTCCAGGCCGCGGCCGACGGGTCCGGGCCGCGGGCCGGACAGCGGGTCGTCGGTCATCCGGTGGGCGGCGGCTGGGCCGAGTACGCGGCGGTCCGCACCGACGCGCTCGCCGTCCTGCCGGACGGCGTCTCCTCGATCCGCGCCGCCGCGCTGCCGCTGGCCGGGCTCACCGCGCTGCGGCTGCTGCGCACCACCGGCTGTGTGTCCGGGCATCCGCTGCTGCTCACCGGCGCGTCCGGCGGCGTCGGCCACTACTTCACCGAACTGGCCATCGGCGCGGGCGCCGAGGTCACCGCCGTCACCGCGACGCCCGAACGCGGCAAGCGTCTGGCCGAGTTCGGCGCGACCGTCGTCCATGACCTGGCCGACGCCCGCGGGCCGTTCCACACGGTGCTGGAGTCGGTGGGCGGCGCGACCACCGCCCGGGCGCTGGCGCTGCTGCGGCCGCGCGGCACGATGATCTGGTTCGGCCAGGCGTCCCGCGAGCCCGCCGAGCTGAGCTTCTTCGGGTTCTTCAAGGGCCCCCGCTCCGGCACCGTGCGGCATTTCCATTACGAGCACTTCGACGAGGCGTTCGGCCCCGACCTGGCCGCCCTCGTCCGGCTGGTGGCGAACGACCGGCTGCACCCGGAGATCGGGCGCCTGACCGGCTGGCAGGACACCGCCGCCACTCTCAACGACCTCCGCGACCGGCGGATCACCGGCAACGCCGTACTCACGATCGGACAGCAGTGATGACCACCCTCACCAAGTCACCCGCCACCGAGGCAGGGGCCGCCGCCGGCCAGGACGGCATCCCCCGGATGACCCCCCGCCAGCGCCTCGTCCTCCTGCTGCTCCTCGGCTCGCAGTTCATGCTCGCCGTCGACTTCTCGATCCTCAACGTGGCGCTGCCCGACATCGGCCACGGCCTCGGCTTCTCGCTCGCGAACCTGCAGTGGATCGCCACCGCGATGATGCTGCCCGCCGCCGGGTTCACCCTGCTCTTCGGCCGGCTCGCCGACCTCGTGGGCCGCCGCCGGATGCTGCTGGCCGGCATGGGCCTGCTGGCCGCCGGATCACTGGCCGGCGGGCTCGCCACCGGTCCCGAGATGCTGCTCTGCGCCCGCGTCGCCCAGGGTCTGGCCTCCGCGATGGCCACCCCCGCCGCGCTCTCGCTCCTGACCACCTCGCTGCCGGAAGGCCCGCTGCGGGCCAGGGCGCTGGGCCTGAACGGCACCCTCCTGTCGGCCGGCTTCACCATCGGAGCGATCTTCGGCGGTATCCTCACCGACCTGCTGAGCTGGCGCTGGGCCTTCTTCCTCAACGTGCCCGTCGCGCTGGTCATCCTCTTCACCGCCCCGGCCGTGATCGAGGAGAGCCGCGGCGCCCGCTCCAAGCTCGACGTCCCCGGCGCGATCACCGTCACCGGCGGGCTGCTCGCCCTGGTCTACGGCGTCACCCTGGCCGGCCAGCACGGCTGGACCGACACCACCGCGCTGGGCTGCCTCGCCGCCGCCGCTCTCCTGTTCCTCGCCTTCTGGCGCATCGAGCTGCGCGCCGAGGCCCCGCTCGCCCCGCTGCGGGTCCTGACCCGGCACACCGTCAAGTGGGGCAACTTCGGCGGACTGATCACCTTCACCATGGAGAGCTCGGTCGTCTTCCTGCTGACGCTGTACATGCAGCAGGTGCTGGGCTACTCACCGCTCCGGACCGGCCTGTCGTTCTGCGGTATCGGTGTCGCCGCCTTCGTCGGCGGGATGGCCGCCCCGCGGCTCATCGGCCGCCACGGCACCCGTACCGTCCTGTCCTGCGGGCTGCTCGTCCAGGCCCTCGCCACCGCCGCCTTCTTCTGGCTGGGCACCGACGGCGGCAGCGCCCTGACGCTGCTCCTGGCAGCCTCCGCGGCGGGCGCGTTCGGCCATATCGCGGCGATCGTCGGGTACATGGTCACCGCGACCTCGGGTCTGCCCGACGACGAGCAGGGCCTGGCCACCGGGCTGACCTCGATGACCCAGCAGGTCGGCATCACGATGGGCATCCCGGTGCTCAGCGCGATCGCCACCGCCCGCACCACCGCCACCGGTTCGGTGCTGAGCGGCATCCACACCGCGCTGCTCGTCGACGCGGTGATCGTGCTGGCCGGCTCGGCCCTGGTCTTCGCCGGACTGCGCCGCCGGTAGACCCACAGCGGAACGGTGGAGTCCCGGTAACGGCCGGTGCCGTACAGGGACTCCACCGTTCCGCGTTCGAACACCTCGGCGATCACTCATACTCACCGGCGTGACCACCGACTTCATCGACTCCGCCGAGCAGGAGACCCTGCGGGTCAGCCCGCTGGAGCTCTTCTTCGACCTCGTCTTCGTCTTCACCATCACCCAGCTCACCGCCAGCCTCGCCCACCATCTCGACGGGGGCGGGCTGCTGCGCGTCGTGATCATGCTCGCGGTGATCTGGTGGATGTACGACGCGTTCATCTGGCTCACCAACGCGATGCCGCCCACCACCCACAGCCGGCGCGGGCTGATGCTCGCCGGCATGGCCGGCTTCCTGATCATCTCGCTGGCGATCCCGCACGCCTTCGACGGCAGCGGTGTCGTCTTCGGCCTCGCCTATCTCTTCGTCATAGCCGTGCACACCGGCACCTTCGCCGCCTCGGGGGTGGACCTGAGCTCGGTGGCCCGGATGGGCGCCCTGAACGTCCTCAACGCCGCCCTCGTCGTCATCGGCGGCTATCTGGAGGGCAGTGCGCAGCTCTCGCTGTGGGCGGTGTCCCTCGTCATCCAGCTCTCCACGCCCCGTCTGGTGGGCCTGGGGGAATTCACCATCCGCTGCGGCCACTTCGTCGAGCGGCACGGCCTCGTCATGATCGTGGCGTTCGGCGAGTCCGTGATCGCGATCGGCGTCGGAGCGGGCGACGCGCCGCTGACCGCCGGACGGGTCAGTGCCGCCGTCCTGATGCTCTGTGTCTGCCTCGGGCTGTGGTGGGCGTACTTCGGGCACGGGGACGACGAGCGGGGCGAGCGCGCCCTGGCGGAACTGCCCGCCCGGCAGCGGAACTTCGCGGCCGTGCGGATCTACAACCTCGGCCACTACGGCCTGCTGCTCGGTGTCCTGCTCTTCGCCGCGGGCGTGAAGTCCGCCGTCGGCCACGCCGGGGACCAGCTCGGCGACGCCCAGGCCTGGGCGCTCGCGGGCGGCATCGCGCTCTTCCTCACCGCCGACACCGCCATCCGCCGCGCCATCCGCCTCGGGCCGCTCCTCCCCCGGCTCTGCGCGGCGGCCCTGCTCGCCGCCACCGTCCCGCTCGGCACCCGCCTCACGGCGCTCGCCCAGGTCGGCGGCGCCGTCCTGGTGCTGGGTCTGTGCTTCGGCTACGAGGAGCTGACCGCCCGCAGCGCGCCCGCGTCGGCCGGCACCGTCCAGGCGTAGCGGCGCTTCTCCCGGGAGGTGGCGCCGAGGCGGTCGTAGAACCGGATGGCGCCCTCGTTCCAGACCGGGGTGTTCCACTGCACCTCCTGCAGACCGAGCGCCGCCGCCTCGGCCGCGACCGCGTCGATGAGCAGCCGGCCGAGGCCCAGGCCGCGGTGCTCGCCGTCGAGGAAGAGGCAGTCCATGTGCAGATACTCATGGCCGGACCAGGTGGCGAACTCGGGGGTGCAGGTCGCGTAGCCGGCCAGCGAGCCGTCCCGGAGCTGCGCCACGAGGCAGATCAGCCGGGGCTCGGCACGGTCGAAGAGCGCGTCGGCGAGCCGTTCCGCGAAGCCTGCGGCGGGCGGGTCGGCCTGCTCGTAGGCGGCATGGGAGATGGCGAGTTCCGCGACGCGCGGCAGGTCGGACCTGGTGGCATGCCGGACGACGGGTACTTCCTGGCGCTGGATCATCCGGCCAAAATAGTCCCTGGACAGCCTCTCCGGGACCGGGCTACGGTGTCCGCACGCCCAAGATGATCACGGAAGGAGGCGAGAGCGATGTCCGTCACGACCTCCCCGCGCTCCCGCCCTGACCACCGGGCGTCCCACATCTGACCGGGAGCGCGTCACTCTCCCGAAGGACCTCATGTCTGATCTGGTCATCCGTCCGCTCGTCGCGGGCGAAGCACATCTCTTCGCCTCCCTCGCCGATCCCGGTCTCGTCGGCCGCGCCATCCTCGGCGACCCGTACAGCATGGTCGGGGACGGCGGCGACTACCGCCCCGAATGGACCTGGGTCGCCCTGCGCGACGGTGTCGTCGTGGCTCGCGCCGCCTGGTGGGCGGGTGCCGACGACGAGAAGCCGAAGGCGCTCGACTGGTTCGACTTCGCCGAGGGCGAGGCCGACGCGGGGGTGTGGCTGCTCAGGACCGCCCCGCTGTACGGCGAGTACGACCTGCTGCTGCCGCCCGGCTGGCGCGAGCGGCCGGAGCTGCTGGCCGCCGCGCAGTCCCGGATCGACGCCGTCACCGCGGCCGGCCTCAAGCAGCTCGTCGAGCGCTACCGCTACACCTGGACCGCAGGCGACCCGCTCCCCGCGCGCACCGGTCGCCTGGAGTACCGGCCCGAGCCCGACGACGCGGTGATCCTGGACGTCGTGCGCCGCATCCAGCAGGACACCCTCGACGCGCACGACCGCGAGGAGATCGACAAGACCGGGGGCGAGGCCGCCGCCGGCGCTTTCCTCGGCTGGCTCAACTGGCTGCCCTCACCGCGCGACTGGTGGCGGCTGGCCTTCACGCCCGAGGGTGAGCTGGCGGGCCTCCACATCCCGGCCCACAACCCGGCGGGCCCGACCATCGGCTTCATCGGCGTCGTCCCGGAGCAGCGCGGCCACGGCTACGCCTACGACCTGCTCGTCGAGTGCACGCAGGACCTCGTGGAGCAGGGCGCGGACCGTATCACGGCCGCCACCGACCAGGGCAACTTCCCGATGGCGGCGAACTTCGCGAAGGCCGGCTACCCCGTCTCCCAGGAGCGGATCAACTTCATCTGATCCCGTCGGCGAGCGCTGGGCTCCACAGGGCGGTGCGGCGTGCCGGGCGGCCGGGCCCTGATGCCCGGCCGCCCGCCGGACACTAGGGTGCGAAGGTCCGCGAAGGCCGAAGAACGTCCCCGAGGGACCGATCCGAGGAGCCGCCAGTGCTGTTCGAGGTGTGGGCGCCGAACGCGGCGCGCGTCGAGGTACTGACCGGGGACCGCACCCGTCCCCTGGCGCCGGATCCGGCCCGCGGCGGCTGGTGGCGTACCGAGGCGCCGGCCGGCCCGGACGGCCGTTACGCGTACGTCCTCGACGGCGGCCCACCGCTGCCGGACCCGCGCTCCCGGCGCCAGCCGGACGGCCCGGACGGCGCGAGCGCCGTCGTGGACCATGACGCCTTCGACTGGACGCTGCCGTGGGACGGCTGCCCGCTGCCGGGCGCGGTGCTGTACGAGCTGCACATCGGCACGTTCACCCGCGAGGGCACCTTCGACGCCGCGATCGGGCGCCTGCCGCATCTGGCCGCGCTGGGCATCACCCATGTGGAGCTGATGCCCGTCTGCCCGTTCCCCGGCACCCATGGCTGGGGCTACGAGGGTGTCTCGCTGTGGGCCGTCCACGAGCCCTACGGAGGGCCCGACGGGCTCAAGCGGTTCGTGGACGCGGCGCACGCGCACGGCCTCGGGGTGGTCCTGGACGTGGTTCACAACCATCTCGGCCCGTCGGGGAACCATCTCCCGCCGTTCGGCCCGTACTTCACCGACCGGCACCACACCCCGTGGGGCGACGCCGTCAACCTCGATGCCCCGGGTTCCGACGAGGTGCGCGCGTTCCTCATCGGCAGCGCGCTGGCCTGGCTGCGCGACTACCACCTCGACGGGCTGCGGCTGGACGCCGTGCACGCGCTCGTCGACACACGGGCGCTGCACTTCCTGGAGGAGCTGTCGGCGGCGGTCGACGCGCTGTCGGACTCGCTCGGCCGTCCGCTGTTCCTGATCGCCGAGTCCGACCTCAACGACCCGCGCACCACCACCCCCCGCGAGGCCGGCGGGCTCGGTCTGACCGCGCAGTGGAACGACGATCTCCACCACTGTCTGCACACCGCGCTGACCGGTGAATCCCAGGGCTACTACGCCGACTTCGCGCGTGAGCCGCTCACCGCGCTCGCCAAGACGCTGACCCGCGTCTTCTTCCACGACGGCACGTACTCGTCCTTCCGCGGCCGCCGCCACGGCCGGCCGGTGGACCGTGCGACGACCCCGGCACACCGTTTCCTCGGCTACTCGCAGACCCATGACCAGATCGGCAACCGCGCCACCGGCGACCGGCTCACCCCGGAGCAGCTCGCCCTCGCCGCCGCGGTCGTCCTCACCTCGCCCTTCACCCCGATGCTCTTCATGGGCGAGGAGTGGGGCGCGGCCTCGCCCTGGCAGTTCTTCACCGATCACGACGACCCGGAGCTCGCCGCGGCCATCACGCGGGGCCGCCGCCGGGAGTTCGCCGGGCACGGCTGGGCCGCCGAGGACATCCCGGACCCCCAGGACCCCGCCACCCGCCTGCGGTCCTGCCTCGACTGGTCGGAGCCCGACCGTGATCCGCACGCCCGGCTGCTGGGCTGGTACCGCGAACTGATCGCGCTGCGGCGGGCCGAGCCGGAGCTGTCCGGCGCCGGGCTCCTGACGCCGCCGCCCGACATCGGCATCACCGGGGCGGTGCTCACCGTGCGCCGCGGGCGTTTCCTGACCGCGGTGAACTTCTCGGACGCTCCGGCGGCCGTCCCGCTCACCGGCCCGTTCGCCGCCGAGCCGAAGGGGACCGCGGTCGCCGCGGCCTGGCCTCCCTGCGAGCCGCCCGGCCCGGACGGTGTGCTGCACCTGGCCGCCCGCGCGGCCGTGGTCCTGCGCAGTACGGTGGACGGGTGACCGAGTGCTACGCCGACCCCGGCGAACCCGAAGCGGCCCCCGCCCCGCCCCTCACGCAGCACGGGCCGCGCGCCGCCTGTGTGCTGTGCGGCAAGCCGACGGAGTATCCGGCCTCGCTGCCCGGCCTGACGATGTGCCCGGTCTGCGAATGGCAGGAGGCGCAGCGCACCGCCTGCTCCGGCTAGGGAACGACAGGCCCTGGCTCCGCACAGGACTCGCGGTCAGGATTCGAGCAGCCGTGCCCGGCACTCCTCGACGTCGAAATCGGCCTTCGGGTAGGCCGGGTCCATCAGCTCCAGGTGTTCCAGCAGCAGCTTGCTGATCGCCCAGTTCCGGTACCACTTGCGGTCGGCGGGGACCAGGTACCAGGGCGCGGCGTCGGTGGAGCACTTCTCCAACGCGACCTCGTACGCCCGCTGGTAGTCGGGCCACAGGGCCCGTTCCTCGATGTCGCCGACGTTGAACTTCCAGTGCTTCTCGGGGTTGTCGAGCCGCTCCAGCAACCGGTCGCGCTGCTCGTCGTGGCCGATGTGCAGGAAGACCTTGACGATGGTGACTCCGTCGTCGACGAGCGACTCCTCGAACGCGTTGATGGTCCGGTAGCGCTTGGACCAGGTGGCGCGCGGCACCAGGTTCCGGACCCGGACGATCAGCACGTCCTCGTAGTGCGAGCGGTCGAAGATACCGACCTCGCCGGGGTGCGGCAGCGCCCGGCGGATCCGCCAGAGGAAGGGGTGCTGCTGCTCCTCGTGCGTCGGCGCCTTGAAGGCGCGCGTCCGCAGCCCGGACGGGTTGAACTGGCCGACGACGTGCTTGACCGTGCCGCCCTTGCCGGAGGTGTCCATGCCCTGCAGCACGAACAGCAGGGCGCGCGGGTCGCCCGCCGTGCTCTGCGCGAAGAGCCGTTCCTGCAGTTCGGCCAGGCGTACGCCCATCTCCGCGGTCTCGGCGAGCGCCTGCTTCTTGCCGGACGGCCCGCCGGGCGTGCCGGAGGTGTCGTGCGCCTTCAGCCGGACCGGGCCGCTGCCCGGTGTCACCCGCAGGAGTGAGCGGAGGTCGGCGACGGGCGCGTCCGCGTCGCCCTTCTTCGCGCTTTTGCCGCTCTTCGAGCCGGGTTCGTCCTTGCCGTGCTTGCCGGCCTTGTCGCTCCTGCCGTCCTTCGCCATGCCTCGATCCTGCGACGGATCAGGCGGTGGCGCCAGCGCCGGGGAGCTGCTTCGCGTCACGGGCGAGCGCGGTGAGCCGGGATATGGCGCGGAAGTACTTCTTGCGGTAGCCGCCGGCCAGCATGTCCTCGCTGAAGATCTGGTCGAACGGGGTGCCGGAGGCCATCACGGGCACCTCGCGGTCGTACAGCCGGTCGGCGAGGACCACCAGGCGCAGCGCCGTGGCCTGGTCGGTCACCGGCCGCACGTCCCGCAGGAAGACGGCGTCGACGCCGTCGCACAGGGCTCCGTAGCGGCTGGGGTGGACCCGTGCCAGGTGGTCGAGGAGCGGGCCGAAGTCGTCGAGCGAGGCTCCCGGGGTACGGTCCGCGGCCTCGGTGACCTGCCGGTCGGAGGACGGGGACGGGGCCTCGGGCAGCCCGCGGTGCCGGTAGTCCTGGCCGTCGATGCGCAACGGGAGGAAGCGTGAGGACAGCCCCTGGATCTCCCGCATGAAGTCGGAGGCGGCGAAGCGGCCCTCGCCGAGCTTGCCCGGCAGCGTGTTCGACGTCGCGGCGAGCTTCACGCCCGCGTCGGAGAGCTTGCCGAGCAGGGAGGAGACCAGCACGGTGTCGCCCGGGTCGTCCAGCTCGAACTCGTCGATGCAGACCAGCCGGTGGCCGCTCAGCGCCTGCACCGCCTGCTGGAAGCCGAGCGCCCCGACGAGGTTGGTGAGCTCCACGAACGTGCCGAACGCCTTCAGCTCGCGCGGCGCGGGGGCCGCGTGCCAGAGCGAGGCGAGCAGGTGGGTCTTGCCGACGCCGTACCCGCCGTCGAGGTAGACCCCGCCGGGCCCGGCCGATGCCTGGGTCTCGCGGCGGAACCAGCGCTTCTTGCCGCCGTTGACCGCCGTCGCGCCGCCGAGGGTCGCCGCGAAGCCGCTGAGCGCCTTCACCGCGTCCGTCTGGCTGGGCTGATCGGGGTCCGGGAGGTAGTTGTCGAACCGGACGGTGTCGAAGCGCGGCGGCGGCACCATCTCGGCGACCAGCCGGTCCGCGGGTACCTGGGGCGTCCGGCCGCACAGGGTCGCCGGGCCTCCGGCGACGGAGGCGGAGGCGGAACCGGCGGTCTGGGCGAGGGCGGAGACAGGGGTTGACACAACCATTCAGCCTAGTCCCTCCGGCACGCAGTGCCACGGCAGTGTGGCGGACCCCACTCCCGGCCCCGGCCGGCCGGGCGGGCCGGGCCCGGCCCCGATCGCCGGCCGGATCGGACCGTTCCGCTCAGGTGCCGGGCGGGCTGAATCCGGGCCGGGGGCTGCTCCCGGACGACGGACGGGCGGGGGTTCCGCCTCGGGTGACGGGCGGGCTGATCCGGCCGCCGGCGTGCCAGACTGCGGGACATGCGCCGCCTGTATCCCGTGCTCCGGGCCGATGAGACCCTCGACTCCCTCGACGCGCTCGCGGATGCGTACGCGTATCCGGACCGGGCGGGAGGCCCGTGGCTGCGGGCGAACATGGTGGCGTCCCTGGACGGCGCCGCGTGGCACGACGGGAAGTCGCAGGGGTTGTCCTCGGCGGCCGATCTGCGGGTGTTCGGAACGCTGCGGGCGCTGGCCGATGTGGTGGTCGTCGGCGCGGAGACGGTCCGGCAGGAGGGCTACCGGCCGGCGAAGGCGCGGGAGGCGTTCGCGGAGCGGCGGGCGGCCGCCGGCCAGTCGCCGGCGCCGGTCATCGCCGTCGTCACCGCGAGCCTGGACCTGGACTTCACGCTGCCGCTGTTCACCGCGCCGCTGACCCCGACGCTGATCCTGACCGGCGCCACCGCGCCCCGCGACCGGGTGGCGGCCGCCAAGAAGGCCGGCGCGCACGTCGTCACGGCGGGCGACGGGGCCGGCGCCGATCCGGTGCGGGCCGTCCGCGAACTGACGGAACTGGGGCTCACCAGGCTGCTGCACGAGGGCGGTCCAAGGTTGTTGGCACAGTTCGCCGCGGCCGGGGTAGTCGATGAGCTGTGTCTGACCATCGCTCCACTCCTGACCGCGGGGGATGCCCCGCGGATCATGAACGGTCCCGGAGTCACCGTGCCGGAACGTTTCTCCCCGACCTCGATCCTCGAAGAGGACGGTTTCCTGTTCACCCGTTACACCCGCGGCTGACAATCTGCGGAATATGTCGTTCCGTTTGCTGTCGTGCGGGAACACTTACACCGCGTGCCCCGTACGGAGTCGGGGCAGGATGGTTTCTGTGCCGGCCCGGTGGCCCACGAGAAAGAAGGACGCGTCCGTGTTCACGACCGTACTCATGATCGAGAAGCCGCTCGCCCCCGCCGATGTGGAGCTCGTGACCACACTCCACGGCGACGAGCCCGTCTCCTTCGTCGTACTCATGCAGCCGCGCGGCGACCAGGACCGGCTTCTGCGGGCCGTGGACGATGTCGCCCTCGGCTACCTGGACGACGCCACCAAGGAACGCGAGGTGCCCGAGGGGCAGGAGGCCACCCTTCCGGCCGAGCGGGCCCTGAGCCACTCGCTGGCCGCGCTGCGCGCCGCCGGCGTGGAGGCGATCGGCGAGGTGGTCGAGGACCACCCGCTGGACCTGCTGAAGTCGGTGGTCGAGCAGACCCATGCCGACGAGGTGATCGTGCTGACCGCTCCGCACTTCGTGGAGGAGTTCTTCCACCGCGACTGGACGTCGCGGGCGCGGCACAAGGTGGGGGTCCCGGTCCTGAAGCTCTTCGCTCAGCACGACTGAGAATCGACGGAACAGCGCGCCCCCCGGCCGGAACGGCCGGGGGGCGCGCTGTTCTCACGACCGGACGGCCGGCGTCGGAACCACGGCCAGGCGGCCGTCCGTCATGTCGAGGAGGCGGTCGGCGCGGGCCATCAGGGCTCGGTCGTGGGTGACCATGACGGTCGCCGTGCCGTGCTCGGCGGTGACGCGGGCCAGCAGGTCGACGATCTGCGCGCCGCGTTCGTGGTCGAGGGCGGAGGTCGGTTCGTCGACCAGCAGGACCGCCGGGCGGCCGAAGAGCGCGCGGGCGATGTTCACCCGCTGGCGCTCCCCGCCGGACAGCTGGTGCGGCCGCCGGGCGCGCTTCGCCGCGTCGAGGCCGACCGAGTCGAGCAGCGCCCCGGCCCGCTCCCGGGCCGCCCGCACCGGCCCGCCGCGCAGGTGCTCGACGACGAGCAACTGCTCCAGCGCGGTGAGCGAACCGAGCAGGTTCGACTGCTGGAAGACGATCCCGATGTGCTCGCGGCGCAGCGCCGTGCGCTCCTTGTCGCTCAGCCGGGTGGTGTCCCGGCCGGCCACCACGACCTGCCCGGAGTCGGGCCGCGACAGGGTCGCGGCCACCGCGAGGAGGCTGGACTTGCCGGAGCCCGACGGCCCGGCCACCGCCAGCAGTTCACCGGCGGCGACGTCCAGGGACACGGCGTCGAGCGCGGTCAGCCGGCGGTCCCCGTCCGGATAGGTGAGCCGGACGGAGTCGAGCGCGAGGACGGTCATCGGTTGGCTCCCAGCGCGGTCAGCGGGTCGACGGAGGTGATGCGGGCGATCGCGAGGGCCGAGCCGGCCAGGCCGAGCAGCACCATGACGGCGACGGGCACGGCGACGGTGGCCGGGCCGACGGCAAAGGGCACCGCCGACGCGGCGACCGCTCCTCCCCCGGCCCCGATCGCACCGCCCAGCAGCGCCCCGCCGCCGAGCACGGCCAGCGCCTGCGCGAGCGCGTCGCGCACCAGGTAGCCGCTGCTCGCGCCGATGGCCTTGAGCACCGCCACGTCGGGCTTGCGCTGCACCGTCCAGACCGTGAAGAACGCGCCGGTCACCAGGGCGCTCACCGCGAACAGGAACACCTGGATCATCTGCAGGCTGAGGTGCTCGGCCTGGTAGCCGTCGATCCCCACGAGCGCGTCGCCGCGCGCGACGGTCCTGGTCCCCCGCGCCGCGTCGGCCGCCCCGAGGTCCGCCCCCGACCGGCGGACGGCGAGCACGGTGGGCTGCCGCTGGCCGCTGATCCGCTGCCAGGTGGCGAGGGTGGTCCAGACGGTCGCGGCGTGCCCGTACGAGCGGGTGGCGGTGATCCCCGACACCGTCACCTTCTCGGTGCCGAGCCCGAGCGTTCCGCCGGGGCCGACGCCGTAGGTGTCCGCGACCGACCGGCTCACCGCGACCTGGCCGTCGCGCGGGGCGCTGCCGGAGAGCAGCGGCGGCAGCAGGTCCGCCGAGCCGCCGAAGAGGCTCACCGAGCCCGCCGCGGTGGCGCCGGCGGCCCGGGTCATCGCGACGCCGAGCGGCTCGGCGGAGCCGACCCCGGGGGTACGTGCCCAGGCCGCGGCCTGGGCGGCGCTGATCGTGCTGCTGCTGAACGACACCTCGGCGGCGGCCCCGGCCGGGGCGCCGAACACGATGTCGGTCACGGGCAGCTCGTCGACGGCCGACGAGGCGTCGCGGCCGAGCCCGCCCGTCAGGCCGTAGAGGAACACGACGAGCGTGGTGATGAGCGTGACGACCACGCCCATGAGGGCGAACCGCCCCTTGGCGAATCTGATGTCACGGAGTGCGACGAACACCTTCTGGACCCTCCTGGGTCGGACTGCTCGGTTCCGCCGGGTCGCCCGGCTGCGCCTTCTCCCGGCTCTCCCTCAAGGCTGTCCGGCCGGGCCGCCGCTGCCATCAGGGAGAGGAGCGGTACCGGAATCCATCGAAAGGTTGATGCCAGGCCCCCGCTGAGGGCGTCCGGCTCCCCGTACCCTCGGTAGATGTGAGCAACTCCGGCATATCCCTGTCCCCGGGCCGGCCCACCGGCTCCCGTACGCCCGAGGACACCCCCGCACTGCGCCTGATGCGCGCCGCCCTGCACGGCACGTTCTTCGTGCTGCTCGCCGTGGCGCTCGGCCCCGTGGCGTTCGGTGGTAAGTCGGCCGCACTGCTGGTGCCGGGCCTGCTGCTCGGGCTGGTCTACGGCGCGGGCGTGCTGCGCGAACGCCGGGAGCCCTCGCGGTCCTGGGTGCTGGGCTGGCTCGCCGCCGTCACCGCACTGTGGATCGGACTGCTGCTCGCCGACCGGGACTTCAGCTATGTCGTCTTCCCGCTGTTCTTCCTGTATCTGCACGTGCTGCCGCGGCGCTGGTCGCTGCCGGCCGTCGGCGCCGCGACCGCGCTGATCGTCGTCGCGCAGTCGCACGGGCCGGACGGTCTCACCGCCGCGAAGGTCATCGGACCGTCCGCGGGCGCGGCCGTCGCCGTGCTCACCGCGTTCGGGTACGCGGCCCTGTACCGCGAGAGCAGGCAGCGCCAGCGGCTGATCGACGACCTGACGAGGACGCGGGACGAACTGGCGGCCGCCCAGCGCGAGGCGGGCCGGCTCGCCGAGCGGCAGCGGCTCGCCCGGGAGATCCACGACACGCTGGCCCAGGGGCTGTCCAGCATCGTGCTGCTGGCCCGTGCCGCGGACAGCGCGCTGCTGCCCGGCGGCGCGGGCCCCGGTACGGCGAGCGAACGGATCCAGGAGGCCGGGCGCACGGCGTCGGAGAACCTCGCCGAGGCCCGTCGCTTCGTACAGGACCTCACGCCGCCCGCCCTCCAGGACGCCGCGCTGCCGGAGGCGCTGCGCCGCATCACGGCCGGTTTCGGCTCAGGACCGCAGGCGTCCGCGCAGCCCGCGCCGGAGATCGTCTTCCGGCTGGACGGCGATCCGTACCCGCTGCCCATCGAGGCGGAGGTCGCCCTGCTGCGGCTCACCCAGGAGGCGCTGGCCAACGTCGCCCGGCACGCGCGGGCCCGCAATGCCGCCGTGACGCTGGTCTTCCTCGACGGCCAGGTGACGCTGGACGTGTACGACGACGGGGTCGGGTTCACCCCGCAGGACCCCGGCGCCCCGCCCGCGGCCGGCGAGCGTGTCTCCTTCGGCCTGCACGGCATGCGCGAGCGCATCGCCGGGCTCGGCGGCACCCTGACCGTGGAGTCCGCGCCGGGCGAGGGCACGGCGGTCGCGGCGGCACTGCCGGTGCCCGCGGCCGACGCGGCCGCCCCGGAACCGGACGCTCAGCCGGCGCCGGCCACGGTGCCGAGGTGATCCGGATCCTGATCGTCGACGACCACCCCGTCGTACGGCGCGGTCTGCGCGCCATGGTCGACGACCTGCCGGAGCTGGAGGCGGTCGGCGAGGCCGCCGACGGCGCCGAGGCGCTGCGGCTGCTGGCCGGCGGGACCGTAGCGCGTCCTGACGTGGTCCTCATGGATCTGCAGATGGGCGCCGGCATGCACGGGGTGGAGGCCACCCGGCGGATCACCGCGCTGCCGGACCCGCCCGCCGTCCTCATCCTGACCACGTACAGCACCGACGCCGACATCCTGGCGGCCGTCGAGGCCGGCGCCACCGGCTATCTGCTCAAGGACGCACCTCCGGAGGAGGTCGCCGCCGCCGTGCGCTGCGCCGCCCGGGGCGAGACCGTGCTGGCCCCGCCGGTCGCCGCGCGGCTGCTGGGCAGGGTCCGGTCGGGGCGGCCCACCCTGTCACCGCGCGAGGCCGAGATCCTGCAGCTGCTCGCCGAGGGGCTGGCCAACAAGCAGATCTCCCGCCGGCTCTTCATCAGCGAGGCCACCGTCAAGACCCATCTGGTGCACATCTACGACAAGCTCGACGTCGACAGCCGCACCGGCGCCATCGCGGCGGGCCTGAGCAGCGGCCTGATCCGGGCCTCCTGAGGGACCCGGCTTTGGTGCTGACAACGCTGCGCCGGGCGAGCGAAGGAAGGTGCGAGAATCGGGGCTGCAGGCAAGCCGTTCGAGACGTCCCGGGAGATCCACGTATGAGCCCCACCATTCCCTCCACGATGGACCGACCGCACTTCATCGGCATCGGCGGAGCCGGAATGTCGGGGATCGCCAAGATCCTCGCGCAGCGCGGCGCCAAGGTCGCGGGCAGCGACGCGAAGGACTCCGAGACGGCCGAGGCGCTGCGGTCCCTCGGGGTCGCGGTGCGCATCGGCCATGACGCCCGGCATCTGGCTCCGGACGCCTCCTGCGTGGTCGTCTCCAGCGCCATCCGCGCGGAGAACCCGGAACTGGCGGCCGCCGCCGAGCGCGGTATCCCGGTCGTGCACCGGTCCGACGCGCTCGCCGCGCTGATGGACGGCACCCGCCCGATCGCGGTGGCCGGCACCCACGGCAAGACCACCACCACCTCGATGCTCGCGGTCAGCCTCACCGCGCTCGGCCTCGACCCCTCGTACGCCATCGGCGGCGACCTGGACGCGCCCGGCTCCAACGCCCACCACGGCGGCGGCGAGATCTTCGTGGCGGAGGCGGACGAGAGCGACCGCAGCTTCCACAAGTACGCGCCCGAGGTCGCGATCATCCTCAACGTGGAGCTGGACCACCACGCCAACTACGCGTCGATGGACGAGATCTACGACTCCTTCGAGACGTTCGTCGGCCGGATCCGGCCCGGCGGCACGCTCGTCATCTCCGCCGACCAGCCGGGCGCCGTCGAGCTGACCTCGCGGGTCCGCGACATCGGCGGGCTGAACATCGTCACCGTCGGGGAGTCCGAGGGCGCCGACCTGCGGATCACCAAGATCAACCAGCGGGGTCTGACGAGCGAGGTCACCGTCCTGCTCGACGGGCGGATGCTCACCTTCACCGTCTCCGTGCCCGGCCGGCACTACGCGCACAACGCGGTGGCCGCGCTCGCCGCCGGTATCGCGCTCGGCACGCCCGCGCGCAATCTCGCCTCGGCGCTCGCCAAGTACACCGGCGTCCGGCGCCGGCTGCAGCTCAAGGGCGAGGCGGCCGGCGTCCAGGTGATCGACTCCTACGCCCACCACCCGACCGAGATGACCGCCGACCTGGAGGCCATCAAGGGCGCGGTTGGGGGCTCCTCCCGGCCGGAGGTTGGGGGAGGGTCGCGGGTGCTGGTGGTCTTCCAGCCGCACCTGTTCAGCCGCACCCGCGAGCTGGGCGTCGAGATGGGCCAGGCGCTGGCGCTGGCCGACGCCTCCGTGGTGCTGGACATCTACCCGGCCCGCGAGGACCCGATCCCCGGCGTCACCAGCGCCCTGATCATCGACGCTGCCACCGCCGCGGGCGCCGATGTGACGGCCGAGCACGACAAGGACGCGATCCCGGACGTGATCGCCGGAATGGCCAAGCCCGGCGACCTTGTTCTCACTATGGGCGCGGGCGACGTGACCGACCTCGGTCCGCTCATCCTGTCCCGCCTGGAGAGCCAGAACTGAGGAGCAACGGCATGCCGTACGAAGTCGAGAAGTCCGACGAGCAGTGGCGCGAGGAGCTGTCCTCCCAGGAGTACGCGGTCCTGCGCGAGGCCGGCACCGAACGGCCCTTCGTCGGCGAGTACACCGACACCAGGACCACCGGTGTCTACTCCTGCCGTGCCTGCGACGCCGAGCTGTTCCGCTCGGACACGAAGTTCGAGTCGCACTGCGGCTGGCCGTCCTTCTACGACCCGGCCGACTCCGCCGCCGTCGAGCTGATCGAGGACCGCAGCATGGGCGCGGTCCGCACCGAGGTCCGCTGCGCGAAGTGCGGATCCCACCTCGGCCATGTCTTCGAGGGCGAGGGCTACGCCACACCCACCGATCAGCGCTACTGCATCAACTCGATCTCGCTGCGGCTGGCCCCGCAGGAGTGATCCCGACCTCCCGGGAGTGACCCACCGGGAGTGATCCCGCGGGCACGGGCCGTGCATCCAGGGGGTGCGCGGCCCGGCTGCCGCCGTGCTTCGAGCCGTGGCAGGCAGGCATTCAGGCACCTCACATCACGACGCCTCGCAATGGTCACGTCAAGTCCAGCCGGCGCGGCGATGAAGTACCCATGACGACCCTGGAATCCTTCGCCACCGCCGTCCCCGACTCCCCCGCCACCCCTCCCCCCGCCTCTCCCACCACCGCCGTGAGCCCGCGCTACTCCGTGTCGCTGGCCCGGGACGCGGCGGACGTACGGGCCGCGCAGCGCCTGCGCCACCAGGTCTTCGCCGGTGAGATGGGAGCACTGCTCGACTCCCCCGAGCCCGGCTGGGACATCGACTCCTTCGACGCCCACTGCGACCACCTGATCGTCCGCGAGGAGACCACCGGCGCGGTCGTCGGCACCTACCGGCTGCTGCCGCCGGAGCGCGCCGCCGCGGCCGGGCGGCTGTACGGGGAGAGCGAGTTCGACCTCTCCCGGCACGCTGCGATCCGCGGTGACCTGGTCGAGGTCGGCCGGTCCTGCGTCCACCCCGACCACCGGGACGGAGCGGTGATCAGCCTGATGTGGGCGGGTATCGCCCGCTATCTGGTACGCACCGGCCACAACTGGCTGGCCGGCTGCTGCTCGGTGCCGCTCACCGACGGCGGGACCTCCGCCGCCGGGGTGTGGGACACCGTGCGGGCCCGCCACCTGTCGCCCGAGGAGTACCGGGTGCGCCCGCTGCGCGCCTGGGACCCGACGGGTATCGAGCGTCCGCGTCCCGGTGGCCGCAACGCCCTCCCGCCGCTGCTGCGCGGCTATCTGCGGCTGGGTGCCTGGGTCTGCGGGGAGCCCGCGCACGACCCGGACTTCGGCGTGGCCGACCTGTACATCCTGCTGTCGCTGCGCCGGACCGACCCGCGCTATCTGCGGCACTTCCTCTCGCTCGCCCCCGCGCAATGAGACTCCTCACGCGCCCGGCGCCCGGCCCGGCGGCGCTGCCCGCCGCGACGCCTCCCCCCGCGGTGCCGCCGACCGGTGTCCCGCACTGGCTGCCGAGTGCGCCCTGCACCCCCGGGCACTGTCTGGCCGGGACCTTCGCAACCGTGGGCCGGCCACGCCAGGCGGCGCGCTGCGCGGCGGGGATCGCGCTGGTGGCCGTCGGGCTCGCCCTGGCGCCGCTGGTGCGCTGCTGCCGTCCGGCACTGCGGGGCCGGCTCACCCGGGCCTGGGCCCGGACGGTGCCCGCCGCCTTCGGGGTGCGGGTGCGGATCCGGGTGTCCGGTGCGGCGGGGGGCGTCCCCGCGGGCGGTGTGCTGGTGGTGGCCAACCACATCTCCTGGCTGGACATCCCGCTGGTCGCCGCCGTGCGCCCGGCCCGGATGCTCGCCAAGAGCGAGGTCGCGTCCTGGCCCTTCCTGGGGGCTCTGGTGTCCCGCGGCGGCACCCTGTTCATCGAACGCGACCGGCTGCGGGCGCTGCCCGGCACCGTCGCCCGGATCGCCTCGGTGCTGCGCGCGGGCACCCCGGTCGTCGTGTTCCCGGAGGGCAGCACCTGGTGCGGCCGGCGGCAGGGCCGTTTCCGTCCCGCCGTGTTCCAGGCCGCGCTGGACGCGAGGGTCGCGGTGCAGCCCGTACTGATCCGGTACCGGCTCGGCGCGGGTCCGGCCACGGCGGCCGCGTTCGTCGGCGAGGACACCCTGGTGGCCTCGCTGCTCCGGGTGACCGCCGCCCGCGGCCTCGTCGCCGAGGTCAGCGTGCTGCCCCCGATCCCGCCCGGTGCCCACCACGACCGCCGTTCGCTGGCACGGGCGGCCCAGCGGGCGGTGACCGGGCCGGAGTTCGGCCCGCCGGACCGGCACGGCCCGCCCCCCGGGCCCGGCCGGCGGCTGGAGGCCGGATCGTCAGCGGCGTGAACCGAGCGCACAGGCGACCGCGGTCGCCGCGGCCGCCGCGACTGCCGCCAGGCACAGGGGCACCAGCGGCAGCCCGACCGTGCCGGTCTGCGAGCCGCTGACCAGTCCCGACACGGCGGCGTTGGCGGGCGAGCCGCCGATGACCAGCACCAGCAGGGCACTCAGTCCGGAGACCGGGATCGCCCAGCCGGCGCGGCGCAGCACCGGCGGGTTGGTGAGCGCGCCGACCGCGAGGCCGAGCAGCGCGGAGACGAGCACGGCCAGCAGCCCGGCCGTGACCGCCGGTCCGAGCGGGACCACGTGCCGGCGATCGGCGGTGTGCGCGTCGCTGATCACCGCGACCACCGCCACCCCGGCGGCGCCGAGGGCACCGGCCGCGAGCAGCGCCGTCAGCACGCTCGACAGATGCACGCGGCCCGGTCCGGCCGCCGCGGCGGCACAGGCCCGCGCGGCGGGCGGCTCGTTGGTGACGCACACCCGCACCAGCCAGGCGGCGACGGGGAGCATTCCGGCGGCGGCGAAGGCCAGCGAGTCGAGCAGCGGCTGCCCCGACGAGATCCCGATGGCCATGATCACCCCGTAGAGCAGCACCGGCGGCAGCCAGCGCTGGGAGCGGATCAGCAGCGCGGCCTGGTAGCGGACAAGGGCGGTCATCCGGTGTCTCCCCGGGTGTCGGCGGGCCCCGTTCCGGAGCCGGGACCGGTCTCCGGGCCCGCGGCCCCCGGTCCCGGCTCCGGCCGGACGGCCCGGATGTGCCAGGGCGGGTCGGCTGTGAGCAGCGCGCGCAGGACCGCGTCGGACTCATGGGCCGGGACAGTGATCCGGATCCGGCCCGGTGCGGCGGGCCCGTAGCCGGGAGTGCCCGGAAGGGCGGGCGGTTCACCGGGGCCTGACGCTTCGACGACCACCCGTGGGACGTCCGCTTCCGCGCCGGCCGCCGCTACGGCGGTGAGCCGGCCGTCCGCGAACCGGTGGACGCCGGACGGCTCGCCCGCGAGCCGCCACGCGTCGTGGTCGACGAAGACGACGGCACCGCCCGCCGCGACCCGTTCGCGCACCGCGTCGTCGAGGACCGTGCGGGCCGCCTCGTCCAGGCCCGTCCACGCCTCGTCCAGGACCAGCAACCGCGGCTCGGCGAGCAGCGCCTGGACGACGGCGATCTTCTGGGCGGTGCCCTTGGACAGCTCGTCCATCGGGGTGCGGGCGTGGCCGGCGGCCCCGAACCGCTCCAGCCACTCCCCCGCGCGCCGGCCTGCCGTGGTGCGGCGCAGCCCGTGGATCGCGCCGAGGTGGACGAGGTAGCCATGGGCGTCGAACGGCAGCGCGGGCGGGAAACGTTCGGGCACGTACGCGGTCGCGGGGCGGCCGGTGATCCGCCCCGTGGACGGCCGGTCGACGCCGGCGACGATGCGCAGCAGCGTCGACTTCCCACTGCCGTTGGCGCCCTGGACGCGCAGCAGCGAACCCGGTGGCACGTCGAGGTCCACGTCCCGCAGCACCCAGGGCCCGCCGAGGCCGTAGCGCCGGCCGACGCGCTCCAGCCTCATGTCAGTGGGCGGCCGGCTGGACGGGTTTGGCCTCGCTCGGACGGACGATGACGAACCCGTCGCCCTGCAGCATGAGCTGCACCGCTTCCCCGGACCCGCCGCGCAGCATCGAGCCGAAGCTCTGCGAGCGGTGCACGGAGGTCTCCAGGTGGGCGCTCCAACCGACGACCGCGTCGGTGTCGACGTAGACCGGCGACTGCGGGCTGACGGGGATGATGATGGGGTTGCCCTCGCAGATCACACCCAGCCGGCCGTGGCCGGTGAAGACGCTGTTGAAGAGGCCGCCGCCGACCATGCCCGCGCCCTTCACCACCTTGATCTCGTAGTCGAGCGTGGTGTCGAAGCAGAGCACGTTGCGCCCGTTGATCGTGATGGCGTCGCCCTGATCGAGGCTGATGATGAAGCAGTTGGCCGCCTCGTGCGCGAACCACGCCTCGCCCGTGCCGCGTACGGACATCAGGGGCAGTCCCTCGCCGGTGAAGGCGCGCTTGAGGAACTTGCCGACGCCCTGGCCCTTCACCTCGAACTGGAGGTTGCCGCGGAAGGCGATCATCGCACCCTGGCGGGCGTAACACTCGCCGTTCACCGCGTACTTGACGGACTTGGCGTTCTCCAGGGTCATACCGGGCTCGGTGGCCGGCTTGGCCATGTTCTCGGCCGCGAAAAGGTCACTGTTCATGATCGCCATCCTCGCCCGCCGACCCCCTCCCCGCCAAGGCCCTGGGGCCCATGGCCTGCACGGGCACCCGCTGCAGAGGGTCGGTGCGCACCTGGTGCGGCTGCTGCCGCCCGGCACGCCGGCCGAACAGGCGCGCGGCGGCGCGGTCGTCGACACCGAGGGCACGTACACGGCGTATCTGAACGGCATCGGGGCGCGTGCCGTCCTGGTCCGCCCGGACTTCTACGTCTTCGGCGGCACCGCGGACACGGAGGGCACGCCCGCTCTCGTGGACGCCCTGCGCGACGCCCTTCCCGAGGCGGCGCTCACCGGCAGCGCAGCGGGGCCGCGCGGGTGCTCGGTTTCGACTCCATGCAGACCGGACTCGCCTTCCTGCCCGCACCGCTGGTGATCGGCACGATGTCGCTGTTCTTCTCCGTGAAGCTCACCATCCGCTACGGCACCCGCCGGGTCCTGCTGACCGGACTCGCGGCCCTCGCCATCGGCCTGGTCCTGCTCAGCCGCGCACCGGTCGACGGCAACTACTGGCAGCACGTGATGCCGACGCTCGTCATCCAGGGCTTCGGTATGGGTCTCGCGGTCCCGGCCGTGATCATGCGGGCGATGTCCGGCGCCGCTCCCGAGGACGCCGGTCTCGCCTCCGGCCTCAACAGCACCGCCCAGCAGTCCGGTGCCGCCGTCGGCCTCGCCGTCCTGGCGACCGTGGCCACCTCGCGCAGCAACTCCCTGCTCGACAAGGGCGCGGAGAACATCTCGGCACTGCGGGACGGCTACAGCCTGGCCTTCCTGTTCTCCGCCGGGTTCGTGGCGCTGGGCTTCCTGGCGACGTACTTCATCCTCAAGGACGCCCCGAAGACGGAGCCGGCTCCCGAGGTGGAGACGGCCCAGGACCAGCAGGACGCCGGTCCCGTCCAGAACGGAGCGCCGGTTCAGTGCGCGGTGGCTGCGGAGGGCGTGATGTCCGCCGCGCCCGGGTCGGCCACGGCGACCGCGGCGGCGCGGTTCTCCCCCACGGCCACGTCGGCGATGGACCAGCCCGCCGGGCCGGCCGCGGGCGTCTCGCCGGTCCCCACGTAGTCCGCCGAGGGGTCGCGGCCGAGACCGATGCCCAGCCCCTTGAGGTACGCCTCCTTCCGCACCCACGCCCGCGCGAAGGCGGCGGGCCGCTCCGGCGGCTCCAGGGCGCCGAGTTCGGCGATCTCCACCCGGTGCATCACGGAGGCGATGTCCGCCACCGCGTCATCGGACGGGACGGTCTCCACATCCACCCCCACCGGGGTCGCGGCGAACGCCAGGAGGGCGAAGCTGCCGCTGTGCGACAGCGAGAAGTGCACACCGCCGCCCGCCACGGCGGGACGGCCGTGCGGCCCGCCGCACCCCGGGCAGTCCTCCCGGACCAGCCGTACGTTTCCGGGGGCGCTGCCGAGCTGGGCGCCGAGCAGCAGCCGCAGTCCGACGTGCACGGCGCGGTAGCAGTCCCGGTCGGCGTCGGCGCGGAACGCCGCGGCGCTGCGCAGTTCCTGCGGGTCGAGGACGTCGGACGCCAGCCGCGCCGCGAAGTCGGCGTGCCGGGCCGCGTTCACCAGCCACAGCCGCGGCGGGTCGCCGGGGGCGGGAAGCGCCATCCGCTCGACCCGTGCCACCGGGTCGAGCTCGCTGGGAACGCGTATCGCGGCCGTATCCACCCGGTCATCGTAGATCGTCGGCGGTTCCCGGCTGGGCGGACCCGATGGCGGGCGCGGCGGCGAGCCCCGGCGGACCGAACGCGTCCGGCGCCCTGCTCGGTGGCAGACTGTGGCCGTGACCAGCATCGACCGCGACGCGGCGCCCCAGTTCGTCCTCCCGCTCGTCGTCCGCATCGAGAAGGACGACCCGCCGGCGCGCACCGACGCCCTGGAGACCGCGGCGCGCGCCGTGCTCACCCTGCTGTCCGACGAACGGGCCGCGGGCGACGGCGAATGGGCCGAGGCGGTACGCGACTGGCAGGACGCCCGGATCCGCAAGGTCGTCCGCCGGGCGCGCGGCTCGGAGTGGCGCCGGGCCGGATATCTGCCGGGCATCACCGTGACCGGGCTGGAGGCCGAGGTACGGGTCTATCCGCCGGTCCCGCTGGACGGCTGGCCCAAGGTGCTGGCGAAGCTCCAGGTCTCGGGCACCGAACTGGACGATCCGGAACCCCCGCCCGTGGCGGAGGCCGGGCTGCCGGTGCTCTGGATGAACCCGGAGCTCGACATGTCCGCGGGCAAGGCCATGGCCCAGGCGGGCCACGGCGCGCAGCTCGCCTGGTGGGAACTGACGGACGCCGAACGCACCGCGTGGCGCGACGCCGGTTTCCCGCTCGCGGTCCGCACTCCGGCGCCCGCCCAATGGCCGGCGCTCACCGGCTCCGGCCTGCCCGTGGTGCGCGACGCCGGTTTCACCGAGATCGTCCCCGGCTCCTGCACCGTCGTCTCCGACTACCTCCCGCTGCGCCGCACCACCAGCGCGTGACACCGGGCGGGCGACGGGCCCGCACCGGCACGGGAACCTCAAATCAAGCTCTGAACCGGCCACCCACAGGGTTCGCCCGGTCCCGGCGGGGCCATCACCCCGGCACGGCGTGTGCGGGAAACGCGGAGGGGGACGGCATGAAGGACTTGGGTACAGGTATCGGCTGGCGGCCGGAGATCGCGGACGCGATCGCGGAGCTGCCCGGTGTCGACTGGGTGGAGGTCGTCTCGGAGAACCTCTGCGCCGATCACCTCCCGGAACCGCTGCGGCGGCTGCGCGAAAGCGGCACGACGGTGATCCCGCACGGGGTCTCGCTGGGCCTGGGCGGCGCGGAGCGCCCCGACCCCGGCCGGCTGGCGGCGCTCGCCACGCGGATCGGGCTGCTGGGGGCGCCGCTCGTCAGCGAGCACATCGCGTTCGTGCGGGCCGGCGGGCCGCTGACCGGTTCGCCGCGGCTGGAGGCCGGGCACCTGCTGCCCGTACCCCGCACCCGCGACGCGCTCGACGTGCTCTGCGCGAACGTCCGCATCGCGCAGGACGCGCTGCCCGTGCCGCTCGCGCTGGAGAACATCGCGCCGCTGCTCGGCTGGCCCGACGAGGAGTTCAGCGAGGGCGAGTTCCTGTACGAGCTGGTGGAGCGCACCGGCGTACGGCTGCTCATCGACGTCGCCAATCTGCACACCAACCATGTGAACCGGGGCGAGGACCCGGTCGCGGTGCTCGACGAACTGCCGCTGGAGGCCATCGCCTACGTCCATGTGGCGGGCGGGACCGAGAAGGACGGCGTCTGGCACGACACGCACGCCCATCCGGTGACCCGGCCGGTGCTGAACGTGCTCGCGGCGCTGCGCGAGCGGATCCGGCCGCCGGGCGTCCTGCTGGAGCGGGACGACAACTTCCCGTCCGCGGCCGAACTCGCCGCGGAACTCGCGGCGATCCGCGGTGTCCCGTCGGCGGAGCGGCCCCAGGAGGCGCACTGTGTCTGACGCCGACAGCGCCGCCGCACGGCAGCGGCTCGCGCTCGCGCAGACGGCGCTGCTCTCCGCGCTGGTGGCGGGCACCCCCGTCCCGGAGGGTTTCGACCGCGGCCGGATCGGCGTCCAGTCGCGGGCCCTCGCGGCCAAGCGCGCCGATGTGACCGCCAAGGTGGCCCCGGAACTGCCGGAAATCCTCGGCGACCGCTACCGTCCCGCCTTCCTGCGGTACGCGGCCACGCACCCGCTGCAGGGCGGCTACCGCCTCGACGCGCTGTGCTTCGCGGAGCATGTGCTGGACGATGACGCGGAAGCGCTCGACGACGCCACCCGCCGTCTGCTGGACGGCTGGTGGCGGGAGCGCTCGGGTCCCGCGCCGCTGTCCGCGGCCGCCCGCCCCGGCCGCCTCGTGCGGACCGGACGGTTCGGCCGGTTCGGCCGGTTCGGCCGGATCATGGACGCCGCGCGCACCGCGCTGCCGGGAAGGTGACCTCGATGAACGTCATGACCGGCCTCATGCTCACCGTGTACCTGCTGATCGCCGCCACCTCGGCGTACCTCGTCGGGGAGAAGATCCGCGCCCGCCGCTTCACCCGGCCGTACCACGGCGACATCCCCCGGGATCCGCTGGAGACCGCCTTCCTGGCCGGCGGTCCGGGCCGGGTCGCCGACACCGTGATCGCGGCGATGCACGCGGACGGCCGGATCGCCGTGGACGCTTCAGGACAGCTGACCGTGCTCCGGCCGGTCGCATCGAATCCGGTCGAGACCGCCCTGCTGGAGGCCTGCGGCGCCGAGTGGGGCGGCGGCCTGCGCCAGGTCCGTACAGCGGTGCTGACCGGATCTCCGGTGCAGTCGATCGGCGACCGGCTCGCCCGCCGCGGCCTGTTCTTCCAGCCCGAGGTGCACCGCAGATGGCGGCGGGTGTCGACGCTGCACAAGACCGTCTGGTGCCTGCTGCTGTTCCTGTCGCTGGCGGAGGTGATGCCGCACCTCGTCGTCGGTTCAGGGCTGCCGCTGTTCGTCCGGGTGCTGCCGGGGCTCGCCGTCGGGCTCTTCGTCCTCCTGACGTGCTCGGCGCCGCGCGGCCGGCTCACACCGGCCGGCAAGCGGGTGCTGCACGGGCTGCGGCTCAGCAACCGTCCGCTGCTGGCCTCCCGCACCGCCTCCACCGGCTCGGACGCCACCATGCTGTTCGCGCTGGCCGGTGCCGCCTCGATCCAGGACACCGTCCTGCGCGACCAGTTGGCGCAGTCCTCGCAGCCGTCGTCCGACGCGTCCGACCCGGGCTCGTGGGGCGATGCCGCGGGCGGCTGGGCCGGCGGCGGCACCAGCTGCGGTGGTTCCGCTTCGAGTTGCGGAGGGTCGTCGTCGAGCTGCGGTGGCGGGGGCGGATCCGCGTCGAGCTGCGGCGGCGGCTCGGGATCCGGTTGCGGTTCGAGTTCGGGGTCGAGCTGCGGTTCGAGTTCCGGTTCCAGCTGCGGATCCAGCTCGGGATCCAGTTGCGGCAGCAGCAGTTCGTAACGGGCCGGCCGCCGCACGGGTCGATCCGCGAAATTCCCGGCGGAGTGTCACTACCGTCGAGTAGAAATCCCTTATGTGGATGCTGTTCCTTCTCGTCGCGTGCGTCGCGGCGGTCGTCTCCTGCGCGCGTCTGTGCCGGGCCGCGATCGCCGCGGGCGCTCTGCCCGCAGCCGGGCCCGGCGGCCGGCCCCAGGTCGCCGGACTCGGGCTGTACGAGACGGCGTTCCTGTCCGGCGGACCGCGCCGGGTCACCGATCTGACGCTGGTCTCGATGGCGGGCGAGCAGCGGCTGCTGCTCGCGCACACCGGGTGGGCGACAGTGGTCGACGCCGAGGGCCGTGACGATCTCGAACGGTCGCTGATCGCCTCCATCGGGCCGGACGGCCAGTCCCCGGTCGCCGCGATACGGGTGGCGCACGCCGCGGCCGGCGCCATCCGCGCCCTCGGGGAACGGCTCGTGGGCGACGGCCTCGCGGTGCCGGCGGCGGCCCGGGAGAGCGTCACCGCCGGGATCCGGCAGGTGCGCGGCGCCATACTCCTGAACCTGCTGATGGCCGGCGCCGCCCTGGTCCTGTCGGCGGGCGGGCAGCCCGACGGTGGCCAGGCGCAGGCCTGGTTCGCGCTGCCGCTGCTGCTGACCACCGGGTGCTGGATCATCGCCCGCGTGGAGGTCCATCCGTACACCCGCTGGGCCTCCCCTGCCGGGCAGGACGCGCTGCGCGCCGTTCCGGACGGCCCCGGCCCGCTCAGCGCGCTGGCGGTGCGCGGCCCGGCCGCGCTGCTGGACCCGGCGCAGCGGGCCGCGCTCGGCTGACCACCCCGGCCGGGGTGGTCGGGGACGACACCCGCCGCTTGTCCTTTACTTCATCCACCACCGCCCCAAGGATCCCTTTTGTCATGACCTGACACGAGAGGATCATCGGTGCGATCAATTGCCCTGTACGGCGTCGCAGGAACCCTGGCGCTGAGCACCCTGGCCATCGCTCCCCCCGGATCGGCGGCGCCGGGACCGCCGCACGGCGACCGGGTGGCCGAGGCGCGCGGCGCGGCCGTCGCCGCCGAGCGCGCCGCTCTGGCCGGGGTGACGTTCGGCAGGTGCGCCGGCGCGACCCGGCTGCCCGCCTCGGTCCGGTGCGGCACCGTGTCAGTACCGCTGGACTACGCCCGGCCGGACGGCGAGCGGATCAACCTGGTCATCAGCCGGGTCGCCGCCACCGGGCCGGCCGGCGAGCGGCAGGGTGCCCTGGTCTACAACCCCGGCGGACCCGGCGGCTCGGGGCTGTACTTCCCGCTGTTCAGCGTCCTGAAGGTCAAGGAGTACGCCAAGGCCGCCCGCGCCTACGACTTCGTGGGCTTCGACCCGCGCGGGGTCGGCCGGTCCGCGCCCATCTCCTGCGAAGCCCCGGCGGACTACGTCAAGGCCCCCACCCGCGACCCACGGCCGACGAGCGAGCGCGACAAGCAGGCCCGGATCGAAGACGCGAAGGCGTACGCCGAAGGCTGCGAGCGGCGCTCCGGGCATCTGCTGCCGTACCTCACCTCGCTCAACAGCGCCCGCGACCTCGATGTCATCCGCGCCGCGCTCGGCGAACGCAAGCTCAACTTCTACGGCGCGTCCTACGGCACGTACCTCGGCGCGGTGTACGCGACGCTCTTCCCCCGGCATGTGCGCCGCATGGTCTTCGACAGCGTCGTCGATCCCGACCCGCGCCAGATCTGGTACCAGGCCAACCTGGAGCAGGACGCCGCCTTCGAGATCCGCTGGGCCGACTGGCGCGACTGGGTGGCCAAGTACGACTCCGCGTACCACCTGGGCACCGACCGGACGCAGGTGCAGGAGGCCTACGACGCGGTGCGCGCCGAGCTGGCCGTGCGGCCGGCGGGCGGCGTGGTCGGCCCCGGCCAGCTGCAGGCCGCCTACCTGGGCGCCGGGTACTACGACGACACCTGGCCGGAGCTGGCCGCAGCCCTGTCCGCGTATGTCCACGGCGACCCGAAGCCGCTGATCACCGAGGCCTCCCCCAACCCCGCCAGGGCCGTCGAGAACGAGAACGGCAACGCGGTCTACACGGCCGTCGAGTGCGCCGACTCGCCCTGGCCGCGCGACTGGTTCACCTGGGACCGCGACAACACCGCGCTGGCCCGCACCGCCCCCTTCGAGACCTGGGACAACGCCTGGATGAACCTGCCGTGCGCCTTCTGGAAGGGACCGCACCGGCAGCCCCTGGAGGTGCGCACGTTCGGCCATGAACTGCCGCCGGTGCTCCTCGTCTCCGCCGAGCGCGACGCCGCGACCCCGCACGCGGGCGCCGTGGAACTCCAGCGCCGGCTGCCCCGTTCCGTGCTCCTCACCGAGCGCCGCTCCGGCTCGCACGGCGTGGCGTACGGCTCCAACACTTGCGTCAACAACCGCGTCGACGCGTATCTCCTGCGCGGTGAAACGGGAACGGACCGCACGCCGACGTGCGGTCCGCATCCCGAGCCCAAGCCGTAGCGCCAGCCTTACGCCAGGCCGGCCACCAGCTCGCCGATCTCCTTGCGCCGCCCGGTGTAGAACGGCACCTCCTCGCGTACGTGCATCCGTGCCTCGGATGCGCGGAGGTGCCGCATCAGGTCGACGATGCGGTGCAGTTCGTCCGCCTCGAAGGCGAGGATCCACTCGTAGTCGCCGAGCGTGAAGGCCGGGACGGTGTTGGCCCGCACGTCCGGGAAGCCGCGCGCCATCTTGCCGTGGTCGGCGAGCATCCGGCGGCGGTCCTCGTCGGGCAGCAGGTACCAGTCGTAGGAGCGCACGAACGGGTAGACGCTGACGTACTTGCGCACGGTCTCGTCGGCGATGAACGCCGGGACGTGCGACTTGTTGAACTCCGCGGGGCGGTGCAGCGCCATGTTCGACCAGACCGGGACCATCGCGCGGCCGAGCCGGGTGCGGCGGAAGAGGTTGTAGGCCTCCTGCAGCGCCTCCGCGGTCTCCGCGTGCCACCAGATCATGAGGTCGGCGTCCGCCCGGAGCCCCGACACGTCGTAGGTGCCGCGTACCGTGACGTCCTTCGCGGCGAGCTGCGCGAACAGCTCCTCCACCTCGTCGGCGTATCCGGAGCGGTCCTCGGGCAGCACGTCGCGCAGCCGGAAGACGGACCAGAGGGTGTAGCGGATGATCTCGTTGAGATCCTTCGCCTTCTTGCCGGCGTTCGGAGTCCTGTCCGGGGCGTCGGGAGCAGCAGTCGAGTCAGTCATGCCGTCATTCTCCCGTGTCCCGCGCGCCGCCTGTCGCCAGGGTCGTGGCCAGGGAGGTCAGTACCTCGTCGGCCGCCTTGCGGGCGCTGGCGACACAGGCCGGAATCCCGACCCCGTCGTACACCGCGCCGCAGACCGCGAGCCCCGGCAGCTTCCCGACCTGCTCGCGGATCCTGGCGACGCGCTCGACATGACCGACCGGGTACTGCGGCAGTCCGCCGTCCCAGCGGGTGACACGGGCCGCGACGGGCGCCGCGGACAGCCCGATGGCCTCGCCCAGGTCGCGCCGCGACAGGCGGACGAGATCGGTGTCGTCCCAGGCCAGGTCCGCCTCGTCGCCGTGCCGGCCGACGGAGGTGCGCAGCAGGAAGGTGTCGGGTCCGGCCTCGTTGATCCATCCCCACTTGTGGGAGGAGAAGGTGGACGCCTTGATCGTCTTTCCGTCGACCGGCGGCACCAGGAAGCCGGTGCCCTTCGGCATCCGCAGCACGTCGCGCCGCCGGAACGCCATGGTGACCAGCGCCATGCTGGCGTACTCCACCGCCGACAGCTCCGCGGCGGCGACGGGTGACTCGGCCGCCAGCAGCCGGGCGGCGGCCGGGGCGGGCGCGGCGATCAGGACGGCGTCCGCGTCGAGCACCCGGTCGCCGACGGTGACCTGCCAGCCGCCCGCGGTGCGCCGCAGCTCCCTGGCCGGCGCGCCGGTCTCGATGGTGACGCCGGCGGCCCGGCACGCCTCGGCGACGGCGACCGGCAGCTGACCGACGCCCCCGCGGATGCCCATGAAGACCGGTCCGTCCGGGGCGGCCTTGGCGGCGCGCCGCTGGACACCGCGCACGGCCTCGATGAGGGAGCGTCCCGACCGGGCCGCCTCGAAGAGCTGCGGCATGGCCGCGCGCAGCGAGATCTCGTAGGCGTTGCCCGCGTACACCCCGCCGAGCAGCGGCTCCACCAGCCGGTCGACGACCTCGTGGCCGAGCCGCGCGGCGACGTACTCACCCACGGCGACGTCCTCGCCGATCTTCGTCCGGGGCAGTACGTGGTCCAGCGGCAGCCTGGCCAGGCCCGCGGGTGACAGCAGGCCGGAGGCCGCGAGAGGGCCCAGATCGCCGGGGACTCCCATGACGTGCCCCTGGGGCAGCGCCCGCAGCCGGCCCCGGGTCCACACGGCGGCACCCGACACCGCGGGCGGCTCCAGCCGGTCGCCGAGCCCCACCTCGCGGGCCAGCGCGACCGCTTCCGGCCGGCGCGCGAGCATCGACTCGGCGCCCAGGTCCACGGGCACGCCGGCGATCTCGTCCGCGTACAGCTTTCCGCCGAGCCGGGCCGATCCCTCCAGCACCGTCACCCGCGCGCCGCCTCCGGCCAGGAAGTGGGCGGCGGCGAGTCCGGAGACGCCGCCGCCGACGACGATCACATGCCCTGTTCCGCGGTGTGTGTCGGTCATGCCTCCACTGTCCCAGATTCCCGAACGAGCTCTAAACGTGACCGCTTCGGAACCGGGGATCCGAAACCCCGGCCGCCCTCTCCACGTCGTATCGCCAACACCGGTTCCATCACCGGTTTCCTGCCGGTGAACGATCTCTGGGGGAGTTCGATGCGCCAGCCGACCACCATCCGCCGCAGACCTTTCGCGGCCCTCGCCGCCGCCGCGCTGACAGCCACGCTCACCGTCTCGGGGTGCGGTGCCGCAGGCTCGTCGGCGAAGGACGACAGCGCGGACAAGGCCGCCTCGGCCCCGCACCAGGCGGACGCGAAGGGTGCGGTGGACGCGCCGTCCGCGGCTCCGGGCACCGCGAAGGGCGCCACCACCAAGACCCCCGTGCCGTCCCAGAACTACGTGGTGCGCACCGCGACGCTCAGCGTCGAGGCGAAGGACAGCGTCGCCGCCGCCCTCGCGTCGGCACGGACCACGGTCACCGGCGCGGGCGGCTACGTGGGCGACGAGAACACCAGCCGCGACAGCCAGGGCCTGGAGCACTCCACCATCACCCTGCGGGTGCCGCCGGACTCCTACGACAAGGTGCTGAACGATCTCGCCGGCCTCGGCAGGCTGATCGAACGCAAGGTCAGCACCGAGGACGTCACCAGCCAGGTGGTGGATGTGGAGAGCCGCATCCGCTCGCAGCAGGCGAGCCTCGCGCGGGTGCGGGAGCTGATGAGCCGGACCACGCAGCTCAGCGACGTGGTCACTCTTGAGGGTGAACTCAGCACCAGGGAAGCCAATTTGGAAGCGTTGCAGGCCCAGCAGGCGTCGTTGAAGGAGCGGACGAACCTGGCGACCGTCACGCTGGTGCTGTCCGAGCCGGAACACCCCGCCTCCGCGCCGCCGCCGAAGAAGGACGACGGTTTCTGGGAGTCGGTCGGGAACGCGCTGGGCACCGGCTGGCACGCCTTCTACGTGACGCTGCGCGGGATCCTGATCGTGCTCTCGGTGGCGCTGCCGTTCGCCGCTCTGGGCCTCGCCGGCTGGTTCGTCTTCGTCGTCGTCCGCCGCAGGCTCGCCCCGCCGGCCGTGGTGCCGGACGGGGAGAACGTGACGGCGGAGGCCGTGACCGAGGAGTAGAGAGCCCCGTCAGACCTCGGTGGTGCGGTGCACGAAGTCCACGAGGCGGGTGAGCGCGTCGGGGTCGGTGCTGGGCAGGACGCCATGGCCGAGGTTGAAGATGTGGCCGGGCAGATCGGTCGCCGAGTAGAGCACCTCGCGGGTCTTCGTCTCGACGGCGGACGTCGGGGCGAAGAGCACCGCCGGGTCGAGGTTCCCCTGGAGCGCCTTGTGGGGGCCGACCCGGCGGGCCGCCTCGTTGAGCGGAACGCGCCAGTCGACCCCGACGACGTCCGCGCCGGCCTCGCCCATCAGCCCGAGCAGTTCGCCGGTGCCGACACCGAAGTGGATCCGCGGTACGCCGTAGCCGGCGACGGCCTCGAAGACCTTCACCGAGGACGGCATGACATAGCGCCGGTAGTCCTCGGGCGAGAGCGCGCCGACCCAGGAGTCGAAGAGCTGGACGGCGCTGGCGCCGGCCTCGATCTGCACCTTGAGGAAGGCGGCGGTGATGTCGGCGAGCCGGTCCAGCAGATCGGCCCACAGTTCGGGGTCGCCGTACATGAGCGCCTTGGTGCGCTCGTGGTTGCGGGACGGGCCGCCCTCGACGAGGTAGCTGGCGAGGGTGAAGGGCGCGCCCGCGAAGCCGATGAGCGGGGTCTCGCCCAGCTCTCCGGTGAGCATCCCGATGGCCTCGGTCACGTACTTCACGTCGTCCGGCTCGAGCGCGCGCAGCCGGCCGAGGTCGGCGCGGGTACGGATCGGCTGCTCGACGACCGGACCGACGCCGGGCTTGATGTCGAGATCGAGGCCGATGGCCTTGAGGGGGACGACGATGTCGCTGAAGTAGATGGCCGCGTCGACCTTGTGGCGGCGCACCGGCTGGAGCGTGATCTCGGTGACCATGTCGGGCCGCATGCAGGACTCCAGCATGGCGGTGCCCTCACGGAGCTTGAGGTACTCGGGCAGCGATCGGCCGGCCTGCCGCATGAACCACACCGGGGTGTGCGGCACGGACTGACGCCGACAGGCGCGGATGAACGGGGAAGCAGCGGTCTGCTGGTGCGCACTCACGCGTTGAATCTTCGCACGCGCCGGGATGCGACCCACGCGCCCGGGTGTTGCTCCACCCGTGGAGGCCGTGGGCGGCCTAGTCTTCCGGGCATGGCAGCGGTTCACGGGCACCTTGCGGACGGGGACGGCGCACCACTCCCCTTCCAGCGCGCGGTAGACGCGTTGAGTTCCGCGCGGGTACAGCCCGAAGTGGAGATCGATACGACAGCTCCGCCCAAGCGTCTCGCGTCGTACGCGTACGCGCTGGAGGCCGCGGTCGTGGTGGACGGCGAGGAGCTGGCCGACGGCCGGCTCATCCTGCTCCACGAACCGGACGGCCATGAGGCCTGGAACGGTACGTTCCGGCTGGTCACGCTGGTGCGCGCCGATCTGGAGCCGGAGATGGCGGTGGACCCGCTGCTGCCCGAGGTGAGCTGGTCGTGGCTGACCGGCGCCCTGGAGGCGCGCGGCGCGGAGTACACCGAACCGAGCGGCACGGTCTCGCGCAGTTCCTCGCACTACTTCGGCGGGATCGCGGAGCGGCCCGACGCGACGGCGATCGAGATCCGGGCGTCCTGGACACCGACCGAGGGCCCGGACGGGATCCCCGCCGTCGTGGACCACCTGGCGGCCTGGTGCGATCTGCTCTGCGCGTGCGCGGGGCTGCCGCCCACCGAGGGCCATGAGTCGCAGGACCTGCCCGGCGGCGTCGTGCCGATGCCCAAGCGGCGCGGCTGACTGCCCGTCCGGTATCCACGTACTTCCGCCCGTTTTCCCGGTATTCCGGCGCGGTTCCGCCGCGCACCCACCCGCCGCTCAACATGATCTTGTTCGAGTGAGCGTCCGATTTGCCGGAATTGTTACTCAACAAATCGTGATCATTCCCTAAAGGCCGGGGCAATTGCTGCCGAAGGAGACTGTGACCCTCTCAGTCCCCCCTTCGCCACAGGAGGCCCGGTGTCAGTTCTTCTCGAGCAGCCCACGAGCCTGGTCGCCTACCGTCCGAACAAGCCGACGGCCATGGTCGTCGTCGCCGACCCCCGCGTCCGATCCACCGTCACCCGGCACCTGTGGGCGCTCGGTGTGCGCGATGTGATCGAAGCCTCGTCGATCGCCGAGGCCCGGCCCCGGGTCAGCAGCCCCCGCGACATCTGCGTAGCCGATGTCCACCTCCCCGACGGTTCCGGCCTGACCCTTCTCGCCGAGACCCGCGCGGCCGGCTGGCCGAACGGCCTCGCGCTCTCCGCCGCCGATGACATCGGCGCCGTCCGCAACGCACTCGCGGGCGGCGTCAAGGGATACGTCGTCACCGGTACCCGCAACAACCTCGGCGGCATGCCGGGCCGTCCCGGCGCCGCGCCGGTCGGTTCGGCGGGCGCCCGTATGCAGCGCCGCCCGCCCGGCACGCCCGGCCACCCCGGTGGCTACCGCGAGCTCTCCGGCCGCGAGGTCGAGGTGCTGCGACTGGTCGCCGAAGGCCAGTCGAACAAGGCGATCGGCGTCTCGATGGGCCTGTCCGCGCTCACCGTGAAGAGCCACCTGGCCCGTATCGCCCGCAAGCTCGGCACCGGCGACCGGGCCGGAATGGTCGCTGTCGCCCTGCGTACGGGCATCATCCACTAGCCCTCCCACACCCCCGCATGACCACTGCGCCCGTCGACGGAACGTTCCGTCGACGGGCGTTCGCGATACACGGATACCCTTAGGGGGTGACCGACGCCCGAGAGACCGCAACAGAGGCTGCCCCGGCGCCGGTCCCGCTGCTGGACCCGCGCGAGGGAATCCCGCCGGTGACCGCCAGCCCGGAGGCCCTCGCAGACATCGTCGCGGCATTCGCCGCGGGCTCCGGTCCGGTCGCCGTGGATGCCGAGCGCGCGTCCGGATACCGCTACGGACAGCGGGCCTATCTGGTCCAGCTGCGCCGTACGGGAGCCGGGACCGCGCTGATCGACCCGGTCGGCTGCCCCGACCTGTCCACCTTGGGCGCTGCCCTCACCGACACCGAATGGGTGCTGCACGCCGCCACCCAGGACCTTCCGTGTCTCGACGAGATCGGTATGCGGCCCAAGAGCCTGTTCGACACCGAGCTGGCCGGCCGGCTCGCGGGCTTCCCCCGGGTCGGACTCGGCGCCATGGTCGAGAACGTCCTGGGGTTCGCCCTGGAGAAGGGCCACTCGGCCGTCGACTGGTCGACCCGCCCGCTCCCCGAGCCCTGGCTGCGGTACGCCGCGCTCGATGTCGAGCTGCTGGTCGACCTGCGGGACGCGCTCGAGGAGGAACTGCGCGAACAGGGCAAGCTGGACTGGGCGCTGCAGGAGTTCTCCGCCATCGCCACCGCTCCGCCGCCCTCGCCCCGGGTCGACCCGTGGCGGCGTACGTCGGGCATGCACAAGGTCCGCCGCCGCCGGCAGATCGGCGTGGTGCGCGAGCTGTGGCAGGCCCGCGACCAGGCCGCCCAGGAGCGGGACATCTCGCCGGGCCGCATCCTCACCGACGCCGCGATCGTCACGGCCGCCCTGGAGGGCCCGCCGAACGTGACGGTGCTCGCGACACTGCCCGGTTTCGGGCACCGGATGGGCCGCCGCCAGCTCGACCAGTGGCAGGCCGCGATCGACCGGGCCCGCGCCCTGCCGGAGCGGGAGCTGCCGCAGCCGGGACCGGCCTACGTCGGTCCCCCGCCGCCGCGCGCCTGGGCGGACAAGGACCCGGTGGCGGCTGCCCGGCTGTCCGCCGCGCGGGCCGCGGTGGGCAAGCTCGCCGAGGAGCTGAACCTGCCGCAGGAGAACCTGATCACCCCGGACACCGTGCGCCGGCTGTGCTGGGACCCGCCGGCCGAGGCCACCACCGAGGAGGTCGCGGCGGTACTGACCGGCTACGGAGCGCGCGCCTGGCAGGTCGGGCTGACCGCGCCGATCCTCACGGCGGCCCTCGCCGCCCAGCCCCCGGCGGCTCCGGAGGCCCCTGCGCCGTAGGGCCCGTCCGGGTCGGCACCCCCGCGGAACCCGGCCGGGAACGGCCTCGTCGCATGTGACGTTCGCCGCTCCGGGCGGGGGGACTGTCCCCGTTGGTTACTGGCTAGTAGCATGGGTGTCGTAGCCGCAGCCTCGCGCCCAGTGGCAGCGAATCCGCATCTGGAGGAGAGCCAACGTGCCTCGTACCGCTAGGGACGTCGTCTTTGTCGACGGCGTCCGCACCCCGTTCGGCAAGGCGGGCCCGAAGGGCATTTACCACGAGACCCGTGCCGACGATCTCGTGATCAAGTGCATCCGGGAGCTGCTGCGGCGCAACCCGGAACTGCCCGCCGAGCGGATCGACGAGGTGGCTCTCGCCGCCACCACGCAGATCGGCGACCAGGGTCTGACCCTCGGCCGCACCGCCGGCATCCTGGCCGGCCTGCCGACCACGGTCCCCGGGTACTCGATCGACCGCATGTGTGCCGGCGCGATGACCGCGGTGACCGCGGTCGCCGGCGGCATCGCCTTCGGTGCGTACGACGTCGCCGTGGCCGGCGGTGTCGAGCACATGGGCCGTCACCCGATGGGTGAGGGCGTGGACCCGAACCCGCGCTTCGTCTCGGAGAAGCTGGTCGACGAGTCCGCCCTCTTCATGGGCATGACCGCGGAGAACCTGCACGACCGCTACCCGGCCATCACCAAGCAGCGCGTCGACGAGTACGCCGTGCGCAGCCAGGAGAAGGCCGCCAAGGCGTACGCCAACGGCAAGATCCAGCAGGACCTGGTGCCGGTCTCCGTGCGCAACAGCAACCCCGAGGCCGGCGAGACCGGCTGGGGTCTGGCGACCGCGGACGAGCCGATGCGCCCGGGCACCACCCTGGAGCAGCTGGCCGGCCTCAAGACGCCGTTCCGCGCCCACGGCCGGGTCACCGCGGGTAACGCGGCGGGCCTGAACGACGGCGCGACCGCGTCGCTGCTCGCCGCCGAGGACGTCGCCGTCGAGCTGGGCCTGCCGGTCCGGATGCGTCTGGTCTCGTACTCCTTCGTGGGTGTCGAGCCCGAGGTCATGGGCATCGGCCCGGTCCCGGCGACCGAGAAGGCGCTGGCGCAGGCCGGTCTGACGATCGACGACATCGGCCTCTTCGAGGCCAACGAGGCGTTCGCCGTCCAGGTGCTCGCCTTCCTCGACCACTTCGGCATCGCGGACGACGACCCGCGTGTCAACCAGTACGGCGGCGCGATCGCGTTCGGCCACCCGCTGGCCTCCTCCGGCGTCCGGCTGATGACGCAGCTGGCCCGCCAGTTCGAGGAGCAGCCGCACGTCCGCTACGGCCTGACGACCATGTGCGTCGGGTTCGGCATGGGCGGAACGGTCATCTGGGAGAACCCGCACTTCGACGGAGGCAGCAAGTGACATCCACCGCCGAGCTTTTGAAGGGTGCGGCCGAGCTGTTCCCCGATGAGGTCGTAACGAGCGCGCACGTGCGCCACCTCGACCTCCCGGGCGCCGGACGCTTCGCGCTCATCACGCTGGACAACGGCCTGGACCACACCAAGCCGACCACCTTCGGCCCGCAGTCGCTGGCCAACCTCGACGCGGCGATCGACCAGGTCGAGGCCGAGGCCGCCGAGGGCACCATCACCGGTATCGGTGTCACCGGCAAGCCGTTCATCTTCGCGGTCGGCGCCGACCTCAAGGGCGTCGAGCTGCTGAAGCGCCACGAGGACGCGCTCGCCATCGGCAAGGGCGGCCACGAGGTCTTCAAGCGGCTCTCGCACCTCGCCGTCCCGACCTTCGCGTACTACAACGGCGCGGCGATGGGCGGCGGTGTCGAGGTGGGCCTGCACTGCGCCTACCGCACCGTCTCCGCGGCGCTGCCGGCGTTCTCGCTCCCCGAGGTCTTCCTCGGTCTCGTTCCGGGCTGGGGTGGCTGCACCCTGCTGCCGAACCTGATCGGCGCGGACCGCGCGGTGACCGTCGTCATCGAGAACTCGCTGAACCAGAACCGTCAGCTCAAGGGCCGGCAGGTCTTCGAGCTCGGCATCGCCGACGCGCTCTTCGAGGGTGCGGACTTCCTGGAGCAGTCGCTGGCGTGGACCGCCGCCGTACTGCGCGGCGAGATCGTGGTGGACCGCCCCGAGATCGACCGCGGTACGGCCTGGGACCAGGCCGTCGAGCGCGGCAGGGGCATCGCCGACTCCAAGGTGCACGGCGCCGCCCCGGCCGCGTACCGCGCGCTGGAGATCATCGCCAACGCCAAGGACGGCGACCTGCAGGCGGGCTTCGACGCCGAGGACACCGCTCTCGCGGACCTCATCATGGGCGGCGAGCTGCGCAGCGGCATCTACGCCTTCAACCTGGTGCAGAAGCGCGCCAAGCGCCCGGCCGGTGCGCCGGACAAGAACCTGGCCCGCCCGGTCACCAAGGTCGGCGTCGTCGGCGCGGGCCTGATGGCCTCGCAGCTGGCGCTGCTCTTCGCCCGCCGTCTGGAGGTGCCGGTCGTGCTGACCGACATCGACCAGGAGCGCATCGACAAGGGCGTGGGCTACGTCCACGGCGAGATCGACAAGCTGCTCGGCAAGCGCCGCATCAAGCAGGACCAGGCCAACCGCCTCAAGGCGCTGGTGACCGGTTCGCTCGACAAGGCCGCCGGTTTCGGTGACGCGGACTTCATCATCGAGGCCGTGTTCGAGGAGATGGGCGTCAAGCAGCAGGTCTTCGCGGAGGTCGAGGCGGTCGCCCCGGCGCACGCGATCCTCGCCACCAACACCTCCTCGCTGTCCGTCACCGAGATGGCGTCGAAGCTGAAGAACCCCGAGCGGGTCGTCGGCTTCCACTTCTTCAACCCGGTCGCGATCCTCCCGCTGCTGGAGATCGTGCGCGGCGAGTCGACGGACGACGCTTCGCTGGCCACCGCGTTCGGTGTGGCACGCAAGCTCAAGAAGACCGCGGTGCTCTGCAAGGACGCCCCGGCGTTCGTGGTGAACCGGATCCTGACCCGCTTCATGGGTGAGATCCAGAACATCATCGACGAGGGCACCCCGGTCGAGGTCGCCGAGAAGGGCATCGACCCGCTCGGCCTGCCGATGTCGCCGCTGGTGCTCCTGGAGCTGGTCGGCCCGGCCATCGGGCTGCATGTCTCCGAGACCCTCAACCGGGCGTTCCCCGACCGGTTCACCGTCTCGAAGAACCTGGCCGCGGTGGTCAAGGCCGGCAAGCGCGGCTTCTACGTCTACGACTCCGGCAAGCCGGAGCTGGACCCCGAGGTCGCCGCGCTGCTGGTGCAGGGCGACTCGGTGCTCACCGAGGAGCAGGTCCGCGCCCGGGTGCTGGACGCCGTGGCGCAGGAGATCGGCCTCATGCTCGACGAGGGTGTCGTCGCCGAGGCGCAGGACATCGACCTGTGCCTGATCACCGGTGCCGGCTGGCCCTTCCACCTGGGCGGGATCACCCCGTACCTGGACCGCGAGGGTGTCTCGCAGCGGGTGAACGGCAAGCCGTTCCTCGCCCCGGGCATCGCGAGCGTCCCGGCGTAACGCCGTGAGTGACGCCCCCGGCCGGGTCCTGACCGCAGCTGGTCAGGACCCGGCCGGGGGCTACTTCCTCGGCACCTCGGCCGCCGGGCCACGAGCCGTGTAGAACGCCACGGTCAAGTCCCTGACCAGCGACTTCCGCTCGTAGTCGTCGAGCTGGACCAGCCCGCGGTCGGTCAGACCGCGCACCGTCTCGGCAACCGCCGCGAGCACGTCGTCGAGCACCGCCCGGCGGTGCCTGGCGTCGAGCGCGGTGACCTGGGCACGCCGCATCGCGGCGGCCACCTCGGGTGCGTACTCCAGGCGTACGGGCTGCGCCGAGAAGACCTCGACGCCGACCGGGCGCATATCGGCGGCGAGCAGCCGGGTGAGCTGGTCGCCGAGGCGTTCCGAGTCCCGCAGGGTGGGCCCGGAGCCGCGGAAGTCGTCCGCGGGCAGCCGGGAGACGGCGCGGGTGACCGCGCACTCCACCTGTTCGCGCAGGTAGCGCGAGTGGTCGTCGATGGCGAAGGCGGCCCGGGCGGTGTCCCGGACCCGCCAGACGATCAGGACGCTGGCGTGCAGCGGGGTGCCGTCCGCGTCGACCGTCTCGATGGCGCGGCTGCGCCAGTGCCGCAGGCTGACGTCCATCCGGCGGCGGCCGAGCAGCGGACTGATCCACAGCAGTCCGGTCTCCCGGACGCTGCCCTGGTAGGCGCCGTGCCGGGTGAGCACCCAGACCTTGCCGGGACGGCCCCGGGTGAGGCCGCCCGCGGCGAACGCGGTCAGCGCGCCGAGCAGCAGCACCGCCCCCCACAGACCGGTCAGGTCCCGGGGTGCCGGCGCCTCGGGCAGCACGATGTGGCCGGCGAGCCGCTCGGGCAGCGCGCCCGTCCGCCACAGCAGCCAGCCGCCGGCGGCCGCAGCGACCAGCGCGGTGAGCGCCGCGGTCCAACCCGGCAGGCAGCGGCCGGGCCTCTCGACGAGATCGGAAACGGTGACGGTGGCGGCGGTGGGGAGGACGGCGGGGAGGACGGCGGTGGCGGCCAGGGCCGCGTCCGCCGTGGGTGCGTGAGTCGTCACAGGAAGAGTCGTCTCCAGGTCTCCGGTCCGGGATAGCCGTCCGCGTCGCGCCCGGACCAGCCCTGGGCGCGCTGGAACGCCTCGACGGCGCGGCGGTCGGCCTCGCCCCAGGTACGGCTGGGGCCCACGCGGTAGCTCTTGCCGAAGCCCTTGGCGACGAGGCGCCGTCCGAGGGTCAGCACTTGGTCGTTGGACTGTCCTGGGCGGAAGGAAGCGGCGCCCGGGTAACGGGGTGCCGTGGAGCCGCCGACCGGCCGCGTCGTGGGGGTGCCCGCGGCGATGTTCTTACCGGTGCCCTCCACCAGGTATCCCCAGGTGGTGGGTCCTGGCAGGCCGTCGGCGTCGCTGCCGGTCCAGCCCTGGGCGCGCTGGAAGGCGCTGGTGGCGCTGCGGTCGGCGTCGCCCCAGAGCGGGCCGGGTCCGACGATGTAGTAGGGCCTGGCACCGCGGGTCATGAGCATGGTGCCCAGCCGGGTGACATTGGCGTTGTTCGCGCCGGGTCCGAAGGCGGCGGTGCCGGGATAGCCGTTGCTCCCCGTCGTGCCGGTGCTCCCCGGTGTCCCCGGTGTCCCCGGTGTCCCCGGTGTCCCTGTGCCGCCCGATCCCGGACTGCCGGTGCCGGAGTCCAGGTACTTGTACCGGTAGGCGACGTACTTGTCGGAGTTGGTCCAGTAGGCCATCGGCGTCGTCTGGGCGCGGGTGTGCGGCTGGGTCTGCTCGATCGCGGTGTACAGGTGGTGCCCGGAGTCGGCCCAGCCGTCGAAGATGACGGCGTGCGAGCCCTTCTCCGGAGCCGCCTGGTTGTGGAACAGCAGGATGTCACCGGGCAGCAGATCGTCCCGGTCGATCCGTCTCGCGTAGTCCGGCAGGCTGCCGGTCCATGCGTTGGTGCCGAGGCCCCAGGCCATGGAGATGAAGCCCGAGCAGTCCTGGCGGTAACCGTCCGACCAGTACGCGGACATGCTGTAGGGCACCTCGGCGTCCACCCAGCGCTGTGCCCGGTCCAGGATCTGGTCCCGCGTCAGATGCAGCGGGGCAGGAGCCGGGACCGGCGCCCTGAGCAGGGCGTGGCCGAGCATGGAACCGGTGGCGGCGCTCGGTGCGGTGGCCGCGGCGACCGCACCCGCTCCGCCGCTGATGGCCGTGCCCGCGGCGGCCGCCACGACCATCACACGGGTGGCCGCGGTGGTGCTGCAGCCGGTGCCGGTGTCCCGCGTCACCGAGTCGGCGAGGCGCTGTCGCGCGCATTCCTCGCAGACACAGCCGGAGAGCGGTTCTACCTCGTCGAACAACGGTATGGACATGCGCACACTCCTCCGTGATCGGGCGTCACATGCCTTCAATACCCGATTTCGCCAGAAAGTTGACGAAATGTCGGATACGTCTTGGCCAGGTGATGACGCGCCCGGTCACGGAGGGGTGGAAAAAGGTGCGGAAAGGGTGCGGAAAGACCCTCAGCTCGCGAGGCTCGGCTGCCCGGACGGAACGGTCTCGTCGGACACCTTCTTGGCCTCCTTCTCCACCATCGAGCGCAGCTTGACCGGCGTCAGCGACGTCTGGACGTCGGGCACCGTCTCGCCGTTGATCTGGACAACGGGCACCTCACCGTAGGCGCCTGACACGAAGTCGGACTCGGACCTCGCGACCCAGCCTTCGTGGTCGTTGCCCTTCATGCACGGGACGAACTTGCCCTCGTCGATCTTCCCGGCCTTCTCCGACAGCTCCTTCAGCAGCTTCTGGCTGCTCAGCGCGTCGTCCGACGGATCCGGCTGCCGGTTCCAGACCTGCTGCACGAACTGCGTGTACCGCCCCTGGTCCTGGGCGCACGCGGCCGCGTTGGCGGCGGCCCGGGAGCCGTGGCCGCCCAGCTGGGAGTCGGTGTGGGTGACCAGCCGGTACTGGATCTCCACCTGCCCGGTCGCCAGCAGCTTCGTGAAGGTGTCCGCGTACTGCTCGGCGAACGCCTTGGACTGCGGGCTGCGCAGGTCCTCGTAGACGGTCAGCGTCACCGGGACGCTCGGCCTGACCGGCACCGCCAGCTTCGCCTGGCCGTCCGGGCCCGCCGCGTTCGCGGGCGGCTTCACCTTGTCCGCCTTCGCGCCGCGCACATGCGCGCCGATGGCCGCGGACGCCCCGAACACCACCACGAGCACCACAACGCCCGCGGCGTACGGCCGCCAGCGCTGCAGAAGACCCTTACGGGGCGCCGCCCCGGAGTCCGCCGTGTCGTTCCGGTCCTTGAGTCCCTTGGACTCCGTCATGAAATACCGCCACCTCGATCAGCGTGCTCTGCTACGTCGCCTGTATACCACCGGGACGTGTCGGGACCGGTCCGGGGGCCCTGGCGGAGGCCCTGCGTGAGGGTCAGCGAAGGGCCGGGGCCCGGGCGTAGAGGACCGCGCCTCCGACGGTGTCCACCGGGCGGTATCCGGCGTCCAGCATCCGCTGCAGGCTGGGCGTCAGGGCCGGGCCGTACGGCGCTCCGCGCGAGTCGTCGACGATCAGGTCGGCCGGGCGCAGCGCCGCCTCCTCGCCGAAGGTGCGCCAGGCGCCGGGGACCGCGTACTCCTCCCCCACCCGGGCGCCGCCGCGGCCGCCGCTGAAGTTCGTCAGGAAGCCGGCGGTCAGATAGCGGCTCGCGGGGGCGCGGCCGGAGAGCCAGTACTGCTCGGGGTGCATGCCCCACACCAGAACGGTGTCCCCGGGGCCGGTACGGGCCCGTACGGCGGCGGCGACGGCGTCGGCGTGGTCCAGCTCGGCCCGCGGCGCGGTCAGGCCCCAGACGGCGAATGCGGCGCTCGCGAGCACCGTCCAGGCGGTGGCCGCGGGCCACCAGCGCGGCAGCCCGCGCAGCGCGGCCACCCCGATGAGCACCAGCGGCGGGATCAGCTGCAGGAAGTAGTGGCCGTAGAACTGGAAGCCGAAGACCGCTCCGAGCGCCGAGGCGCCCAGCCAGACCCAGAGGTCGGCGGGCAGCCGTTCCGCGCCGCTCCGGCGGGCCAGCGTGAGGACCGTGGGGACGACGAAGGCCGCCCCGGCGGCGGCCAGTATCCCGGCGTTCCCCAGGCCCCGCCCCAGCGCCACGCCCCAGGCGCCCGACGCGGAGGCGTAGGACCCGGAGCCGGTGACCGTCCAGAACAGGAACCGGGACGGGCCGGTGAAGCCGGCGACGCCCGCCACCGGCAGGGCGCAGCCGGCGACCAGCCGCAGCACGGCGACCCCGCCGGGCGGCTCCGGCGCGCGCCGGGCGCTCCACAGCATCCACAGCACCGGCAGCAGCGCCGCGCCGCCGGTCTGCTTGGTCAGCGCCGCCCCCGCGACGGCCAGGCCCGCCAGCGCCCAGCGACGGCGGTCGGCCGCCCAGAAGGCCAGTACGGTCCACGGCAGCATGAACACACCGAACGAGGCGGCCTGGGTGTCCTCGGGAGCCAGGCCGATGGAGAGCAGCAGATACCCGGCGCCCGCGGCGGCGCCCGCCCGGTTCCCCCAGCGGCGGCGGGCGACGGACGCGAGCAGCAGGGCGGTGCCGAGCTGCGCCACGACGGCGGCGGCACGCAGCGGCCACAGCGAGGCGTCGCCGAAGACCGCGAACAGCCCCTCGTAGAGCCAGGGCAGCAGCGGCGGCTTGCGGTCCACGACGGTGTCGTAGAGCACCCCGCCGTGCGCGAGCATCCGGGCCTGCACGGCGAGGTAGCCCTCGTCGGGGTTCCAGACCGGGCGCAGGAACGACGGAGCGCGGACGAGGGTGGCGAGCACGGCGAGCACCGCCGCCAGCCGCAGCCAGTAGCGGTCCGGCGGCCGCAGCCGCCGGGCCCGACGGCGGGCGCCCCCGCCGTCCTCCTCGCTCGGGGCGGGGAGTCCGGCGGGGGCGCCGCTCGTGATCTTCGGGGCCGATGGCACGCCTGACAACGTACCGGTCCGTCAGGCGCCCTTGTTGGCGCGGTTCATACGGCTGTGGCTGCGTCCGTACAGGAAGTAGACGACGACACCGATCACCATCCAGATCCCGAACCGCAGCCAGGTCTCGCTCGGCAGGTTCAGCATCAGCCACAGCGAGGCGGCCACCGAGGCGATCGGCAGCACGGGCACCCACGGGGTACGGAAGGAACGCGGCAGGTCGGGCCGGGTGCGGCGCAGGATGATGACGCCGACCGCGACGAGGACGAAGGCGAAGAGGGTGCCGATGTTCACCAGCGCCGCCAGCTCCGAGATGCTGGTGAAGCCCGCGATGACGGCGATGAGCACGCCCAGCAGGATCGTCGAGCGGTACGGAGTGCGGAACTGCGGGTGGACCCGGGAGAAGAACCGGGGAATGAGCCCGTCGCGGCTCATCGCGAAGAACACCCGGGTCTGGCCGAGCAACAGGATCATGCAGACCGTGGTGAGGCCGACCGCGGCCCCGAAACTGATGACGCCCGCGAACCACGGGTGCCCGGTCGCCTTGAAGGCGTCGGCGAGCGGCGCGTCCACCGACAGTTCGGTGTACTTCTGCATACCGGTGACGACGACCGACACGGCGACGTACAGCGCCGTACAGATGAAGAGCGAGCCGAGGATGCCGCGCGGCATGTCCCGCTGCGGGTTCTTGGTCTCCTCGGCCGCGGTCGCCACGATGTCGAAGCCGATGAAGGCGAAGAAGACGACGGCCGCGGCGGTGAAGATGCCCTGGACACCGAAGCTCGTCGGCGCGTATCCGAACAGCACCTGGATGAGCGGCGACTTGAGACCGGACTCCTTGACGGAACTGATCGCGGGCGGAAGGAAGGGCTTGTAGTTCTCGCTGTGGATGAAGAACGCGCCGGCGATGATGACCAGCAGCACCACGGCCACCTTGATCGCGACGACCACCGTGGTGACCCGCGCGGAGAGCTTCATACCGAGGACGAGGATCCCGGTCAGCAGCAGCACCAGCAGGAACGCCAGGAGGTCGAAGCCGAACCCGTTCGTGTCACTGGTGCCGGACAGCGCCTGCGGCAGATGCCAGCCCGCGTTGTCCAGCAGCGACCGCACATAGCCGGACCAGCCGACCGCGACCACCGCCGTACCGAGCGCGAACTCCAGCACCAGGTCCCAGCCGATGATCCACGCCGGGAGCTCGCCGAGGGTGGCGAAGGAGAACGTGTACGCGGACCCGGCGACCGGGACCGTGGAGGCCAGTTCGGCGTAGCAGATGGCCGCGAGCCCGCACACCACACCGGCCGCGACGAAGGCGAGGGCGACAGCGGGCCCGGCGTTGTTCTTCGCCACCGTGCCGGTGAGGACGAAGATGCCGGTGCCGATGATGACACCGACGCCGAAGACCGTGAGGTCCAGGGCCGACAGCGACCTCTTGAGCTGGTGCTCCGGCTCCTCGGTGTCCTGCATGGACTGCTCGACGGACTTGGTCCGGAAGAGCCCGTCCGGATTCCTGCCCGACGTCGGCGGGTTGTCCTGCGTACTCGTACTCACCGGCGCGCCTCCTGTTCGTCCTGCCGACAGGTTGGGGGGCGTCGGCAGTCGCTACTCCACTCCCAAGGTTCGCTTCACCCGAATAGGCGCGCCTATGCCTACGCCAATGGGTGAGGGGGTCCACCCGGATGGGTGGACCCCCTCACTCGACAGCTCCGCGGAACGGACCTCAGTCGCTGACCGCCGCCGGCTCGGCCGATCCGACGCTCTCGCCGTACCGGCCGTCGATCGTCGCGACCAGACCGGTGACCTGGCGTGCGATGTCGGGCGCGGTCAGCCCGATCTCGGCCATGACCTCCTTGCGGGAGGCGTGGTCCAGGAACTCCGCCGGGATGCCGAAGTCGCGCAGCGGTACGTCCACGTCCGCGTCGCGCAGCGCCTGCGAGATCGCCGAGCCGACGCCGCCGGCCCGGCAGTTGTCCTCGACGGTGACCACGACGCGGTGGCCGGCCGCGAGCCCGGGCAGCGCCGCGTCCACCGGCTTGACCCAGCGCGGGTCGACGACGGTGGTGGTGATGCCCTGGGCGTCGAGCAGATCGGCGATCTCCAGGCACATCGGGGCGAGGGCGCCGACCGAGACCAGCAGGACGTCGGGGCGCTCGCCCTCGGGCACCTTCCGGAGCACGTCCATGCCGCCGACCCGGCCGACGGCCTTGACCGCCGGGCCGACCGCGCCCTTGGAGTACCGGACGACGGTGGGCGCGTCGTCGACCTCGACGGCCTCGCGCAGCTGGGCGCGGACCTGGTCGGCGTCGCGCGGCGCGGCGATCCGCAGACCGGGTACGACCTGGAGGATCGACATGTCCCACATGCCGTTGTGCGAGGCGCCGTCGGTGCCGGTGACACCGGCCCGGTCCAGCACGAAGGTGACACCGCACTTGTGCAGCGCCACATCCATCAGCACCTGGTCGAAGGCGCGGTTCAGGAACGTCGCGTACACGGCGAAGACCGGGTGCAGGCCGCCGGTGGCCAGGCCCGCGGCCGAGACGGCGGCGTGCTGCTCGGCGATGCCGACGTCGTAGACCCGGTTCGGGAAGACCTTCGCGAACTTGTCCAGGCCGACCGGCTGCAGCATCGCGGCGGTGATCGCGACGATGTCCTCGCGCTCCCTGCCGAGCTTGACCATCTCCTCACCGAAGACCGAGGTCCAGTCGGCGCCGGAGGCGGCGATCGGCAGGCCGGTGTCCGGGTGGATGGGGCCGATGCCGTGGAAGCGGTCCGCCTCGTCCTGCTCGGCCGGGCGGTAGCCGCGGCCCTTCTCGGTGAGGCAGTGCACGATGACGGGGCCGCCGAAGCGCTTGGCGCGCTGCAGCGCCGACTCCAGCGCGTCCACGTCATGGCCGTCGATCGGGCCGACGTACTTCAGGCCCAGGTCCTCGAACATGCCCTGCGGGGCGATGAAGTCCTTGAGGCCCTTCTTGGCGCCGTGCAGCGTCTCGTAGAGCGGCTGTCCGATGAGCGGGGTGCGCTCCAGCAGGTCCTTGGTGCGGGACAGGAAGCGCTCGTAGCCGTCGGTGGTGCGCAGCGTCGCCAGGTGGTCGGCGAGCCCGCCGATCGTCGGGGCGTAGCTGCGCTCGTTGTCGTTGACGACGATGACGAGCGGCCGGTCCCGGGCGGCGGCGATGTTGTTCAGCGCCTCCCAGGCCATACCGCCGGTCAGCGCGCCGTCACCGATGACGGCCACCACGTGGTCCTGCTTGCCGAGCACCTCGTTGGCCTTGGCGAGGCCGTCGGCCCAGCCGAGGACCGTCGAGGCGTGGCTGTTCTCGATGACGTCGTGCTCGGACTCGGCGCGCGAGGGGTAGCCGGAGAGGCCGCCCTTGCTCTTGAGCCGGGTGAAGTCCTGCCGTCCGGTGAGCAGCTTGTGCACATAGGACTGGTGCCCTGTGTCGAAGAGCACCTTGTCCCGGGGCGAGTCGAAGACCCGGTGCAGGGCGATGGTCAGCTCCACCACACCGAGGTTGGGGCCCAGGTGTCCGCCGGTCTTGGAGACCGCGTCGACGAGGAAGGTACGGATCTCGCCCGCCAGCTCCACCAGCTGCTCCTGGCTGAGCCGGTCGAGGTCGCGCGGTCCCTTGATACGGGTCAGCAGCGCCACCCGTGCCTCCTATGCAGTCGAACTGGTCGATCCGTCGAGTCTAATGTTCCCCGTGCGACACCGTGGAGCGCCCCGTGCGACGTTTGTCACCCGCGACCCACCCGCAGCGCACCCGCGGACCACCCGGCAACACGAATGCCCGGTGCAGGGATGATCATCCCCGCACCGGGCCGGTGCCGCCACACCACCGACATGCGGAGGTGTGTGCGATGGAGCGTTACGCGCGACCGGAGGCCTTCTGCGTCTTGCGCGACACCGAGTCGATGACCACGGCGGCGAGCAGTACGGCGCCGGTGATCATGTACTGCAGCGAGGTGTTCATGTTCAGCAGGTCGAGACCGGTCTGGATGGACTGGATGACGAGCATGCCGAGCAGGGCGGACCAGGTGTTGCCGCGACCGCCGAAGAGGCTGGTGCCACCGATGACCGCGGCCGCGATGGCCAGCATCAGGAGGTTGCCGCTACCGGCGGCGAGCGTCGCGGTGTAGGTCTGCGCGGCGAGGAACAGACCGCCGGCCGCCGCGAAGCCGCCGGAGATGGCGAACACCGAGATACGGATCAGGGCCACGTTGATACCGGCACGGCGGGCGGCCTCGATGCTGCCACCGACGGCGAAGATCTTGCGGCCGTACGAGGTGCGCCGCAGGACGAAGTCGGTGAGCACGAGCGCCACGAGGAAGATCACCAGGGCGTTGGGCACACCCGCCGCCTGGTTCAGCACGTACGCGGCGACGAAGGAGACCACGGCCAGCGCACCGACACGTACGGCGATCTCGCCGGTCGGCCGGTACGGGACCCCGGCCTGGCGGCGGCGGCGCTGCTCGATGAGCGAGCCGGCGAGCAGGGCGACGGTGCCGAGACCCGCCAGCAGGTACGCGCCGGCGATGTCCTGGTTCATGAAGAAGGAGCGCTGCCCGAGCAGGTGCAGCGGGCCCTTGTCCTGGATCGAGAGGCTGCCGGTGTCGCCCAGCAGCCACAGCATCAGGCCGTTCCAGCCGAGGTTGCCGGCGAGGGTGACCACGAAGGCCGGCACACCGATCTTGGCGAAGAAGTAACCGTGCAGCGCGCCGATGGCGATACCGGTCAGGAGGGTCAGGAAGACGGCCAGCCAGGGATTCACACCGTGTGTCGTCGCCAGGATGGCGAAGACGGCGGCCGACAGACCACTGACGGAGGCAACCGACAGGTCGATCTCACCGAGCAGCAGCACGAAGACCAGGCCGATGGCGATCATGCCGGTGGCGGACATGAAGTAGCTGATGTTGAGCATGTTGCCGGCGCTCAGGAACAGGCTGTCCTGGGACTGGAACACGGACCAGATGATGATCAGACCGACGACGACGGGCAGCGAGCCGAGCTCACCACCGCGCACCTTGCGCTTGAACTCGGTCAGATAGCCCTTGAGTCCCTCTTCGCGGACCAGCAGTCGCGGGTCGACGACGGGGATCGCCGCCGCGGTGGGGTCTTCGGCCGGGGGCGTGTCCTTCACCGTCTTGGACAGGTCGCTCACTTTGCCGCCTCCGTGTTGCGCGCCTGACGACGGGTCACGGCGTTCTCCGTGGCTCCGGTGATCGCCGCGATGATCTCTTCGGGACTGGTGTCCTTCACCGGGAAGGCACCGTTGTTCTTGCCGAGCCGCAGGACGGACACCGTGTCCGCCACGGCGCGCACATCGGCCATGTTGTGGCTGATGAGGATGACGGCGAGGCCACGCTCGCGCAGCCGCTCGACCAGGTCGAGGACCTGGGCGGTCTGCTCCACGCCGAGGGCGGCGGTGGGCTCGTCGAGGATGACGACCTTCGGCTCACCGATCAGGGCGCGGGCGATGGCGACGACCTGTCGCTGACCACCGGACAGACTCGCGATCGGGATGCGGACGCTCGGGATGCGGATCGACAGGGTGTCGAGCAGCTCGCGGGCGCGCTGCTCCATCGTCACCTCGTCGAGCGCGAGCCCGCGGCGCAGTTCGCGGCCCAGGTAGAGATTGCCGACGACATCGAGGTTGTCGCACAGCGCGAGGTCCTGGTAGACGGTGGCGATGCCGAGGCCCTGGGCGTCGTGCGGCCGGTCGATGCTGACCGGCGTGCCCTCCCACTCGATGACGCCTTCGTCGATCGGGTGCACACCGGCGATCGTCTTGACCAGAGTGGACTTGCCGGCACCGTTGTCACCGACTAGCGCGACGACCTGACCGGTATGGACCTCCAGCTCGACATCGGTGAGGGCTTGCACCGCACCGAATCGCTTGGAGACTCCGCGCAACGCCAGCACGGGCGTAGCGGACACGTGAATCATCTCCTTCGCCGCCTGACCGGCGGGGATGCCGCGCCCTGGGAGAGGCGCGGAAGGACGTGCAAGAAGCACAGGATTACAAAGTGAATACGTGGGGGTAAGTCCCGTGACCCGTAAGCGTTTCCGTCCGGCGCCCCACCCCGAAGCGGGGATGATGGTGGGGCGGGGCGCCGGACAGGCTTTTACGGGACCGGGGGCCTTGTGAGCCCCGGGGTTTTACTGAATGCCGGCGGCCTTGCAGGCGGCGGCGTAGTCAGCGGTGCAGATCTGGGCCACGGTGTAGAGCTGGTCCTTGACGACCGTGTCCTTGATGTTGGCCTTGGTCACCGACACCGCGGGGAGCAGCTTCGCGGGCACGGTGGTGCCGGAACCGCTGGTCGCCGTGATGTCCGCGACGGACTTGACGTCCTCACCGTTGAGCAGCTTGACCGCGATCTCGGCGGTCGCGTCGGCCTCGGGCTTGAAGGCCTTGTAGACGGTGCTGGTCTGCTGGTCCGCGAGGATCCGCTGGACACCGGCGAGCTCGGCGTCCTGACCGGTCAGCGGGACGTTGATGCCCGCGCCCTTGAGGGCGGTGGCGATACCGCCGGCCATGCCGTCGTTGGCGGAGTAGACACCGGCGATGTTCTTGGCGCCGAGCTGGGTGATGGCCGCCGTGACCTTCTGGTTGGCGACGGTGTCCTTCCACAGACCGCTCTGCTCGTACGCGATCTTGACCTTGCCGTCGAGCGCCTTGTGGGCACCGGCCTTGAACTGCGCGGCGTTCGGGTCGGCGTCGTCACCGTTGATCATGACAACGTTGGCAGTCGGGGTGGCCTTGGCGCCCATGGCGTCGAGGAGGGCCTGACCCTGCAGCTCGCCGACCTTCTCGTTGTCGTAGGAGACGTAGGCGGAGACGGGGCCCTGGGCGAAGCGGTCGTACGCCACGACCTTGATGCCCTTGTCCACGGCCGCCTGGACCGAGGCCTTGATGCCGACCGCGTCCTGCGGGTCGAGGATCAGGACCTTGACGCCCTTGGTGATCATGCTGCTGACCTGCTGCGCCTGCTTGGCCGGGTCGCCGGCGGCGTTCGCGTACTCGATCTTGCAGTCGGAGCAGAGCGACTTGATCTTCGCTTCGATCAGCGGGCGGTCGAACTTCTCGTAGCGCGTCGTCGCGTTCTCCGGAAGGAGCAGGCCGATCGACTTGTCCTTGCTGCTGTCGGACTTGTTGTCTCCGGCCTTGCCGCACGCGGCCACGGACAGGGCCATCGTTACCGCAAGCGAGCCAATTACGGCACGACGCATCATTGCGTTCATTTTGGGTTGCCTCCCTGACGAGGCCGCAACGCTGCGGCCGAGGTTCACGTGAGTCAACTCCGCCGTTGCCATGCCGTCAATAAGTAAACACTTAACGAGATGGCAACGGCGCGTTTCGTTAGCTGTGTGAACCCAGGGTTATGCAGGTCGTTGCGCTGAAAGGGCCGGAACCGCCGCCGGAGCATTTCCATCAAGAAGGGTCGAATCACCCATTTCGCTCAGTACCAGAGCGAGCGCTCCGAGTACTTCCGCGCGTGCGCCGAGCCCGCCGGGGACGATCGACAGCTGCCGGGCCGCGCTCGGAATGGCGTAGCGCGCCACCGACTCGCGGATCGGCGCCAGCACCAGCTCGCCGGCCTCCGCGAGATCGCCCCCGAGGACGACCCTGCTGGGGTTGAGGAGGTTGCAGAGACTGGCCACGCCCATGCCGATGTGCCGCCCCACGTCCGCGATCACCCGGCGGCAGCCCGGATCGCCCTCCCGGGCGTACTGGACCATCCGCGGCACCGTGAGATCGGCGCCGTGGCTGCTGCGCAGCAGCTCCAGGGTGTAGCGCGCGGCGGTGAAGGTCTCCAGGCAGCCGCGGTTGCCGCAGCGGCACACCGGGCCCGACTCGTCCAGCGTGATGTGCCCTATCTCGCCCGCCGTGCCGCCCGGGCCGCGGTAGATGCGGCCGTCTATCACCAGGCCCGCGCCGACGCCGCTGGCGACCTTGATGTAGGCCAGGTCCCGTACCCCGCGGCCGCCGCCCCAGACCAGTTCGCCCAGCGCGCCCAGGTTGGCGTCGTTGTCCACCTTCACGGGCATGCCGAGTCGGTCGGACAGCTCCTGACGTGGGTTGATGCCGCTCCAGCCGGGCAGGATCGCGGTCGATCCGATGGCTCCGGACTCCACGTCTATGGGGCCGGGGACACCGAGGCCGACCCCGAGCACCTTGTCCACGCCTATGCCGGTCGACTCGATCAGCTGGGCGACCAGCTGCTCGGCCCGGTCGAAGCCCTGGGACGCGGAGGCGTCCACGTCGATCGGCTCGGACTGCTCGGCCAGCACCTGGTGCGCCAGGTTCCCCACCGCCACCCGCAGGTGGGAGTGTCCGAAGTCGACGCCCACGACGATGCCGACATCGCCGGACAGCGCAACGCTGCGGGCCCGTCTTCCTCCGGAGGAGGTAGGCGTGACCTGCACCGTTCCGTTGTCCCGCAGCTCCCGGACGATATTGGAGACCGTGGCGGCGGACAGCCCGGTACTCCGGGCGATCTCCGCCTGGGTGAGCGAGCCTGCCAGCCGTACGGCGCGGACCACACGCTCTAGGTTGGCCCGGTGCAGCGATGACTGCGATCCCGGAGTCTCCACGACCATCCACTCCTGCCTCGGCAGGCGGTACAAACCGCCGCCCGAACGGACGAGGCCGCACCAGTGAGACCCCGTCGTCTACAACATGTGAACCCTAAGCTGAGCCTTCAGGGTGATGTCCCGTCAAGGGCTGAGACCATTCTGCGACGGAAAGCCCGATGCGTCATAGGTCGCCCGTACCCTCTCAGCGCCTCAGGACGTCACGGAGGGAAGACGTGTCGCGGCGCAGCAGCTCGTCCTCGACGAAGGTGACCTCGTAGTCGTTCTCCCCACCGGTCATCCGCAGCACGAGCCGGCCGTCGTCCGCGATCACCGCCGTCGCAGGACCGCCCGTCGATTCGTCCCGGCCGGCGAGTACCCAGCCGAGATCCGGATCCCGCCGCACGTACACAAGGTGATCGCGCCCGATGCCCGCCCGGGCGAGCACCGCCGCGTCCACCCCGGGCGCCGCGAGCGGATCGTGCGCCTCCGGCAGCCCGTCCGTGCCGGTCCGCTGGAGCAGGGCGATCTTGACCGCCCGGCGCAGCCGCGGGTCCCGGGTCTCGGCCAGGAAGCGGCCGAGCACCTCGGTCTCCGCCGTGTTCCGCGCGAAACCGCCCGCGTAGCTGGAGGCACGGACGCGGTAGACGTACGAAGGGTCCGCCGGCTTGCTGACGACCGCGCCCGCGGCGACCAGCCGCAGCCACAGGTCCCACTCCTCGCCGTAGGCGATCTTCCGGAAGCCGCCGACCTTGTCGTACAGCGCCCGGCTGTACAGCGCGCCGACCACGACGTAGTTCTGCGCGAGCAGCTGGACGAGCTGATCGCCGGGGAGCGGCAGCCGGCCCTTGGTGTACGTGCCGGGGACGAACGGCCCGGTGCCGGTCCAGGTCAGCGGGCGGGGGCTGATCAGCCCCGGGCTGGCCTCGTAGGCGTCGCACATCGCCTCGACATGGTGCGGAAGGAAGGCGTCGTCGCCGTCGAGCTGGCACACCAGGTCGGTGCCGAGCCGCTCGATCCCGGTCCCCCGGGCGCCCCAGACACCGAGGCGGCGGGTGTTGCGGACCAGTGTCAGCGGCAGCACCTCGCTCCAGCGCTCCACGCGCCGCACGGTGTCGTCGTCGGAGCAGTCGTCCACGACGACGATCTGGTCGACGGGCCGGGTCTGCATGGCCACCGACCCCAGGGCCTGGTCGATGAAGTCCGAGGAGTTCATGGCGGGGACGATGACGCCGACCGTCGGTCGGTCAGTGGGACGCGACACGGAACTGGGGCCTTTCGACAAGGTAGTAGTGCGGGAGAACGACATCGGGCAGGACGGAGAGCGCCGCTTCGTACGCGCGCCGCACCTCCGCGACGGTGACGGGCCGGCCGCCGTCGCCCCTTGCGTGCGGGACCACCCGCACCGTCACCCGGGGCGCCCCGGCGGCGTCCCGGTCGACGAGCAGTTCGGCGTCGGCCACGGCTTCCAGGCCGAGCAGGGCCCGGCGCATGGCACCGAGATCGGCCCAGGAGGCGTCGGTCAGCAGCCAGTCGTCACCCCTGGCAAGGGGCCGGACGAGGAAGCCGTCCGGCGCCGCCATCGGGACCCCGGGGCGGCGGGCGGACTCGGTCAGCAGCGTCTCCATGTCCAGGAGCAGCCCGCGGACGTCGTCCCGGGGCAGGTACGCGGTGTCCGCGACCAGTCGGTGCACGGTGATCGGGCCCTCCGGCTCGGAGCTCACGTTGTAGTAGAGCTTCAGGGCGGGCAGGGCGAACGGCGCCGCCCAGGAGAAGGACCGGTCGTCCGCGCCCTCCTCCGCCGTGTCCTCCGGTGTCCGGGTCCGCTGTTCCGGCTCGCCGAACAGCAGAGTGGTGTCGTTGTGCAGGACGGACAGGTCCAGCCGCTGCCCCCGGGCCTGGCCCGCCGCCGCGATCAGCCCGTCGAGATCCGCCGGGTCGTACTGGGCCCTGGCGTACCCGCGCAGCGTGTCCTTGTGGGTGGCGCGGACGACGTCGTCGAACGCGGGCCCGGAGACATCGGGGCAGAGCACGACATCGGAGGCGAGCGGGGCGACCATGCCCTGCCGGTCCGCGCCGACCCGGTTGGCGAAGATCGTCTTCAGCGCGCAGCGGGTGGTGCCGTTGCGGCGCGCGAGGAGCGCCGCGAACGCCGCGAGGTGCACGGTCGCCGTGCTCACCTGGCAGCGCAGGGCGATCGTCCGGGCGGCGGCGTCCATCGGGGCGGAGCGCAGCTCGCCGTGCGCGGCCCCGGGATCGCCCGACGCCCCCGCGAACATCGACTGCGGGGCGCCGTCGAGGACCTTGCGCACATACGCGCCCGACCGGCGGTTCATCGCCCGGCCCCGCTCGGACTGCTCCTGCTCCGCCAGATCCAGCGGCTGGGTGCGCCGCGGCCCGGCCGCATCGGCGGCGGGCCGGCCCGCCAGCCGGTCCCGCAGATCCTGTTCCAGGATCCGCAGCGCCCAGCCGTCCAGCGCCACATGGGAGAGATAGAGAAGGACGCGGAACGGCGCTCCCCCGGGCGCCAGCAGCAGCGTGACCCGGATCCCCCATTCGTGTGAGAGGTCGAAGCCGGACTCCGCCATCCGGGTGTGCAGCCGGACGGTCTCGGCCTCGGGATCGGCGCCGGCCGCCATGGGTTCGATCCGGACGGGCAGCCGTCCCTCCCCCTGGACCGACTGCCGGGGCGGCTCAGCGTCCGTTCCCGGGAGGTAGACGGTGCGCAGGCTCTCGTACGCGGCCACCACCTGCCGCAGGGCGGCCAGCACGTCCTCGGTGGTGAAGGTGCCGTCCAGCTCCACGAAGTACTTGATGTTGTAGTCGTAGGCGTGCGCCTCGGTCCTGCTCCGCACCGCCTCGTAGATCACCCGTTGTCCCCACGTCAGGGGTGCCTGGGCGGAGCGCAGTCCCGCGAGGTCCAGCTGGGCCGTCCACGTGTCGGTCACCCCTCGCTCCCGGCGGCCGGCAGGAGAGAGGCGGTCAGCAGGGCGGGCAGTCCGGCGAGCGACGCCAGTGCGGCGCCCGGGGCGCCCCCCACCAGATAGGTGGCAATGCCCGCCGCCTCCCCCTGCCGGACGTCGTGCGCGGTGTCCCCGGCGAAGACCACCTCGGCCGCGGAGAGTCCCAGCAGTCCCCGGGCCCGGTGCAGACCCTCCGGGGCCGGCTTGGGCTCGTCGACGTCCTCGCGGGCGACCAGCAGCGGGATGTCGAGGCCCGCGGCGGTGAGCAGCAGGGCCGCGGCGGCCCGGGAGCGGCCGGTGCACACCCCGAGGGCGAGGCCCAGCGCGGCCAGCTCCTCGATCGCCTCGGCGGCGCCCGGCCGGGGCGGGGCGGGTGCCTCCGCGAGCGCGAGCGGGAAGTGCGCGTTGTAGGCCGCCATCGCCCGCTCGGCGAGCGGCTCACCGACCAGCCGGACGAGCGTCGCCCGATCGGTCGCGGCCGACCGGGTCGCGATGAGGGCCGCGCTCGGCCGCGGCAGCCCGAGGTCCTGGCACGCCGCGCGCAGACAGCTCACATGCACGCCCCGGGACTCCACCAGCGTTCCGTCGAGATCGAGGATGACGCCCCGCACCGTCATATGCGTTCGCTTCCTGAAGGGTCGGGGGACTGCGCCGTCGCGTTGCGGGACTGCTCGTTCGATGGAGGAGAAGCCGCAGGTGGAGGGCCGGATGCGGCGGCCAGTTCGGTCACCGCGAGCAGCGCGTTGACCGGGCCGGCCGCGAGCGCGGCGCCCGATCCCATGCCGAGCCGCATCTCCAGGTCGAGCACCGGCTTCAGCCCCATCTCGTCCAGCAGCATCCGGTGGGCGGGTTCGGTGGAGACATGGGAGGCCACCAGGTACTCGCGGACCTGCGGGCACAGCCGGCAGGCGATGAGCGCGGACACCGCCGTCATACAGCCGTCGAGCACCACCAGGCAGCCGCGGGCGGCGGCGGCCAGGATCACGCCGACGTTGCCGCACAGCTCGTAACCGCCGAGCGCGGCGAGCTGCCGGACCGGATCCCCGCCGTGGACCGGATCGCCGTCGGGCCCGGACGTGCGCTCCAGCGCCTGTTCCACCAGCCGCGTCTTGAGCCGGACGATCTCCTCGCCGACGCCGGAGCCCCTGCCCGCGAGGTCCCGCGGGTCGGCCCCGAGCAGCCGGGCGGCCAGCGCGGCGGCCGACGTCGTGTTGCCGACGCCGATCTCACCGCAGGCGGCCATGCTCCCGGCGGGGAAGACCTCGTGGGCGAACCGGGCGCCGGCCTCGATCGAGTCCAGCGCCTGTCCGAAGGTCATCGCGTCGGCGCGGGTGATGTCCGCCGTGCCGTATCCGATCTTGTAGCGGTGGTCCCCGGTGTCGGTGCGCAGCCCCAGGTCCGCGGCCTCCACCCGGCCGCCCACCCGGGCGGCGAGCGCGCAGACGGGTGCCTGTCCCGCGACGATCTCCGCGAAGAGCCGGGCGGTGGCCTCCGGCCGGTGCGCGGAGACTCCGTGCTCGGCCACCCCGTGGTCGCCCGCCAGTACCGAGACCACGACCGGCAGCGGCCGGGCGCGGTGCGTCCGCAGGATGCCCGCGACCTGCCAGCCGATCTCGTCGAGGCGGCCGAGACTGCCGGCCGGTCTGGATCCTGTCGCGGCGACCAGTCGCGCCAGCCGCGCGGTCCGCCGGTCGAACGCGCCGACCGCGTCGGTCAGCACGCCCAGCCGTTCCTCCGGCCGTACTCCGGCACGCTCGGCGGCACCGCCGCCGGCCTCGTGCCCGCTCCGGTCCGCCGCCCTCGAAACCTCCACCAGCCCTCCCCCGTCGAAGCGTTCACCACGGCCGCTCCCCCGGCCCCGGCCGCAGCCGGGCCACACAGTACGCGGCGGTTTTGCCGATGTCACGAAGTGATCCCCGGCGCTCGGGAGCTGTCCGGGAGACCGTTCGGGGACCGCGTCAAAAGTCCAAGCGCTCCTCCCCGGAAGCCCAAGCGCTCTTCAAGGAAAGCCCTTTCGCCCCCACTGGGCCCACTGTTAGGCTCGCGCCCTCAACCGGTCTAGACAACTTATCGGCTGAGTACGGGGCGATCCTGCCATGGCGTGGGAGAGGGACGATGATTTCTCGGGAGACAGTCGTGGCGGCGCTCGTCGGCCGCCTCGCGGAAACCCTGCCGGAAGCGCGCGGTGCCGCGCTCCAGGAGACGGACGATCTGCGGCAGTTCGCCGGATTCGACTCCCTGGGAATCCTGGAGACGCTGGTGTGGCTGGAGTCGGAGTTCGACATCACCATCCCGGACGAGGACCTGGACGTGGAGAACTTCCAGTCGGTCGGCAGGATGGCCGACTTCGTCCTCACCCACCGCTGACCGGCTCTTGACCGGATATCCAGGAGGAGCAGTGGCGGACGCCGGATTCTTCGCGGCAGTTCGGGACGGGGCGGGACGGAGCGACGACGTCGCCCTCATCTCCGGCAAGCGGGCATGGACCTACCGTGAGTTGATCACCTCGGCGGAAATCTTCGCCGGGCACCTCGGGCGGCACCCCACCACGGGACTGCCGGTTGTGGTGGACGTCGCCGACGCGGCTGTCCGCGCGGTCGTCACCCTCGCCGCGGACCTGGCCCAACTGACCGTCCTGCACAGCGATCCCGGCGCGCCCACCGACTTCGGCGGGCTCGTCGTCCGGGACAGCGCGACGCTCCCGGAGCCGTCGGAACCGCCCGCCGTACGGACCACCGACGGCGGCGTCGAGCTGTGGACGCACACCCGGGCCGCCACCCACAGCCTGGCCGGCATCCCGGCCCGCTCTCAGATCTTCCTCACCTCGGGATCCACCGGAACGCCCACCGGCGTCGTCCGGCCGGCCGCCACCGTCCTCACGGACGCGCACCGGATCGCGGCGTTCATGGGATACGAGCAGGGCCTGCCGGGCGTCGTCAGCACCCTTGCCTTCCACTGCTACGGCTTCGCCTACGGCATCGCCGCGCCCCTGCTGCACGGCACCCCGATCCGGCACGTCCCCTCGCGGTCCATACCGTCCCAACTGGCCCGCGCGGTGCGCGAGCACGGGGCGCGGACGCTGGTCGGGCTGCCGTTCCAGTTCCAGCTGCTGGCGGGTACCGCCGCACCGCTGGACTTCGGGGAGCTGCGGATGGCGGTCTCCTCGGGCGCCCCGCTGCCCCCGGCGGCGGCCGGCGCCATCACCGGGCGGTACGACTTCGCCCTCTACAACGCGTACGGGTCCTCGGAGACCGGGGCGCTCTCCGCGGCGCTCAGCACCGGGGAGCAGTTGCCGGGCGAGGTCGGCACACCGTTCCCCGGCGTCGTCCCCCGGCTGGTCCCGGTCGACGGCGTGTCCGGCGGCGGTGAACTGCAGCTGCGGACCGACGCGTTGGCGGCCGGCTACACCGGCACCGACGGGCTGCTCCCGCTCGACTTCGACGGCGACTGGTACCGCACCGGCGATCTGGCCCGCATCGAAGACGGCGGCATCCGGATCAACGGCCGGCTGAAGAACATCATCAACGTCGCGGGCAAGAAGGTCAGCCCGGCGGAGATCGAACGGGTACTGGCCCGGCACCCGGCGGTGACCGACGTCCAGGTCGTCGCGGCCCCCGACGACGTACGCGGCCAGGTGCCGGCCGCCCGCATCGTCACCAGCTCCGGCCTCACCGTCGCGGAGCTGCTCGCGTGGTGCCAGTCCCGGCTGGCCCCGCACCAGATGCCGCGGCGGGTCAGCTTCCTGGACGAGATCCCCCGGTCGGCGATGGGCAAGCCGCTCAAGGGCCCGGAACCGAGCTAGCCATGGAGAACTCCGCTCCCGGTATCCACCGCACCTCACGCGGCACGTTCATGGAACTGCCCCCGCAGACCCGCATGCTGCTGGAGAGCGAGGGATCGACCACGATCCTGCTGGAGTCCCTGATCGCCTGCCGGCTCACCGTCCGCGTCGACTCCCAGCTTCCGGTGGACGCCGGCTCCCTGGACCGCCGGATCCGCGACGAGCTGGGGCTGTCGCCGCACGCGAAGCCGGTGCTCCGCAGTTCCGCGCTGCTCACCCCCGCCGGGGAGGTCGTCAGCAGCAACCGTGTCGTCTTCGACGGGGCGGCCGTGCCGTGGCTCGCGGACACCCAGGACTCCACGCCGCTGGGCCGTGAACTGCGCGCCCGCAACTCCATGCAGCACCGCGTCATCCTCGACAACGGGCTGGCGAGCTGGCCGCCGGGCGGGGCCGGTACGCCCTGCGCGTTCAAGGAGTACATCATCAACTGCTCCGACGGCAGCCGCATCCACCTGCACGAGACGTTCAGCCCGTACTTCGTCCCGGTGCCCGGGCGATGAGCTGGGAGGGGGTTCCCGAACCGTTCCAGGAGTGGTGGGCCAAGCGCGCCAGGGCGGGCTGGTTCGACGTCACCCGGATCCCGTTCGACGAGATGGAGGGCTGGTCCTTCGACGAGCCGACCGGGAACCTGGTCCACGGGAGCGGGAAGTTCTTCTCGGTGGAAGGGCTGCGGGTGACCGACGGGGACGGCCGCGGGACCTGGACCCAGCCGGTGATCCACCAGCCGGAGTTCGGCGTCCTCGGCATCCTCGTGAAGGACTTCGACGGGGTCCCGCACTGTCTGATGCAGGCGAAGATGGAACCCGGCAACATCAACACCCTGCAGCTCTCCCCCACCGTGCAGGCCACCCGCAGCAACTACACCCGGGTGCACGGCGGCCAGCCGACCCGCTACCTCGACCACTTCCGCGGCCCCGGCCGCGGGCAGGTCCTGGTGGACACCCTGCAGTCCGAGCAGGGCACCTGGTTCTGGCAGAAGCGCAACCGCAACATGGTGGTGCGGGTGACCGAGGACGTTCCGCTGCACGAGGACCACCAGTGGATCGCCTGGGACGACCTGCGGCGGATGCTGCGGATCGACGACCTCGTCAACATGGACAGCCGCTCGGTGATCGCCTCACTGCCCTTCCCACCGGGCCCCGGTTCTCCCGGGGCCGCGCACCACTCCATGAGCCACGTCCTCAGCTGGTTCACCGAGGCCAAGACCCGCTGCGACTGGTCCGCGCGGCTGGTGCCGCTGGCCGGTGTGCTGGGCTGGACCCGGTCCGCGCGGCGGATAGCGGACGAGGACGGGGACCGTTTCGACGTCATCGCGGTACGGGTGCAGGCGGGGAACCGGGAGGTGCCCGGCTGGACGCAGCCGCTGCTCGCCCCCCGCGGCCTGGGACTCGCCGCGTTCCTCGTCCGCCGGATCGACGGCGTACCGCATCTGCTCGCGCGCGCCGGGCACGAGCCGGGGCTGCTGGACCGGGTCGAGATCGCGCCCACCGTGCAGCTCCCCGACGCGACGGCCGGCGGCCCGGGCGGAGCGCCGCCGTTCCTCGACGTGGTGAACGGGGCCTCGAAGGACCAGGTGCGCTTCGACACGGTGCTGTCCGAGGAGGGCGGCCGTTTTTACCACGCCAGGACCCGCTACCGGCTGATCGAGGTCGGGGACGAGGTGCCGGTCCGGGTGCCGGAGGACTTCTGCTGGACGACCGTGTCCCAGCTGATGGAACTGGTGGGTCACGGCCATTATCTGAACGTGGAGGCGCGCACCCTGCTCGCCTGCGCGCGGAGCCTGTGACCGGCGACGCGCACCGGTAAATGTGTGAAGGGGAACCCCGATGAGCGAGCCCGAACCGGCCTCCGGCGTCCTGCGGCTCGGGGTGCTGGGCTGCGCCGACTTCGCCTGGCGCAAGATGCTGCCCGCGATCGCCACCGTCCCGGAGCTCCGGATCACGGCACTGGCCAGCCGTGACCCCGCGAACGCGGCACGCTTCGCGGACCGGTTCGGCGGCGAGCCCGTCACCGGGTACGAGGCGCTGCTGGAGCGGGAGGACGTCGACGCCGTGTACGTGGTCCTGCCGACCGGCCTGCACCACCGGTGGGCGATGCGGGCGCTGGACGCCGGCAAGCACGTACTGGCCGAGAAGTCCCTGACGACGGGGGCCGAGGAGGCCGGGGAACTGGTGGCCGCGGCGCGGGACCACGGTCTGTGGCTGATGGAGAACTTCCTCTTCCTCCACCACTCCCAGCACCCGGCCGTGCGCGAGCGGATCGACGCCGGCGCGATCGGTGCGCCGCGCGTCTTCAGCGCCGCCTTCGGCGTCCCGCCGCGCCCCGCCGGCGACATCCGCAACAGCCCTGAGCTCGGCGGCGGCGCCCTGCTGGACGTGGGCGCCTACACCGTCCGCGCGGCGACGTACTTCCTCGGCCCGGATCTCACCCTGGCCGGCTCCCACCTGCGGATCGACGGGCGCACGGGCGTGGACGTGGGCGGCAGCGCCCTGTTCCACACGCCCTCGGGCGTCTCGGCGGAGCTCTCCTTCGGCTTCGACTCCTCCTACCGCACCACCTATGCCCTGTGGGGCTCCGAGGGCCGGATCAGCGTGGACCGGGCCTTCACCCCGCCCGCCGATCTGCTGCCCTCGGTGCGCTGGGAGCGGCAGGACTCGGTGGAGGATCTGGTCCTGCCGGCCGACGACCAGTACGCCAACGGAGCCCGGGCGTTCGCCCACCGGGTGCTGACGGGCGCGCCCTTCGACGCGTACGGGGAGTCGCTGGTGGGCCAGGCGGCGCTGCTGGAGCAGATCAGGGACCGGGCACACCACGCAACGGTCTAGAACCGTTACCCGACGCCGTTCAGATCGGGACCCAGGCGGCGCCCCGCGTCCAGGCCGGCGATAGCCGCCAGGTCCGCGTCGTCCAGGGCGAAGCCGAGCAGGTCCGCGTTCCGCCGGATCCTGGCCGGGTCGGCCGAGCGGGGGATCGCGATGTGGCCGAGCTGCAGATTCCACCGCAGGACGACCTGGGCGGCGGTCACCCCGTACCGCCCCGCGATGGCGGTGAGCACCGGCAGCGTGAGCACGTCGCCCTGGCCCAGGGGGCTGTACGCCTCGGTGGCGATGCCCCGCGCGCGGTGGTGGGCCCGCAGGGCGGGCCGCTGGTACCAGGGGTGCAGTTCGATCTGGTTGACGGCCGGGACGATGCCGGATCCGGCCACCAGCCGTTCGAGGTGCGGGATACAGAAGTTGGAGACACCGATGGCGCGGGCGCGCCCTTCGGCGTGGATCCGTTCCAGCGCCCGCCAGCTCTCCGGGTACAGCTCGCGGTCCGGCTGGGGCCAGTGGATCAGGTAGAGGTCGACGTACTCCAGGCCGAGCGCGGTCAGTGAGGCGTCGAAGGCGCGCAGCGTCCGGTCGTGGCCCTGGTCGGCGTTCCACAGCTTGGTGGTGACGAAGAGGTCCGCGCGGGGCAGCCCCGAGGCGGCGAGCGCCCGGCCGGTGCCGCGCTCGTTGGCGTACACCGCGGCGGTGTCGATACCGCGGTAGCCGCACTCCAGTGCCGTCGACACCGCGACAGCGGTCTGGGCGTCGGTCAGATGACCGACGCCCAGACCGAGCTGTGGCATCGCGGTGCCGGTGTTGAGGGTGACGCGCGGCAGACCGCTCACGCCGCCCCCGTCCGTACCGCGGCTACCCGTGCCCGACTACTTGATCGCACCGGCGGTGAGGCCGGCCTGGATCTGCTTCTGGAAGACGATGTAGACGGCGAGCACCGGAAGCATCGCGATGGCGAGGCCGGCGAAGAGCGCCGCCCAGTCGCCCGCGTACCCCTGCTGCGTCGCCAGGTCCGCCAGCCCCTGCGTCAGCAGGTAGTTCTTGGAGTCGCCCTGGTTGAGGACGATCGGCAGCAGGTACTGATTCCACTGGCCCAGGATGTTGAAGACACCGATGCTGATGAGGCCCGGCTTCGACATCGGCAGCATGATCTGGAAGAAGGTCCTCGTGTGCGAGGACCCGTCGACCAGTGCCGCCTCCGCGATCGAGGTCGGCAGCGTCCGGAAGAACGACGTCATGAAGAACACGGTGAAGGGCAGCGAGTACGCGATGTAGACCAGGATCAGTCCGGGGAACGTGTTCAACAGGCCCAGGTTCTTCGTGACGAAGAAGAGCGGGACCAGCACCATCACGACGGGGAAGGCCATGCCCCCGACGAAGAGGTAGTAGATGAACCGGTTCCCGAAGAACTCGAAGCGCGCCAGGACGTAGGCGGCCATCGAGCCCAGGATCATCGTGCCGGTGGTCGAGAAGCCGACCACGATCGCCGTGTTGATGAAGTACTGGCCGATGTTGGCCTTGTTCCAGGCCCGGGTCCAGTTGTCGAAGTGCAGGTGCGTCGGGAGCGACCAGGGGCTGCCCACGATGTCGCCCGAGGTCTTGAGCGAACTCCAGAGCACCCAGAGCATCGGCACCCCGACCATGAGCGCCCACACCAGGAGGAAGCCGTGGGAGAAGACGTTGAGCACGCCTCCCTCACTGCGCCGCCAGTTGCGTTTGGTGGTCTTTTTGGCGGTCGGGGCCGCCGACTTCTGATTCTCCACAGAAACTGCGTTCGTCGTCATCGCGCCACCCCTAGAACTCGATACGGTCGCGGCGCGACAGCCGCATGCTGAGAACGGCGAAGATCAGCGTCACGATCAGCATCGCGACACCCATCGAGGCCGCGTAACCGAACTGGCTGTTGTCCCGGAAAGCCGTCTTGTACAGCAGCAGGGGCAGCACGTCGGTCGATTCGTCGGGCCCGCCGTTGTTCACCGACATCAGCTGCACGAACGCGAATCCGTCCATGGCCATGATGCCCATGTACACCCAGCCGGTGGCAACCGTGTCCCGCAGCAGCGGCAGGGTGATCCGGAAGAACGTCGTGCCGCGCTCGGCGCCGTCCAGCCGCGCCGCCTCGTAGATCTCGGTCGGGATGGAGGCCATCCCGGCGGAGAACAGCACGACGTAGAAGCCGACGTTCGCCCAGATCATGACGACCATGATGCAGGCCAGTGCGGTGGACTTGTCGCCCAGCCACGCGTGCTGGAGGGAGGCCAGGCCCAGGTTCCCCAGCAGGGCGTTGAGCAGGCCTTCCTTGTTGTCCGGGTTGTAGATCTGCTGCCAGAGCACAGCGATGATCGTGACGGACAGCACCTGCGGGAAGAAGAAGACCACCTTGTAGATGGACGATCCCCGCACGCCGGAGACCCCCGCAGCACTTCCTCTGCGGCGGCCTCCGACGTTGAGCATGAAGGCGAAGAACAGACCGAGCGACAGAGTCACCAGCGGCACCACCAGCAGCATGATGATGTTGTGCGACAACGACTTCCAGAAGAGGTCGTTGTGAATGAGCTTCTGGTAGTTGTCGAGCCCGATGAATTTCTTGTCGGATGAGATTCCGCTCCAGTCCGTCATCGAGATCTGGAAGTCCTGGACGAAGGGCGAGATCACGAGGACCCCGTACAACGCCAAGGGGATTGCCAGAAAGCCGATGATGAACCGGTACTTGCCATGTCGCATGTCGCCGGTCGCTCTCGTCTCAGTCAGTACAAGTGAAGCAGCGTCAGGCGTGCTTGAACTTCGGGACGGAGGAGTCCTTCGCGGTCGCGTCCGAGGCCGCCTGCGCCTTGGTGATCCACTCCGCGGCCTTGATCTTGCCGGAGAGCAGGTCGAGCGTGAGGTTTCCGATGGTCTCTTCGTTCAGCTTCTTGTACCAGTCGCCGAGACGCGGGTTCACCACGTTGGCGGCGGCGGCCTTGAGGCCCTTGCTCGCGGAGGCGAGACCCGGGGTGAGGGTCAGGCCCTCCTCGGCGCCCGCGACGGCGGTCAGGGACTTCAGGGACTCGGTGAACGCCTTGGCCTGGGCCTTGCTCAGCATGATGCGGAGCAGTTCCATGCCGCCGGCCGGGTTCTTGCCGTCCTTGGCGACGATGAAGGGCTCGCCGGCCGCGGCGCGGATGGCACCGAACGGGAGCTTGTCGCTGGCGCCGCCCTGGATCGCGCCGACCGCCAGGTCGAAGTCCTTCGGCATGGTGGGCGCTGCCTCGTTCTCCACCCAGGAACCGTTCGGGATGAAGGCGGCCTTGCCCTTCGTCCAGTCGGTCTGCGCCTGGATGTGGGTCTTGCCCTCGGAACCCTGAAGGATGTAGCCCTTGGCGGCCAGCTCCTCGTAGTACGCGATGACACCCTTGACCGCGTCGGTCTGGAACGCCTTCGGCTCCAGGTTGTCGATGGCGTTGATGCCCTCGACGCCGCCGGCCTTGGCGATCTGGGCGAAGATGTCGAAGTGCACGTAGTACGGGTACTTACCCGGGTACGTGTACGGCGCGATGCCCGCGGCCTTGATCTTCTCGCAGAGCGCCAGCTGCTCCGTGAAGGTCTGCGGGTACGTCCAGCCCTTCGCCTGGAAGAGCTTGTTGGAGTACCAGGTGCCATAGACGGTGAACGCGTAGTTGAGCGCGTACACCTCCTTGCCGCCGTACTGGCCCTGCTCGATGGTGCCGGCGATCAGGGTGTCGCGGACCTTCTTGGCCGGGTCGTCGAAGGACGCGGCGTCGAGCAGCGGGGTGAGGTCGACGAGCTTGCCCTGCTTGGCGAGCGCCGCCGTGTCCAGGTTGTCGGCACCCGAGTTGTCCATGACGTCCGGCGGGCTGCCGCCGGCGAAGCGCGGCTGCAGCTTCGGGCCCAGGGCCTGGGTACCCGTGTGCTTGACCGTCGTCTTGTACGTGGTGTTGTAAGCCGTCTCGGCGTTCTTGACGTAGTCGTCGCCGAAGCCGCCCTTGAAGATGAACGCCTCGAGAGGCGCGCCCTCCTTGACAGCGAGCGGGTTCTTGGCGGACACCGTGCCCGTTTCCTTGGGCTTGTCGGTCTTGTCACCGCTGTCGGAGGCACACGCGGTGAGGAAAGATGCCGACGGTACGGCGACCAGGCCAACGGCCATCGCGCGCTTGACCAGATCCCGGCGGTTCAGTTCGGATCCCATGCTCAAGTCCTCGCCCTCTACAGGACTCATGCGGTGCAGCGGAATCCGCCGGCGCCCGCGAACAGATGAAGCTTCAGTGATGCTGCCATCCACCGAGGAGGGGTGGTCCTGCCACGAGCGGGCGTTTTCGGCCCGTCGATCCCCCCGCCCCGTCCCGCGCTCGCGGGCTTCCCTGGACGCGACAGGTATAGTCCACTTCTCGTTGAGAGGGCAAGATCGAAAGCCCGTTTGGCCGTGAAGCTTTCCCGAGTTGAGACCTGGCCGAAACGCGGAGGAGCAGACTCCGTTTCTGGAACCACCTCGAACAGTAGGCATTTGCCTTCACTTATCTACCATTGATCACCCTCATGTGTTCAGTTCTTGAAGGACAAATGCGGACGGACCGCACCCCCGGGTGAGGGATGCGGTCCGTCCGGACGGCCGTGGCCGGCCGCCCTGGCCCGTGTCGGGCCGTGCTTACTTGGTGATCAGCGAGCGCAGCACGTACTGCAGGATGCCGCCGTTGCGGTAGTAGTCCGCCTCGCCGGGGGTGTCGATGCGCAGCTTGGCGTCGAACTCGACATCGCCGGCCGTCACCTTCACCGTCTCCGGGATCCCGCCGTCGTTCAGCGCGGTCACGCCGGTGAAGGAGAAGGTCTCCTCGCCGGTGAGGCCCAGGGAGGCCGCCGTGACGCCCTCCGGGTACTGCAGCGGCAGGACGCCCATGCCGATCAGGTTCGAGCGGTGGATGCGCTCGTAGGACTCGGCGATGACGGCCTTGACGCCGAGCAGCGCGGTGCCCTTGGCGGCCCAGTCGCGGGACGAGCCCGAGCCGTACTCCTTGCCCGCCAGGATGACCAGCGGGATGCCGGCGGCCTGGTAGTTCTGCGAGGCGTCGTAGATGAACGACACCGGGCCGCCCTCGACGGTGAAGTCGCGGGTGAAGCCGCCCTCGGTCCCCGGGGCGATCTGGTTGCGCAGCCGGATGTTGGCGAAGGTGCCGCGGATCATGACTTCGTGGTTGCCGCGGCGCGAGCCGTAGCTGTTGAAGTCACGGCGCTCGACCTTGTGCTCGGTCAGGTACTTGCCGGCCGGGGTGTCGGCCTTGATCGCACCGGCCGGGGAGATGTGGTCGGTGGTGACCGAGTCGCCCAGCCGGGCCAGCACCCGGGCGCCGGTGACATCGGTGACCGGGGTGGTCTCCATCGTCATGCCGTCGAAGTACGGGGGCTTGCGGACGTAGGTGGACTCGCTGTCCCACTCGAACGTGTTGCCGGTCGGGATCGGCAGCGCCTGCCACTGCGCGTCACCCGCGAAGACGTCCCGGTAGGACTTGTTGAACATGTCCTCGCCGATGGCGTTCGCCACGACGTCGTTGACCTCGGCCTCGGTCGGCCAGATGTCCTGCAGGAAGACCGGCTTGCCCTCGGTGTCGGTGCCGATGGCGTCCTTGGTGATGTCCACCTTCATGGAGCCCGCGATGGCGTACGCGACGACCAGCGGCGGCGACGCCAGGTAGTTCATCTTGACGTCGGGGTTGATCCGGCCCTCGAAGTTGCGGTTGCCCGAGAGCACCGAGGTGACGGCCAGGTCGTGCTCGTTGATCGCCTTCGAGATCTCCTCGTCCAGCGGACCGGAGTTCCCGATGCAGGTGGTGCAGCCGTACCCGACGAGGTTGAAGCCCATCTTGTCGAGGTACGGGGTGAGGCCGGCCTTGTCGAAGTAGTCCGTGACGACCTTCGAGCCCGGGGCGAGGGTGGTCTTGACCCACGGCTTGCGGGTCAGGCCCTTCTCGACCGCCTTCTTGGCCACGAGCGCGGCGGCGACCATGACGTAGGGGTTCGAGGTGTTGGTGCAGGAGGTGATCGCGGCGACGGTGACCGCGCCGTGGTCGATCTCGAAGGACGTACCGTCCGCGAGGGTGACCAGGGTCGGACGGCTCGGAACGCCGTTCGTCGAGGCCGGGGAGTCGGAGGCCGGGAAGGACTCCTTGCCGGCCTCGTCGTCGTCCTCGACGTAGTTGCGTACGTCCCGGGCGAACTGCTGCGAGGCGTTCGCGAGGACGATGCGGTCCTGCGGGCGCTTCGGGCCGGCGATGGAGGGGACCACCGTGGAGAGGTCGAGCTGCAGCTTCTCCGAGAAGTCCGGCTCGGCGGCCGGGTCCAGCCACAGGCCCTGCGCCTTGGCGTAGGCCTCGACGAGCGCGACCTGCTGAGCGTCACGGCCGGTGAGCCGCAGGTACTTCAGGGTCTCGTCATCGATCGGGAAGATCGCGGCGGTGGAGCCGAACTCCGGCGACATGTTGCCGATGGTGGCGCGGTTGGCGAGCGAGGTGGCGGCGACGCCCTCACCGTAGAACTCGACGAACTTGCCGACGACGCCGTGCTTGCGCAGCATCTCGGTGATCGTCAGCACCAGGTCGGTGGCGGTGGTGCCGGCCGGCAGCTCGCCGGTCAGCTTGAAGCCCACGACGCGCGGGATGAGCATCGACACCGGCTGGCCGAGCATCGCGGCCTCGGCCTCGATGCCGCCGACGCCCCAGCCCAGCACACCCAGACCGTTGACCATGGTGGTGTGCGAGTCGGTGCCGACGAGGGTGTCGGGGTACGCCTGGCCGTTGCGGACCATGACGGTACGGGCCAGGTGCTCGATGTTCACCTGGTGAACGATGCCGGTGCCCGGCGGGACGACCTTGAACTCATCGAACGCGGTCTGGCCCCAGCGCAGGAACTGGTAGCGCTCCCGGTTCCGGCCGTACTCCAGCTCCACGTTCTGCGCGAACGCCTCCGGCGTACCGAACTTGTCGGCGATCACGGAGTGGTCGATGACCAGCTCGGCCGGGGCCAGCGGGTTGATGCGGGACGGGTCGCCGCCGAGCTCCTTGACGGCCTCACGCATGGTGGCGAGGTCCACCACGCAGGGCACGCCGGTGAAGTCCTGCATGATCACGCGGGCCGGCGTGAACTGGATCTCCTGGCTGGGCTGGGCGCTCGAGTCCCAGTTGCCGATGGCCCGGATGTGGTCGGCGGTGATGTTCGCGCCGTCCTCGGTGCGGAGCAGGTTCTCCAGCAGGACCTTCAAGCTGTAGGGAAGGCGGGCGGAGCCCTCGACCTTGTCCAGCTTGAAGATCTCGTACGACTCGTCGCCCACCTGCAGCGTGCTGCGGGCGTCGAAGCTGTTCGCCGACACGACAGTCTCCTTCATGCATGTAATTCGCGCGTACCACCGCAATCCTGCCGACACGACCGACACGACTCCATGCCGATCCGCTAAGGTGAGCGCTAGGTTAGGTATGCCTTACCTAGCGGCTCGGTGACTGCGGCGTGGTACGCCTCGGCAGATATCTCGATGTCGAGATAACTCTAGTACATCACCGGTGCGGGGTCATGCCCCGGCACCCCTGTGGCGCTGTCCCGCGCCCGGCGCCATCACCCGGAACCTACTCCTCCATCTGGAGCAATCCTTCACACGATCAGGCGCATTAATCTCATATCCGAGATACTGACCTTGTGTAACGTTGCTGGATCGAGGGCCACCGCGCCACGTCTACCCCGTTCGCGACGATCCACACGCCGCACCTGCCTTTCGACACACAGCCCCCATCTCATGTGTGAGATACCGTTTGCCACATGATCGATGACTACCTCGCCCGTATCGGCAAGCTCATCCGTGACGCCCGCCAGCACCGTGGCTGGACCCAGTCCCAGCTCGCCGAGGCGCTGGGCACCAGCCAGAGCGCGGTCAACCGCATCGAGCGCGGCAACCAGAACATCAGCCTGGAGATGATCGCCAGAATCGGCGAGGCGCTGGACAGCGAGATCGTGTCGCTCGGCTACGCCGGGCCCATGCACCTGCGGGTCGTCGGCGGCCGGCGGCTGTCCGGCGCGATCGACGTGAAGACCAGCAAGAACGCGTGCGTCGCGCTGCTGTGCGCCTCCCTGCTGAACTCCGGGCGCACCACGCTCCGCCGGGTCGCCAGGATCGAGGAGGTCTACCGGATCCTGGAGGTGCTGAACAGCATCGGCGTCCGCACCCGCTGGATCAACGACGGCAACGATCTGGAGATCGTACCGCCGGCCGAGCTGGACCTCGACGCGATGGACACCGAGGCGGCCCGGCGCACCCGCAGCGTGATCATGTTCCTCGGCCCGCTGCTGCACCGCACCGACCGTTTCCGGATCCCGTACGCCGGCGGCTGCGACCTCGGCACCCGTACGGTGCAGCCGCACATGAACGCGCTGCGCCACTTCGGCCTCGACGTGACCGCCACCGACGGCACCTATCACGCGGTCGTCGAGCGGGCGATCTCCCCCAGCCGGCCCATCGTGCTGACCGAACGCGGCGACACCGTCACCGAGAACGCGCTGCTGGCCGCCGCCCGCAACAACGGCATCACCGTGATCCGCAACGCCAGCTCGAACTACATGGTCCAGGACCTCTGCTTCTTCCTGGAGGAGCTCGGGGTACGGGTCGACGGCGTCGGCACCACCACCCTGACCGTGCACGGCGTCACCGACATCGACCGCGATGTGGACTACGCGCCCTCCGAGGACCCGGTCGAGGCGATGAGCCTGCTGGCCGCCGCCGTGGTCACCGAGTCGGAGCTGACGATCCGCCGGGTGCCGATCGAGTTCCTGGAGATCGAACTGGCCGTCCTGGAGGAGATGGGGCTGGACCACGAGCGCACCGAGGAGTACAAGGCCGACAACGGCCGGACCCGCCTCATCGACCTCACCGTGCGCCCGTCCAAGCTCCGCGCGCCCATCGACAAGATCCACCCGATGCCGTTCCCCGGCCTCAATATCGACAACGTCCCCTTCTTCGCCGCCATCGCCGCGACCGCCCAGGGCTCCACGCTCATCCACGACTGGGTGTACGACAACCGCGCGATCTACCTCACCGAGCTCACCCGGCTGGGTGCCGGCGTCAAACTGCTCGACCCGCACCGCGTCCTCGTCGAGGGCCCGACCCGCTGGCGCGCCGCCGAGATGATGTGCCCGCCCGCGCTGCGCCCCGCCGTCGTCATCCTGCTCGCGATGATGGCCGCCGAGGGCACCTCCGTACTGCGCAACGTCTATGTCATCAACCGCGGCTACGAGGACCTGGCCGAGCGGCTCAACACGATCGGCGCGCAGATCGAGACGTTCCGCGACATCTGACCGGCGGGTGCCGCCGCACCCCTCCTGAGCTGCGCGAACACAGATCAGCAAGGGGTGCGGCGGCACCCGTGGGACTTCTCTGGGACTTTGGGCGTGGGCCGGGCTCCTACGGGCTGCTGGCCAGGCCCAGTTCTTCTTGATCCGCCGGTCCAGGTGGCTGCCGGTCGCTTCGACCAGGCCCCACAGTTCGTGGCCCGGAATGTTGCGGCCGGCCAGCTGCAACCGGCGCTCACGTGCACAGCGTGGTCAAGACTGCTTCCCCCGCGGCTAGGGCATCCGGTCAAAGTCCTGCCCTACGCGGGGCCGTTCTCAGGCGGCGGAGTGGGTGTGGGTGCGGAGCTGTTCGTTGAGTGCGAGGGCTTCTTCGAGCTGGTCCTGCAGCGCGACGATGCGGCACGCGTCCTCGATCGCGGTGCCCTGGTCGACGAGCTCACGCACCCGGACAGCGATCCGCAGCTGATAGCGGGAGTAACGGCGGTGACCGCCCGCGGAACGCAGCGGGGTGATCAGGTGGGCTTCGCCGATCGCACGCAGGAAACCCTGAGAGGCACCGATCATCTCGGCGGCGCGCCCGATGGTGTAGGCGGGATAGTCGTCGTCATTGAGTCGGGCGAAGGAATCGTCTGCCGTCATCTCACCTCACCGGGAAACAGACAAAGGGGCTGAGAACGCGTGGAGGGGCCCTGGCGCCGTAGCACCAGGGCCCCGAAGGACGGAAAACACCACCTACCGGCCCTAGTACTGCGCCGGCCTACTGTGTCCGCACTACCGGCCGCGGCCGGGAATACGGGGATCGCGAACGCGTGACCGGAGACCACCTACCTATCGATGTCCTGCGGCACCCAGGCCTGCTACTTCGCCCGGGCAATCCTGATGGCGCTCAACCCCTCCGTTCCCTCTGAACCGAAACACTGACCAAACCAGCACTACGAACTGCTGTTCCTGCGAACTGCTGGTGGCCTTCACTACACCACTCTCCGACAGCCAGCCCCGTCGCCCGTACTACAACTGCCCTGGCTTAGAACCCCACTGCCGAACCTCCCAGTGCGCGCGCCCGCAGCCGACGCCTTCACCGAGGTACCACTCATGTACCGCACTGCTGGGTACTGCAACTGCATCCGGTACTGCTGTCCTGCATGATGCGGTCCTGCTGAACTGCGGGTACTGCGTGTCAGAACTGCACTTGCCGTACTGCGTTACTGCACGGCGGCCCCTCCCGGGGCGGCCCGACCCGGCAATCAACCCTGCGGCCCACCTGCACTTACCGGCCACCGGATTCCATCACCGTGCCACACACTCCGCGCGGCAGTTCGTGTCTGCCGTGCCCTGCTTCCTTCTTGGCTACGACCAGAACTCTACCCAGATCCAGAAGCGAATGTCTACTTCACGCGCGATAGATTTTCGTGGCACCAGCCGACAGGCATCCTGGCTCCCGCTCAACAGCGCCGGGGGCGCGACATGGCATGAAAGGGCAGGAGAACAGCATGCGACCCGACCACTCACGTTCCGTCCCGCTGACGGACATCTGCGATGCGTGCGCCCGGCCACTCACCGACGGATGCCATCTGAACGTCGTCCCGGACTCCTCCGCCATCCACGCGAGCGATCGGGCACGCGACGGCCGGCGCCTGATCGCCGCCTGCTCGCCCGAACATCTCATGGCCCTGCAGCAGGAGTACCGCGAGCGGCCGTTCGTCCCCGAGGAGCTGTGGGCCGGACAGATCCGGCGCGCCCTGGCACAACAGCACCACGGGCTCACCTCTCAGGCACTGTCCGAAGCGACCGGTCTGGACGACCTGCAGATCCAACGCGCCATGGAGTGGGAGCAGCACCGGGCGCAATCCTGCGAGCACCACCCGCACCTCCCCGAGACCGGGTGACCGCCTCGCCAGGTAAGGCACGGGCGGTCAGGTCAGGTAGGTGGTGATGTCGCGCAGGGACTGTCCGGTCGTGAACGCCAGGGCGCGCATGCGGGCGAGGGCTTCATCGAAGGGGATCCCCAGGCGCAGGGCCAGAGCTCCCGCGGCACGGTGGGTAGCGCCCCAGTGGGTCTCCAGGAGGCGGGCCGGTTCCCACGGCAGGTCCGCCCCTTGGAGAAACTCTGTCCGGTAGCTGTCCAGGAGGGCGGCGGCCGCGGTATCCACAGCGGCAGCGGCCTGCCGGGTTTGTGCCCAGGGGGTGGCGCGGGGTTGGGCGTAGAGCACCGCGGCCGCCCCGAACCGCTCGTCGGCCCAGCGCAGCGGGAAGGCGTGGATCGCGCCGACCCGTGGCAGCACCTCACGCGCGGCGGTCCCGAAGAAGGGCCAAGGGGTGACCTGGTGGCGGAGGTCTCCGATCATCATGGGGTGTCCGGTGAGGCTGGCGCTGTGGCACGGGCCCTCCCCCACCAAGAACTCCAGTTCCTCCAGCCGTAAAGCCGGCATGCCGCTCACCGCCAGCAGCTGGCGGCCGGGCGTATCACTGAGCAGGGACATCACCGCCCAGTCCGCCTCCAGCACCCCGCACAACGCGTGGCACAGACGCCCCGGAAGCCCCGACGCATCACCCGCCGCCGCCTGACTCACCCGGCGTACCGCCGACCACCGCTCCACCACGACCACCGCCATCCGCACAGCAGTTCCCGTTCCAGCCCGGTGCACACAGACTCCCAACTCCCCCCGCCCGCGCACAAGGCTCGCTCTGGAGGCCACCTCGATTCCCCGACCGGAGCCACCGCACCAGCGATACGAGCGCCGGTGTGCTGGATCGCTCACCCGCACGGCCTATCGGCCGATTCCGCAGCCCGGCCGGGTCGTTGGACGGGCGTGGAGACGACGGTGACGGGCTGGGGTCGGGCAGTGATGGCGTTGCGCGCGGGCGATTGGTGGTCGGTGGTGACCGTTCAGCCTCCCGATCAGGCGGCGTACGGCGAGCTGGCGGTGCGCGTGCGGGCTGCCGGACTGGCGCGGATGACCGCCCGCACGTGGAGCGCGGGGTTGTGGCCGGTGACCCGGTGTTCGGTGACGGTCCAGGACGGGAAACTCACACAACTGCACACTGGTCGCTCCCGTCTACTGTGCCCGCAGCAACGCCCCGTGTCACCGCTCTGGCAGGAAGCGGCCGACCGGGGCCTGGTCGCACTCGCCGTGGTCGGACCGGGGACCTGGCCCGACGACACCATCGAGGGCGAGAAGGGCTCCCACGAGCAGCGCCGCCTCATGGATGCCGCTTCCGCCGGAGGGATGCTGCTCGGCGGTCTGGCGCATCTGCGCGGTGCCCCGGAACCGTACGGAAACCGCTGGTAGCCCGGTTGCCGCGTGGACGGCGGGCACGATGCCCTCGACGAGCGCGCCGCCACCAGCGGATGGTGGGGTCCGGGTCACAGTGCATACCGGCACCGATCCATGGCACCAGGCGCGACGGTATCGCTCAGGCGGGTCGGAACCCGCTCCTGCAGTGGGATAGTTTGCCTCTTCGTACCTGCCCGGAGTTCGTGGAACCGGTAGGTGCTGGGACGGGCACGACAGCGGGAAGAGGGCTCCCATGCCGGACAGTGGAATCGACGGACTGGGTGAGGCGCTGGCTGCGGCAGAGGCCGCGCCGCCCGTAGAGTCCGTCGATGTCATCGCCGCGGCGCTGCGGCGGCAGTTCGGGGCCCGGTCGGTGTCGTTCCTGATCACCGACTTCACGGGTGCCGCCGTCGTGCGCCTGGGCGCCGCTGACAATATCGACCTGGACCGTCCCGCTGACGCGATCGCGGTGTCCGGCACGGTGTACGAGCAGGTGATCCGCACCCAGCAACCGCATGTGGAGCGGATCGGGGACGGTGCTTGGACGCGGGTGATCGCGCCGGTGACCAACCGCGGGGATGCCATCGGGCTGCTGGAGCTCTACCTGCCCCACCACCCGGGCCCCAACACCTTGCGGAAGATCAGCCGTAGCGCCCACGCTTTTGCGTACATCGTCATCGCGAATCGGCCCTTCACCGATCTCTACCAGTGGGGTCGGCGTACCGCGCCGCTGAGTTTGGCCGCCGAGATCCAGCACCGGCTGTTGCCTGCGTCCTTGGCGTGTGAAGCGGCCCAGTTCGCGGTTGCCGGCGCCCTGGAGCCGGCCGAGTTCGTCGGCGGCGACACGTTCGACTACGTCATAGACCGTGACCATGTCCAGCTGTCCGTCACCGATGCCATGGGCCACGACGTGGACGCTGCCCTGCTGGCCACCCTCCTGGTCGGCGCCCTGCGCCGCGCCCGAAGACAAGGCGCCGACCTCGCCGGACAGGCCCGGCAGGCCGACCAGGCCCTGGCCGAGCACAGCGGGGGTCGCTACGTCACCGGCCAACTCCTGCGCATCAGCCTGCACGATGGTCGAACCGAGTTCATCAACGCCGGCCACCCCTGGCCCCTGCGCCTGCGCGGAGGAAAGGTCGAGCAGCTCGTGCCGGACATCGACATGCCCTTCGGCTTCACAGCTCCCCACACCTACACCGTGCAGCACCTGGACCTGCGGGCCGGGGACCGGCTCATCATGCTCACCGACGGGATGCTGGAACGCAGGGCCGCGGACCTCGACCTGTCGGCGCTCATCGAAAGCACCCAGGACCTGCACCCGCGCGAAGCCGCCCGCGTCCTGATCGAGCACGTCGTTCAAGCCCACGACGGGCAACTACAGGACGACGCCACCGTGATGTGCCTGGACTGGTACGGAACCCACGACACCCGACGCCGCGCCGACCACGGCGCCGACGTAACCGAAGCCTCCCCCGCCACCGACACCGAGGCCGACATCCCCACCACGACCCACCAGCGAACCGCACCACGCTGAAGACGCCCCGCCCACGGCGGCAGGATTCGCGCAGCCCGTGCGCGGGTGACCGGTCAACAGCAGGGACCGGCCGGCCCCGCCGGTTGGTCTTCGTGATGGTTGCCCGACCGCCCTCCTCGTCATCTGACGCAGGCAGTGACCAGGGGTGTCGCACCGGGCAAACCGGACGGCGGCGCGGGAGTCCGCGCCGCCGCTGTCTGGTTCCGGCTTCCGCTGGGATCGGGAAAGACCCTAGACCCTTTCAGCCGTCCGCTGCGGCGTCAGTTCAGCGCCCGGCGGGCGCAGGAACAGGCACAGCGTAAAGGCGGGCTCGGTGGTCCCACAGCCCCAGCGGGTATCGACAACGGTGCACGCGGGCCCCTGTTCCAGCCAGTCCGCAGCTGCCTGGAACAGGGCCGTGGGGTCCTGGCCGGCCAGGATCAGCGTCCCGTCGTCCTCCACGGTGACCCACAGATCGACGTGCGAGTTCACGAACGCGCCCGCCCGCTCACGCAACTCTTCCACCAACGTCGCAGTACCGGAATCAATCATCATCTCTACCTTTTCCACGCGATATCAGTGACTATCTGTGTCCCCCGGCTACCATCCGTCACTCCCCCGAGCCCCTCCGGATCACCGGGGCACCCGGTTGGCTCAGCCATGAGCACGGTGACCCGCTGGAGGGCTTCCGCTCCGTGTTCGAACGGCACATCCCGCCGGTCAGGACCAACGCCAGGGGCCGTGCCACCCGGACACCGGGGGTGGCACGGCCCCTGAGGAGCGTGTGGTGCTACGCGGCGGTGGTGGTCGTGCGGGGCGCGGGGCGCTCGCCTGATCCGGAGCGGC
>NZ_JAAIKO010000149.1 GCF_016107395.1 Streptomyces fildesensis
GTTCAGAGGAAGATCGTCTCAATCCACCACGCCCTTCACGAAGCTCAGATACTCTGGAATTAGCTCTTCGCAATTATCCATGATAAACACCCTCCTCACGTAGAGCTTGATATTGTTGAGCTTCTTGCGTGTGTCGAACAGATCGAATGGAGCTCTCCTCGGAACAAACAGGATTGCCTTGAATTCAAGCTGACCTTCAACGGAGAAATGCTTCACAGAGAGATGATCTTCCCAGTCATTCGTCAAGCTCTTGTAGAAAGCAGCATATTCTTCTTTAGTTATCTCTTCTGGCTTGCGCAACCAGATTGGCTTCTGCATGTTCATAACCTGCCACTCGTGAGATACCTCCTTGATCTTCTTCTTCTTCGATTTCGTCTCCTTCTCATCTAGATCCTCAACATCTCCTTCTTCCTCTTTCTTTATCTCCTCGTCTTCATCATCGCTAATCTCCTTCTCCGTTGTCTTTTCAGTCCAGAGATTGATCGGATAGCTGATGAACTCCGAATGCTTCTTCACCAAATCCTTGATTCTGCGTTCCTCGAGGTATTCCAGCTGATCCTCCTTTAGGAACAAAGTGATTTTGGTACCCCTGCCTAGTTGTTCGCCATTGACGTCCCTGGTAACAGTAAATGATCCACCAGCTTGAGATTCCCAAACGTACTGCTCATCGTCGTTGTGCTTCGATGTCACTATGACCTTGTC
>NZ_JAAIKO010000150.1 GCF_016107395.1 Streptomyces fildesensis
GGAGGGGTCGCGGGTGCCCGCGATACGTTTGACCCGGACGCACCGGATTCTTGTCGGTGTGGTCGTCGCCGGTGCGGTGGTGATCGCCGCGATCGGTTTCGCGGGATCGTACGCCGCGGTGCGGGAGCTCGCGCAGAACAAGGGCTTCGGCTGGTTCGCGAACGTCTTCCCGATCGGGGTGGACGCCGGGATCGTGGTGCTGCTGGCGCTGGATCTGCTGCTGACGTGGATGCGGATCCCGTTCCCGCTGCTGCGCCAGACCGCGTGGCTGCTGACCGCCGCGACCATCGCGTTCAACGGCGCGGCCGCCTGGCCCGACCCGGTCGGGGTCGGCATGCACGGCATCATCCCGGTGCTGTTCGTCGTCTGCGTCGAGGCCGCCCGGCACGCGGTGGGCCGGGTCGCGGACCTGACGGCCGACAAGCACATGGAGTCGGTCCGCCTCACCCGCTGGCTGCTCGCCCCCTTCCCCACCTTCAAGCTGTGGCGCCGCATGAAGCTGTGGGAGCTGCGCTCCTACGACCAGGTCATCCGCCTCGAGCAGGACCGCCTCGTCTACCAGGCCCGCCTCCAAGCCCGCTACGGCCGCGCCTGGCGCCGCAAAGCACCCATCGAAGCCCTCATGCCGCTGCGGCTGGCCCGCTACGGCATCCCCCTCGCCGAAACCGCCACCCTCGGCCTCGCCGCCGCCGGCATCACC
>NZ_JAAIKO010000151.1 GCF_016107395.1 Streptomyces fildesensis
GCCGACAGCATCGCCGTCGACCTGGTGCACACCTTCATGGCCAAGCTGCGCCGGCATCCCACGTACCGGGGTGCGGAGCAGACCCAGTCGGTGCTCACCATCACCTCCAACGTGGTCTACGGCAAGCACACGGGCAACACCCCGGACGGCCGTCGCGCGGGGCTGCCCTTCGCGCCCGGTGCCAACCCCATGAACGGCCGCGACCGCCACGGGCTGGCGGCCTCCGCCCTGTCGGTGGCCAAGATCCCGTACGAGCAGGCCCGTGACGGCATCTCGCTGACCTCGACCATCACCCCGGAAGGGCTCGGGCACGACCCCGCGGAACGTGCCACCAACCTGGTCGGCATCCTCGACGCCTACACGGCTTCCGGCGGCTTCCACATGAACGTGAACGTTCTGGACCGGGCCACCCTGGAGGACGCCATGGAGCATCCGGAGAAGTATCCCGAGCTGACCATCCGGGTCTCCGGTTACGCCGTAAACTTCGTCCGCCTGACGCGTGAGCAGCAGCTCGATGTGATCAGCCGCACCTTCCACGGTGCGATGTGAGCACCGGCCGGATCCATTCCTGGGACCTGTCCACGGGCGTGGACGGGCCCGGCACCCGGTTCGTGCTCTTCATGAACGGCTGCCCGCTGCGCTGCTCGTACTGCGCCAACCCCGACACCTGGAAACTGCGCGACGGGCGCAGTATGAC
>NZ_JAAIKO010000152.1 GCF_016107395.1 Streptomyces fildesensis
CCCGCCTACATCATCTACACCTCCGGCTCCACCGGCCGCCCCAAAGGCGTCGTCAACACTCACCGGAACGTGGTCAGGCTGTTCGACGCCACCCGCCAGTGGTTCGGCTTCGGCGCCGACGACGTCTGGACGCTGTTCCACTCGTACGCCTTCGACTTCTCCGTCTGGGAGCTCTGGGGGCCGCTGCTGCACGGCGGCCGACTGGTCGTGGTGCCCTTCGAGGTGAGCCGAACGCCGGGGGCGTTTCTGGACCTGCTCGCCGAGCAGGGTGTCACCGTTCTCAACCAGACACCGTCGGCCTTCTACCAGTTGGTGCAGGCCGATGCCGACACGTCCCGGCCGGCCCGGCAGCTCAGTTTGCGCGTTGTGGTGTTCGGCGGCGAGGCGCTGCAGCCCTCCCGCCTGGCCGACTGGTACCTGCGGCATCCCGACGATGCACCGGTGCTGGTCAACATGTATGGCATCACCGAGACCACGGTGCACGTGACCTATCAGCCGCTGACCCGTGATCGGGTGAGCAACGAGGCTGCGAGCGTGATCGGCGTCGGCATTCCCGACCTGCGCACCTATGTGCTGGACGGCGGTTTGCAGTTGGTGGCGCCCGGTGTGGTGGGTGAGCTGTACATCGCGGGCGCCGGCGTGGCCCGCGGCTACCTCGGCCGTTCCGCCCTGACAGCTGAGCGGTTCGTCGCCG
>NZ_JAAIKO010000154.1 GCF_016107395.1 Streptomyces fildesensis
CGACGCCAAATTTGTCAAGTCTTCTCGCCTACTTGGATTGTTTATCATCCATCATGCAGATCTTCGTGAAAACCCTAACAGGCAAGACGATCACACTTGAAGTGGAGAGCAGTGATACTATTGATAATGTTAAGTCAAAGATTCAGGACAAGGAAGGGATTCCGCCGGATCAGCAGCGTCTGATCTTTGCCGGAAAGCAACTTGAGGATGGTCGTACGTTAGGGGACTATAACATCCAGAAGGAATCCACGCTTCATCTTGTTCTCAGGCTTCGCGGAGGGATGCAGATCTTCGTGAAGACCCTCACCGGCAAGACGATTACGCTCGAGGTAGAGAGCAGCGATACGATAGACAACGTGAAGACGAAGATCCAGGACAAGGAAGGGATACCGCCGGATCAGCAGCGTTTAATCTTCGCCGGCAAGCAGCTTGAAGACGGGCGAACCTTAGCTGATTACAACATCCAGAAGGAATCTACACTTCATCTGGTTCTCCGTCTTCGTGGAGGGATGCAGATTTTTGTGAAGACCCTCACCGGTAAGACAATCACTTTGGAGGTGGAGAGTTCGGATACCATCGACAATGTGAAGGCGAAGATTCAGGATAAGGAGGGGATTCCACCGGACCAGCAGAGGTTAATTTTTGCCGGCAAGCAGCTTGAGGATGGGCG
>NZ_JAAIKO010000155.1 GCF_016107395.1 Streptomyces fildesensis
CCCGGCTGGGCAGCAAGATGACGGACCTCGCGCAGCTGATGCCGTTCATCCTGCGGACGTGGATGTACACCTCCGGCGTGATGTACAGCATCAGCAATTTCACGAAGACGGCACCGTATTTCGTGAAGATCCTGCTCGATGTGAATCCCATCGCGGTGTACATCGACCTGATGCGCTTCGCGCTGATCGACAGCGTGACCGCCGAGGAGATGCCGCCGCACGTGTGGGCGGTGGCGGTGGGCTGGGCGGTCGTGGTGGGTGTCGGCGGGTACGTGTATTTCTGGAAGGCTGAGGAGAAGTACGGCCGTGGCTGAGACAGTGGAGATCGAGAAGAGCGCCACCGGCACCGACACCGACCGGAGCGCCGCCGGCAGCACCGCCGTTCAGGCTCCGGCCCGGTCCCGTATCCCGACCGTCATCGTGGACGATGTGCACATCGTCTACCGGGTGCACGGCGCCGGGAACAGCAAGGGCAGCGCGACGGCCGCCCTCGGGCGCCTGGTGTCCCGTAAGTCGTCGCCCAACGTCCGGCGGGTCCATGCCGTGCGCGGGGTGAGTTTCACCGCGTACCGGGGTGAGGCCATCGGTCTCATCGGGTCGAACGGGTCGGGCAAGTCGACGATGCTGCGGGCGATCGCGGGTCTGC
>NZ_JAAIKO010000156.1 GCF_016107395.1 Streptomyces fildesensis
CGGACGTAGTCATGGGTGGCTCGCTCGGGAACTCCGGGCATCATCGGCAGCACGGGCTGGGACCGGTCCAGGGCCTGGATCTGCGACTTCTCGTCCACGCAGAAGACCAGGGCCCGCTCGGGCGGGTCCAGGTAGAGACCGACGACATCATGGACTTTGTCCACGAAGTACGGATCCGTCGACAACTTGAAGGTCTGCGACCGGTGCGGCTGCAGGCCGAACGCCCGCCAGATCCGCGACACCGTCGACTGCGACAAGCCCATTTCCTTCGCCATCGAACGGGTCGACCAGTGCGTCGCGTTCTTCGGCGTGGATTCCAGCGTCCTGGTGACCACCGCGGCGACCTGCTCGTCCGTCACTGTCCTGGGGCCACCCGGACGCGGCATGTCACCCAGGCCGGCAATCCGGAACTGTACAAACCGGGCCCGCCAGCGCCCCACCGCCTGCGGTGTGGAACCGAGTCGAGCCGCCACGTCCTTGTTCGGGACACCGTCAGCACACGCCAGAACGATCCGACACCGCAGGGCCCACGCCTGCGGCGTGGAACGACGCCGCACCCACTCCTCGAGCGCGGCCCGTTCCTCATCCGACAGCGTCAACTCGGCCTTCGGCCGCCCCATCCGTGCCATAGGCCAAGCCTACA
>NZ_JAAIKO010000157.1 GCF_016107395.1 Streptomyces fildesensis
GGCTGCCGCAGCACGGCGCTCATGTCCCGGACCGCGTGCCAGGTCCCGCGCCAGGTGCCGGTCACTTTGGAGCGGCCGGTCCTGGGCGCGTACGGGACGTCGGTCTCGGCGATCCGCCAGCCGGCGTCGGCCGCGCGGACCAGCATTTCGAGCGGGTAGCCGGACCGGCGGTCGGCCAGTTCCAGGCCGAGCAGCGCGGTCCGCCGGGCGGCCCGCATCGGGCCGAGGTCGTGCAGCCGCAGACCGGTGCGGCGGCGGATGCGCCGGGCCAGTTCGAGGTTGGCGAGCCGGGCGTGCGGCGGCCAGGCGCCACGGGCGGTCGGCCTGCGGCGGCCGAGCACCAGGTCGAGATCACCCCGCAGCACCGGGTCCGCGACGGACGGCAGCAGGGCGGGGTCGAGCGAGGCGTCGCAGTCGCAGAAGCAGACGATGTCGGCGGTCGCGGCGAGCAGTCCGGCGTGGCAGGCGGCGCCGAAGCCCCGGACCGGCTCGCGGACCACCGTCGCGCCGAGGGAGGCGGCCAGGACGGCGGAGCCGTCGGTCGAGCCGTTGTCGACGACGATCGCCCGCCAGCCGGACGGAATGCGCTCCAGCACCCAGGGCAGGGCACCGGCCTCGTCCAGGCACGGCAGTACGACGTCAA
>NZ_JAAIKO010000015.1 GCF_016107395.1 Streptomyces fildesensis
GAGGTGCGGACTTGGTGGTGGTCGCCAGATTCCGGGCAGCAGCCGTATCAAGGCTGGTGTGCGCCGAGTTGTTGTCCGGGGCGCCCGGGGTGCTGAGAGCGGCGGCCTGGCCCGCATCAACCGACATGCGTATGTCCTTCGCATTAGGGGGTGGGGTATGCGGCCTCATTCTTTTTCGTCACCCTTCGCGCTGGGTATCGCTGAATCGAGTGAGAATGAATCGTAAAAACGCCAGAGTCGGGGAATGGGAACATATGACCGATGGGGACAGTGTCCGCATATGACAAGTTATGGTGCGGGCGGCCTTTGCGGCGGCCAACTGGCCCTTGCCGGGGCGGTGTTCCGATTCTGTCTGGGTGAGCACGGAGATGATCGGAATGGGTCCGGAAGGGCGTCATTTCCGCACTTCTTTGACGGATTCGGCGGCCTAGCAGGTCCGCCGCGTAATTTCCCGCCGAGCATCGAACTGATGCCTGGCGTCCGTGCTGCCGGACCGACCCCGGCCGGCCCCGCACCTCGGATATTTTTCCGTTCCCTTACTTGTTCGCGTACGTGTCCGCGGACGTGATCGCCTCGGCGACGGCCGCGGGGTGGTCGAGCATCACCAGGCGGCCGGCGGGGGCGGCGCGCGCTCGCGCAGGGCGGGCCCCGGAAGTCAGGGGCTGCGCGATGTGCCGGGCAGGGGTGGTGCGGGGGGCGTGGGGCCGGCCTACAGCGCTTCGACGACCGCGCCGCGGTCGGTGGCGGCAGCGGGCTGCGGGGGGATCGCCAGCGGCACGGTGGTCAGGGCCGCGGCCATCGCGGTCCGGCGTCCGCGGCGGAAGACATACGCGGCCAGCGCGCCGGTGCCCACCAGGGCGACCAGCGACATGAAGGTGCCGAGCCAGCTCGCGCCCAGCCACTCACCGCCGAGGTAGCCCAGACCCACGCTGTACGTCGCCCAGGCCACACCGGCCACGGCCGACCAGGGCAGGAACTCCTTGGGCCGGCGGTGCGCCACGCCCGCGCCGAGGCTGACCACGGAGCGGCCGGCCGGTGCGAAGCGGGCGAGCACGACGAGCGAGCCACCGCCCCTGGTCAGCACCTCTCCCAGTCGTTCCTGGGCGGTGGAGAGCCTGCGGGACTGTGCCATGCGGCGGTCGAACCAGTCACCGCCGCGCCAGGCCAGCCGGTAGGCGGCGATGTCGCCGAGGCAGGAGGCGATCGCGGCGCACACCAGGAGCGCGACCACGTCGAGCATGTCGCCGCCCGCACCGGTGGTGCCCGCGGTCGCCGCGCTTATCACCAGCACCCCGCTGGGCAGGATCGGCACGAACACATCGAGCAGCACGGACAGCGCGACGAGTACGTAGATCCATGGCCAGTCGAACAAGGAGCCCAGACCCTCGAGCACCGTGCCTCCCCGTCCGACATATTGCCTGTTGGCGTATGGGCGGATCTACATCCGCTCCCAGCCGTACAGCGTACGCCAGAGGGGGTGGCCGGCACCGGCGAGGGGTACGTGATGTTGTAGACACGGTGTGGGGAATATCCCGGACACCGCTTGCGGGGCGGGCGGAGAACCAGCTGATGGCGGTGTGCGCCGCCGCCCGGCCGCGCGCCGGCGGACGACGGATCGCACCGCTCATGTCCGCCGGTGTGTCGACGGCTCGAACGAGCCCTTCGGACCGGCCACCCGGAGGTCGAGCAGGCGGCCGCGCAGGGTCAGGGTCATCAGCTGGTTGCCGAACCAGGGGCCGCCCAGGCGCGTCCAGCGGATGACGGACGCGGGGAGCCGGCCGTGCCGGGCGAGGGCGCGGCCGATCCAGCGGCCCGGCCGGCTCCAGCCGACGCGGAAGCCCAGCCGTATCGCCGCGGGGACGCTGTTGTGGATCGGCGAGCAGGTGAGCTGGAGGACGCGGCTGCCCACCGGGCGCGGCCAGTGCGCCTCGGCGATGTACGCGTGGTGCACATCGCCGGACAGGACGCAGATGGTCGCGGGCGCCCGCGGCCCGCTGCCCACCTCGGCGAAGAGGCCGGCGAGCGCGTCGAAGGAGGTGCGGAACGCCGCCCAGTGCTCCAGGTCGGCCGCCTGCCGCAGCTTCTCGCCGCGCTCCGCCCACCGCGGGCCGCGCACCCCCCGGCAGAGCGCCGCGTCCCACTCCTCGGCGGCGTGCACGGCGTGCGGCAGCAGCCAGGGCAGCGAGCTGCCGACCAGGAGATGGTCGAACGAGCCGTCGGACAGCGCCTGTTCGCGCACCCACCGCCACTCGCCGTCGTCGAGCATCGAGCGCCGGTCCTCCTCCAGGACGCGGGCGGCCCGGGAGTCCACCATCAGCAGCCGGACGCGTCCGAAGTCGCGCCGGTAACTCCAGCGCACCGAAGCGGCGTCGGCGTCGGCGCGGGCGGCGAAGGCCCGGACGGCCTCGGTGCCGTCGGCGGCGGCGCGCACCGTGGCGAACAGCTCGTCGGCGGCCAGCTCGGCGGGGGAGAGGTTGCCCAGGTGCTGATGGACCCAGTACGACATCAGGCCGCCGAGGATGCGCTCCTGCCACCAGGGTGTGCCGCGGATCTGTCCGAGCCACGCCTCCGAGGTGTTCCAGTCGTCGATCACATCGTGGTCGTCGAAGATCATGCAGCTGGGGACGGTGGACAGCAGCCAGCGCACCTCGGGGTCGAGCCAGGATTCGTAGTAGAGGTGGGTGTACTCCTCGTAGTCCGCGACCTGGTCCCAGGGCGGATCGGAGAGGTCGCGGCGGCGGGCGAGCCAGCGGCGGGTGGCCGCCGAGGTCTCGTCCGCGTAGACCTGGTCACCCAGCAGGAGCAGCACGTCCGGGCGGGCGGCGCCGTCCCGCACGATCTCCTGGGCGAGGGAGTCGAGGGCGTCGGGGCCGACCGGGTCGCGGGTGTGGTGCGCGGGCGCCGCCCAGCGGCAGGAGCCGAAGGCCACCCGCAGCGGGGCGCTGCCGCCCGCGGCGGTATGGATGGTGCTGGGCGGGAACGGGGAGCCGGGCAGCGGCCACACCTGTCGGCCGTCGAGGTGCACGGCGTACGGCGTCCCGGCGCCGGGACGCAGCCCGGTGACGGTCACCAGCGCGTAGTGGTGCCCGGCGACCTGCCAGGTCCTGGCGGTCCCGCCGCCGTCCCCTTCGCAGGCGACGACCGCCTCGCACGGGCGGTCCGCCTCGATCCAGACGGTCGCGCTGTCCTCGCCCACGTACCGCAGCAGTGGACCCAAACGCAGCTCAGCCAAGGTGACCGGCCTCCCCTCCGTCGCCCAAGACTACGGACGACGGAGGGGAGGCGGGAGTTGTGCGTCAGGCCGTCAGCAGCCGTTGAGGATGGAGGTCAGGGCGCTCTTCTCCGCCGAGTCGACGGTCAGGGAGTACGAGTACTTCACCCAGACCCACATACGGGCGTAGGTGCAGTGGTACGAGGCCAGCGGCGGCAGCCACTGGGCCGGGTCCTTGTCGCCCTTGGCCTGGTTGACGTTGTCGGTGACGGCGAGCAGCTGGGAGTGGGTCAGGTCGTTGGCGAACGCCTGCCGCTGGGCGGTGGTCCAGCCGGCGGCGCCGGAGCGCCAGGCCTGGGCGAGCGGGACCATGTGGTCGATGTCGACGTCGGAGGCGGCGGTCCAGGTGGCGCCGTCGTAGGGGGAGTGCCAGGTGCCGCTGACGGCGGCACAGGAGGAGTCCTGGACGACGCCCGTCCCGTCGCGCTTGAGGACGACCTCCCGGGTGTTGCAGGCGCCGCTCTGGGTGATCCAGTGCGGGAACTTGTCGCGGCTGTAGCCGGTGGACGATCCCTCGGCCTGCACGGTGAGTGCGGCCAGTTCGGTGCGGGCGGTCGCGGCGCTCGGCGGCGTGGGGGGTGCGGCCTGGGCGGTGGTGGGGGCGACGAGCAGACCGAGTGCCGCGGCGATGGCGGCGAACGCGGTGAGCACGCTCACGCGTCGACGCGCGTAGACATTGCGTATCCGGGACATGCGAACTCCCTGTGGGGGTGAGGGTGGTTGCGGGCGTGTCCTAGGTCGTGTCGTCGCAGTCCCGTCTGGCCGGCGGGGCCTGGCACGCACGCTCGCGGCGTTGTCCTCGGTCGCCGATGCTCCGCACGGACTCCCTCCTCCGCCTTGCGATCGCACGCACCAGACCCCGCCGGCCCCGCCCTAGCGGGCGGACGACGCAACTTTGACGACACTCCCCGGCCCGGCCAGGGTGACGGGCCCGGGTAAGCGTGCCGGGTCCGGATTGCCTGCCGAGGTGCGGCAGGTTACAGGTTGGCGACATGGGCACGTCATGTCGAGGGGTGGCGCACCGTCAGTTCCGTTGGGTTCCCGTCGTACCCGCCTACAGTGACCCCGTGCTCGCCGTCGTGTCCGCCGCCACCACGTCCTCCGCCGGTACCGCGGCCGGCGCCACTCTCCCGGCCCTGACGTCCGCCGCCGCCACCTCACTGCTGCCCGTCGACCGCACCCTCGGCGTCGTGCTGGCCGTCCTGCTCGTGGTGGCCACCGGGGTCGCCGCGTACGCCCATCTCGCGGACGAGCGGGAGAACTACGCACGCGGGATCGCCGTCGCGGGGCTGCGCGCCGCGCTGCAGCTCGCGGTCGTCTCGCTGCTCATCGGCTGGGTCGTCCGCTATCTGCCGGCGCTGCTCGCCTTCGTCGGCGTCATGTACGCGGTCGCGGTGTGGACGGCGGGCCGCCGCATCACCGACGACCGCAGCTGGCGGTGGGCGGCCGTGCCCATCGGGGTGAGCGCGCTGCCGGTCGTCGCGCTCCTGGTGCTGACCGGCCTCGTGCCACTCGACGGCATCGCGCTGATCCCCGTCGCGGGCATTCTCATCGGGGGCGCGCTCACCGCGACGGTCCTCGGCGGGCGCCGCGCGCTGGAGGAACTGCACAGCCGGAACGGCGAGGTCGAGGCCGCCATGGCGCTGGGCTTCGAGGACCGGGACGCCCGGCTGGAGATCGCCAGGCCCGCCGCGTCCGGCGCGCTGGTGCCGGGGCTCGACCAGACGCGGACTGTGGGACTGGTCACGCTGCCGGGGGCCTTCGTCGGCATGCTGCTCGGCGGGGCATCACCCGTGATGGCGGGGGCCGTTCAGCTCTTCGTGCTGGTCGCGCTGCTGGTGGTGCAGGCGGTCGCGGTCTCGTCGGTCCTGGAGCTGGTGGCCAGGGGCCGGCTGACCCGTCGCGTAGAATAGGTGGCGCAGAAGGGGAGTAGCTCTTCGCCGGACCGTCGACATACTGCTCAGATCCTGAGCCGGCGCCCGGAGGCACGGTGGGTTTCCCACCGGGCCAGCGAGACCTTCGGCCGCAGCGTTTTCCATGGACGCTGTCGAGCCGAAGCGACCCCTTTTCCCGGCGCTCTCGGTGCGGCAGCCCGACCGATGAGGATCCCGCCCCGTGTTCAGCTTCACCGTCGCCGCCATCGTCTTCGGCGTCGTCTTCCTGGCAGAACTGCCCGACAAGACCGCGCTCGCCGGCCTCATGCTCGGCACCCGCTACCGCGCCTCGTACGTCTTCTGCGGTGTCGCCGCCGCCTTCGTCGTCCATGTCGGCCTGGCCATCGCGGCGGGCAGCGTACTGACCCTGCTCCCGCACCGCTGGGTGCAGGGCGTCGTCGGCCTGCTCTTCCTTGCGGGCGCGGCCATGCTGCTGTTCAAGAAGGACGATGACGAGGAGGGCGTCCGCGAACCCGCCGACCAGAGCTTCTGGAAGGTCGCGGGCACCGGCTTCATGCTCATCCTGGTCGCCGAGTTCGGCGATCTGACGCAGATCATGACCGCCAACCTCGCCGCCCGCTACGACGATCCGGTGGCCGTCGGCCTCGGCGCCGTTCTCGCGCTGTGGGCGGTCGCCGGGCTGGGGATCTTCGGTGGGCGGCTGCTGATGAAGCGGGTGCCGCTGGCGCTGATCACGAAGGTCGCCGCCGCCGTGATGGTGCTGCTCGCCGTGTTCAGCCTCTACGAGGCGATCGCGGGCTAGCGGGACGGGTGGGCGGCGCTCAGCCGATGTGGACCAGGAGGCCGCCGTCCGCGGTGGCCTCCACCCGCACCTGCTCCAGCGAGTCGACGTGCGCGGTGGGCGCGTGGACGGCGGCGCGCGGGCCCACGCCGATGACACGCATCCCGGCGGCCTTCGCCGCGGCGATGCCGACCTCGGCGTCCTCGAACACGATGCAGTCCTCGGGGGCGAAGCCCAGCTCCGCGGCGCCCTTCAGGAAGCCCTCCGGGTCCGGCTTGCTCGCGCTCACCCGCTCCGCGGTCACCATGACCTCCGGCATCGGCAGCGCGGCGGCGCCCATCCTCGCGCGGGCCAGTGCCTCGTCGGCGGACGTCACCAGGGCGTGCGGCCGGCCGGCGAGCGACGCCAGGAAGGCGGGCGCGCCCGGGACGGGCACGACACCGTCGAGGTCGGCGGTCTCCTCGGCGAGCATCCGCCGGTTGTCGGCGAGGTTCTCCGCCATCGGGCGGTCCGGCAGCAGCACCGCCATGGTGGCGTGGCCCTGCCGTCCGTGCACGACCTGCAGCACCGCCTGCGCGTCGAGTCCCTGCGCCTCGGCCCAGCGGCGCCAGCAGCGCTCGACCACGGCGTCGGAGTTCACCAGGGTGCCGTCCATGTCGAGGAGCAGCGCTCGGGCGGTCAGGACGGACGGCGTGGACGGCATACGGACTCCTTAGAAGTACTCAGTGGCCCCGCCCGCCGGTCAGGGGAAACGGGCGGAGCCACTTTGTTTCTCTACGATACAAAACAAGGCCCCGGTTGGCCAGCGGCCCCCGTTCCTTGCCGCTGGAGGCCCGGAACGATGGCCTACGCCTCCTCGACGTACTGGAGCAGGCCCCAGGTGAAGTGGGCGATGCGGCGGGTGCCGGCCGAGGGATCGCCGAAGGCGAGCCGCCAGCGGGTGGGGGCGCTGCCTTCCAAGGGTGTCGCGGGCCGCAAGGCACGGGCGACCTCGTCGACGGTGCAGGACCACGGGACGAGGTCGTCGGGACTCTCCAGGACCGGGGCCGGGGCGCCCGGGGCGCGGATGAGCCACTCGTTCCACACCGCGCCGCCGCCGGGCGCGCACAGCACCTCGAAGCGCAGCTCGGGCCAGAGCGGTACGGGCCACAGCAGGGCCTCGCAGCTCAGATCCCCGATCCGGCGGACGATCGTGCTCTCGGGCGGCCCGAGCACGGCACGGTAGCGGCGTTCACCGCCCGGGGAGTGCCGCCCGTGCAGCCGCGCCTGCCAGCGGCGGTTCGCCTCCCGCAGCTCCGCGCGGGACGCGCCGAGCGTACGGAGCGCCTCCTCGACCAGCTCGGGCCGGTGGTCCGCCATCCGCCGCAGCAGGACGAGTTGGAACTGACCGGGCCCGAATTCCTCCATCGCCACGCCACGATCCTCGCAGACGCGGCTACCAGGAGGTCTGCCCCTCCAGCGCGGTCCGGGTCGCCGGGCCGTAGACACCCTCGGGATCGCTGGTGATCCCCATCCAGAACTGGAACGTCGCGACGGCGTCCCTGACCCCCGTGTCGAAGACGCCGTCCGCGCTGCCCATGTAGACGTAGGCGCGGCGCAGCCGCTGCTGGAGGTCCCTGACCTGGGTGCCGGTGTCACCCATGTGCAGCGCCGGCGTCGCGAGCGTCGGGTGGTTCGTGGGAGCGGGAGTGCTGCTCGGGGTCGCGTCGGGGCCGGGCACCACCGGGTCGCCCACCGGGGAAGGGGGCGCGGACGGGGTCGCCGACACCGGGGCGACGGTGGCCGGTGGAGTCGTCACCGGGGTGGACGGGGCACGGTGGGTCGCCGTCGGCGAGGCCGTGGGCGCCTTCCCGTGGGCGGCGGTCGGTGCCACGGCGGCCATCGCGTCGCTGGTGGGCAGGACGACGTCGGGGACGCTGCTGCTGTTGTCGGGCAGGGCCCGCTCCGGCCGGTCGGGCGTGCTCAGCAGCTGGTTGGCGACGGCGACCGCGCCGGCGGCCATCGCCGTGGCGGCCACGGTGGCAGCCGCGACGACCAGGCCCCGTCTGCGGCGGCGGGGGCGGCGGCGCCGGCCGCCACGGTGCTGACCCGGGCCCTCGGCGTCGCTCCAGTCGGAGTGGCCGGTGCGGTCCAGCAGCAGCCCTGACTCATGGGGGCCCGCAGCGGACAGGTCTGCCGGATGTCCGCGACCGTCCTCGGCCGGGTATGCGAGAGCATCGTCCGCCGGGTATTCGAAGCCGTCGTAGGTGGCCGGGAACATCCCCACGTCGGTGGCGGCCGGGCGGTACGCGGCCGTCCCGATCAGCGGCTTGACCGTCGACTCGGCGGGCCCGGTGCCCGGCTCCGCCACGTATGGCCGAACGCGCAGCGGGTGGAAGCCTTCCGTCGCCGCGAGCGCGATCTGCCGTTCGGCCGACCGGGCCGCGGCCGTGGCCACACCCGGCTCCGGTCCCTCTTCCCCCTCCGGCGCCACTGGGCTCCCCTCCCACAAACGGTCCTCGGATACCTCAAGACGCAGTGATTATGCCGCCGCGGGCATGCCGTGCCCAGGTCTGTCCAGCACGACCGGGGGTCCATAGAGCGCGAAACCGGAGCGAATAGTGTGAATATTGATTCGCGATCAAGCGGCGCGACGCGAGGAGCACGGCATGGCGCAGGAGACCACGGCCCCGACCGGACCGCCGACCGCCCCCGGCGAGATCCAGGACCGGCGATCGGTGCGCATCGCGATCAGCGCCCTCGCCCTCGGCATGCTGCTGGCCGCGCTGGACCAGACGATCGTGTCCACCGCCCTGCCGACCATCGTCAGCGACCTGGGCGGGATCGAGCACCTGTCCTGGGTCGTCACCGCGTATCTGCTCGCCTCGACGGCCGCCACCCCGCTATGGGGCAAGCTCGGCGACATGTACGGCCGGAAGAAACTCTTCCAGACCGTCATCGTGATCTTCCTGATCGGCTCCGCGCTGTGCGGTATCTCGCAGAACATGCCGCAGCTGATCGCCTTCCGCGCCCTCCAGGGCCTGGGCGGCGGCGGTCTGATGGTGCTGTCGATGGCGATCGTCGGCGACATCGTGCCGCCCCGCGAGCGGGGCCGCTACCAGGGCGTGTTCGGTGCGGTGTTCGGCGCGAGCAGCGTCCTCGGGCCGCTGCTGGGCGGGGTGTTCACCGAGCAGCTCTCCTGGCGCTGGGTGTTCTACATCAACCTGCCGATCGGCGTCGTCGCGCTGGCCGTCATCGCGGCCGTGCTGCACATCCCGGTACGCCGCACCACGCACCGCATCGACTATCTGGGCATGGCGCTGGTCGCCGCCGCCGCGACCAGCCTGGTGCTGGTGACCTCGCTCGGCGGCACGACCTGGCCCTGGAGCTCGCCGAAGATCATCGGGCTGACGGTGCTCGGCCTGGTCCTGGTGGCCGTGTTCATCGTCGTCGAGCGCCGTGCGGTGGAACCGGTGCTGCCGCTGCGGCTGTTCCGGATCCGCACCTTCTGGCTCGTCTCGGTGATCTCCTTCGTCATCGGCTTCGCGATGTTCGGCGCGATGACGTACCTGCCGACGTTCCTGCAGGTCGTCCACGGCTTCTCACCGACGCTGTCCGGTGTGCACATGATCCCGATGGTGATCGGCCTGCTGGTGTCCTCCACCGGCTCCGGGCAGATCGTCAGCCGCACCGGTCACTACAAGATCTTCCCGATCCTCGGCACCGGGATCACGGCCATCGGCCTCCTGCTGCTGCACCAGCTCGACGAGTTCACCAGCACCTGGGTGATGAGCCTGTACTTCCTGATCTTCGGCCTCGGCCTGGGCCTGGTCATGCAGGTGCTGATCCTGGCCGTGCAGAACTCCGTCGGCTACGAGGACCTGGGCGCCGCCACCTCCGGCGCGACGTTCTTCCGTTCCATCGGCGCCTCCTTCGGCGTCTCGATCTTCGGCACGGTCTTCGCCAACCAGCTCAACAGCAAGATCGAGGTCCTGGTCGCGAACACGCCGCTGCCGCCCGGCTTCGACCCGTCGCTGATCTCCTCCGACCCGCGCGCCGTGGAGTCCCTGCCGGCCGCGATCCACGGGCCGGTGGTGCACGCGTACTCCGAGTCGATCACCACCGTGTTCCTGTGGGCGGTGCCGGTCACCCTGATCGCGTTCGTGCTGGCCTGGTTCCTCAAGGAACAGCCGCTGCGCGGTTCCGTGACGGTGCCGGACGCCAGCGAGACCCTGGGCACCAACCCGGTGGAACGGTCCTCGATCGAGGAGATCGCCCGCGGGCTGTCGGTGCTCGGCAGCCGGGAGGCGCGCCGCGACCTGTATGTGCGGATCACCAAGCTGGCCGACCTCGACATCCATCCGGCGTCCAGCTGGCTGCTGTTGCGGATGGCCAAGGGCGGCGAGACCGACCCGGTGGAGCTGGCCCGGCGCACCACCGTGCCCGCCGACGTCATCGAGGAGGCGGCCGTGGAGGTCGAGACCCGCGGACTGGCCGTGCGGGACGGCAATCCGCTGGTCCTCACCGACAGCGGCCGGGCGATGGCCGCGCAACTCGGCGTGGCCCGGCGGACCGTCCTCGGCGAGCTGCTCGGCGACTGGGACCCGGAGCGGCACGCGGAGCTCGCGGCGCTGTTGACGAAGCTCAGCGGCGACCTGTGCGGCGGCGACACCGACCGCCTGGAGAAGGGGCGCCCGGCGACCGGCGGCGCCACGGCCTGACGCTCCCGGCCCCCGGGCCCCGACGCCCGCCCGGCCCTCGCCGGGCGGGTGTTCGACGTTTGGGCACCCGCTTTCGGGCAAGCCGATCGATGAGCCGGCAACGAAGCACACCCTGTCCGTCGACCCGTAGAAGACCCGCAGAAACGGGAGGCATTCCCATGTCCACTGGCGTGATCATCGCCATCGTCGTGGTCGTCATCGTTCTGGCCGCCGCTCTCACGACCGTGCTGCTCCGGCCGGGAGGGATGGGCGGCAGGAGCCTGCACCGCCGCTTCGGGCCCGAGTACGACCGGGTCCTGCGCCGCCATGACGGCGACACCAAGGCCACCGAGAAGGAGCTCTCCGAACGGCTGAGCCGGCACGGGGACATCACCACCCGTCCGCTGCCGACGCAGGCCCGCGAGGAGTACACGGCCCGCTGGGCCGCCGTGCAGGAGCACTTCATCGACTCGCCCGCGAAGGCGCTCGGCGAGGCCGACACGCTGATCGGGGACCTGGTCCGCGACCGCGGCTTCCCGGACGCGAAGTCCGGCGAGCACTTCGACGCGCTGTCCGTGCACCACGCCCGTCATCTGCAGGGCTACCGCGACGCCCATGAGATCGCCGGGCGGCGGGGCGGCGACGACGGCACCTCCACCGAGGAGATGCGGGAGGCGCTCGTCCGGGCCCGCGCGATGTTCGAGGAGCTCGTCCGGGCCGACACGAACCGCGCGCCGTCGAACCGCGACGCGGACCCCGACCGCCCCGACGAGCCGGCCGCGGTGAAGCCGCACGGCAGCGGATCGCGCCTCGGAGTGCTCGGCCGCCGGCAGAACTGACGGACCACCGCCGGTATCCACCGCACCGCAGGACCGGGGCCGTCAGCCCCTGCCATGAGCCATGAGCCATGAGTCGTGAGTCATCAACGAAGTGTCAGGAGTGCAGGGACGATGAACGAAGGCCAGGACCAGACCCGCGAGAGCGCCGTACCCGACCGGAACCCCGCCCAGAGCCCCGACGAGCCGCCGCGCCCGCCGCGCATGGCCGATCCGCGCAAGGACGAGGCCACCGCGGCACGCACGAGCGAGGCCCCCCGTACGAGCGAGGCCAAGCGGGTAACCGAACCCACGCGTACGACCGAACCCACCCGTACGACCGAGGCCCCGCGTACGACCGACGCCTCGCGCACCAGCGACGCGACGCGCACGAGCGACGCCGCCCGCGCAGGCGAGGGCGCCGGACTCCGCACCACCGAGACCCACAGCGCCCGCCACAGCGGGCCCGCGGGCGCCGGTGACGGGCTGGAGGAGCGGTTGCAGCATGCGATGGGCACGTTCGTGGACGAGCCGCGCAAGTCCGTCGAGGAGGCCGACGCCGTCCTCGAGCAGGTCGCCCGGCAGCTCACCGAGAAGCTCGCGGAGCGCCGCCGGACCCTCCGGTCGACCTGGCAGAACGACGACGCCAAGGCCGACACGGAGGAACTGCGCGTGGCGCTGACGCACTACCGCGATCTGACGCAGCAGCTCCTCAGCATCTGAAGCGGCCGACCGGGCAGCCGGGCGCACAGCTGCGAGAGCAGCTGGGACGCGGGGCCTCGTTTGCCGCGGGCTTCACCCTTGGAGCCCCTCCGGATCACCCCGGAGGGGCTCTTCGCCTTCGGTCAAGCGGCGTACGCTGAACGGGAGGTGATTCGATGTCATCGCTGCGAGAGAACGTGCGCACCCATCGCCGCCGGACGGGCATGAGCCAGGAGCAACTCGGCGAAGCGGCCGGTCTGTCGGTGGGTGTGGTGCGCAAGGTCGAGCAGGGCGGCAACGTCCAGGTCGAGACCATTCACCTGCTCGCGAGGGCGCTGGGCACCACTACGTCCAGCCTCTTCGCCACCGGGTCGCCGGAGCCTGTTCGTGCGAACCCGGGCGACGGCCCGAAGCTGATGGAGCTGCGCCGAGCGCTCATGCCGCCCATCGGGCTGTCGGAAGTGCTCACCGCACCTGATCAGACCCCCAACCCCGCGACCATCCAGCGAGACATCGACGACTCGCACAGCCTTTACCAGGCGGACCGCTATGACTCGGTTGCCAAGAAACTGCCCGCCATCCTGCGTTCCGCCGAGGCCGCGGTCGTGCTCGCTGAGGACGAGGAGGCCCGCCGGCGGGCCATCGTCCTGCGCGCGAGCTCCTTCCTGCTCGCCGGCAAGTACCTGACGCAGGTACGGCGGTACGACATGGCCTATCACGCACTCTCCCAGGGCATCCGGGACGCCAGGGAGGCCGGACAGACGCTGATTGCCGCTACAGGCGTCGTAGGCATGGGCTGGCTGCTCCTGCGCCAGGACCGGTTCGACGAAGCCGAGCGCTTGGCGACCGTCACGGCTGAGGAGATCGAACCGCGGATCTCCAGTGCGACACCAGGTGAGTTGGCGGTGTGGGGTGAGCTGCTCCAGCGCGTCGCCTCGGCCGCGATGCGCAACAACCGCCCGGATGTGGCCAAGGAAGCGCGGCGCATGACCGCGACAGCTGCGAGCGCGCTGGATGTCGAGCACGTCGACTTCCGGGAGCATTGGACCACCTTCGGGCCGGTGACCGCCGAGGCGAAGGCGATTGAGGACCTCTCCCTGATCGGGGACGCCCGAGGGGTGCTCCGCCGGGCTGACGAAGGCCCCGTGGGAGCAAAGGCGCTGAAGCGGTTCGGCCGGCCGAGTGCGAACAACTGGGACCGACACCGACTCGACGTCGCGAGGGCCCACGCGAAGCTGGGATCACATCAGGACGCGATGGATGAGCTCAACGCGATCCTCCGCAGCTCGCCGGAGTGGTTGAAGCATCAGTCCATGGCGCGGTACATCATGGAGGACATCCTGTCGCACCGAAAGCGGACGCTGACCACAGACATGCGGGACATGGCCGCTCACCTGGGCGTAACCGGGTAACTACTACGCGGTGTGGCACTTCCCGTCGATCCGCCGGAGAAGCACCACGCTACGTGTCTGTTGCATCTCTCTGTGTAGCCATAACTTCGTACTCGCGGCGCAGGACCAGCAGGCCGGAAGCGGAATCAGCGAACTGGCCAAGGGGCTGGAGCATTTGCACCGGCAGAGCGAACGAAGGAGCGACGCATGACGAGTCTGTGGGCCACCGCCCCCACCTGGGGCGGGGACGATGACAAGGACAAGCACCCGGGTACCCCCTGGACCCCGCCGAAGGACCCGCCCAGCCCTGACGGGGGAACCCCGCCCGGCGATGGGAAGCACAAGAGGTGACGCTCAACTCCGCGCAGGTGGAGCGCCCCAGCCGCAAGGAGCTGGGGCGCGTCCTCCTGGAGACGCAATCGATGACGTCGGACTGGGCGCCGACCTTCGCGGCGGTGGACCGGGCCGCGTTCCTGCCGGATCTGATGTGGCCGTTCGACATGGAGCGGGGGACCAGCGTCTGCGTGGACCGCAGAACGGACCCCGGCACCTGGTACGCCGCGGCGGACAGCGACATTCCCATCGTGACCCAGTGGGATGACGGGAAGCACACCGGCACGGCGCCAGGCGATGTATCCACCAGTTCCTCGTCCATGCCCTCTGTCGTCTACGAGATGCTCCTGGACCTGGACCTGGACGCGGGCATGAAGGCGCTCGACGTGGGCACCGGCACGGGCGAGACGGCCGGTGCACTGACGCACCGTCTTCGCGGTGAGAACGTCACCACGATCGAGGTGGACCGCGTCGTGTCCGCACGTGCCCGTGAACGGCTGTGCGCAGCAGGTCTGTACCCGGTGGTGGTCATGGGCGATGGGTTCGCCGGATGCGCGGAGCGGGGCCCGTACGACCGCATTCTGGCTACCGTCGGACTCCGGGAGATTCCTGGTGCCTGGATCGAGCAGACCCGTCCGGGCGGACTCGTCGTCGCCCCGTGGGGGACGCACTTCTCCAACGCGGATGCCGTGGTCCGTCTGGTGGTGAAGGACGGCAAGGCGATGGGGAACTTCACGCGCCCCGTGGAATTCATGAAGCTCCGAGCTCAGCGGTTGTCCCGCCCTGACCACGACGACTACCTCGCCACGGGCTCGATGAATGACGCCGACACGTCCAGTACGACGATCACTGAAGCCGAGTTCGTCACCGGTCGATACACCGCCGCCCGGTTCGCCCTCGGCCTTCGCGTGCCCGACTGCTCGCAGGCCGTGGCCGACAAACGTGACGGCGCGCGGCCCGTCTGGTTCTACGGGCTGAGCGACAGATCCTGGGCGTGCGTCATGTTCCGGGACGCGGAGAAAGAGGCGCGCGTCTGGCAGTCGGGTCCGCGCCGGCTGTGGGACGAAACGGAAGCGGCATACCGGTGGTGGGTGGCGCAGGGCGGCCCTGAGCACACACGGTTCGGGCTCACCGTCACGCAGGAGGGCGAGAGCGCCTGGCTCGACGACCCCTCGCAGTTGGTACGGCCGAGGGACTGACGCTCGGCCGGCGGAACGAAGGACGCTCCCCAGCCGTCAAGGCCGGGGAGGGCGGCCGGGAAACGCGTGGTCAGCTCTTGGGAGCCGTCTGCTGGACGACCTCGAACGACCACAGGGCGGAGTCCGAAGCGGCCGGTTTGGGCCGCTCGGCTCCGCCCTCGCCCGTGCCCGCACCACCGCCGTGCGCGCCCGGACCGCGCATCGAGGTGGACATCCAGTTCTTGAAGTCCTCCTCGCTGCGCCAGCGCGTGTACACGAGGTACTGGTCGGTGCCTTCGACCGGGCGCAGCAGCTCGAACCACTCGAAGCCGTCGGAGTTCTCGACGGAGCCGGCACGCGCCGCGAACCGCTTCTCCAGCGTCTCGCGCATCTCCGCCGAAACGGTCAGGGCATTGATCTTCACGATGCTCATGACCTCATCCTGCCGTATGCGCCGGCCGGCTCAGCCCTCGTAGCTGACCTGCATCTCCTTGACGCCGTTGATCCAGGCGGAGCGCAGCCGGCGGGGGTCTCCGACCAGCTTGATGTCGGGCATCGCGTCGGCGATGGCGTTGAACATGAGGTCGATCTCCATGATCGCCAGGTTCTTGCCCATGCAGTAGTGCGGGCCGCCGCCGCCGAACCCCAGGTGCAGATTGGGTTCGCGGGTGATGTCGAAGCGCTCGGGGTGGTCGAAGACCTCGGGGTCGTGGTTGGCGGAGGCGTAGAACATGCCGACGCGCTGGCCCTTCTTGATCTCCTGGCCGCCCAGCACGGTGTCCCGGGTGGCGGTGCGCTGGAAGGACGTGACGGGGGTCGCCCAGCGGACGATCTCCTCGGCGGCGGTGCTCGGCCGCGTCTCCTTGTAGAGCTCCCACTGCTCGGGATGGGTGAGGAAGGCGTGCATGCCGTGGGTGATGGCGTTGCGCGTCGTCTCGTTCCCGGCGACGGACAGCACGAGGACGAAGAAGCCGAACTCGTCCGTGCTGAGGTTGCCTTCGTCCTCGGCTGCGACGAGTTGGCTGACGATGTCCTTGACCGGACACTCCTTGCGGGCGGCGGCGAGGTTCATGGCGTACGAGATCAGCTCCATGGCCGACTCGGCGCCCACCTCCTCGGTGATGGCCAGCTCGGGGTCGTCGTAGGCGATCATCTTGTTCGACCAGTCGAAGATCTTGGTTCGGTCGTCCTGCGGGATGCCGATCAGCTCGGCGATGGCCTGCAGCGGGAGTTCGGACGCGACCTCGGTGACGAAGTTGCCCGTCCGCCGGCCGCGCGCCTCGGCGACGATGCGGTGGGCGCGGTCGCGGAGGGTCTGTTCCATCTGGCGGATCGCGCGCGGAGTGAAGCCCCGCTGGACGATCTGCCGGACGCGGGTCAGCTCGGGCGGATCCATGTTGAGCATGATCAGCCGCTGCATCTCGATCTGTTCGCGGGTGATGTGCTCGTTGAAGCGGATGACCGCGGTGTTGAGGAACGACGAGTAGACGTCGGGGTTGAGCGAGACCTCTTTGACGTCGGCGTGCCGGGTGACGACCCAGTACCCCTCGTCCTCGAACCCGGCGGCATTGAGGGGCTGTTCGTTCCACCACACGGGGGCGGTCTGCCGCAGCTGCGCGAGTTCGGGGAGCGGTACCCGCTGCTCGTACACGTCCGGGTCTGTGAAGTCGAAGCCTTCGGGAAGCGCTGGGCAGGGCATCGGCCACTCCATGTCTGACGGTCCATCAGATATGGCTCGAAGGTAGTAACCAGTTCTACAAGTGGCAAGGGGAATGACCGTGTGGATTGGGTGCGGGCCCATGGAGGCTTGTGCACGAGTCTTGCGCGCCGCGCTCCATGGGTAATAAGACTGCAGACAGAACTAGTACGCGTTCTAGTTCTGCCGGAGGCGCCGGGACGCCGACCGGTCGAGGAGAGGACGAGATTCATGGCCGCTGAACCCGTCATCGTCGAAGCTGTACGCACGCCCATCGGCAAGCGCGGAGGCGCGCTCGCCAATCTGCACCCCGCCTACCTGCTGGGTGAGACGTACCGCGAACTGCTCGGCAGGACCGGGATCCAGCCGGACGCCGTCGAACAGGTCGTCGGCGGCACCGTCACCCACGCCGGCGAGCAGTCGATGAACCCCGCACGCAACGCCTGGCTCGCCATGGGACTTCCGTACGAGACCGCCGCGACCACCGTGGACTGTCAGTGCGGTTCCTCGCAACAGGCCAACCACATGGTCGCGAACATGGTGGCCGCCGGAGTGATCGACATCGGCATTGGCTGCGGGGTGGAGGCGATGTCCCGGGTGCCGCTCGGCAGCGGTTCCAAGCACGGGCCGGGCAAACCGTTCCCCGACGAGTGGAACGTCGATCTGCCCAACCAGTTCGAGGCCGCCGAGCGGATCGCCCGGCGGCGCGGGCTGACCCGGGAGGACGTCGACCGGCTCGGCCTCATCTCGCAGGAGCGGGCCGCCCGGGCCTGGGCGGAGGAGCGGTACAAGCGCGAGACGTTCGCGGTGCAGGTCCCCACCAACGAGGAGGAGCAGCAGGCCGGTCAGGGCATGTGGCGGCTGGTCGACCGCGACCAGGGCATGCGGGACACCACCATGGAGGGCCTGGCCAAGCTGAAGCCGGTCATGCCGACCGCCGTGCACACCGCGGGCAACTCCTCGCAGATCTCCGACGGCGCCGCGGCCGTCATGTGGGCCTCCAAGCGCATGGCGCGGGCGCTCAAGCTCCGCCCCCGCGCCCGGATCGTCGCCCAGGCACTCGTCGGCTCCGACCCGCACTACCACCTGGACGGCCCGGTCGACGCGACCCGCGCGGTGCTCGGCAAGGCCGGGATGACGCTCAAGGACATCGACCTCATCGAGATCAACGAGGCGTTCGCGTCCGTCGTGCTGTCCTGGGCGCAGGTCTTCGACCAGGACCTGGAGAAGGTCAACGTCAACGGCGGCGCGATAGCCCTCGGTCATCCGGTGGGGTCGACGGGGGCGCGGCTGATCGTGACGGCGTTGCACGAGCTGGAGCGCACGGACAAGGAGTTCGCGCTGATCACGATGTGCGCGGGCGGTGCGCTGGCGACGGGCACGATCATCCAGCGGCTGTAGCCGGGGCTCCGCCCCGGGCCCCGGTCCTCAAGCGCCGGACGGCTGCATCAGCCGTCCGGCGCTTGAAAACTGGTCGGCACCTCGAACGCGGCGCGGCGCGTGGCTCGGCGTAGCGCCTTGAGGATCGTCGCGCCGAGGGTGAGCGTGAGGATTGCGGTGACGGCGGCGCGTGGGAGGTCCCAGCCGAGCGAGGTGGCGAGGCAGTACGCGACGAAACGGCTGAGGTTGTCGAGGACCGGGTCGCCGCCGACGTAGGAGATCCCGGAGGAGAGCCCTCCGATGGTCACCCAGCCCTGCAGATTCATGACCGTGCCGTAGAAGATCGACGAGAAGACGCCGTACGCCGCGAGCATCGCGAGCTCGCCGCGGCCGCGCAGCGTGTCGGGGCGGGGCAGCAGGCCCGCGCCCATGGCGACCCAGCCCATCGAGAGCATCTGGAACGGCATCCACGGTCCGACGCCGCCGGTGAGCAGCGCGGAGGCGAACATCGACACGGCTCCCAGTACGAAGCCGAATCCGGGGCCGAGCACCCGTCCCGACAGCACCATCAGGAAGAACATCGGCTCGATGCCGGCCGTGCCGGCGCCCAGCGGGCGCAGGGCGGCCCCGACGGCGGCCAGTACGCCGAGCATGGCGATCGACTTGGCGTCCATCCCGCCGTCCGCGATCGTCGCGATCACCACGGCGATCAGCATCGGCAGCAGCGCGGCGAACAGCCAGGGGGCGTCCTTGCTGTGGGCGAGCCCGGTGCCGGGGTCGGCGAGCAGCGGCCAGCCGAACAGGGCGATGCCGATCGCGGAGATCAGGGCCAGCGCGACGACGGAGCGCGGACCGAGCCGGATGGGACGTACCTGGCGGTCGGCGCGCGGTCGCGGCCCGGGAGACGTTTCGGGAGGCGTTCCGGGAGGCGTCATGACGACTCCTCCAGGGCCAGCGCGACCTGCGGGACCGTCAGCCAGGGGAGCGGCGCGAGGATCTTGGAGACCTGGGGGGCGAAGGCGGGGGAGGAGACCACGACCTCGGCGGTCGGGCCGTCCGCGACCACCTCGCCGTCGGCCAGGATCACCACCCGGTGGGCGAGTTCGGCGGCCAGTTCGACGTCGTGCGTGGCCAGTACGATCGCATGGCCGTCGGCCGCCAGTGCCCGCAGGAGCGCGATCAGCCGGCCCTTGGCGGCGTAGTCGAGGCCGCGGGTCGGCTCGTCGAGCAGCAGCAGCGGCGGCCGGGCGGCCAGGACGACGGACAGCGCCAGTGCCAGCCGCTGGCCCTCGGAGAGATCACGGGGATGGGTCTCGTCGAGGACGCCCGGCAGGAGTGCGGTGACCAGCGCGCGGCAGGTGCCGGGCGCGGCGTGCGCGTCCTGGTCGGCGGCCGCGCACTCGCCGGCCACGGTGTCCGCGTAGAGCAGGTCCCGCGGCTCCTGCGGTACCAGGCCCACCTGCCGGATCAGCTCGCCCGGCTTCGTTCTGGACGGGACCAGGCCGCCGACGGTCACCGTGCCGGAGGCGGCGGTGTGCAGGCCCACGAGCGTGGACAGCAGTGTCGACTTGCCCGCTCCGTTGCGGCCCATCAGCGCGACGGTCTCGCCCGGCCGGACGGTCAGCGACACCTGGCGCAGCGCCTCGGTCCTGCCCCGGCGGACGGAGAGCCGGTCGAGCACCGCCACCGGTGCGGCCGCGGCCGGCAGCACGGGCGCGGCCGGGGGAGTACGGTCCGCCAGCCGCTCACGCAGCGGTCCGGCCTTCCGGCGCGCGTCGCGTACCGACAGCGGCAGCGGCGACCAGCCCGCGAGGCGGCCCAGCGCCACCACCGGCGGGTGGACGGGGGAGAGCGCCATGATGTCGGCGGGCGCGCCCTGCAGCGGGGCGGCGCCGGGGGCGGGCAGCAGGATCACCTGGTCCGCGTACTGCACGACGCGCTCCAGCCGGTGCTCCGCCATCAGCACCGTCGTCCCCAGGTCATGGACCAGCCGCTGCAGCACGGCCAGCACCTCCTCGGCCGCGCCGGGGTCCAGCGCGGACGTCGGCTCGTCCAGCACCAGCACCTTGGGGTGGACGGTGAGCACCGAGCCGATGGCGACGCGCTGCTGCTGGCCGCCGGAGAGCGTGGCGATCGGCCGGTCCCGCAGTTCGGCCAGGCCCAGCAGGTCGAGGGTCTCCTCGACGCGGCGGCGCATGGTGGCGGGCGCCAGGCCCAGCGACTCCATGCCGTAGGCGAGTTCGTCCTCGACGGTGTCGGTGACGAAGTGCGACAGCGGATCCTGGCCGACGGTGCCGACGACATCGGCGAGTTCGCGCGGCTTGTGCGTCCGGGTGTCACGGCCCGCCACCGTGACCCGGCCGGACAGGACCCCGCCGGTGAAGTGCGGCACCAGACCGGACACCGCGCCCAGCAGAGTCGACTTACCGACTCCGGACGGCCCGACGAGCAGGCACAGTTCGCCCTCGGGGACGGTGAGGTCCACTCCGGCGACGGCGGGCTCTGCGGCGTTGTCGTACCGGACGGACACCTGCTCGAAGCGGATCACGTGCGGTCCTCCTTCGAGTTCGGCTTCGGGATGACGCGCCGGGTCGGGATCACGCGCGGGGCCGGGACGACCTGCGGGGCGGGGGACACCGGGGTGGGCCGGGGCAGCGCCGGGGGCGGTGCGACGAACGCCGGCAGCAGCCCGATCAGGATCGAGAGCGCGGGCCACAGGGGCAGCGTGGGTGCGGTGAGCGGGATCGTCGGCGGGGCCAGCGCCAGCGGATCGTGCGAGGCCGCATAGATCATCAGCGCCGCCACCGCGATCCCGGAGCCCGAGACCAGCCAGGCCCGCGCGCCCCACCGGTCGGGCCGGTAGCGGCTGCGGATCGACCGCCGGCCGCCGAGCCGCAGCCCCGCCAGCGCCGAGACCAGCCCGAGCAGCAGCACGGGCACGCCGTACCCGGCGCCGGACGCGGACAGCAGCGCGTACGTCCCCGCGCACACGCCGAGCAGCCCGCCCAGCGTCAGCGCGGCCGTCGTCCGGCGTATCCCGGCCGGCACGTCGGCGGACCGGCCGTAGCCGCGCGCGTCCATCGCGGCGGCCAGCGCCACCGACCGTTCCAGCGCCCCTTCCAGAACCGGCAGTCCGACCTGCAGCAGCGCCCGCACCCCGCGGTCGTCGCGGCCCCGCAGCCGGCGGGCGGCGCGCAGCCGCTGCACATCGGTGACGAGGTTCGGAGCGAAGGTCATCGCCACGACGACCGCGACACCCGCCTCGTACAGCGCGCCCGGCAGCGACTTGAGCAGCCGGGCCGGGTTGGCGAGCGCGTTCGCCGCGCCCACGCAGACCAGCAGGGTGGCCAGCTTCATGCCGTCGTACAGCGCGAACAGCAGACCCTCCGCGGTCACCTTCCCGCCCAGCCTGACCCCCCGCGCCCAGTCGGGCAGCGGGACCTCGGGCAGCCGGAAGAGCACGTAGGTCCCCGGGATCGGCGAGCCGAGCAGGACCGCGAAGCCCAGCCGGATCGCCAGCACCACCAGGCCCAGCTTCAGGAACGCCCCGTAGGACTTCGCCCAGGGCGCGTCCGTGCGGCGGGCGGCGACCACATAGCCCGCGACCGCGACCAGCAGCAGGAGCAGCAGCGGATTGGTGGTCCTGGACGCCGCCGTCGCCAGCCCCAGCGCCCACAGCCACCACGCCCCGGCGTGCAGCGCGGTCGACCGGGTGGCGACGGCGGCCCCGCGGCCGGCGGTGTTCCGGCGTAGCCCGGTGTTCATCCGCGCCGGCGGCGGGCCTGCCAGAGGGCCGCCCCGCCGAGGGCGAGGACGGCGGCGATGCCGGCGAACACACCGACCGAGGGACCCCCGCCGTCACCGCCGCCATCGCCCGACGCCTGTGGCGCGGGTGTCTTCGACGCCGATGCCGTGCCGGAGCCGCCCGAGCCGTCGGCCACCGGCTCCCCGCAGCCCGTCTTCGGGTAGCCGGCGATGGCGCACACCATGCCCGCGGAGTTGTAGCGCAGCGGTTTGGCGACGGCGGCGAGCGCGTCGGCGCCCGTCGCGTCGCCCGGGACCTGGGCGCACGCGGTACGGGGCGCGGGCGGTGCCGCACCGCCGCCCGCGTCGGCGGCGGTGCCGAAGTCCAGCACGAGGGCGATGCGCTTGGTGCCGCCCTTGGGCGGGGTGCCCGTGCAGATCGCGGCGAACGACGTGGCGCCGGGGACGTCACGCGGCTTCGAGGAGTCCTGGGCCTCGGCGCTGGCCGCGAAGCGCCAGCCCTCCACGGACCCGTCGGCGGGCCGGTCCAGCGCGGGACCGGTCTGCGCGTACGTCCAGGTGTCGCCTGAACGCTGCCAGAACGACCAGTAGCGGTACGCGGCGGCCTGTGCGGGCAGGGCGGAGACGGCGAGCAGCGCGCCGAGCGCCAGCAGGACGGCGAGGACCCGCAGCCGGGGGCGCGGCATCAGCCCTGCTTCTTCTTGCGGCCGCTGACGAGGAAGCCGACGCCGATGCTGGCGACGAAGAAGACCCCGACGATCCACCAGGTGGCGGAGGAGGACTTGCCGTCCTTCTTCTCGGTCTTGTCGGACGGCGACGGGCTCGCGCTCGCCGCGGCGGCCGGCTTCGGGCCGAGGTTGGTCAGCTGCTGGACGAGGTCCGCGCCGCCGGCGCTGCGCGGGTCGTTGCCCGTCGCGTGGGCGGCGAGGACCAGCTGGGAGAGGGCGGCGGGGTTGCCCTTCGACCAGACGGCGGAGTTCTTCGCGAGCCAGTCGTACGACGTCTTCGCGGTGTCGAGGTTGCCGCCCGCGGCCAGCGCGACCACGGCGTCGGCGGTGGTGCCGTAGTCCGGCGTCGGCTTGTCCGCGCCCGGGGTGACGGCGGTCAGGTGCGCGCCGCCCGCGGTGAGCTGCGCGGTCAGGTACGCGGCGCCGGCCGAGGCCGAACCGGCCGCGTCGAGCGTCTTGAAGGCGTCCGGCGACGCACAGTCCGGGGCCTTCGCGGCCGTGTTCGCGGTCGGCGCGGTGACGACGAAGCCCGCACCGCGGGCGCCGCGCACCGCGTCGGCGGTGGCCTTGGCGTTCACGGTGAGCTTGCCGTTCATCGGGTAGCCGAAGGCGCCGCGGTCGGCGGCCTTGGCGTCACAGCCGAACTGGAAGGCCTTGAGGCTGTCCTGCGACGCCTTCACGTCCTGCTTGACGGCCGCCAGCGCGCCGATCACGACAGCCGTGGAGTCCGGGTCGGAGGCGCCGCCGGGGTTGTACGACCAGCCGCCGTCCTTGTTGCGCACCGAGGTCAGCCAGTCGGTGGCCTTCTTCACCACGGCGTCCTTGCCGCCCAGCGCGGTGAGCGCCTGCACGGCGATGCCCGTCGCGTTGGTGTCCTCCGTCTTGGCGTCGCAGGCCTTCGCCGGGTCGGCCCGGTACGACGGGAAGCCGCCGTCCGCGCACTGCTGACCGGTCAGCCAGGTGACAGCGCTGTCGGCCGGCCGCACCCCGGCGGTGTCCAGCGCCAGCAGCGCGTACGACTGCCGCCACACCCCGTCGTACGTCGGGTCCCCGGTGCCGTAGAGACCCGGCGGCAGCGGGGTGTCGGCGGAGGCTGCGGGCACCGCGGCCATACCGAGCACGGTGGCGGCGGCGAGCGCGGCGGCGCTGCGACGGAGGTTCATGAGGGGTTGATGCCTTTCGCTGAGCGGGTGCGTGGCCGGGCGCACCGCTGCGAGCCCGCGCACTGCGCGGGGCACCGGGCTCCGGCTCCTTGCGACCTGGGGAGACATAGGGAGCGGGCTCGCGACGCCCGGCGGCCGCGCCTCCGGCGTTGTCGTCGGTCGACGACGCTCCGCGTCGCCTTCCTCCTCCGCCTTGGATGCGCAGCCGCATGACGCCGCTCGCTGATCCGCTCCCTATGTCTCCCCAGGTCGCTACCTCGACGGTGCCGGTCGCCGCCGATACGTCGCCGCATCTGCCGGACCGGGAGCCGCTCCCGTCCGCGCGGGTACTCCGACTCGCCGCCCCTGCCCTGGGGGACGGCTCACGGTTGCGGGTCAGTGCCGGATTCGCGCCGGCTTCCCCCGCTCGGACGTGGATGGAATTGTCCCGAACATCGTATGCCCTGCGGGTGCCGCTCCCGGTCCCGGCCCGCCCGCGCCCCGGCCGCCCGTGCTGTCAGACCGCCTGGTAGGTGACCGGGTCGGAGCCGGGCACGGCCTCGGCGCGGCCGGCCTTCACCAGCCGCCGCAGATGGGCCTCGGCCTCGGAGACGGCGATGTTGCGGGAGCCGAACGGGATCTGCTCCCAGGGGCGGTTCCACTCCATCACCTCGGCGAGCTGCCAGGGGGTGCGCGGTGCGTCACTGATCAGCGCCGCCAGCCCGGCGAGCCGCTCCTCGTGGTGGTCGAGCAGCTCCCGCACCCGGCCGGCCGCGTCCTTGAACGCGTACTGGTGGGCGGGCAGCACCTCGTCGGGGTTCAGCCGGCCGATGCGCTCCAGGCTGGCCAGGTAGTCGCCGAGCGGATCGGTCTCGACCTCGTCGTCGGGGTCCTCGTACAGCCCGATGTGCGGGGAGATCCCCGGCAGCAGATGGTCACCGGAGAACAGCCGCCGGCTCTCCTCCAGGAACAGGCAGACGTGCCCGGGGGTGTGGCCGGGCGTCCAGATGGCGCGCAGCCGCCGGCCGGCGAGGTCCACGAGCTCGCCGGGTTCGATGTCGCGGTCCGGGAGCGCGGGCCGCAGCCCCGGCAGGGTGCTCATCCGCCCCGATTCGCGGGCGGCGCGCAGCGGGGCGATGTGCTCCTCGGGGGCGCCGGCGGCGGTGAGTTTGGCCGTCATGAAGGTCAGCCAGCGGGCCGGCTCGGCGGACCGGGTGCGGCGCACCACGTCCGCGTCGGCGGAGTGCATCGCGATCCAGGCGCCGGACACCTCGCGGACCTGCGCGGACAGCCCGTGGTGGTCGGGGTGGTGGTGGGTGATCAGGACACCGTGCACCTCGGCGACGGAGGTGCCCGCCTCGACGAGCCCGGCCTCCAGCGCGGCGTACGAGTCCGGATCGTCCCAGCCGGTGTCGATCAGTACGGGACCGCGGTCGGTGTCCAGGAGATGGACGAGCGTGTGGCCGAGGGGGTTGTCGGGGATCGGGACCGGGATGCTCCAGACCCCTCCGCCGTGGTCGGTCACGCGCACCATCTGGTCCCCTCTCGCCGACGAAGTCATTGCCCACTATAACTAGAACTGGTATCAGTTCTGAAACAGCGTCAGGTATGGGCCGACCCGCAGGAGGCACCAGTAATGACCGACCTCATCGAACACGGACAGCTGTTCATCGGCGGGGAGTTGGTGGACCCGCTCGGCAGCGGGACCATCGAGGTCATCTCCCCGCACACCGAGCAGGTCATCGGGCGGGTGCCGCACGCCTCCCGCGCCGACGTGGACCGCGCGGTCGCCACGGCCCGCAAGGCGTTCGACGAGGGTCCGTGGCCGCGGATGACCCTCGACGAGCGGATCGCCGTCGTCACCCGCATCAAGGACGCCATCGCCGTCCGGTACGACGAGATAGGCCGTCTCATCAGCTCGGAGAACGGCTCCCCCTACTCGTGGAGCATCCTCGCCCAGTCGCTCGGCGCGATGATGGTGTGGGACGCGGCGATCACCGTCGCCCGCGACTTCCCCTACGAGGAGCACCGCACCGGCGTCCTCGGCCCGATCCTGGTCCGCCGTGAGCCCGTCGGGGTCGTCGCGGCCGTGGTGCCGTGGAACGTCCCGCAGTTCACCGCCGCCGCCAAGCTCGCGCCCGCGCTGCTCACCGGCTGCACCGTCGTGCTGAAGCCGTCGCCGGAGACCCCGCTCGACGCGTATGTGCTGGCCGAGATCACCAAGGAGGCCGGGCTGCCCGACGGCGTGCTGTCCGTCGTGGCGGCCGACCGCGAGGTCAGCGAGTACCTGGTCGGCCACCCCGGCGTCGACAAGGTCTCGTTCACCGGCTCGGTCGGGGCCGGCCGGCGGGTGATGGAGGTCGCGTCCCGCAACCTCACCCGCGTCACGCTGGAACTGGGCGGCAAGTCCGCCGCCGTCATCCTCCCGGACGTGGACCTGGACACCGCCGTCCCCGGCATCACCTCGGCCGCCTGGATGAACAACGGCCAGGCGTGCGTGGCCCAGACCCGGATCCTGGCGCCGCGCTCCCGCTACGACGAGATCGCCGAGCGCTTCGCGGCGGCCGCCTCCGCGCTGGTCGTCGGCGACCCGCTCGACCCGGCCACCGAGGTCGGCCCGCTGGTCGCCAAGCGCCAGCAGCAGCGCTCGTTCGACTACATCAAGATCGGTCAGGAGGAGGGCGCGAAGGTCCTGACCGGCGGCGGCCGGCCGGCCGGTCTTGACACCGGCTGGTACGTCGAACCGACGCTCTTCGGCGACGTCAGCAACTCCATGCGGATCGCCCGCGAGGAGATCTTCGGCCCGGTCATCTGTCTGCTCCCGTACGACGACGAGGCCGAGGCGCTGCGGATCGCCAACGACTCCGACTTCGGGCTGTCCGGCAGCGTCTGGACCGCCGACGTCGAGCACGGCATCGACATCGCCCGCCAGGTCCGCACCGGCACGTACTCGGTGAACACCTTCAGCCTCGACATGCTCGGCCCGTTCGGCGGCTACAAGAACTCCGGCGTGGGCCGGGAGTTCGGCCCCGAGGGCTTCGGCGAGTACCTGGAGCACAAGATGATCCACCTGCCGGCCGGATACCAGGCGCCGGCCGGTACGGCGGGGGCGGAGGGCTGATGGGCGACCGCTGGCACATCGAGGTGGACCGCACGGTCTGCATCGGCTCCGGCATGTGCGTCAACGCGGCCCCGGACGGCTTCACCCTCGACGGCGCCCGGCAGTCCCACCCCGCCGCCGCCGAGTCCGACGCCTCGGAACAGGTGCTGGCGGCGGCCGAAGGGTGCCCGGTGGAGGCGATCACGCTCACCCTGCTCGCCACCGGCGAGCCGGTCTTCCCGCCCGAGGAGTAACGGAACAGCTGTCCCGCCGCAGGTCAGGGACACCTCCTGACCTGCGGCTGCGCACCCGTGCATTACGCACATATGCGTTCTGCACGGGTGTTTCGTTACGGACGCGACTGTTCCCCGTTTCGGCCACGTGAAAATCTCAGCACCTCGAGGCCGGAGGGGGAGGTCATGGACAAGCGGTACGAGGTCTTCTGCCTAGTCGACAGGTATTTCTAAGGGACCCCGGACCGCTTGTCCACGGGCTCCGGTCCCGACAAGGGATCCGGTGCGTCGCTCTACGAGCCGGCCCAGCGCCCGGTTCCCGAGGGCTGGCGCACCGGACGCTCCGGTGACTGGCTGCACTTCACGCCGGTGGACGGCACCGGCGTCCCCAGACCCGGATCGCCCCCGCAGGGGTGGAAGATCCACGTCTCCGCGTGTCTGGAAAACGCCGAGAAGACCATCGCGAAGGTCTGGGACCACTGCGTCCCGCGCGGCATACCGTTCAAGTTCGTACCCGGCCCCTACTCCCTGCACCTGCGCAACTCCAAGTACGCGGGGCTGGCCGCGCTGGCCGTGGCGGCGGGCGCGTTCGGGACCGGCCGGGTCTACCGCGCGGTCGCGGCCCTGGTGGAACCGTTGCGCGACGGCCTGGTGCGGCGGGTGGTGGCCCGCGGCCTGGACGACGCCGTACGCGACCCGCACGGCGCGGACACCGCGGTCGTCTCGCGGCTGACCCAACAGGTCGAGATCGCCCGCGACACGTTCGCCGGTCTGGTGATGGTGTCGCGGTCGTTCCTGTTCACCGTCGCGGGCGCCCTCATCGGGCTGCTCTCGCTGGCACCCGTCCTGCTGCTCGTCGTCGTACCGCCGCTGTTCGTGGGGCTCGGGCTCTTCTGCCTGACGCTCCGGCCGATGAACCGCCGCCAGGCGGCCTTCCTCACCGCGAACGAGGACGTGGCCGAGAGCCTGGGCGCGATGGCCGCCGGACTCCGCGACATCGCCGCCTGCGGCGCGGAGGAGCGGATGACGGCGGAGGCCGCGCAGCGGATCGACACCGAATTCCGCGCGTCACGGGTCCTCGCCCGCTGGGGAGTGCTGCGCGCGCTGGCCCTGGGCGTCGGCGGCCGGCTCCCCGTCGTCCTGCTGCTCGCCTCGGCGCCGTGGCTGCTGGGCAGAGGGGTGACCGCGGGCGCGCTGGTCGGCGCCCTCGCCTACCTCACCCAGTCGCTGCTGCCCGCACTGCAGGCCCTGACCCAGGGGCTGGGCACGGCCGGCTCGCGCTTCGTCGTCGTCCTCGGCCGCCTGGTACCGCAGACCGCCGCACCGGACCCGGAGGACGGAGCGCCCGTCGGGGATGCGCCCGTGCCTGCCCCCACGGATGTACCCACCGCCCCCGCCGTGGAGTTGCGCGGTGTCACCTTCGCCTACGGGGAACTGGCCGAGCCGGTGGTCCGGGAGCTGGACCTCGTGGTGCCGCGCGGCTGCCATCTGGCGGTCGTCGGGCCGAGCGGGATCGGCAAGTCGACCCTCGCGGGGCTCATCGGGGGGCTGCTGCACCCGGGTGCGGGTGTGGTGGAACTCGGTGGCCGGCCGCTGCGGGAGCAGCCGGCCACCGAACTGCCGGGGATGCGGGTGCTGATCCCGCAGGAGGCGTACGTCTTCGCCGGAAGCGTCCGCGACAACCTGTCCTACCTGTGCCCGGGTCCCGAGCCGGTCCCCGACAGCCGGCTGTGCGCGGCGGCCGGGGCCGTCGGGATGTCGGAACTGCTGGACCGGATGGGCGGGTTGGACGGCATCGCCGAGCCGGGCACGTTGTCCCAGGGGGAGCGGCAGCTGCTGGCGCTGACCCGCGCGTATCTGTCGCCCGCGCCGCTGGTGCTGCTGGACGAGGCGACCTGCTATCTCGACCCGGCGGCGGAGGCCCGTGCGGAACGGGCCTTCGCGCTCCGCCCCGGCGGCGGAGCGCTGATCGTGATCGCGCACCGCATCAGCTCGGCGCGGCGCGCGGACCAGGTGCTGGTCATGGACGGCACGCATACGGTCTGCGGCGGCCACGAGGAGCTCCTGGAGCGGTCCGCGCTCTACCGGGACCTGGTCGGGAACTGGTCAGAGCCAGCCGGCCACCCGGGATATTCGTATGGCGTCGACCCGGTTCCGGGCGCCCGTCTTGCGGGTGATCGCGGCCATGTAGTTGCGCACGGTGCCGTTGCACAGGTGCAGGACGCGGGCGATCTCGCCGATGGACGCGCCCTCGGCGGCGAGTGACAGCACGCTCAACTCGCGGGGGGTCAGCGGAATGTCGGCGGCCTGCAGGAAATCAAAAGCGAGCGAATTGTCGACGAAACGTTCCCCCGTAGCGACTCTCCTGATCCCACGGACCAGTTCCTCCGGCGGTGCGTCCTTGTTGACGAACCCCAGCGCACGCGCCTGCGACGCGCGGCGCAGCAGACCCGGGCGGCTCGCGGTGGCCAGGACGAGCAGGGCACATTCCTGGCCGACCGCGTAGTCCTGTAACTCCGTCAGTTGGGCCACGTTGCCGTGTTCGGCACCAGGACACTCGACGTCGACCACACACACTTGAGGCCGTAACGACCGAGCGCGTCTCGGTGCGTTGCGCCATGGCGTGGCCACCACCTCGATGTCGTGTTCCCTGCCCAGCAGCGCCGCGAGCGCGGATCGCATCAGCCATGTGTCATGTACTAGTAAAACCCGGATCACATTTGCCCCTTCGAGAACCCCGTGGACCGGACCGTGCGAGCAACCCCATTCGTACCCGCGAAGTCGTCAGGGATGGCCCCGCAATCCGGCCAAGGAGATGCACGGAGGCGCATTCCGTGCGCCCATGTGCCCCCCGCACGCTGGGAATGTGCGTGCGACAGGGGCCACCTGGGGGTGCCTCCGGCACATCCCACCGGCCGGTATCGCCAGGTCCCGGGCGTGCCGTTCCTGAGGCGCCTTTTTCAGCCGCGCCGCTCCGGCGCCGTCAGGTCGATCAGCCGGCACACGGTTTCGATGTCTATCTTCACCTGCGCGATGGAGGCGCGGCCGGAGAGCCAGGTCACCAGGGCCGAGTGCCAGGTGTGCTCGATCACCCGGACCGCGGAGAGCTGGTCGGCGGTGGGCGGGCCGTCCAGGCCCATCGCGTCCAGGATGATCGCGGTGGTGAGCCGGGAGACGGTGTCGACCTCGGGGCTCACGGAACGGTCGGCGAACGTCAGGGCGCGCACCATCGCGTCGGCCAGATGCGGTTCGCGCTGCATCGCGCGGAAGGCGCGCATCAGCGTCTCGGCGACCCGGTCGGCCGGCTCGGCGGTGACCGGCGGACGCTTGCGCAGCGTCTCGTGCATCTGGCCGAGCTGGTCCTGCATGGTGGCGACCAGCAGATGGATCTTGGACGGGAAGTAGCGGTAGAGCGTGCCGAGCGCGACGCCCGAGTTCTCGGCGACCTCACGCATCTGCACCGCGTCGAAACCGCCGCGGCAGGCGAGCTGCGCGCTGGCGTGCAGGATGCGACGGCGGCGCGCCTCCTGACGTTCGGTCAGCAGGGGCGACGACGGAGTCGGCGGCTTGGGTTCTGTTGTCATATGTCCCATTCCGTGACATTCCATCCGTAATCCGCGGTCACCGTGGCACTGCGTTGCATGATGGCAGGACAGATGTCGTGGTGCGAATCACCTGGTCCGCCTCATTCGGGGCCGTGCCGCTGCCGGTAGATTCGGTTCTGAACGTTCGAGTCTGAAACTTGTTCTAGATTAGCGCGACCGGTTACGCTCCGGCGGAAGTGAGTGAGAAGGGGGCCGGGAGTGACCGTTGAGGCCATGCCACTACGGATCGCGCTGCTCACCTACAAGGGGAACCCCTTCTGCGGGGGCCAGGGCGTCTACGTACGCCATCTCTCCCGTGAGCTCGCCCGGCTCGGCCACACCGTCGAGGTGATCGGCGCCCAGCCCTATCCGGTGCTCGACGCCGTCGGTGCCGGAGTGACCCTCACCGAGCTGCCCAGCCTGGACCTGTACCGGCAGCCGGACCCGTTCCGCAATCCCCGGCTCGGCGAGTACCGCGACTGGATCGACGCGGTCGAGGTCGGCACGATGTGGACCGGTGGCTTCCCCGAGCCGCTGACGTTCTCGCTGCGCGCCCGGCGCCACCTGGCGGCCCGGCGCGGCGAGTTCGACGTGATCCACGACAACCAGACGCTCGGCTACGGGCTGCTCGGGCTCGGCACCCCGCTGGTCACCACGATCCACCACCCGATCACCGTCGACCGGCGGCTGGACCTGGCCGCGGCGCCCGACTGGAAGCGCCGGCTGTCGGTGCGCCGCTGGTACGGCTTCACCCAGATGCAGAAGCGCGTCGCGCGCCGGCTGCCGTCCGTGCTGACCGTCTCCGGCTCCTCCCGCGCCGAGATCGTGGAGGACCTGGGGGTGCGGGAGGACCGCGTCCACGTCGTCCACATCGGCGCCGACACCCGGCTCTTCTCGCCGGACGCCTCGGTGCCCGAGATCCCCGGCCGCATCGTCACCACCTCCAGCGCCGATGTGCCGCTGAAGGGCCTGGTCCACCTCGTCGAAGCGCTCGCCAAGCTCCGCGCGGAGCGACCCGACGCGCATCTCGTCGTCGTCGGCAAGCGCGCCGAGGACGGGCCGGTCGCCGCCGCCATCACCCGGTTCGGCCTCGAAGGCGCCATCGACTTCGTCAAGGGCATCACCGACGCCGAACTCGTCGACCTCATCCGCGGTGCCGAGGTCGCCTGCGTTCCCTCGCTCTACGAAGGCTTCTCGCTGCCCGCCGCCGAGGCGATGGCCACCGGCACCCCGCTGGTCGCCACCACCGGAGGCGCGATCCCCGAGGTCGCCGGGACCGACGGCGAGACCTGTCTCGCCGTACCGCCCGGTGACGCCGGCGCGCTCGCCACCGCCCTGGGCCGGCTGCTCGGGGACGCGGACCTCCGGCGCCGCCTCGGCGTGGCCGGCCGGCAGCGCGTCCTCAGCCGCTTCACCTGGGAACAGGCCGCCATCGGCACGGCCGAGCACTACCGAGCGGCGATCGCCGCCCAGTCCGCCGCCCCCGCCCCGACCCACCGGACGAAAGCAGAGGCTCCGTGCTGACCGTCGACTTCTCCCGTTTCCCGCTCGCCCCTGGCGACCGGGTCCTCGACCTGGGCTGCGGCGCCGGAAGGCACGCCTTCGAGTGCTACCGGCGCGGCGCCAATGTCGTCGCCCTGGACCGCAACGGCGACGAGATCCGCGAGGTCGCCAAGTGGTTCGCGGCGATGAAGGCGGAGGGCGAGGCCCCGGCCGGCGCGTCCGCCGTCGCGATGGAGGGTGACGCGCTCCAACTGCCGTTCCCCGACGACAGCTTCGACGTCGTGATCATCTCCGAGGTCATGGAGCACATCCCGGACGACAAGGGCGTACTCGCCGAGATGGTGCGGGTGCTGCGGCCCGGCGGCCGGATAGCGATCACGGTGCCGCGCTTCGGCCCGGAGAAGATCTGCTGGGCGCTCTCCGACGCCTACCACGAGGTCGAGGGCGGCCACATCCGCATCTACCGGGGCGACGAACTGCTCGGCAAGATGCGCGAGGCCGGCCTCCAGCCCTACGGCACCCACCACGCACACGGACTGCACTCCCCGTACTGGTGGATCAAGTGCGCCGTCGGCGTCGACAACGACAAGGCCCTGCCGGTGAAGCTGTACCACAAGCTCCTGGTCTGGGACATCATGAAGAAGCCGCTGGCCACCAAGGTCGCCGAGCAGGCCCTCAACCCGCTGATCGGCAAGAGCTTCGTGGCCTACGCCACCAAGCCGCACACCCCCGTGCTGGATGCGCGGGTGGACGCGTGACGAGTCCGGGGCGCACCGAACACCTCGTCCTGCCCGGAGTCCTCACCGCCGAGCAGGCCGAACTGACCGTGGCCGGCATCTCCGCGATCCAGCGGGCCGACGGCGCCATACCGTGGTTCACCGGCGGGCACCTCGACCCGTGGGACCACGTCGAGGCGGCCATGGCTCTGGACGCGGCGGGCGAACACGGCCGCGCCGAGGCCGCGTACCGCTGGCTCGCCGACCGGCAGAACACCGACGGCTCCTGGTACGCGTCCTACTCGTACGCCGGAGACGTACCCGGCGCGGACGCGGCCGTCGCGCCGGGCGAGCCCCTCGACCGGACCCGCGAGACCAACTTCGTCGCGTACGTGGCCGTGGGCATCTGGCACCACTACCTGTCCACGGGCGACGACGCCTTCCTGGAACGGCTGTGGCCGACCCTCTACGCCGCCGTGGAGTTCGTGCTCGCGCTCCAGCTGCCCGGCGGCCAGATCGCCTGGAAGCGCGACGACGACGGCGGCTTCCCCGAAGAGGCGCTGCTCACCGGCTCGTCCTCGATCTACCAGGCGCTGCGCTGCGCGCTGGCCGTCGCGGACTACCGCGAGGAGCCGCAGCCCGACTGGGAGCTGGCGACCGGCCTGCTCGGCCACGCCGTGCTGCACCACCCCGAGCGCTTCCTCGACAAGGGGCGCTTCTCCATGGACTGGTACTACCCGGTCCTCGGTACCGCGCTGCGTGGCCCGGCCGCCAAGGAACGCATCGAGGCGCTCTGGGAGACCTTCGTGGTGCCCGGCCTCGGGGTCCGCTGCGTCTCGGACCGGCCCTGGGTCACCGGCGGGGAGAGCGCGGAACTCGCCCTCGCCCTGTGGGCGATGGGCGAGTCCGACCGCGCTGTGGAGATCCTCGCCGACATCCAGCACCTGCGCACCGGGGACGACGGGATGTACTGGACGGGCTACGTCTACGACGACGACGCCGTCTGGCCGGAGGAACGTACTTCCTGGACGGCCGGCGCACTGCTGCTCGCGGTGGCCGCGCTCGGGGGGGACGAGGCGACCACCGCGGTCTTCGGGGGCGAGCGGCTCCCGATCGGCCTGGCTCCGGACGACGCGGGCTGCTGCTAGGACCGTACGGCCGTGCTGTCAGGAGACCTTGCCGCCAGGGCGTGGCCGGGCCCTGGCGGCCTGCCGTTCGGCCGGTTTCTTCCGTGCTGCCGGATCAGGCCCGATTGACCCGGCCGGCCACGGCATGGCCGATGACCAGGTAGACCACGGCCGGAAGGCCGTAGTTCAGCACGGTGCGGAGTTTGTCCGAATCCATGGTGAACAGGTCGAGGGACCAGCCCGCGAGCCAATTCGCCGAATTGTGGATCCAGTTGACCAGGTCGTTGGCCTTGTTGGCGTCGAGCAGATACATGAGTATCCACAGGATCAGGATCAGGGCCGCGACATCTGCGACGATCAGAATGATCGCCGCTGCGGGATTGCCTCGGTAGCGTCTGGACATAGCCCTCGCCTTGCCCCGTTAGGCTGGTTGAAACTGCTGGTGGAAAATCCTTTCGATATGAAGTAGACGAGGGATGGCGGCGCATGGCCTGGCTGGAGCACGAGGCGTACTGCACGGCGATCGTCGAGGAGACCGCCCGGCTGCGTGACACACTCCGCGGTTCCGACCCCGGCGCCAAGGTGCCGACCTGCCCGGGCTGGACCCTGCACGAACTGGCGGCCCACGTCGGCCAGGCGCACCGCTGGGCGGAGACGATCGTCGGCACCAGGGCCGAGAAGTACCTCCCCGAGAACCAGGTGCCGGACTACGAGGCACCCGCCGGCGAGAAGCTCGACAGCTGGCTGGCCGAGGGCGCCGAGCGGTTCGCCGCCACGCTGCGCGAGTCCGGCCCCGAACTGCCGGTCTGGACCTGGGCGCGGCCGCAGCAAGCCGGCTTCTGGGCCCGCCGGATGGTCCTGGAGACCCTGGTGCACCGGGCGGACGCCGCGCTGGCCACCTGGAGCGAGTACCACGCGCCGGCCGAGCTGGCCGCCGACGCGATCGACGAGTGGCTGGAGATCATCACCGATCCGTTCGCCGTCGAGCAGACCCCGGAGCTCGCGGAACTGCGCGGCCACGGACAGACCCTGCACCTGCACGCCACCGACAGCCCGGCCGGACTGGTCGCCGAATGGGTGATCGAACGCGGCCCGGAATCCGTCACCTGGCGGCGCGAGCACGCCAAGGGCGACGTGGCGCTGCGCGCTCCCCTCACCGACCTGCTGCTCGCCTTCTACCGGCGGCTGCCGCTGGACAGCGACCGCGTGCAGGTGCTCGGCGACCGCGAGCTGCTGGACCACTGGCTGGCCCGTACGGCGTTCTGAACGGCCCGGACGGCCGCCGATGATCCGTGCGGCGGTTCCGGCGGCCCGAGTGGCGGGGGTGTGCCGGCCGGGTGATCCTGCGAGGACGTGTGCCCCGTACGTCCTCGGAGGTCGACCGTGCCGAACGGCATCCCCTTGCGCCGCCTGCTGACCGCGCTGCTGCTCTGCGGCGCGCTCCTCACCGCGACGACCGCGTGCAACGACAAGGCGAAGACCGAGGTGTCCGGCAGCCCGACGGCCTCGACCACGGCCGAGAAGCAGAAGCTCGCCAAGACCCGCTTCGTCGCGAACGCCGGGCTCGCGGCGGGCGCCACCTATCAGTGGATCATCAAGCCGTACCGCGCCGGGACGTTCAAGAAGGGCGCGGACGGCCGGACGTTCGCGCTGGTCAAGGCGGGTCTGGCCGGGGCGTTCGCCTACAACCGGCTCAAGGCCGCGGCGGACAACGCCAAGGGCGACCCCACGCTCTCCAAGCTGGTGGCCCCGCTGACCGCCGGCATCGACGCCCTCAAGGACCTGCCCAGCAAGCTGCGCAAGGGCGATTCGACGGACGACGTGGTCAGCACGTTCCAGAAGACGATCGACGGGGTGAAGGAGGCGGGCAAGCAGGCGGGCGCCGAGGTCAAGGACCAGATCCCGTCGGCAGGTCAGCTAGGGGGCTAGGTTCCGCTAGCTGTTCAACTCGGCGAGCACACGCAGCGTGTCCGGATCGGGCGCGGTCACCAGCAGGTCGGTGACCGGCCCCGACCGCCACAGCTCCAGCCGCTCCGCGATCCGCTCCCGCGGCCCGACCAGCGAGATCTCGTCGGCGAAGGCATCCGGGACGGCCAGCACCGCCTCCTCCCGGCGCCCGTCCAGGAAGAGCCGCTGGATGTGCCGCGCCTCCTCCTCGTACCCCATCCGGGCCATCAGGTCGGCATGGAAGTTCTTCGCCTGGGCGCCCATCCCGCCGATGTAGAAGCCGAGCATCGCCTTGACCGGCAGCAGCCCCTCGGCCACGTCGTCGCACACCTGGGCCCGTACCAGGGGCGCGACCATGAAGTCCTTGGGAGCCTCGGCCAGCGACAGCTCATAGACATCGGTACGCATCGGCGACCAGTACAGCGGCATCCAGCCGTCCGCGATGCGGGTCGTCTGGGCGATGTTCTTCGGACCCTCGGCGCCGAGCAGGATCGGCAGATCGGCCCGGAGCGGATGGGTGATCGGCTTGAGCGCCTTGCCGAGCCCCGTACCGTCCTCGCCGGAGTACGGATGACTGTGGAACCGCCCTGCGAGCTCGACCGGCCCCTCCCGCCGGAAGACCTGCCGCAGAACGTCCACGTACTCGCGGGTCGCGGTCAACGGGCTCTTCGGGAACGGCCGCCCGTACCACCCCTCGACCACCTGCGGCCCGGACAGCCCGAGCCCCAGCATCATCCGGCCACCGGAGAGATGGTCCAGGGTGAGCGCGTGCATCGCGGTGGCGGTGGGGGAGCGGGCAGCCATCTGCGCGATGCCCGTCCCCAGCTTGATCCGCGACGTGTGCGCCGCGATCCAGGTCAGCGGAGTGAAAGCGTCCGACCCCCACGCCTCGGCGGTCCACACGGAGTCGTACCCGAGGCGCTCGGCCTCCTGCGCGAGTTCCACATCACGCGCACGGGGCCCACGCCCCCAATAGCCGAGTGCCAGCCCGAGCCTCATGGCGCCGCCCCTTCACCCCATCTGACGATGCGTCAGATCAGGACTGTACGGCACGGACAGGGACGGCGAAAGACGCGTGAGCCCCCACCCGGAATCCGGGCGGGGGCTCACAAAGCACGACGAGGGACGGCCACCTCGCATCCGCAGATGCTGCCGTCAGCCGTGAACGTCAGCCGCGCTGAATACCGCTCGTGTCCTGCAGCACGCCACGCCGGCCGTCCTGGGTCTGCGCGATCAGCGCCGCACCCCGCTGCTCCACCGCCAGGTACCACGTACCCGGCGCCAGCTCGGCGATCGGCGTCGGCGAACCGTCCTCCGCGAACAGCGGACGCGGCACCGGCACCGCGAACCAGAACGCCGTGAAGTCCGAGGAACCGGACTGCGGCGGCTGGCCCTGCGCCGGCTGCTGGGACTGCGGAGCCGGGGCGGGAGCCGGGGCCTGGCCGCCGAAGGCGTGCGGCTGGGGCTGCGGCTGTCCGCCGAACGACGGGTCGGGCGCCGGAGCACCGGGGTAGCCGTAGCCACCCGGCTGCGGCATGCCCGGCTGCGGCATGCCCGGCTGGCCAAGACCCGGCTGCGGCGCACCGTAGGGCGCGCCACCGTACGGCTGCGGCTGCTTCGGGGCGCCCATGAGCGGGGCCTGCAGCGCCGGAATGCGGGACGACAGCACGGCGACGACCGCGAGCGCGATGCCGAAGACGAGCGTCAGCCAAGCGCCGACGCCCTTGCTGACGCCGTCGTTGTTGGCGCCGCCACCGAGGTCCGGGATGACGGTGGAGAACGCCGACCACAGCGCCGACCAGCCGACGAAGACCGCCAGCGCGGTGCCCCACTGCTCCAGGGTCAGCCCAACCACCTGACGGCCCGCGGGCACCATCGCCCGGCCGGCGACGATCAGGCCCGCGGCCGCCAGCGCGGCGAGGGTCACGGTCGGCAGCAGCGGGAACAGTGCCGCGCTCCATGTGCTGACCGTCTTGTCGGAGCCTGCGCTATCGAAGGAGAAGAACGGCAGGAACGAAGCGATCAGCAGCAGCGCCGCTGCTCCGATCACCGCGCCGTCTCCTCGGGACAGGGAGCGGATGTTCACGTAAGGTCCTTTGTCGGTCTCGGTGTCTTCGTCGCTGTCGCCGGTACGCGCAGCGCTCTCTGCCAGTTCAGGGGCGAGGCGCGGGGAGTGGCCCCCTATCGTAAGGGTGTGGTCCGCAAGCGGTGAGCCGGGTGCGGCAACTGGTGCGCAATCGGCGCCGAATGGCTACCGGTTGGTCACCTCTTCCCTTGGAGGAATGCCGTAATACCGTCAGCGATGCCCTCCGCCGCACGCTGCCGCCACTTCGGATCGGTGAACTTCGCCGCGTCCTGCGCGTCCCGCATGTTGCCGCACTCGATGAGCACTTTGGGGACGGTCGAGAGATTGAGCCCGCCCAGATCGCTGCGGGCCATCAGCCCCGTGCCGTCCGCCAGATAGTTCGCGGGTGCCGAGCCCGTGTCGGTCGCGAAGTGCGACTTCAGTGCCGCACCGAGCAGACCGGACGGCGCCACGATGGGCCGGGTGTCGGCGGCCCCCGCGTGCAGGGACGCCGGGGTGATCACATGGAATCCGCGATTCCCCGCCGCCGAGCCGTCCCCGTGAACGGAGACGGCCGCATCCGCGTGCGCCTCGTTGCCGATCCGCGCCCGCTCGTCGATGCACGGTCCGAACGACCGGTCGCCGTCCTGCGTCAGCCGCACCTTCGCCCCGCGCTCGGCGAGCAGGGTGCGGACCCGCCGGGAGACATCGAGGCTGAACGACGCTTCGGCGTATCCACTGTTGGTGGACGTGCCGGTCGTGTCGCATTCCTTGCGAGTCGTCCCGATATCGACGAGCCGGTTGATGTCCGCGGTGTGGTTGACGTTGTTCGTGTTGTGCCCCGGGTCGATGACGACGGTCTTCCCGCTGAGCGGGAGTGCGGCGGCCGGGGCGGCGGGCGTCCCCTTCGTGGGGGACGTACCGAACGCCTTCCGCTGCGGATCCGTCGACGACGGTTGCCCCGACGTCCCTGACGTCCGCGACGTCGGGGACCCGGCCTTGCCGTCCGTCTGCTCGCTCGGGTCCGCCAGGGCCGACGTCGACGGCAGGGGCAGCACCCGCTGGGCCCCGTCGTCGCCGCCCGGCCCGTGCATCGACTGGTACACGAGCCAGCCCGCGAAGCAGGTGGGCACCAACGCGGCCACGGAAATGACCACGGCGCCGGTCCTGCCGCTCATCCTCGACTCGTCGCTGAACACGCTTCCGATGCTATCGGCCGCCGGCGGCGGCCGTCCCGGATCCCCGTTTCGGGTCCCCGTCTCCGTCTTAGATCCCGGTGCCGGTGCGCCGCAGGACGCGCAGCGAACGCGTCACGGACACCTCCGTGAATGCTCCGGAGTCCAGCGCCCGCCGGTACACCCGGTACGGCGCCTGGCCGCCGTCCGCCGGGTCCGGGAACACGTCGTGCACGACGAGCACGCCGTCCGGCGCCACGTGCGGGGCCCAGCCCTCGTAGTCCGCGGTGGCGTGCTCGTCGGTGTGACCGCCGTCGATGAAGACCAGGGCGAGGGGCTTGCCCCAGGTCGCGGCGACCCGGGGGGAGCGGCCGGCGATGGCGATGACGTCGTCCTCGAAGCCGGCCGCGTGCAGGGTCCTTCGGAAGGTCGGCAGGGTGTCCATCAGGCCGACCTCGGGGTCGACGAGGTCCTTGTCGTGGTACTCCCAGCCGGGCTGCTGCTCTTCGCTGCCGCGGTGGTGGTCGACGGTGACGGCCACGGTGCGGGCCGCTCGGGCCGCGTCGGCGAGCAGGATGGTGGAGCGACCGCAGTACGTCCCCACTTCGAGGAGGGGCAGCCCGGGGAGGCGCGCGGCGGCGTCGGTGGCGGCGTCGTGGAGCGCGAGCCCTTCGTCGAGCGGCATGAACCCCTTGGCGGCCTCGAAGGCGGCTTGGACGCGGGGGTCGGGGTGGGCCATGAGCTGCCGCCTTCGGGTAGGTGTTCGGTCGCGTCCGGGCATCCTGCCAGGTGGGTTGGGGGGTGCGGGGGCCGGGTCCTCCGGGGGAGGGGTCCGGAATCGTATATTTACGGTCCCCCAACCTTCGGCCGGGGGTGCCCCAGCGGCTCACAAATAGCTCGGCAGCATTTCGAACCCCTCCCCTGCGGCCCCGTCCCCCTCCCGTCCAGGCGGCGGGGGTGGCTGCCCCTGCCTTCCCATCGGCGGGCCGCGAACCCCCGGCGGGGGACGGGGTGGGTGGGCGAACGCGCCGCAGGCGCAGCGGGCCTGCTCGTTGCCGACGCCTCGGCGTGCCCCGCCGGTCAGGCGGAAGGGGCGGGCGGGTGGGGAAAGCCCGCCGCAGGCGCAGCGGTGCCGCGGGCGCTGACGTACCGGCCCCCGCCGGAGGCGGCGCGGCTCGCCGCAGGCGCAGCGGTGTCGCGGGGTGCCAACCCTGCCGGTAGGCAAGAGGGCGGGTGGGTGGGCGAAAGCCCGCCGCAGGCGCAACGGTGCCGCGGGTGGGCTTCCGGCTGAACCTCGCCGGAGGCGAAGCCGTTTCTGACCTTCCGTCAGAATGGAACACGTTCTAGTATCCGTCCGCATGGGCATCGGAATCACCGAAGAGCACCACGAGTTGGCGGCAGCCACCCGCGGGTGGGCGGGGCGTGCTGTTCCCCCCGAAGCCGTGCGCGCAGCGCTGGAGGTGGGCCCGGGCGCGGGGGCGCCCGTGTGGTGGGGGGAGGTGGCCGCGCAGGGGTTGTCGGGGGTGCATCTGCCGGAGGAGTTCGGCGGGGGCGGCGGCGGGCTGCTGGATCTGGCGGTCGTGCTGGAGGAGCTCGGGGCGGTCTGTCTGCCGGGGCCGTTCCTGCCCACCGTGCTGGCGGCAGCCGTACTGGCGCGGGCCGCGGAGGGCAAGGCGCTGCTGCCCGGGCTGGCGGACGGCAGCAGGATCGCGGCGGTCGCGCTGGGCGCGGGGTCGATGACGGCCGAGCCGTCGGAGGGCGGCGGGTACGTACTGGACGGCACCGCTCCGCCGGTGCTCGGTGGGGCGGAGGCCGGGCTGATCCTGCTGCGGGCCGGTGCGGTGTGGATGGCGGTGGACGCCGCGGCGCTGGACGTGCGGGAGAAACCCGGTGCCGATCCGACGCGGCGCACCGCCGAGGTGGTCGCGCGGCGGGTGGTGGTGCCGCCCGAGCGGGTGCTGGGGATCGAGCCCGGGTCGGTGGAGGATCTCGCCCGGGTGCTGTTCGCCGCCGAGGCGTGCGGGATCGCGGGCTGGGCGCTGCGTACGGCCACCGAGTACGCGAAGGTGCGTGAGCAGTTCGGGCGGCCCATCGGGCAGTTCCAGGCGGTGAAGCACGCGTGTGCGGAGATGCTCGTACGGGTCGAGCAGGCGCGGGCGCTGACCTGGGACGCGGCGCGTGACGTACTGCCGCTGACGGCCGCGATGGCGGCGGCCGCCGCGGTCGAGGCGGCCTTCGGCTGCGCCAAGGACTGCATCCAGATCCTGGGCGGCATCGGCTTCACCTGGGAGCACGACGCGCATCTGTATCTGCGGCGGGCCACCGCCGTGCGGCAGTTGCTCGGGGCGGGGCACACCTACCGGCTGCGGGTGGCGGAGCTGGCGGAGGAGGGGGTCCGGCGGGAGCTGCGGCTCGATCTGCCCGAGGAGGCGGAGACCTACCGGGAGCGGGCGCGGGCGGTGGTGGCGGCAGCCGCGGGGCTCGATCCGGCCGCGGCGCGCGAGGCGCTGGCTCCCACCGGGTACGCGGCGCCGTATCTGCCGGCGCCGTACGGGCTGGGCGCCGGGCCCGTGCAGCAGTTGGCGGTGCAGCTGGAGCTGCGGGCGGCCGGGGTGAAGGTGAGCGATCTGGGGATCGCCACCTGGGTGGTGCCGTCCCTGATCGCGCACGGCAGCCAGGAGCAGCGGGACCGCTATGTGCCGCGCACGCTGCGCGGCGAGGCGCTGTGGTGCCAGCTGTTCTCGGAGCCGGGCGCCGGTTCCGACCTGGCGTCGCTGCGGACCCGGGCGGAGCGGCTGCCGGACGGCCGGTGGAAGGTCAACGGGCAGAAGGTGTGGACGTCGGCCGCCCAGTGGTCGGACTTCGGGATCCTGCTGGCCAGGACGGATCCGGCGGCGCCCAAGCACAAGGGCCTGACGTACTTCGTGGTGGACATGAAGAACACGCCCGGTATCGACATCCGGCCGCTGAAGGAGATCACCGGCGACTCGTTGTTCAACGAGGTGTACTTCGACGATGTCGTGCTGCCCGGCGACGCGGTCGTCGGGGAGGTGGACGGCGGCTGGCGGGTGGCCCGCAACACGCTCGGCAACGAGCGGGTGCACATGGCGGACCAGGTGGCCTTCGACACCGGTCTCGAGGCGCTGATCGGGCGGGCCGGCGCGGCGGGCGAGGTGGTGCGCGACCGGCTCGGCGGGCTGCTCGTCGAGGCGCACGCGCTGGCCTGCATCGGCCTGCGGACCACGTTGCAGCAGGTCTCGGGCCTGGAGCCGGGCGCCGGTGCCTCGGTGCGCAAGCTCGTCCAGACCCCGCACCAGCAGCGCATCGCCGAGCTGGCACTGGAACTGCTCGGCCCGGAGGGCGTCACGGACGAACGCGCCCTGCACGGATTCCTGATGGCGCGCTGCCTGACCATCGCGGGCGGTACCACGCAGGTGCAGCTCAATGTCGTCGCCGAGCGGATCCTCGGCCTCCCCCGTGACTGAACCCGTGACTGAAGGAGAACGCATGACCAGCAAGGTCTTCGTCGTCGGCGTCGGCATGACGAAGTTCGAGAAGCCCGAGACCCGTGACTGGCAGTACTGGGACATGGCGAAGGAGGCGGGGACCGCGGCCCTTGCCGACGCCGGGATTCCGTACGACCTCGTGGAACAGGTGCCGGTCGGGTACTGCTACCAGGCGTCCACGGCGGGCCAGCGGGCGGTGTACGAGCTGGGGCTCAGCGGGGTGCCGGTCTACAACGTCAACAACAACTGCGCCACGGGTTCCACCGCGCTGATGATGGCCCGGCAGTTCGTGGCGGGCGGTCTCAACGACTGCGTGCTGGCGCTCGGCTTCGAGAAGATGACCAAGGGCGCGCTGGGTGCCGGTTCCAGCGGCGGTGACTTCGCGACCTCGCCGGTCGCCCGGCACTACGGGGTGATGGCGGCGAAGCACGGCTTCGAGATGACCCCGCCGACCGCCCAGATCTTCGGCAACGCCGCGCGGGAGCACATGGAGCGCTACGGCACGACGGCGGAGCAACTGGCGGGGGTCGGCGCGAAGAACCACGGGCACTCGGCGAACAACCCCAACGCCCAGTTCCAGGACGTGTACACCGTCGAGGAGATCCTGGCCGCCAGGACCATCCACTCCCCGCTGACCAAGCTGCAGTGCTCGCCGACCTCGGACGGCGCGGCCGCCGCGGTGGTGGTCTCGGAGCGCTTCGTGCGCGAGCACGGGCTGGAGGACCGGGCCGTGGAGATCGCCGGCCAGGCGATGACCACGGACACCGGCGAGAGCTTCTCGTCGGGCTCGTGCATCGATGTGGTGGGCAAGCCGATGTCGCGGGCGGCGGCGCACGCGGTCTACGAGGAGTCCGGGCTGGGGATCGAGGATGTCGACGTCATTGAGCTCCATGACTGCTTCTCCATCAACGAGTTGCTGACGTACGAGGCGCTCGGCATGTGCGGCGAGGGGGAGTCCGGCAAGCTCATCGGCGACGGGGCCACCACGTATGGCGGGCGCTGGGTCGTCAATCCGTCCGGCGGTCTGATCTCGAAGGGCCATCCGCTCGGCGCCACCGGGCTGGCCCAGGCCGCCGAACTGGTCTGGCAGCTGCGGGGCGAGGCGGGACCGCGGCAGGTCGAAGGGGCCCGGGCCGGCCTCGCGCACAACATCGGGCTGGGCGGCGCCGCGGTCGTCACCCTGCTGCGGCGGCCCGCCGGCTGACCGTTCCGGGTGCCGTCGCGGGTGCGGTCGGCGGGTGCGGTCGGATGCGCGGATGGGGCGCGTGGGGCCGTTGTTGGGGGCGATCGTGGCATGTACCGTTCAATGGTGCGTTGCCCGGTCGTTCCCCACACGACGTTCTACGCGCGCAGACTTGGCGACCGCACGACCTCTCCCACCCCCCACGGAGGTACGCCGGATGCTTGTACGCAGCAGTTCCCGACGCCGCATCACCAGCGCTCTCGCCGTTCTCGGCGCCCTCGTCGCGGGCACCGCCGTCCAGACGGCGACCGCGCACGGCGCCCACGCGGCCACCCCCCACCGCGTCCTGTTCGACAACGCCCACGCCGAGACGGCCGGCAACGCCGACTGGATCATCGGCACCAGCCAGCCCGACCCGCTGGGCCAGAACTCCGCGCCCAAGACCGACAAGGACTGGACCGGCGCCCTCTCGTCCTGGGGCGTGGCGCTCCAGAAGACCGGTGGCTACTCCCTCAAGACGCTGCCGTCGGGCGGGAGGATCACCTACGGGACGTCCGCCGCGACGGACCTGGCGAACTTCGACACCTTCGTGCTGCCGGAGCCCAACATCCTGCTCACCGCGGCGGAGAAGACCGCGGTGATGACCTTCGTGAAGAACGGTGGCGGGCTCTTCCTGATCTCGGACCACAACGGTTCCGACCGCAACAACGACGGTGCCGACTCGCCCAAGATCATCAACGATCTGATGTCCAACAACACCGTCGACAGCACCGACCCGTTCGGCTTCTCCGTCGACAAGCTCAGCATCAGCTCCGACCACCCGGCGGCGATCAACGACAGCGCCAACCCGGTGCTCAACGGAACCTTCGGCAAGGTGACCAAGAGCCTGATCGCCAGCGGCACCACCTTCACGCTCAAGCCGTCCGACAACCCCGCCGTCAAGGGCCTGCTCTGGCGCACCGGTTACAGCCCCACCGGCACCACCGGAGCCTTCTTCGCCACCAGTACCTTCGGCAGCGGCCGGGTCGCGGTCTGGGGCGACAGCTCCCCGATCGACGACGGCACCGGCCAGTCCGGCAACACCCTCTACGACGGCTGGAACGACTCCACCGCCACCAACGCGGCCCTGGCCCTGAACGCCACCGCGTGGCTCTCCCGGGCCAGCTGACCGGCTGACCGGCAGCCGCCCCGGGCCTGAGCCGCGCAAACCCGGTGCGCGAACGGCGGCCGGGAGGGGACCATGGCCGACATGAGTGAACTGGCTGAACGGAAATGGCAGTCGAGCCGCCGACAGCGGGCCGCCGCGCCCGCCTGGGCGGTGCTCGCGGCCGTCTGCGCCGGGCAGTTCCTCGTCGTGCTGGACGTCTCGGTGGTGAATGTCGCGCTGCCGTCCATACGGACCGGCCTCGGACTCCACGAGGCCGGTCTGCAATGGGTGATCAACGCCTACGCGCTGACGTTCGCGGGATTCCTGCTGCTCGGCGGCCGGGCCGCCGATCTCTTCGGCAGAAAGCGGGTCTTCCTCGCCGGGCTGCTGCTGTTCGCGGTGGCGAGCCTGGCGGGCGGGATCGCCACCGCACCGTGGCTGCTGATCGCGGCCCGCGCGGTGCAGGGCGTCGGGGCGGCCCTGCTGTCACCGACCACCCTCACGATTCTCACCGCCGCCTTCCCACCCGGTCCGGCCAGGACCCGCGCCATCGGCACCTGGAGCGCGGTCGGCGCGGCCGGCGGCGCCTCGGGCGGGCTGATCGGGGGGCTGCTCACCAACTACCTGTCCTGGCGCTGGGTGTTGCTGGTGAACGTGCCGATCGGCGTCCTCGTGCTGATCGCCGCGGTGCTGTGGCTGCCGGAGAGCCGCGGCGGCACCGTCCGCCGGCTCGACGTGCCCGGCGCGGTGCTCGTGACGGCGGGCATGGCCACCCTCGCGTACGGCATCGCGCAGACCGAATCGCACGGCTGGACCACTCCTGACTCGCTCGTACCGCTGCTCGGCGGACTGGCGGTGCTGGCCGGATTCCTCGCGGTGCAGGCGCGGACCCGGGAACCGCTGATGCCGCTCGGGCTGTTCCGGATCCGCTCGGTCTCGTCCGCCAACTCCGTGCTGCTGGTGACCAGCGCCGGATCGTTCGCGATGTGGTACTTCCTGACCCTCTCCATGCAGAACGTGCTGCACTACAGCCCGTTGCGCGCCGGGCTGTGCTTTCTGCCGCACACCCTGTCGATCATCCTCGGCTCGAAGCTCGCCCCCCGGCTGATGGGCCGGTGGGGTGTCAGAACGGTCGGCGCGCTGGGCGGCGTTCTCATGGCGGGCGGCATGGTGTGGCAGTCCCGGCTGACGCCCGACGGCACGTTCGCCGGAACGATCCTGGCGCCCGGCATCATGATGGCGCTCGGCGGCGGACTGCTGCTGACCCCCGTCGCGACCGCGGCCACCACCGGCGCCGACCCCTCCGACCAGGGCCTGGTCTCCGGTCTGCTCAACACCTCCCGCACCCTCGGCGGGGCGCTCGGCCTGACCGTCCTCGCGACCGTCGCCGCGTCGCACACCGGCTCCCGCACCGCCGCAGGCGACTCCGCGGAACAGGCCCTCGCCTCGGGTTACAGCTCGGCGTTCCTGGTCGCCTCGGGGGTGGTGCTGGTCGGCACCCTCATGATCGTCCTGCTGCCGGCCGGTGCCCGCCGCGCCGGCTGACAACGACCGAGGGGGCTACAGCCAGCCGTTCTGGCGGGCCGAGCGGACGGCCTCCATGCGGTTGCGGGTGCCGGTCTTGCCGATGGCCGAGGAGAGGTAGTTGCGGACGGTGGACTCCGAGAGGTGGAGTTTGCCCGCGATGTCGGAGACGGTCGCTCCGTCGGCGGCCGCGTTGAGCACATCCTGCTCCCGGGCCGTGAGCGGGCTCGGGCCGGCGCTCAGGGCGGCTGCCGCGAGGGCCGGGTCGACGACGCGTTCGCCGGCCAGGACACGGCGGATGGCGCCCGCGAGGTCCTCGACCGGTCCGTCCTTGACCAGGAAGCCGGCGGCGCCCGCCTCCATCGCGCGGCGCAGATATCCCGGACGGCCGAAGGTGGTGAGTATCAGCACCTGGCAGGACGGCAGTTGCTTGCGCAGGTCGGCGGCGGCGTCGAGGCCGCTGCGGCCGGGGAGTTCGATGTCGAGCAGCGCGATGTCCGGCCGGGCGGCGAGCGCCGCCTCGACGATCAGGTCGCCGGCCGCCACCTGGGCGACGACCTCGATGTCGTCCTCCAGGTCCAGGAGGAGCGCCAGCGCGCCCCGCATCATGCCCTGGTCCTCGGCGAGCAGTACCCGGATCGGGTCGGTCATGCGGCGTTTTCCTCCTCGACGGGCAGTTCCGCGGTCACCTGGAAGCCGCGGCGCTGCGCCGGGCCCGAGTCCAGGGAGCCGCCGGCCGCGGCGAGCCGTTCCGACAGGCCCTTGAGGCCGGTGCCGATGCGGTGCGCCGTGGTGGTGGCAGCCGTCGCCGAGCTTACGCCGGAGCCGTTGTCGGTGATCGTCAGGCGGGCTCTTCCGCCGGCGGAGCGCAGCTCGATCTCGCACGAGGAAGCGCCGCTGTGCCGTACGACGTTGGTGACGCCCTCGCGGACCACCCAGCCCAGCAGGGCCTCGGCCTGCGGGGGCAGCGGCGGCCCGGATTCCAGCACGACGACCTCGATGTCGGAGGCGGACAGCGCGGACCGGGCCCGGTCCAGCTCGGTGGCCAGGCTGCCCTCGCGGTAGCCGGTGACGGCCTCGCGGATCTCGGTGAGGGCCTGCCGGCCGACCGCCTCGATGTCGGCGACCTGGGTGAGCGCGGCGTCCATGTCGCGCGGCGCGAGCCGGCGGGCGGCCTCGGACTTGACCACGATGACGGAGAGCGTGTGCCCGAGCAGATCGTGCAGATCGCGGGAGAAGCGCATCCGCTCCTCCGCCACCGCGCTGCGCGCCAGCTCCTGGCGGGTGGCCTTGAGCATGCGGACGGCGTCGAAGAGGGTGAGGATCACCGAGACGACCAGGCCGGACAGGAAGGTGCCGTAGGAGAGGGTGGCGGTGTTCCAGAAGGTCTCGTGGTGCACCATCCCCGCGATGATCCCGGCCGAGGCGCTGAGTCCGATCAGCACGATGCCGAGCCGGCGGCCGCGGGCGCTGACCCCGCACGCCAGCGACAGCAGCGGGAAGAGCAGCAGCCAGTTGCCCCCGTAGCCGAGGGTGAGGGCGAGGGTGCCGGCGGCCTGGGCGATCAGCAGCCGCACCGGTACCGGGCCGCCCCTGAAGCGGTCGCTGAAACCGGCGCGGACGGCGCAGACGTAGAGGACGCAGAACGCGGCGAGACCGGGACCGGCCAGCCAGGGGAACGCCACCTGGCCCGTGGCCACGTCGACGGCGGGTCCGCTGGCCATCAGCAGCCAGGGGATGAGCGACCCGCCGTCCGGGCCCTTCATCCGGTCGATCTCCTCGCCGAAGTCCCGGGGCGCGTTCCCACCGCAGTCACCCCGCCCGCCGAAGGCCCGCCGCCCCCACATGTCGACCATGTCCGTTCCACTCCCCGTCCCGCCTGCACCGCGTCGATCAGCCCACATCATGCGGTACGCGCCCCCCGGCGGTAAGAGAGGACCGCGTATCCGCCGAACAGCCGCACCTCGCCGGCGTCCGGCGCGTCCAGCCCCAGCAGCAGGCCGATCGCGGTGGATTTCCCGGCCCCGTTGCGGCCCAGCAGGGCCACGGCCTCACCGCGCCGGATATCCAGGTCGATCCCGTACACGGCGCGGACGCCGCCGAAGGCCTTGACCGCCCCGGAGAACCGCACCGCGGGCTCGCTCGCCATGGTTGTCGTCATGCCGTAGACGGTACGGAGAGCGCCCCTGACCTCGGCAGAGGGGAATGTACGGGGTCGGCCGGGACTAATGTCACCGGTGGTGTGATCTGATGGTGCGTCAGCTATTCACAGGCCCAGGGCGATGCGTTATACATGAGCCACTGCTAGAACACGTTCTAGCAGTCCGTGATCGACCCCGGCGCGGCCGACGGTGCGGACAGTCGCGCCGGGGTCCTCCAAGACACGCGGGCACCGCCGTCGGCGCCCGCCGGCCCGTATCCGGCGCCCGCCCGCGCCGGTCAGCGCCTGTCCCTGTCCCCACGGCGAAGGAGCCAGCCGGACCATGCCCATCGACGTCGCGAAGGCCACCGCGGCCGAGCCCCGCACCACCGACCTCGCCTGGGACCACAAGGACGTCCTGCTCTACCACCTGGGCGTGGGCGCGGGCCGGCCCGCCACCGATCCCGACGAGCTGCGCTACACGCTGGAGAGCAGACTGCAGGTCCTGCCCAGCTTCGTGACCGTCGCGGGCGGCAGCCTCGCCGCCGCGGGCGGGCTCAGCGCGCCCGGGATCGACGTGAACCTCGCCGCCGTGCTGCACGGCGGCCAGCGCATCGAACTGCACCGCCCGATCCCGGTCACCGGGGAGGCCGTGCAGACCAGCCGGATCGCCGCTGTGTACGACAAGGGCAAGGCGGCCGTCATCGTGCTGCGCTCCGAAGTCGCCGACGACGAGGGGCCGTTGTGGGCGGCCGACACCCAGATCTTCGTCCGCGGCGAGGGCGGCTTCGGCGGCGACCGCGGCCCCACCGTCCGGACCGAGGCGCCCGGCCGGGAGCCGGACCGCACCGCCGAGATCACCACCCGCGAGGACCAGGCGCTGCTCTACCGGCTTTCCGGCGACTGGAACCCGCTGCACGCGGACCCCGAGTTCGCCAAGGTCGCCGGCTTCGACAAGCCGATCCTGCACGGTCTGTGCTCGTACGGGATCGTCCTCAAGGCCGTCGTCGACACGATGCTCGACGGCGATGTGGCGCGGGTCCGCGCCTACTCCACCCGCTTCGCCGGGATCTTCTTCCCCGGCGAGACGCTGCGCGTGCGGATGTGGCGCGAGGACGGCCGCATCCAGGTGTCGGCGACCTCGGCCGACCGGGACGACGCACCGGTCCTCGCGGACACGGTCGTCGAACACGCGTAACTCCGCCGGCGCACCACCGCACCACCCGCAGGACCCCGCACCATTCCGCACCTCGCGAAGGGAGCCGCCCCGTGCGCGCAGCAATCCAGCAGGAGATAGGCCAGGACAAGCTCGAAGTCGTCGACGACATCGAGGCGGTGGGATTCGGACCCGGCAAGGTGCGGATCCGCATCCGGGCGACCGGACTGTGTCACTCCGACCTCTCGGCGATGAGCGGCGTGCTGCCGCAGCCCGCGCCGTTCGTGCCCGGCCACGAAGGCGCCGGCGAGATCATCGAGGTCGGCGAAGGCGTCACCAACGTCAAGGCGGGCGACCGCGTGCTGGTCTGCTGGCTGCCGGCCTGCGGCGCCTGTGCGTCCTGCAAGCGCGGCCAGACCCAGCTGTGCATCGCCGGCTTCCTCAACGCCGGCACCCCCAACTACAAGCGCCCCGGCGGCGATGTCTTCGGCTTCGCCGGCACCGGCACCTTCGCCGAGGAGGTCGTCGTCGACGCGTTGTGCGCCGTCCCGATCCCGGACGACGTGCCGTACGAGATCGCCGCGCTGATCGGCTGCGGCGTCACCACCGGCATCGGCGCCGCCATCAACACCGCCAAGGTGGAGGCCGGTTCCTCGGTCGCCGTCATCGGCTGCGGCGGGGTCGGCATCAGCGTCATCCAGGGCGCGCGGGCGCTCGGCGCCGCCGAGATCGTCGCCATCGACCCGGTCGAGAGCCGGCGCGAGGCGGCCCTGCGGTTCGGCGCCACCGAGGGCATCGCCCCCGACGGGCTCGCCGACGCCAAGAACCGCATCACCGCGGGCGAGGGCTTCGACTACGTCTTCGAGGTCGTCGGCAAGTCCGCCACCGCCCGCACCGCGTACGAGAACACCCGCCGCGGCGGCACCCTGTGCATCGTCGGTGCGGGCGCCATGGACGACAACCTGCAGATCAACATGTTCGAGCTGTTCTTCGACGAGAAGCGCATCCTGCCGTCGCTCTACGGCGGCGGCGACGTGCTGCGCTCCTACGAGCGCGTCATCAAGCTCTGGCGCGCCGGCCGCATCGACCTGGAGGGCCTGATCACCCACCGGGTGCGGCTGGAGGAGATCAACGACGCGATCGACCAGATGCGGACCGGCGAGGCGCTGCGCACCTGCATCACCATCTGATCCGTCCGAACCCACACCTGTCGCTGTAGATGTAGCTGAGAGGACCAGGATGTCTGTGCACGGGCAGCAACTGTCGGGTCTGGCCGCGATCGTCACCGGGGCCGGGCGCGGCCTCGGGCGCGCCGAGGCCCTGGAGTTGGGACGGCTCGGCGCGAGTGTCGTCGTCAACGACTTCGGGCAGCCGGGCCGGGACGGCTCCGGCGCGGCGTCCGCCACCCCGGCGGAGGAGGTCGCGGCCGAGATCGTCGCGGCGGGCGGGCAGGCCGTCGCCCACCACGGCGACGTGGCCGACTTCGAGGAGGCCCGCGGGCTGGTCCAGCTCGCCGTCGACACCTACGGAAAGCTCGACATCCTGGTCAACAACGCGGGCATCCTCCGCGACCGGATGATCTTCTCCATGTCGGAGGCGGAGTGGGACGCGGTGATCCACGTCCATCTCAAGGGCCACTTCAACACGACCCACTTCGCGGCCGTGCACTGGCGGGAACGCTCCAAGGCGGCGGGCGGCCCGGTCTACGGCCGGGTCGTCAACACCTCCTCCGAGGCGTTCCTCGCCGGCTCGGCCGGGCAGCCCAACTACGCCGCCGCCAAGGGCGGCATCGTCGGGCTCACCACCTCCACGGCGCTCGCGCTCGGCAAGTACGGAGTCACCGCCAACGCGATCTGCCCGCGGGCCCGCACCCGGATGACGGAGGACGTCTTCGCGGGCTTCCTGGAGGTGGAGGAGGGTCTCGACCCGCTCGCCCCCGAGCATGTCTCACCGCTCGTCGGCTACCTCGCCTCACCTGCGGCCGCGCGCGCCAACGGCCAGCTCTTCGTGGTGCACGGCGGCATGGTCGCGGTCATCGACCGCCCCCGCGTCGCCGCCAAGTTCGACACCGCCAAGGACGTCTTCAGCCACGACGAACTCGACGGCCTGCTGACCCCGTACTACGCGGACCGCGACCCGAACCACACGTTCGCGGCCACGGAAGTGCTGGGCCTCAAGCACGAGTAGCCCTGAGCACGAGTAGTCCTGAGCACGAGTACTCCTGACCACGAGTAGTCCTGCTGCTTGGGCCGGCCGGCCGACGAGACCCAGGGGTCCCGTCAGCCGGCCGGTCCTTCAGTCCTAGTCCTTGCTTCCCGCGGGGCGCCGGTGGCGGCCGTGCGGGTCGCCGTCGCTGTCGTGCGGCGAAGCGGTACCGCGGTGCCGACCCCCGGCGTTGTCGTGACTCTCGCCGGAGTCGGACGTGGATTCGGACATGGAACGTCTCCCCGATGAATGGCGTGCCGGTTTGCGCTTGAAGCGGCCGAATATCCCCAACCCGGCCTGTGGGTACGCCCGTTGGTCACCCTCGGTGCCCGAGGGGTCCGGATCCGTAGCCCCCGGCGAGTGTAGTCGGCGGCCGTGTCCGGTGATCATCGGGGTTACCGTGCCCGCGCCGGGTCGAGCGGGGCCTGCTGGAGGGGGAGCACGGACATCGGCCTCGGCTCGTCCCCCGCAGGCCCGTCGACCGTGGCGGCACCCTCGACGGCCGCCCGTGGGGCACCCGTGACGGCCGCCACGGGAGCCGCGGCCGGCGCCTCGTACTCGCTCAGCCCGAACGGCCAGCGCTCGCAGGCGTACGGCAGCCGCAGGGAGCCGCGCGCCGACCACAGCCCGGTGCCCGCGAGCCAGCCCTCGGGAGCGGTGAGCCACGTCACCGTCCGTTCGCCCGGCCGCCAGACCACGGGCGCGGCCCCGTCCGGCCCCTCGGCGCGCAGCGCCACCGCCGCCCCCTCCGGCATCAGTATCTGACCGGACTGCGCGGCGAACGGCGTGAGGACCGTGTCGGCCATCCGCAGCGCCTCCGGGAAGCGCACCGGACGCCGGCTGCCCAGCACGCCCCAGCCGAGCCGGTCGGTGCCGGGTGCGTCGCTGCGCAGCATGAGCAGCCCGCTGTCGGGCTCGGCGAGCAGGACCCGGTCGTTGCTGTCCTCGGCGATCTGCAGCAGCGGGGTCACCTCGCCCTGCCGCAGATCGACGGCGACGGCCTTGGTGCGGCCGCCGTCCGGGCCGACGCGGTCGAGGGCGAGCATCCGGCCGGCGCGGTCCAGCCAGACGCCGCCGGTGCAGCGGCCCCGCACGGTGGCGAGCAGCTGCGGCCCGCCGCTGTGGTTGCCGCCGCCGCTGCCGCAGACCAGCCACACCTGGGTGGCGCCTTCGGTGGGGGCGAGCGCGAAGGCCGCTCCGGCGACCGGCGGCAGCAGCCGTACCTCCTTGCCCTCCAGGGACTTGAGGGAACCGAGCGGCAGTTCGCCGGTGCCGGGCCCCGTCGGGTAGAGCAGCGCGAGGTCGAAGCGGTCGGCGACGCGGCGGCGGATGAGCACCCGCCCGTCGGGCAGCGGCAGCACTTCGGTGCCGGGTTCCTCCGGCTGGTTGGCGGGCAGCGGGACGGTGTACGGCTCGGGGCCCGCCAGCGTCCAGCGCTCGGGGTACCAGCCCCCTTCGCCCGACTCGGTGAGGCAGGCCGCGTACGAGCCGTCGGACGCGATCGTGAACCCCGCCCGCAACACCGTGGCCTTTTCGATGGCACAAGCCGTCATGTGTTGGTTCACCTCCGGAGGACGACGCTAGTTTTCGCACTTCCGGACGATCAGCGCGAGTCGGTGCAGTTCACACGTAAGGGTGGCGGTTCTTCCGTTTGCCCAAGGATCGGACGCACGTTGTGATCCGTGACCGGAACCACATCTTCCGGACTTGGCGGGCGTCGCACAGCGGAGCAAGAGGAAAGGCTCGCCTTACCCGCGTCCGCGACGAGCCGGCAGCCCGTCCGGTACCTGACCGGTACCTGCCCGGCGCGTGTCCGGTGCTCGTCCGGCACGTGTCCGGTACTCGTCCGGTACCGGTCCCCTGGCCGCCCGCGATTCCGGTCGGCGCGGGGGAGGGCGGTAACCTTCCTCCCGTGCCCTCACTGTCCGACGTCATCGCCGCGCTCGAAACCCTCTGGCCCCCTCACCAGGCCGAGGAGTGGGATGCCGTGGGCCTGGTCTGCGGTGATCCCGACGCGGAGGTCACGCGGGTGCTGTTCGCCGTCGACCCCGTCCAGGAGGTCGCCGACGAGGCCGTCCGGATCGGCGCCGACCTGCTGGTCACCCACCATCCGCTGTACCTGCGCGGTACGACGACGGTCGCGGCCACCGGCTTCAAGGGCCGGGTCGTGCACACGCTGATCAAGAACGATGTGGCCCTGCACGTCGCGCACACCAACGCCGACCGCGCCGACCCCGGAGTCTCCGACGCCCTCGCCGGCGCCGTCGGGCTGCGGATCACCGGGCCCCTCGTACCGGACGCGACCGATCCGTCCGGCCGCCGCGGCCTCGGCCGGATCGGCGAGCTGGACATCCCGCTCACGCTGGCCGAATTCGCCGCCCGGGCCGCCCGCGGTCTGCCGCGCACCGCGGCCGGGCTGCGCGTGGCCGGGGACCCGGAGCAGCTGGTCCGTACCGTCGCGGTCTGCGGCGGCTCGGGCGACGGCCTCTTCGGCGACGTCCGCGCGGCGGGCGTCGACGTCTACCTCACCGCGGACCTCCGCCACCACCCGGCCTCCGAGGCCCAGCAGCAGGGACTTCTCTCGGACGGTAGGCCCGCGCTGGTCGATGCCGCACACTGGGCAACCGAGTGGCCGTGGTGCGAGCAGGCCGCGGGCCAGCTCGACGAGATCTCGGACCGGCACGGCTGGGCCCTGCGGACGTATGTGTCGCACCAGGTCACCGACCCGTGGACGGCCCACGCCCCGGCCCCGGAAGCTCTGTCCAGCACCTCTTCCACCCGCTCTTCCCGCCAGTCGCCCGAAGCCATCCTTCCAACGAGCGCCTCGCGCCCGCAGTCTCACCCAGGAGCCCCCCGCTGAACGCCGCCCCCGCCGACCAGATCCGCCTCCTCGAAGTCCAGGCGCTCGACTCGCGTATCCAGCAGCTGGACCACAAGCGGCACCACCTTCCCGAGCACGCCGAGCTCGACCGTCTGAACGCCGACCTCACCCAGCTGCGCGACCTGCTCGTCGCCGCGCAGACCGAGGAGAGCGACACCGCCCGCGAGCAGACCAAGTCCGAGCAGGACGTGGACCAGGTGCGCCAGCGCGCCGCCCGCGACCAGCAGCGGCTCGACTCCGGCGCGGCGGCCTCCCCGAAGGACCTGGAGAACCTGCAGCGCGAGATCGTCTCGCTCGCCAAGCGGCAGAGCGACCTCGAGGACGTCGTCCTGGAGGTCATGGAGCGCCGCGAGACCATGCAGGAGCGGGTCAAGGAGCTCTCCCTCCGGCTGGAGTCCGTGCAGGCCAAGGCCGTTGAGGCCGAGACCCGCAGGTCCGCCGCGCTCAAGGAGCTCGACGCCGAGGGCTCCAAGGCGGTCAAGGAGCGCGAGATCGTCGCCGGCGCCGTGCCGGCCGACCTCCTGAAGCTCTACGACAAGCTGCGCTCCCAGCAGGGTGGCGTCGGCGCCGCCCGGCTCTACCAGAAGCGCTGCGAGGGCTGCCGTCTGGAGCTCAACATCACCGAACTGGGCGAGGTGCGGGCGGCTCCCGCCGACACCGTCGTCCGCTGCGAGAACTGCATGCGCATCCTGGTCCGCACCGCGGACTCCGGCCTCTGATGGCTCGTGGTTTCGTCGTCGAGGCCGACGGCGGGTCCCGGGGCAACCCGGGCCCCGCGGGCTACGGCGCCGTGGTCCTCGACCCGGCCACCGGTGAGACGCTCGCCGAGGCCGCCGAGTACATCGGCCACGCCACGAACAACGTCGCCGAGTACCGGGGTCTGATCGCGGGGCTGCGGGCCGCCAAGGCCCTGGATCCCGAGGCCTCGGTCCGGGTCCGGATGGACTCCAAGCTCGTCGTCGAGCAGATGTCAGGGCGCTGGAAGATCAAGCACCCGGACATGCGCCCGCTCGCCGCCGAGGCCAAGTCCGTGCTGCCGGCCGGCCAGGTGACGTACGAGTGGATCCCGCGCGAGAAGAACAAGCACGCGGACCGGCTCGCGAACGAGGCGATGGACGCGGGCAGGAAGGGCCGGCAGTGGGAGCCCGGGGCGCCCATCGTGCGCAGCGAACTCGGGCTGGGCGGCGGCGTCGGGATCTCGGCCCAGGGGTCGGATCCGGGGTCGGCGCACGGGTCTGGTTCGGGTTCGGCCGGGGCTTCGGCTCAGGGGTCGGTTCAGGACGCGCTGCCGGAGACCGCTCCGACCGTGGGCTGGTTGGCCGCCGCCGATCTCGGGACGCCCACCACCTTCGTCCTGCTCCGGCACGGCGAGACCGCGCTCACGCCCGAGAAGCGGTTCTCGGGCAGCGGCGGCACCGACCCCGACCTGTCGGAGGCGGGCCGCCGGCAGGCCCAGCAGGCCGCGATCTCGTTCGCGGCCCGGGGCACCGTGCAGGCGATCGTCAGCTCACCGCTGGCCCGCTGCCGGCAGACCGCGGAAGCCGTCGCGAGCCGCCTCGGCCTCGAGGTACGGATCGACGAGGGCCTGCGCGAGACCGACTTCGGGGTCTTCGAGGGGCTCACCTTCGGGGAGGTGCGGGAGCGGTATCCGGCCGAACTGGACGATTGGCTGGCATCGGCCAAGACCGCCCCGCCGGGCGGGGAGAGCTTCGCGGCGGTCGCCCGCCGCGTGTCGCTGTCCCGCGACAAGCTCCTCGCGCGCTACGCCGGGAAGACGGTGCTGCTCGTCACGCATGTCACCCCGGTCAAGACGCTGGTCCGGCTCGCGCTGGGCGCGCCGCCCGAGTCCCTGTTCCGCATGGAGCTCTCGGCGGCGTCCGTGTCGGAGGTGGCGTACTACGCCGACGGCAACGCCTCGCTGCGCCTGCTGAACGACACGTCGCACCTGAGGTAGTCCGCGGGGTCCGGTCCGGTGCGCAGCCGGTGCCATGAGTCCTACGTTGCCTGCCCTGCCTTGCCGCCGTCCGGCGCGTCCGGCCCTCCGGGGTTCAGCCGCGCAGGGCGGCGGCTTCGCGTGCGAGGGCCTCGACGCGACCCCAGTCCTTGGCGCGGAGCGCCTCGGCGGGCAGCATCCAGGTGCCGCCGACGCAGCCGACGTTGGGGAGCGCCAGATAGCGCGGCGCGGCGGCCGCGTCGATTCCGCCGGTGGGGCAGAACCGCGCGAGCGGCAGCGGTGAGGCGAGCGACGTCAGATACGCGGTGCCGCCGGCGGCCTCGGCCGGGAAGAACTTCATCTCCGTTATGCCGCGTTCCAGCAGCGCGACCACTTCCGACGTCGTCGAGACGCCGGGCAGGAACGGCAGCCCCGAGGCACGCATCGCCTCCAGCAGCCGGTCGGTCCACCCCGGGCTGACCAGGAAGCGGGCCCCGGCGGCGACCGCGGCGCCGACGTGCTCGGGCGCCAGCACCGTCCCCGCGCCCACGACCGCGTCCGGGACCTCGCGCGCGATGGCGGCGATGGCGTCCAGCGCGGCGGCCGTCCGCAGGGTGACCTCGATCGCGGGCAGCCCGCCCGCGACGAGGGCGCGGGCCAGCGGCACGGCGTCGGCGGCGTCCTCCAGGACGACGACGGGGACGACGGGGGCGAGGTCGAGGACGGAAGTCATGCCCGTCATCCTGCCTGCGGCCCGGCATCCTGCGCAACGAGCGTTGCACAGGATGCAATAGAAGTGCCCCGTGCCGGGGTTCCGCCGCGGGCTCAGTGGATCTCGGTCACCAGCACGTCGAGCTTCCCCGGTGCCTGCTCCTCGATCACGAAGCCCAGGTCCCGCAGCGTCGCGGCGAGCTTCGCCGGCGTCTTCGGCTTCGCGCCCGACTCCAGGAGAGCGCGCACCAGCCGGCCCTTCGTGGCCTTGTTGAAGTGGCTCACCACGGACCGCTTCTCGACGCCGTCGACGACCGTCACCTGCAGCACCCGCACGGTGGCCGTGCGCGCCGCCGGCTCGCTGCGCGGCTTCGGCTTCCACGCGTTCGCGTACGCCGAGGAGCGCAGATCCAGCACCAGGCCGTCGCCGGCCGCCTCCGGAACGACGCCGGCCATCGGCTCCCGCCAGTACGCGCCGAGCGCGCCCAGCGCGGGCAGCTTCACCCCCATCGAGCAGCGGTACGACGGGATCCGGTCGGTGATCCGCACCGCGCCCCACAGCCCGGAGAACACCAGGAGGGAGTCCTTCGCACGCTTGCGGGCGGCAGGGCTGAGCGTCGCGAGCCCCAGTGCGTCGTAGAGCACACCGGTGTACAGCTCCCCGGCCGGCAGTGTCGGCGCGGTGAGCAGTCCCGCGTCCTTGGCGACCTCGCCGCGCAGCCCCGGGCTCAGCCCGAGCACCTCGGCCGCCTTCTCCTCATCGCCCGAGCACAGCTCCACCAGCTCCGCCAGCACCGTCGACCGCGTTCCGGTCAGCCCGGGGAGCGAGAGCGACGCCAGGTCGACGGCGGGACCGGCACCCACGGTGGCCTTGCCCTCGGACGGCGGAAGCAGGACGAGCACAGCAGTTCTCCCTCGGACGGACCAACACGAACCGGGAGCAGCCTACGGCCCGTCATACGCTCACTTCATGCCCCGCCGCCACCTGCTCGTCCCGGCCGCCGACGGAACCCTGCTGCGCGACGCGCTGCGTGCGCTGCGCGTCCGGCTCGAGGTGCCGGAGGAGTTCCCGGCCGCCGTGCTCGCCGAGGCCCGGCAGGCAGCCGACCATCCCCGGATGCCGGAGCTGGACGCCACCGGCATCCCGCTCTTCACGATCGATCCGCCGACGTCCACGGATCTCGACCAGGCCATGCACCTGGCCCGTGGGACGGGGACCGGCACCGGGGCCCCGGCCGGGGGATACCGGGTGCACTACGCCATCGCCGATGTCGCGGCCTTCGTGACGCCCGGCGGCGCGCTCGACGCCGAGGCGCACCGCCGCGTCACGACCCTCTACTTCCCCGACGAGCGCGTCCCCCTCCACCCGCAGATCCTCAGCGAGGGCGCCGCCAGCCTGCTCCCCGGCCAGGACCGCCCCGCCCTGCTGTGGCGGATCGACCTCGACGCGACGGGCCAGGTCACCGCCACCGCCGTCCGCCGGGCCCGGGTCCGCAGCCGCGCCAAGCTCGACTACGCGGGCGTCCAGCGCTCCATCGACGACGGCACCGCGGAGGAACCCGTCGCCCTCCTCAAGGAGATCGGGCTGCTCCGGGAGGGGCTCGAACGGGACCGCGGCGGCATCTCCCTCAACGTCCCCGAGCAGGAGATCGAGCAGCGTCCCGACGGCGACGGCTACGTACTCGAATACCGCGCCCCGCTGCCCGCCGACGGCTGGAACGCCCAGATCTCCCTGCTCACCGGCATGGCCGCCGCCGACCTCATGATCCGGGCCGGCACGGGCATCCTCCGTACGCTCCCCGCCGCCCCCCAGAGCGCCGCCGACCGGCTCGGACGCGTCGCCGAGGCCCTCCAGGTCGACTGGCCGGCCGGCACCCCGTACGCCGACGTCATCCGCTCCCTCGACCCCCGGCGCCCCCACCACGCCGCCTTCCTGCAGGAGTGCACCTCCCTGCTGCGCGGCGCCGGCTACACGGTCTTCGACGGCGCCGCCCCCGAGCACGCAGAACACGCCGCCGTCGCCGCCCCGTACACCCACTGCACGGCACCGCTGCGCCGCCTCGTCGACCGCTACGCCGGCGAACTCTGCCTCGCCGCCGTCGCGGGCGAGCAGCCTCCGGACTGGGTCCGCGCCGCCCTCCCCGGCCTCCCCAAGGAAATGGCCGAGGGCACGCAGCACGCCAACCGCGCCGAACGCGAATGCGTCGACCTGATCGAGGCCGCCCTCCTCAAGGACCGCATCGGCGAGGTCTTCGACGCCTTCGTCATCGACCTCGACGACCGCGCGCCCGGCACCGGCACCATCCACCTCGACGACCCCGCCGTCGTGGCCCGCATCCAGTCACCACCCTCCGCCCCCCGCCTCCCCCTCGGCCACCACCTGCGAGTCCGCCTCACCGAGGCCGACCCGGCCACGTCAACCGTCCTCTTCGCCCCGGCCCAGCTCTGCGGACACGTCGACTAGGATGGGCGGCACGGCGGACGAGCCGGCCGGGCGGTCGCGGCGGGATCCTTGTGATCCTTCCGAGGAACGTCCGGGCTCCACAGGGCAAGGTGGTGGGTAACGCCCACCCGGGGTGACCCGCGTGCCAGTGCCACAGAAAACAGACCGCCGGGAGCCGCAAGGCCCCCGGTAAGGGTGAAACGGTGGTGTAAGAGACCACCAGCGTCCAGGGTGACCTGGACGGCTAGGTAAACCACACCTGGAGCAAGGTCAAGAATGGGCCGCCGCAAGGCAGCTCTGCGCGGACGACTGAGGGCTGCCCGCCCGAGTCCGCGGGTAGACCGCACGAGGCCGGCGGCAACGCCGGTCCCAGATGGATGGCCGCCTCCCCATGGCCCGCAAGGACCACGGGAGACAGAACCCGGCGTACAGGCCGACTCGTCCGCCGCCTGTAAAACCGCAGGTCAGAGCATGTTTCTTCGACGCGGACATTTCGACGGGGTCGAATCGGGGCCGTTTGAGTGGGCCGCCAGGGTGCCGACCCGCCAGTCGAGGCGCGAAGATATTTGGACAAATCTGCTCAGATACGGCGCGATCATTGCCCGGTTCGGTCCGAGTCACGTACCGCCAGTACATCGCCATTTTGTCCTCGCCGGCTCGTAGGAGCATCCTTCACTGGACGGGACTTGCAGGGGATCGATGCCGACCCACCCTCGCCCTCTGGATAGAGCCGCCCGCCAGTTGATCGAGAGGCGTGGGCCAGGGCCGACGCGGCATAGGCCTGGGCTTATCAGGGTGTGCCACCGGGCGCGGGTGGGTTGCTCTCCACTGTGCCACTGACGCGGCTCTGTCATTAGCGGGAGGCCTGCCACAAGTCAGGCGTTGACGTACAGGCTGGAATCGTCCAGGCGCTGGGCCCGCAGCGTGTGCTGCGGGCCCAGCGGACGATGCGACTGGTGGGTCAGGAGGTGCTGTACAGGTTGCCCGCTTGCTCGGTGGTGAAGGCGTAGGGGTAGATGCGGGCGTCGCTGATGGTGGCGTTGGCGGGGTTGTAGAGGGTGGCGCTGCTGGTGAGTTGGATGGCGCCGACGCTGAGGTGGCCGGGTGCGTGCCAGGGGGTGGGGTTGGTGGCTGCCCCGGCGTAGTGGCCGTTGACGTAGAGCGTTGAGCTGTGGGTGGTGGCGTCGTAGACGCCGGTGAGGTGGGTCCAGGTGCCGGTGGTGGCGGCGCCTGCGGGGGCGTCGGCGGCGGGTGCGGTGTTGGCCATGGTGTCGCCGGTGGGGGTCATGAAGGTCCAGGTTTTGGTATCGGGGCGGTAGCCGAGGTCGAAGGCTTGGCGGGTGGTGCCGCCCTGGGCGACGAAGTACTGGTCGCCGGTGAGAGTGTTGAGTTTGACCCAGACCGAGATGGTGTAGCTTCCCGCTGTCTCGACGGCGGCGACCTTGGAGACCAGGGCTGAGGTGCCGGTGAAGGCGGCTGCGCCGGGGGTGGTGCCGGCGTGGTTGGCGGCCCAGGTGACGGTGCCGACGGGTGCGGCGTTGTTGCCGCCGGAGGCGTCGTTGGGGGTGCCGTTCAGGAGCCATTGGTTGCTGCGGCCGGTGAAGTACGCGATGGCGGTCTTGGCGGTGCCGTCCGGAGTGACGCCGTCCCAGGTGACGATCTTTCCGTTGCCGGATGAGGCCCACAGGTCTGGGATGTTGTCGCCGTTGAGATCGCCGTCCGAGCCGACTAGCGGGAACGCGGCGGTGGTGATGCCACCGCCGATCGCGGTGGCGGGGGAAGCAGTGACGCCCGTGACCGTGGTGTACGCGGTGCCATTGTCGTCGGTCGCGGCGGCGGTGGTCAGGGCGTACTGGAGGATGTCGCCTGCGGTGTGGCCGCCTGCGGTGGTGCGGACCCGGGCCCACAAGGCGGGTTTGCCAGTTGCGAGGGCGTCGCCAGGGATCATGAGGTCGTAATTGTCCCATCCGCCCTTGGCCACCAGCGTCGGAGCACCGAAGGGGGAACGTTTGCCATTGGCGTCGTAGGCACCTGCGCTGGTCTTGGGGTAGAACCAGAGACTTCCGGCTTCGACGGCGAGGACACCGGTGGCGTCGGTGGTCTTCAGATCGGGAGTGAGGGTGGTGCCTGCCGCACCGATCGGGGTGATCTGGTTGGTGTAGGCCCAAGTGGCGCCAGGCGCCCAGGTGGAGCCGACAGTCAGACCGGGACATTCAGTCGCGGTACCAACGCAGTCCGGACGAGGCAGTTGCGCCTTGGCGGTACCGAACGCCCCGTAATTCTGCGTGTCATTGGAGTAGTAGAACAGCTGCCCGCTGCCGGTCTTTGTGGGGTCGGAGTCCGGCTTGGTGGGGTCGGCGTCCTGGTGGACGAAGAGGTCGTCGACCGGAGTGCCGGCGGTCTGAGTGCCGCGGTGGGTGATGCGGAAGTTCTTCCAGCTGGTGCCGTCGGGTGCCTGGGCGGCGGTGGCGGCTTGGATGGCGGGGGTGGAGTTGAAGTTCAGGGCCTGGCTGTAGTTGAGCAGAGCGCCGGTGGTGGGGTCGGCGGCGAGGACGTCGGGGTGGCCGTCATTGGTGACGTCGCCGTAGGCCAACGGAGTGGGCGACCAGGGCATGTAGAAGGGGTACGCCGTGATCAGGGAGGTGTTTCCGGCGTTGTCCTCGGCTTGGAGGTAGGCGATGTTGGTGCCCCAGTGCGTGGGGTGCACCGGGACGGAAATCTTCGGGAGGGCGCTGCCGCACTGCCAGGCGGCGTCGGAGAGCGTGGAGTCCAGGCTCCAGCGCATGCAGGCCAGTGCGGAATTGACGCCTTCGGCCGGGGTGGGATCGGTGGCGGTGAAGGGGATCTGTCCCGAGTCGCCGACGTGCAGTGTGGTGGTCTGCCCGTTGCCGGAGGGCGGGAACTGGTGGGCGAGGTCGGTCACCGGGTTGAACGTGATGGTGGGTGGTTGCAGGTCGGCACGGAAGCGGCAGCCGCCTGCGGTGGTGGAGGGTAGGAGGCCATCGCTGGCGGAGACGTTCCAGCCGTAAGCGTGGCCGTCTTTGAGGGCGGTGGTGGGGACGGTGTAGGTGACGGTCTGCCCGGATGCGCTGTCGCCGCTGCTGCCTTGAGCGGTGAGGGGGTCGCCGGCGACGGAGTCGTCCCAAAGGCTGAAGTAGCCGTGCATGGCAAGGCCGACGGGGCTGGTGACGGTCGCGGTCAGTTTCAGGCCTTGGGCGCCGGGGTTGCTGATGAAGGCGTGGGTGGTGGGTTCGGCGGCGAGCTGGCAGTTCTCCTGCGAGGCCGGGGCGAGGTATTGCGGGACCGGACTGCTCTTCAGGTTGGAGGGCGGGTTGGGGGCTTTGTCGTACTGGATGTACAGGGTGGGGTTGTGGGTCAGGTGTTTGAAGCCGTTCGCGTTGGATTCGTCGCCATGGAGGCCGAAGGCGAGGGCGCCGTTGTTGACGTATTTCTGCACGTGGGCAGTGATCACGTAGCCGAAAGGCACGTCGCCGGCGCAGCCGGAGTTGCCGGTTCCGCCGACTTGGTCGGTCAGGCCGAAGGGGGTGTCACCGCTGTTGTGGTTCGCCCAGGTGTAGTCAGCGATGGGGCCGGTGGCGTAGAGGGACACAGGGTAGGTGTCGGTGCAGGACCACGAGGCGCTTGAGGTCTGGGTGAATGTCAGCGTGGCGTAGTGGATTGTGGAGTTGGCGATGGCACCGAGGTTGTTGAACTGGTAGTAGGGGCGCTCGGTGTCGTGAGGACTGCAGCTGCCGCCGCCTGAGTACGTGCCGCAGAGGCCCAGGGCGGGAGAGCTTCCCGTGTTGTGGGTTCCGGTGTGGGCGGATTGGATCCAGGTCCATTCGGGGTTGGTGCCGCCGAATGTGAACCATTCCGGGTCGATGTAGACCGGGTAGTGAGTACCGGGTCCACCCAGCACGCCGGGTACCGGGGTGATGGTGACGGTGTCGCCGTCGGCGGTGGTGGGCATCGTGGCGGTCTGCGCGCCCGGTCCGGGGCCGTCCGCGGTACTTGCCTCCGCCGGGGTGTCGCTGTCGGTGTTCTGCGGGGCGGCGGCCGTGGTGGTCTTTGCGCTGGTGGGGGTACTCGTGATGGTGCTGGAGTCCCACATCTGCGGTGCGGAGGCGGTGAACTCCTTGGCGCCGCTGGCGGTATCCCTGGCGGTGAGGTTTCCTGCGCTGTCGGCGGTGACGCTGATCCCGGTGCCGGTGGTGGCCAGGTCCAGGGTCTTGAGTGCGGGATTGGCCGCGGCGGTGGCGGTCTTGACGATGACGATGTGCTTGACGCTGCCCCGTGCGTTGACGGTCACCTTCAGGTCCACGTCCGGCAGGATGTTGGCGTACAGCGCGCTGTCGCCCGAGACGGTGGGGGCGGGCAGGGTGAACGGCACGCTGAGCGAGAGCGTTTTGCCAGCGTTATTGGTCAGGGTGGCCAGCGGGCCGCTGCCGCCATGCGACAGGCGTATGGGGGTTATGGCGGCTTTGGGGGACAGGGTGCCGTCGGCGTTGGTGTGCAGAGTGGCGTCCACCGGCGACCAAGCGCCGGCGACCTTGGCCCGTGCGGGTTGCACGCTGGTGCTGGTGGAGTAGGTGCCGTCCGGGTTGACGGACGTCTGCTCGAACTCGCTGGTCAGCGCGTCGATGACGACCGGCTGGCCGGTCGCTGCGGCCTTCGCCTGCGCGGCGGCCGCGGCCACCGTGTCGGGCGGGACGATTGCGGCGTGTTGGGCCTCGGCCGGGTCGGTGGGGGTGTCGGCGTGGGCAGCGGGGGCGAGGGAGAGCAGGCCGGCCGAGAGAGCGAGCGCGAGTACAGCGGCCCCAGTGCGGCGGGGTCTGCCGCGGCGCCGGGGGATGGGAGGGCCAGGAGGGACAGAAGGCATGAAGATCCCCGTTCCGGGTCGTACCGGTGGCGCAATGACCGTGCGCACGATGGGCCACGCTCGTCACAACGGTCAAGGCCGTCCCCAACTGGAGCCGAACACTCCTCCAGCGATGTCCCGGTCTGATGCCCCTGTGACATGGGTCACTGGGTAAACGGTGGGTCAAGTGCCCGTCACTTGCGTCACAGAAGGCCCTACGGTCCGTGTCATTCGCGCGCAACTCTGTGCGAACGGGCAAGACCCGAGGGGGAGTTGTGCAGGGTTCGAGCACCGGTGCGCGCATCAGATGGAAGCTGAGCGGCAGGCACGCGCTGCTGGGTTCAGCCAGCGTTCTGGCGGTCTTCGCCGCCCTCCTGACGCCGCTGTCAGCCGAGGCCATCGCGGCGGCGCAGGCGCCCGATCCGGATCAGATCTGGTCTCCGCCCAACACCCCGCTCCCGCAGACCCCCTCAGTTCCCGGGCATCCCGCACCTGCCCCGGCGAAGCTTCCCTCCACCGCCCCTGCCACCGGGGCACCCCGCACCGCGGCGCCCGTGCCATTCGGCGGCAAGGCCACCGTCACCCTCCCGAACGCCTCCACCACCAAGGCCACGTCAGCAACGGTCCGCGCCGGGCAACTCCCCGTCTGGATAGCTTCATCCGGCACTACGCGACAGAGCGCCAACGCCGCGGAGGCATCGGTTCGCGTCTCGGTGGCCGACCAGAAGGCGATCACGGGAGCGGGTCTTCCCGGCCTGGCGGTCACGCTCGCCCGCACCGACACCGCCCCCACGGGGCGGGTTCAGGTCGGCATCGACATCAGCTCCCTGGACGTCAACTGGGGCGGCGGCTTTGCACAGCGCGTCCGGCTGGTCGGTCTGCCGGCCTGTGCGCTGACCACTCCTACGGTGCCGGCGTGCCGCAAACAGACTCCGGTGCCCTCCCACTACGACCCGAGCACCCACCGCCTGGTCGCCGACGTTGCCCTGCCCGCCGCCGCACCCGGCCCGCGGAACCCGGCCTCGGCCACCGCACCGAAGGCGACCACTGCGCTCGATGCTGCCGCCGCACAGCAGATCGTGCTTGCACCCATGGGTGATCCGGCCGGCTCGGCCGGCACCTACGCGGCGACCGACCTCGCCCCCAGCGCGAAGTGGACGGCTGGCTCCTCGAGTGGTGGCTTCTCCTACTCCTACCCGATCCAGGTCCCCCCGGCGTTGGGTGGGGCCGCGCCGCAGGTGTCACTGTCCTACGACTCCTCGTCGGTCGACGGGCGGACCTCGTCGACGAACGCGCAAGCGTCCTGGATCGGCGACGGCTGGGACTACCACCCGGGCTTCATCGAGCGCTCCTACAAGTCCTGCGACAAGGACGGTCTGCAGCACTCGGGCGACGAGTGCTGGGGCGGCTACAACGCCACCCTGTCCCTGGGCGGGCACTCCAGCGAACTGGTGCGCGACGACGACAGCGGCGCCTGGCGGCTTAAGGACGACAACGGATCCAAGGTCGACTTCCTCACCGGAGCGAGCAACGACGATTCGCGCGGCGAGTACGTCCGCGTCACCACCACGGCCGGCACGGTCTACTACTTCGGACTGAACCACCTGCCCGGCGGCGACAAGAGCGACCCGGCCAGCCACTCCGCGTGGGCGGTGCCGGTGTACTCGCCCAACAGCGGCGACCCTTGCTATGACGCGGCCAAGAGCAAGGGCTCGTGGTGCCAGATGGCCTGGCGCTGGAACCTCGACTACTCCGTCGACGTCCACGGCAACCTCACCACCTACACCTACACCGCCGAGGGCGACAATTACGCGCGCGGCGGGGGGCAGAACAACGGTACCGGCACCCTCACTCCCTACACCCGCGGCGGCGCGCTGCGCTCCATCAACTACGGGCAGACCCTGGCCGGGCAGGTCGCTGCCAAGGGCACGGCCAAACCCGCCGCCACGATCTCCTTCAATCCGGCGCCCGAGGGCCGCTGCGACACCACCGGCGGCTTCACCTGCACAGGCGCCACCTTGTCGAAAACCAACGCCACGCACTGGCCGGACGTGCCCTACGACCAGCACTGCGACGCCAACCCCTGCACCAACTACGGCCCCAGCTTCTGGTCCAACCAGCGCCTGGCCTCCATCACCACCCAGGTGATGTCCAACGGCACGTCCAAGCCTGTCGACTCCTATGCGCTGACCCAGTCCTTCCCCGACCCGAACGACGGCACCAGCAAAGGCCTGTGGCTGCAGCAGATTCAGCGCACCGGATTGGACGGACCCAGCACCCCGCCGCTGCCACCTGTCATCTTCACCTGGACGATGAAACCCAATCGCGTCGACGGCATGGACCTGGTCCCCGCACCGCCCATCTTCAACCGGCCCCGGATCAAGAGCATCACCACCGAGACCGGCGAGAACATCGTCATCGACTACAGCCTGCCGGCTTGCTCCCGGGTGGACCATGTGATGCCCGCGTCCGCGGACGACAACAAGATGAAGTGCTACAACGTCAAGTGGTACCCGCCGGGCACCGTCTACGGGGCGACTCCCGCCTCGGACTGGTTCAACCGTTACACCGTCGATCAGATCACCGAGAACGACCTCGTCGCCCAGTCCCCTGCGAAAATCACCCACTACGGCTACGGTGATGCGGGCTGGCACCGCAATGACTCGGAAATGACCGAGAGCAGCGACCGCACCTGGGACCAGTTCCGCGGCTATGCGACCGTGACCACCACCACCGGCAGCGGGCAGGACGGCCCCATCACCCACTCCGTCACCAAGTACCTGCAGGGCATGGCCGGCGACGCCCTCGCCGCAGGCGGAACCAAAACCGCCACCGTCGACGACGCACTCGGCGAACACGTCACCGACTCCGACTGGTTGGCCGGCCAGACCCTGGAAACCGACAGCTACGACAAGGCCGGCGACGGAAACAAGATCACCGCCTACACCGTGCACCGGGCCACGGGCCCGTATCCCACTGCCACCCACAAGCGAGCCGGCTTGACCGGATTCAACCTGGTCGCACGGTATATCTCCACCAGCATGGTGGAGACGAAGAAGAGCTTGAAGGCCGACAACACCTGGCGCACTACAAGGTCCGCCACGACCACCGACCCCGAGAACGGGAACCATGCGCTGACGCTGCTCACGACGGCTGACGGATTGCCGGACCGATGCGTGCGCACCAGCTATGCCGCTGGTTCCACCGCACAGATGACGGATTTGGTCGACGAGACGTTGACGGTCTCTGGCAGCGGATCATGCACGGCTGTACCCGGGGCGGCAAACACCGTCGCAGACACCAGAACGCTTTACGACAGCAAGGCCTTCGGCCTTGCCGGAGCTCTCGGGGACGACACCTCCACACAAAGTTTGGACCACTACGACGCCTCCGGCCATCCGGTGTTCGTCACCGACAACGTTACCGGCTTTGATAGCTACGGCAGGGTCGTCGCCACCACAGATCCCAACATCACTGACGCCCAAAACCAGGCTGGAGCGGTGACACGCACGGTTTATGGCGTTGCGCAGACCGGTGAATTGCCGAACAGCGTTGCGGTCACCACGCCGGCCCCAGGAAGCCTGTCCGGCTGGACTACCACCACCACCCAGGACACAGCCCGCGGCTTGCCACTGGTCACAGTCGACGCGAACGGACAGAAGACCACCGAAACATACGATGCATTGGGGCGGTTGACACAGATGTGGCGACCAGGCTGGGCCACGGGCAACAAACCCAATCTGACGTTCTCCTACGCAGTCAACGGCTCAGCCGGTCCGTCGGCCACCACGACGAACACGCTCAAGGACGACGACACCACCTATACCCAGTCAGTGCAGATCCTCGACGGATTCGGCAGGGTCCGGCAGACCCAGACGTCGCCGGCTCTGTCGGGAATCCCGGGACGGCTCCTGGCAGACACCCTCTACGACTCCCACGGCCGGACACTCGCCACCCGTGCCCCGTACTACGACAAGAACACCTCTCCTACCGGCACCTTGTACCTGCCTGTTCCCGGCGATGTCCCCTCCGAGACCAGCACCGTCTTTGACGGCCAAGGCCGTCCCATCGCCTCAGTGCTCTCCGCTATGGGCGTGGAGCAGTGGCGCACGACCACCGACTACCCCGGCAGCGACGAGACCGACGTCACCCCGCCCAACGGCGGAACACCCATGACTACCATTACCGATGCACGCGACCAGACCAGTCAGGTGTGGCAGTACCGCACATCCACGGCCACGGGTCACCCCGAGGACGCCGACATCACGACCTACGCGTACACCACCGCGGGCAAGCCCGCGACCCGTACGGACGCCACGGGCAAGAACACTTGGACCTATGGCTACGACCTGCGCGGCCGTCAAGTCACCGCCACCGATCCGGACACCGGGACCACCACCCAGAGCTATGACGCCGATAGCCGCCTCGCCAGCGTGACGGACGCGCGTAAGCAGACCCTCGTTTACAGCTATGACTTGATCGGCCGCAAGACTGGCCTGTACACCGGCAGCATCACCCCAGCCAATCAACTTGCGGGCTGGAAGTACGACACCGCCTCAGGCGGGAAGGGCCAGCTAGCGGGATCCACGCGATACGTCGACGGCGTGGCCTACACCACGACGACGACTCTCGGATACGACGCCTCGTACCATCCGACGGGAGCCACGCTCACCATCCCCGGCAGTGAGATCGGGCAGACCACCCCCTTCACGTACACCACCCACCGGCATTACAACCCGAATACCGGCACGCTCAGCGCTACCGATCTCCCCGCCGTCGGCGGTTCATCGGCTGAGACACTCGCCAACACCTACGACGTCAACGGCCCGCTCATCTACACCGCCGGTCAGGTCACATACGACCTGCAGACCAATTACGACCCCTTCGGGCGGGCGATCCGTACCACCCTCAACCCGTGGGGCTCCCAGGTGGTGGCCACCACCAACTTTGATCAAGCCACCGGTCGCGTGATGTCGGAATTCGTCGACAAGCAGACGTCTACCAACGGCGCTGTCGACCAGCACAGCTACACCTACAACGCAGCTGGTCAGACCACCTCGGTCAGCGACATCGAGGACAACACACCCTCCCAGACCGACCTGCAGTGCTTTACGTACGACTATCTCGGTCGCCTCAGCACCGCCTGGACCGACACCGGCGGGACCACCACCCAGCCCCAGCCGTCCGTTCCTGGCATGGGCGGCTGCACCCACACCAGCCCGACGTCAACCGGAAGTGCCACCATTGGCGGCCCCGCGCCTTACTGGACGAGCTACGGCTACGACACCAGTGGCAACCGCACCAGCCTCACCCAGCACAACACAGCAGGAGACACCACTAAGGACATCAGCACGACACAGGGATTTGCCCCGGCCGGCCAGGTCAATCAGCCAACCACTGCGGTTGGCACCGGGGGCGGCACCGGTGGCCCCCATGCCCTGGGCTCCACGACCAGCACTGGCCCCAACAACCCCGGTGCCACGTCATACCAGTACGACGCCACGGGCAACACCACCAAGATCACCACGGCCAACGCTGCTACAACACTTGCTTGGACCGGTGAAGACAAACTTTCCACCGTCGTCAACAGTGCGGGTACCACTACGTATCTCTACGACGCCGATGGGAACCAGCTCATCCGCCGTAACCCAGGCGGCATTACCACTTTCAACCTGGGAAGTGACGAACTCACCTACACCACAGCTAGCAAGACGACGATCAATGCTCGGTACTACGTACAACCCAACGGCCTGACCATTGTTCGCCAGGGCAGCACCCGCACCATCCAGTGCACCGACCCGCATGGCACTGCCACACTTGCCCTGGACGCGACCACCCTCGCGGAGACACGCCGCCCGCTCGACCCCTTCGGCAACGCACGCGGTACGCAGCCCACCGCCTGGACCGGCGACAAGGGCTTCGTCGGAGGCACCCAAGACCCCATCACCGGCCTCACCAACCTCGGCGCCCGCGAATACCAACCCATGACCGGCCGTTTCCTCAACCCCGACCCCCTCCTCGACGCAGCTAACCCGCAACAATGGAACGGCTATGCCTACGCCAACAACACACCAATCAATGCTGCCGACCCCGATGGCAAGATGATTAAGGATGATGTCACTGGCCTCGGGTTCGGCAATCAAAAGGTAATGAAGGATTGGTATGAAAGCGAGGGATATACGGGCAAGGACGGGAAGGCCACTCAAAAATACAACACCCTCCTGGGGAACTATAACGACTCGTGGCGAACCTACTATCATTCGACCTACTACAAAGCCATCAGGTATCTCGGTATCGAGCGGAAGCTAAGGGATGCCCCGGCTCCGTGGAAAGATCGAAATGTTGTGACAGGAAAAGAAATGCCGTCATCCTGTGATGACTCTTGTCGCGAGATCGTCAAAGCATGCGACGAAGAATGCATGGGTCTCCAGTTGGAACTTTACATCGCCTCGTTTCCGCCATCCGAGGGCGGAGGATCTAGCGGCGGCCCCATGGGATGGCTGAAGAAGCATGTTTACATCCAGGCGAGCTTTTGCCTGGTGGTGATATGTGCGAGTGCTACATTCCAGGATGGCTACGCTATGGTCGGTGGTGGCTTGAATCTGCCGCATCTGAGCCCCGAGAGCGCGGCCAAAGATTCAGGAATGACAGCAGGTAAAATGTTCAGGCAGGGCGTAGGCATGGTCAAGGAGCGAGGATTTGGTATTTCGCTGAGTGCGGGATTGAACTCCGCGACGCCAACCAACCAGAACAACTCATCGATGGGGGGTTGTATTGCTGATCTGTATGGCGGATGCATTGGCGGGTCACCGGCGCAAAGTGGCGGAAACTTCTACGCGGGTGTCGCGCTGGGTTATGGTGTAACATTCAATGTTGGGAATACTCGAACCTTTGACCTTATTGGCAATAGGTGATCTCAAAAGGGACTGCGATGCTGCAATACGCGGGTAGGGCAATTAAGGCCGCCGATGTAGGGATTTCCGATGTCTGGTTTACTGGCGGAGTCCTGGCATTTGGCATTGTTGCCTGGGTCTTCAATGCCTTCAGGACGCGAAATAGCAGCAAATCTCTTGGTGAGAAAATAATCCCCCATCTAGTGCTTGCAGTATTCTTTATGATTGCCGGGTCGGCATTCGCATGGGTTCTGTATCATTACATCAAGAATAGCTCCTAGGTCCCGCAATGTGATCTGATGCGTCCGGGCCGTCAGCGGGGTGCGTGGTGGCAACCAGGGCGGGACAGGCGGGCGATAGCGGCTCTGTTTCTCGCCTGGATCGTTGTCAGCCGCAAACCGAGGAGTGGAACGATCGGGAGCGACATGGGCTCGGATGGCCCCGGGCCGGTTTACAACGTCTCAGCCGACTCGGGGCCGTCGCCTTCTTCGGAGAGGTCGAAAGTGATGGCGGCCATGTTGGCTGCCCTCTCCATGGCGGTCAACCGCTCGATCTGGTACTTCTCATCCAACTTTCGGGCCTTCAGCCCCCAGGCTAGCGCCCGTGCCCGCATCCCGTTGTCACCCGTGACCACCGTGACGGGAGTTGGGGCAATGGCTTGCTGCAGATAGCAGGCACGGGAGACGATCTCGTCGTCGTTGTTCGGCAGCCGCAAATGTCCGGGCTCGTCCCGCATCACCTCGACAACAGTTCCCTCCGCGACCACGGCGTGTCCCTCGGTCTCGATTGCCGTCAGCGTCTCCTCAAGGAGAGCGAATACGGCCCGCGCGCGCTTGCGGACACTGGCACTCTCGGCGAACGACTTCTTGTCGATCTCGTCCACCACGACGTGGGGGATCACCACGACCGTGCCGGCTCCGAATACCCGTTGCCAGGGGATCTTGTCGTATCGCATGTAGTGCAGCAGGTCGTTGGTGTCCAGTACCACGGTCCGGACCTGGTGGCCCTGGTACCTCTGCTGCATCTCTCGCAGCTCATTGGCGAGCTCCATGAAGAACGTCCGCAGTTCCTGGAATTCTCGGTTTAGCAACTGCACCAAGCGTTGAGCGCCCGGTTCAGCGTGCACGATGGAGCTATACCGTTCCCCACGCATGCGCGCCGCGATGGATCGGTCGGCGAACACAACCGAGAGTTCCGTGGCGGCCTTCAGCGTCCATTCGTCGTACACTCGCCGCGCCCGCGATACCCCCTCATCCAACTCATAGCGCTGTGACCCGACCGCGCTCGGGGAGCTCATCTGATAGTGGGGTACGGAGATCTGGACATCGTTGAGGCCCTGCTGATTCAACGTGTCCAGGAACCTGATTGCCTCGTCACAGGTTGTGCCAGGCCTCAGTAGCATCGGTGGCTCCTTGCCTCCAGGGCCGTCAACACCGTTGAGGACAGCCCTAAGTCACATCGTCCCATTCTGTTGCAAGTCTCAGTGTGTCTTTGCGGAAGCTAGCTGTTCCGTGGCCACCGAACCCTTGGACGCCGAGTGTCGTGCCTGATCGTGGCGCGCATGAGAGGAGTTGAACGGCGAAGGCCGCGGACTTGGATGGGAGGCAGCGCAGGTCAGTTCGGCGAGCTGCTCTCGTCGATATTGGTCGCGGCAGCTCGGCGGAATGACCGGACGACCGTCTCAAGGCCACGCGCAGGGGCTATATGTTTCGAAGCTCCGTGCAGACGGAGCCAACGGGGTAGAAGGTCCGAATGCGCTGCTGAATGTCGATACTGTTACGCCTTCCACGGCCATGGGCGGGTGAGCATATGTCTGCCAGGTCTGGGAGAACTCGCCGTGTCGGGAGAGGGCTTGTACGGTCTTCGGGTCGTGCTGGCCGCAGGCCCCGAGCCGCGTTGTGTAGAAGTGCTTGAGGTCGTGGAAGCGCGTGCCCGGTGGCAGGTCGGCGAGTTGAAGGGCGATGTGCCACTTCCTGTTGAGGTCGGTGCGCTGGACAGGTCGGCCGAACCTGTTGGTGGTCAGCAGTCCTTCGTCCGGTGCACTGCAGTGACCGGCGGATAGCTGTCCGCCCGCAGCACGAGCCCGCGTGGCCGGATGGCCGAAGCGGGCAAGGTGATCGGTCAGGCGCTCGATGAGGAAGCGGTCTACCGGCAACGTCGCATAGCTCGCCTTTGTTTTGAGCGGTGCTGCGCGGCCGCGCTGCCGTTGCTCGCTGATCTGAAGAAGATTTGCGGACCAGTTCACTTTGGATGTCTTGAGGCCAAGGGCTTCGCCTGTACGCAGGCCTGCGCACGCAGCGAGCCAGACGAGGATTTCGTAGCGAGGTTCTACGTGTCGCATGGCGGTCGCCAACGCTGCTACCTGTTCTTGGGTCAGGGCGATTGTGACCCGCGGGTCGCAATCCGGTAGTTCGATGCGAGAGACGATGTTCGATGGCAGCGGGACGTCTTCGTCGAGCATGTAGCCGATCAGGATGCGCCAGGTCTTGAAGACTTGGATGACCGTGTGCGGGGAGTCGATGCCGGGCTTCTCCAGGAGGTAGTCCACGAATGCGGTGGAGTCCCTTCGCCGCAGCGTGCGGGAGACGCGGTTGCCGATGAACGGCAAGACATGGTTGCGCAGATGGCTGTCGTACGTGTCGACGGTATTGACCCTTTTATTGCGCCGCCGCTTGCGGTCAATCATCTGCGTTGCGAAGTACTCGACGTTGCGGTTGCCGGCGTCCAGATGGCTCCAGGTGTTGCTGCGGATGGCTTCGTTTACTTGTTCGAGGTAGGTGCGCGCATCCTCATAGGCGGTGAATCCGGGGCTACGTCGTCGGCCGGTGGGGTCCGTGTATCGGGCCTGCCAGCGTCGGCCCCGCCCGTGCTCTGCCGACGGCGACAGGGATTGATCACCCATGTCGCAATCGCAGAGTGTGTCGCTGTGTCCTGGTTGAGGGTGCTCGAGATGCCACCGGTCGTACGGCGCGAGGCGGGTCTTCTCGTCGGGCGCGGGGCAGGTTCGTTCGCGCCCAGAGCTTGCTGCGGCAGCGCTGGCCCGCGGCGCACGCGAATACCTTGTGGTTTCCACGGTCGGAGCATTTCCATAACGCAGCGTGATTATGCACAGCTGTTCATGGCCTCACGGCGACGAGAACGGTCGAGTCACTGTGTGTCATCCGCAAGCCCCGACCTGCCCGATCCCCAGCTACTGGCCATCGGTATGCAGATCCGCCGACTACGCGAGGAACGCGGATACAGCCTGGAACAGCTCGCCGAGCGTAGCGGCCTGAGCTTTCGCGGTCTGATCTACATCGAGCACGGTCAGAGAAACGCGAGCACGCTCACCCTCTTGCGGATCGCATCAGGACTTGATGTCCATTCAGGGAAACTGTTCGATGGCCGCTCGCACGATGCCACCGACGGACTTGCACCGGAGATATAGTCGAAGCTGCAGTGGTCGTCTTCCGAGCCTGAAGCGGCCGCCGGACGCGGGAGCTCGAGCCTGCTGTGGGCACGGGCGTGGCGCTGGTCTCCGCCGTCCCTATCTGCTGCCGGTGGTGTCGATGCTGTTGGGGGTCGTGGGGGAGCGGGTTTCGAACCGTGCGATCGACCTCATCGAGAGCACCACCCGCCGGAAGATCGCGCGCCTGCTCGAGAACCACCGCCGGGACCCGGCCGATCCCACCGACGCGGAGGGCGAGCCGGAACAGCTGGGCGCGGATGAGGAGCGTCAGCTCCATGCCGTGTTGCTGGGCTGGGGAGTCGGGATGCGCATGGAGGCGGACGCGGCCGGGCAGCTGGCGGACTCGGTGATCGAGGCGCTGCTCCGGCGGGGGAGTGAGGACCGGTGAAGGACCCGGCCGGCGCTGTCGCACCCGCGCCGCCACCCGGTTCCGGGGCCGGATCGCCGGCTCCCGAGGGCGAGGCGCCGACAGCCCCGTTACCCGAGCACATGTCAGGGCTCTTCTCGCCGACCCGGGCGCGGTACCTGCTGCTCGTGGCCGTGCTGCTGCTTGCCGGTGCCTTCGCGGGACAGATCATGCACAACGTGCTCCTGGGGAGCTCGTGGGGCGCCGCGATGTCCCGCTGCCTGGGGGAAGCGCCGACCGCCGGTACGCCGGCGGAATTCAGCGACTATCTGCAGAACTGCACCGGTCCGGCGGAGCAGCGTCGTGCGCTGGTGTCGCTGGCGGGGGCGTCGGTGGTGATGGCGCTGGGGGTGGCGTGTCTGTGGGTGCTGCCGCTGCGGCTGCTGCGCCGGGCGGGACCGATGAGCGTGGCCTCCGCGCAGTGGCAGGAGCACGCGGCGTCGGTGGCGGCGGAGATGAGGGTCAAGCGGGTGCCCGAGGTGATGTGGGGATCGGCGTGGCTCAACCAGCCCTTCACCGCGGGCCGCCCGGGCCGGATCAGGATCGTCCTGCCGCTCGGGGTGCGCGCTCTGCCACCGGCGCAGGCGGACGCGATCCTGCGGCACGAGGTCGCGCATGTCGCCGCGGGCGATGTGACGCTGGTCTGGCTGACCCGCGGGGTGTGGTGGGCCCTTCCGCCGGTGCTGCTGGTGCCGGCGGCCGGCATCGTGCTCCAAGTCTGGCTGCAGACACGAAGGAACCCGCTCGTCCCCACGTTCAGCCACGGCTTCCTCTGGGAGTACGCGCTGCGCGCGGGCTTGCTGCTGGCGGTCGCCGCCCTGGTGTCGCAGCTCGTACTGCGCTCACGGGAACACGAGGCCGATCTGCGGTCCGTACGAGGACGGCCCACCGCGGGACTGGAGGCGCTGCTGGCCGGGCAGCCACCGCGAACCCGGACATGGCTGCAGCGGGGCCTGGCCAACCACCCCGCGACGGAGAGCCGGCTCGCCGTTCTGCGACGCGCACATCTGCCGCTGCGCGTCTCACTGCTCGACGCCGCGGTGATCGGACTGCTCAGCGCCATGGCCATGGACGCGGTGACGAACATGGCGGAGACCGGGTTCACCGGCACCCCCCTGATTCCGTACGCCCGCCTGACCGGCGCGCTGGTCGCCGGATCGCTGCTGGCCGTCGGCTGGGGCGTCGCGGTCTGGCGCGGCATCCTGGCCGACCGGGCGGCGGCGCCGCTGCCGCGACTGGCCCTTCTGGTACTCGGCATCAGCATGGCGGCGGGACTGCTGGTGCAGCTCGAGCGGACCGGCACGGCTGCGAGAGGGTCGTTGTTCGGCTGGAGCCTGGTGGGCACGGTGCCGTTGCTGACACTGGGTGCGGGGACATTGAGCGTGGCGCTCGCCCGGCTGTGGGGGTGGCGGCGTGGGGGCCCGCACGGGTCTTCGTGGGGATGGGGGGCCGCTGTCGGCGCCAATGTCGCGCTGTTCGTCGGCGCGTTGCGGATCGGGCAGGACGGTGCCCTGTTCTTCGCGGCGCTGGGGTGGAGCCACGTGATCGACGTGATCGAGCTCAGCGGCCTGTACTCGGTGTCGGCGGCCTCGACGGCGCTGGGTCTCGGCGGTGTCGCCCTGCTCGCTCTCCGGTCGGCTCTGCGCCCCGATCACGCGATCGGTCCGCCCGGCCTGCCCGGACGGATACCCGCACTGCCCGGACAGATGCCCGGCCTGCCCGGACGGATACCCGCACTGCCCGGACAGGAGCAGCGGATCAACCTGTACGCGGTCACGCTGGGCGGGGTCGCCGCCGCTGCGGCCGTGGCGACCCGCTGGGCCGTGGAACCACCGCTCGCCCGGCACAACGCCGTGTACAGCACCCAGTTCGACTGGTGGACCGCGGTATGTGCGGGGCTCGTCTGCCTGGTGGTGCTGCTGACCCTGCACGGTGCCGGCGGGCTCGGCGACGCCCTGTACGCGGCGCCGCTGGCAACGATCCTCGCGGCGGGCCCCTTGTGGGCGCGCCACGCCACTTCGTGGCATCACCCCTGGGGGGCGGCCGAGCACTACGCGATCGGGCCGTTGGCACAACTCGCCCTGTTCCTGCTCGTTCTGGCGGTCCCGGCCGCGCTCCTGCCGACCTACAGGATCCGGCAGCGCCGGGCGACCCTCCTGGGCGCCCTGCTGACCGCCGCCCTCACCACTGCCGCGGTCCTCGCGCTGCTCCGCTCCGGGACCGGGCTGCTGGAGCTGACGTAGCCGTCCGGGCCGGGCGGCATAAAAACCGAGTGAATCCACGGCGGTTGGTCATTAGAGTCGGGCATGTCCAGGTGCGCAGGCCGGGGTTACTTCCAATGGTAATGGTGGTGTCGCGGGTTCGAGTCCCGTCGCCGGTTGTGAGACCGGTGTAGCTCAGTTGGTAGAGCACATTGTCACCTCAGCCGACTCTGATCTCTGGACGCTTGTTCTCTGCACCTCCCGGTGCGAAGGCGACGGTTACTTCTCTGGTTGAAACGCGTTCGCGCGTGGGGTTCACATCCCCTCGACCGCCGCCAGGACTGATCTCGGGAGGCAACAACACCGGCATGTCCGGTGTGTGGCGCCTCCCCTCCTTTGTGAGGGGTTTCTTCATGTCCCGTTTCAATACCCGTACGGCCAAGCCGTCCGTTGTCTCGCCCGTGACCAGCTCGGGGGAGCGGAGTGTCACGCATCAGGGTGGAGCCGGATATCTGCGTGATGCCAAGAGCGAGCTGTTCCTGCTCGCGGTCGCGAACTTCGTTGCGCAGGAGTCCTTCTACGAGACGGGCGGGCAGCGCGACGACCGTTTCAGCGCTCTGGTCCGGCAGCTCGCTGTCGAGGACCCGCTGTGGACGGCCGGGCTGCTCGGGTGGCTGCGGGGGGACGGCAACATGCGGACGGCGGCGATTGTCGGGGCCGCGGAATTCGTCAAGGCGCGGCTCGAGGACGGGAAGGGCGAGACGGCCGTTCCGGGTGTTTCCAACCGGGCTGTCGTCGATTCCGTGCTGCGGCGTCCTGACGAGCCCGGTGAGCTGCTCGCGTACTGGACCGCTCGGTACGGCCGTAATGTGCCCAAGCCGGTCAAGCGCGGTATCGCGGATTCGGTGCAGCGGCTCTACAGCGGGAAGTCGCTGCTGAAGTACGACACGGCGTCGAAGGGTTACCGGTTCGGCGACATCCTCAATCTGGTGCACGCCGCGCCGGACGCCGGAAAGGCGTGGCAGGGCGAGCTGTTCCGCTATGCGCTCGACCGCCGGCACAACCCCGACACGGCGGTGCCGCCGGCGTCCAATCGGACGCTGACCGCGCACCGCGCGCTGATGGCGGTGCCGGTCGCGGAGCGGCGGGCGCTGGTGACCGGGCCCGAGGGGGCGGCGCGACTGGCGGACGCGGGGATGACGTGGGAGGCGCTGGCGGGGTGGCTGCAGGGGCCGATGGACGCCGCCGCGTGGGAGGCCGTGATCCCGTCCATGGGATACATGGCGCTGCTGCGCAATCTCCGGAACTTCGACGAGGCCGGGGTGAGTGACGAGGTCGCCGAGGGGGTCGCGAAGCGGCTCGCCGACCCGGAGCAGGTGGCGCGGTCGCGTCAGCTGCCGATGCGGTTCTACTCGGCGTACAACGCGGCGCCGTCGCTGCGCTGGGGCTACGCGCTGGAGAAGGCGCTCACCGCGTCGCTGGCCAACATCCCGGTGCTGGGCGGCCGGACGCTGGTCATGGTGGACACCAGCTCGTCCATGGAGGCCGGTTTCTCCCGGGACGGCACGCTGATGCGCTGGGACGCGGCCGCGCTCTTCGGGATCGCGCTGGGCCAGCGGTGTGCCGATGTCGTGTCGTTCTCCAGCGCCCGCTACTACGTCAGCGACAAGCCGGGAGCGCGCACGAAGGCGTTCCCGCAGCCGCGGGGCGAGTCGCTGCTCAAGGCCGTCGGCCGGTGGAAGGACGGCGGCTGGTTCCTGGGCGGCGGCACGGACACCGCCGCCGCGCTGCGACTGGAGTTCAAGGGGCACGACCGGGTGGTGATCGTCACCGACGAGCAGGCCGGTACGGACACCCAGGAGGTCACCGCGGCGATCCCGGCCACGGTGCCGATGTACACCTGGAACCTCGCGGGCTACCGCGCCGGCCACGCGCCGTCCGGCAGCGCGAACCGCCACACGTTCGGCGGGCTCACCGACGCGGCGTTCCGCACGGTTCCGCTGCTGGAAGCCGGGCATGACGCCAAGTGGCCCTGGGAGAACAAGGCCTGACGAGACATCAGGCCGGGATGACGGCCCCCGTTCCGCTGACGCGGATGCGGGGGTCGTCCGCCCGCAGTTCGACGGTGAGGACGCCCGGGCGGCCGAGGTCGTCGCCCTGGTGGAGGGTGAGGACGGCGGGCGCGGTGACCAGCTTCCGGTCGCGGAGGTACGCGCCCAGTGCCAGGGCGGCCGCGCCCGTGGCCGGGTCCTCGACGACGCCGCCGACCGGGAACGGGTCCCGGACGTGGAAGACGGAGTCCGAGGCGCGCCACACCAGTTGGACGGTGGTCAGGTCGAGGCTGAGCATGAAGGCGGCCAGCCGCTCGAAGTCGTAGTCGAGCGCGGCCAGCCGCTCACGGGTCGCGGCGGCGAGCACGAGGTGGCGGGCGCCGGCGTAGGCGATCCGGGGTGCGAAGGCGGGATCGAGGTCGGCGGCCGGCCAGCCGAGGGCTTCGAGCGCCTCGGTGACGGCCGCGTCCGGGATCTCCTCGACCTTCGGCTCGACACTGGTGAGCGTGGCGCGCAGCGCGCCGGAGGCGTCTGCGGCGACCGTGACCGGAACCTCACCGGCGGCTGTCGAGAACAGCAGGTCACCGACACCGATCCGCTCGCCGAGGGCGACCGCCGTGGCGACCGTGGCATGGCCGCAGAACGGCACTTCGGCCTTCGGGCTGAAGTAGCGGACGGTGAGGGAGCGCCCCTGCGAGGCGGTGATGAAGGCCGTCTCCGAGTAGCCGACCTCGGCGGCGACGGCGAGCATCTCCGTCTCGCCGAGGCCGGCGGCGTCCAGGACGACACCGGCCGGGTTGCCCCCGGCCGGGTCGTCGGAGAAAGCGGTGTAGCGAAGCACCTCGGTGCCGTGAATCGACGTCATGACCTGCACCAACGACGACCACCGCCGCGATGTTCCCGCGCCCGTACAAGGACTTCGTCCGCACTTCGTGGGGGCCTTCGCGGGTCAGGCGACCAGCCGCAGGCGCAGCCGTACGAGCGTCGACGGGTCCAGGCCGAGGCCGTCGGTCAGGAAGCGGCCGAAGGATCCGTAGTCGTGCTCCGCCTGGTCCCGGAAGGCCGCGAGGTACTCCGTCCTGACCTCCTGGAGCGGGATGAGGAGGTCAGGGTTCCGCATCAGGCCCAGCTGCTTGACCTGGTCGCGCACGGCCCGGTCGGCGGCGGCGCGCAGGTCGTTGGAGAGCAGGTAGTCGGCGGTGGTCGTGGACTGCGGTACGCCGACGGCCCGCAGGACCGTGTCGATCAGTACGCCCGTACGGTCCTTGCCCGCGGTGCAGTGGACCACCACCGGGCCCGTGGAGTCCGCGATCCGGCGGATCGCGGCGCCGAGGGCGGCGCGGTTCGCCGCGGACGTGACGAAGCCGCGGTAGGCGGTCCGCATCCGCTGCGCCGCCCGGTCGCCGCCGAGGGCCGCTTCCTGGGCGGCCGGGTCGGCACTGCCGACGACCTGCGCGATGAACAGGTAGAGGCCGGTGTCGTCGACGGGCAGCGCGACCGGTACCGGTCCGGCCGGCAGCCGGTCGGCGCCGTCGACCCGGACCTCCGAGGGGCTGCGCAGGTCGATGACGGCGCGCAGTCCGAGCCCGGCGAGCGCGGTGACGCCGGCCGGCGGGAGCTTGGCCAGGCTCTCGGTCCGGTAGAGGGTGTTCCACCGGGTGGTGGCGCCGTCGTAGGTGCGGTAGCCGCCGGTGTCCCGGGCGTTGACGGTGCCGGGGACGGTGAGCACCCGGCTGTGCGCCGTGGCCGGTGAGGGTGCCTGGGATTTTCGGGCTGCCGGAGGGCTCGTCCCCGCCGCTTGGGCGGCGGGGACGAGCGGTCCTGCGAGGACGAGTGCGAGGGCGAGCGCGGTGGCGGCGCGTGCTCCGGTCCGCATACGGGGGTCCCTTCCTGGTCGGGAGCGGGACCGTAGCGCGAGGATCTTGAGAGCGGAACAGCCTTGCTGACGAATAGTCAACAAACCGCCGTCCGGCGGAGTCGGGCCGGTCAGCCGCGCCCGATGTACGGCATCGCCGTCGCCATCACCGTCGCGAACTGCACGTTCGCCTCCAGCGGCAGCCCGGCCATGTGCAGCACCGTGCGCGCGACGTCGGTCACGTCCATCACCGGTTCCACCGCCGTCGTGCCGTTGGCCTGCTGGACCCCGGTCGTCATCCGGGCGGTCATCTCGGTCGCCGCGTTGCCGATGTCGATCTGGCCGCAGGCGATCCGGTACGCGCGGCCGTCCAGGGACAGCGACTTCGTCAGACCGGTCATCGCGTGCTTGGTGGACGTGTACGCGACGCTGTTCGGGCGCGGCACATGCGCCGAGATCGAGCCGTTGTTGATGATCCGGCCGCCCTGCGGGTCCTGCTCCTTCATCGCTCGGAACGCCCCCTGCGCGCACAGGAACGCGCCGGTGAGGTTGACGTCGACGACCGAGCGCCACTGCTCGTATGTGAGGTCCTCCAGCGGCACCGGCGGCCCGAACATCCCGGCGTTGTTGAACAGCAGGCCGAGCGGCCCGAAGCCGCTCCGCACCGACGCGAAGAGCCGGTCGACGTCCTCGGGCCGGGTCACGTCCGCGGGCACGACGAGGGTGCGGCCGCCCGGCGGCGCCCCGGTGTCCCCGGCTGCCCCCGCGTCCCCGTCCGGCCGAGCCGCCGCCAGCCGGGCCGTCTCCTCCAGCGCTTCCTGACGGCGGCCCGCGAGCGCCACCGACCAGCCGGCCCCGGTCAGCGCCAGCGCCACCGCGCGCCCCACGCCGGATCCGGCGCCCGTCACCACTGCCACCTTCTGGATCTCACTCATGGCATCGCAGGGTATGCGGTGCGAGGATGGAGATCAGCGCAGCCCCGAAGGTGACCGCAGCCCCGAAGGTGACCACCGTCCCGCAGGAGGCCCTATGCCGATCGTCGACCCGCTGTCCGACAAGGAGATCGCCGACCGTCTCGCGGAACTCCCGGGCTGGGAAATCTCCGCGGACGGTACCGCTCTCGTCCGTACGTACCGGCTGGCGCACCTGGCCGCCGCGATCCTCGCGGTGCACATCGCTCAGGTGCAGGCGGAGCTGGACCACCACTCGGATCTCACCCTCGGGTACGACACGCTCGGCGTGTCGATCACCACGCATTCGGCCGGCAGCCGGCTGACGGCGAAGGACTTCGGTCTGGCCGCCCGCATCGCGGCCATCGCCCCGGCCCACGGAGCGCAGTAGCCGGCCCTCAGGGCGCAGAAGGCGACGGTCAGCCGAACCGGCGCAGCAGGGCGGACTCGGCGGCGGTGAACGCCTCGTCCGTCAGTATCCCGTCGCGCTTGAGGTCGCCCAGTTCGCGCAGCCGCCGCAGCAGCGCGTCCGGGTCCTCGGCGCGGTCGGAGACCTGCGCCGGGACGGCGTCCTCGGGCGACGGCACCGGCGGCTCGGCCCCCGGTCACGGCCCGGGACGATACGGATGACCTTGTCGTCGAACGTCCAGGTCCCGTCGTGCGTCAGCAACTCAGCCATGGACCCGATCCTCATTCTCCGGGCGCCGCGCACCGGGTCCTCCGGAGGATCCCGACGACCCTCACCGACCCGTCACTCGCCCGGGTACCGCACCCCGATCCGCTCGCGGACCGCGTCCAGGGTGCGCATGACGGCGAGCGTCCCCGCCAGCGGCACGAGCGGCGACTGGGTCTCGCCGGCCCGCAGGCACCGCATGACCTCGGCGGCCTCGTGCCGCAGGCTGTCGCGCTCCGGGACGTCGGTGACCTCGGAGAGCAGGTACTCCCGGGGCTCGTGGCCGTCGCGGTGGAGGGTGAAGCGGTCGGGGTGGAAGTAGCCGTGCGGGATCTCGATGCGTCCCGTGGAGCCGGTCACCGAGGCGGTGACGGGAGTGCCGGAGGTGATGGAGCAGCTGAGGAGGGCGACCGCGCCGCTGTCCCAGCCCAGGACGATGCCGGTGTTGTCGTCGACGCCCTCGGGCGTGAGGTGGGCGGTGGCCCGGACGGTGTCGGGCTCGCCGAGCAGCAGGTGCGCGAAGGAGACGGGGTAGACGCCGAGGTCGAGGAGCGCGCCGCCGGCCTGGGCGGGGTCCCGGAGCCGGTGGTCGGCGGCGAACGGGCCGGCGATCCCGAAGTCGGCGTGGACGGTGGTGATCTCGCCGATGGCGCCGTCCCGTACGAGCTCGGCCATGCGCAGGATCAGCGGGTTGCAGTACATCCACATGGCCTCCATGAGGAAGCTGCCGTGGTCGGCGGCGAGGGCGGTCAGCTCCGCGGCCTCGCGGACGTTGACCGTGAACGCCTTCTCGCACAGCACGGCGCGGCCGGCCTCCAGGCACAGCCCGGCGGCGGCGCGGTGCGCGGAGTGCGGGGTCGCGACGTAGACGACGTCGAGGCTGTCGTCCTGGGCGAGCTCGGCCCAGCTGCCGTAGGCGCGGTCGATGCCGTAGCGGTCGGCGAAGGTCTTGGCGGAGCCGATGCTGCGGGAGCCGACCGCGGCGACCTCGGCGTCCGGCAGGGTCAGCAGGGCCTCGGTGAAGGTGGCGGCGATGCCGCCGGTCGCCAGGATCCCCCACCGGATCGGCCGGCCCGCGCCTTCCGCGCCTTCCGCGCCGCCCACAGCGCCACCCGCGGGTCCGGACGAGCCGGAAACGCCTTCTATGCCGTGTCCGCCGTCTGCGCCATGCTCGTCGTGCCCGCTGTGCACCATGCGTCCGCCCCATCAGGTCTCGACCACGTGTGTATGCCTGAAAGGATAGGCAAGGATTCAACGATTATCGGGGGTGCCCCATGCAAGAAGCCGGTCCGAGCGCCGACGCGCGCATATCCGACGCGCAACGGCTCACCGCGCAGCGCCGTACCGGGTGGCTCGTCACGCTGGTGCTGGGCGGGCTGACCGCGCTGGCACCGCTCTCGATGGACATGTACCTGCCGGCCCTGCCGAAGGTCACCGACGCGCTGCACAGCCCCGCCGCGACCATCCAGCTCACCCTCACCGCCTGCCTGGCCGGCATGGCGCTCGGGCAGCTGGTCGTCGGGCCGATGAGCGACAAGTGGGGGCGCCGCCGGCCGCTCCTCGCCGGCATGGTGGTCTACGTCATCGCCACCGCCGTCTGCGCCTTCGCGCCCAGCGCCGAGCTGCTGATCGCCTTCCGGCTGTTCCAGGGCCTGGCGGGCGCCGCGGGCATCGTCATCGCCCGGGCCGTCGTCCGCGATCTGTACGACGGCGTCGAGATGGCCCGGTTCTTCTCCACCCTCATGCTGGTCTCCGGGGTCGCCCCGGTCATCGCGCCCGTCATCGGCGGCCAGGTGCTGCGGCTCACCGACTGGCGCGGCGTCTTCGGCGTTCTGACGGTGATCGGGGTGCTGCTCACCCTGCTGGTCTGGCGGCAGCTGGACGAGACCCTGGCCCCGGCGGACCGGCACAGCGGCGGCCTCGGCCAGACGCTCTCCGCGATGCGCGGGCTGCTCGCCGACCGGGTCTTCACCGGCTACATGCTCGCGGGCGGCTTCGCCTTCGCCGCGCTCTTCGCGTACATCTCCGCCTCGGCCTTCGTCGTGCAGGACATCTACGGCGCCTCCCCGCAGACCTTCAGCCTGCTCTTCGGCCTGAACTCGGTCGGTCTGGTCGCGGTCGGTCAGCTCAACGGCAAGGTGCTGATCGGCCGGTTCAGCCTCGACAAGGCGCTCGGCGTGGGCCTCGCGGTCATCACGCTGGCCGCCGTGGCGCTACTGGTCATGGCCTCCGGGATGTTCGGCCGGGTGGGACTGGTCCCGATGGCGGCGGGCCTGTTCGTCCTGATGTCGGCCATGGGCCTGGCGCTGCCGAACACGAACGCGCTGGCGCTGATGCGCACCAAGCACGCGGCCGGCTCCGCGTCCGCCCTGCTCGGCACGACCTCGTTCCTCATCGGCGCGGTCGTCTCGCCGCTGGTCGGGATCGCGGGGGAGCACACGGCGGTCCCGATGGCGGTGGTCCAGCTGGCCTGCGCGCTGATCGCCGTCGGATGCTTCGCCGGGCTGTGCCGCCCGTGGCGTCGTAGGGTGGATGCACCGTAGTCATCTGGAGGCAGGAATGTCCGAGCCGATCGACGGGAACCGCTGGGCGTTCAAGACCGCCGACAGCGTGCTGCACACCGGGTCCGAGAACGCGGTGGATCCGGAGGACCTGGTGATGCTCTCCGGCCGCGAACCCACTCCCGCCCGGATCGAGAGGGCCCGCAAGGAGCTGGAGGAGCATGGCGCCGCCGCTGTCGAGAGGTACCTGCCCTGAGGCCGGCCTCGACGCCGGGGAACTGCGGCGGCTCGTCCCCGGGCTGAGGACGGCCCTGGAGCCGTCGCCCGTCCACCCCTGGTGCGCGGGCGCGGTCGTGCTCGCCGGGCGCGGCCAGGTCGTCGCGCTGCACGAGGCGGTCGGCTGGGCGGTGCGGTACGCGGGCTACGACGCGGCCGCCGACCGCGGTGTGGAGCTGCCGCCGGAGCGGTGGGTGCCGATGCGGCCCGACACGGTCTTCGACCTGGCGTCCGTCAGCAAGCTCTGCACAGCCGTCGTCGCGGCGCGGCTCCTGGACCTCGACCGGCCGGTGGCCTCGTACGTGCCGGAGTTCGCCGCCGCGGGCACGGCGGACATCACCGTACGGCAGCTGCTCGACCACACCTCCGGCTTCCGCCCCGAGCTGCCGTTCTACGACCTGCCCACCCCGGCGGCCCGGCTGCGGCTGCTGTGGGACGAGCGGCCGCTGCACCCGCCCGGCACCGTCCGGATCTACTCCGACCTCAATCTGATCGCCCTCCAGCAGGTACTGGAACGGGCCACAGGAACGCCGCTGGACGTCCTGGTCAGGGACGGGATCACCGGGCCGCTCGGCATGAAGGACACCGGCTACAACCCGCCCGCCGCCCTGCTGCCCCGGATCGCCGCGACCGAGGACCAGCGGCGGCCCTGGGGCAAGCTCGACCGCGGCATGGTGCACGGCGTCGTCCATGACGAGAACGCCTACGCGGCGGGCGGGGTCAGCGGGCACGCCGGGCTCTTCTCCACCGCGTGGGACCTCGCCCTGTTCTGCCGGTCGCTGCTCGACGCCGGCGGGCCCTACCCCGGCTTCGAGACCGACCAGCCGGGCCTGATGGGCGAGCTGGCCGGCCACGGCGCCGTCGGGCACAGCGGTTTCACCGGTACGAGCCTGGTGATCGATCCCGCCACCGACACGTTCCTGGTGCTGCTCACCAACTCGGTGCATCCCAGCCGTACCTGGCGGGAGGGCAGCGCGCCCCGGGCCGCGGCCGCCACCTGCCTGGCCCGGAGCGTCCTGAAGGCCTCGGGGACCCCGGGGTCCTAGCGGAAGATCCCGGTGTGGCCCAGCGAGTAGCGGCCGGGCTGCGGGTAGACGGCCAGGCCGTGCGGGCCCGAGCCGACCGGGATCTTGGCGATCGTGTGGCCGTCGCTGGTGTCGATCGCGTAGACCTCGGCGTTGTAGCGCCCCGACAGCCACAGCACCTTGCCGTCCGCGGACACCCCGCCCATGTCGGGGCTGCCGCCGCCCGGGATCTCCCACTTGTGGATGAGCTTGTTGGTGGCGAAGTCCAGCACCGACACCGACCCCTCGCCGCGGTTGGAGATGTACATCGACTTGGAGTCACGGCTGACGTAGAGGCCGTGGCAGCCCTTGCCGGTGGGCATCAGATACGGCTTGGAGAACGTGTCGCCGTGCAGCACCCACATGCCGTCGGCCATCATGTCGGCGATGTACCAGGTCTTGCCGTCGGGGGACATCTTCACGTCCTGCGGCATCGCGCCGTCGAACGGCAGCCGCTGCTGGCCGACGATCTCCATCTTCTCGGTGTCGACCTTGAGCAGCTCCGCGGAGAACTCGCAGGAGACGATGAAGTACCGGCCGTCGGGCGAGAAGTCCGCGTGGTTGACGCCGTAGCAGGACACCGGGACGGTCTTCTTGACCTTCATGCTGTGCGCGTCGCGGAAGACCAGCTCGCGGTCGAGGGAGGCCATCACCACCGCGTACTTGCCGTTCGGGGTGAAGTACAGGTTGTAGGGGTCGTGCACCTGGACGGTGGAGCCGGCCCGGCCGGTCGCCGGGTCGATCGGGGTCAGCGAGTTGCCGACGTCGTTGTTGACCCAGAGCGTCTTGAGGTCCCAGGACGGGACGACGTGCTGCGGCTGCTCACCGACCGGGATCGTCTCGATGACCTTGTACGTCGCCGGGTCGATCACCGACACCGTGTTGGAGTTGGTGTTCGGCACGTACACCCGGGACGGGAAGTTCTTCACCACCGGGGAGAGCGCGTTGGGGCGGTCCGCCGCGTAGACGTCCTTCGGGTCGAGCACCGGCGGCATACCCGGCAGCCCCTGGGGCAGGATCTTGGCCGGGGCCGACCTGACGGCGGCCTTGGTGGCCGCCGGGGAGGGCGCGTGCTGTTCGGTGCCGTCCTTCCCGCAGCCGGCGGTGGCGGTCACGAGGGCGATGGTGGCGGCCAGCAGGACGGCGGGGCGCACACGGTTCACAGGACGCATCAGGTCAGTAGCTCCGTCGTGGTCACGGCGCGCAGCCCGCGCCGTTTCAGGTCGTCGAGGATCCCGGGCAGTGCGGCGATCGTGCCGGCGTACCCGAAGTGCAGGCTCACCACGGATCCGGGGCCGACGTCCTTGGCCACCTTGGCCCGGACGGCCCCGGTTCCGGGTTCGGTGAAGTCGAGGGAGTCCACGTCGTACGCGAGGACGTGCTCGTATCCCGCCTGCCGGGCGAGGCGTTCGACGAGCGGGGTGGCCAGCCGGGCCTGGGACGGCCGGAACCAGCGGCCGGGCGAACCGGTGAGCTTGCGCAGCCGGTCCGCGCAGCCGGTGATCTCGGCGGTCGCGGCGGCCGCGCCCATCGCGCAGATGTTGCCGTGGGTCTGGGTGTGGTTGCCCAGCTCATGACCGCCGTCGAGGATCCGGCGGGCGAGTTGCGGGTACTGGTCCAGCCACTCGCCGACGGCCAGCACCGTCAGCCGCGCCCCGGCCCGCTCCGCCTCGGTCAGCAGGGCGGTGGCGATGGCCGGTTCGCCCCGGCCGTGGAAGGTGAGCGCGACCTGGGGGCGGTTTCTGGGCCCGTGCTCGATCTGCGCGGGCAGGCCGGGCGGCAGCGGTGGCAGTGCGGGGTGAGCGGAGGAGGGTGCGGCGGGCGGGTGCTCGGGGGGCGCCTGGCTGGCCGCGGGGTCCGGGGAGGCCCCGGCGGCGGAGGGCCGGCCGTCCGCACAGCCGGTGAGCAGGGCTCCGGCGGCGGCGACCTGCAGCACGGTACGGCGGGTCATGGACATTGAGGACCACTTTAGGGCGCAATGCCCGATCTTTTGATGTTATTGGGGCGGCGCGGCGCGTGGCGGAGTCGGCTGACATGATGTGGACCCGCGGTACGCGAGCGGCCATTGGTGTGCCAGGGGTATGCCGCAGACAGGACGACGTGGGGGGCTACGTGGCGGGAACAACGGCAGTTCGGGAGGCCGGTTTCGGCGCCGCGCTGCGAGAACTGCGCACCGCGCAGAAGTCGGCGAAGGGCGTGTCGCTGTACTCGCGCTACATCAACCGGCCGGCCGGCCGGGTGCTCGCCGCGGCTGCCTACCGGGTCGGACTCACACCCAATCAGGTGACGCTGGTCAGCATGGCCTTCACCTACGGCGCCATCGCGGCGGTCGCGCTGGTGCGCCCGTCCTGGACGCTGTCGGTCGCTGTCTACCTCGCGCTGGTGATCGGCTTCGCCTTCGACTCGGCCGACGGCCAGCTGGCACGGCTGCTGCGCCGTGGCAGTCCGGCGGGGGAGTGGCTGGACCATGTGGTGGACTGCGGGAAGATCACCGGCGTGCACGCCGCGGTGCTGATCTCGTTCTACCGCTTCTTCGATCTGCCGGGCGAGGGTTGGCTGCTGCTGCCGCTCGGCTTCCAGTTCGCCGCCGTGATGATCTACGTCGGCGGGCTGCTGACCGAAAAGCTCAAGCCGAAATCCGCGCCCGGATCCGCGCCGGCCGCCCCGTCGCGGATCAGGGCCGTGGGCCTGCTGCCCGTCGACTACGGGGTCTTCTGCGTGGTCTTCCTGGCGCTGGGCGGCGGACGGGCGTTCCTGTACGCCTACGCGTTCCTGGGCGGGGTGTACGTGCTGTTCCTGGGCGCGTTCCTGGCGAAGTGGTTCCGCGAACTGAAGGCCGTGGGCGCCCCGGCCTCCTGATCCCCCGCCGTCCGATCCCCGGCTCCGGGGAGTCGGGCCGTTCAACCGTGGCGCTCGGCGCCTTCCGGGGTGACGGGCTCGGTGAGTACGTCCAGCGCCCGGCGCAGCTGGGTGCTGGACGTGTGCACGGTGTACGGGAAGTACACGACCTCGACGCCGACCGCCGCGAAGTCCCGCTCCAGGCGGGCGCCCTTCTCGGTGCCGCGCCAGTCGTCGCCCTTGAAGATGACGTCGAAGCGCACCTGCTGCCAGGTCTCCACCTTGTCGGGGACGGTCTCGACGAAGGCCGCGTCCACGAAGCGCACGCTGCGGACGATCTCCAGCCGCTCGATCAGCGGAACCATGGGCCGGCGCCCCTTGGCCAATTCGGCCATTTCGTCGGAGACGACGCCCGCGACGAGATAGTCGCACTGGCTGCGGGCATGCCGAAGGATGTTGAGATGCCCCACGTGGAAGAGGTCGTAGACCCCTGGCGCGTAGCCGACACGGTGTGCCACGAAACGACCCCCAGCCGTACTGCCCCGCCCGGTAATGCCCAAGGCGATGGTGAGTCTCCGACGATAGCCGGACGTCGCAGATACTAAGCGACGATTTGCGAAACGAAGACCGGCTGGAATCGTCAACATGTAGCACCGGTGAACAGTTAGGGTGGACGCTTGGTCACTTCTGGGGGGAACGGGGCGCGCCGTGTCGGCTCTTGACAGCTTTCGCCACAAACGGCTGTTCTTGGTTTCAACCAATTACGCGCCGGAACACACCGGTATCGGGCCGTACGCCACGCAGATCGCCGAACACTGGGCCGCGGGCGGGGCCGACGTGGCGGTGCTCGCCGGTATGCCGCACTACCCCGCCTGGGAGACCGACCCCGCCTACCGGGGTGTCTGGCGGACCGAGGAGGAGCGCGGCGGGGTGCGGGTGTACCGTCGCCGGCACACCGTGCCACCGCGCCAGACCGCGGTGCGCCGCGCCCTGTTCGAAGCGTCGGTGCTCGTGCACGGACTGCTCGCGCCGCCGCGCGTCCGGCCCGACGTGGTCGTCGCGCAGCTGCCCAGCCTGGCCGGCGGCGTCCTCGCGGCGCGCACCGCCCGGCGGCACGGTGTCCCCTATGTCCCCATCGTGCAGGACCTGATGGGTGCCGCCGCCAAGCAGAGCGGCATCAGCGGCGGGGACCGGGCGGCGGCCGCCGCCAGCGCCGTCGAGGCGTACGTGCTCAAGCGCGCGACGCTGGTCGGCGTCATCCACGAGAGCTTCACCGACAAGGTCGCCGCGCTCGGCGTACCGCGTGAGCGGATACGCGTGGTCCCCAACTGGTCGCATGTGGCGCGCCCCTCGCGGCCCCGCGCCGAGATGCGCGCCCGGCTGGGCTGGCGGGAGGGCCAGACCGTCGTCCTGCACTCCGGCAACATGGGACTCAAGCAGGGCCTGGAGGTGCTGGTCGAGACCGCCCGGCTGGACCCGGCCGTCCGCGTCGTCCTCATGGGGGACGGCAACCAGCGCGAGCAGCTGCGCGCACTGGCCGGCGGAATGCCGAACCTGGAGTTCATGCAACCGGTCGACGACGCGGACTTCCCCGACGTCCTCGCCGCGGCCGACGTCCTCGCCGTCACCCAGCGCGCGTCCGTCCTCGACATGAGCATCCCCTCCAAGCTCACCTCGTACTTCGCCACCGGCCGGCCGGTCGTCGCCTCGGTGGCCGCCAAGGGTGGCACGGCGGAGGAGGTGCTGCGCTCCGGCGCGGGCGTCCTGGTGGCGCCCGAGGACCCGCACGCGCTGCTGAAAGCGGTGCTGACACTCGCCGAGGACCCGGAGTCGGCCGACGCGCTGGGGTCCAACGGACCGCGCTACGCCGACGCGCACCTCAGCCGCACCGCGGGCCTGGACCGGATCGACGCCCTCGTGGCCGAGGCCCTGGACACCGCCCCGCGGGCCCCGTCGGCGCCACCAGTACCATTCGCGGAATCCGCGCAGGCCGCGGAGCCCGCACATTCGGACACCTGATCCGGTGACGAACGCGCATAATGAGCGAGCGCATGGGGAGCGCGCGCCTGAGGGGGTTTCACGCACGTGATCGAGCAACATGACGAACCGGACCTGTTGCGCGACCAGTTCCGCCAGCTGATCCGCTACCGGGCACTGATCGTGGCCGGAGTGCTGATCGGGCTGCTCGGCGGCGCCGCGCTGGCGCTGTCGGGAGCGGACAAGTACGTCGCGACGAGCGAGATCACCGTCCGGGCCGCCTCCGTGAACCCGTTCGCCACCGGTGCCACCCCCGACAAGATCCTGAACATGGGCTCGGAGCGGCAGACCGCCGCCAGCGGCGTCGTCGCGGAGCGCGCGGCCAAGGCGCTGGGACAGCCGGAAGCGGCCACCGAACTGCTCGCCAACCTGCAGGTGACCAACCCCCCGCAGACCACGGCACTGGACTTCGCGTACACCGGCCACAGCCCTCAGGAGGCGGCGGCCCGGGCCAACGCCCTCACCCAGGCCTACCTGGACAACCGGCAGCAGCAGACCGCGTCGAGCATCACGATCATGGTCAACGGCTACAAGACCCAGCTGGACCCGCTGGTGAAGCAGTCCGAGGCGCTGCGCAAGTCGATCGAGAAGCAGAAGGACCCGTCGAGCGTCGCCACCAACACCAACGCGCAGACCAACCTGCTGGGCCGGATCTCCGAGCTCAACGGCAAGATCAGCGAACTGAAGGCCCTCGACACCACCTCGGGCAACGTGATCCGCACGGCCGTCCCGCCGACCTCGCCCGCCGGGCTCGGCCTGCCGATCTCCCTCGGCCTGGGCCTGGGCGTCGGTATCGCCATCGGCCTGCTCGCCGCCTGGGTGCGGCTGGTCTTCGACCCGGCGGCCCGCTCCGACAGCGATGTGGTGCGCGCGCTGCGGGCCCCCGTCCTCGGGACGCTGCCGCGGGTCCGCGACAGCCGTGAACCGGCTCCGCTGCTCGCCCTCGACAACACCGAGAGCCGGCTCGCCGAGGCGTACCGCTCGGTGGCCTTCCGGCTCGCGTACGACCAGCGGTTCGCCGACCGCCGGCGGCTGCTGGTGGTCGCGCCGCGCGGCTCCAGCGAGACCGCCACCGCCGTCTCGGTCAACCTGGCCGCCTCCTTCGCCGAGACCGGCATGGAGGTCCTGCTCATCGAGGCCGACCTGCGCACCCCGACGCTGGCCGACCGGCTGCGCTCCGGCGACGGCTCCCGCCCGGCCTGGGCCCGTACGCCCTCGGTGGGCGACGGCGGCTGGCCGGCCGGGCACCAGATCTCCATCGACGCCGGTGAGTCCGGCTCCTTCGACCTGGTGCCGGGCCGCCGGGTCCGCAACGTCGCCCGCGCGCTGACCTCGGTACCGGCCACAAGGCTCATCTCCGAGGCCGACGCCCCGAAGTCCGCGGTCATCGTCCACGCGCCCGCCGTGCTCGCCTACGCCGACGCCCTCGCACTCGTCGACCGGGTGGACGGCGTCCTGGTGGTCTGCGACCCGCGCGAGGTGCACCGGGCCGACCTGGAGCGGGTCCGCGAACTCATCAGCGGCGCCGGCGGCACCGTGCTCGGCGCGGTGCTGCACTCGTCGGGCAGCACCGGATTCACCCTGCCGTGGCGCCGCAACGAGGACCGTACGGCCCCCCTCCCCATGGCTCCCGCGGAGGACGCCGGCAGCGCCCCCGCGGCCACGGCGACGGACCTGCTGGAAGCCGTCCTCCCGGAACCCGAACGGTCGCCGGTGTCATGAGAGTCCCGGGGGCGAAAGCCTCCATAGCGTGCTCCGTCGCGGACCAGGGAGTGTCGGCGCTCACCAACATCCTGGTGCTGGTGGTCGCCGCGCGGCTGTCCAGCGCCGCCGGGTTCGCCGTCTTCTCCATGGTCTACATGGTCTTCACCATCCTGCTCGGCGTCGGCGTCAGCTACGTCGGCCAGGCGCTGGTGCTGGTCCGCGGCGAGGACCGGGTGATCCGGGCCGCCTGCCGCTCCGCGGCGGTCTTCACCGTCGTCGCGTCCACCGTCATCGGGTTCACGGCCGCGGCCGTGCTGGCCTTCGTGCCCGGCGACACCGCCGCCGCGCTCGCCGTGCTCGGGCTCATCCTGCCCATCGCCCTGACCCAGGACGGGATCCGCTACTGCTTCTCGGCGCTGCGGCTGCCGCACTACGCGCTGGCCGCCGACCTCGTACGGCTCGCCGTCGCGCTGCCCGCGCTGGCGGTGCAGCCGCACGGAGCCGGCCCCGCCCGGCTGGTGGCCGTCTGGGGCCTGTCGGCGCTGCCCGCGCTGCTCACCGCCATCGCCCTGCTCGCCCCGCTGCTCCGCGGCCTGCCCGCGGACCTGCGGACGTATGTGCGCCGCGGCCACCTCGGGCAGCGCTTCGTCGTGGAGTTCGGCGTCGGCAACGGATCCAGCCAGTTGGCGATCCTCGGCCTCGGGCTGTTCGCCACCCCGCTGGCGGTCGGCGCGCTGCGCGGCGCGACCACCCTCTTCGGACCGCTGAACGTCCTGTTCAACGCCTCGACGGCCTTCGGCCCGCCGCTGCTGAACCGGACGGAGAGCGTACGCGGCCAGGTCCGCGCCACCGCGGTGCTCGCCGCCGTACTGGCCACCGTCGCCGCGAGCTGGGCGACCGTGCTGTACCTGCTGCCGGACCGGATCGGCAGACAACTCCTCGGCGACACCTGGCCCAACGCCGCCCATCTGCTGCCGGCCAGCGGCAGCCAGTACACCGCGATGGCGGTCGGCACCTGCGGACTGCTGACGCTGCGGGTGCTGCGCCCGCGCACCACACTGCCGATCCAGGTGGTCTTCTCCCTGGCGGCGGTGGCGTTCATGCTCACCGGCTACGCGCTGGGCGGGGTCCTCGGCGCGGCCTGGGGCCTGGGTCTCGGCTCCGTCGCCAAGGCGGTCGCCACCTGGCTGCGGATCGGCTCGGTCAGCGCCTCGGCGGCGTCAGCGCAGGAGCTTGCGCGGGTCGGTGCGGAAGGAAGCGACCATGGCCAGGCACAGCACGGCGATCCCGATCCGGCCGGAGGCCTGGAGAAGTGAACCGCGCAGCAGGATGAAGGAGTAGCCGGCGATCAGCGGCACGATGATGGCCGTCATGTCGCCCGGCCGTCCGCCGTCCGCGGTGCGCAGCGCGTACCGCCGGTCGCCGCGCGCCGCCAGGTAGCCGACCCCCAGGAAGCCGCCGGTCATCCCGAGCGGTCCGAAATCCAGCCACAGTTCGGACCACAGCGGTGAGGAGAGGTTGGTGTTCTTGTTGCCCATCCACTCGCCGAGCATGATGCCGGTGTCCAGTGCCTTGTCGGGCCAGGCGGAGCGGGGCACGTAGAAGAAGACCGCGGCGGCGAGCTGGCGGCCGTAGGTGTGGCCCGCGCCGGAGTGCACCTCGGTGATCGCGTTGGCGAACATCACCGTCTGGTCGTAGTCCTTGCGCGCCAGCGGTTCGAGGACCGAATTGGTCTCCATGGGCCTGTAGTCGGCCGCGTCGTAGCGGAACCGGTCCATGAAGGGGAACACCAGCAGCGCCGCGACGACGCCCAGGGCCAGCGCGGAGCGGTACATCACGGGGCTGCGCGGGAACGCCGTGAACAGGAAGGAGAACAGCACGGTCAGGAACCAGAACCGGGCGTTGGATATCGGGTTGTTGACGACGATGTTCAGCCCGGCGGTGGCGATCCACAGCAGGATCGGCAGCGGCCGCCGGCGCGCGATGCGCGAGGTCACCAGCCAGCGGGTGAGGAAGAGCAGCGCCAGCAGCGCCGGTACCGTCCCGAAGCCGCGCAGCGTCGCGGAGCCCGCGTGCGAACCGGCGGTGGCCACCCCGGTCTCCGCGAGGGTGTCGCTGATCTCCTGGCGGCTGCTGAACAGCACCGCGGGCCCGCCGAGTTTCATGACGTAGTAGCTGCTGGCCACGAACGCCAGCAGCACCAGCAGATACAGCCGGCGCGGGCTCACGGAGGCCGCCGGGCGCTCCTTGCGGCCGGTGCGCACCGGGCGGTGCCGGGCCAGCAGGACGCCGACGTCGAAGGCCACACAGCCGACGAGGGTCAGTGCGAGGGCCGCCGACAGATCGCTGCGCGGGCCGACCAGCGGCGTCGGGACGCGGCCCAGGACGAGCTGGGCGAGCGAGGCGACGCCCATGGCCGCGTAGACGAACAGCCAGAACGACCCCTGGATGAGCCGCCGGCGGCGGGTGGTGAGGATCATCGACGACAGCCGGGCCCCGGCGTAGCAGGTCAGTGCGATCTGCAGCCAGTACGCCTCGTCGTGCACGCCCGCGCCCGGCTGGAGGGCCACGGTGGCGGGCAGGAAGACGACCAGGCCGAGCACCAGCGGCACGGCCAGGGCACGGGACAGCACGGCCCGGGGGGACACCGCGGGCACCTCGGGCCGCCTGGTGCGCGTCTCGGCCACCCGTGTGTCGACAACCGCCATGGCTGCAGTCCCCCTTCCCCGCTACCCCGTCAGCGTCGCACGTCCGCGTACACCTTTTGCAGGTGGTCCACGATCGCGTCGATGGTGAAGGAGTCATGGATCAGCCGCCGGGCCGCGACGGAGGCCGCCGCGTGCACCGCCGGGTCGAGCAGCTCCAGGATCGCACCGGCGATCCGGGCGCCGTTCTCGGCACTGTTCCCGCCGCCGGTCTCCTCGCGGCTGTCCACGAGCCGGCCCGCGCCCGCCGCCTCGATGTCGGGGGCCAGCCCGCAGGTCTTCGTGACGACCACGGGTGTGCCCACGGACATGGCCTCGGCCGCGGACAGCGAGAACGATTCCTGGATCGACGGGATGACGTAGACGTCCGCCCGCCGCAGCTGCTCGTACACCGCGGTCCTGTCGAGCGCGCCGACGTACTCCACCGACCCGTCGACCCCCAGCGCGCGGGCGCGGGCCAGGGTCGCCTCCAGGCCGCCCGTGTCGGGCCCGGCGAGCACGAAGCGCGCCTCCGGGTGCTTGCCGAGCACGCCGGGGACGGCCTCGATGAAGTCCTCGGGCCGCTTGGCGGGGTGCACCCGGGCCAGATACAGCACGGTGGGCGGCCCGCCGTGCGAGGAGGCCCGCAGTTCCGGGCGGTACTCGCCCTGCGGTTCGACGCCGTTGGCCAGCCGTATGGTGTTGGTCAGTTCGACCGGTTCCACCACGGCGTTGACGTTGCGGCGCTCGGTCTCGGTGAGGCACAGCACCGCGTCGGCCCGCCGCAGCACCCGCCGCACCCCGAACGCGTCGGAGATCTTGGCGGGCAGCCGCTCGGTCGGGTCGATCATCCCGTGCGTCTGCAGGACCAGTGGCCGGCCGCACTGCAGGGCGGCGAGCGCGATCGGCAGGGTGACGAGGTCCCGCATGAGGTGGACGTGCACGACGTCCGCCGACTTCACCAGCCGGCGCGCCCTGGCCAGCAGTGACGGGGAGGTGATCCCCGCGACGCCGAACCGCCGGATGAGGTGCCGGGCCTGGAACAGCTGCGCCGGTACCCCTTCCACCTCGGTCGGCAGCGGCCCCTCGAACTCGTCGCCGAGGGTGACCAGCCGGGCGTCGACCCCGCGCTCGATCAGCCCGCGCGAGAGGCTGAGCGCCACCCGCGTCGGACCGCCGAAGGCGTGGCTGGGTGTGTGCAGCGTGACGGCGTGCAGGACCCGCATACCCCGTTCACTCCCCCTTCGAGAAGAGCCAGACGGAGCAGCCCGTGCTGGTGAAGCCGCGTGCGCCGGCCGGCACGGTGACCAGCGCCTTGCTGCCGGAGACCGCCTTGCCGTCCGCGCCGGTGAGCTTCCAGGAGCAGCCCTTGGACGGGGTCGGCGCGTGATAGGTGCCGGGGGTGATGACGCTGCCGGCCTTCGCCTTGCTCCCGACGGTGAAGGTGCCGTCGGTGAAGCCGTGTTCCGCCGCCGCGAGTACCGGCTTCTGGTCGGGGCAGAGTGCGGTGACGGCGTCGTGCGCGCCGGAGATCTGGCCGAGGACGATGCCGCTCGCCGCCGCGTCGGGGTCCCGCTTGGCGATGAACTTGATCTTGTCGCAGGACTCCTGGCCGAGCTCCAGCACGGCCGCCGGGTCCGATCCCTTCGGCACCCGGCCGGTCAGGTACTGCTTCTGCTGCTTGGTGAAGGAGCCCGTCGCCGGTGTCAGTTCCGCCGCCGGGACGGTGGGTCCGGGCGTGGTCGGAGCGGCGGTGGCGGTGGGGTTCTGGTCGAGGCCCCCGGAGGCGGGGGCGGAGGCGGTCGGAGGCGCGGCGGCCTTCGGGTCGCTGCTGGAGCAGCCGGTCAGGAACACCACCGCCACCGCCGTCGTGATGACGGCGGCGGCGGTGGCCCGGAGCGGGTGGATCATCCGGTGAGCCCCAGGGTGCGGTGCTGGGCGATCTGCGCGGGAGTCAGAACGCTCGGGTAGATCGCGGTCTCGTCGATGGAGCCGGCGAAGTAGTTGCTCGCGGGCTGGCTCGGCCAGCCGTTGAGCTGGTCGCCGCCGACGTGCCAGTAACCGGTGTAGTCCTGGCTGGCGGTGTACGCGCTGTTGCTGGACACGAGGTTTCCGTCGACGTACAGCCGCATGCCGTTGGAGCCCTGGGTACCGACCACGTGGTGCCACTGGCCGTTGTTCAGGCCGGTACCGCTGGCGATGGTGCGGGTCCCGTTGAGGTAGGCGCCGAAGATCAGCTGACCGTTGTTGGTCATGTAGATGTGCTTGTCGTAGTTGGAGCTGAGCCGGCCGTTGGTGTTGCTGCCGAAGCCGACGAGCTTTCCGCCCTGCGTGGTGGTCGTCTTGAACCACGTCTCGACGCTGTACGAGGCCGGGCGGGGGTAGGAGCGGTCGCTGTACGAGTACTGGCTGGTGCCGTTGTACGTGACCGCCGTGCTGTTGCCCTGGACCGCGGCGGGGACGACCCGGCGGGTCGAGTACCCGACGTTGTCGCCGGCCGCCTGGTTGCCCGAGGCGTCCGCGAGGTAGCCGGCCGTCTCGTCGTAGCGCCAGTACAGGTTGGCGCCGTCGGCGATCACCTTGGCGGGGTACGACTCGGCGGTGGCCGCGGCGACGGTGGTCGCGTTGGCCGACTTGGCGCTGACGTTGGTGCCGTCGCTCGCCGACACCCGGTAGGTGTACGACGTGCCCGCCACCACGTTGGTGTCGGTGAAGGTGAGCTGCGGCCGCACCCACGGGAGCGAGGAGGCGCTGACGGTGTAGACCGGGGTGGCACCGTTGTTCCGGTACACGTTGTAGGTCAGGTTGCCGTCGTCGAGGTCCAGACTGGTCTGCCAGCGGACCTGGACCTTGCCGGGCTCCACGCTCGACGCGACGACCTGCGGGATGCTGGGCGCCCCGGTGTCAGGACCGTTCGAGAAGCGGGTCAGACCCTGCTGGGCCTTGAGGTTGGTGGTGGTGAAACCGCCACCGGCCCAGAGGTAGTCCTTGCCGCCGCCGGACGCGACGATCAGCACACGCGGGCCGACCAGCTCGCCGAGACCGTCATTGGTGTCGGGGAACCAGGGCAGCAGCGTCGGGCTGTCGACCGACTCGGCCAGCAGGTGGTGGCGGGTGCCGTCCGGGTACTCGCCCATGGTCGAGCAGTCGTGGGCGTGCGAACCGCTGTAGATCACCGACTGGTAGAGCGCCAGGTTCTGGGTGGCGCCCAGGCAGGTGTCCCGCCAGCGCTGGTTCCAGTCGCTGTAGTTGAAGGCGATGCGGCCGTCGAACACACCGCCGCCGGTGCCCTCGTTGGCGACGTAGAAGCCGGTGCTGTCGGTGATGATGTCCTTGACGACCGACGTGTTGTCGATGAAGCCGTTCGGGTAGTTCTTGGTGACGGCTCCGGTGGTGGCGTCCACCACCGCCAGGGCGTGCGAGTTCGCGCCGTTCACGGTGTAGAAGTCACCGCCGACGATCACATGTGTGCCGTCGGCCGCGACCTCGACGGCGCGCGCCGTCTCGTCCGTGTCGGCCGTCCACGGCTTCAGGGCGCCCGCGGTGGTGACCGCGGCCAGGTGGCCGCGGGTCTGGCCCTCGACGGACTGGAAGTCGCCGCCGAGGTAGACGGTGTCGGCGGTCGCCGTCAGCGCGCGCACGGTGGCGGTGACGTTGACGTGGAAGTCGTTGCGCGGGGTGCAGGTGGCGATGTCGATCGCCGCCAGGTTGCTCACCCCGACGCCGTTGACCGCTCCGAAGGAGCCGCCCGCGTAGAGCGTCTTGCGGTCCGGTGAGACGGTGAGCGCGCGGACCGTCTCCGTGCCGCCGGTGAAGGACAGGTGGCACCCGGTGGGTGCGCCCGTCGTGGTGTCGAACGCGGCGAAGTTGACCGCGGGCTGCTCGTTCTCGCCGGCAGCCGAGCCGGGCGGCCGGATGGCCGAGAACGTACCCCCGGCGAAGACCACTCCGTCCGCCTGGGCGAAGGCCCAGACGATCCCGTTGGTCTGCCAGGTCGAAAGGTCGTCCGCCGTGATGGCGACCGGCGGAGTCAGTGCCGTCGCGGACTGCGACGTCATCACTCCCAGTGTCGCGGCCGCCAATGCAGTGGCAACCGAGAACACCCCCAATTTACGCATGCGTAGCCCCCCAGGCCCCTAGCGTTTGCCCGTGGCTCGTACAGCCGACGGTGCAGGGCAGAGTAGGGCGCTCGGTAGGCCCCAGTCTGTAGTTTTGGCGAGATTTAGCGATCTATGCGCACAGTTGCGCCCGCCAACTGATCGGATACGTGCTGAATGTCGGCATCCACCATGATCCGAGCCAGTTCTTCCACCTTGACCGATGCTTTCCAGCCAAGGAGGTCGTGGGCCTTGCTCGCATCCCCGATGAGTGCGTCGACCTCGCTGGGCCGCTCGTACTTGGGGTCGTAGCGAACATATTCGGCCCATTCCAGTCCCGCATGGGCGAACGCGGTCTCCACGAACTGCCGCACCGTAGCAGGCTCACCGGTGGCGACCACATAGTCGTCGGGCTCGTCGCGCTGCAGCATCCGCCACATCGCGTCCACGTACTCCGGCGCGTAGCCCCAGTCGCGGACCGCGTCGAGGTTGCCGAGGTAGAGCCGGTCCTGCAGGCCGGCCTGGATCCGGGCGACCGCCCGGGTGATCTTCCGTGTGACGAAGGTCTCCCCACGGCGCGGGGACTCGTGGTTGAACAGGATCCCGTTGACGGCGAACATTCCGTACGCCTCGCGGTAGTTCACCGTCGACCAGTAGCCGAAGACCTTGGCGCAGCCGTAGGGGCTGCGCGGGTGGAACGGCGTGCTCTCGTTCTGCGGCGGCGGCGCGGCGCCGAACATCTCCGACGACGAGGCCTGGTAGACGCGGGTGCTGATACCGCTCGCGCGGACCGCCTCCAGCAGGCGCAGCGCGCCGAGACCGGTCACGTCGCCGGTGTAGAGCGGCGCGTCGAAGGAGACCCGGACGTGCGACTGCGCGCCGAGGTTGTACACCTCGTCGGGCTGCAGGTCGCGCAGCAGGTTCACCAGGGCGACGCCGTCCGACAGATCGGCGTGGTGCAGCACGAGGGAACGATTCGCCTCCTGCGGGCCCTGGTAGATGTGGTCGATCCGCTCGGTGTTGAAGCTGGACGACCGGCGCACGAGACCGTGCACCGTGTAGCCCTTGGCGAGCAGCAGTTCGGCCAGGTACGAGCCGTCCTGGCCGGTGACGCCGGTGATGAGTGCGCTCTTGCTCACGCGGTCCCCCCTTAGGGATCCGGATATATTGCTGTTTCGTACGGAAAGCTGGGCTCAGACCCGAATGGGTGATGCCACAGGGCATAATCCGGTGTCATGAAGGCTACGAGGGAACTGCTCCCGCCCAGCGCCCGGATCTTCGTCGCGGGACACCGCGGACTGGTCGGCTCGGCGGTCACCCGCCGGCTCACCGCCGACGGCTACCAGGTGATCACCCGCGGCCGGGACGGACTGGACCTGCGCGACGCCGCGGAGACCGGGAAGTTCCTGGCGGAGGTCCGGCCCGACGCGGTCGTACTCGCCGCCGCCAAGGTCGGCGGGATCATGGCCAACAGCACCTATCCGGTGCAGTTCATCGAGGACAACCTGCGGATCCAGCTGAGCGTCATCGCCGGCGCACACGCGGCGGGGGTCGGCCGGCTGCTCTTCCTCGGCTCGTCCTGCATCTACCCCAAGCTCGCCCCGCAGCCGATCCGCGAGGACGCGCTGCTCACCGGCCCGCTGGAGCCGACCAACGAGCCGTACGCGCTCGCCAAGATCGCCGGCATCGTCCAGATCCAGTCCTACCGGCGGCAGTACGGCGCCTCGTACATCTCGGCGATGCCGACCAATCTCTACGGTCCCGGCGACAACTTCGACCTGGAGACCTCGCACGTCCTGCCGGCCCTGATCCGCCGCTTCCACGAGGCGAAGCGGGACGGGCGCGAGAGCGTCGAGCTCTGGGGCACCGGCTCCCCGCGGCGCGAGTTCCTGCACGTGGACGATCTCGCCGCCGCCTGCGCGCTGCTGCTGCGCACCTACGACGGCGACGAGCCGGTCAACGTCGGCTGCGGCGACGACCTGACGATCCGCGAACTCGCGCAGACCGTCAGGGACGTCGTCGGCTATGAGGGTGCCATCGCCTGGGACTCGACCAAGCCCGACGGGACCCCGCGGAAACTGCTGGACGTGTCCCGGCTGACGGATCTCGGCTGGAAGCCGACGATCCCGCTGCGGGACGGCATCGCCTCGGTGTACACCCAGTGGCGGTCCGAGGCGTGAGGGGTTGGCGGATGGAGGAACGAAGGGCACCGGTCTAATACGCTCCTCGTCCGTCGACCACGGCACGGAGCGTGCGGGCCATCACGTCGACATCACTGGTGAACGACCAGTTGTCGACGTACTGCAGGTCGAGTGCGACCGTCTCGTCCCAGGACAGGTCGGAACGTCCGCTGACCTGCCAGAGTCCGGTGATACCCGGCTTGACGGCGAGCCGGCGCAGCTCGATCTCGTCGTAGCGGGCCACCTCCTCCGGCAGCGGCGGGCGCAGCCCGACCAGTGACATCTCACCGCGCAGCACATTGACGAGCTGCGGCAGTTCGTCGAGCGAGCAGCGGCGCAGCAGCCGGCCGACGCTGGTGACCCGGGGGTCCCGGCGCATCTTGAACATCAGGCCGTCGTTCTCGTTGGCGGCCGTCAGTTCGGCCTTGCGGGCCTCGGCGTCCACGACCATGGTGCGGAACTTCCACATGGTGAAAGGCGCGCAGTTCTGGCCGTGCCGGACCTGCTTGTGGAAGGCCGGGCCGGGTGACCCGAGCCGGATGGCGGCGGCGATCAGACCGAACAGCGGTGCCAGCACCAGCAGCCCGGCGGCGGCGCCGGCCCGGTCCATGGCCGACTTGAGCTGGATCTGGACTCCGCGCCGGGTGGGCGGGGCGATGTGGAGCATCGCCAGCCCGGCGGGCGCGGCGAGCTGGACGCGGCGCATGGACACGTCCACCAGTCCCGGCAGGACCGCCAGCGGCAGTCCCGCGTCGTGCAGCGCCCAGGACAAACGTTTCAGCCGCTCTCCGGCCATCCGCGGTCCCGGTGCCACCAGCACGAGTTCCGCGCGGTGGTCCCGGGCGGCGCCCAGCACGAGCGCGGAGTCGCCGCTCGGGGCGCTGGGCATCACGGAGCCCAGCCGGGCACTGACCGGCGCGCCGCATTCGAGGTTGGCGTTCCCGACCGGGACGACACCGACGACCACATAGGCGTGGTCGGTGCGTCCGGCCAGGTGGCCGACGACATGGTCCGCGGCGCTCGGCTCGCCGATCACCAGGACCTTGCGGACCGCGTGCGCCTCGCGGCGGGCCGCCGCGAGATGCCGGTGCGTCATCTTGCGGCAGGAGGCGGTCAGCAGCAGTCCGGGCGCGAGCCCGAGCAGCGCCAGTGAGGGCTCGGAGATCTCGCCGACGGCGGTACGCGCGACGGCCAGCACTCCGAGCAGGATCAGCCAGTCGTACAGAACCGGCAACGCGGCCCGGGACTCGCCCAGGGAGCGCGCCGCATAGCGGTGCCTGCCCGCCTGCACACACAGCCAGGCCACCGCGGCCACCACTGCGCATGCCCATGGGTACGGCTGACGCGTCGCCTGGAACACGAGCGCCACGGGCAGCGCGATACCCACCAGGTCGACGGCGAGCGCCACCGGTAGGTACCACGTCGGTTTGTCACTGAGTCCGCGCGGAGCCTTGCTCCGCACGGGTTTCGGTTCGGCTTCGATCAGACCATTGGGTACTTCGACACGCCGCATGGACCCCCCAGGCACATCGCGACCGACTGAGCGCGGTTGCCACTTCCCCAAGCAGCAGTGCGCCGTGATAAACCGGAACGCTAGGCCAAAAGGGTGGTCATCCGCTGCGGTTTACGTATATTCGAGCCGTTGTTGTGTCCAAGTTAATAGCTCAGCTGCACAACGTGGCCATACGGAGTATGGCGGGCGTCCACATCATGGTTACCACCGGGGAGGGACACCTTCCGGAACGTACCGTCCCGGTACCGGACCGCATGCGGAGGGTAAGCGTCCGGCGCCCAGGACGGCGCCCCTTACAGTTGTCGCTTGTGTCCACCTTGCAAGCCCCCGATGACCTGCGCGCCGCGCTGAACGGCCTGCTCGACGGTCTGCCGCCGAACCGGGCGGCCCAGGCGGTCGACCGGCTGATCGCAGCCTACCGAGGCGCCACGCCGACCGACGCCCCGATCCTGCGGGACGCCTCCGACGTCGCCGCGTACGCCGCGTACCGGATGCCCGCCACCTACGCCGCCGTGCGCTCCGCGCTCGCGGAGTTCCAGGCGCGGGCGGGCACCTGGGCCCCGGCCACCCATCTGGACGTGGGCGGCGGCACCGGAGCGGCGACCTGGGCGGTCGCCGACACCTGGCAGCAGGACACCCACACCAGCACCGTCCTGGACTGGTCGGACGCCGCCCTCACCCTCGGCCGCGAACTGGCCGCGGGCGCCGACTCCGCGGCGGTACGGGACGCCGAATGGCGCCGGGCCCCGCTGGGCGGCGCCGTACGGCTGCCCGAGTCCGACCTGGTCACCGTCTCGTACGTGCTCGGCGAACTGGACGCCGCCGCCCGGGTCTCCGTCGTCGCCGAGGCGGCCCGCGCGGCACTGGGCGCCGTGGTGATCGTCGAGCCCGGCACCCCGGACGGCTACGCCCGGGTCATCGCCGCGCGCGACCAGCTCCTCGGCGCCGGGTACACCGTGCTCGCCCCCTGCCCGCACAACGGGACCTGCCCGATAGAGGGCACCGACTGGTGCCACTTCGCGGCCCGGGTGAACCGCTCCTCGCTGCACCGCCAGATCAAGGGCGGCTCACTGCCGTACGAGGACGAGAAGTTCAGCTACGTCGCGGCCGCCCGCTTCCCGGCCGCGCCCGCGGCCGGGCGCGTCGTGCGGCACCCGCAGATCCGCAAGGGCCAGGTGCTGCTCGACCTGTGCACCCGGGACGACGGACTCTCCCGCAGCATCATCACCAAGAAGCGGCACGGCGACCTCTACCGCGCCGCCCGCGACGCGGACTCGGGCGACCCCTGGCCGCCCGCGGCAGACGCGACGGACTCCTGAGCCGGCCGGCTCAGAGCCAGCCGTAGCGCCGGAAGGCCCGGTAGACCACCGCGGACAGCACGGCCGTCACCCCGACCATCAGCGGATAGCCGAAGGTCCACTTCAGTTCCGGCATGTGCTCGAAGTTCATCCCGTAGAAACCGGCGATCATCGTCGGGATCGCGAGGATCGCGGCCGCCGCGCTGATACGCCGCATATCGGTGTTCTGCTGCACGGCGAGCTGGCTGAGATTGGCCGACAACAGCCCGTCCACCAACTCGGTGTAGCCCGCCAGCCGCTCCCGGACATGGGACAGATGGTCGGCGACGTCCCGCAGATACCGGCCCACCTCGGGCCCGATGACGGGGTGCGGGTCCTCCGCGAGGCGCTGCAGCGGCCGCGCCATCGGATGGACGGCCCGCTTGAACTCGATCAGCTCGCGCTTGAGCTGGTAGATCCGCTCCGCGTCGTCGCCGTGCCCGGCCGAGAACACATCGGACTCCAGCTGGTCCACATCCAGCTCCACCCGGTCCGCGACGTCCAGATAGTCGTCGACGACCTGGTCCGCGATCGCGTGCAGCACCGATGCCGGACCCTGCGCCAGCAGGTCCGGCCGCGCCTCCAGGGAGCTGCGCACCCGCGACAGGCCCGGCGCGCTGCCGTGCCGGACGACCACGACGAAGTCCTTGCCCAGGAACATCATGATCTCGCCGGTGTCGACGACCTCACTGGTCGCCGTCAGCTTCTCGTGCTCCACGAAGACGATCGTCTTCAGCACCAGGAAGAGCGTGTCGCCGTAGCTCTCCAGCTTCGGCCGCTGGTGCGCCTTGACGGCGTCCTCCACGGCGAGCGGGTGCAGGCCGAACACATCGGCGATCTCCACGAGGTGCTCGGCGTCCGGCTGGTACAGCCCGATCCAGGCGAAACCGCCCGGCCGCTCCCTCGCCGCCGCCAGCGCCTCACGCGGCGGCAGGGTCGCGGAGCGCTTGCCGTCCTCGTACACCGCGCAGTCCACGATCACGTCCGCGGTGCACTTGCGGGGCGCGGGCAGCGCGCCGCCACTCTCGTCGAGGGTGTGCCACTTGCCCCCGCTCCCGCTTCTGCGCCACTGCCGACCGGTCATCGTGCCCTCCTCGGTACGTATCCGAGGAAGTATCGCCGATCGGGCAGGTGGCCCGTCCGTCCGCCCTGCCGCGCGGCCCCGGTCAGGCTCCCGGCGTCCCGTGCAGGACCGCCATCGCCGCGTTGTGCCCGGGGATCCCGCTGACGCCGCCGCCGCGCACCGCGCCCGCGCCGCACAGCAGCACGGCGGGGTCCCCGGTCTCCACGCCCCAGGGGCCGGTGCCGGGGGCGGCGTACGGCCAGCTCAGGTCGCGGTGGAAGATATGGCCGCCCGGCAGGCCGACCTCGCGCTCCAGGTCCAGCGGGGACTTCGCCTCGATGCAGGGCCGGCCGTCGGCGTCGAGCGCCAGGCAGTCGGCCAGCGGCTCGGCCAGTACCGCGTCGAGCTGGGCGAGGGTGGCCTTGAGCAGCGCCTCCTTCGTACCGGACGGGTCGGCGGCGAACAGCCGGGCAGGGGCGTGCAGGCCGAAGAGGGTGAGGGTGTGCGCGCCCTGGCCGGCCAGGGCGGGGGAGAGGATCGACGGGTCGCTCAGCGAGTGGCAGTAGATCTCGGACGGCGGGGCGGCCGGGATCCGGCCCGCCGCGGCCTCCTCGTACGCGGTCGCCAGCTCGCCGTACGACTCGGCGATGTGGAACGTGCCGGCGAACGCCTCGCGCGGGTCCACGGAACGGTCCCGCAGCCGCGGCAGCCGCCGCAGCAGCATGTTGACCTTGAGCTGGGCGCCTTCCGGCCGGGACGGTTCGGGCTCGCCGAGCAGTCCGGCGAGGGTGTGCGGGGCGGCGTTCACCAGCACGTGCCCGGCGCCCACCCGGCCCCCCTCGAAGGAGACCTCGGCGCAGCCGCAGTCCGTCGCGATGCCCGTCACCTCGCAGCCGGTGACGATCTCCGCGCCGGCCGCCAGGGCGGCCCCGGCCAGCGCGTCCGTCAGCGCGCCCATACCGCCCACCGGCACGTCCCAGTCCCCGGTCCCGCCGCCGATGACGTGGTAGAGGAAGCAGCGGTTCTGCCGCAGCGTCTCGTCGTGGGCGTGGGTGAACGTGCCGATCAGCGCGTCGGTCAGCACGATGCCCCGGACCAGTTCGTCCTCGAACACCGCCTCCACGGTCTCGCCCAGCGGACGTTCGAACAGCGCCTCCCAGGCCGCCGGATCGTCCACGATCCGCTCCAGCTCCGCCCGGGACGGCAGCGGCCCGGTCAGCGTCGGGAAGACCCGCTCCGCCACCTGCCGCGTCATCGTGTAGAACCGCTGCCACGCGTCGAAGTCCCGCTCCGAGCCGGTGCGGCGCACGAAGCCCTCCCGGGTCCTGGACGGATCCTGCGAGTCGACCAGCAGGCCTCCCCCAACCTCCGGCCGGGGGGACCCCCACCCGTACGGCGTGTACGAGGAGATCCGGCGGCGGCGCACCGCGAAGCGCAGCCCCAGCTCCTCCGTGATCTTCTTCGGGAGCAGGCTGACCAGGTACGAGTAGCGCGACAGCCGGGCGTCGACCCCCGTGAACGCCTGGGCGGACACGGCCGCGCCGCCGGTGGCCGGCAGCCGCTCCAGCAGCAGCACGCTGCGGCCGGCGCGGGCCAGGTAGGCGGCGGCCACCAGACCGTTGTGGCCGCCGCCGACGATCACGGCGTCGTACGAGGAACGCTTCGGTACGCGGGACGATGCGGTGGTGGAGGACATGCAGGCACGGTAGCTACCGCAGCTCCTGGGTGCAGCACTTCACGCTGCCGCCCGCTTTGTGGAGCTCCGACAGATCGACCGCGACCGGTTCGAAACCGCGCTCGCGCAGCGGTGCGAACAGGCCGGTGGCGCCACGCGGGAGGACCACATGGCGTCCGTCGCTGACGGCGTTCAGCCCGAGTGCGGCGGCGTCCGCCGCCGTCGCGAGCAGGGCGTCGGGGAAGAGCCGGGCCAGTACCTTGCGGCTGCCGGGCGAGAACGCGTCAGGGAAGTACATGACCTCGCCCGCCGCGTCGTCGAGAACGGCGAACGCGGTGTCGAGGTGGTAGTAGCGGGGGTCGGTCAGTTCCAGCCCGATGACGGGCCGGCCGAAGAACTCCTGGGCCTCGGAGTGCGAGAGCGGGCTGCTGCGGAATCCCATTCCGGCCAGGATCCACTGCGAGGTGACGGCGAAGTCGCCCTCGGCCTCGTTGATGTGCTGCGGCTCGCGCACCTCGGTGAATCCGTTGCGGCGGAACCACGCCAGATGCGCCGGCGCCTCGTCGGTCCGCTCCGCGTTGAAGAACCGGGCGCCGAGCACCCGGCCGTCCACGACGGTGGCGCCGTTGGCGGCGAAGACCATGTCGGGTAGGTCGGCCACCGGGTCGAGGACCTCGACGGTATGGCCCAGGGAGCGGTAGCGGTCCCGCAGTTCCTCCCACTGGAAGAGCGCGAGTACGGGGTCGACCGGCTTGGCCGGGTCCATCCACGGATTGATCGAGTAGGTCACCCGGAAGTGCTCGGGCGGGCACATCAGGTACCGCCGGGGTGTGGCGGTGCGGACTGTGCGCAATGCGGGCTCCTCGTCGTTTGAGGCTCCGGCGGAACGCCGATGGGGCTGCGTACGCGCATCGGGGTCACGTACGCGCACAAATCGTCCACCCTCGGCGGCCGAAACGCATCGAACCATTTGGGTGGTTCGCACGATCGTTTTCATACACGGCGGCCTATCGCACCGGCCCTGTCCCACGCCGCGACCGTCAGCGGCGGGGGAGTACGAGCGGTTCGCCGGTTCTGGGGTGGGCGAACACCTCGACCGGATGCCGGTACACCGTGCTCAGCAGTTCCTCGGACAGGACGTCGGCGGGGGCGCCGTCGGCCGCGATCCGGCCGTCCGCCAGCACCGCGATCCGGTCGGCGTGCGCGGCCGCCAGGCCCAGGTCGTGCAGCACCACGACCACGGCGCGGCCCCCGTCGGCCTGGGCGCGGCGGCTCCAGAACCTGTTGACGAGCGGCTTGTTCACGCCCAGCCTCCCCGTCGGTTGCGGATACGGCGCAGCAGCCAGAAGAAGAACGGGCTGCCGACGAGGGCGGTCAGAACACCGAGCGGCAGTTCCGCGGGGGCCGCGAGGGTGCGGGCGGCGAGGTCGGCGGCGACCAGCACCAGCGCACCGCCGAGCGCGCTGCCGGGCACCAGACCCCGCCGGCCCCGCCCTCCGGGCGGACGACGCTACTTCGAAGACACTCCCTACGCGCTCAGCGGGTAGGCGGCACCGAGGTCGGCGAAGACGGCGCTGTTCAGGGCGAAGGCGGTGCGGCACTCGTCCACCACGCGCTGCTTCTCCAGGTCGTCGACGGCCAGGGCGTCCAGCAGCTCGCGGTACTCGCGCTTGAACGCGGCCGGGTTGCCGATCCCCTCGAAGACGTAGAAGCGCACACCGTCGCCCTTGCGTTCGAACCCCCAGGTCTTCTCCGCGATGCCACGGATCACCTGTCCGCCGGACAGGTCCCCCAGATAGCGGGTGTAGTGATGTGCGACATACCCCGCGGGCCACGTCCTGGCGACCTCGGCGACCCGCTCCGCGTACGCCGCTGTGGCGGGCAGCGGCACCGAGCGCTGCTGCCAGCCCGCGCCGAGCAGATGGTCCAGGTCGCGCTCCAGCTCCGCGACGCGCAGCAGTTCGGCGCGGACGAAGGGGCCGGCGACCGGGTCTGCGGCCAGCGACTGCGCCGCGTCCTCCAGGGCCCGGTAGACGAACCACAACTGCTCGGTGTAACGGGCGTACGCGTCCACGCCGAGCCGTCCGCCGAGCAGGTCGCTCATGAAGGTCGAGTTCTCGGCCTCGGTGTGCTGAGCGTGGCTGGCGGTGCGGATCACAGTGGAGAACGGGGACGGCGTCAAGGGAACCTCCTGCTTCGGGCGTGCCGCGATCCTTGCAACTTAGGTATACCTAAGTCAAGAGGATGCCGACAGCCTGTCGGGAACAACGCTACTCCAGTCCTTCCACCCCGGCTGTGCGTTCATTCCGGACAAGAGGCAGGATGATGCCCACCACCCGCGTACCGTGGACCATGGACGCGGGGGCGAGGGAAGGAGCCCGATGGCAGGCAAGAGCAGGTTGTCCGAGTGGCTGCGCCGCCGATCGGCAGGCTCGGACACCGATCCCGGATCTGCTCCCGCCCTGGCCCGCGAGGATCTGATCAAGGCCGCGGCCGCCGCAGGCTTCCCCGTCGCACCGGCCGCGCACCCCTCCGGATACGGCTGTTCGTGCGACCGCGTGGGCTGTCCCACCCCGGGCATGCACCCGGTCTCGTTCGCCTGGCACACCCAGGCCACCACGGATCCGCAGAAGATCGACCACTGGCTGCGCACCCAGCCGCTCGCGAACTTCATCTCCGCCACCGGCGCCAGCCATGACGTCCTGGACGTGCCGGCCGACGCGGGCGGCATCGCGCTGGACCGGCTCGCGGCCGAGGGCGGGGACGCCGGTCCGGTCGCCGCCTACGGGGACGACCGCCTGCTGTTCTTCACCGCCACCCGCGGTACCCCCGTCGACGAGGACGAGTGGTGGCCCTGCGAGCTGGACTGCCATCCCGAGACCGTCGACGAACACCCCGGTCTGCGCTGGCACTGCCGCGGCAGTTACGTCCTGCTGCCGCCCGCCAAGCTGCCCACCGGCGGCGCCGTGACCTGGCTGCCCGGCCGCGGTCCCGACCGCCCGCTGCCCGACCCGCTGCCGCTCCTGGAGGTCCTCATGGACTCCTGCGCCCAGGTGGAGTACGTCCCCGAAACGGTGGGCTGGCGGCTCTGACCGCCCGAGGCCGGCTCCGCGCGGGACCCGGCCACCGGTTCACTCGCCCTTGGCGGAGACCAGACCCAGCAGACGGCTCAGGAAGACGACCTTCCCCTGGGCGTCGTTCGCCGGCGGGACCGTGACGGCCTGTTCCGCCACCCGGATCAGCGTGACCGAGTTCTTCGGGGTGCCGGTCATCAGCGCCTTGGTGTCCGGGTCGTCGACCTTCAACGGCTTGCCCGGCGTGGTCAGCCGCGACTGGTGGCGGGAGGCGAAGAACACCAGCGCCCCGCCGTCCGTGGTCCGCAGCCCCACCGGGGGGAACTCACCCGCGCCCACCGGCTGGTCGGCGTACTCGGTGACCGCGGCCGAGGTGCCCGCGCCCTTGCGGCGCTGCTGGCGCACCTGCGAGGTCTGGGTGCCGTCGGCGAAGGCCAGCGTCGCCGCGGTGCCGGTCTGCAGATACGAGGTGTACGCGGCGCTGAGCCGGCCGGGCTCGACCAGCAGCCCCGAGCCGTCCAGCGGCACCGGCTCGGCGTAGCCGTCCTGGTCCAGCACGAACTTCGGCATCCGGTCGGCGGCGACCACCGCCAGGTACGAGGCCTTCCACGGGTCGCTCACGGCGGAGCGCTGGAAGAGCAGCAGCCAGTGGGCGCCGTTGCCGGCACTGCTGACGGCGTCGGCGGCGAACCACTTGGGCCAGCCGCGCTGCTTCGGTATCAGGTAGCGCGCGTCGGTGAGCTTGAGCGGCACCGCCGCCGGATTGCCCTCCGGGTGGTTGGTGTGCCGCGCCGTCAGACCCGCGTTGTCCATCGCGCCGAGCGCGCCGGTCTCCGCCTTCGCCAGCGTCGCCGGATCGTAGCTCCGCTTGGCGTCGTTGTTGAGCTGGGTGAAACGGGCGAGGGCCTTGGCGGCCTCAGCCTTCGTCACCGCCGGTACGAGCGCCTGCTCCCCGTGCACGGTCACGCACCCCGTCACCGGCATCAGCACGAGCAGCAGAACTGCGGCTGTCAGGGACAACCTGCGGCGGGTCATTGGGCGTCGGCTCCTTCGGGGCTGCTGCGGTCGGCGCAACCCTACCGGGGGCGAGGAAGAAGGCCATCGTCGGTACGAGATACAGCGCCCACACCGTGACCTGGACGACGGTCGGATCCGGCTGGAAGTTGAGGACGCCCTTCAACAGGGTGCCGTACCAGCTGTCCTGGGGGATCGTGGAGCTGATGTCGAAGGCCACCGAGCCGAGGCCGGGCAGCCAGTCGGCCTCCTGCAGATCGTGCACGCCGTAGGCGAGCACGCCCGCCGCGACCACGACCAGCATGGCGCCGGTCCAGGTGAAGAACTTCGCCAGGTTGATCCTCAGCGCGCCGCGGTAGAAGAGCCAGCCGAGCACCACCGCGGTGGCCAGGCCCAGCGCGACGCCGATCAGCGGCTGCGTCGACCCGTCCTCGGAACCGGCGGCCTGCACCGCGGCCCAGACGAACAGCGCGGTCTCCAGGCCCTCGCGGCCGACCGCCAGCAGCGCGGTCGCGACGATCGCGGTGGTCCCCATGGCGAGCGCGGCGTCCAGCTTGCCGTGCAGCTCGCGCTTGAGATGCCGCGCGGTGCGCCGCATCCAGAAGACCATCCAGGTGACCAGGCAGACGGAGAGGATCGACAGCGAACCGCCCAGCGCCTCCTGCGCCTTGAAGTCCAGCGACGAGGAGCCGAACTGCAGCAGCGCGCCGAAGGCGGCACTGATGACGATGGCCACGGCCACACCGGCCCACATCGGCAGCAGTGTGTCCCTGCGCCCGGACTTCACCAGGTACGCGATCAGGATGCAGACGACCAGGCTGGCTTCGAGCCCTTCGCGCAGCCCGATCAGATAGTTACCGATCACCGCCGGTCACTTCCCTTCGAAGAGGCCGCGGCCCCACCAGTCGGCGCTGTCGCGGACGCCGGGCGGGCAGGCGAAGTGCGCGGAACCGACGTGCTGGATGTACTCGTTGAGGGCGTCGGTCGCAGCCAGCCGTTTCTGCACCGGGATGAAACCCGAGCGCACATCGCGCTGGTAGGCCAGGAAGAACAGCCCGGCGTCGAGCCGGCCCAGACCGTCCGTGCCGTCGGTGAAGGAGTAGCCGCGGCGCAGGATCGTCACCCCGGAGTTGCTGTCCGGGTGCGCCAGGCGGACGTGCGCGGTCGGCAGCATCGCCTTGAGGTTCGGGGTGTCGTGCTCGCGCTGCTTGCCGGCCGGCGCGCCCTCGCCCTTGTTCCGCCCGAAGATGTCCTCCTGCTCCTTGAGCGGAGTGCGGTCCCAGGTCTCTATGTGCATCCGGATGCGCCGGGCGACGAGGTAGGAGCCGCCGGTCATCCAGGCGGCGCCGTCCTTCGCGGCCGCCCACACATGCTCGTCCTGGGTGGCCCGGTCGCTGCCCGCCACGTTGTGCGTACCGTCCTTGAACCCCATCAGGTTGCGCGGGGTCTGCTCGTCCGGTGTCGTCGAGGACGTCTTGCCGAAGCCCAGCTGCGACCAGCGCACGGCGACCTTGCCGAAGCCGATGCGCGCCAGGTTGCGGATCGCGTGCACGGCCACCTGCGGGTCGTCCGCGCACGCCTGGACGCAGATGTCGCCGCCGCTGCGGGTCGCGTCCAGGTTGTCGTGCGGGAACGCCGGCAGGTCGACGAGGGCGGTGGGACGCTGCGCCTTGAGGCCGAAGCGGTCCTTGCCGTCCTTCTCGAACAGCGTCGGGCCGAAGCCCACGGTGATGGTCAGCCGGGAGGACGGCAGGCCGAGCGCCTCGCCGGTGTCGTCCGGCGGGGCCTCGGGCAGACCGCGGACGGCGCCCGCGCCGACCGGCTTGCCGGCCGTCATCGCGGCGGCCGCCGCCGTCCACTCCTTCAGCAGCGCGACGAGTTCGGCGCGGTCGTCGGTCTTCACGTCGAAGGCCGCGAAGTGCAGCCGGTCCTGGACCGGGGTGGTGATACCGGCCTGGTTCGTGCCGTGGAACGCGATGACATTGCCCGCGGAGCCGGCCGGCTGCACGTCGTTGCCGGTGCGCACCGCCGCCGCGGCACCCCCCGCGGCGGCCGCGCCGAGCGCGATGCCGGCGCCGGTCCAGCCGATGACGGCCCGCCGGGAGACCGGGCCCCTGGCCCGTTCCGCCGTGGTGTCCCGGTCCGCCCCGTCCTGCTGGGGGGCGGCCGCTTCGGTGGTGTTCTCGTCAGACATGGAGGACTCCGTTACTTCGCGACGGCCGCGGCGAGCTTGGAGAGCGGCTCGGCCAGCGCGTTGACGCCGTCCGAGAGCTCCTTGCGCTGGGCCGCGTTCACGGTGTCGTACGAGACGAAGGTGTCGCCGGTGCGGTACTTGGCGAGCAGCGTGTTGATCGCGGTGAACTGCTTGTCCAGTTCCTTGGCCAGCTCGGGGTTGTTCTGCGAGGCGACCGGCTTGAGCAGCTCGTACGCCTTCTGCGCGCCGTCGACGTTGCCCTTGAAGTCCGAGAGGTCGGTGTGGCTGTAGCGGTCCTCCTCACCGGTGATCTTCCCGGTGGCGACCTCGTCCAGCAGCTCCTTGGCGCCGTTGGCCATGCTGGTCGGGGTGATCTCCGCCGTGCCGACCCGCTTCTGCCAACCGGTGAGGTCGGTGAGGAGCTGCGCGGCGAGCGTCTTGTCCTCCGCGGAGATCGCCTTGGTGGCCCACAGCGACTTCTCGAGCTTGTGCCAGCCGGTCCACTTCTGGCCGGGCTCCAGGCCGTCCTCGCGGGTGTCCGTCTTCGGGTCGATGTCACCGAAGGACTCGGCTATCGGCTCGGTGGACTCCCAGCCGGTACGGGACGGGGCGAAGGCCGCCTTGGCGCCCTCGATGTCGCCCTTGATGACCGCGTCGGTGAAGACCTTGACCTTCGGGATCGTGGCGTCGGCCTCGCTCTGCGCCCACTTGCGGTACTCGGCGACGGCCGTGTCCAGCCGCGGGTCGTTCTTCTTCGGCGCGCCGGCGCCGGTGACACTGACCTTGGTGCGCAGGCCGTCGCCCTTCATCCCGGGCTTGCAGGTGACCTCGTAGTCGCCGGCCTTGAGCTCGGCGGAGATGTCGGCCTTGGTGCCGGGGCCGATGTTCTCCCGCTCGGTCACGATCTTGTCGCCCGGGGCGTAGACGTACAGCTCGTTGACCTTGGAGCCCTTGTTCTCGAACGCGAACTTCACGTGCCCGGCCGGGAAGCTGGTCTTCGAGACCTTGCAGGAGTCGTCGGTCGCGGTGACCTGGATCGCGTCGGACGCCTTGGCGTCCGTCTTCTCGGAGCACCCGCTGACAGCGGCGAGCGCGGCGACGACCGCGACGGCGGTGACGACGGAGAGACGGGCTGCGGACATACGGGGCTCCAGGCTGTTCAAGGACGCTCGAGATGGGTTCTGGCCGGTGAGGCTGCCCTAACTTATCTGAGCCTTGCCTTTGTAGTACCCGCGGGGTCGCATGAAGTCCAGTGATTCGGGTCTCACCGGTCGCATGCGGGGGCGCGTCGCGGCGCGCCCCCGCTCCCGTCATGGCAGCGTGAGCACCTCTGCGCCGGTTTCGGTGACGACCAGGGTGTGTTCGAACTGGGCGGTGCGCTTGCGGTCCTTGGTGACCACCGTCCAGCCGTCCTCCCAGATCTCGTAGTCGTGGGTGCCCAGCGTGAGCATCGGCTCGATGGTGAACGTCATGCCCGGCTTGATCACGGTGGTGGCGTGCGGGGCGTCGTAGTGCGGCACGATCAGCCCGGAGTGGAACGACGTGTTGATGCCGTGCCCGGTGAAGTCCCGGACCACCCCGTAGCCGAAGCGCTTGGCGTACGACTCGATGACCCGCCCGATCACATTGATCGCCCGGCCGGGCTTGACCGCCTTGATCGCCCGGTTCAGCGACTCCTCGGTGCGCTCGACCAGCAGCCGCGACTCCTCGTCGACGTCACCGCACAGGTACGTGGCGTTCGTGTCGCCGTGCACCCCATGGATGAACGCCGTCACGTCCAGGTTCACGATGTCGCCGTCGCGCAGCTCGGTCGAGTCCGGGATGCCGTGGCAGATGACCTCGTTGATCGACGCGCACAGCGACTTCGGGAAGCCCCGGTAGCCGAGGTCCGAGGGGTAGGCGCGGTGGTCGCACATGTACTCGTGCGCGACGCGGTCCAGCTCGTCCGTGGTCACCCCCGGAGCGATGTGCTTGGCCGCTTCGACCATCGCCCGCGCGGCGATCTGCGACGCGATCCGCATCTTCTCGACGGTTTCGGCGTCCTGCACCTCCGGCCCGGTGTACGGAGTGGGCGCGGGCTTGCCCACGTACTCGGGCCGGGGGATCGAGGACGGTACCGGGCGCGGCGGGGAGAGCTTGCCGGGAACGAGAAGCGACTGACCAGACATGCCGACGAGTGTATCGGCGGGCGATCGGGCAGGCTGGCGGCAGGTACTCGTACATCAGGAGGCAGTCATGGCGCTGTTCAGGGCGAAGAAGCCGGCCGGCAAGCCGGGCGAATGGTTCTACTGCCTGGAGCACAAGAAGGTCGAGGAAGGGCCCGACTGCCCGGCCAAGGACCGGTTCGGCCCCTACGCCACCCGCGCCGAGGCCGAGCACGCGATGCAGACGGCGGCCGACCGCAACCTCCAGTGGGAGACGGACCCCCGCTGGCACGACAAGGAGGCGGGCCCGGACGACGAGCCCGGCCCGTCCGGCCCCTGACGGCTCCGCGTCCCGGGCCCCGGATTCCGGGCCCCGGCTCAGACCGCTGAGGCCGCCGCGGACGCCGGCGACCCGGCGGGCGTGGCGGGCGCGGCGGCGGGTCCGGCCTGGGCCGTCCGCATCCGCACGGCGTGCTCGTTGGTGCGGGCGTCGTACGACATCAGCTTCGGAAGGGCCAGCGCCAGCAGCCCCACCGCCGCCACACAGGCCACTCCGCCGCTCCAGACCGAGGCACGGGCGCTGGTCAGCGCCGCCATGCCACCGGCCCTGACCTGGCCGAGCTGCGGCCCGACCGAGTACGACAGCAGCTCGATGCCGGCCAGCCGGCCGCGCAGCTCATCCGGGATCGTCTGGTTCCACATGGTCATCCGGCCGAGGGCACTGACCATGTCGCAGCCGCCGGCGACCGCCAGCATCAGCAGGACCAGCCAGATGTTGCCCATCCACCCGGCGACCGCCATCGCCAGCCCCCAGCCGATCGCCGAGATCACCACCAGCCGGCCGTGCCGGTGGATCCGCGACGTCCAGCCGCTGGTCATGCTGACCACCAGCGAACCGACCGACCCGGCCGCGTACATCAGGCCCAGCGCCCAGGGCGCGTGCAGGTCGTCGGCGAGGAACGGGAAGATCGCGGTGGGGAAGGCGAAGAACATCGCCGCCATGTCGATCGCGTACGTGCCGAGCAGTTCCTTACGGCTCCAGGCGTAGCGCGCGCCCTCCGCGATACCGCGCAGCGACGGCTTGTCGGCGTCGTGCGCCGCGGGCGACGGCCGCAGCCCCATGGCCAGGCCGACCGAGACGACGAACGTCCCGATGTCGATCGCGTAAGCCCACGACAGCCCGGCGAAGGCGATGAGCACCCCCGCCAGCGACGGTCCCGCGATGGCGCCGACCTGCCAGCGCAGCGCGTTCAGCGACGCCGCGGCCGACAACTGGTCGTGCGCGACGATCCGCGGCACGATCGAGTCCAGCGCCGGACGCTGCAGCCCGGTCAGGGCGCTCGACATCGCCGCCACCACGTACAGCGGCCACACCATCGGATGCGGCAGCAGGGTGTTGGCCAGCAGCAGTGCGGACAGCAGGCCGAGCGCGGCCTCGCTGTAGAGGATCAGCTTCCGGCGGTCCATGGCGTCGGCCAGCGCGCCCCCGTAGAGCCCGAACACGATCAGCGGCACCAGCTCGACGGCGCCGATCGCGCCGACGGCGACCGCCGACCCGGTCAGCTCCTTGATCTGCACCGGCAGCGCGACGAAGGTGAGGAAGCTGCCGAAGACCGTCACGACCCCGGCCATCCACATGAGGCGGAAGTCGCGGGAGGAGCGCCACGGGGCCAGGTCGGGGAGCAGAGCTCTCAGCCGGGACGGTGGCGGACCGGGTGCGGGGCCGGGATCGGGGCCGGGGCCGGGGCCGGAGTCGGCGTCGGGGTCGGGGTCGGGGTCGGAAAGGCTGTCGTTCACGGGTTCGCATGCTCCGCTTCCGGGCCGCGCGGGGCAAATGGTTTTGGGCCGGGTCCGGATCTTCGCGGGCGGTGCTCGAGGACCGCTGACGTCACCGCTACCAGCGGGCCGGCGGCGGTGACGTCAGCTGTTCGGCCAGCCGGGTCAGCCGGTCGCGGAACGAGCCGTGGGGGCGGGCGGCGGGCAGGCTGTTCTCCCCGGCCGCGGCGGCGACCAGGTGCTGCAGCAGGTCCATCCCCATCGGCGCGGGTGCGGCCCCTTCCGCGGGTGCCGTGCCGTCCGGCGGCTCCGCTTCCGGCGGTACGGTCAGCGCGTCGTGCGCCAGTTCACGCAGCCCTGGGTCCCCGGCGTCCATCGCCAGCACCGTCGCGCCGGCCCGGCGGGCGTCCGCCACCCGCTCCAGCAGCGCGGCTCCCGGCGCCTCCGGGCTGACGACGAACACCGTCTCCCCGCGCCGCGCGGCCTCCAGCCGCCGCAGTCCCACGGCCAGATGCGCGGGCGCCCCCGCCGGAATCCGGAACCGCACCAGCGTCGGGGACAGCCCGGTCAGCCCGCTCCACGCCGCCTCGTCGTCCAGGTGCGCCGCCAGGTGCCAGGGCTCGTAACCCCGGGTCCCCACCAGCAGCAGCCCGCCGGGCCGCCGGTGCACCGAGGCCCGCAGCGACCCCGCGAAGGACCGCGTGGTCTGGAGCCACTCGGTCCCCGCCAGTACTTCCCGCAACAGCGCCACCCGTACCGCGTCCATGCCGGGCATCCTGCCGGACCGGCGGTACCGCACGGGTCCGCTCGCCGCACTTCCCCCGTAACGAGTGGCGGTTCGCGGGGCGTGGCAGGATCGCCCGCATGACTTCCCCTGACGATGTGAACAACGCCCCCGGGACCGCTCCCGCTCCCGCCCCCGCCAAGGCGCCGGTCAAGGACCCGTGGGATCTGCCGGACGTGTCCGGCCTGGTGGTCGGCGTCCTCGGCGGCACCGGCGACCAGGGCCGCGGGCTCGCGTACCGGCTGGCGAAGGCCGGGCAGAAGGTGATCATCGGATCGCGGAGCGCGGAGCGCGCGCAGACCGCCGCCGACGAGCTGGGGCTCGGTGTGGAGGGCGCGGACAACGCGGAGTGCGCCCGGCGTAGCGACATCGTGATCGTGGCGGTGCCGTGGGACGGGCACGCCAAGACCCTGGAGTCGCTCCGCGCGGACCTGGCGGGCAAGCTCGTCGTCGACTGCGTCAACCCGCTGGGCTTCGACAAGCAGGGTGCCTACGCGCTGAAGCCCGAGGAGGGCAGCGCCGCCCAGCAGGCCGCCGCGCTGCTCCCGGAGTCCCGGGTGACCGCGGCCTTCCACCACCTGTCGGCGGTACTGCTCTCCGACCCGGAGATCGCGGAGATCGACACCGATGTGATGGTGCTGGGCGAGGTCCGCGCGGACACCGACGTCGTCCAGGCGCTGGCCGCCCGCATCCCGGGGATGCGCGGCGTCTTCGCGGGCCGGCTGCGCAACGCGCACCAGGTCGAGTCGCTGGTCGCCAACCTGATCTCGGTGAACCGCCGCTACAAGGCCCACGCCGGGCTGCGCGTCACCGACGTGTAGGGGCGCGACGGGCGGGTCGCGGGGCACGGCGGGGTGTGGGGGACAATCGTCAGGACCGTATGTCACCGGTTTCCGGACAGGAGCTCCTCCCCATGCCCCGCCTTGCCGTCTACGCCCTCGCCGTGTTCCTGCTCACGGTCGCCGCGGCCGTCGTCTCCTTCGCGAACGGCAGCTGGACCGGCATCGTCTGGGTCCTGCTGGCCGGCCTGTCCAGCAACATGTGCTGGTACTACGTGCGCAAGGCGAAGGCCGACGCCAGGGCCGCTCAGTCGGAGACCCAGAACCTGAAGAGCGTGTAGCCGTACCTGGTCGCGCCCTCCGGGACGTCGAACCAGCCCATCACGGTGTAGACGAAGTCGAAGAACGCCACGTTCACCTCGGGGATCCACAGACACCCGAAGACCGCCAGCAGACCGAACTGCGCGAACGGCTCCACCTGCCGGCGGAAGTTGTACGACAGCCACGGCTCGATGATCCCGTAGCCGTCGAGCCCGGGTACCGGCAGCAGGTTCAGCACCGCCGCCGTCACCTGGAGCATCGCCAGGAACGCGAACGCCGCCAGGAAGCCGACCGGCCAGGAGTCCGTCGCGCCGAAGGCGAACGGCAGCATCAGGACGATCGCGAAGAGCACGTTCATCAGCGGCCCGGCCGCCGAGATCAGACTGTGCTTCCAGCGCCCCTGGATCCGGCCCCGCTCGATGAAGACCGCGCCGCCGGGCAGCCCGATCCCGCCCATGATCACGAAGAGCACCGGCAGCACGATGCTGAGCAGCGCGTGGGTGTACTTCAGCGGGTTGAGGGTCAGATAGCCCTTGGCACCTATCGTGATGTCCCCGCTGTGCAGCGCCGTGCGGGCGTGGGCGTACTCGTGCAGGCACAGCGAGACGACCCACCCGGAGACCACGAAGAGGAAGACGGCGAAGCCGGGGCTCGACGAGAAGCCGGACCACACCGCCCAGCCCGATACGGCCATGACCGCCGCGATCCCCAGGAAGATCGGGCTGACCCGGTGGTCACTGCGGGTATCTGTGCTGCTCATACGGGGATCATGTCGCCGGGCGGCCGTAATTTACAAGCCTGTCCCGTGATTGAGGGCAAGATGGGGGCGTGCGTTACGCGATCCTCGGCACCACTCAGGCATTCCGCGACGACGGAACCCCCGTCCCGCTCGCGGGGCTGCGCCTGCGCGCGCTGCTGACCGCGCTGGCCCTGCGCCCCGGGCGGCTGATAACCGCGGAGGCCCTGATCGACGAACTGTGGGCCGACGATCCGCCGGCGAACGCGTCCGGCGCGCTCCAGGCGCTGGTCGCGCGGCTGCGCCGGGCCATCGGCCATGACGCCATCGGTTCCGCCGACGGCGGGTACCGGCTGTGCGCCGCCCCCGAGGCGGTCGACGCGCACCGCTTCGAGCGGCTGGTGGACGAGGGCGGCCGGGCGCTGGCCGACGGCGACCCGGTGAAGGCCTCCGATCTGCTGGAGGACGCCCTCGCGCTGTGGCGGGGAGCGGCGTTCGCCGATCTGCCCGACCGGGACACGCTCGCGGTGCGCTGCGAGGAACTGCGGCTGGAGGCGGTCCGGCTGCGCCTCACCGCGGGGCTCGCGCTCGGCCGCGCGGCACAGCAGCTGCCCGAACTCGCCGGGCTCGCCGCCGCCCATCCGCTCAACGAATCGCTCCGCGCCCTGCACATCCGGGCGTTGCGCGATGCGGGCCGCACCGCCGACGCGCTCACCGCGTACGAGGACGTCCGCCGCGACCTGGCCGACGAGCTGGGCACCGACCCGAGCGCCGAACTGCGCGCGCTGCACACCGAACTGCTGAACCCGGCGCCGGACGGTGCTCAGGAACCGCCGTTCACCGCCGGTGCCGAGCCCGCTCCCGAGCCGCCGTCCGCGCCCGTCGCCCGCCGCTCCGGCAACGCCCGCGCCCGGCTCACCAGCTTCGTCGGCCGGGCGGCCGACCTCGTGTCGATCCGCGAGGACCTGGCCGCGGCCCGGCTGGTCACCCTCACCGGCCCCGGCGGGACCGGCAAGACCCGGCTGTCGCAGGAGACGGGCGACCTGCTCCGCGACCGCTGGCCCGACGGCGTCTGGTACGCGGAACTCGCACCGGTCAGCGATGCGCGGACGGTGCCCGAGGCGGTGCTCACCTCGCTCGGTCTGCGCGAGACGCTGCTGCACCCGACCAGCGCGACGGAGCAGGCGCTGCAGGCGGAGGGCAAGACCAAGGACCCGGCCAGGATGCTCGCGGAGTACTGCGTGAGCCGCAGCCTGCTGCTGGTGCTCGACAACTGCGAACACGTCATCGGCGCGGCGGCCGCCCTCGCGGAACAGCTCCTCGCGCACTGCCCGGACGTCACCATCCTCGCCACCAGCCGCGAACCGCTGGGCGTCCCCGGTGAACGGGTCAGGCCGCTGGACCCGCTGCCGGACCCGTTCGCGCTGCGGCTGCTCGCCGACCGCGGCGCCGCCGCCCGGCCCGGGTTCACGGTGGAGGACGATCCGGTCGCGTGCGTCGAACTGTGCCGCCGGCTCGACGGGCTGCCGCTCGCCATCGAACTGGCCGCCGCCCGGCTGCGCAGCCTCACCCCGCGCCAGCTCGCCAACCGGCTCGACGACCGGTTCCGGCTCCTCACCGGCGGCAGCAGGACCGTACTGCCGCGCCAGCAGACGCTGCGCGCGGTCGTCGACTGGAGCTGGGACCTGCTGGACCCGGCGGAACGGACCCTGCTGCGCCGGCTGGCGGTCTTCGCGGGCGGCTGGACGCTGGAGGCCGTCGAGGAGGTGTGCTCCGGTGACGGGATCGACGCCGCCGACGCCGCGGCCCTGCTCGGTTCGCTCGTCGACAAGTCGCTGGTCCTCGCCGACCTCACCGACGACGGCGCCCGCTACCGGATGCTGGAGACCATCGGCGAGTACGCGGCCGAGCGGCTCGACGAGTCGGGTGAGCGCGCGGCGGTCGAGCGCCGCCATCTCCGCTGCTTCCGCGAGTACATCCGCACCACCGACCCCAAGCTGCGCGGCGCCGACCAACTGCTCTGGCTGGCACGGGTGGAGCGCGAGCACGAGAACCTGCGGGTCGCGCTCCGCCGTGCCGTCGAGCTGGGCGACGAGCAGGAGGCACTGCAACTCGTGCTGTGCTGCGGCTGGTTCTGGGAGATGCGCAACTACCACACCGAGCAGCTGACCTGGCCGGCCGCGGTGTCGGCGCTGGGACCCGACCCCTTCGACGAACCGCCCCTGCTGGAACCGGTGGAGCACGGCCCGCTGGAGACGCCGCCGCCGATGGGCCCGGCGCAGCTCGACGAGGCACGGCGCTGGGTGCGGATGATGCAACTCGTCGCCAACGACGCGGACATGGAGAACCGCTGGGGCGAGCCCGACGTGGCCAGGGCCGGCCGGGCGATCATCGAGGCCTATCCGCCGCATCTGCCGCAGACGGCCCGGCGGCCGGGACTGATGAGCCCCTTCGCGGCCTTCCTGTCCGGGGACTTCGAGCGGCTGCCGGAGCTGGCGGACAACCTGGTGCGGAGTTGCCGGGAGTTCGGCGGGCCCTGGGAGCTGGCGTTCGCGCTGCAGATCCGCGCCAAGATGCTCAACGACGTGTCCGAGAAGCTCGAACAGTCGATGGCCGACGTACGGGAGAGCCGGGAGCTCTTCCGGCAGGTCGGCGACCGCTGGGGGATGGCCGAGGCGCTCGCCGCCGAGGCCGAGGCGACCGCGAACGGGGGTCAGTGGGAGCGCTCGGCCGAGTGCTGCCGTGAGGCGATCGGGCTGGCCCGGGAGCTGGGTTCGTATCAGCAGGTGCCGCTCCTCAAGGTGCGGCTCGCCGACATGATCATCAACATCGGGGACGTCGAGGCGGGCGAGGCGATGCTCCGGGGGGCGATCGAGGACGCCGACGAGCTCGGTCCCGTCGCGGGCGGCTCCGCCTTCTACGGACGGGTCCTGCTCTGCGCGCTGCTCGCCCGCCGGGGCGAACTCGACGAGGGCCACGCCCTCGTCGACCGGATGCTGGCCGTCCCGCCGACCGGCGTCCCGATGTTCGTCCAGGGAATGCTGCGCGGGATCAAGGGCTGGCTGACCTGCCGCAGCGGCGACCCCGAAGGGGGCATGGTGCTCCTGCGGCAGGGGCTCGACGAGCTGAGCAGCAGCGTGCTGACCGAGGTCATCGCCCCGCGGATCGGCATGCTGCTGATTCCGGTGGCGGTGACGATCCTGGTCGCCCAGGCGTCCGCCGCACCCACCCCGCAGGTCAAGGAGACGATGGCGGCCCGGGCCGCCACCATGCTCGGCGCGCACGACCGGCTGCGGCCCACCGTCCCCTCCCCGCTGGAGAAGCTGGAACTGGCGGAGGGCCAGCGGGATCTGCGGGCGCTGATCGGCGACGCCGCGTACGAGACGGCATACGCGGAGGGCGATGGCCTCTCCGCTCTGGAGACCATCGCCCTGATGCGTGACGGGGACTGACACGGAGGTCGGTCCTGACCGGGCCGGCGGGTGCCGGTCAGGTCTTGTTGCGGAACTTCCGGACGGCCAGCGGCGCCGTCACCAGCGTGATGCCGACCGACCAGGCCAGGGTGACCAGGACCGAGTGGGCGACGGGCCCGCCGTTCATCAGGTTCCGGGCGGAGTCCGCCAGGTTGGACAGCGGATTGACATCGGTGAAGCTCTGCAGCCAGCCCGGCATCGTCGTCGTCGGTGCGAAGATCGACGATCCGAACTGCAGCGGCATCAGGACGAGCATGGCCACCCCCTGTACGGCCTGCGCGGTCTTCATCGTCAGCCCGAGCAGGATGAAGATCCACATGAGTGAGGCTCCGAAGACCATCGAGAGCGCGACCGCGGCCAGCAGATGGAACACGGACGTCGAGATCGACAGGCCCAGGATGAATCCCATGACCAGCAGAATCGTGGTGGCGACCAGCATCCGGCCGATCTCCACGATGATCTTGGCGATCAGCACCGAGGAGCGGGCGATCGGCATGGTGCGGAAGCGGTCCATCACACCGGTGCTGAAGTCCTGGTTGACGCCGGTGCCGACGGCCATCGAGATGTTCATGCCCATCATCGCCATCAGGCCGGGGATCACGTAGTTCACGTAGTCCTGCTGATGGCCCTTGCCGGAGATCGCGCCGCCGAAGACGAAGACGAACAGCAGCGTGAAGATGATCGGCATCAGCACGGCGTCGAACATCGACTCCGGGTCTTCCTTGATCTGCAGCATGTTGCGGCGCGCGAGCGCCCCGATGTGCCGCAGATTGGCCCGGAACCCTATCCGGCCCTCATGGGACTGCGCCTTGGCGGGCGCGGTGGTGGTGATGACTGCGGCGCTCATGCCGCTACCCCCTGTTCTGCGTCGGACTTCTCGGTGGCGGACCCGGACTGCTCGCCGGAAACGGACTGCCCGGCGCTGCCGGGCTGCCCGTCCTGGTCCGGCTTCTGGCCGGTGATGGAGAGGAACACCTCGTCCAGGCTGGGGAGATGGGTCCCTATCCCGGCGATGCCGAAACCGCGGGTGCCCAGCAACCCGACCACCGCGGTCAGCTGCTCGTCGCTGAGGATCGGCACATTGAGCACGCCCTCCTCGCGGTCGACGGTGGAGCCGGCCACCCCGTCCAGCCCCGCGTCCGCGAGCGCCGCCGACATCGCGGGCAGCGTCACCGTGTCGATCGGCCGGATCTGCAGGGTCCGCCCGCCGACCTTGGCCTTGAGCTCGTCCACCCGGCCGTTGGCGATCACCCGGCCGCGGTCGATGACCGTCAGCTCGTCGGCGAGCTGCTCGGCCTCCTCCATGTACTGCGTGGTCAGCAGGACCGTCGCGCCCTCGGCGACCATCCGCTTGACCTCGGCCCACACCTCGTTGCGGGTGCGCGGGTCCAGGCCCGTCGTCGGCTCGTCCAGATAGAGCACCGACGGATTGCCGATCATGGAGGCCGCCAGGTCCAGCCGGCGCCGCATACCGCCGGAGTACCCGCTCGCCGGCCGCTTGGACGCCTCGGTGAGCGAGAACCGCTCCAGCAGCCCGTCGGCGCGGGACCGCGCGTCCTTGCGGGACAGATCGAGCAGCCGCCCGATCATGTAGAGGTTCTCCCAGCCGGAGAGCTTCTCGTCCACCGAGGCGTACTGCCCGGTCAGACCGATCACCCGGCGCAGCTGCCGCGGCTGCTTGAGTACGTCGTACCCGGCGACCCGGGCACTGCCCGCGTCCGGCTGGATCAGGGTGGACAGCACCCGTACCAGCGTCGTCTTCCCGGCCCCGTTCGGTCCCAGCACACCGAGCACGGTGCCCTGCCGAACGTCGAGGTCGACACCGTCCAGGGCCTTCGTCTCGCCATAGTGCTTGACCAGCCCCCGTACCTCGACGGCGGCGCCCAACTTGTCACTCTGTCGCGTCGTCATGCGTCAACAATGGCGGGCCCCGCTGACAGCGGACCGACACGCCACCGACACCGCCCCCACCGGGCTGACACGACGATCACACGGCGATGACACGGTGATCGGCCGGCGACCGCCGGCCGTCACGCGGTCGGAACGGAGACCAGGTGCTGCCCGGTGGAGGTGACGACGTCGAAGCCGGTGATGTCGGCGGGGGAGAGGCCTGCCGCACCCTGGACGGTGAGCGGTTCCGGCTGCGCGGTGGTGCCGTACCCGGCCGACGGAACCGACCAGGTGGCGACGGTCTGCCGGCTGCCGTCCCGGCCCACGGCCACCAGACTGCAGGTCAGCGGGCCGTTGACACCGGACAGCTTGAGATCGACCTGGGTGCCCCACTTCTTGCCGGTGACGCCGACCGTGGCACTGGCCCCGGTCGCCGGGTCGCCCGCCGTGAATTGCGCGGCGGCCGCCGGCGGCGCCCCGCTGTCCTGCTGGGTGACGAGGACCGCGACGGCCGAGCCGCCGAGGGCCAGCACTCCGCAGGCCGCCAGCGCGAGCACCAGCCGCCGGCCGCGGCCGGGCCGCCGCCTGGGACGGTGCGTCGCGATCTGCTGGGCCGGCTGTACGGTCCGCTGGGCGTAGGGCTGCGCGGCGGGATCGGGGAACGGCTGCGGGAACGGCTGCCCCGCCGGTCGCGCGGACGTCGCGCCGGACGGCCACTCCCGCACGGGCTCCGGTACGCCGCCGCTCTGCCGCAGCTCACCGAGGAGCGGTACGAGTCCGCTCAGCTCGTCCAGCTGCCGTCCGCACTCCTCGCAGCCCGCGAGGTGCTGCTCGAAGCGCGTCATCGCGTCGTCGTCCAGCGCGCCGATGAGGTAGGCGCCGACGTCCAGGTGCGGGTCGGGGGGTGCCCCCGGTCCGGGTGCGTACTCCGTCATGAGGTGGTCACCCCTCTCTCCTCCAGTGCGTTCCTGAGCGCCCGCAGGGCGTAGAACACCCTTGAGCGCACCGTGCCGGGCGGTACGCCCAGCTCGTCCGCCGCCTCGGTCACCGTACGACCCGCGAAATACGTCTCGATCAGCACCTGCCGGTGCGCCTCGGTCAGATCGCCGAGTGCGTCGGAGATCGTCATGAGCCGCAGCGACCGGTCGAGTTCGTCCTCGGCGGGCAGCAGGTCGAGCGCGGCCGGCGGCGCTTCGGGCGGACGGGACTGCCGGCTGCGATGGCCGTCGATCACGATACGTCGCGCGACCGTCACCAGCCAGGGCCGCAGCGAGCGAGCCGCCGGATCCAGCCGTCCCGCGCTCTTCCAGGCCCGCAGCAGCGTCTCCTGGACGACGTCCTCCGCCAGATACCGGTCACCACCCACCAGGTTCAGCACAAAGCCCAGCAGCGCGCCCGCGTGTTCGCGGTACAGCGCGCGCATGAATTCCTCTTCCGGGAGCGGCCCGGTGGGATCCCCGTCCACGGCGGCATCCTGTCGTACCCGGCGCCGCGGCGCGAGTGTCGGCGATGAGTGGTTCTGCATCAGTACCCGTTCGACCCGGTATCGGACGGTGTGGGCGTCTGCGCCGCACCGCCGGCCTTGGTGCCGTCGGGGGCCACCGCGAACCAGGTGCCGCCGACGCCCTGACCGTGCGTGTCGCCGGCCTTGGCGTCACCGCTGTAGCGGTAGAGCGGCCAGCCGCCGAGGGTGGCCTGCTTGCTGCCGTCGGCGCGGGTGACGGTGCCCACGAGGTTCTGGTCGACGCCCTTGACCGCGGTGTCCGACACCGCGGCGACGGGCGGCCAGATGGCCGCGCACTGTCCGGCGCAGTTGGACGTCGGCGGAGCGGCCTTGTCCTTGTCGAACCGGTAGAGCGTGAAGCCCTGCGCGTCCGTGACGATCGCGCCGAGCTTGGCGTCCTGCGCGGCCGCCAGCCCCGCGCCGGCGTTGGTCGACGCGGACGCGGCCGGGGGAGGCGGGGTGGTGTCGCCACTGCTGCCGGAATTCGAGGATCCGCATGCGCTGAGTGCCAGCAGTGCCGCGGCGGCGAAAGCTCCGGCCGCCGCCGTTCTGCTGGTGAGGGTGATAGGCATGATGACTTCCCGTACTGTGCGGGGTTCGCCGCCGCTGGCGGCGCTCACCCTGTAGTACGCATCCCGGGCCCGGACGACTCACCCGCCGGCGAACGAGTCGTCCGGATCCGGAACGGCTCCGCCCTGCTAGTGGAAGCTGTGCTCCTCGGCCGGGTACGCCCCGCCGGTCACGTCCTCGGCGAACGCCTTCGCCGCGTCACCCAGCGCCGAGCGCAGCTGCGCGTACTGCTTGACGAAGCGCGGCACGCGGTCGCCGGTCATGCCCGCCATGTCGGTCCACACCAGCACCTGGGCGTCGCACTCCGGCCCGGCGCCGATGCCGATGGTCGGGATGTGCAGCGACCGGGTGACCTCGGCGGCCAGTCCGGCCGGCACCAGCTCCAGGACGACCGCGAAGGCGCCCGCGTCCTGCGCCGCCTTGGCGTCGCGCAGCAGCTGGTGGGCGGCCTCGTCGCCGCGGCCCTGGACCCGGTAGCCCATGGCGTTGACGGACTGCGGGGTCAGTCCCAGGTGCGACATGACCGGGATACCGGACTGCACGATCAGCTCGGTCTGGGCCAGCGAGCGCTCGCCGCCCTCCAGCTTGACCGCCTGCACCCCGGCCTCCTTGACCAGCCGGGTCGCGCTGCGCAGCGCCTGGACCGGGCCTTCCTGGTAGGAGCCGAACGTGAGGTCGCCGACGATCAGGGCACGGCTGGTGCCGCGCACGACGGCTGCGGCCAGCATCGTCATCTGGTCCATGGTGACCGGGACGGTGGTGTCGTAGCCCAGGTGACAGTTGCCCATCGAGTCGCCGACCAGCAGCACCGGGATCCCGGCCTCGTCGAAGACGGAGGCGGTCACCGCGTCGTAGGCGGTGAGCATGGGCCACTTCTCGCCACGGTCCTTGGCGGCGGTGATGTCGCGGACGGTGATGCGGCGCGTGCCCGTGCCCCCGTACAGCGCGCGGACGCTGTCGGATTGCTTCTGGGCAGCCGGAATCTGCGTCATTGCAACGGCTCCTTCAGTCATCTCGAGGCACCCTGACGGCGTCCCCGGATCCCTTCCATGCTGGCACGTGCGGCCGCCTACGCAAAGAGCCCCCCTGTTTTTACCCCTGCTTTACGATACGAGACGGTCCCGTATCGGAAATGCGGGCTAGCGTGGAGCCATGTCCATACCCTCGAGTCAGTCCCGAGCCATCCCCGAGGCGATCCACCGCCGCCGGTGGGCGATCCTCACCGTTCTGCTGTTCAGTCTCCTGGTGGTGGTGCTGGACAACTCGATCCTCAATGTGGCGATGAAGACGATCGCCCAGCCCGCCCCCACCGGCCTCGGGGCGACCCAGAGCCAGCTCGAGTGGGCGATCAACTCCTACACCCTGGTCTTCGCCGGGCTGCTGTTCACCGCGGGTCTGCTGGGTGACCGGCTGGGCCGCAAGAAGGTGCTGCTCTTCGGCATGCTCGTCTTCGGCATCGGCTCCGCGCTCTCCGCGGTGTCCGACTCGTCGGGGCAGCTCATCGCCTTCCGTGCGCTGATGGGCTTCGGTGGCGCGTTCATCATGCCCGCGACCCTCGCGATCATCATGAACGTCTTCGAGCGCGACGAGCAGCCCAAGGCCATCGGCATCTGGACCGGTGTGGTCGGGCTGGCCATCGCGATCGGCCCGATCACCGGCGGTGCGCTGCTGGAGCACTTCTGGTGGGGCTCTGTCTTCCTGATCAACGTGCCGATCGTGGCCGTCGCCCTGGTTGCGATGGTGATCCTGGTGCCCGACTCGAAGGACCCCGACCCGGGCCGTCTGGACCCCGTCGGCGTGCTGCTCTCCGTCGTCGGCCTGGTCGTGCTGATCTACGGCATCATCAAGGGCGGCCAGCTCGGTGACTTCACCCGGCCCCAGGTCTGGCTGACGATACTGGCCGGCCTCGTGGTGATCGCCGGCTTCGTGGTCTATGAGAAGCGCAGCGACCACCCCGCCTTCGACGTCAACTACTTCCGCAACCGGCAGTTCTCGGCGTCGGTCGCCGCCATCGGCCTGGTCTTCTTCGCGCTCATGGGCGTGACGTTCTTCGTCGTCTTCTACACGCAGAGCGTGCGCGGCTACAGCGCCCTGGAGTCCGGCGTGCTGCTGCTGCCGCTGGCCGCCGCCCAGATGATCTTCGCGCCGCGCGCCCGGCTGGTCGTCGACCGGTTCGGCCCGCGTGCGGTGTGCGCGGCCGGGCTGGGGCTGACGGCCGTCGCGTTCCTCGGCTTCCTGCTGCTCGACCAGGACACCCCGATCTGGATCCTGGAAGTGATCTTCTTCCTGATGGGTACGGCGATGGCACACGTCATGCCGCCCGCCACCGTCATGATCATGTCGTCGCTGCCGCGGGAGAAGGCCGGCTCCGGATCCGCCGTCAACAACACCTTCCGGCAGGTCGGCGGCGCGCTCGGGGTGGCCATCCTCGGCTCGCTGCTCTCCACCACCTACCGGGACGGCATCGACAGCCACCTCTCCGGTGTCCCGGCGCCCGCCCGGCACGCGGCCGGTGAGTCCATCCAGGCGACGCTCGGCGTCGCGGAGAACATGGGGCCCGCGGGCAAGGCCCTCGTCCAGCCCGCCAACAACGCCTTCATCCACGCCATGCACATCACCGCGATCGGGTCCGCGTCCGTCGCGGTCGTCGGCACCCTCGTGGTGCTGGCCTTCCTGCCGCGCAAGGACGCCGTGCCCGAGCAAGGCGGAGAGCGGGCTCCGGAGGCGGTCGGAGCGGAGCGATGAGCGACGCCGGTACCGACGCCGTACCGCGCGGCCGCCCGCGCAGCGCCGCCGCCGACAGCGCGATCACCGAGACGGTGCTCCGGCTGCTGGAGGAGGGCGTCACGATCGGCGAGCTGTCCATCGAGGGCATCGCCCGTGACGCCGGGGTCGGCAAGGCCACCGTCTACCGGCGTTGGCCGGGCAAGAACGCGCTGTTGATGGACGTACTGAACTCGATCGACGAGCCGACGCCCGAACTGGCGGGCACCTCGGTACGGGACGACCTGGTCACCATGATCGACGCCATCCGGCGGCGCGGTCTGGCCAAGCGCTCCTCGGCCGTGATGCGCAACATCCTCCTGCAGTTCCAGCAGGTCCCCGAGTTGTGGAAGCAGTACCACGACACCGTGATCGTCACCCGGCGCGACGCCATGCTCGCGGTGCTGGAGCGCGGGGTGCGAACCGGCGAGATCCGTGCGGGACTCGACCTGGAACTGCTCGGCGACATCTTCGCCGGCCCGATGCTGAGCCGGGCCATGATGCGGCCGGGCGCGTCGCTGGAGGACGGTCTCTCGGAGCTGATCGTCGATACGGTCCTGGAGGGCGCGCGCCCGCGTTGACCGCGTTGACCGATATGTACGCGTCTTGTCACAGGGGAAGGGGCGGCGGGTTCCGGTGGAACCCGCCGCCCCTTCCGGCCCGTCGGTTCTTATGTCGATCCCTTAGGGTCGGCATGGCAATCGGCAAGGCAGTGAGGACCCCCCATATGACCCAGGCGCACATGACCGACGCGACCACGGACGGCCCCGAGCCGAACCGTTCGGCCTCAGGAGCGCGACGGCGCTTCGGCTGGCAGCGCGACGGTATGTGGCGCAGAGGCATCATCACCGCCGCTCTCGCGCTGATCCTGGCACTGCTGTTGTCCTTCCACTCCGACGTGCCGAACCGGATCGGCAACCTCGGCAGCCTGTTGGAGACGTTCCTGCCCTGGCTGGGCCTGGCCCTTCCGGTGCTGGTGGTGGTGGCACTGGTGCGCCGCTCGGCGACGGCGCTGATCGCCGTACTGCTGCCGGTCCTGGTGTGGTTCAACCTCTTCGGCGGACTGCTCACCGACAACGAGGAGTCCGGCGGCAACCTGACGGTGCTCACGCACAACGTGAACGCCGACAACCCCGACCCGACCGGCACCGCGAAGGACGTCATCGCCGCGGGCGCCGACCTCGTCGCGCTGGAGGAGCTGGCGGCCGGTCAGGTCTCCACGTACCGGGCGGCGCTGGCCGGCGCCTACCCCTACCACTCGGTGCAGGGCACCGTCGGGCTGTGGAGCAAGTACCCGATCCAGGGCGTGCGCGCGGTCGACATCAGGCTCGGCTGGACGCGGGCGATGCGGGCCGCGGTCTCCACCCCGCAGGGCCAGATCGCCGTCTACGTCGCGCACATGCCGTCGGTGCGCGTGAAGTTCAACGCGGGCTTCACCGCCGGGCAGCGCGACAGCGCGGCCGACGCGCTCGGGCAGTCCATCGTGCAGGAGCCGCTGACCAAGGTCGTGCTGCTCGGTGACCTCAACGGCACCATGAACGACCGCTCGCTGGCGTCCGTCACCTCACAGATGCGCTCCACGCAGGGCGCGGCGGGCAACGGCTTCGGCTTCAGCTGGCCCGCCGACTTCCCGATGGCCAGGATCGACCAGATCATGGTCAAGGGCATCGAGCCGATGCGGTCCTGGACGTTGAAGAAGACGGGCAGCGACCACCTGCCGGTCGCCGCCCGTCTGCAGATCTGAGCCGGGGAAGGTCAGTTCTCCGCGCGGCCGGTCTCGCGCCACCGCGAAGTGATCGGCAGCCGCCGGTCCTTGCCGAAGCCCTTGGCCGAGATCTTGGTGCCCGGCGGGTACTGGCGGCGCTTGTACTCGGCCGTATCGGTCAACTTCAGGATCCGGGTCACCAGCTCCGGGTCGAAGCCCGCGGCGATGATCGCGTCCCGGCCCTGGTCCCGGTCGACGTAGAGCTCCAGCACCCGGTCGAGCACGTCGTAGTCGGGCAGTGAATCGGTGTCGACCTGGCCCGGGCGCAGTTCGGCGCTGGGCGGCTTGCTGATCGAGTTCTCGGGGATCGGCGGGGTCCCGCCCTTCGCCGCGGCCGACGCGTTCCGCCAGCGGGCGAGCTGGAAGACCGTCGTCTTGTAGACGTCCTTGATGGGCCCGTACGCGCCGACCGAGTCGCCGTAGAGGGTCGAGTAGCCGACGGCCAGCTCGCTCTTGTTGCCCGGCGCGAGCACGATGTGGCCCTCCTGGTTGGAGATGGCCATCAACGTGGTGCCGCGCAGCCGGGACTGCAGGTTCTCCTCGGCGAGGCCGGTGAGCCCCAGCGCCGCCATGTACGCGTCGAACATCGGCGCGATGGGGACGGTCCTGAGGTTCAGCCCGGTGCGGCGGGCCAGTTCCTCGGCGTCACCGATCGAGTGCTCCGACGAGTACCGGGACGGCATCGCGACGCCGTAGACGTTGGCGGGCCCGATCGCGTCGCAGGCGATGGCGGCCACCAGCGCGGAGTCGATACCGCCGGACAGCCCGATCAGCACCGACCGGAAGCCGTTCTTCGTGACGTACGCGCGCAGGCCCGTGACGAGGGCCGTGTAGACCTCCTCGTCGTCGGTCAGCCGTTCGGCGTAGCCGCCGGCCACCTCCGGCTCGTAGCGCGCGACCGGCTCGGTGGAGAGGGTGACGTGCTCGATCTCCAGGCCGTCGTCCAGGACACCGGACGGCACCGCGCCCGCGGCGGGCAGCTCCAGGTCGACCAGCACGCAGCCCTCCTCGAACTGCGGGGCACGGGTGATCACTTCGCCGGTCGCCGAGACGACGATCGAGTCCCCGTCGAAGACCAGCTCGTCCTGGCCGCCGGTCATCGCCAGATAGGCGAGGGTGCAGCCGGCCTCCTGGGCGCGCTTGCGCACCAGCTCAAGACGGGTGTCGTCCTTGTCCCGCTCGTACGGCGAGGCGTTGACCGACACCAGCAGCCCGGCGCCTGCGGCGCGGGTGGCGGGCACCCGGCCGCCGTCCTGCCACAGGTCCTCGCAGATGGCGAGCGCGACGTCCACACCGTGCACCCGGATCACCGGGAGGGTGTCACCGGGGACGAAGTAGCGGAACTCGTCGAAGACGCCGTAGTTGGGAAGGTGGTGCTTGGCGAAGCGCAGCGCGATCCCGCCGCGGTACAGCACCGCCGCCGCGTTGCGCGGAGCCCCGGCGGGCTGCCCGTAGCGCGGCTGGGCCTTCTCGCTGCGGTCCAGATAGCCGACGATCACGGGCAGTTCCCCGAAGCCCTCGGCGGCCAGCCGGCCGGCGAGCCCGGCCAGCGCGGACCGGCTGGCCTCGACGAAGGACGACCGCAGCGCGAGGTCCTCCACGGGGTATCCGGTCAGCACCATTTCGGGGAACGCCACCAGGTGGGCTCCACGCTCTGCCGCATGCCGGGTCCAGTGCACGATCGACTCGGCGTTCCCGGCGATGTCACCGACGCAGGAGTCGATCTGATTCAAGGCGAGGCGAAGTTGAGGCACCCCTCCACTGTAATCGTCACACCGACGCGATGTCCTGGCCGGACGGCGTGTCCGCCAGCACATCGCGTCGGCCCGACACGTCCCGCACCCGTGTCCCGCAGGGGCCCGCCGGGTCCCGTCAGGCGCCGGATCCGTCCCGGGTCCGCAGCCAGACGGCCGTGTCCGACGGCAGCAGATCGCCGGTGAGCGGGCCGCTGGCCAGCAGCACGGCGGTGTCCGGCGGTAGCGCGACGGCCTGGTCCGAAAGGTTGACGACACAGGTGAAAGCGTCCGTCCGGCGGAACGCCAGCACCCCGGGTGCACTCTCCAGCCAGCGGATCGGCCCGTCCCCCAGACCGGGCTCGGTCGCCCGGAGCCGCAGCGCGAAGCGGTAGAGCTCCAGCATCGAGGCGGCGTCACCGGTCTGCGCCCCGGCCGTCCGGTCCGCCCAGTCGGCGGGCTGCGGCAGCCACGGCGGCCGCGCCGCGCCGTCGGGGCTGAAGCCGAACGGCGGCTCCTTCCCCGACCACGGCATCGGGACGCGGCAGCCGTCCCGCCCCGGCACGGTGCCGCCGGAGCGCAGGTACATCGGGTCCTGCAGCCGCTCGGCCGGGATGTCCTCGACCTCGGGAAGCCCCAGTTCCTCGCCCTGGTAGAGGTAGACCGAGCCGGGCAGCGCCAGCGTCAGCAGCGCGGCGGCGCGCGCCCTGCGGGTACCGAGCACCAGGTCGGTCGGGGTGCCGTGGGCCTTGGTCGCGAAGTCGAAGCCGGTGTCGGAACGGCCGTAACGGGTCACCGTGCGGGTCACGTCGTGGTTGGACAGCACCCAGGTGACGGGCGCGCCCACCGGCTCGTGCGCGGCGAGCGTCGTGTCGATGGACGCGCGGAGCAGCGCCGCGTCCCAGGGGCACGACATGAAGTCGAAGTTGAAGGCGGTGTGCATCTCGTCGTGCCGCAGATACCGCGCGAACCGCTCCGCGTCGGGCATCCACACCTCACCGATCAGCGCGCGGCTGCCGGGATAGGAGTCAGCGATCCGGCGCCAGGAGCGGTAGATGTCGTGCAGCTCGTCGCGGTCGTCGTAGGGGTGCGGGCCGTCCCGGTCCTCGGTCAGGTCCGGCAGGGCCGGGTCCTTCACGGGCAGGCTCGCGGAGTCGATGCGCACTCCCGCCGCGCCCCGGTCGAACCAGAAGCGCAGCACGTCCTCGTGCTCGCGCCGCACGTCCGGGTGCTCCCAGTTCAGGTCCGGCTGCTGGCTGTCGAACAGGTGCAGGTACCAGTCGCCGGGCGTTCCGTCGTCGTTCACGGTCCGCGTCCAGGGCACCCCGCCGAACTGGGACGGCCAGTTGTTGGGCGGCAGTTCGCCGTGCTCGCCGCGCCCGGGCCGGAACCAGAAGCGTTCCCTGGCCGGACTGCCGGGACCGGCCGCCAGCGCCTCGCGGAACCACGGGTGGGCGGACGAGACATGGTTGGGGACGATGTCGATGATGCTGCGGATCCCCAGGTCCAGTGCCTCGGAGATCAGCTTCTCGGCCTCGGCCAGGGTGCCGAACACCGGGTCGATGTCCCGGTAGTCGGCGACGTCGTAGCCGCCGTCGAACATGGGGGAGGGGTACCAGGGGTTGAACCAGAGGGCGTCCACGCCCAGCTCGCCGAGGTACGGCAGCTTGGCCCGGACACCGGCGAGGTCTCCGATCCCGTCGCCGTTGCCGTCGGCGAAACTACGCGGGTACACCTGGTAAATGACCGCGTTGCGCCACCAGTCGCCCGCAGCGGGGTGGGGGTCGGAGACGGGCGGGCGGGTGTCTGCCACGGAGACGTCCTTTCGGGCAGGAGGGACCCCGCCGCCGGCCATTCAGCGGGGATGGGGCAGGGGACCGGCGGCGGAGTTCTGAGGGGTTCAGTCCTGGCGAAGCGCTGGTCAGCCCTTGAGGCTGCCCGCGGTCAGACCGGACATGATGTTGCGCTGGAAGAGCAGGAAGATGGCGATCGTCGGCAGGGCCGAGATGGCCAGCGCGGCGATGAGGACGTTCTGCGGCACGCCCTGCGACAGGGAGTTGATCCCGATGTTGATCGGCTGCTTGTCCGTGTCGGGCTGCACCAGCATCGGCCAGAGGAAGTCCTTCCACACGTTGACCACCGCGAAGATGGACACCACGCCGAGGATCGGTCTGGACATCGGCAGCACGATCGACCACAGGGTCCGCAGCGGACTCGCCCCGTCGATCGCCGCCGCGGACATCAGGTCCTCGGGGATCGAGTCGAAGAACCGCTTCAGCAGGAAGATGTTGAACCCGTTGGCCACGGTGGGCAGCCAGATCGCCCAGGGGGTGCCGATCAGATTGATGTGCAGCAGCGGCAGGTCGAGCACGGTCAGGTACTGCGGCACGATCAGCACGGCGGCCGGGATCATCAGCGTGGCCAGCATCATGCCGAGGATCAGATTCCCCAGCACCGGCCGCAGCTTGGAGATCGCGTAGGCCGCGGCCACGTCGAAGACCAGCTGGAAGGCGAGCGCGCCGAAGGCGTAGTACATCGTGTTGAACAGCAGCCGGGCGATCTTCAGCTGGCTCCACGCCGTCTTGTAGGTGCCCGGCTTCGGGTCCTTGGGGAAGAGGGTCGGCGGATTCTGGAGCACTTCCTGCGCGGATTTGAAGCCGCCGGAGACCATCCAGTAGAGCGGCCCCAGGAAGACCAGGGTGAAGACCACGACGGTCAGCGAGAGAACGGTCCAGTAGATGAGTTTCCCGCGGGGCCTGTTCAGCGCGGCCGCGGATATCAGGGTGCGCTGCTGCGGTTGGTTCGCTGCCATGTCCTTCTCCCCGTCCTAGTCGCTGTTGCGGCTGAGCCGCGCGTACAGGCCGGAGAATCCGCCGAGTACCACCAGCATGATGAGTCCGAGCGCCGAGGCGCTGCCGAAGCTGTCGTAGCGGAACGCGTACTGGTACACCATGTAGACCACGGTCCCGGTGGAGTTCTCCGGGCCGGCGCCGCCGGTGAGCAGATAGACGTTGGTGAATTCCTGCATCGTCGCCACGATCTGGAGCAGCAGCATCAGCGACAGGACCGGCCTGGTCTGCGGGATGGTGATGTGCCAGATCTTGCTCAGCAGCCCGGCACCGTCCAGGTCGGCGGCCTCGTACAGCTCACCCGGCACGTTCTGCAGTGCCGCCAGGTAGATGAGGGTGGCGCCGCCGGCGCTCATCCAGGTGGCCGCGATCACCACGGAGATCATCGCGGTGCTCGACGAGTCCAGCCAGGCCTGTTCCGGCAGGTGCAGGAAATGCAGGATGTGATTGAAGAGGCCGTATTCCGGGTTGTAGAAGTACTTGAAGAGCAGCACCCCGGCGACCGGCGGCAGCATCACCGGCAGATACACCAGGATGCGCAGATACGCCTGGGCGTGCCGGAATTCGTTGAGAACGATGGCGATGACGAACGGCACCGCGAATCCGATCACCAGCGCGTACAGCGTGAACTGCATCGTGTTGCGCCAGGCCGGCCAGAACCCCGGGTCGTTCCAGACCGTTTCGAGGTTCTTCCAGCCCACCCAGGTGGTCTCGCCGCGCTTGGTCTTCTGGAAGCTCATGATGACTTCGCGGACCATCGGATACCAGGAGAAGAATCCGAAGCAGAGCACCGCGCCGATCATGAATGCATGCGCCTGCAGATCGCGGCGCAGTCTCCGGCCGAACCCCGCGCGGGCGTTCTCGTCCGGAAGTCCCGGACGGCGCCGGGAACCCCTCGGCGACGACTGCCCGGAACCGCGTTTGGCCTTGTTGTGGGAGACGGTGGTCGCCGCCATGAGAACTCCTCGGTGCTAGCCTTTTCTTCTGCCCTTCGGGCAGCGGTCAGGGCTTGGCCGTCATGAGGTTCTTTCGAACCGAGTGAGAAGCCCCCTCGTTCACGAGGGGGAGGAGTCACGAGAACTCCTCGACTGGGGGTTCAGCGGAAGATCGCCGCAGCGCGGGGCCGGCCGGTGGGCCGGCCCGCGCGCCCCCTCTACTGGCTGGCGGCCAGCAACGTGTTGACCTGCGTCTCAGCGGTGGTGAGGAGCTTGCCGATGTCGGCGTTCTTGTTGGTCAGCGCACCCGACATCGCGTTGTCCAGGACCGTGTAGATCTTCTGGGCGTTCGGCGGCTCGGGCTTCACCGGGACCTGGGCGGCCACGTAGGTGGCGAAGTTCTCGACCGGTACGGTCGCGCTCGCGGTCTTGGTGGAGGTGTCCTTGTCCTTCGACGCGCCGGTGAAGAAGAACGGCTGCGGCAGTCCGACCGGGATGCCGTCGGTCTTGTTGCGGGCGTAGTTGAACTGGCCCTTCTCCAAGGTCAGGAACTTGAAGTTGACCCAGGCGATGCCGGCCTTGATCTGGTCGGGCGTGGACGACTTCTTGAACATGTAGTCGGCGCCGCCGAACAGCGAGGTCTTGCCGCCCGGGATCGGCGCCATGCCGAGGTCCTCGAACTTGGCCTGGTACTGCTGGACGACGAGCGGGATGTCGTCAGGAGCACCGACGTACATACCGACCTTGCTGGTGCCCATGGCCTTCTGGACGTCGCCCCACGCGAGTCCGGGGGTCGCGGGCAGGCTGTTGTCGGTGAAGCGCATGTCATGCAGGGTCTGCAGGAGGGTCTTGCTCTCGTCCGTGTTGAAGGCGGCCTTCTTGCCGTCCTCGGAGGTCACCTGGCCGCCGAGCCCGTAGAGCTCCGAGGTGAAGTGCCAACCGCCCTGGTTGCCGCCGGCGTTCTCGATGAAGCCGTGGATGCCCTGGCTGCCCAGCTTGTCCTGGATCGTCTTGGCCGCGGCCCGCACGCCTTCCCAGGTGGTCGGGGGCTTGTTGGGGTCGAGACCGGCCTGGGTGAAGATCTTGCGGTTGTAGATCAGGCCCATCTGGTAGTTCGAGGTGGGCAGGCCGTACAGCTTGCCGCCGTCCTTCAGCACGTTCATGACGTTGGGGTCGATGTCGTTGAGGTTCGGGACGGTCTCCGGCGTGACGTACGGAGTGATGTCAGCGGCTTGACCCGCGTCCAGAACCTGGTCCTTGTCGGTCATGTACGTGTAGAAGGTGTCTGTTTGCGTTCCGCCCTTCATCATGGCCGTGAACTTCGCCGGATCCTCGCATGGGAATCCGTCCTTGCCGTTCACCGTGACGTTCGGGTAGAGCACCTTGAACGCGGCTATGTCGTCGAGCCACTGCTTGCGCTCGGCCGCCTTGGTGGTGGGCGGCATGCAGTCGACGCTGATGGTGACCTTGGTGCTGGGATCCAGCTTGGCGCTCGCGCCCTTGTCACCTGAACCGGGGTCCTTGGCCGTGTCCTTGCTGTCGGAACATGCCGCGGCGGTCATGCCGACGCCGGCGACCAGCACGATGGCCACCAGCGTCCGGTAGCGGTTTGTCTTCATTGATCAACCCTTCCCCTGAACCACTGCGCGACGATGCTCCGCGCTCTGAGATCTGCGAACCCTGCGCGGTTGCGTGGCGCGGGGTGTGCGCCGCCGTCTCGGGTGGGCTCAAGGTACTGAACCCGATAGATGTCCGCAAGATTTCGCGCGAAGCTCGCAAAGACACGACTTGATTACGAAGCCGTTTCCCAGTCAGTGGTGTCGGGGAGGGTTGCCAACGAGATTGCCAACGACCGCCGGAGCCGGACCGGCCCTACCTGCTGGTCGCTTCCACCCCCGGCTGCTGGGGCTGCGCGGCCCGCGGCGCGGGGCCCGTGGAGCCGCGTACGACGAGCTCGGGCTCGAAGAGCAGCTCGTCGTGGTCGACCGGAGTGCCGCTGATCTGACCGCTGAGCAGGTCGACGGCGGCCCGTCCCATGGCTTCGATGGGCTGGCGCACGGTGGTGAGCGGCGGATCGATGCAATTCATGAACATCGAGTCGTCGTAGCCGATGACCGAGAAGTCCTGGGGCACCGACAGCCCGCGGCGGCGGGCGGACCGGATGGCGCCCAGCGCGATCGGGTCGCTCGCGCAGATGACGGCGGTGACGCCGCGCTGGATCAGCCGGCTGGCCGCGGCCTGCCCGCCCTCCAGGGTGAACAGCGCGTGTTCGACGGCGGTGTCCGGGAGTTCGCCGCCGCGCTGCCCGATCCAGCGGCGGGCCGCGGCGAGCTTGCGCCGCGACGGAACGTGGTCGGGCGGGCCCAGGATCAGGCCGATCCGCTCATGGCCGAGCGACGCGAGATGGGTCATCCCCTGTTCCACGGCGACCGCGTCGTCGCAGGACACCCTCGGGAAGTCGAGATCGTCGATGGCGGCGTTCATCAGCACGGTGGGCAGATTGCGCTCGGCGAGCCGGGCGTAGTGCTCGTGCGACGACTCGGCCTGGGCGTACAGACCGCCGAAGAAGATCGCCCCGGAGACGTGCTGCTGCAGCAGCAACTCCACGTAGTCGGCCTCCGACACCCCGCCGACGGTCTGGGTGCAGAGCACGGGCGTGAACCCCTGCTGTGCCAGGGCGCCGCCCACCACCTCGGCGAAGGCCGGGAAGATCGGATTGGAAAGCTCCGGGAGAACGAGCCCGACAAGCCGGGCACGCTCCCCGCGCAGCTGGGTCGGTCGTTCGTAACCGAGCACATCGAGTGCGGTCAGCACTGCGGCTCTGGTCGCATCGGAGACTCCGGGCTTCCCGTTCAGCACTCGGCTGACGGTCGCCTCGCTCACCCCGACCTTCTTTGCCACCGTGGCAAGTCGTCGTGTCATGACGTCAACTCTAGTACAGGTTTCGCAAGTTTCTTGCGGGAAATTTGCGCCAATCCTGCAAGGTTCCGCGTCCGGCCCGGTGTCCGGGGGATCACCCCGGACACCGGTGATCCGTTACTGGCGGTAGCCGAGGACCGCCATCATGCCCGCCTCCGCGTGGTAGACGTTGTGGCAGTGGATCATCCACAGTCCTGGATTGTCCGCGTCGAGATCGACGCTGAGTGTCCGTCCGGGCAGCACGATAGCGGTGTCCTTGCGGGCGCCGCCGCCGGTCAGCGAAAAGGTGTGCCCGTGCAGATGCAGGGGATGCCACATCCGGGTGTTGTTCGCGAGCGTCAGCCGGACCCGTTCGCCCTGCCGCACGTCATGGCGGACCGCCGGATCGTAAGCCGCCCCTTCGAAGGCCCAGTTGTAGTTGGCCATGCTGCCGGTCAGCCGCAGCTCGACCGTGCGGTCCGGCGTCCGGCCTGGGTCCGGCAGGGCCACCGAAGGGTCGGGCCGCAGATCGCCGGCCTGGAGGAGCCGCCCGGACAGTTCCTGCGGGCGGTCGGCGGCGGTCGGCGCCGTTCCACCGCCGGTGCGCAGCACGTCCAGCGCCGCCGCGTCCTTCCCCTCCGCGAGGGCGACCAGCGGGAAGACCCCGTCACCCGCCGTGACCAGCACGTCGTACCGTTCGCCCATGCCGATCAGCAGCGCGTCGGTCGCGGCGTGCACGACGGGGTAACCGTCGGTGTGCGTGATGGTCATCCGGTGCCCGCCGAGCGCGACGCGGAAGGCGGTGTCGCCGCCCGCGTTGACGAAACGGATCCGGATCCGGTCGCCGGGCTTGGCGGTGAAGCCGCGCGGGGCTTGCGGGGCGCGCCCGTTGACGAGGTAGTACGGGTACTTCACATCGCCCGGGTCGCCGCCGAGCAGATCGCTGGTGGCGCCCGTCAGCATGCGGCTGGGTCCGGCCGGGGCGGCCGGGTCCTGGCTCGCCGGGCCGTCCATTCCTTCCATGCCGTCCATGCCGGAGTGGTCCGTCCCGCTCCGGCCACTGCTGCCGGCGGCCGCCGTGCTCGCGCTCTTGGTGAGCTCGGCGAGGACCGCGTCCGGGGTGCTGCCGTCGACCCCGTCCACCCAGTCGTCCAGGACGACGACCCACTCCTTGTCGTACTGCAGCGGCTCCTTCGGGTCCTCGACGATGAGCGGCGCGTACAGCCCGCGGTCCAGCTGAACGCCGGTGTGCGGATGGAACCAGTACGTGCCCGGCCGGGCGACCGCGAAGCGGTACGCGTAGTCGGCGCCGGCCTTGATGGCGGGCTGGGTCAGCCCCGGTACCCCGTCCATGTCGTTGCGCAGGGCGAGGCCGTGCCAGTGCGCGGACGTGGCCTGCGGCAGATGGTTGGCGAGCGTCGCGGACAGGGTGCCGCCCGCCATCACCCGGATCTCCTTGCCGGGCAGTTCGCCGTCGTACGTCCAGGTCCTGACCGTGGGCCCGCCGAGGTCCACGACGCCTTCGACGGCGGTCAGCCGGACCTCGCTGACCGGTCCGTCCCCGGCGCGCGCCTTCTCCGCGGCGACGACCTCGGGGCCGTCGGGCGCGAGGTATCCGTCTCCCGCGGACTGGGAGTTGCCGTGTCCGGGATGCCCTGACGACGCGGATCCGCCGGAACAGGCGGCGAGCAGGCCGCCTCCGGCGACCGCGATTCCCGCGCCGAGCACGGCGCGGCGGTGGTAGGTACGCATGCTGAATACACCTCATGGGTGTCGATGGATGGGCAGGACGGACCGCGTGACCGTCCCCGGGGTACAGGCCCCGGGGCGGCCGGGCGGCGTCCTATATGCGCAGCACCGGCAGACGGGAGAGGGGTATGCGTGGGGGCGGTGGCCACGGCCACCGCCCCCGGGGGAGCAGGGAGCGGGCCGCCGCGACGGAGCCGGCCGGCGGGCCGGCCGGCAGGCCGAGGGCGGCGAGCAGGACGACGACGGCGGTGCCGAGCACGGCCAGGCAGAGCGTCAGCGGGCTCGTGTCGTGAGCGGGCCGGTGCGCGGGCGCCGGCCCGTGCCGGTCGGCGCCCTCATGCGCCATTCCCATCGCATCAGGGGAGGCGCCATGCTGGGAGGCCCGGTCCACGGCGGCGGGCCGCGTCTCCTCATGGCCGCCGCCCGCCGGATGGCCCACCGTGTGCATGGCAAAAATCCCGAGGAGGAGAGCGGCGAACAGGAGCATCCGGCGCGTCATCGCATACCCCTCTCCGGTATCGGAACCTGACAGGACCCTACACAAGCGCACCGACAACCGGGCGTTGGTCGCCACAGGTGTCCGACGGATCACCGGCGCCCGTTACGCAGGGCGCAAAACAGCAGGCAGTATGGGCACAGCAGTACGCCCCCACCGGCTCGTGCGTTCGGACGAGGTCCGAAACGTGCCAGAAACCGTGTGGTGGGATGCTCATGTGCCCCGAGGTGCCCCGCGGCGCGGGAGCAGGCAGCCTGATCAGCGAGGATGGGTGGAAATGGATAAGCAGCAGGAGTTCGTGCTCCGTACGCTCGAAGAGCGCGACATCCGCTTCGTACGGCTGTGGTTCACCGACGTGCTCGGCTATCTGAAGTCGGTCGCCGTCGCCCCCGCCGAACTGGAGCAGGCCTTCGACGAGGGCATCGGCTTCGACGGCTCGGCGATCGAGGGGTTCGCCCGGGTCTACGAGTCGGACATGATCGCCAAGCCCGACCCCAGCACGTTCCAGATCCTGCCGTGGCGTGCCGAGGGCCCCGGGACCGCGCGGATGTTCTGCGACATCCTCATGCCGGACGGCTCGCCCTCGTACGCCGACCCGCGCTATGTCCTCAAGCGCGCACTGGCCAAGACCTCCGACCTCGGGTTCACCTTCTACACCCACCCCGAGATCGAGTTCTTCCTGCTCAAGGACAAGCCGCTCGACGGCAGCATCCCCACCCCGGCCGACAACTCCGGCTACTTCGACCACACTCCGCAGAACGTCGGCATGGACTTCCGCCGCCAGGCGATCACCATGCTGGAGTCGATGGGCATCTCGGTGGAGTTCTCCCACCACGAGGGCGCGCCCGGCCAGCAGGAGATCGACCTCCGCTACGCCGACGCGCTGTCCACCGCCGACAACGTCATGACGTTCCGGCTGGTGATGAAGCAGGTCGCGCTGGAGCAGGGCGTGCACGCGACCTTCATGCCCAAGCCGTTCTCGGACTTCCCCGGCTCGGGCATGCACACCCACCTCTCCCTCTTCGAGGGCGACCGCAACGCGTTCTACGAGTCCGGCTCGGAGTTCCAGCTCTCCAAGGTCGGCCGCTCCTTCATCGCGGGGCTGCTCAAGCACGCCGGCGAGATCTCCGCCGTCACCAACCAGTGGGTGAACTCCTACAAGCGCATCTGGGGCGGCTCGCAGCGCACCGCGGGCGCCGGCGGCGAGGCCCCCTCGTACATCTGCTGGGGCCACAACAACCGGTCCGCGCTCATCCGCGTCCCGATGTACAAGCCCGGCAAGACCGGCTCCACCCGCGTCGAGGTCCGCTCCATCGACTCCGGCGCCAACCCCTACCTCGCCTACGCGGTCCTGCTCGCCGCCGGCCTGAAGGGCATCCAGGAGGGCTACGAGCTCCCGCCCGGCGCCGACGACGACGTCTGGGCCCTCTCCGACGCCGAACGCCGCGCCCTGGGTATCGAGCCCCTCCCGCAGAACCTGGGCGAGGCCATCACCCTCATGGAGCGCAGCGAACTGGTCGCGGAAACGCTCGGCGAGCACGTCTTCGACTTCTTCCTGCGCAACAAGAAGCAGGAGTGGGAGGAGTACCGCTCCGAGGTGACGGCGTTCGAGCTGCGCAAGAACCTGCCGAACCTGTAGGCGCAGGTCAGGGCGGTTTCTGCGCTGTAACGACGACCGGGCCAGCGGCGCTCTGCCGCTGGCCCGGAGTCGTCTCACAGCCCCTGGGCCGTCCCTGGGCCGTCCGGCACGGATCCGGTGGCTTCGTAGACGCTGTCGACGGCCTTCCGGGTCCGCCCCTCGCTGCTGGGCATCAGGTGCGTGTACACCCGGAGCGTGAAACCCGGATCGCTGTGTCCGAGGTAGTGGCTGAGCGCCTTCACGTTCTCGCCGGCGTCCAGCAGAACCGACGCGTAGAAGTGCCTGAGAGCGTGCATGCCGTGCTCGCGGGCGGCTTCGTGGGATTCGCCCTTCTCCGGTACCGGGATCACTCCTGCCGAGACGAGGGCGGGTTTCCACATCCGGGTGTTGAAGTCGTTGCGCCTGACCGCGCCCCCGTCCGTCCTGGAGAACAGGAGCCGCTTCGTCAGGGGCGGACCGTCCGGCGTGAGCCACGGGAGCGTGACCGCGACGGGCGGAAAGCGATCCGCGTGAGCCTTGAGCACCTGCCCCACACGCTCGGGTAGAGGCACGTCACGTTCCTTGCCACGCTTCGGCGGCGCGAACACCAGCTTTCCGTTGATCAGCTTCACCTGATAGCCCACGTGCAGCCAGCCCGTGCGGAAACCGACTTCATCGACCGGGAGCCCGAAGATTTCCCCTTGCCGCAGCCCGCACCCGCCCCCAAGGTCCGTCATCGCCTGAAAGCGGCCCGGCAATCCGGCGCGAACAGCGAACAGCCGATCGGCCGCCCACGGGGTTACCCGCGGGGCGGTCGATTGCGGTGCCCGGACGGATTTCGCGCGGCACGGATTCTTCGGCAGATGTCCGTCATCCACGGCCGCGGAGAGCACAGCCGAGACGCTGCTGAAGATGACACGGCGATAGGACGCGACAGGGAGTGCGCTCTCCAGCCTGCTCAGCCACTCGCGGATGTGCTCCGGCAGGAAGGATCCGAGTGGGCGTGACCCGATGTACGGAAAGGCATGCAGGCGGAGTTGCACCTCCACCACCGTGCGGGTGGTCATATCCGTGGCCTGCGACGCGATCCACTTCTCCCCGTACTGCTGGAAGGTTGTTCGGCCGGCAGCCGGGTCGATGTACTGCCCGCGCGACATGTCCGCTTCGATCCGCGCGAGCCACTGCTCCGCCTGCCGCTTCTGCTTGTCGGGGAAGGATTGACTCTTCTCGGTCCCGTCCGGGCCGACGTAGCGGGCCCGGTAGCGGAGCCCGATGCCGAATCGGTCGCTCTTTACACGGCGGGGGATTCCCTGCGCGTCTTTCTCGGTTTTGTACCAGCGGTCTTGGATGTGGCCAGCCACGTAGGGCTCCTTGGGGCGTGACGGGCCAGGGGCACGACCAGTGTGGATCGTGCCCCTGGCGTTTGGGGTGAGGTCAGGCGGCGTCTGTGGCGCTCTGCTGGGCGACCCAGGCTTGGACGACAGCGGGGTCCCAGCGCAGGTGTCTGCCAACCCGGAATCCGGGCGGGCCGGTACCCGTCTTGCGCCAGGTGTAGAGGGTCTCCGCGCTGTCGAGCTCGAACAGTGCCAAGAGGTCATCGGGGGTGAGATAGCGGTCCGGGAGACCGGAGCGCAGGGTGGTGCGTGGATCGCTGATCTTGGGCCTTGCCATGAGCGGTGTCTCCTCGGGCTGGGTCCGCTTCCGGGCAGGGGGTCGGGGCCCCTCTCTCAGGTCCGCTACATCCGCTACGCCGCTACATTGCAGGTCAGCAGCATGATTTTTGTAGCGGACGGGTCCGATGTAGCGGCTACGCCCGTTGAGCGGGCGGGGACGTAGCCGCTACATCGGTAGTTGCCGCTACAGATTCAGGGGCTCTGACCTGGGATGTAGCGGCGTAGCGGATGTAGCGGCCGTGGGGGGAGGGCAGTAGCGGGTCCAGGCGTCTTCCAGGTCTTTGGCGAAGAAGCCTTTGAGGACGCCGCCGCTGGTGCGGATGTTGCGGGAGGCGACGGGGTCGTTGTCGGCGGTCATGTACTCGCCGAGCATTTTCGACAGCCGCCGGTTGTCGAGCGGCTTGCCGTGAAGGTCCGCCCACGGGGCGTCATCGAGGGCGTTGAGCCGGTCGAGAATGGCGATGGTGGGCAACCGGTCAATACCGATCAGGACGTGGTCCCGCAGATCGGTGAGCAGGCGAATACCGAGACTGCCCTTGTCGTTGGCTTGCGAGGCTTTGACGAGAGAGACGCAGGCTTCCCGCGCCCGCTCCGGCCAGTCGCCCCCGGCGGCGTCCGCGATGGCCAGCAGCCCTTCCCACACGTCGGCGGGACGATCGCTGACCCCCTCGGGCATCTCGGGCCAAGCCCCCATCACCCAGCCGCGCGCCTGCTCCGCCCAGTCGGCAAGACGGTCGCGCAGCGCGTGGCCTTCCTGCTCGTGCAGGCGGGCGCGGAAGGGCTCTACCTTCTCGTTCCTGGCCCGCCGGCGCATGCGGATGATGACCGAGCGGTCCAGGATCGTGTCCGGCAACGAGCCCAGACCCGCGACCGCGACCGCGGTATAGGACGGGAAGGGCGTCACGGTCTGACTGTCGCCGACACACCGGTAGGTGACGCCGGTGCGGCGGTGCCCGGCATTGAGGAATCCTCGCAACTCCTCGTTGTCACCAGCCTTGGGGCCAAAGACAGTGTCGATCTCGTCGAACAGGATCGTGGGCCGCCCGTCCGGCCCGGACACCGCCCGGAACAGGGCTGCTGCGGAGGCGTTCACCGCGACCATGGGACGCGGCACGAGGGTTTCCACGATCTCCAGCGCCCGCGACTTGCCCGACCCCGGTTCGGGGGACAGGAACGCGATACGCGGGGTGGAGTCGAAGCAGTCCAGCAGGTGCGCGTGAGCGTCCCATAGGGCCACGGCGACGTACGCCGATTCGGTGGGGAAGATGTTGAAGCGCCGGTGGAAGGCTTCTACCTCGTTGAGCAGAGCCGCACCGTCGATGGCGTCGGTGGTCTGTTGCGTAGTGCTGGTCATGCGGCGTCCCTCGCATCCGAGTCAACGGCTTGGGGGTTGATGAGGGTGCAGGCGGCTTGGTGCCGCTTGTGGGCGAGGATCAGTTGTTCGGTGTTCGCCCGGCCGACGGCCTGTCGCTGGTAGCCGCATTCGCACCACGACCGCCCGGACGGAATGGCCTTCCAATACGGCGGGGCGACGACGTGCAGCACAGCAACCACCCGCCGGCGGGGGTCCCGTCCGGTGTGCGACTCAGGGAGAACAGCAGTGCGGACGCCTTCGGCGACGACTGTCAGCGCCCCACTGCCGGATAGGGCGTGGGCCGGTTCGGCGGGGCCGGGCTGGTCGGGGGTGGTGGTGAGGCTTTTCAGGACGGGGTGGGGTCCGGGGGCGGTCATGCCGTCTCCCGGGGCCGGGCAGTGCGCAGGGAGTAGTTCAGTGCGCTGGCGATCGTGGTCCGGCACTCGGCAGCGGTGAGTCCCGCCACCTCGCCCGCGGCCTGAAAAGCCGCTTCTACGTCCGCGCGGTCGATGTCGCGCCAGGCGACGAACCGTCCGATGCGAATTACCGAAGCCAGCAACTCCCGGTTACGCGCCCCGATTGCGGTGCGCCCGGCCACCGCTGCGGCTTCCCGTTCAAGCGCGACCGCCGCGCACCGCGTGGCGTTGCGGACGGGTACGAGCCGGAACGGGCCCGCAGGAAGCACCCGCGGGGTCGTCAGGGCGGTTTGGAGCCATTCGGGTAGCTTTGCAACGGGGGCGTCGCACAGGACCGTGTACGGGCCCGCAGGGGTGATGCTGCCGGGGGCCACGACTTGCCCGCCCCATGCTCGTGTATCGATCTTGGGTGCGAGAGTGCCGGCGGTGCTGCCCAGCCGCATCCCGTCGGGGGCGGTGAAGTACAGGTGCTGGCCACTGCTCGCGGTCCGAATGCGGCGGGTGGTGGGGACGGGCTGCCCGGCGCGCTCGCAGAGCGCCAGAAAGGATTCCGCGCCGTCAGGCGTGCCCTTCTCGCCTTGGGGCTTGAGCGTGTCGAGATCCACGACCACCAGCCCGGCCGGGCCGGTGGCGATCCCGACGTTGAACGGGCCCGCGCTCCAGCACCGTTGGATGCGGTCGGGGTCAGTGGTGGCGCGTTGCTCGAACTTGCGGTGCCCGTCGGGTCCGGCGCAGTCCCCGGTGCGGGGGCAGCGTGCCTCGCCGTGCAGCGCGGGGGATTTACCGCCGGGGCGCAGCGGGATGACGGGCCAACCGCGGTGGGCGGCGGTCAGTGCTGCTGATAGCAGCGCGGAGGTGTGTGGATGGGTCATGCTGGGTGGTCTCCAGTTCCTTACTGGGGTGCTGGTGCCGGGACGGCCGCGGTTCTTTGGCGAGATGCGACGGCCGTCCCGGGGTAGCTGAGGTCAGCGACGGGGGCGGGCATGGGAGAGCGTGGTTTCTTACGGATCTTGCTGCGGAACGCGTTGTGGGTGGCGTTCAGTACGGGGGTGCTGGCCGGCGTGTGGTCGCTGCTCTTTCGCCAGTGGCCGTGGGCGTGGGCCTGGGTCTCCTTCGGGGTCTACGTCGTCGGCATGGTGCTGGCGATGACCGTGATGCAGTGGCGGATCACGCGCAGGGTCAAGCGGTAGGGCGTTTCGTGCTGGGGTACATGCGGCTCTAGTCGGCGTGACGGGGCGAGCAGATGCCGGGTGACGTGGGGATGCAGCGCCCGCGGACGCTCCGGCACCGCGTGCAGGCACGGCGGACGCGCATCATGCGGCGGCCCTGCCTTCGTAGGCCAGGAACTGCCGGGCGATGTGGTGGGTGTAGGCGGGTGGGATGCATTCGCGGATGCCGTCGCGGTTCATCCACGGCACGCCCATGACGCGGCGGGCGCGGTCGACGCCGGAGAAGTTCCCGACGAACTGCCCGTACCAGCCTTCCGGGACGGGGCGGCCCATCTTGGCCTGCGGGGCGGTGTGGGCCGCGTGCAGCGGCGGCGTGAGAGTGAAGCCGCCGCCGGTTTCGAAGAACCGGTGCCGGTAGGTCTCCAGCCCGAACATCGCCCCGCACAGCATCACGGGGTCCCGGAGTTTGGCGGCGGCGCCCCGTACGTTCTCGATCACCCAGGGGCGGCCGGTGGCCTGCAGAGCGGCGCGCGTGGGGGCGATCAGGTCGGGGTGGTCCCGGCCTTGGATGCGCTGGCAGTCGGTGTCGTGCTGGCAGGGCGGGGAGGCGTGGATGAAGTCGAAGTCCGCGCCGAACTGCCTGATGAAGGCGATGGCGTCGCCCTGGTGGAACGTGAGCGGGTAGCGGGGCTGGGCGTCCTTGTCGACGCCCGTGACGTTGAACCCGGCCAGGTCGTAGCCGGTACCGGCGCCGCCCTGGCAGCAGAACGCATCCAGCAGACGCGGACGCCAGGGGATCCGTAAGCGGGGAACGTGATTCATGCTGGGGGTACTCCTGTCCTGTGCAATTGGGTCGGAGCCGGGGCGGACGATGTCTTGGCGGATGGCGTCCGCCCCGGGCGCATTCAGTTGTCGGTGTCGCCGGTGTAGCCGATGGGCGAGAGCGCGTTGTGGGCCTGGTCGAGGGCGTCGGCGAGCATGCCGGCGTAGCGGGAGGCTTCGGCCAGCGCGGCCACTGCCTCGCCTACGTGATCGGCCACCTGCCCGTAGTCGGCGGTCAGGGTGCCATCGGCGTGCAGGCGGTTCAGGGCGCGGCTGGTCTGGTCGAAGGACTGCGGCAGCCTTTGCGCCATGACCTTGAACGCGGCGACGCTGTGATACGCCTGCACGGGATAGAGCGCGTTCCCCGGGAAGGTGGCGTGGTTGAACGTGCGGACCGCTTCGGCAGCGGTGTGCGCGCTGTCCTTCGGTGGGCGGGTTGCGGCCATGTCAGTGCTCCCGGCTGGTGTTGGTGGCGGGCAGTTCCGGTAGTCCCGAGCGGGTGAGGGCGGCAGGGTCGAAGCCGGGCAGGGTGGCGCGGGCGGTGAGGGCTGCGGCGAGCGCGGTGGCGTAGGCGCCTCCGGCTTGTGCGCTTTCGACCTGGGCGCGGGCCCGGATGACTTCCACGGTCTCGATGTGCCGGTGGTCCTCATGCCGTTCAACGGTGCGCCGGTCGTAGGCGACGGATTCGCGGCGGTCGGTGCGCCAGTACCGGGCTGCCAGCGCGTAGGCCAGCACCGTGGCGACAGCCCACAGCAGTAGCGGCAGCGGCAATCCGTCGGCGTACGCGGCGACGCCGGCGAACGCGAGCGTTCCGGATGCGGCGAACGCGGTTCCGGCGAGCGTGCTGTCACCGTTGCGGCCGGACGCGGCGGACCCGCCCGCGATGGCCGCACCGGTGGCCAGGATGCCCATGAGCCACGCGTCACCGACGCTGTGTTCTGCCCCGTTGGCGTTCCAGATGCGGGCCAGGATCAGCACGGTTGACGTGGCGATGGCCGGGGCGGCTTTCGGCAGGGCCGCCAGGATGCGGCGCCCTGTCGTGGTGTGCTCGTGCATCGGTTCTCCGTTCCGGTCAGGGGTGCCACTGGGCGATGGTGTGGGCGGTGCCGTCGATGGCGTGGTTGATGGGTCCGGATGCTCCGGTGGAGGCGAGGAGGAACCCGAACATCACGGCGACGAAGCAGACCCCGGCCTTGATGGAGCCGACCTTGAGCAGGAAGGCCAGCAGGGCGCCGAACAGCAGGACGAGGGAGACGGTTACGACCACGGGCGGGACTC
>NZ_JAAIKO010000158.1 GCF_016107395.1 Streptomyces fildesensis
ACGGCGACGTCGGCAAGGGCTGTGCGGAGTCGCTGCGCGGCCAGGGCGCCCGGGTCGTCATCACCGAGATCGACCCGATCTGCGCCCTGCAGGCGGCGATGGACGGCTACCAGGTCGCCACCCTCGACGACGTCGTCGAGACCGCCGACATCTTCATCACCACGACCGGCAACAAGGACATCATCATGGCCGCCGACATGGCCAAGATGAAGCACCAGGCCATCGTGGGCAACATCGGCCACTTCGACAACGAGATCGACATGGCCGGCCTGGCCAAGATCCCGGGCATCGTCCGGGATGAGGTCAAGCCGCAGGTCCACACCTGGAAGTTCACCGACGGCAAGGTCCTGATCGTGCTGTCCGAGGGCCGTCTGCTGAACCTCGGCAACGCCACCGGTCACCCCTCGTTCGTGATGTCCAACTCCTTCGCGGACCAGACCCTGGCCCAGATCGAGCTGTTCACCAAGCAGAGCGAGTACCCCACCGGCGTCTACGTGCTCCCCAAGCACCTGGACGAGAAGGTCGCCCGTCTGCACCTGGACGCCCTCGGCGTCCGGCTGACCACGCTCCGCCCGGAGCAGGCCGCCTACATCGGCGTCCCGGTCGAGGGCCC
>NZ_JAAIKO010000159.1 GCF_016107395.1 Streptomyces fildesensis
CGCAGGATGAACGGCATCAGCTGCGCGAGGTCCGTCATCTTGCTGCCCAGCCGGGCCACCGCCAGCGCCAGGCCGGCATTGAAGATCGACTGGATGAACAGCGCCGGAATCGCCAGCAACCACGACCAGGTCGGCACCTCGCCGGTCATCAGCACGATCGAGAACAGCACCAGCATCGACATCAGCAGCTGCTGCAACTGCATCAGCGTGAACGCGATCGGCATCGACGCCCGGGGGAAGTGCAGGGCCCGGATCAGGCCCAGGTTCCCCGAGACCGCCTTCACGCCACTCATGATCGACGACTGGGTGAACGTGAAGATGAAGATGCCGGTCACCAGGAACGCGATGAAGTTGTCCACACCGCGGTCGGTACCCAGCAACAGCCCGAAGATCAGGTAGTACACCGCCGCGTTCAGCAACGGCGTCATCACCTGCCACAGCTGACCCAGCCGGGCATCGGTGTACTGCGCCTGCGTCCGCGCCTTCGCGAACTCGTTGATGAAGTGCCGCCGGCCCCACAACTGCCGGGTGTACTCGCCGAGGCCCGGCCGGGCACCGCTGACCGACAGCCCGTACTTCGCCGCCAGCTC
>NZ_JAAIKO010000160.1 GCF_016107395.1 Streptomyces fildesensis
GACGTGGCGAAGGAACAAGCTGTTCGTGAACAGCTTGCCCAGGTGCTGCGCGAAGAAGCCGGGCGCTGGCAGGAGGCCGCTGCCCTCCGTGCGTACTGCATGGCATTGGAACGTCGCATCGGCGAGTTGGAGGGTGTTGCGGACGAGACGACACTGGACTCGGCTCGACGCTGGTTGGAGTGGGCAGGGGGGTACGCGAGGTCGATCGACCCCCTGGGCAGGCTTCCGAAAATGCCGCACACACGTGAACTCACGCCGGAGGAACTCAAGCCGTACCTCCAGGGATGGAGCCCTTACGGGCCGGAACGGCGCGACGGACTATGACGTGCGTGTAGGTTCCCGAATCAGATGTCCTCTGGCAACGGGCTCACCAGGTCGTTTGACGTTGTCTCAGTGCGTGTCCCCATGATGGTTCGTCTCATCGGGGTGGCCTCGGCATCGGAGAAGGCATCATGCCGTCCGCGCGGCGTCGAAAGCTGCCAAGTCAGGTTTCGACGCCGCACGTTTACGATGGGACAGGGTGAACTGGTAAAGGTTGGGAGTGCTAGCCGTTGGGGTTCAGGGCGCCGTCGAATTCGAAGACGGG
>NZ_JAAIKO010000161.1 GCF_016107395.1 Streptomyces fildesensis
CATCTTCCTCGCATTCGTGAGGATGGGCTCCATTTCACTGCAGTCTCTCCTCGCAGCCGCCCTTGTGGTGGCCCTTCTCTCTCTCGGCCCTCTCTCTCAGGTTGCTGCCCACTACCCGCTCCACCATCCTTATCATTCTTGGCACCAGCCAACCCCGCAGGTATATCAATACCTGTCTCCGCCACCTCCTCCCCCTGCCGACGAATACCAGTCTCCCCACCACCCTTCTCCCATTTACAAGCAGCAGTCCCCACCTTCACCTCGCCCCCTGTACGGGCACGAGTCTCCCCCTCCACCGCCTCCCGTCAACGAGTACAAGTCCACACCGCCACCACCTCCCACAGTCTATAACTCTCCACCACCACCTCCCCCAGTCTACAAGCACAAGTCTCCCCCTCCGCCGACTCCCGTCTACGAGTTGAAGTCACCCCCGCCGCCTCCCACAGTCTACAATTCTCCGCCGCCACCTCCCCCTGTCTACGAACACAAGTCTCCCCCTCCGCCACCTCCTGTCTACGAACACAAGTCTCCCCCTCCACCATCTCCAGTCTACGAACACAAGTCTCCCCCTCCACAGATCG
>NZ_JAAIKO010000162.1 GCF_016107395.1 Streptomyces fildesensis
TAGAAATCGATACCTTCGAACAACGAATCAATTTCAATGGTGGTCTGGGCTGTAGACGACAAGGTACGTTTAGCCCTCTCACACGAAGTCCGCAATCTCCTAAGTGCCCTAGGGTTTCCAGTAATATCCTTTTTGTTCTTCCTCTTAAACTCCTGCACAAAATGGTTGACCATCCTGTTGTCGAAGTCCTCACCGCCAAGATGCGTATCCCCAGCCGTTGCCTTCACCTCGAAGATTCCCTCCTCGATGGTTAGGAGGGAAACATCAAAAGTACCACCTCCAAGATCAAAAATCAAGACGTTCTTCTCCCCAACACTAGTCGCCTTCTTGTCCAGACCATAAGCAATGGCTGCCGCTGTTGGTTCATTAATGATTCTCATCACATTCAGGCCTGCAATTACACCTGCATCCTTCGTGGCTTGCCGCTGAGAATCGTTGAAGTATGCAGGAACAGTAACAACGGCATTTTTCACAGAAGAACCGAGATAAGCTTCAGCAATCTCTCTCATCTTCATTAGGACCATCGAAGAGATTTCCTCAGCAGCAAACTGCTTGTCTTCTCCCTTGTAATCAACAAT
>NZ_JAAIKO010000163.1 GCF_016107395.1 Streptomyces fildesensis
CCCGGCTGGGCAGCAAGATGACGGACCTCGCGCAGCTGATGCCGTTCATCCTGCGCACGTGGATGTACACCTCCGGCGTGATGTACAGCATCGCCAACTTCACCAAGGACGCACCGTACTTCGTGAAGATCCTGCTGGACATCAATCCGGTGGCCGTCTACATCGACCTGATGCGCTTCGCGCTGATCGACAGCGTGACCGCCGAGCAGATGCCGCCGCACGTGTGGGCGGTCGCGGTGGGCTGGGCTCTCCTGGCGGGTATCGGCGGGTACGTGTATTTCTGGAAGGCTGAGGAGAAGTACGGCCGTGGCTGAGCAGACCGAAACCCGCGTCCCCACCGTGATCGTCGACGATGTGCACATCGTCTACCGGGTGCACGGCGCGGGGAACAGCAAGGGCAGCGCGACCGCTGCCCTGGGACGCATAATCTCGCGCAAGTCGTCGCCCAACGTCCGGCTGGTCCATGCCGTACGCGGGGTGAGTTTCACTACGTACCGGGGCGAGGCGGTCGGTCTGATCGGGTCGAACGGGTCGGGCAAGTCGACGATGCTGCGGGCGATCGCGGGTCTGC
>NZ_JAAIKO010000164.1 GCF_016107395.1 Streptomyces fildesensis
TGGAAATATTAAGCCAGCTCTCGGCCGACATTTGAAAAGAAGAAAAAAAGGAGACGCACGGCAATCGATTAATCAAAAAGGGCTAATCAACTTCTTCGATCTTGGGGCCAGCGCCAGTAGGACCAGTCGGGATGTCACCCATGGCATCCTCCATACCAGGAGCGCCTCCCTGGTACATTTTGGCAATAATTGGGTTGCAAATGCCCTCCAGCTCCTTCATCTTGTCCTCGAACTCGTCGGACTCTGCAAGTTGGTTGGTATCCAGCCACTGGATGGCCGAATCAATTGCCTCCTCGATCTTCTTCTTGTCGGCAGCAGGCAGCTTAGCGCTGATCTTATCATCCTTCACCGTGTTCCTCATGTTATAGGCGTAGTTCTCCAGCGCGTTTTTGGACTCCACTTTCTTCTTATGTTCCTCGTCCTCAGACTTGTATTTCTCGGCTTCCTGAACCATCTTCTCGATTTCCTCCTTCGACAGCCGTCCCTTGTCGTTGGTAATGGTGATCTTGTTCTTCTGACCGGTGGTTTTGTCCTCGGCAGATACATTCAGGATACCATTGGCATCA
>NZ_JAAIKO010000165.1 GCF_016107395.1 Streptomyces fildesensis
GTTGAATCTTTACGACTCCACTACGCCCGCAACTTGCTGAGCAAGGTCCCCAAGTCGGCCCAGCCGTGGGTGGCCACCTTGTTGCGGACGGTCTTCGAACAACCCGACGCCGACGCCGTCCGCCATCAGATGGCGTCGGTCATCACCACCCTCGACGACAAGTTCCCTGCCGCAGCGGAGCACTTGGATGCCGCCCGGGAGGACCTACTGGCGTTCACCGCGTTCCCACGCGTGGTCTGGAAGTCGATCTGGTCAAACAATCCGCAGGAGCGGCTGAACAAGGAGATCCGCCGCCGCACCGATGTCGTGGGCATCTTCCCCGACCGGCCCGCGATCCTGCGGCTGATCGGTGCGGTCCTGGCCGAGCAGACCGACGAGTGGATCGAGGCCCGGCGCTACATCGGCAGCGAGATCCTCGCCCGCTGCCGACTCCACCCGATCGAGGGAGAAGCCACCGACGAGATGAGCACGACAGCCCTGACCGCCTAACCTGAAAACGAGTCACCGATTGGCCGTCGATACACCACGCCAACGGACGTGACCGC
>NZ_JAAIKO010000166.1 GCF_016107395.1 Streptomyces fildesensis
CAGCCGGACGCCGCCGCGTACGTGATGTACACCTCCGGCTCCACCGGCACCCCCAAAGGCGTCGTCGTCACCCACCGCAACGTCACCTCACTCGCCCTCGACCCCCGCTTCGATCCCCACGCGCACCAGCGGGTTCTGCACCACTCACCGTCCGCCTTCGACGCCTCCACCTACGAAATCTGGGTCCCACTCCTCAACGGCGGCGCCATCGTCATCGCCCCCGCCGGCGACCTCGACATCCCCCTACTGCAGAAAACCATCACCGAACACCACGTCACCGCAGCCTGGCTCACCAGCTCCCTGTTCAACGTCATGACCGAACACCACCCCGAAACCCTCACCGGGGTGCAGCAGATCTGGACCGGCGGCGAAGCCGTATCCGGTGCATCCGTCCAACGCCTCCAACAAGCCTGCCCCACCACCACCGTCACCGACGGCTACGGACCCACCGAAACCACCACCTTCGCCACCTGCTACCCCATCCCCAACCCCTACACGGGCAACGCCACCGTGCCCATCGGCCGCCCCATGGCCAACACCCGC
>NZ_JAAIKO010000167.1 GCF_016107395.1 Streptomyces fildesensis
TCGCCACCCGCCTCATCGCGCAGATCCGATCGGTCTTCGGCGTCGAGGTCGGTCTACGAACGCTCTTCGAGGGCCCGACGCCGGCCGCGGTGGCGGCCCTGCTCGACACCGCTGCACCTGGACGACTGGCGCTCACCGTGCGGGAGCGACCTGAGGTCATGCCGCTGTCGTTCGCTCAGCGCAGGTTGTGGTTCCTCCACCAGATGGAGGGGCCCAGCGCCACCTACAACATTCCCCTCGTGCTGCGGTTCACCGGCCAGTTGGACCGGGATGCGCTGCGCGCCGCGCTCGGTGACCTCGTCGCACGGCACGAAAGCCTGCGCACGATCCTGCCCGAGGTCGACGGCACTCCGTATCAACGAGTGCTCGACATAGCGACCATGGAGCTGCCCATCACCGGAACCACTGAGTCCGAACTGGATGATGTGCTGCGCCGGGGAGCTCGGCATGCGTTCGACCTGACCGTGGAACCTCCGCTGCGAGCCGATCTCTTCGAGCTCTCCTCCCAGGAGCATGTCCTGCTGCTGGTGG
>NZ_JAAIKO010000016.1 GCF_016107395.1 Streptomyces fildesensis
TGAGTGATGGTGTCCTACTCGATGTTCGAGTCCGGACCATAAATAACAAGCTGAGTGATCTGCCCGACGAAGGACTCGAGCGCCGCCCTGCGCTGGACGGCGGCGCCGAGTGAGGGGAAGAGGCTGCCGATGGCGCTGCCCAGCCGCAGTTCGACCGGCGCGACGTTCACCTCGGCCCTGTCACGTTCGAGCGCACTGACAGCACCCGCCGCCACGCGTTCGGGCGTGACGGTACGAACCCCGGCGGGCGGTGTGGCACCGGTGTCGGCGAACATCCCCGCGCCGCGGACGAATCCCGGCTGCACGATGGACACGCCGACGCCCGTGGCGTGCAGGTCCTGCCGCAGGGCATGGGCGAATCCGCGCAGTCCGAACTTCGCGGCGCTGTAGAGCGAGGTGGCGGGGGACGAGGTCCGTCCCGAGATCGAGCCGATCATCAGGAGGTGACCGCGGCCGGCTGCCACCATGTGCGGCGCCAGCAGCCGGGAGAGCATCAAGGGTGCGCGCAGGTTCACCTCCAAGGACCGGTCGATCTCCGCTGGGGTGAAGTCGAGCAGGGCGCCACTGGCGGGCAGCGCGGCGTTGGCGACCAGGATGTCCACGGGACCTGCCTCCTCGGCCAGCCGCACGACCGCGTCGCGGTCGCTGAGATCCGCGACCAGCACCCGTGCGCCCAGGGACGCTTCGAGGCCCTTGAGCGATTCGGCGCGCCGGCCGGTGATCACCAGATGGGCGCCCTTGGCGGCCAGAGCCTTCGCCAGGGCATGGCCGATGCCGCCGCCGGCGCCGGTGAGGAGAACAGTCGATCCGTTGATGTCCATGGGGGCCATCCTCTCCTACTGTTCGTTCGAACGAACAGTAGGAGAGGATGAAGGGGCCCAACGATGGCCGATTCCGCACGCACGGGCCTGGCGGCGCAGAGCGCGGCCCTGCACGGCGGGCACATCTCGTCCCGGGTCCTCGTCGAAGAGTCTCTCGCACGCATCGAGGCGACCCAGCCGACCGTGAACGCGTTCCGCCGGGTACGCGCCACCGCTGCTCTGGCGGAAGCCGACGCGGCCGACCGCCGCCTCGCCGCCGGGCACCGTCTGCCCCTGCTCGGTGTCCCGATCGCCGTCAAGGACGACACCGACGTGGCGGCCGAGCCCACCGCCTTCGGCTGCGCCGGTGATTTCCCTGTCAAGAGGACGACCAGCGATGGTACGAGCGCTGGCCCGCTTCTCCCAGCGCCCGGCGGAACTCCCCGCACCTTCCCTCCAGCGGCGACACCGCGGCGGATGGCCTGACCAACGGGCCGGCCATGGGACGATGAGCACATGCCGAATCCCACCCCGACGCGTGAACGCATCGTCGAGGCCACGCTGCGGATCATCGGTCAGGACGGCGTCGCCGCGGTCACCAACCGCCGCATCGCCAAGGAGGCGGGCGTCTCCCTCGGCTCGATCACGTACCACTTCGCCACCCAGCACGACCTGCTGCGCGAGAGCCTGCGCTCCTTCGTCGACCAGGAGACCCGCCGCTTCACCGACCTCGCCGCACGTCACATCACCGACTGCGTCACCGCCGAACAGGCCGCCACCATCGTCGGCCAGGTGTCCGCGGACACCGCCTTCGACAGCGAGCACATCGCCCCCTTCGAGCTCTACATCCACGCCGGCCGTGACCCCCAGCTGCGCCCGGCGGCCGCAGAATGCTTCACCGCCTACGACCAGCTGGCCGCCTCCATCCTCGGCGGCCTCGGCGTACCGGACCCCGAACGCCTGGCCGGCCCCGTCGTCGCACTCGTCGTCGGCCTCCAACTGCGCCGTCTGGCCACCGGCTCGGCCTCCGACGACCTTGTCACCGCGCTGCTGCTGCTCACCGGTGGTTCCACGCCCGGCCCCTGAGCGCTCCCCACCGATCACCTCACCGAGCGGATGGGAGCGGCGGCGAACCAGCAGTCAGGAAGACGTGTCTGTCCGGTCTCGCGAGCGGGCCCCCGATCCTGCTCGGGGGCCCGCGTGGTCCCTACCGCTGCCTGCTGTTCATGCCCGACGCAGTGCGGAGCGGCCCGCGAAGCGCGCCGAGTCGCCCAACTCCTCTTCGATCCGGATCAGTTGGTTGTACTTCGCCGTGCGGTCGGAGCGGGAGAGCGAGCCGGTCTTGATCTGACCGCAGCCGGTCGCCACCGCCAGGTCCGCGATGGTGGTGTCCTCCGTCTCGCCCGACCGGTGCGACATGACGACCGTCCAGCCCGCCTGGTGGGCCGTGGCCACCGTGGCCAGCGCTTCGGTCAGGGTCCCGATCTGATTGACCTTGACCAGGACCGAGTTGCCCACCCCGGTGCGGATGCCCTCGCGCAGCAGTGTCTCGTTGGTGCAGAACACGTCGTCACCGGTGAGCTGGCAGCGGTCGCCGACGCGGGCGGTCAGCTCCCGCCAGCCGTCCAGGTCGTTCTCCGCCATCGGGTCCTCGACGGAGACGATCGGGTAGGCGTCGATGAGCTTGGCCAGGTAGTCGGCGTTCTCGGAGGGGGTGCGGCGCACTCCCTCGCCCGCGTAGTCGTACACCCCGTCGCGGAAGAACTCCGACGACGCCGGGTCCATGATCAGGCCGATGTCCGTGCCGGGGCGGTAGCCGGTGCGCTCGATGGCGGTCATCACGAAGTCGAGCGCCTCCTCAGCGGTACGCAGCGCGGGTGCGAAGCCACCCTCGTCGCCGACGCCCGTGGAGTGCCCGGCGGCCAGCAGATCACGGCGCAGGGTGTGGAAGATCTCGCTGCCCATGCGGACGGCTTCGGCGAAGGTTTCCGCGCCCACGGGCGCGATCATGAACTCCTGGAAATCCAGCGGATTGTCGGCGTGGGCGCCGCCGTTGACGATGTTCATCATCGGCAGCGGCAGGAGGTGGGCGTCGGCACCGCCGAGGTAGCGGTACAGGGGCCGGCGGTGAGCCGCCGCGGCGGCCTTGGCGGCGGCGAGGGAGACGCCGAGGATCGCGTTGGCGCCGAGCCGGGACTTCGTGGCGGTGCCGTCGAGGGCGACCAGCGCGGCGTCGAGACCCGCCTGGTCCGCCGCGTCCCGGCCGCGCACGGACGCCGCGATCTCCCCGTTGACGTGGGCCACCGCGCGGTCGACGCCCTTGCCGTGCCAGCGCGTGGGGTCCCCGTCGCGCAGTTCCACGGCCTCCCGGGCACCGGTGGAGGCGCCGGAGGGGACCGCCGCGCGCCCCAGGGACCCGTCCGCCAGGACGACGTCGACCTCGACCGTGGGGTTGCCCCGGCTGTCGATGATCCGGCGGGCGGTGACGGTCTCGATGGCGGCGTTGACGGTCCCGGATGCCTGTGCGGACATGGGAGGTCCTTCCCGTTGTCGTGTGCCGTGGCCCCGGCTGCGACAGCGCTGGCGCTGAGCCCGACAACGCCAAACCATACAGCAATGCTGCCCAGTTTTGCTGTACAGCATTGCTGTGCAGGTCAGGTGCACAGCAATGCTGCCCAACGGGGTAAAGTGCCCTATGCCCACCTCGGAAGCCGCCGCCATCGCCGCAGAACTGCGCACCGCGATGGGGAAGCTCACCCGACGCGTCAAGCACGAGGACCGCATCCCGCTGGGTCAGGTCGCCGTGCTCGGCGCACTCGACCGCGACGGCGCCATGACCACCAGCGACCTCGCCGCCGATCAGCGTGTACGTCCCCAGTCGATGGCCCGTTCGGTGGGGCTGCTCATGGAGCAGGATCTGATCACCCGCCGGGCGCACCCCACGGACGGCCGCAAGTCGCTGGTCGAGCTGTCGGACGCGGGCCGGGCCGCGCTCGAAGCGGAGCGCGGCCGCAGGGTCGGTTGGCTCGCGCAGGCCATCGAGGCCGAACTCACGGATGAGGAGCAGACGTTGCTGGCACGGAGCGCCACCCTCCTGGAGCGGCTCGCCACCCGCTAGCGGAGTCATTCCGATGCCGTCAGCGGTCGTAGCCCGGCCATGCCGGGTGTCGCGCAGTGCCGCGACCCGGGCCGCCTGCGACACTCGCGGGTAGCGATGAACCCGAGGAGGCGGCATGACTGCTGACGCAGTGGCTCTGACCAGGCGATCCCTGCACGGCATCGCCGAGCTGGTACTGGCCGGGCCGCAGCACCGGGAGATCGGCCGCATCCGGCTGCGGATCGTCGGCGGCGGTTTCGGCACGATCGGCGAACCGGCGTTGCGTGTCGAGGGCGGCGACCTCGTCAGCGGAACGGCCCGCATCGCGCTGTCGGGCCAGACCTACGCGGCGCTCGCGGAAGCGGCGGGGATCGAGGCCGGCGCTCCGGAGGGGCTCTATCCGGACGGGTCCGGGGTGAAGCCGGACGAGGTGATCACGGTCGATCCGGAAGCCGGAGCCGAGATCCTCCGCGCGTTCGCCGCCGGGGACGAGGCGTTGCGCGGTTTCGCACCCGAGACCGAACCGGTGCTCTGGCCCGAACACTTCGACCTCGCCATCACTCTCGACGAGGTGAACTACGGGGTCTCACCCGGTGACGACCACCTGCCGGAGCCCTACGCCTACGTCGGGCCGCACCGGCCGCGCGAAGGCAAGTTCTGGAACGCCCCTTTCGGCGCCGCACGCGCGCTGCGGGAACTCGGCAACGCCGACGCGATCCAGGGGTTCTTCGAGGAAGGCAAGCGCCGCACGGATTCCTGACGGGCATCCCGATCGTGATCGCAGCCTCTTGGGCCGCTTTCCGGTGGCTGCTTCCCGGGCGTGCGGAAAAGAGGGTGAGAACGCCCCGCCGCGGCCCTGGAGGGCTGCGACGGGGCAGGACATCGGGGAACTACTTCTTCCACTGGATGTCGGTGGCCATCAGTGCGTACTTGCCGCACTCGCCATCGAACTTCCAGTACCCGCTGCCGACCCACTTGCCGTAGTAGGTCTTGCCGTTGGCGCACTCGGTCACCGTACGGGCCTTGCCGCGCGTCACGTGGCAGTCGGCGCTCCAGCTGTGGCTGGTGTCCTTCCAGTTCTTACAGGTGTACCCGTAGTCGTTGGCGCTCGCCGCGCCCGGCAGGGCGACGAGCAGACCCCCGGCGAAGACGGCGGTGACGGCAGCGGCTCCGAGGCCGCGTATGACGCGCTTCATGTTCTGATCCCTCTGTGTTACCACCCGCTCAGACGTGCACGGCGCGGGACGGAGCGGGTGAGGCGTCCGGCACCGCTGAGTAAATGATCTTACAGGTCCGCCGCTCAGCGGCGTCGGGGCCCGAGCGTATGGACCGTCAGGACCGCAGCCACCAGCTCTCGTTGCCGGTCTACGGCGGCGTGGGGCGAAGCTGCCGGGCCGCGCCGCGACGAGGCCGTCGGCCTTGCTACCTGCTGCCAGCCGCAGTCCGCGGGAGGTGGCAGCAGGCAGCCAGCATAGAATCTGCACCCCGAACCGACCCCGAGGAGTAGTCGTGACCGTTCCCGCGCCCATAGGCCTGCAGCAGGAGATCGCCCGGGATCTTCACGTCGCCGCGATCTTCGATGCGGAGGTGGAGATCGAGCGCCGGGTGGCGTTCCTGGCCGAGCGGCTGACGACCACCGGACTGCGGTCCTTGGTGCTCGGCATCAGCGGCGGGGTGGATTCCACCACGGCGGGGCGGTTGTGCCAGCTGGCCGTGGAGCGGGCCCGTCGGGCCGGGCACGACGCGACCTTCTACGCCATGCGGCTGCCGTACGGCGTCCAGGCCGATGAGCAGGACGCTCAGCTCGCCCTCGACTTCATCCGGGCCGACCAGGTCCTGACCGTCAACGTCAAGGCAGCGAGCGATGCCGCGCTGGAGGCCTGTCTGGCCGGTGGGGTCGCCTTCCGCGACGAGCGGCACCAGGACTTCGTGCACGGCAACATCAAGGCCCGGCAGCGGATGATCGCCCAGTACGCGGTTGCGGGGGCGCATGAAGGGCTGGTCGTGGGGACCGATCACGCGGCCGAGGCGGTCTCCGGGTTCTTCACCAAGTTCGGGGACGGCGCGGCGGACGTACTGCCCCTTGCCGGGCTCATCAAGCGCCGGGTGCGGGCCGTCGGGGAGGCGCTCGGGGCGCCCGCCTCGCTGGTGTGGAAGGTGCCGACGGCGGACCTGGAGACGCTCGACGAGGGCAAGGCGGATGAGGACGCGCTCGGGGTGACGTACGACGAGATCGACGACTTCCTGGAGGGCAAGCCGGTGAGCGAGCGTGCCTTCGCTTCGATCGTGGGCAGGTACCAAGGGACCGAACACAAAAGGCAGTTGCCGGTGACTCCGCCCCAGGGCTGACCATCGCGGTCGGCGTCATCGCCGCAGGTATTGCCCCCGGGCACGAAGCCCTGGCCTTGGGGCGGGAGATCAGGCCAGGGCGCTGGCCTCTACTGTGCGGGCTGCGCCACCGCCGCAGGCCGGGGGCCGGCCGCGTCGTCCAGTGCCGCGAGGCGTTGGATCTTTCTGCGCACGACGTACAGCGGGATGACTCCGAAGGCGCCGAACGACATGTCGATGACCGACCACCAGAGGGGAATGCCGCGCACGGGTCCGCAGATCAGGGCCAGCGGGATGATCCCGGCGCAGGCGATCATTCCGAACTCGACGACCCAGATGTTCCGTACGGGGTCGCGGTAGGGCCCGTAGAACGCCACGGCGATGACCAGGTGGGCGAAGGCCAGCCAGTCGGTTCCGTACAGCAGGAACGGGTAGTCGGCGTCGGCCGTGTCGAGTCCGGTGCGGACGCGGGTGATCCAGCGGGTGAGCCCGGGGAACCAGTCCCCGAGAGCGGTGGACCCCAGCAGGCTGTCGGCCCAGCGCAGTTCGTGGACCAGTGGAAAGGCCGTCAATCCGCTGAGCGCGAGACAAACGATGAACAGGACGAGCCAGGCGCGTATCTGCCGTAGGGCGGTGCTTCGTTCGCTCATGGCCGCAGCCTACAGCTAATTTGAACGTGTTCAATAGTGTGGATCGGTGGCTGCGTCATCCGGGATGCACCGGCGATGGGAGATCGTGTGCCGTCGCGGCGGTAACGTCCCCCTGGCTGCCGGGCGCCGACCTGCTGGTGGCTAGGGTGCGGGCATGGCCGACACCTTTCACCCGCCTGCTCCGAAGGACATCCGGAGCCCTCTGCGGTTCCTGCTGTGGCTGGTGACCAGCCAGCGGCGGCGGGTCGCCACCGGGGCGTTGCTGGGCAGCCTGTGGATGGTCGGGCTGGCCGTTCCGCCCTACCTGCTGTCCCGCGCGATCGACGACGGGCTGCGGGCACAGGACAGCTCCGCGCTGCTCGGCTGGACCGCGGCGTTGTTCGTCATGGGAGTGGTCAACGCGGTCGTGGGCATCCTCCGCCACCGGACGATGACGAAGGTCCGCATGGACGCGTCGTTCCGCACCGTCCGAGCGACCGTACGGCAGGCCACATCGCTCGGCGCCGGCTTGCGGAGTCAGGCCGGTGCCGGTGAGGTCGTCGCCATCGGGATGGGAGACGTGCAGGTGATCGCCATGTCCCTGACCGTGATGGGGCCGGGGGTGGGGGCCGTTCTCGCCTATCTCGTCGTCGCGGCCCTGCTGCTGTCGATCTCACCGCTGCTGGCCGTGGTGGTGCTGGCGGGAGTGCCGCTGCTCGCCGTCACCGTCGGACCGTTGCAGCGGCGGCTGCTGGGTGTCGGATCCGAATACCGGCAGCGGCAGGGTGCGCTGACCGAACTGCTCGTCGACGTGGTGACGGGGTTGCGGGTCCTGAACGGTCTCGGTGGCAAGGACGTCTACGCGTCCCGCTACGGGCACCGGTCCCGGGAGCTGCGCGAACAGGGCTACCGGGTGGGCGCCGTGACCAGCTGGATCGGCGCGCTGGCCATCGGTCTGCCGGCACTGTTCCTCGCGCTGGTCACGTGGCTGACCGCGCGGATGGCGGCCGAGGGTTCGCTCGCCGTCGGCGACCTCGTGGCGGTGTACGGGTACACCGCCATGCTCGTCACGCCGGTCTACGCCTTCATCGAAGGCGGCTCCGACGTCGCCCGGGGCCTGGTGGCCGCCCGGCGGGTGATCGACTTCCTGGGCCTGCGGCCCGGTCACCTCCACGACACGGGCCGGCTCGATGCCCCGCCGGGGCCCGCTGTCCTGCACGATCCCGCCTCCGGCGTCCAGGTGCCTCCCGGCGCGCTGATCGCGTTGATCGGTGACCGGCCGGCCGACGCGCCCGCCGTGGTGGAACGGCTCGGCCGGTTCACCCCCTCGGACGCCGCATGGGACGGCCACCGTGTCGATGCGATGGCTCCGGACCAGTTCCGGGAGCGCGTCCTGGTCGCCGACAACGATGCCCATCTCTTCAGCGGGACCGTTCGCGAGGTGGTCGCCGGCGGGCAGGCGATCGACCACGAGGCGATCCTGGCCGCGATCGGCAGCGCCGCCGCCACCGACATCGTCCAAGCGATGCCCGAAGGACTGGACTCCGTGATCACCGCGCAGGGCGCCAACCTCTCCGGTGGCCAGCGCCAGCGGCTGCGGCTGGCCCGGGCCCTGTACGCGCGGCCCGAGGTCCTGCTCGCCGTCGAGCCGACCTCCGCCGTCGACGCGCACACCGAGGCCGCGATGGCCGCCGGGCTGCGCGCGGCCCGTACCGGCCTGACCACCGTGGTGACCAGCACCTCGCCGCTGGTCCTGGAGCTGGCGGACACGGTCGTCTATCTCGTGGGGGGCCAGGTCGAGGCGACCGGCACCCATCAGCACCTCCTGCACGCCCGGGCCGACTATCGCGCGTTGGTCTCCCGGGGCGCCGAAGAGGAAGAGGAAGTGTCCCGATGACCGGTCCGCTCCCCGTCGCCGACACCAGGCACGTCCGTCGCACCGCAGGCAGCGACATAGCCGTGGAAAAGGCGGCGTTCGCGGGAATCCTCGCCCTCAACGCTCTCGCCGCGGCTGCCGGACTGGTCGGTCCCTGGCTGCTGGGCACCATCGTCAACACGGTCAAGGCATCGACCGGCCCGGACAGCGTCGGCACCGTGGACCGGACCGCCCTCGTCATCGTCGCCGCCGTGCTGGTCCAGATCCTGCTGTCGCGCTCCGCACTGCTGCTCGCCGCCCGGTTCGGCGAGCGAGCCGCGGCCCGTATCCGCGAGCGGTTCCTGGCCCGCGCTCTCGCGCTGCCCCCGACCGTCGTCGAGCACACACCCACCGGCGACCTGGCCGTACGCGGCACCACGGACGTCGACGCCGTCGCCACCGCGCTGCGCACCACCGCACCCGAGGTGCTCATCGCCACGACACAGGCGCTGTTCATCATCGGCGCGGTACTCGTCCTCGACCCGCTGCTGGGCGTCTGCGGACTGTCCTGCCTGGCCGTCATCGTCGTCGTCACGCGCTGGTACCTCCGCAGGGCGCGCACCGGCTATCTCGCAGAGGGCACGGCCAATTCCGAACTCGCGGAAATGCTGGCCACGACCGCCGGCGGCGCCCGCACGGTCGAGGCGCTGCGGCTGCAGCAGCAGCGGCTGCACGTCGCCGAGGCGGCCATCACGAAGGCCAGAGGCGCCAGGCTGCATACGCTGTGGCTGCGTTCGGTGTTCTTCCCTTCCGTGGACATCTCCTACACGCTGCCGGTCGTCGGCGTGCTCCTGGTCGGTGGCACGCTCTACAACCACGGCGCGGCCGACCTCGGCGAGGTGGTCGCGGCGGCCGTCTACCTGCGCCAGCTCATGGGACCGCTGGACACCGTCCTGCTCTCGGTCGAACAGCTGCAGAGCAGCATGGCGTCGTACGCGCGGGTGGAGGGCCTGGCCGCCGTCCCGGCGGGCCCGACCCCGACGACGGCCGAGCCGGCCGGCGACCGCATCGAGACCGTCGCCGTCACCTACGCGTACCCGAACCTGGGCGACGTCCTGCACGGCATCGATCTCGACGTCCAGCCCGGCGAACGGCTCGCCATCGTCGGACCCTCCGGTGCGGGAAAGTCCACCCTCGGCCGGCTCCTGGCAGGCGTCGACCGGCCCGGCAGCGGCCGTGTCTCGGTCGGCGGCGTCCCTGTCGCCGACCTCCCACCGGACCGGATGCGCCGCCAGATCGCCCTGATCACCCAGGAACACCACGTCTTCCGTGACACCCTGCGGAACAACCTGGTCATCGCGCGCCCGTCCGCTACGGACCTCCAGTTGCGAGCCGCGCTGGAGGCGGTGCATGCCGACTGGATCGACGATCTGCCGTCCGGTCTGGACACCGATCTCAGTGGTGGCGCCCACCGGCTGGACGAGGCACAAGCACAGCAGCTCTCCCTGGCCCGGGTGATCCTCGCCGACCCGCACACCGTGATCCTCGACGAGGCGACCGCCCTGCTGGATCCGGCCGCGGCACGCCTGACCGAGCGTGCCCTTGCCGCCGCCCTCCAGGGCCGCACGGTCATCGCCATCGCCCACCGTCTCCAGACGGCCCACGACGCGGACCGCATCGCCGTCATCGAGTCCGGCGTCCTGACCGAACTCGGCACCCATGACGCACTCGTCGCGGCGGACGGCGGCTACGCGGCGCTGTGGCGATCCTGGCACGGCGACTGACCGTTGCGGGGGCCGTCACGGTGAAGGACGGCAACGAGTCCATCGCTTCGCTTCCCTTCGGGCCGAGTCCGGGGACCGGGGGCGGTCATCCCGGTTCGCCGGCCTCGAAGCGGGCGACGGCGGCCTGGACCGGGCCGATGATCATGTCGATCCCGGCGGTCGCATCGACGGTGAGTCCGGGCTCGTCGGCCCGCAGTGGTTCCAGCGCGTCGTATTGGGAGTCCAGGAGTCGGGCGGTCATGAAATGCCCGGTCCGGTGTGCGATCCGGGTGTGGGCCGTCTCCTCGTCAAGGGCCAGGTAGAGGAACCAGACGCCCGGCCCGGCCGCACGGAGCAGGTCCCGGTACTCCCGCTTGAGGGCCGAGCAGGAGATGACCCCACCCTGGTGGGCACCGGAGGTTTCCCGGATGCAGCGGGTCAGGCTCCGCAGCCACGGTTCGCGGTCCTCATCGTCGAGTGCTTGCCCCGCGGTCATCTTGGCGATGTTCGCCGCGGGGTGGAAGTCGTCACCTTCCACGAAGGGCACATCGAGACGCTGGGCGAGCAACCGCCCGACGGTGGTCTTGCCCGACGCGGCGACACCCATGACCACGACGATCGCCGGTGCTGGTCCTGATCCGACCACAGTGCCCCTCCCGGGTCTGGACAAACCCCACTGCGGAGATCATGCACGGCGGTGGCGCGGTGGGATGTCATGGGCGCCATGGGGCCGGAGAGACGCACCCGGATGGCTCCCGAAGGGGTGATCCAGGTGCCTGCGGTCCGGACGCGCCCCGCGTTGGCCCGTCGGAGCGATATCACTGCGCCCATCGGGCGGGCCGCGCGCGCCGCGCGCTCAGGACAGGACGTCGCCGGGGAGTCTCCATTCTTGGTACCGGATGCACGGCCGACGACGGGAGACAGGCAGGCCACGCACCAGACAGGGGAAGCCGTCCACCCGGTTGCAGCGGATGCACACACTCTCGTGGGTCGCGCGGCCGTGCTCGTCCTGAGTGAGGTTCACGCCGATGGGCAGATGGAACGGGTGCAGCCCGTGCTCCTCCAGGTCGTCGCTGAGTTGTTGGATCCGCGGCTCGTGCCGCACCGCCGGGTAGGTGTACTGGGCGCTGACCTCGCCCTCACCGGGGTCCTCGCCGTGCCGGCCGTGCACGAGGTAGAGGTGCTCGGCCTGCGTGTAATAGGGCTCCAGGTCCTCGTAGCGGATGGGCCACGCGGGGGAGATTCCGCCGTGATGGCGCAGCTCGCCGAAGTCCTCGGGGCGCAGACGGAACAACGCGGCGCCGTAGAACTTGGTGTTGCCTCCGACGTAGTAGTTGACCTCGGGTGGGAACGTGTCACCGTGCTTGTCGTACCAGAACTCCGGGGCCCGGTACTTGCCCTTGACGAAGACCGCCGTCGACTCCCAGTTGTCCCGTTCCCGGGGAAGGTAGCCGCCGCGTTCCAGGATCAGGATGCGCTTGCCGGTGGGGGCGAGCCGGTGAGCGAGGGTTCCGCCGCCCGCTCCGGTGCCGATGATGATGACGTCATAGTGTTCGTTGTCAGCCATGTCGACCACCTCGGGGTCGTGGATCGTTCGAGCGGGCGCGTGCCCAACCGTCTGCTGGTCAGAGAATGGCGATGGGGTTGACGGGGGAGCCGGTGGCCGCCGGTAGCCGCAGTGGCGCAACCACGCAGAGGAACGACCATCGGCCCTCCTGTTCGCAGAGCGGCACCAGGTCCTCGAACTGGAGGTAGTCGAGGAGGTGGAGGCCGAGGGCGTGGATGCCCAGCACGTGCACCGGGAACGCCACGCCGTCCGTAGGGCTCGGGGCGGTGTCGTTGTTGCTGTCGCTGCCCAGGGCCGCCACCTGGCGTTCGGCGAGGAACTGCATGGCGGTCGGATGCAGTCCGGCCCGGGTGTGCGCTGCGTCCCACGGCCCGGCCTCGTTGCGCCGCCGGCGGTGGCCGACCCGCACGAGGAGCAGGTCCCCTTCCCCGACCCGTACCCGTTGGGAGCGCTCGGCGGCGACGAGGTCGTCGGCGCTGACATGGTCGCCCGGTTCGAGCCAGGGGACCTCGCGCAGCCGCGGGATGTCGAGCAGCACGCCCCGGCCGACGATTCCGTTTCTGGCCAGTTCGACCGAGAGGGCCGTGGCGCCGTCGGCGGTGACGGTGGCCGCGGGGACGCCGCCGTGCAGGGTGCCGTTGTAGACGACGTGGCACAGGGCGTCGAGATGACTGTCGGCGTCGCCGTGCACATCCATGCTGAAGTGGTCGGTGGCGAAGTGGAGTCCGGTGCCGTCGGCCGCCGCCTCGGGCGGGCTGGTCAGCCGGTGACCGGCCGGGCGCGGGTTGTCCGGCGTGGGCTCCGTCTCCACAGGAGAGGCGAGCGTGACGGTGCGGCCCGAGCGGACCTCCGCCGCGGCCGCGCGCACCGTGTCCGGTGTCAGGGTGGCCAGGGCACCCCGCCCGCCGCCCGCGCCGGCGGCCCGCCTGCGCAGCTGTTCGTACAGGGCCCCGAACTCATCGAGGCTCTGGCGTGGTTGACGCTCGGACGTGTCCTTTCCGGCCATCCGCATCGCTCCCCGTGCCATCTCAGCCGCGCTGCTTGTCGAGTGCCTCGTCCAGGGTGCAGGCCGCCGTGATGAGCGACAGATGGGTGAACGCCTGCGGGAAGTTGCCCAGTTGTTCGCCGCTCGGTCCCACCTCCTCGGCGAAGAGGCCGACGTGGTTGGCGTAGGTGTGCATCTTCTCGAACGTGTACCGCGCGGGCCGCAGCCGTCCCGCCCGGGCAAGTGCGTCCACGTAGAGGAAGGTGCAGAGGCTGAAGGTGCCTTCGGAGCCGCGCAGGCCGTCGGGGGAGGCGGCCGGGTCGTAGCGGTAGACCAGGCTGTCGGAGACCAGCGTGCGGTCCATGGCGTCCAGGGTGGAGAGCCAGGACGGGTCCCGGGGGGCGATGAATCCGACCCGGGGCATCAGCAGCAGCGAGGCGTCCAGGACATCGTCCCCGCCGTAGTGCTGCACGTAGGCCTGTTCCTTCTCGCTCCAGCCGCGGGCCATGACCTGCTCGAGGATGGCGTCGCGGGCGTTGGTCCAGCGGTCGGTGTCGGCAGGCCGGCTGAACTCGGCCGCCAGGCGCAGGCCGCGGTCGAAGGCGGCCCAGCACATCACCCGGCTGTACGTGAAGTCCTGGCGCCCGCCGCGGGTCTCCCAGATGCCCTCGTCGGGCCGGTCCCAGGAGTCGGCCAGCCAGTTCAGGCCCGGATGGAGAGTGAGCCATCACGGACCCAGGTGTAGCGGTAGTCCCAGTTCCGTTCGCCGCCGACCTGTTCGGGCAGGCCCATGGTGGCTGCGGCGACGGGTGCGCCGGTGGGGGCGTAGGTGAGCAGCTTGAGGGTGATGGCGGAGCGGTTGACCATGTCGGGCCAGCGTCCCCGGTAGTTGGAGCCCCGCACCCACCTCTGCCAGAAGTCGGCGGCATCCCACAGCTGTTGGGTGATCCCGTCGACGGTGGGCGGCGGCGGGAGCTGCCCGTCGCCGTCGCCGTCACAGACGGTGAACACGGCCACCGCCTGCTGGCCGACGTTCAGGGTGATCGAGCCGCGCACGTCCTCGCCGTCCCGCTCGAGCGGGACGGTGCTCTGGAGGTATGCGGTGACGCCCGGTGCCCGGAAGGTGGCGCCGTCGGGAACCAGGTCCAGTTGGTGGGCGGCCCGGGCGTAGTCGAACCGTGGCCGGCACTCCATGTCGAACCGGACCGTCCCCCGAACCGTGCGTACGGCCCGTATCAGCGTGTGGCGGTCGCTCGGGGTGCGGCTGCGGTTGGGCGGCATCCAGTCGATCACCTCACCGACGCCGTCGGGGGACATGAAACGGGTCACCAGGATGGCGGTCTCGGGGTAGTACAACTGCTTGCACGATGCATCCGGGTTGCTGGCCGTCACCCGGAAGTATCCGCCGCGGTCGTGGTCGAGCAGCGCGGCGAAGACGCTGGGGGAGTCGAAGCGTGGGGCGGCGAACCAGTCGACGACGCCCTGCGAGGAAACCAGAGCGGCGGTCTGCAGATCGCCCACCAGTCCGTGCTCGGCTATGGGGGGGGTAGCGGTCCATGAGAATCCAATCTCCGACATATCACTACCTGATCCACTGTCCGACAGGCGCCGCAGGCGCGCCTCTGGGGATTCCACCACCGCTTCCGACCTGCTCTGACGTGCTCCGACGCGCTCCTGGCGCCACGTGCTACGGATTGCGGAACGCCGTGCTTGCGGTGTTACTGGAAGGACCGTCCGACCCATGATTTTCGGCGGCCCGGCTCCCGGCCGAGCGGACACGGACGGCTGCCGGAGCGCGTGGAGGTTCAGGATGGACATGATCCATGTGCGCGCGGTGAGCCCGCCGGACCTCACGAGCGAGGTGGTCGACCTGCTCGCCGGCGACCCTTGCGTCCTCAACCTGATCGTGCAGACCGGCGCCGCGCGAAACCCGGACGGTGACGCGATCGCCTGTGACGTGCTCACGGGAGGGGCGAACGAGGTTCTGCACGGTCTGCGTGCGCTGCAGGTGGACCGCCGGGGCTCGATCGTCATCGAACCGGTGGACATCGCCTTCTCGGGACGGGCGACCGACGCCGGAGCGCAAAAGCTCGGGCCACTGACCCGCTCGCCGGTCTGGGAGCAGGTCGAGGCACGGATCTGGGCCGAGGGGAGGTATGCGCCGAGCTTTTATCTCTATCTGGTCATCGCGGGACTCATCGGTTCGGTCGGGATCGTCACCAACTCCCAGATCCTGATCGTCGCGGCCATGGTCGTGGGTCCCGAGTACGGCGCCATCGTGAGTATCGCGCTGGGCATCGACCGGGGCGACCGGGGGAGGGTCCGGAAGGGCCTGCTCGCCCTGTTCGTGGGCTTCCTGCTGACTGTCCTCATCACCTTCCTCTTCAGCCTCCTCATCCGTGCCTTCGACCTGCAGTCGCAGGCCTTCACCGCGGGGCTGCGGCCCGTCTCCAACCTGATCAACACGCCCAACTTCTTCTCGTTCGCCGTGGCGGCCCTTGCCGGGATCGTCGGCATCGTCTCGCTGACCGAGGCGAGGACGAGTGCCCTGCTCGGCGTGTTCATCTCGGTCACGACGATCCCGGCCGCCGCGGACATCAGCGTTTCGGTGGCGTTCACCAGCTGGAGCAACGCCTGGGGATCGCTCGTCCAACTACTGGTCAACATCGTGGTGCTGATCGTGGTGGGCACCGCCACGCTCCGCTGCCAGCGGGCGATCTGGCGGAAGGTCGGCGCCCGGCACGCCCGCGCGGAGCAGCGGTAGCGCTCAGATGATGCCGGAAGCGGTCATGTCCGCGATGATCCGATGTGAGTGCATACAGGAGGTATTCGATGACCAAGCGCCCCGCCGCGATGATCCGCCCCCTACCTGAGGCGACGCCTGCGGAACGAGCGGCTCGCGGCAGGGCGGCCCGTCGTGACGTGCCCCGTTCGAGTCATGCCGAGTTCTCGCCGCAGGCGAGCCGGCCCGATCCGCTGGGCATCCTCGAGAGCCAGTCGGCCACACGGGTGCCCGAACTCGTGCCGATCCGCTACGGGCGGATGATCGAGTCGCCATTCCGCTTCTACCGCGGCGCCGCCGCGATCATGGCCGCCGACCTCGCCACCACCCCGGACTCGGGAATCAGGACCCAACTGTGCGGAGACGCCCATCTGCTGAACTTCCGCCTGCTCGCCTCGCCGGAACGCCGCCTGCTCTTCGACATCAACGACTTCGACGAGACGCTGCCCGGTCCCTGGGAATGGGATGTCAAGCGACTGGCTGCCAGCCTCGTCATCGCGGGCCGGGCCAACAGCTTCGCGGACGCGGAGCGGGCCGACATCGTGCGGGCGACCGTACGGTCCTACCGGGAGTCGATGACCCGGTTCGCGGGCATGGGCCATCTCGCCGTGTGGTACACGAAGATCGACGCGGATCGTCTCCAGGAAGTGGCGGCCGAACAGCTGGCCAAGCGCGGCCGCAAGGGCGTGGCGCGAGCGCTGGCGAAGGCCAGGACCCGGGACAGTCTGCAGGCGTTCGACAAACTCACCGAGGTGGTGGACGGGCAGACCCGGATCGTCGCGGACCCGCCGCTGCTCGTGTCGCTCGACGATCTGCTCCCCGACATCGAACGCAGCGCCCTGGAGGAGGAGTTCCGCCGGCTGATCGAGAGCTACGGCCGTAGCCTCGCGTCGGACCGGCGCTCCCTGCTCGCAGGCTTCCGCCTGGTGGACGTGGCCCGCAAGGTGGTCGGCGTCGGCAGCGTCGGCACCCGATGCTGGATCTTCCTGCTGAGCGGCAGGGACGGCGACGACCCGCTCTTCCTCCAGGCCAAAGAGGCCGACACCTCGGCGCTCGCCCCCTATGTGGGCGCGAGCGAATACGAGAACCAGGGCGAGCGGGTGGTTGCGGGGCAGCGGTTGATGCAGGCCGCGAGCGACATCTTCCTCGGCTGGCAGCGGGTGGACGGGATCGACGGGCGGCGCCGCGACTTCTACATCCGTCAGCTGCGTGACTGGAAGGGCATCGCCCAGCCGGAACTGATGGTGCCGAGGGGCATGAGGGCGTTCGGCGAGGTCTGTGGCACCACCCTGGCCCGCGCCCACGCGAGGTCCGGTGACCGGATCGCGATCGCCGGATACCTGGGGCGCGGCGACGTCTTCGACCGTGCACTGACGACCTTCGCCGAGAGCTACGCCGACCAGAACGAGCGAGACCACCAGGCGCTGGTGAAGGCGGTCAAGGACGGCCGGGTCACCGCCGCGCAGACCGAACCCGACTCCTCCTGAGCGGGCCGGGAGGGGGATACGGACGGCGCCCCGTCCGGAGCGTTCCGGTCAGGACGCTGGGCCATCGGAATGGCAACCCGGCCGTCGTCGTCCGGTAGGCACCGGCACACCCGGGAGCATCGTCGTCGCGTGATATCACGGCAGGGAAGACCTCGCGTGCCCGCCCGCCAGTGCTGAGAGACGGTGATCATGTCGGCCGACGGTGTCGGACAGCCGGGGGCGATCCCCAAGGACCCATTCGCCCTGGTCCGCGCCCGCGGGTATCCGGTCCTGCTGGTGGTGGCCGCGGTGCTCGGTGTCCCGGTCTCGGCGGCGGCGTTCGGCTATCTCGCCCTCGTCTCCGAACTCCAGTCGCTGACCTACAAGGATCTGCCCACGGCACTGGGCTTCCACGGAACGCCGTCCTGGTGGCCGGTGCCGCTCCTCGCCCTGGCGGGACTCCTGGTCGGCCTGACCATCCGGTACCTGCCGGGCGGGGGCGGCCACAAACCGGCCGAGGGGCTCGCGGCCACGGGTCCGACACCAGCGATCGATCTGCCCGGCATCGCGCTCGCAAGCGTCGCCTCGCTCGTCCTGGGCGCCGTCCTCGGCCCCGAGGCGCCGCTGATCGCGCTCGGCAGCGGGCTGGCCGTCGGCGCCGTACGCCTGGTCAAGAAGGCTTTCCGCCGGACGCGACCGCCGTGGTGGGGGTCGCCGGGAGCTTCGCCGCCATCAGCGCGCTGCTGGGGTCCCCGCTGCTCGGAGCGTTCCTCCTGATGGAAGCGTCCGGACTCGGCGGGGCAATGCTCGGGATGGTCCTGGTTCCGGGGCTGCTCGCGGCCGGAGTCGGCTCGCTCATCTTCACCGGCCTGGGCTCGTGGACCGGCCTGGGCACCTACTCTCTGGGCCTGCAGCAGGTGCCGCACACCGACCGGCCCGACATCGCCGCGTTCGGCTGGGCCATCGTGGTCGGGGTGGCAGCGGCCCTCGTCGGCACGGGGATCCGCCGGCTCGCCCTCTTCCTGCAAGCACGGGTCGAGCGGAGGCGGGTGGTGGCCACCGTGTTGGCCGGCACGGTGGTCGGCGTGATCGCGCTGGTCTACGCCGAAGGGACGGGCAAGGAGGCGTCCGGGGTGCTGTACTCCGGGCAGAGCGCGCTCGACCCCCTGCTCGAAGGGTATGCCGGGTACTCGGTGGGCACCCTCGTGGTACTCGTGGTCTGCAAGGCGCTCGCGTACAGCGTGTCCCTGAGCAGCTTCCGGGGAGGCCCCAATCTTTCCCGCGATGTTCGTGGGAGCGGCGGGCGGGCTCGCCCTCGCCCATCTGCCCGGACTGGACGTGACGTCCGGCTTCGCGATGGGCATCGGCGCGATGTGTGTGGCGATGCTGAAACTGCCGATGACCTCGGTGCTGCTGGCCACGCTGCTGCTGGGAGCGGAGGGTCTCACCGTGATGCCGCTGGTGATCGTCGCGGTCGTGGTGTCCTACGTCATCTCGCTCCGACTCACCCCGGTTCCAGCCGACGTTCCCGCCGACCTTCCCGCGGACGTTTCCGGCGGTCACCCGTAGCCCTCGCCCGATACCAACTTCGACCTGGAGGCCGTACGTGTCCGAGAGCCCTACCGGGCAGCAGATTCTGCTGCGCCATGGTGAGCAGACCGCCGTCATTGTGGAACTGGGCGGTGCGTTGCGCGACTACACGGTCGAGGGTCGCCCGGTGCTCGACGGCTTCTCGGCCGACGAGCGGATCACGGGAGGCCGCGGTCAACTCCTCGTGCCCTGGCCGAACCGGATCGGCCAGGGCCGGTACCGCTGGAACGACCAGGACCTCCAACTGCCTTTGACCGAGCCGGAGAGCGGCAACGCCATTCACGGGCTGCTGCGCTGGATGTCCTGGCAGGTGGTGGAACGTGAGGAGCACCGGGTACTTCTGGGCGCCACCCTGTGGCCGCAGCCCGGCTACCCGTTCCACCTCGACGTCCGCGTGGGGTACGTGCTCGGGGCGGACGGACTGATGGTGACAGTGGTCGCACGTAACCTCGGTGAGGACACGGCACCCTACGGCGTTGGCCAGCACCCCTACCTGACCGTGGGCACCGAGATGGTGGACGACGCGGTGCTCCTTGTCCCGGCCCGGAAATGGCTTCCACTCGACGATACGGGTATGCCCGTCGCGGCCGAGGATGTGACGGGATCACCCTTCGACTTCCGCACGGCCAAGGCCGTCGGCGGGCAGCGCCTGGACACGGCCTTCGCCGAACTGGAACGGGACTCCTCCGGCCGGGCCGTCGTGCGCCTCGCACACCCCTCGGGTTCGCACGGCACCGACCTGTGGCTCGGGGAGGGCACCGGGTTCGTGCAGGTGTATACCGGAGACACCCTGCCGGAGCGGCGACGCCGGGGTATCGCGGTCGAGCCGATGTCCTGCCCGCCGAACGCCTTCCGGAGCCGAGACGGTCTGGTGGCACTCGCACCCGGCGACCTGCACACGTTCCGGTGGGGTCTGCACGTGTGGCGCCAACAGGACTGACGGCACGTGGCAGGACGCGCGGTTACTCGAACCGTGTGGGGTCGCCCGCCCCGCGGCGGAGGATCTCGGTCTCGCCGCTCGAGAAGTCGATGACGGTGGTGGGCTCGGTGCCGCAGTCGCCCGAGTCGACCACGGCGTCCACCACGTGGTCGAGCAGTTCCTTGATCTCCCAGCCTTGCGTCATCGGCTCCGCCTCGCCGGGCAGCAGCAGGGTGCTGGAGACGAGTGGCTCTCCGAGTTCGGCCAGCAGCGCCTGCGTCACGACATGATCCGGGATGCGCACGCCGACGGTCCGCTTCTTGGGGTGCTGCAGCTGGCGCGGCACTTCCTTCGTCGCCGGCAGGATGAAGGTGTAGCTGCCCGGTGTCGCCGCCTTGACCGCGCGGAACACGTCGTTGTCGATCTGTACGAACTGCCCCAGTTGGGCGAAATTCTGGCAGATCAGAGTGAAGTGGTGCCGGTCATCGAGGTTCCGGATGGACCGGATGCGGTCGATGCCCTCGCGGTTGCCCAGCTTGCAGCCCAGCGCGTAGCAGGAGTCCGTGGGGTACGCGACCAGCGCGCCCGACCGAATGCTGTCGGCCACAGCGCTGATGCTGCGCGGCTGGGGATTCTCGGGATGTACGTCGAAGTATCGTGCCATCGGGCAAGACTAAGGCGCTTCTTCGGATCGGTATGCCAACCGAAGGGGGACACGGTGATCCAAGATCATGTGAGTCTCCACGACAGCCGGCAGCAGCCGACCTCCACTACGATCAGGCAGGGGATCCGCACAGTTGAGGGCAGGTACGGTCGCTGCCATCACGGGGGCACCGCAACGCGGGTTTCATCTTGAGACGCCAGGTCAATGCACCGCGGCGGCCGGGACACCTGTGCTCCCGGCCGCCCGGCTGCCCGGAGGGAGCTCAGTTCCACCCAGGCCGTGTGCTCATCGGCGGGAACGCGAGGCCGGTCGGCGTGTTGAGGCCGGTGGAGGCAAGCGTGACCTGCCCGCCGCCCGTCTCCCGGACTCGCACCACCCGGTTGTTGAAGGCGTCGGCCACATAGAGGCCGCCGTGGGTGTCGAGCGCGAGTCCCAGCGGATCGCTCAGACCGGCGATGGGCACCGTGCTCTGCTCACCACTGTCCGCGGCCACTTTCACCACGCGGTTGTTGCCGCTGTCGGAGATGTAGAGGTCACCCTTGGCGTTCAGGGCCAGCCCGGTGGGCTGGGACAGGCCGACGGTGGGCACGGTGGTCTGACTGCTCCCGTCCGCGGAGACCTTGACGACCCGGTCGTTGACGAAGTCGGAGATGTACAGCTCCCCATCGGCCTTCAGCGCCAGCCCCCAGGGATGCAGCAACCCCGTGGTGGGGACGGTCGTCTGACCGCTGCCGTCGGCGGACACCTTGACGACCCGGTCGTTGAAACTGTCGGCGATGTAGAGGTTGCCGGCGGCGTCGACGGCCAGCCCCAGCGGGCGCGACAGGTCGACGGTGGCCACTACGGACTGCTCCCCGCCGTTCGGGGCCAGCTTCACCACCCGGTTGTTGCCGGTGTCGGAGACATAGAGATTTCTGGCGGCGTCCCACGCCATACCGGTCGGACGCACCAGGCCGTCGAAGGGAACCGTCGTCTGACCACCTCCGCCTGCGGGCAGTGTCACCACCCGGTTGTTGCCGTAGTCGGACACGTACAGCGGCAGGCCGGCGGGCCGGCCCGCGTCACCGGCCTGCGTCGCGTCCGCCGATCCGATCGGCAGCGCACAGAGCAACAGCAGCCCTGACACAGCCGCCAGCCGCCGGGTCCACCCCCTGTTCGTGCGGCCGGCAGCTGCCGAAGGTTCGCGCGTTCGTGCTCCCGCTGTCCTGAGTTTCACGACTCACCCATCTGTTCTGGACGGTCGGCCCGTCGCCGTACTGGCCTGCGGAAAGGGTCGGCACCGCGCGATTGCATGGAACGGCGCCGCTGCTGTGACGGGCGGTCACCCACGGCCGACAGGACCGCCGGACGCCCGCTCGGTCCGTCAACCGCCGACCCTAGGAAGCAGTGCCGGGGGAGTGCGGGAGCCACGCCATCGACCGGCCCGGCGGCCACTCCAATGCTCCGTGCCCGACGGCGGGGAATACGGCCACTCATCCGAACCTCCCGGCCTCCGGGGTCGCCGCGGTGGCGCAGGCGGGGCGGGTCCGGGCGCAGTAGGAGCGTGCGGCCGCGAGGAGGGCGAAGCCCAGGCCGCCGGAGGCCATTCCACCGAAGGCGGCCAGCCAGAGAGTCCCGCAGAGGGTGGCGCCGAGATCGGCGTCGAGTTCGGGGGCCGGCAATACTCCGAGGGCGGCGAGCGGAGCGTAGATCACCAGGAAGACCCCGTACACCGACAGGCCGAACGCGGTCAGCCAGGCCGGGATCAAGGGCAGCAGACGCGGTACACGGCGCCTGGACAGAACGAGGGTCCAGCGGGGAAACACCTGCCCCCACGGGTACATGAGTCCGATCAGGAGAAAGAATCCGAGTCCCGCGGCGGATCGGGGGCACCTCCCGGCGGTGGTTGGAGGAGCTACTTCGGTGACGCTCCCTGGTTCTGGGCCTGGGCCGCCGCAGCGCTGAGGACGTGGTCGCGTGACTCGGTGACCGCGTGGCGCAGGGCCGGCAGGTCGACACCCAGGACCTGGCCGTTCCACTTGCGGACCTGTCCGGCGATGAACACGGCGGCGATGTTGCGGGGGTCCGAGCCCAGGACGACGGTGCCGACCGCATCGTTGAGGGGCATGGTGTTGAGATCCTCGGCGTCGATGAGCAGAAGGTCGGCTTGCTTGCCGGGAGTGAGGGAACCGGTCGTCTCCCCGAGACCGTTGGTCCTGGCGCCCTGGAGGGTCGCGAAGTCGAGAACGTCGTGGGTGCTGATCCGGTGCGGCTGGTCCGTGGTTCCGTGGGCGGCGTTGACCGCCCGCATTCGCTGGATGGTGTGCAGAGCCCGCATCTGGGTGAACATGTCGCTGGCCAGGGCGACCTCGACGTCGATACCGAGGCCCGGCCGGATGCCGGACGCCAGTGCCTCGTCGATGGCGGGGATCGCGGAGTCCAGGCCGATCTGGGCATCGGAGGTGGGCGCCAGGGACACGGTGCTTCCGGTGTCCTGGCCTGCCAGGCCTGCGGCGTCAGACCGGTGCAGTGGATGAGCGTCACCTGCGGCGTCAGCAGGCCCTCCTTCGCCCAGCGGAGAACGGCCGCGGAGGAGGTGGCACCGAGGACCGCATCGATACTGACCCCGATGCCCAACTCCGCTGCGGAGCGGGCGAGCTGCGGCCCGTAGGCGAGGTCGGGTCCGGCGATCTCATCCGTCGCCAGCGCCGCCAGGCGCAGGGTGAGCAGCGGGTGATCGCCGGTGAAGTACCGGTCGTGCAGGCGGGTGAGATCGCCGGGCCACTGCCGGTCCCAGTCGGCGAAGTGCGGGCCCATGGAGGCGTGCACACCTCGGATGCCCGTGTCGATCAGGGCCTGGACGGCCTGGTCGGAGTGGGCGGGGGTGCGTGAGTTGTGCGAGAAGTCGAGCATGCAGGTGATGCCGTTGTCGATCGCGGTGAGGGCGGCGAGCCGGGTGCCGACCTACATGTCCTGGGGACGGTAGACCGGGGCCAGTCCGGCGAGGGTGGTCATCACGTAGTCACCGAGGTCGTTCACGTCCGGCATGAGCCGGCGCAACTGCGCCTCCCAGGCGTGCCGGTGCGTGTCGACGAAACCGGGGGAGAGGATGAAGCCCTTCGCGTCGATGACCACGGCGTTCTCTGCCGCCCCCTGGGAGATCAGATCGGTTGCCACCGCACGGATGATGTCCCCTTCGATCAGGACGTCCGCACACGTCAGGACACCGTGGGCGGGATCCATGGTGACGACGGTGGCTCCGGTGATCAGAACCCGGCGGTCGGGGTCTCCGGACTGGTTGTTCAACGCGTCGATCAGTGCGCTCGCATCGCGTCGGAGGTTCATGGGTTGGTCCTTGCCTGTCGTGCGGTGGGGCGGGGGGACAGCAGTCGCCCTCGTGGGGTGGTCGTCCGGGTGGACCGGGTGGTGATCACGGAGTCGGCTTCCCGCCTTCGCGGTGGAACACATAGCCGGCGTGGTGCAGGACGTCGCCACGGAAGTCACCGGAGGCGGTGAAACCTGAGTCGTCGGCGTACTCGATGCGTGCGCCCGTGACCTGGTAGCTGCCCGTGTAGGCGCTGGTGCGGGTGCCACGAGCCTCGTCGTAGCGGCCGTTGGGCAGCAACTCCTGGCGGATGTGACCGTCGGCGGTCACCCACATCCCGAGGTAGGGATGTGGGCCCGAATCCGGTGCGTATGAGGAGGTCATGGCCTCGACTGTCGCCGTCGTGAGCTGTGACAACCAGGGCTGAGGCAATCCTGGGAGCGCGGTTCCTAGGTGCGGCGCACCCTGCCTCGGGAAGTGGGAGGATCGCGCGGCGACTTCGGTGTCGAAGCACGGACAGCGGTAAGCGCAACCTTCAGGTGCCGAGTCGCTCGACGAGGAACTCGATGATCTCGTTCCTGGCCTGCATGGTGGGGTGACCGTCCTGGTCGACAAGGTGTGCTGTGACGACGCTGTGGGCGCATCCGACGACGTCACGGAAGAAGGGCGGAGGGTCGGTGTTCGCCGTCTCCGCCTGGAGTACGCGGCCGTCGAATGCGTCGCCGAGCAGCGCCTGGTAGGCCGCGAACCGCCGGCCGGTGCACCACGTGTCGTTGTCGAAGCGGTAGGCGAGAACCTTCAGTCCGTCTCTCGTTATGCGTTCAGCCACGGCGGCCGCGTCCTCGTCGCTGATCTCCAGAGCGCCGGGGTCGTCGAGCGGAAGCGACGGATGGTTGACCACGGGTGCGATGACCGCGGGTTCGAGTGCCATGGTCAAGGCGAAGTTGCCGGTGAAGCAGAGACCGACGGCGCCGACGCCGGGTCCGCCGCACTCGGCGTGCGCCAGGCGGGCGAGGCCGCGCAGCCAGGTGACGACGGGGCTGGTGCCGCCACCGGCGAAGGCTCGGAACTCGGCGCTGACGCACGCGCGTCGGACGACGGTCTCGCGTGCCTCCGCGAGTGGATAAGCGCCGTCGACGCCGAAGAGTGAGGGCATGTACACGGAGAATCCGGCATCGCGCACCCAGCGCGCGAACCGTGCGACGTCGGGGCTGATACCCGGCATCTCGGGCATGAGGATGACGGCCGGTCCTGACCCGGCGACGTACACGGTCTTGTCGACGCCATCGACGCCATCGACGCTGACGGCCCTGCGTGCGAAGTCGTCCAAGGGGTCGCTCTGTCCTCGCATGATGGTCATGACCCAGATGGTGAGGCGTGACCGCCGTCCGGAGTAGTGGCGGCATCGCCATGTATCCCGGTAATATCGCCACCCGTCACATGGTCGGAGGCACTGCATGAGTCCGCTGCGAGTCGGGGTGCTGGCCTACCCCGGGTGCTTCGCGTCGGAAGTCTTCGGAGTCCCGGACCTCCTGACGATGGCCACCCATGTCGCCGCGGCGCAAGGATCGCTCGAGCCGGCCTATGAGACGTCGGTCGTCTCGCCCCGGCGACGGGTGATCGCGTCCGGCGGCTCGGCCATCGACGTCTCGGCGGTTCGCCCCGTCGACGTCCTGATCGTGCCGGGTTTCGAGCTGTCGCCCACCCTCGATCTCGACGCCACACTCGCCGGCCTGGGACCGGAAGTAGCTGCGATCCGATCACAGGCGGCCTCGGGGACCGCTGTCGTATCGATCTGCGTGGGTGCCTTCCTGGTCGCTGAAGCCGGCCTGCTCGGCGGGCGCGAAGCGACCACGTCCTGGTTGTTCGCGGACCGGTTCGCCCGCAGATACGCCGACGTGCGCCTGCGCCCGGAGCGTCTGGTCGTGACGGACCGGGGCGTGACGACCACAGCCGCTTTCAGCGCCATGTACGACTTCGCGCTGCACTTCATCCGCGAGCACGACGGTCCCCGCATCGCCCGCAGCACCGCGCGGATCGCCCTGGTCGACGATGCACGTTCCACGCAGGCCCCCTACGTCGATCCAGGGCTCATACCCACGGTGGGCAGGGAGTTCTCGCTCAGCGTCAAGCGGTGGCTCGACCAGAACCTGAGTACCCGCTACGACCTGCCCGTCCTCGCCCGGGAGTTCCACGTCAGCACGAGAACCATGCTCCGTCGCTTCGGCGACGAAACCGGCCAGACTCCACTCGCGTACCTGCACACGGTCCGGGTGCGTCGAGCCAGACAGCTGCTGGAGACGACCGACAGGGCAGTCGCGAGCATCGCCGCCGACGTCGGGTACCGCGATCCCGGTGCGTTCGGCGACATCTTCGCCCGGCACACGGGCCGGCGGCCGAGGGAGTACCGCGTGATGTTCCACCGCCGCGGCGACCAGCACGAGCCGACCCCGACGAACTGAGAGGCCGCGCAGACAGGCGTGCGTTCCTGGGCGGCGGACCGGGCGTTCGCCCCATCGGTGGGTCGTCCGCGCTCGTACCCTCGCAGTGGCCTTCACGCCTCCCATTGTCTGCGGGTTGGTGCCTGGATCGAGCTGGGTCCGGCGGCCCCGTGCACACGGCGCTGAAATCGTCACCCCTGACCGTGTGTCAGGGTGCGGTCAGGGTTGTGCGGGGGGCGCCCCGGACGTCGTGTGACGGCGCCCGAAGCCAAGCTGTGCCTCATGACCCGAACGAAGAGTCTCACCATCGCTCTTGCCGCCACTGTGGCCGCCGGCGTACTGACACTGGCCACGGCCACCGCGTCGAACGCCGCCGCACTGCCGCCCAAACCGTCCGACCCCGGTATACCCACATCTTTCGACTACCGCGACTGTCCCCAGCTCCCGTCGGGCGCCGATCCCGCCGCCTGGCGCTGCGAGGTGATGGTCGCCAACATCCGCCTGGCAACCGGCAGGATCCCCGCCGTCGACGTGCCGTTGACCGTCACCCACTCGGAGGGCCCGCTGCCCGACGGCACCACCGGCCAGGTCTTCGGCGCGATGCACGCCCGGTCGGTCGCCGTTCCCGGCATCCCCGGCCTGAGGATCCAGCCCGAGTACGCCGGTCACGCCGACTTCATCGGAAACGGCACCATCCGTGGCTCCATCGATATCACGCTCCGCCTCCAGTACCCGGGCTCACGGCGGACCTGCGCCATCGGCTCCGACCGTGCACCGCTGACCATCAACTCCACCGCTTACGGGCCCACGCAGTGGGTGTCCCAGCAACCGCCGATCATCAAGGGGGAGATGTACGACAGCACGTTCGCGGTACCTGGTGTGAATGGCTGCGGCCCGATCGTCGACCGGCTGTTGGACCGCGGGTTCGCGCTGCCGTCGCCGGCCGGCCGCAATCAGTTCTCGCTGGTCGGCTACTACAGCTTCCGCACACACGCGGACCTGACCGGTCAGGCGTGAGCGCATACTGCGGCGCGGCCCCGTCCAAGGCCACGGGGGCGATGAACGGGGCCGGCTCATGCCGGTCAGGAGACGTTGTCGTGAGCGAGCGGGACGTCGGCTCAGCTGTGCGGCTTCACCTGACCGACGTCAGGTGAGGGACTTCATCGACGCCGGGTCGTAGGCCGCCAGCTCTCCGAACCGACCGTCCAGCACCTTCGTGGCCCATTGCGGGTCGTTGAGGAGCGCGCGGCCGATGGCGACCATGTCGAACTCCTCGGACTCCATACGGTCGAGGAGGTCGTCGATGCCCTTGACGGCGGCGCCCTCGCCCTGGAAAGCCTTGTGGAAGTCGCCGTCCAGGCCGACCGACCCGACGGAGATGGTGGGCTTGCCGGTGAGCTTCTTCGTCCAGCCGGCCAGGTTCAGGTCGGCGCCGTCGAACTCCGGAACCCAGTAGCGCCGTGTGGAGGCGTGGAAGGCGTCCACCCCGGCTTCCGCCAGCGGGGTCAGAATCGCCTCCAGCTCCTGCGGGGTCGCGGCGAGGCGCGCGCGGTAGTCCTGCTGCTTCCACTGCGAGTAACGGAAGAGGATGGGGAAGGAGGGGGAGACGGCGGCGCGGACCGCGGCCGCGATCTCCGCCGCGAACTTCGTACGGGCCACCGGGTCGCCGCCGTACGCGTCGGTGCGGCGGTTGGTGCCTGCCCACAGGAACTGGTCGATCAGATAACCGTGCGCGCCGTGCAGCTCGACCCCGTCGAAACCGAGACGCTCGGCGTCGGCAGCCGCCGTCGCGAACGCCTCGACGACGTCGTCCAGGTCCTGCTGCGTCATCGCCTTGCCGGTGACCTCGGCGCCCTCCGTGCCGATCCCGGAGGGGCCCACCACCGGGGCGTCCGCGTAGGGAGGATCCCCCGCGTTGCGCACCATGCCGATGTGCCACAACTGCGGCACGATCGCGCCGCCCGCAGCGTGCACGGCGTCGGCGACCTTGGCCCAGCCCGCCAGTTCCGCCTCACCGTGGAAGCGCGGAACGCGGTCGCTCTGCCCGGCCGACTCATGACCGACATACGTGCCCTCAGTGATGATGAGGCCGACACCCGCGGCGGCGCGACGGGCGTAGTACGAGGCCACGTCCTCACCGGGAACACCGCCGGGGGAGAACATCCTGGTCATGGGTGCCATCGCGATCCGGTTCCGGACGGTCAGGCCGTTGAGCGAGACCGGCCGGGACAGGATCCGGGCCGCGCGGTCGGCAGGGGCGGTGGGGGACACGAGGGCTCCTTGTGGGAGGAGGAACGGTAAGAACAATGAGAAGAAGGTGCATAACGGTCGGTATGTGCATATGCATCGAGCTCCCCCCATGGCAACCGATCCGCTCGTCTCGGGATTCCGCCAGCCGCCCATACGTCGTTGTGATCCTCGATACAGCCAGGTGAGGAGATGCAGGCGGCGGAGTCCCCGGACTGCCCTCAGCCCTGCTGTCCCCGGCGCGGGCGAGCGGTTGCTTCATGCTGATCGGCGACCTGAGGATTGCCCCGCAACTGTTCGCCGGCACGGGGACTCACCTGGGAAATGAGCCGCAGAGTCCTCTTGATATGGTGCGCCGATGTCAGCGATCAAGAAGTTCCAAGTCACCTTTGACTGCGCAGAACCTGAGCGCCTCGCTCGCTTCTGGTGTGAGGTGTTGGGGTACGTCGTACCGTCGCCCCCGGAGGGGTTTGCCACTTGGGATGACTTCAAGCGCTCGCAGCCGCCTGAGCAGCGGGATTCATGGTTCGCCTGCAGTGATCCCTCAGGTGTGGGCCCGCGACTCTACTTCCAGCGTGTCCCCGAAGGGAAGGCTGCCAAGAATCGGGTGCATCTTGATGTGCGGGTCGGCACCGGTCTCGTGGGTGACGAGCGCCTCGCCGCACTTGAGGCCGAGTGCGCACGGCTGGTCCCGCTCGGCGCGGTACACGTGCAAACGCTGTATGACGGCAATGATTCGTGCATTCCGATGCAGGACATCGAGGGCAACGAGTTCTGTATCGACTAACCGGCCGCAGGGTGGAGGCCGACGGCGGGCCAGCGATCGCCAGATCTGCCGACGCAGGCTGCGCCGGGCCCACGGGGCATGACGGCTCAGGCGCCGAAGGTGCGGGGGCCGGTAGTTCGAGGAAGCCATCCAGCAGTGAACGGTCGGCGTCCGGCACCAGGTGGAAGCGGAAGGCGCCGACACCGTCGAACACGGTCGTGGCCGCCCAGTTGACCAGCTCGAATCTGGCACGCAGGTAGCTGCCTCCCGAAGCGACGACTTCGGCGCCCTCCAGCGAGATCACCACAAGGTGGGTGGCACCGCATCCGCAGTCCACGGGGCAGCAGTCCAACTCGACCATCCTCAAGGACGGGCAGTCGACGTACTTCGGCATCGACTACCCGATCAACAAGTCGGGCGGCTCCGGCGTCCGCATCACGCGGCTGCTGGTGACCCCGCCGGACGAGACGAAGACGGTCACGCTCCAGTGGCCGGGAGCCGCCACGCTGCCTGTCACGGACGGCAGCGGCTCCCCGGTAAAGGTCGGCGCGGTCGGCAGCGCCGGTCAGGGCGGCTGGCCCTCGCGCCCCAGGGTCTGGGATGCGGTCGCCGTCGACCATCCGTTCGCCCGCTGTCCCTCCGCGGCTCAGGCCCACCGACCCTCACGCCAGGCAGTGCTCGCGCTGCTCCTTCAATTCCGTGACGTCCGCGCCCGGCAGGGTCAGCGCGCGGTCGAAGTCGGCCAGTGCGAGGTCCCGTTGGCCCTCGGCCTGGTAGGCGATGCCGCGGTTGAGCAGCACGTCCGGGTCGTCGCCGACCAGGTCCAGCGTGGCGGTGAGGTCCTGGACGGCAGCTTGGTAGCGGTCCTGCTGGTAGTGGACGACGGCGCGGTTGAGCAGGGCCGCGGGATAGTCCGGGTCGAGGTCGACGGCCGAGTTGAGCGCTTCGAACGCCTCGGTGAGCGCACCGCGTTGCAGCAGTATCGTGCCGCGCATGCACAGCAGTCGCGGTTCTGCGGGCCGCAGTTGGAGGCCGGCTGCCATGTCGGTCTCCGCCGCGTCGAACTCCTCCAGGTCCAGGAGCAGTTCGGCCCGGGCGAGCCGGGTGTCGACGTCATCCGGCTCCATTTCCAGGACGTAGCCGAAGTCCGCCAGCGCACCGTCGGTGTCGCCGTTCTCGACGCGCGCCGTTCCGCGGTTGTAGAAGAGCTCGGGGAACGGCGGAGCCAGCTGTACCGCGCGGTCGTAATCGGCCAGGGCGGCGGCGAAGTCGCCGCGCGAGCGGTGGATCCGGGCCCGCTCGGAGAGGTAGTCGGTGTAATAGGGGTCGAGGTCGACCAGCGTCGAGTAGTCGGCGAACGCCTCGTCCAGCCGGCCGGTGGCCGTCAGCAGTCGGGCCCGGTTGTACAGCAACTGCGAGCGGTGCAACTGCCACTCGTCGTCGGTCAATTGCGCGTCCAGTCTGGCCAGGCAGGACTCGACGAGTTCCAGTGCGCGCCCCAGGTTGCCCCGGTGCATCTCCACCAGCGCCAGGCCGTTGTCGTGGAAGACGCTGAAGGTGAGCCGCTCGGCCGGGTCGGGCAGGATGCCGGCGATGGCGGCGGCGTTGTTCTGCCAGCGCAGCGCCTGGTCGTGGTCACGCGGCCGGAGGAAGCGGGTGTGCAGCATCGCGATCGAGTAGCTGGTCATCATGTGGACCTTGGGGTCCGGGTAGCGCTGGAGCAGGTCCAGGTAGAGCTCCATCGACTGGTCCAGCCGGTCGAGCGGGACGCAGGCGTGCGCCGCCTGCTGGGTGAAGTCCCAGAAGTCGTGCTGCTCGGCGTCCGGGTCCGTGACGGCCCGGCCGCGCAGGCCGAGGTCCACCACCATCGCCGAGAAGCCGACCTCGACGCAGTAGCGCTGGGCCGCCAGCAGGGCGAGCCGACCGGCGCCCGACGGATCGCTGCCGTGCTCGCGGTGGTAGGCGAGGGCGCCGACCCGGACGCCCCAACCCGGGGACGCGTCCTCCAGCTCCTGCGCGCGCCGGTCGTGCAGCCGCGCGCGGTCAGGCTCCGTCTGCTGGTAAGCGAGCAGCTCGTCGGGGTCGCCGCTCGTGCCGTCGCCGGACACGTAAGCCTCGGCCCATGCGGCCGACCCGGCTTCGCCACGCGGGGTTGCGGTTTCGGGCGGCGGCGCCCCGGCGTCGGTCCGCTCGGTGCAGCGGTCCAGCACCCGCGCCAGCTCGTCCGGCAGCTCGCCCTCGGCTCCGCGGACCACCACCTGTAGATGCTGCGGGTCGGCGCGGCGTACCAGCAGGGCGATGAACTCCTGCGTGGTCGGCTCCGCCTCCGCCACCTCGTCGAAGACCAGGCAGGGGGCCGGCTCGCCGCAGGACTGCATCCGGCGGGCGTACTCGAGCAGGAAGGTGACGATGCCCTGGCTCATGCAGCGGATCATCCCGGCGCCGAAGAACCGGGTGCGCTCCTTGATGGAGGACTCGTTCGCCAGAGTGCGCGGGGCCGGCCCGATCAGCTCTGCCAATTCGGGTATGCCGTAGAGCAGTTCCACCCGGTGGTGCTCGACCAGTTCGGGCCACCGGCGGACCGCCTCGGGCAGCACAGCCTGCAGTACGGTGTCCACTCCGGTGTAGGGGCCGCGCAGCCGCCGGTGGCAGCGGGCCACGACGGCGTGCTCCCCGGTGCCGGGGTACCCGGGCCGCGCCGCCGGGCTGCCGCCCATGATCCTGCGATGACCGGCCATGTCAGTTCACCCTTCGCTCGGGGAGGTCGTGGACAAGGAGCGGGACGACGGCGCCGAGGCGGCCCCGTACGAGGCGCGGCGCTTGCGCCGGGAGAGCACGATCAGCGCGACGACCTGGGCCACGTTCATGCCCAGCGACAGCAGGGAGTCCCAGAAGTGCGGATCGACGTGCCCGGAGCCGATGCCTTGGGCGGCGATGCGGAAGTAGCTGACGGTGACCGGGATACTGGCGAAGACGGTGATGGTGGCCAGCACGCAGAAGCCGAGCAGGATGAACGGTCCGTAGAAGGTGCCGACCCGGCGGTCCTGTTCGGTCCACTGCTCCTCGTCGGCCTGCCGCTCCGGGCGGCGCAGCAGGCGCCAGATCCGGTTCTTCAGCAGCGCCTTGGCCGCATCGTGCAGGTCGTAGCAGCGCAGCGCGGTGGCGAAGACATAGTAGAGGTCGGTGCGCAGATAGAGCTGGAACTGCCAGCCGATCCGCATCACCACGGTGAACGCCAGCGCCAGGCAGACCCGGCCGGTCAGCGGGAAGCTGCCGTCGGCGTGCCGGCCCGCCGCCGCGATCAGCCCGAGCACTCCCAGCACCACGGCGTCGCAGACCATCCCGGCCAGGAACGGCAGGTAGCGCTTGCGGCGTTGCACGCTCATCAGACCGTTGGTCTGCGTCTCGGCCACGATGTAGGTGAGCCGGTTGCTCAGTCGCAGTTTGGTCGGCAGGCCCAGGCGCCGTCCGGCGAGAATGTGGAAGCCCTCGTGGGCGAGCAGCAGCGGGATCTGCCCGAAGGTGATGACGAGTTGGACGGTCAGCAGCGATTTGACGAAGAAGATCTGCGAGGGGGCGGGCCGCAGTTCGCCGTGCTGAGCGACGGCCACCAGCCAGCCGGCCACGACGGCCAGGTAGCAGAGCCAGGCCACCGGCGAGAAGGCGGCGCGGCCCAGCCGGCGGAAGCGGACTTCGGTGGCGGGCTCTTCCGGTTCTGCGGCGTCGTCGCGGACGAAGCCCAGGTCGTTGAGCGTGGCCACGAAGTCCTCGACGTCGACCGGCTCGTCGAACGTCCGCTCGTACCACTCGGCGGCCTCGTCCAGTGGCAGGCCCTCGGAGAGCTGCCGGAGCAACTCGGCGCCGTCGGCGGGGAAGACCGCGTAGGTGCCGGTGTCCAGCCGACCGACGACGACCCCGTCACCCTCCGGGACATAGCTCAACTCGTAGACCGCAAGGGTGGATCCGCTCACATCGCTCCCCAGTATCGGCCGGCACCCGGCGTACCCGGGCGCACCGGTGATCCGGCGCGCCCGGGCTGGATGTACCGCGCTACCGTTACGCGTTGGCGCTGTACGGGCACTGACAAGCGGCCGACGTCAGGCGGATGTCGCCGGTGCGGCGGACGGTGATCTTCTTGGTGGCCTTGAGAGCGGTGGTCGACTTCATGGTGAACCTCCCGGCTTGATGGCTGCCCCGGCCGGCGGCCGGGCGGGACTCAACATCCCCGGTCGGTTCAGGTGCGTCAAGACATCCGCCGTCAGCTCAGATAGATCAGCAAGTGCCCAATATCCCCCGTCCATCCATCTGAGCTGCCGCATTCTGCTTCCGGATTCCATGGCGGGAGCACGCGGTGGCCGAGAATATGGCTCAGACCCTACGGGTGCTCCAGCGTTGGGCCGGGAGCCGGTAATTCGCTGGCTCTGCATGCGCGGCGACCGCAACGCCCCGGGCCGGAAACGCCCTCAGAGAACTCCCCAGGGGTTGGGGTGCGAAGTGAGGGTGGGGTCCTCGGACCAGATCAGCCGGGCTTCGAGGTCGTCGCCGAGGAGCTCCTTGAGGCGGTCCACCGCCCAGCCGTTCCAGTAGACGGCGGTCGGGAACACGGGCAGCCGGTACGCCCGCAGCGGCGCCTCGGTCGCGTCAGACATCACGGCCCCGTCCACACGGCGCCGAGGCTGGGAGCGCCGGTCGCGAGGTCCGTCCCGACTGCGGCAGGGCGCGCGCTCGGGCGCTGCCCGCGCGGTTCGGATGGTTGCCAAGCGTGACGAGCTGGGTATTCATCGGCGCCGAAGCCAGCCGGGCAGGTTGGGGAGCAGGCAGGGAAGCCAGTGCCGCAGTTCCTGCATGACCCGCAGCGCTTGCCGGCGACGGGCGGGAAACTTCGACCACACCGCCGGAGCGATGACGACCCCGAACAGCAGAAGGACGATCAGGAGCCAGCCGCCCAAGGCGGCGGCGAGCAGGAAGCGAAGCATGAGAGCCTCCGAGGCCATGACAGAGCCATGGGGCTCTCTCCCGCCGACGGAGGGCCGACCTGCACCGCCGGGCAGCCTCTGAACGCTGCCGTGTTGACGACGATGCAGTGCAAGGGATACTCCACTCCCGGCGGTTCCCTTCCCACCCGACAAGATCTCTACGCTTCGCTCGTCAATCCTGCCGTTTGGGCGTCCGTGGTTTGACGCTCAGCGCCCCCATGCCGGCTCCCCTTCCACCCCAGTTCTGCCGGAACTGCCCGCTCTCCCAGACGATGAGTGCGAGCAGCACCAGGGCGGCTGTCGCGAGCGCGACGGCGCCGCTGTTCCAGCGTGCGGCGGGGGCGACGAGTGCCGCGACGGCGAGCGCTGCTGTGAGTCGGGGTCGGGACCAGTTGGCCGCCAGCGTGCGGTGGAAGCAGGCGAGTCCGACCAGGTAGAGGCAGATCCCGAGCGGTAGGAGCAAGGCCGCGAGGTGGTGGGAGGAGTGGCGGAACTCGTCGATGGCCTTCTCCATTCCGACCGCCGCGACCGCGATGCCGAGGATGATCAGGTAGTAGGCGTACCCGAAGGAGTAGACGGCGACGCGCGGCCGGCGATCCGCCGGGACGCGTTCCAGCCGTGCTTCGCTCTCTCGTTCCTCGCGGTCGAAGTAGAGCCACCACATCTCCGCGCTCAGTACCAGCGCCAGGAGGGCACCGACGATGGAGGTGGTCACGTTGGTCTCTCGCGATGTCGCCGCGCCGACCTCGGCGATCGACTCGCCGAGGACGATGATCACCGCGAGTCCATGGCGCTCCACGAAGTGCCCGGCACCGACTGCGAACTTGCCGACCCCGGTGACCAGGGGTGTCATCACCTCCATCGCGGCTGCCAGCGTCCAGAGCCACAACCGTGCGTGCGGCGGCACGAACCCGGCGGCCAGCACCACCAGGGCGCTGGCCAGGTTCAGTGGTCCGACGCGGAGGATGCCGCGGTGCCCTGAGGTGCCGATGAATCCGACCAGGTGGACGGTGACGACCACGAGGTAGCTTGCGCCGAAGATCAGCGCCCAGGGCCCCGTTCCGGCGGCTTTCGGTACGACCATCGACATCAGGAAGAACCCCGCCGTCCCGGTCAGGAGGAGCAGGCGGGGGCCGGTGCGGTCCAGATCGAGCGCGTTGGTCAGCCAGGCGTAGCCGGAGTACATCCACCAGATGATCACCAGGAGCACGGCCACGCGTCTCAGACTGAGGAGCGTGGGTTCGGCGGCGAGGATGGAGGCGACCTGGGTGATGGTGAAGACGAAGACCAGGTCGAAGAAGAGTTCCAGCGGTCGAACGGCGTCCGCGGCGTCCGGGACGGCTCTCTCATCGGTCACGTTCGCGATTGTCCCAGCACGGCGCCGCAGCACCGGCAGGCCAGATCACAGCCGCGTGTTGTGAACGGGACGGTTCAGCTCGGCGGCTGCGGAATGACCGTAGCGTGCGCAACAGGTGCGGTGCTATCGCTGGATTGGGCGAGTGCGCGGTGGGTGCCGTTCATGGCCTGCGACAAGAGCGGATGGGTTTACCTGCCGGAAATCGATGTTTGTCAGAATCCGTGACATGAAGATCGAACAGGTCCCGTGGGCGGACCCGGACGCCACCTCCCTTCGCGTCCGGCAGCGAGCGGAGATCGCCGTGCGCTACGGAACCCCGGACAGCGAACCTGGTGCGGCGCCGTCGGAAGCGGACATCGCGTCGTTCTTCGTGGCTCGCGACGACGACGGCACCGCTGTCGGGTGCGGGGGACTTCGCCATCTCGGGGACGGGGTAGGTGAGGTGAAGCGCATGTATGTTGCCCCGGCCTGGCGCGGCTCAGGTATCGCGTTGCGGATCCTCCGCGCGCTGGAGGACTGGGCGCGTGAGCGAGGCTGGACGAGCCTTCGGCTGGAGACCGGCGATGCCTAGCCCGATGCGGTCCGCTTCTACACGCGCGCCGGCTACGAACGGATCCCGAACTTCGGTGCCTATGCAGGAACGGAGAGTTCTCTGTGCTTCGAGCGACTTCTCGAGCGTGATGACCACGCATAGGACTCACTCAACTGCGAGCAGCATCCCGATGAACTCTTCCGGTCACCGCGCTCGCGGGGAACACCGCTGAGGAGAGCTAATGCCCCACCGCTGCGCCTGCTGCTGATGTTCTTGGCCCTCCGGCCGACCGTCCGGGAGCCGTGCGGAGAACCGTCCCGGCCGTCCCGCGCGTCCCCTTCTTCACCGGGTACATCAACAGTGTCTATTCTCAGGTGAGTTACGCCGATGACCAGGCGAGAAGATCCGGGGGAGTCACGCCATCATGAGCAGTGCGAACGGGGACGGACACGACGAGCGGGACGATTACCTCGACGGGGGCATCAAACCGCTCGCGGTGAGCGACCCCGCGCGGATCGGTCCGTATCTGCTGCTCGGGCGGCTCGGTGCCGGTGGCATGGGGCGGGTGTTCCTCGCACGGTCGGACAGCGGGCGGACCGTCGCGGTGAAGGTCGTGCACGAAGAGCACGTGTCCGACGAGCAGTTCAGGGCGCGGTTCCGGCGGGAGATCGACGCGGCGCGGCGGGTCGGGGAGCAGTACACGGCGCCGGTGCTCGACGCGGATCCGGACGACAATCCGCCGTGGGTCGCCACCGGGTACGTTCCCGGGCTCTCGCTCGAACAAGTCGTACGGCGGCACGGGCCGTTGCCGGCCGCGTCCCTGCACGCCCTCACCTTCGGGCTGCTGAAGGCACTCAAGGACATTCACGAAGCCGGGATCGTGCACCGCGACCTGAAGCCGTCCAACGTGATGCTCACCGTGGACGGCGCGAAGGTGATCGACTTCGGAATCGCCCGGGCGCTCGAAACGTCCGTCGACTCCTTGCTGACCAGTACGGGGATGGTCGTCGGCTCTCCCGGGTTCATGTCGCCGGAGCAGGTGCGCGGGCAGCGCGCCGGGGTGAAGAGCGATGTGTTCACCCTCGGGTGTGTGCTGATGTATGCGGCCACGGGGAAGCTGCCGTTCGGTCAGGGGGCCAGCAACCAGCACGCCGTGATGTTCCAGATAGTCGAGGGCGAGCCCGATCTGACGGGCGTCGAGGACGCCTCGCTGCGGGCGTTCATCGCCCTGTGTCTGATCAAGGACCCCGCCCAACGGCCCAGCGTCGACGAGCTGCTGGACGCTCCCGAGCGGACGCGTCCCCTCATCACGCTCGGCACGTGGTTGCCTGCCGCGGTGGTCGCGCATCTCGCGCAGCAGTCGGCACGGCTGCTCGACGCCGAGGCGGCGCCGCTTCGGGAGGAGCCGGTGGACCGGGCGACCGTCGGGCTGCGGCCGCAGAGCGGGACCCCCGACGTCATGCCGGCCCCAGGGGGCGCCACAACGGGGGAGCGCGAACGGCGGCCCCGTCGGCGGAGCACGCTCATCGTGCTGCCCATCGTCGCCGTTATCACCGTCGGTGGCGGCACGGCCGCGCTGCTCCATACCTACGACAGCGGCCGCGGGGCCGGAGCGGAGGCCAAGCCGCCGTCCGGCAGCGTGAGTGCTGCTCCTGCGGGCAGTAACGCACCCGGCACAGGAGGCGGTTCGCCCGCCACAGCACAGGGCGTCACGGGTGGGCAGAACGCCCAGGGGGGCGCTGGGAGTTCGGCGCCGCCGGGGGGTGGCGGCAACAGCAGTCCAACCGCCGGCGGCAGCGGGTCCGGAGGTGGGTCCGGCCCTTCGGGCCCGGGCGGCGGAGGTCCGTCCAGTACCGTCGGCTCGCCCCCCAGGCCGCCCGCGACCTCGCCGGCCACCAAGCCCGCCACCACGCCCGCCGGTTCCCGGCCGCCCGCCATGACGGGCTACAACGTCGCGTACAACAATTCCTGCGTCGGCGCGTGCAACATGCCGCTCACGGTGTCCTGGTCGGCGATCTCCCGAGCGACCCGGTACGACATCCACTACACCAACAAGGGCAGCAACTTCACCACGAAGAACGTCGACAGCGTCTTGTCCACCAGCGGCACCAAGTATGTGATCAACGGCCCGTTCTCCGGTGACGAGATCTGCGTCGCGGTACGCGCGGCCAACCAGTACGGCGCCTCCGCCTGGGCGCAGACCTGGTGCGGCACGGTGCCCTACTAAAGCGTGCGGGTCTGCTTGTCGAAGACGGTAGGTCGGCCGCCTCGTGGGCCGGTACTGGGGCTCCCGCATGCGGGCGCGCGATAGATTGCCGCCATGACTGAGCCCGGACACGTCGCTTGGCCACCTGCCCCGATCGAGACCGAGCGCCTCGTGCTCCGTGCGTCCGAGGCGCGGGACCGTGCGGCGTGCATCGAGCTGTCCGCCTCGCCGGAGGTCGGCACGTATGTCGGCGGCGCTCGGCCGCGTGATGAGCTCGAGCGCACCGTGCCCGAAGTGCCCGGGCGGCGCCCCGGCTTCTTCGTGGTCGAGCTCGGCGGGGCGATGATCGGCTACATCCAGCTGCTCGATCGGCGTGACGCGGAGCGTCCGGGTCACGTCCGTCCGGAGGGCGGCGAGGCCGAGCTGGGCTACATGTTCCTGCCCGAGGCGTGGGGGTATGGGTATGCCGCCGAGGCATGCGCAGCGGCACTCGGCTGGTTCGCCGACGCGCTTCCCGGCGAGCCGGTGGTGCTCACCACCCAGACCGCCAACGCGCGCTCGATGCGCCTCGCGGCGAAGCTGGGGTTCACCGCGGTGGAACGGTTCGAGGAATGGGGTGCCGAGCAGTTGTTCGGCGTGTGGTCACCGGTCACACCGTCCGGTTGAGTCCGGGCGCGACAGCGCGGATCCACGTGGCCACCTGGGTGTCGACCGGCGCCAACAGCCGTGCTTCGTCGCGCAGACTGCCGTAGCCACTACGGAAGAGCGGACAGAACCTCGCAGAGCGCGCGCTACCGCCTAAGGAGAGGCCATGTAGTTCAGAACAGGCCCACCTCGGCCACGGGGGTCTCGTGATGTCCCATTCCGTATCCGTACACCTGCACGGCGCCGTGCTCCACCTCTGTCCACGTCAAGCCCTCGGCCTGCGTGGGCATCTGGCCGGCCGCCCGCATCCTCAGCATGCGTGCCTTGGCCTCTTCGGCGAGCCCCATCGGATCGTCCGAGTCGTGATCGCTGTCGGTCCAGCCTCGGGCCAACTGGCCCTCGGTCCAGTACAGCAAGATCCGCGTCTCGTAGTGCTTCATGGCGTACCTCCACCTCAACGGTGCTCCATCGACTACTGCTGCGCACGTCCAGGAAGCTTCCGGGTTTGTCTCAGGGTCCCGCAGGCAGGGCCCTGAGGTGATTCAGCTGACGGTGGCCTTTGCGGCATTCGGGGGCGACGGGGTGCTGGTCGGTCTCCTTTCCGATCCCGGCGAGCTCGTCGGTGGACATGTTGAGCTCTGCCGTCAGGCGGCCTCCGGAGTCTTCCAGCGGTAGACCCCTCCGCGCCAGGCATCGACGGTCACAGCGCCTCCTCCTCGTCCTGCTGATCCGTCAGAGAATCTCCTCCTGCCATGCAGAGCCGGCGGCTATGTACGCGGTTTACGCGAGCGGGCCATGGCCGCGACAATCCGGCGCGGCAGATGCCGGACTGCCTGGTCGTACAACTTGAAGTGCCAACCGGCGATGCTGACGGGCGCGCCCCGCCGCAGGTCCTTCATCGCTTCTTCCACTACTTGGTCCACCTCGAGCCAGAGCCAGTCGGCGACCGGAATGCCCGCCGCGCCCGGGGTCCGGGTGAACCCGGGAACGACTGCGAGGACGCGTATGCCTTGGTCCTTGAAGTCGAAGCGGAGGGATTCACTGAAACGGATCAACCAGGCTTTGGCCGCTCCGTAAGTGCCGGTGGGCAGGAGACCAGCAACGGATGCGATGTTGAGGATCACGCCGTGGCGGCGTTCGGCCATCCCGGGGATCGCAGCCTGGGTGAGCCGAAGCGGGACTCGGATCAGGAGGTCGATCATCCGCTCTTCGTCCGCGAGCGGGCTGCGCGGGTACGGTGCCGGGAGTGCGTGGCCGGCGTTGTTCACCAGGATGTCGATGGTGCTGTTCCGCAGTCGGTCCTCGACCCGGGCGCAACCTTCCACGGTGGTCAGGTCGGCCTCGATGGTGTCGACGCACACGCCGTAGCGGGTGTGGAGGTCGGCGGCGACGGCGTCCAGGCGCTCCTTGCCGCGGGCGACCAGTACGAGGTCGTGCCCGTCAGCGGCAAATCGCCGGGCGAATCCCGCCCCGATGCCGTAGGTGCCGCCGGTGATCAGAACTGTGGTCATGTCGTGCGCTTTCTGCGTCGGTGGTCGCCGGCCGTGTGGCCCCAGGTGATTGCGCTGGCTTGCTGGGCGGCCGGTTGCCTGGTCGGATCGGCTGTCTTCAGCCAGGTTGGAAGAATGCGAGCATTTTCTGGCCGGCGTCCGGCGACTCCAGGACTTCCTGGATGTGCGCGGACTGCCGGCCGGCGGCGCTGGTGCGTTCGAGCGGGGCGTCGTCGGGCGTGTGCTCCTGCAGCAGCAGGGTGCCGTCCGGCTCGAGAAGTTGCAGGTCCTGGCCTTCACGACGGGCAATCGCGTGGAACCGGTCGAGCAGGCCGGCCTCGCGCAACGCCCGCTGCCCGGTCCCGGAGTGCAGATCAAGCATGCCACCCTGACCGCGCGCGCCACGCGACGATTCCCGTTCGTACACCACGGCGTCGATGCCGTTCATGTGCAGCACACGAGCAAGGGCCAGGCCGCCCAAGCCGGCGCCAACGCTGCTGATGGTCATGGGGGCCTCCGAATCACCGCACCCCGGGCTGTCCTTGCTCGTCCCGACGACAGGTTCTCGCCCGCTGATCGGCCGGCTCACCGGCGGAGCCGGGGTGCGAGGACCGCGCGTACGACCTTGGCCACGTTGCCCGCGGCGGATCCGTCCTCTTCGGGTTCCGGTTCCAGCACACGTTGGACCTGCAGCAGCAGTTGGTTGGCCGACCGCCAGAGCGGGACGAACATGCCGGCCACCGGCCCGACGCCCTGGATCGGGCCGTTGGCCAGCTCGGTGACCTTCTTGGCGAGCGTGACGGTTGTCGGGTCCCGCAGGATCACGTGCACCTCATCGTCGACCAGCCGGATCTCCATCGTGCGCGCGGCGGCTTCCTCCGGGTTCGCGTCCGTGGTCGTCTCCGGATCCAGTGCGTCGATCTTGGCGGCGACCGCCTTCGGGTCGACTCCGAGTTCGCGCAGCACCTTGGCCGCCATGCTGTTCTCCGCGCGCAGCATCGCCTCCAACAGGTGATGGCTGCCGACCGGTGCGCCACCGGCCAGCGCGCCGGCGGCGGACAGGGTGTCCTCGGTGGCAGATGTGCCGGCAGGCCAGGGGCCGGCCGTGACGTCCTGCGATCCCTCCGACGACGCCAGCACGGCGGCACGGATCTTGCTGATCGGATTGATCCGCTCGGCAAGGATTTTCGCGCCGACGCCCTCACCTTCGCTGACCAGGGCAAGGAGGATGTGTTCCGTCCCGATGTTGGTGTGGTGCAGCTGCTGCGCCTCGCGGAGGGCGAGTTCGAGTGTCTTCTTCGCTTGCGGAGCGAAGGGGATATGGCCGCTCAGCTCCTGCGTGCCGGGCTTGACCACCGCGGCGATATCGGCCTGCGCCGTCTGCTTGTTGTATCCGAGCCGGTGCAGGACTTTCGCCGCCGTGCTGTCGGGCGCGTCGAGCAGCCCCAACAGGATGTGCTCCGTGCCGATGTGGTTGTGCCTGAGCAGCCTCGCCTCCTCCTGAGCCGTGACGACCACCTTGCGGGCTTCCGGAGTGAACCTTTCAAATGGCATGGTTCCATGGTCTCAACCCTGTCAATACACTGCTATTGACAGGGTAACTGTGTTGAAGGGAGGGTGTGATGGAGTCACCGTCGGACTGGGAGGACCGGCTCGCGCGCTGGCAGAACGAGCTCGAGCTGTTCGAGCATCTGGATGAGACACCCTGGGTCACGCTGGGCAAGGCGGAGGCTGAGACCGGCGTTTCCCGCTCGGCCCTGCGGTCCTGGTACCGCAACGGCGAGATCCAGTCCCGGTTGGCGGACGGCCCGAACGGGCCACAGCGCCTGGTCCAGTTGGACGCGGTGATCGAGCGCGCCGCCGCGTCACCGCGCATTCAGCGCAGGGCGGAACGGGAGGTCAGCCTGGAAGCACAGGTCGCCCTGCTACGACACCGGGTTGACCAACTTGAGCTGCGGCTGGCCGCGCTGGAGCGGAAGTGACCGACGCGAGCAGTACCGTGCCATCGGCGCGGAGCGGTCGACCCAGGTCAAGGGCGCAGACCCTGTTCCCTTCGCTGGGTGCCGCCGCGTAGCCGACAACCGGTGCGGCCGGGGCCCGTCACATCGGGAGGGAGAACAGCCGCACTGGCTCCGGAGGCCAGTACGCGTTGTCGCGCAGGGCGATCACCATGGTCCGCAGTGGCATGGTCACCAAGCGGGTGTCGGGTTGTTCGACAAGGACGTCCCTGTCGAGCGGGTGCCATCCCAGGCGCTGGTACAGCGGCATGAGAGGGGGCCGGCAGAACAGGAGAGCGTGCTGTGGACCCATCGTGCGTGCGTGGTCGAGTGCCGCTGCGAGCACGAGCCGGGCGAGCCCCTGGCCTTGCATGTGGGGTGCTACGGCCACCCCGCCGACGCCCACCACCTCTGTCTTCGTGTCGCCGATCGCAACCGGCAGCCGTAGCAAGCCGGCGTGTGCCACCAGCCGGTCGCGGTGTCTGATGCCGAAGTGTTCTTCCTTGGGCAGCCAGGTCAAACCGGTCGCGGCAACACCGAAGGGATCATCGCCGGCGCCGAGGATCTCGTCCTGCTCGGTCCTCGTGTACCGAGGGAGCCGCACTACAGCCGGTTCTCCAGAGAATTGGTTCTCAGACATCCCCACATGATGATCTCTCCTCCGGGGACTGGCCAAGCGATTGCTCAGCCGATCATCGAGAAGGGGCCATGGATTCCCGGTAGCACAGGCGATCCGCGGCGGGTCAGGCAGGCAAGGGTCGCGCGTCCGCATCCGTGTCGCTGTCCGGAGGTACCGGATTGTCGGCAGCCAGGGAGCGGATGCGGGGTATCGGCGAGGGCAGCAGCCACAACAGCGACAGCGCTCCGCCGACGGCACCGATGAGGAGGGTCGCCCGGAGGCCGATGAGCGTAGCGAGGAGGCCACCGAGGACGGCGCCCACAGGACGCAACCCGTAATTGATCGTGCTGTACGCGCCGGCCACGCGACTGCGCATGCCATCGGGGATCACGGTCGCCTGAAGCGAGTTGAGGTTGACGTCGAAGAGCATGACGCCGACGCCGGAGAGGAACTCGGTCAGGGCCAAGGCTCCGGCGCGGGACCAGAGGGGGCCGCCCGCGGCAGCGGCGATGGCGATCGGCGCCGGGAACAACACAGCGCCCACGACGATGCTGCGCCCCACGCCGAGCCTTCGCGCGACCTTCGGGGCGATCACCGCGCCCAGGAGCGAGCCGGTGGCGCCGATCCCGAACGCCATGCCGATGACTCCCGCGGTCAGTCCGAGGTTCCGGTTGGCGAACAGCACGATCAGTCCGCTGCCCGCGACAAAGGTGAAGAAGTTGACGGTCGCCGCGCACCCGAGGCTTGCCCGGAGTACTGGGTGACGGACAACGAATACCAGCCCCTCCCTGGCACGCCGTAGCAGCGGGGGTGTCGCTCGGTCAGGGGCGGCCGCCGGTTCGTCGGTGGAACCCCGACCGACCAGAATCGCGGACGCCAGGAACGTCAGGGCGTCGACGACGACGGCGACGGGAGCGGTGAGCGCCTGGACCAGAGCGCCACCGATCGCCGGGCCGGCGACGTATGACGCGGAACGGCTCGCACTGAGCTTGCTGTTCGCGTCGAGGTAGGACGAGCGGGGCACCAGGTGGGCGAAGAACGGCGGATAGGCGGTGTTGAACAGCACCCCTGCTGCGCCGGTCAGTAGCGCCACGGCGTGCGATCAGCGTTGGCCGCCGCCTGCTGACGTCCCGGCCGGTTGTCCACAACAAGCAGCGGAGCACTGTCAGTGGCGGGTGGCAGCATCGGGCGCATGACGGACACCACGGCATTCGACTGGCGGGCCTTCCTGCTCAGGTGGAGCGGGGAGTGGGCGGATTCCCTGCCCGACGGCGAGACGCAGGACGAAGGCGACGAAAGCGCGCGGCAAGCGCGCTGGCTGGGGTTCCCGGCCGCGTCCGAGGAGCGGATCGCAGCCATGGAGGAGTGCCTTGGCCGGCGGATGCCCCCGTCGTACCGGGAGTTCCTCAAGGTCAGCGACGGGTTGCGGCATGCGGGCGGGTCCGTGTCGTTGCTGGCGGGCACCGAGGCCGCGCGCTGGCACAACGATGAGTCGGGACTCGCGGTCCTGTTCGAGGAGTATCTGGACGAGGACGCCGGCCCCGAGGAACGGCAGGAGGCGGACATCTGGCGGCGCGGACTGCAGCTCGATGTCGAGTCCGACATCGCCTACGTCCTCATGGATCCCGAGGACGTGGACGAGAACGGTGAGTGGGCCGTGTACACGTGGGCGAGCTGGCGGGCCGAGCCGCCCGCGCGGCACGCGAACTTCCTCGAGTTCCTGCGGGACATGTACCGGGAGTTCCACAGCCTGCTGGTGCACCGCCGGGACGGGGAGCCGCTGTTCGCCAGCGACACGACGCGCACGTTGGACGCCTTGGTGGAGGAGGCCCGGCTGGAGGCGCTGCGCGGTGGCTGGGAAGCGGCCGTGAAGATGCTGGACGAGGCCAAGGCGTACAGCAGACCGCGGGCCGCCGGGCTCGGCGACCAGATACGCCGCCTGCTCGGAGAGAGGTACATGGTGGACTACGACGGCCTGGTGACGGACCCGCAGTACGCTCCCGAGCTGCTGCCCCCGCTGGTCGCCGAGCACGCGGCGCACTCGTACCGGGCCGACTCGACACTGACGTTCCCTCTGCGGGGCGCCGACGACGACCTGGTGTCCTCGGCCTACGCGACGCTGAACCAGGTGAGGAACCACACCTACCGGTACACGGCGGCCGGACCGTTCGGGGAAGCGGTCGAGCGGGCGTGGGAGCTGGCACGGTGGGGAGACACCGACGAGGCTTGGCGGACACTGATGAACGCTCTGCCCCTGTGGGAACCGCTGGGACCGTATCATCTGGCGCCGCTGGGGTGGGTGGCCGACCCCGTGCTCGGGCCGCTACTGACTCCGGAGCGGGGCCGGGAGCTGCTGTCCACGCCTCGGGGCGGGCAGGCGGGCCAGGCACCGACGCCGACGGCCGCACTCGACCCCACCGACCTGGCGTGGCTCGCGGAACCGGACCCGGGCAACAACCGTACGTCCTACCGGTTCGTCCTGGTGGAGGGCGTGGAGCCGGAGGAGTTGCCCGGATGCCTCACGGACGGGGACGGCATGGAGCTGAACGAACCCATGACCCTCGGGGAGGCGCGCCAAAGGTCATTGCACGGCCGGACTGAGTTCTCGTCCTACGACGACAGGGCTCTGATGGCGGTCGGTCGGGCCGGCACCGATTGGAGCTTCGCCTTCGACGGCGATCCTGCCCCGTTCGACCAGCGACGGTTCGTCTCCCCGGCCGCGGCCGCCGGCGCGGGCACCCGTGCGGTGGTGGTGTGGAGCGGCCTGAGGCCCTGGCATGGTGACCCGTTCTTCCACCTTTCGGTGGCGCGAGACGGTGCGGAGGAGTACGCATTCACGTACGCGGACGGAGAGATCCAACAGAGCGGGGAAATACCGAGGGCACTGGATCCGAGCCGGTTCTTCGGCACCCTGGAGGACGGGGCCGAGGTGGAACGGTCGCTACTGGAAGCGGTGGCCGGTGAGTTCCGTGCGTCTCTGCCACGTCATGCCATCGTGAATGGACGGCTGCACACCTTGACCACCCGTTCATGGACGCGGCCGCCGGGGGAGGGCGAGCGGTACGCGGTGATCCGCATAGGCCGCGCAGCCGAGGGCCTGGCGGACGGTCGGCGGGCGGGAGAGGACGCGCCGGGGAGCAGGTAGAGAACCCGCTGATTCCGATCCCAGCGAAGTGCCGGCCTGGTTCCACAGACCGGTCTGGGCGTGGACCGGTGCTGGCCCCGGACGTGCCGCTCCACTGCCTGACTCTGCTGGGGGATGCCCGTGGAGCGGATGGGCAGGGTAGAGCCACGCGGTACCGTGCGGGTGCCCCGTCGCCCGGCTGCCCGGAGGTTCGCGTGGAGAAGGATCATGGATCGGGCCCGCGTCGGCCGGCCGACGCGCTGGGGATGACGCCGAAGGAGATGCGACGGCTCGGTCATCTCGTCGTGGACCTGGTCGTCGACCACTGCGAGTCCCGGGCGGACGGGCCGGCGATCCAGCAGGGCACGCCGGAGGAACTGCGGGCGGTGTTGGGCGGTCCGGTGCCTGAGGTGCCGGGCGACGCCGACCGGGCGATCAGGACCCTCGTGGACACGGCGCTCGCCAACATGCAGCACGGTGACCATCCGCGGTACTTCGCCCGGGTGCCCGGGCCCTCGTCCTTCGCGGCCGTGCTCGGGGAGTGGCTGGGCACCGGCCACAACGCGATCGCGACGTCCTGGGGCGGCGGGTCGGGCCCCACGACCGTGGAACTGGTCGTCGTCGACTGGCTCCGGGAGCTGCTGGGCATGCCCGAGGGTACCGACGGCATCCTCGTCAGCGGCGGATCGCTCGCCAACCTCACCGCCTTCGCGACGGCCCGGGCGGAACTCGGCGACGGAGTCGCCTATCTCACCGACCAGACCCACTCCTCCATCGCGCGGGACCTGCGGGCCCTCGGGTTCCCGCCCGACCACGTACGGGTTCTGCGCAGCGACGAGCAGCTGCGGATGCCGGTCGGGGAACTGGCGGCGGCGGTGGCCGCCGACCGTGCCGCCGGCCGCCGGCCCCTGATGGTGGTCGCGACCGCCGGCACGACCAACACCGGGACCGTCGACCCGCTGCCGGAGATCGCCGACCTCTGCCGGGCCGAGGGCCTGTGGTTCCACATCGACGGCGCCTACGGTGCTCCCGCCGCCCTGAGTGCCACCGGCGCAGCCGCCCTGGCGGGCATGGAACGCGCCGACTCCCTCGTCATCGACCCCCACAAGTGGCTGTTCCAGCCGTACGACGTGGGCTGCGTTCTCGTCAGGCGCCCGGGGGCGCTGGAGCGAGCGTTCACCATCAACGCCGAATACCTCAACACCTCCGCGGCCGGCGGCGAGGTCAACCTCCGTGACCGGTCGCTGGAACTCAGCCGCCGCTCCCGTGCCCTCAAGCTGTGGCTGACCTTCAGGGTGTACGGCGCGGCGGGCATCAGGGCAGCGATCTCGCAGGGCATCGCGCTCGCCGAGTTCACCGAGAGCCGGCTGCGCGCCGACCCGCGGTGGGAGGTCGTCACCCCGGCCCAGCTGGGAGTGGTCACCTTCGCACTCACCCACGGCGGGGACGGCGCGCACGCCACGCGCGCGGCCTCCCTCGCCGCGAGCGGCTACGCGGCCGTCACCTCCACCACGGTGCACGGCCGCAGCGTCCTGCGCCTGTGCACCATCAACCCGACCACGACCGAGGACGACATCATCCAAACCCTCGACCGCCTGGCCACCCCCTGAAATCCGCCTTGCGGGCCGCATCCACTTCCCGGTGCGTGCCGCGCAGGATGTGTTGCCTCATGGCGGGCGGGCCAGGCCGGCATGCTCGTCAGCCCCCGGCAGTCCTTGTGTTCGACGTCGGACAGCATCCGGAGCTCCAGCCGGCGCGCGGGCGGTTGCCCGGGGCTCGACGCACCGATACGGGCCTGTGATCCGGGCCGTGGTCTGGTCGAACGTCAATTGGTGGGCGGGGTCCAGTCGGTGGGAAGGCCGGACTGGGCCAGGACCGTGGTGAGGCTGTAGTGGTCCTCATCGGAGGTGATCCGGCAGTGGTTCCGGTCGAGGTCGAGGAGCGTGGTCATCGGCACGGCGAAAGGCTTGGGCGCGCCCTTGAGGTGGCCGGAGTAGACGGCCTTGACGGTGATGCGGTTGCCGTCGCGGTGGGCCGTGCGCACGGTGACGTGGACGTTGTCGATGAGACTGTCGGCGCGGGCCTTCCACCCGGCGATCTCCTGGGGGCCGTGGAAAGTGATGCCCACGCCCAGGTCGGCGTAGGTGCCGCCGGTGGTGAACAGGGCGCCGAGCGCCTGCGGGTCGGTGCCGTTCCATGCGCGGGCCCAGTCCGCGACGATCCTCGGCTGCCGGTGTTCGGAGTTTGCGGCGTGGGCGGTGGTGGCGGTGGTTGCGCACAGGGCCGCGGCGGCGATCAGCACGGTGATGGCACGGGACGGGCGGGAGGTCGAGATCATGGTGATGCTCCTTGGGGTGTGGGTACGGGCGCGACCGGTGGTGGCCCGCGGTGGGCCGCCGACGGTCGGCATCCCGGGGGAGGGGTGTGTCTGGGAGGTGGGAGGGTGCTGGCGGTGATGGGCGCAGAGCTACGGCGGCCGGGACGAGCGGTGGAGCCGCTCCCTGCCGAGTGGATCGGTGGGCTGCTCCCTGTTCGTCTGCGCGCTTGCAACGCTCATGCACACAGACTCGTGTCAGGCGGTGTCCACTTTCCAGGCCCGACCGGAGCGAGGAGTGTCCATCGCTGTCCGCACTCGTCCACCCGGTAGCCGCCACTACAGGAACATCACCGACCGGGCCTCGCCGCGCGTCGAAGGCGTTTATCCCTTACCGAGTGGCATCGCCGGGATGACAGGATATGCCTTTTCCCGCAGTCGGCAGAAGAGGCGAACATGACCAGGACCGAGGCGATCCGAAGGCTGCGGATGCTCGCCAAGGAGCGCGCGTTCGGCTGCCAGATGGGACGTCAGGTGGGATCCGACCGGCTCATCCAGACCGGGCTCGATGCTCTCCTTGCCAACGTCGACTCTCCCTCGATTCCACTCCTCGCCGGCCTGGGAAAGAAAGAGGAGCCCGAAGCACCCGAGCTGTTCGACCGCGTGGTGGATGAACTCGGACTCACTTACCGGCTGCCTGTCGATCTGGACGACGCCCGGTGGGCACTCGCCCGCTGGTGGGCCCTGCTCATCGCCGACGGGGATGTCGATCCGGCCACCGGTGCCGACATGATTTGGGTCGAAGCAGCGATGGAACTCGGTTACCCCGAAGTGCTGCAGCCCATCGTCGAATGGGCCATCATCTTGGGCGACTGGAACGAGGAATGGGACATCACCATCGACGAGATCAGGAGCAACATTCTCACAGCCGCACACGATCTCCTGACGCGCCTTCCGCAGTCACCGCCCGAGCCCTGATCGCGGTTCAGCACGTCATGGGCCGGGCTCGGGGCTGATCGACTCCCAGTCCGCCCGCACCGCCGACACCGTCCCCGCCGCCGATACGCTCGGCCCGCTGCTCGCCGTGCACGCGGTCGCCGCGAACGTTCAGGACCGCGACGGTGACGTCACCCCCCTGTTCTGCTTGGATGCCGCTATGAGCACAGGGACACACGCGGAGTCGGGTCTGACGAAGAGCATCTGGAGCGACGCTGACTTCGATGAGATGGGATGGCACGATGTCACCATCCACGCCCTGTGCGTGCAGCCAGGACCTTCCGAGAACTCGCTGCCACGTCTGCTGCTCGACATCGATTACATCGTCCGGTGGGTGCATCCGGTCCCGCCGGAGACACACTTCAGCTTCTGGATCGCACCCTCCACGCTCGTGTTCGAGGACATCTGGGATATGGAAGGTGATCTCGATTTCAAGGGGATGGGCATGAGTCTGGACATTGACCACCTCCGCAGATCGGTCTCGGACGGCAGCCTTGCCCACCCGCATTGGCATATCGAAGGTGACGGCTTCGACCTCAAGTTCCATGCCACCGGATACCACCAGTACCTTCGTCAGGCGCCGCGGCATTCGCCCCGGCTGGTGCTCTCGCACGAGGCCCGCGAGGGGCTCTCCTTGGCGGAGACGGCATTCTCCTGAGGAGACCTGCAACCCTGTTCAGCCACCCGGGCAGATCTCGAACGCGGACTCAGAGACACTGAACGTCACATGCTCGACGTCCTTGAGGTCGGAGGACAGGCCAGGGGCGACAGGCGGTAAGGGGTCGTCGCCGACCGCCTCGAGCAAATCCGGTGGCTCCGGTGGCTCCCGGACGACAAGACTGCGCGGGTGAGTACCCTGCCGCCGTTGCCTGGCCCACTCCCCGTACCAGTACCGGACCCGCGCGCCCGCGACGTCGTTCTCGACTATGCGGACATGCACGCCCTGGTCGCCGATCTGGTCCTGCCCGGCGATGCGTCGATGTACGTCATGAGCGTGATGGAAACCTCCCGGGAGCTCATCCGGCACTCCTACTACCGGTATGAGTTCGCCACCGTCGCCGTCACGCATTCCCTGTTCGCTCTGGAGCATGTCCTTGCCGAGCGGCTGGCCGTCAATCGCCCGCTTCAGGATCTGATCGAGCGGGCCACCGACGCAGGGCTCAACCCGGCCGAACTCGCCGCGGAACTCGACCGCAGCCGGCTTCTGCGCGACAAGCTCACGCAGGGTGCCGCGACAAGTGCCGCCCTCGGTCCAGCCGGCGCCATGGACATGGTGCGTGCCGTCTTCGACGCTGTTTCCCTGCTCCTTCGCCCACCATCTGCGGCAGAGGCGAAAGCCGCTGACCTGAACGGAACGCAGCCTGAAGACCGTCTTGCCCGGCTGTGGGAGGAACACCGGCACGCAGTGTTCCCCGCCGGCTTCCGGGGCGCGGACATTGGGGGAGTGGAGCTGATCCTCCTGGATGCCGACGTCGCCGGCCTCGTCCAGGGAGAGCTGAACGGAGGACTCGACGACAATGGCGTTGCCGACCTTTGGAGGTGCATGGACGACCTCGTCAAGATCGTGCCCGTGATCAACGAGAAGTACTGCGCCTCCTACTTCGGGCGGCTTCGAACACTGGCCAACCTCGCGGCAACGCGACACATCCTCGCCGCAACCTAACCGCCGGGGTTGAAGCACGGCTCTCCGCGGCCCGGGTCCGCCACCTCCTCCAGCCCTCGGTTGAGTAGGAAACCAAGTGGGGAGCGCGAGCGCCTCTGGGGAGGTTCGTCCTTACCCGGCCGTGATGGTGATGGTGATGTCGACGGCATGTGCGCGCCTCCGAGGTTCGTCGACAGCTACACGGGTCGCTCTGACGCCAGGATCTCCGATCAGGGATGTCATGAACCGGCTCTGGTCATGACGTCCTCCGCTGGCCTCCAGCGCCTGCATTAGATCCACGACCTCGGCAGCGGGCGATGAACGCCGTGTCCGATTTCCGCCAGCTCCGGCGTTCCGTCCCACGGATAGTAGGAGGTGAGAACAGCTACGAAGGGACCACGATCATGACGCTCTACAGCATTGCCGGAAGTCCGCTCGGTGACCTTCTCCTGGTGGGCGAGGCGTCCGCCACGGCAAGGAGCGGCGTTGCGCTCGCGTCGCTGTCGATGCCGGGGCAGAAGGGGGCGGGGGTGGTTCAGGAGGACTGGCGGCGCGACGACGAGGTTTTCGCCGACGTGGCACGTCAGCTCCGCGCCTACTTCGACGGGAGCGCGAGGACCTTCGCTTTGAAGTTCGCGCCCACGGGCACGGAGTTCCAGCAGCGTGTCTGGCGGGCTTTGGACGACATCCCGTACGGCACGACGACCACCTACGGGCACCTTGCGGATCAACTCGGTGTCGAGCGCGCGGAGGTCCGCGCCGTGGGTGCGGCGATCGGGGCCAACCCACTGCTCCTGGTGCGCCCCTGCCACCGGGTCATCGGGGCGGACGGCTCGCTGCGCGGTTACGCGGGCGGTGTCGAGCGCAAGCAGGACCTCCTGATCCACGAAGGGGCCCTGCAGCCCGTTCTCATCTGACGCGCGTCCAGCCGACCGCGCCGCCACCGCCGTAGGACCCCGAGCCGCGCAGACCGCGGTCCAGTCGGCCGGCCGCCGGCCGGATCGCGGATCGATCCGGCCTCACCCACTCCGGAGAACCGTATGCCTACCGCTTTCACCGTCACCGAGGCTCGCCGCAGGGTGGCCGCCGCCGACTGGACCGCCGTGGCCGCCGAGCTCGACGCCCAGGGTTGTGCCGTGACCCCGCCGCTGCTCACCCCTGACGAGTGCCGTGCCCTGACCGCGCTGTACGACGACGCCGACCGCTTCCGTTCCACCGTCGACATGGCCCGTCACCGCTTCGGCTCGGGTCAGTACCGCTACTTCACCCATGATCTTCCGGAGCCGGTACGGCAGTTGCGGCGAGCGCTGTACCCGCGGCTGCTCACCGTCGCCCGTGACTGGGCGCAGCGGCTGGGGCGGCCGGCTCCGTGGCCCGACGACCTGGAGGAGTGGATCGAGATGTGTCACGCGGCCGGCCAGGACAGGTCCGCGCAGATCCTGCTCCGTTACGGGCCGGACGACTGGAACGCCCTGCACCGCGATGTCTTCGGCGACATGCTCTTCCCGCTCCAGGTGGTCGTCGGTCTCGACGCCTACGGGACGGATTACACCGGTGGGGAGTTCCTGTTGGTCGAACAGCGGCCCCGGGCGCAGTCGCGCGGCATCACCACCGTCCTGCCGCAGGGGCACGGCCTGATCTTCACCACCCGGGACCGGCCCATCCGTTCCACCCGGGGGTGGTCGGCCGGCGGTATGCGGCACGGCGTCAGCACCGTACGGTCCGGCCGCCGCCACGCCCTGGGCCTGGTCTTCCACGATGCCGCCTGACATGCACCAGCCCGCCTCGGAGTTGCCTGACCCGGACCCGGAACCGGCGGTGGGCGCCGGTGTCGCCCGCTACACCCTCGTCGGCCCGTGCGGACGGACGTTCCGCGATACGGTGCCGGGCACCCTCGGCGGACACCGGCGCGGCCGGTTGTACGGGCGGCTCGACTGCCGGTCGGCTCTGCGGGTCATTGCCCAGGGCGGTTACGTACGTGACCGGGTCTTCTTCCGCGACGAGGCTACGGCGGTGGCCGCGGGCTACCGTCCGTGCGCCGTCTGCCTGCCGAGGGAGTACCGGCGCTGGAAATCCCAGCAGGAGAGCCCAGCGTGCCGAGCACGATGGGATAAGGAGGGCACGACATGACCGGACGGCAGTCGCGGGATCTCTCCCGCTCCCCGCTGATGCCGGCGGCGCAGGCCGCCCAGTACGCCGGGATGCCACCGCCCGCTCCGCACGCCGAGGCTGAACTCCGTTCGCTGCTGGCTCTGCTGACGGCGCCTGCCGTCGGCGCCTCGACCGTCGCGGTCGGGCACAGCCGCGACGCGGCTTCACGGGCGGCGGCCGAAGCCTTCACCGCCGCGTGGCAGGCCGGCGGGGGAACGGTCGTCGCGGTCGTGGACTGGCCGGAGCAGGCGGCCTCCTGGTTGCGGTCGGCCGTACGGCTGACGGCGCCGAGTCCGGACGCGTGGGTCATCGCCGCCGCCCCGCTCGGCTGGGCCCAACTGAGGAGCAGGCTCAGGCTCGGCACGGACTGGGATCCGCACCGCACCTTCCTCTTCGCCTCCCTGGAGCCGGACGTGGAACCGGACGTGGACCTGGACCTGCACCCGGAAGTGCGTCGAACCCGCTGATCTTCGACGTCCGGCCCGCCGCGCGCGGTGTCGGTCAGGGGAGCAGACGAAGCTTCCGGACCAGTCCGTCGATCTTGTTGCGAGGGCCGACGAGGCTGATGGCGCAGTAGGTCAGGTCCTCGGTCTTGATGCCGGTGAGCTGGTCGAGGTATTCGTTGTAGACGCGTGAGGTCTGCGCGAGTTCCGGCATGTCGATGATCAGCAACTCGTCTCCCTTGGCGACGGCTTCGGCCCGCAAGGCGTGGAGGGTGTCGGCGTCGGTGGCCAGGACGGTGCAGCCTGCCCAGGGCAGACCCGGCTGTGGGAGGCCGGAGGCGTCTTCGCCGTCGCGCCAGGCGCGGGGCGCGAGTTGGAAGCCCGCCTGCCGTTCCCCGCCGTGGTCGCACGGGACGTCTGCCGGGGATGCGGCAGGGAGACGGCGGCCTTACGGCTGCCGAACGAGGAGCGCCGTCAAGGCCGGAATCGACAACCCGCGAGCGGATTCTCCGTACCGCGCTCGCAGGGATCACCACGCAGGACGCCGATACCCTGCCCGAAGACGGACATTTGGAGCGGAATCCTGGAATCGACAGCCCAGATCAGCTCAGCCCAGCCCTGGCTGAGCTGATCGTCCACTTCCATGATCGCCTCACCCGACCAGCGGAACGGATACCCACCCTTGAGCCTCCGGCACATCGACCTGAAGCAGCGCGGCTTTCTGATCGTCAATTCCCACCCGGCCGGCTCCGCCGAGACGGTCACCCGAATGTGGGAGCAGATCCCGGCGCGCGGCAACACCGGCAGCCCGGTGGTGCTGCTCCTGGGCCACAGCGCGGGCTACGGTCTGGCCACCTTGCTCACCGGGCTGCGGCAGCACGGCATCCGGGGCGTTGGAGTCGCCTACGAAGGAGCCGAGACGGAGCGGCGTACCGCCACCGCGGGCTGGTACCGCACCGCGGCCGCGGCCCGCCTCGCCGACGAGGCGGGCAGCGACTTCGTCTTCGTCAACGCGGACGCTTTCTCCCAGGAGGGCAAGGATCAGGTACTGGACCTGGTGGCGAAGCGGTTCGGGAAGGTCGACTACCTGATCTACAGCCTCGCCGCGCCCCGCCGCACCGACCCGGTCACGGGCACCGTCCACCACTCGGTCATCAAACCGCTCGGAGAGCCCTACCAGGCCCCCGCGTTGGACTTCTCCGAGCACACCCCCCAGGTCACCAGCATCCGTCTGGAGCCCGCCACTGACGACGAGAAGCAGGCCACCGAGCAGGTCATGGGCGGGGCCGACTGGCAGCTGTGGGTGGAAGCCCTCGCCGACCGCTCCCTGCTCGCCGACGACTTCACCACTGCCGCGCTCACCTACATCGGCTCCGAACTGACCGCCCCGATCTACCGTCAGGGCACCATCGGCGCCGCGAAGGAGCACCTGGAGCGCACCGCCGGGCAACTGAACGACACCGTCCTTGCGGGCACGCAGCACGCGGTCACCGTCGTTGCGGGCGCCGCCGTCACCCAGGCCTCCAGCGCCATCCCCTCCATCGCCCTGTACACCTCCTTCCTCCGCGCCGTTCTCGGCGACGGCTTCCGTACCACCGCCCAGCAGGCAGAAGACCTCTGGGACCAGCTCACCGGCACCACCCCACTGACCGCGGACTACCAGGGCCGCATCCGCCTCGACGGCTGGGAGCTCGATCCGCAGGTGCAGGACCGTATCCGGGAACTGTGGGCCGACCCGCAAGCCGGGATCCACCGCTCAACGGCCGGCGCCGACTGGTTCATGAGCCAACTGCGCGAGCTGTACGGATGGGGTCTCGAAGGCATCGACTACGACCAGCCCGTCGAGACCGCCGTCGCTTGGCCGGCGCCGTAGAGCCGGCAGAGTGATCACGAGATACCGCCTGCCGTGCAGCCACCCGTGTGCTTACCGTGGTCCACGGGCGGCACGCGCGAGGTGAAGGAACGGCCATGTGGGGGACACCGTCGCGGAACGCCGCCCAGTGCACGGCGGCGGCAAGGGCCTGGCCGCGGGCCGCGACGGTTGACCGGTTCTGCCGGGTGGGAATGCCGGGCGGCCGCCCGCGCCATACGCTCGGCACATGTCCGATTTCAGCTCCGAAGGCGCACCGGCCGAGGACCTTCCCGCACCGGCCGAGGGCCTGCTGCTCACGCACTTCCTCACGGTCGGCGACGTCCCTCGCTCGCGGGCGTTCTACGCCGGCGTACTGGGGGGAAGGGTGGTGCTGGATGAGAACCCCTGCATCATCAAGGTCGCCAACAGCTGGATCATCATGAACCCCGGCGGCGGACCCACCGAGGACAAACCCGACGTAGTCCTGCGTACACCGCAGGACCCCCACACGGTCTCCAGCTTCCTGAACGTACGAGTGGCGGACATCCACGGGTTCTACGCGACGGCTCGCGCCAAGGGAGCCGAGTTCCTCACCCCGCCCATCGACCGGCGCGCCGAGCTGCGCTGCTACATGCGCGACCCGGACGGCTACCTCATCGAGGTCGGGCAGGCAACGGGTCTGCTGAAGGGCATCCTGGCACGCATCGACACCGGCGCCTGACCCCTGCACGGCGCCTCACGAGAGAGGTACCCCTCATGGCAGACCAGCAGATCCCAGGCCTCGATCCGACCGCAATGCCCAGCGGAACCGGGTGCGTGGAGTGCTTGGCGGTGGACGGGTGGTGGTTCCACCTGCGGCGCTGCGCCGCCTGCGGGCACATCGGATGCTGCGACTCCTCGCCCGGGCAGCACGGCACGAAACACGCGCGTGAGGCCGGACACCCTCTGCTGACCAGCTTCGAACCGGGGGAGGACTGGTTCTGGAACATCGAGACCGATCAGTACTACGAAGGGCCGGAGCTGGCCCCGCCCACCGCGCACCCGGCTTCGCAGTCCACTCCGGGCCCCCAGGACAAGGTCCCGGCGGACTGGGAGCAGCATCTCCACTGATCACGTAGACGGCGAGTGCGCCGGCTGGACCCGCGACTGCCCGAACGGCCGGTCCTCAGCCCGCGGTCGTGGTCTTGGTCTTGGTCTTGATGAGCGGCGCGTCCCGCGAGAGCTCCCGGAACCCGAGGCCGTAGTACAGCCCGCGCGCCCGGGGATGTCCCGGCGCCCCCAGGCAGACGACCGTCGCATGAGTGGCCCCGGCCGCCCGCGCCAGATGCATCCCGTGCAGCATCATCGCCCTTGCCAGCCCGAGCCGCCGGTAGTCCGGATGTGTTCCGACCGGCTCGAACTCGACGGTCTTGTTCGCCGTGTCGAGCCACATGATCGTCGAAGACACCATGGTTCCGTCCGGCGCCTCCACCAGAACGTGAAGGTCACCGCGATAGGCCGCCGTCTGCCGGACATCCTCGTAGCTTCTGGCCGAGTACGCCGAGGGAGCCCAGGCGTCCACATGGGCCCGGACCGCGGCCTCCGGTCCCGCCTCGTCGGCGGTGCGGAACCGGAATCCGGCCGGGAGCACCGGCCGCTCCACACCGGTGAGGTCCCGCTCATTGAGCTGGGTCCAGTCGCCGGTGTCACCGAGCGCCTCCACGTCGGTCTCATAGCCGTGCGCCGCCCATCGCTTCAGGGCGAACTCCTCGGCGGCCGTCGGCAACACCGTACGTTCGAGGCCGGCCGCCACACCGTCGTACCACTCGATCACTTCGTCGACCAGTTCGATGTGGTCAGGATGGACCTGATAACTCAGAAAGGCGCCGGTGACATCCGTGACCGACCCGTCATTGCGCCTCACCTGGTGCGGAAGGAAGGCCCAGCCCCACGCCACCAGTTCGGTACCGGAGAACCACAGCCGACGCGGCCAGTTCGCCCCGTAGGGGGCGCACCCCTTGCCCCAGACCCAGGCCAGCTCCCCGTACGAAGCGTCGGCACTGATCAGGTCCGGGCGGATGGCGGTGACGCGCTGTGCCAGACCCTGCATGAGTGGAATGTCCGCGGCGGTCAAGAGCTCGACGTCCGTCATGGTGCGCCACTGTGCCAGGACTCCGCGAAACCGTCGAACCGTTTTCCGGGGCTGTGATCTGCGTACACGTGCTCGACCGATGCTTATGTCAGTCCGCCGATCAGTGGACCGAGGGTCAGAAGCATGGGATGCGTTGACGAAGCGGCCATGGGTTCTTCTCTTCCGAGGTGGCGGGTGACGGAAGGAAATTGGCTGAAGCGCTGAACGGCGATGTTCGGCTCAACCAAGATGAACGCATCTGAACCAACGGGACGACGCCGTCCTGGAGGGGGACCGCGACGTGGGAGAGCAGGAAGGCCCGGCAGATGCCCTGGCCGAGTTGAAGGAACAGCTGCGGAACTTGCGACGGGCAAAGCGACCTCCGTTGTCGAAGAGCACCGGGTTACCGCGCGCAGCGGAGTTGTCGCGCACCACCGTCTACGAGGCGCTGAACGGGCCGAAGTTGCCCACGGAGGACACTGTGGCGGCGCTCGCGGTAGCGCTCGGGACCGCTGTGGAGCCGTTGTTGAAGCTACGGAAGCAGGCCGAGACAGCGCAGAGTTCTTCGCCGGCCGTGGAGGCAGACGCCCCAGGTGGCAGGCTGAGAACGGACGCGCAGGTCGAGGGCCCGGACCCCCAGAGTGGGGAACGGCGTCGCGGGCAACTGGACGCGTATCTCAGGTCGGTTGAGCCGACCCTCGACGCCCAGCCCTATGCCGGCGTCATCGATGACGGCTTACCGGCCCTCAGTGCGGTGTATCTGCGCCAGCAGATCCGCTGCCTGGACGAGGAATCGGACGGGAACAACGCTGACCGCCCGCCACTGGTGTCCAGTGCTGCGGCCGTGCCGGCGGACGAGATCCTCGCCGGCGCACGGACCTGTGTCGTCATGGCAGGACCCGGCGCGGGCAAGTCCAGCCTGCTGCGGACCTGGCTTGCCGAGGGCGTCGAACGCTGTCTGCGGGGGGAGGGTCCTGCTGGATCTGTGCCGGTGCTCGTACCGGCACAGGCGCTGATCACCAGGGAGAAAGCCCTGCGCGGCGGCAGTCTGCCGGACGCCCTGACCTGGGCGGTGTCCTGCGAGTACGGGCGGGAGCTTCGCGGACTCTTCGCCTCGCCGCCCGAGGACGGTGTTCCCTGGCTGGTGCTGGTCGACGGCCTCGACGAGATCCCCCGTGCCGAAACCCGCCAAAAGCTGCTGCGCCACCTCGCCGTTCACGCCCAGGGGCCCGACGCGGATGTCTACCGGTTCATCGTGGCCACACGTCCGCTGCCACCGGGTGAACTGGAGCGGCTCGGGCCCCAGGCCTTGCGGTACGACCTGCTGCCGTTCCGCCGCGAGGAGCTGCCGCAGGTGGCCCACCGCTGGTTCACGGCCCTGCCCGAGCGAGTTGCCGATCCCGCCGAGCTCGCACAGCGCTTCATCACCGAACTCTCCGCCAGGGAGCAGTTGACCGAGCTGGCCCGTACCCCGCTCATCGCCGGACTGCTGTGCCAGCTCTACGCCCACAACCGCATCATGCCCGACACCCGGGGCCGGATCTACGACGAGTACGCACGCCTTCTTGTCCTGCAGCAGGAGCGACGAGCGCAGGACGCCTCCGGCTCCCCGGACGTTGGAAAACTCGCCCTCGACATCGCAGGACACATCGCGGCCCGTCGTCTGGCCCCCAAGGACGATCAGGACGTGGACGAAGAGGGCACGAACGAAGAGGACACGAACGAAGAGGACACAGACGCATCCCTGATCGAATTGCTGTCCTCCTGGCCCGGTCCATGGCCGGAAGGAATGACGCGCAAGGAGACGGTGCTCCGCAGCGGCATGCTCACCCAGCGCGCCGGAGAGCTCGAGTTCCTCCAGCAGACCTTCCTCGAATATTGCGCTGCCCGCCACGCCACCCGGACGCCGGAGGCGTGTGCGGTGACGACCGCCCGCCTCTTGGACGACCGGTGGGCTCGGCACTGGCCCTGGAAGCCGGTGCCGGACGTCACCTTCTTCGGCTACGGGCAACGCTTTTGGACTCCTCCGCGCAAGCAAGAGGCGTCGTACACCGGCTTCCTGCTGGACAGGCTCTTGGACGAGGCGAGAGGCCCGGCCCTGACCTCCCAGGTGGAGCAGAAGCTGATGCGGCTCTCCGGTAAGCGCAACCTGGACGGCTGCCGCTTCCTGGCCGAACTGAAACATCTGGGAACAGGCCTGCCCAAGGCCGTCACCCGGGCCACGATGACGTCACTCACCTTCCTCGCCCGCATCACGGACGACGACAGACGCTGTGCGGATCTCAGGGCGAATCCTGACCGCATGCACCCGGAAACGGACCCTGGTTTGGCGGAGGCCTATCTCTCCAAGGCCCAGAGGAATCACCGGGTTATCGCCGCCGAGGCACTTGCATGGCTCGGTGCCGAGCACGCGGCGGACATCCTGGCCGAGCTGGCCGAGGTTCCCTACCTGGCCACCGGCACCTGGAGAGTGCAGGCCGCGGTGAGGCTGGCGGGCGCCGGAGACCGACGCGGTCTGCTCCTGCTGCACCGCCTGGCCACCGACGCCCGGGTCCGTGACGACGCGCGAGTGGAGGCCGCCGGCTTCCTGGTCGAGCACGGAGACGAGCAAGGCGTGGAGTTGCTCCACAACCTCGCCTGCGACAAAAAGCTCCTGGCGCCGGATCGTGCCCTGGCGGTCTCCGTGCTGGCCGGGATCGGCCACGAACGGAGTGCGGACATGCTCGGCAGTCTGGCCGAAAGCGCGAGCACGTCGCCCAGCGTCCGGGTGCGCTCGGCCATGATGCTCGCCATGGTCGACGACGAACGCGGCCCCGACCTGCTCGCGTGCCTGGCCAGGGACATCGACCTGCCCAGCAGGACACGCCTGTGGTCGGCCCTGTGCCTGGCACGCCACGAACCATCACGCGCCGTGGAAACGCTGGCTTTTCTCGCTCACGACAGAACTCTCAAGAGCGCCTGGCGCCTGGCGGCGGTCCGGGAACTGGCCGGCCACGACGCCGAACGTGCCGCCGCTGTCGTCGCCGACCTGGCCGATGACCCCACGGTCAGACGCCGCCACCGCCGAAAGAGCGCCCGGCTGTTGCGCTGAGCCAGCCGCGCCGAGTCACCACGGGTCCAGCGCATGACGGCGCCTGCCGACGGGGGATGCGACCGAGGAGCCGCGTGGAATGCGGGGAGCCATCCCGGAGCCGGGTGACGGGTTGTCCGACGAGCGGATCAGGGGCGGCAGCAAGACCGTGGTGGTGGAGGTCCTGCGTCATACCTCAGATTCGAGCACACCGTCGCCGTCAACCGCGCCTCCACCGGCGGCGATTTCCGCGGGGTGCCGAGCGCCGCCCCGACCGGCCGGTACCGCCGATGGCCGGTACCGCCGCGATCGGGGCGGTTGTGCATCTGCCGGCCACCGCTCATCGAGGAGGGCCGGGGGCTGTCCTCGATGAGCGGTGGCCAGGCCGACGCCCCCTACGTCTGCTGCTGGCCTGGCGGCGGGGGTGGTCGGCGGCTAGCGCAGGTGCCGGGTGAAGAACTGGGCTGCGGCGTCCCCCGCGAACTGGGGGACTCCGGTGTGCCCGCCCATATTGGCGTGCAGCGTCTTCTCCTTGGAACCGAAGGCGTCGAACAGGTCCAGGGTCGCCTGCCGGTCGTTACCTTCGTCGTCCCACTGCAGCAGAACGTGCAGCGGAATGGTGACCTGTCGGGCCTCCTCGAGAATGGCGCGAGGCACGAAACTCCCCGCGAACAGAACGGCGGCCGAGATGCGCGGCTCGACCACCGCCAGCCGGACTCCGATGGAGATCACTCCCCCCGAATACCCGACCGGGCCGCCGATCTCCGGCAGCGACAGGAGGGCGTCCAGGGCGGCCTGCCATTCCGGGACCGCCTGGTCGACCAGCGGGAGGACGAGGGCGTCGATGATCTCGTCGCTGACCGGCTCGCCGGCCTCCATGGCCCGGCGCAGGTCGGCGCGGGCCTGCTCGGCGGCGGGCCAACGGGGCCGGTCGCCGCTTTCGGGGAGCTCGATGGTGGCCGTGGCGAAGCCGTCCGCCGCGGCCTGCTGGGCCCGCGCCACCAGTCGGGGGTACATCCTGCGCAGTCCGAGTGTGGGGTGGCCGAGCAGGATCAGCGGCGCCGGTGCGGATGCGGATGCGGGCGTCCAGAGGATGCCGGGGATCTCGCCGAGAGTGAATTCGCGCTCGAGGACACCGTCGTCGAGACGCTGTTCAGAAGTGAAGTGCATGGTCGTGCCTTTCGGGAGGGCTCAGAAAACGGCGCTCCCGGACGACCTATCGCCCGACCGTGACCCCGGAGGGGAGCACCCATGTCGATATTGCGTTCACGGGTACCACCTCCTCGTTCTCTCGCACGGCCTCCGGAAAAGTAGCAGTGGTCGCTGTGGTCCGCCAACAGGTTTTTTTGCGGAGGTTCCGTGGCCGGATGCCGCCTCACCGCATGGGACACGGTCTCAGTGGTCCGCGCTCGAAGGCCGTTCTGGGCCCGGGTACAGTGAGCGGATTTTCTGGACGGCTGTCCATGTATCATGGACACCTGTCCATGAAGCTTGCAGTAGACGGGAATGACGATGGAAACGACGGCGAATGTCCTGGTCGGCCTGGTAGCCGTCTTGCACGCGTACATCCTGGTTCTGGAGATGTTCCTGTGGGAGAAGGGGCCGGGCCGCAAGCTCTCCGGTTTCGATGCCGACATGGCCCGTGCCACCGCGCCGCTGGCCGCGAACCAGGGCCTCTACAACGGGTTTCTGGCAGCCGGGCTGATCTGGGGCCTGATCGCCGGTGACCCGACCGGATTCAGGGTCCAGGTCTTCTTCCTGGTCTGCGTGCTGGTCGCCGGCGTGTACGGCGGCATCACCGCGAACCGGCGCATCCTGATCGCCCAGGCGCTGCCCGGCGCGCTGGCCCTCGCCGCCGTCCTGGCGGCCCGGTGACAGCTCCCCAGGCAGACCCCCGGGCCGCGCGTACCCGGGCCAGGCTGCGCCAGGCCCTGCTCGACGAGTGCGCGCAGCGCCCGCTGGCGGACGTCAGCGTCGCCGCGCTGGTGCGCCGGGCCGGGGTCGGCCGCGCCACGTTCTACCTCCATTACGGCGACCTGGAGGCGCTGGCCGTCGACGCCTGCGCCGACGTGGTCCGCGACGCGGTGGACGCCCTCCACGCCTGGCGCGGCGCCCCCGATCCCGCAAGCCCGCCACCCGCGCTGGCCGTCTTCTTCACCGGTCTCGTCCCGCACGCCGGCCTCTACCGGAGCCTGCTGCGCCCCGGCGGCGGCGGTCCCCTCGGTCACGTACTCCACGAGGATCTGCGCGCCCGCAGCCACACCGAGCGCACCCTGGCCGGAGCACCACAGCCCGACCTGATCGCCTCGGCCGTGGCCGCGACCTTCGCCGGCGTGCTCGCCGACTGGCTGCACGGGCTCATCGAAGCTACTCCCGACCAGATCACCCACCAGGTCTGGCGCCTGCTCGTCACTCTGCACCGCGCCCGACTGCCCTGAGGCGATGAGAACAAGGGCCGAGCCGAACAGGCACAGCTCGGGGAAGCATCCGTGTCGCCCGTCGTCGACCTCATGACGGTCCGTTAGGCTCGGCCGCCGTACCGGTTTCGATCTTCACGGAGGGCAGGACGTCAAGGATCAATCGCGAACGGCTGGTCAGAACGCTGACATTCTGGCTGCGTCCCGTCTTCGCGTTGCGAGTCATCAACCGATTCCAGAGGATCGTCGGGTTCGACCGCTCGATGGCCCTGGCGTCCAGCGCTCTCACCGCACTGGTTCCGCTCGCGATCCTCGGCAGCGCCGCCCTGAGCGACGTCGTCCACTACGACTCCGCGGACCGGATCATCAAGCGCTACAGCCTCTCCGGGGCGGGCGCCGAGGCAGTCAACTCCCTGCTTTCCCCTGCCGAGAGCACAACCGCGAGTGTGGGCGTCTTCGGGGTGGTGTTCCTGACGATCTCGGTGCTGAGCTTCGCGCGGGCCTCGCAGCGGCTCTTCGAACAGACATGGGAACTCAAGCCGCTCAGCGTGCGCAACACCCGAAACGGCCTGTGGTGGATCCTCACTCTTGGCGTCTACGCAGTGGTCACCGGGTGGCTCGCCGCAGCTCTTGGCGGGGGCCAGCTGGGTTTGGTGACCGCGGCCTGTGAGGCAGCGGTCACCGGCGTGTTCCTGGTCTGGAGCGGGTGGATCCTGTCGGCCAAGCGGATCCCCTGGCCCGAGCTGATCCCTTTCGGTGTCACTGCAGCCGCGCTGACCGCGGCCTACTCGGTGGGCGCAACCCTCTACCTGCCGCGTCTCTTCAACTCCTCCGCCTCACGCTACGGGGCGGTCGGTGCCGTCTTCGCGATGATCTCGGCTCTCTTCGCAGCGATGCTCGTCCTCGTCGCATCGGCTGCCCTGGGACGAGAAGTGCGGGACGAACTCGGCCGGATCCGTCAGGGCCATCGCCCCTCGGACCATGAGGTCCGCCAGCAGTGGGACAGCCTGGTCGAGCAGACACGGTCGCGTTGGCGCACGGCACGGGAACAGGTCTCTCATCGTCGGACCAAGGGTGCGGACCGCTGAGTCACGTCGTTCATGGCAACGCACACCCTGCAGGGCTCACCCTTGGTGGAAGTCCACCCAGGGCTCACCCTTGGCGGAATTCCACAGCTCCCGAATCCAGGGAATAGTAGGCGCCGATGACGCGGGCCCGTCCCTGGGCTTCGAGGGGTTCGAGCATCGAGTCATGGTGCAACTGCTCCACGGTCAGGCGGATCTGCGCCCGGACGGTGTTGTCCACTTGGTCGCCCGGAAGAGGCTTGGCCGCCTCGTAGGCCGGTCGCAGGGCCTCGACGACATCCTCGAGGTGCGCGGGTGCCTCCCGGCCGGCGTTGAGTGTTTCCACCGCGAAGCCGACCGCGCCGCAGAGTTGGTGTCCCATCACGACGAGCAGCGGCGTCAACGCCTCGTCCACTCCGTACTCCACCGCTCCCTGCACCAGGCCGTCGTTGGTGTGGGCCGCGGTACGCACCACGAAGAGATCTCCGATACCGCAGTCGAAGACGATCTCCGGGGGCACGCGCGAATCGATGCACGAGAAGACGGTCGCCATGGGGTCCTGCCCAGCCGCCAGGGCCTCACGACGCGCGACGGTCCCGTGCGGATGGGCGAGCTGCCCGCTGACCCAGCGCCTGTTCCCCTCCAGCAGCCACTGCAGGACGCCCTCGGGCGTGAGTGGGCCGCGCTTCCGGCCGCGATCCGCGGCGGACGCCGTGGACGGTGCACCGTTCCGGGAAGGGACGGCAGGCTCCGTCATGTGGGCGTCTCCTCAAGGAAGGCGGTGCCGTGGCGTGCGACGTCTCAGCAGTGACTCGAACCGCATGGCTGGGTCGGCGGGCCGAGGGCAGCATCGCGACCCGCGCGAACTGCCGACGTTCAGTAAAATCCGTCGGTTCGACGCCCGCGACCCGGACAGACCCCTCCGGGCACCCTTGGGGGAGCCGACCGGGACGGGTACCAAGCCGAACGGTCGTCGGCGCCGGGACGGGGCCTCCGGATGCGGAGCGGTTGTCGTTGTGTTCGGATGCGGGAAGGTGGCAGCGAAGTGCAGTTCGGCTGTTCGGGTGAAAGGGCACCTTCATGGAGATGGCAGGTGCCCGGCCGCTGGCTCGGCTTTCGCTCCTGTGTGCCCTGGCAGCGGTGGCGATCCTGCTCGCGTTCACAGGGGAGGGCGGTCCGCTGATCCTCGTGATCGGGTTGGCGGGCCTGGTGGTGGCGGCGGCGGGGGTGTGGTGGGCGCTGGCGCATCGGGGGGTGGTGCGCTGGGCGGGTGCACTTCTCGCTGTCGCGGCTCCGGCGGCGGTGCTGGTGTTCTATGCCCGGACGGGACTCTGGGTGGTGGCGCTGGAGTCGCTGTTGCTCGGTGGCGCCGCGTTGACCTGCGGGCGGGCGGCTCTGCGCCGGGCGCGGCCTGAGCGGGGCATGGCGGCGATCGCCCGTCCGGCGCCGGTGCGGCCGGTGCTGATCATGAATCCGATGTCCGGGGGCGGCAAGGTGGGGCGTTTCGGGTTGGTGGAGGAAGCTCAGCGGTTGGGCGCGCGGGTGCTCCTGCTGGACACCGCCGTGAGCACCGATGTCGCCGCCTTGGCGCGCCGGGCGGTGGCCGAAGGGGCTGATCTGCTCGGCGTTGCGGGTGGTGACGGCACCCAATCCCTGGTCGCGGCCGTCGCGGCGGCACACGATCTCCCCTTCCTGGTGATCAGCGCCGGGACCCGCAACCACTTCGCCATGGACCTGGGTCTGGACCGTGCCGATCCCACTCGCTGTCTGGACGCGCTCACCGACGGCGAGGAGCTGAGGGTCGACCTCGGCATCGTGGCGGACCGCACCTTCGTCAACACCGTCTCGTTCGGGGCCTACGCGCAGATCGTCCAGAGCCCGGATTACCGCGCCGCCAAAGCCGGCACCGCCCTGAACGCCCTGCCCGATCTGCTGCTCGGTGATCAGGGCGAACGGCTCGACGTCGACGTGGACGGCACCCGGCTGGAATCCCAGCAGGCGCTGCTCGTGAGCAACAACCCGTACGCCGCAGTCGACCCGCTCACCGCCGGCCGCAGACCACGGCTCGACAGGGGCACCCTGGGCGTGCTCGGCATCCGGGTGGACGGGCCGGTCCAAGCGGCCGAGCTGGCTGTGCGCGGAGGCCAGGCAACCGGGCTGCACGTACTGACGGCACACCAGGTCACGGTCCACGCGGCTGCGGAGACCATTCCCGTTGCGGTCGACGGCGAAGCCCTGAACCTGTCGACCCCGGTCACCTGCAGCATCAACGCGGGCGTACTCCGGGTGCGGGTGCCCAGGGGCCGTCCCGGGGCGCCGACGGCCAACCCGCGTCTGAACTGGCGGCACCTCGTCGCCCTGGCCGCCCCCCGGTCGCGGTCGACTCCTGGCAGCGGCAATCGCACCGGGGAGGCAGCCGGCAAGTGAGCCCAGGAACAGGCTGATGCTCAAGATTCGTCACTTCTTGTCGGTGTCGACTGCCGGGGCCGGTGCCGAAGTGGCAGGGGAGCTGCGCGCCAGCAGTTGCTCCGCCAGGGTGAGTCGTTCCCGGAGCTGCGGGCGGCGTGTTTCGGGGCCGGCGTCCAGGACGTGCTGCAGCAGCAGCCGGATCCGGTGGAGGGCCAGGGGGACGGTCTGCGCACTGTTGATCACGTCGTCGAGAGCGGTGCGGACGTATCGGTCCCAGTCCGGGACCGGCACGATGAGCCGCAACGTACCCTCGGCGTCGCGGATGTGACCGACGTCGAGCTCCCGGTCGGCCAGCAGAAGCAAGAGGTCTTCGATGTGGTCCAGGGCCTGCACGGCGGTTGCCGGGTCGTTGATCGCCGGGGACAGACCACGCAGGGCGATGTCCGCCAGCAGCCGAATGCCGATTTCGGGGTCCTGGTCGAAGGTGCGTTCCACTCCTGGTGCCAGGGCTGCCAGAAGTACATCGGATGGAAGCGTGCCTGCGTTGCCTGCATTGCCTGCGTGGACACGCGCCACGGGACGATTCCTGACCAGGAGTTGCCCAGGAGCCTGGCACAGCACGATCAGACAGTCGTGCGCGCGAGCCACCTCCACCAACGTGGGAACGTCGATGCCGCACAGCACTGCCCCATGGCCGGGCCAGGGGACAGGAACCCCGTCGGCCTCGGCCGGCCGGCTGGACCTGGCCGCGTCCGTGTCACCCAGAGGCCGGTCGTAGACGGTGTCGACGACGTGGCGTGTCCGGCTGCTGATCGCATGCAGGCAGGGGCCGAGCTGGATCGACGAGAAGGCACGGCTCTGCAGCGTGTACATGAATGCCAGCGTGACCAGTGCCAGGATCATCGCGATCACCGGGACCGCCATGGAGACTTCCGTTCGGCTGACGATGGTCAGCGCTGCGGCGATGCAGAAGACGAAGACCCCGAGGGAGAAGGCGAACGTGCGCCACACGAGTGGGTCGTCGCGGAACAGGCCCAGCCGCGGGGTGAAGGTCGTCGCGGCCCACTGAACGACCAGGAACAGCAGCGAGAAGATGATGCTGACCAGGCGGGCCGGAGACTGCCGCGGACTGCGCTGAGGTTGGCCACAATCTGCATTCTCGGCCCCCAGCCGGTCGAGCGACAGGCGGGACCGCCGCAGGAGTGGTGCGCGGCCGGACGAGGCGTAAATATGGGCACAAGGGTAGTGAGAAGGGTGTGCCGATGGTGCTCGACCTGATCCTGATCGGTCTGGCCATCACGCTCTACCCCCTGCCGATCATGGCCTTCGTGCTGGTGCTCTCCTCACCCGGCGGCGTCTGGAAGGGGCTGGCGTTCATCCTGGCCTGGTTGGCGTGCCTGGTGGCCGTGATCGCTGCGGTGCTACTCCTGACCGGCGGGGAGCCGCCCGCGCCCAGGAGCCCGCCCTCCACAGCCGCACTGGCCGCCAAGCTGGCCATCGGCGTCTCCCTGGTCCTGTACGGCGAGCGCCGACGCCGCAGCCGCCGCTCCGCCACTTCCCAGGAGACGGCTCGATCCGCCTCGGACGAGGCCGCGCCGGCATCCCGAGCGCACCAGACGTCCGTGTGGTCGGCCGCCGGGCTCGCTGTACTGCTGCAGCCCTGGGGGATGGTCGCCGCCGCGGCCTCCACGGTCGTGGAGGCGGACCTCACCCACGGCGCGTCCTCCCTCGTCCTGCTGGCCTTCTGCGTCCTCGCCACCGCCAGTCTTCTGACGATGGAACTCCTGATGGTCTTCACACCAACGAGGGCCCAGCAAACGCTGACCGGTCTGCGCTCCTGGCTGGCAGCACACCAGGACCCGGCCATTGTCGCGATCTGCTTGTTCCTCGGTGTCTCGCTGGCAGGCAAGGCCATCTTCGACCTGACACGCTGACCCGAGTCCACACGAAGTGCGGGTCATCACTCCTGCAGGTCTTTCCACCGGTCGACCCAGGGGGCGTCGGCGCCGGGTTGGGCGTAAGCCAGGTTCAGCGCTGCTCCGATGACGCCGAGATGGCTGAAGCCCTGGGGGAAGTTGCCGAGTTGTTCTCCCGTGCCGGGGTCGATTTCCTCGGCCAGCAGTCCCAGGTCGTTGGCGCAGTCCAGGACACGGGTCAGATACGTCTCGGCGGCGTCGGTGCGGCCGGCACGGGCAAGGGCGGAGGCCATCCACAGTGTGCAGAAGACGAAGGTGCCCTCCTCGCCCTCCAGGCCGTCCTCGCCGAGGTAGCGGTAGACGTGGCCGTTGCGCGTCAGTTCGGCTTCGATGCGGTCGATCGTCGCCAGGATCCGGGGGTCGTCGGGCGGTAGGAAGCCCCGCAGGCCCACCTGCAGGGCAGAGGCGTCGAGCTCATCGTGTTCGAATGCCTGCAGGAAGGCACCGGTCTTCGGGTCCACCCCTCGGGTCTCCAGGGCGGTGCGCATCTCCTGGCGCGCGTCCTCCCAGCGCTCGCGCACCCCAGGGTCCTGGGTCAGTGCAGGGTTCAGGTCCAATGTGTGGAGACCGCAGTCCACGGCGAGCCAGGCCATCAACTTGGAGAAGACGAAGTGCCGCCGTCCTCCGCGGATCTCCCAGATCCCGTCGTCGACCTCCTGCCAACGCTTGATGTTCAGTTCCACCACGTCGCACAGGAAGGCGGCACTGCGCGGCGTCAGTGTGTGAGCACCGCGCAGCTTCAGGACGAGGAAGGCCGCAGCCAGCAGTTCGCCGTAGGTGTCGAGCTGGAACTGGTCCCAGGCGCCGTTCCCCACCCGTACCGGGCGCGACCCGCGGTAGCCGTTCAGATGGTCGAGGTCGACCTCATGGAGCAGCCGCTCCCCGCCGATGCCGTACATGATCTGCAGGTCCTCGGCCCGGCCGGCGGTGGTGCGCAGCAGCCAGTCCGCGAAGTGCTGGGCCTCTTCCAAGTAACCGATGGCGCCAAGAGCCGCGAGCATCGCTGCCGAGTCACGCAGCCAGGTGTAGCGGTAGTCCCAGTTGCGCTCGCCGCCGATCTCCTCGGGCAGCGAGGTGGTGGGCGCCGCGGCGAGGGCACCGGTCTCGTCGTAGATGAGCCCCTTGAGGACCAGGGCGCTGCGCACCAAGGCGTCGCGGTGCGGGCCTTGGTAGGTGCACCGGGCGGCCCAGTTGGTCCAGAAGGCGACGGTCTCCGCCAATCGGCCGCTCAGGTCCGTGGGGGAGAGCCTGCGAACGGTCAGCGCCCCGGCCGCCGCGTAGGTGAGGGCGACGTAGGCCACCTGCCCCTGGGCCACGTTCGCACGGGACGTGCACATGCCGGTCCCGTCGGTGGACAGCGCCCCCAGTTCGCTCTGCAGGAGCAGGGAGTCGGGGCCACCGGTGACCACGGCCAGGTCCTCGCCCGGGAGTTCGATGAAGGGAGTGGTGAGCCCGTACTCGAATCTGGGGGCGAACTCCAGCAGCAGTTCCACGGTGCCTGTCTCGCCGCGCACGGTGCGCAGGAGCAGCCCGTCCGGCGGTCGGCGCTCGACGCGGCCCGGGCGGGTGAGGTCCTCGCGTACTGGCAGACAGTCGGTGACCGTCACAGCGCCGGTGGCGGTCTCGAAGCGGGTTTCCAGGACGTTGGTGTCCGGCAGGTAGCGCCGCGTGGTGGTGTACTCCGCGACCGGGGCGATGCGAAAGTAACCGCCTCGTTCGCGGTCCAGGATCCGGGCGAAGACCGAGCGCTGGTCGAAGCGGTGGAAGCACGCCCACTCCACGGACGCGTCGCGGCCGACCAGAGCCACCGAGTGGCAGTCGCTGAGGAACGCGTAGTCGGAGATCGGGGGGAAGCCTGTCTCGGTCATGTCGATTCCTTTGCGCGATGGTCCGGCGGAAGGACATTTCTCGGGGGAGTGGATTCACGGGGCGAGCGATGGTCAAGCGGTGAAGTCGAGGATCACCTTGATGTCGTCCGGGTCCCGTTGCAGTGCTCGGACGATGTCGTGGGGAGCGAAGCGCCGTGTCACCAGTCCCTCAAGCCAGCCCCGGTCCGCCCGGCTGAGTGCTCTGGCGGCCAGGTAGTAGTGGCGGCGGTTGGCGTTGACGGAGCCGAAGAGCGCGAGGTTGCGCAGGACGGCGGTGGTGGCGAGCCCGCTCTCGATGCCGCCGGCGGAGCGGTCGGTCAGCGACCCGACGCCGGTCAGGCACACGATGCCGCCGGGCGCCGCCGCCTCGGCGGACTGCCGGATCAGCGCGGGCACCCCGGTGCACTCCACGACGATGTCCGGACTCAGCCCCAGGTCCGCCACCGCCCCGTTGTGATAGCGAGCCCCGAGTGCCTCGACGAGCACGGGTTTGGGGCCACCCGTGACCCGGTCCATCACGTGAACCTCGAGCCCCCGCTGCCGAGCCAGCAGGGCAGCCAGCAGCCCGATCGGGCCGGCCCCCACCACCAGCACGGTGCGCGGGTCCCAGAACGTCCGGTGGCCGATGGCGTAGATGTGCTCCCACGCCTTGGCCACCACCGAGGCCGGCTCCAGCAGAACCCCCAGCACGCCCAGCTCCGGGTCCACCTTGACCAGGTAGTCGGGATCGCTGCGCCAGCGTTCGGCCATGAAACCGTCACGCTCCTTGATTCCATGCTCGGTGTACAGGCCGTTGGAGCACATGTCCCACTCACCGACCGCGCAGTTCGGGCACGGCAGCGGATCCGGCCGTCGCACGATGCCCACCACGAGGTCACCCACGGTCGGGCCACCCGCTGCGGCGTGGGCCACGCGGCCCAGTGACTCGTGCCCCAGGATCAGCCGGTCCTTGCCCGGCGGGGCGAACCCGTACTCGCCCCGCGCGATCTCGGCGTCCGTGCCGCACACCCCGACCGCGAGCGACTCCACCACGACCGACCCCAGCTCGGCCCCCGGCTCCGCGATGTCCGACAGCTCCACCGATCCGCTCTTTCCGGGTATCACCGTCACCGCGTGCATGGGCCGCCTCGATTCGCCTACCAATTGGCCGACTCGCCGAATTCCTCAGGAACCTGACTCAACCGCTTCGCGGAACCGGCCGACTCCGCAGCTGGTGGCCGCAGATGACAGCGGCCCGCTGGCCCCACGCTTCCGACGGAGCTTCGCGTTCGCTTGGCCGGGTGCGCCGTAGTCGCAGGGTCCGTGAAATCTCCGGAGTGAGGATTTCTGGACGTGGCCCGGCCTGGCGGGCACGACAGACAACGAGGTGTGACTGCGGCATCACCTGGATCGCCGTTCCCACGCCTCCACGATTCACGCTACGCCTCAACACGTCCGTCGTCGCGCTATCGGGCCCGTACCCCTGGTCGCCAGGCGGGCACCCACGGTCACCGACCTTTGTGGTGCGCGAGGAGGAACGGCGCCCCGCACGCGCGCCCCGAGTTGTCTGCGGGCGACATGCTCAGCTGGTTTGGTCTCCTGTGTGGGCTTGGTGCTGGGCGGCGCCTTGTGGGGCGGTCATGTCGAGCAGGAGGACGGCGTCGTGGTCGGGGGTTCCGGGTTCGGCGGTGTAAACGCCGAGGCGGTGGCCGGGGGTGCCTTCGAGGGCCATGCCCTGGAAGGCGAGGGTGAGGGTGCCTACGGTGGGGTGTCGGAACGTCTTGGTGGTGTTCTTGCGGCCGGTGACCTCGTAGCGTTCCCATAGTCCGGCGAAGTCGGGGCTCTTGAGGAGTAGTTCGCCGACGAGGTGGGTGAGGTCGGGGGCATCGGGGTCGGTGCCGGCGAGGGCGCGTAGGCGGGCGACGCAGCCGCGGATCTGGTTGTCCCAGTTGGGGAAGACCTGGTGGGCGGCGGGGTGCAGGAACAGGTAGCGGGCGAGGTTGCGCTGGGTGGCGGGCCAGTCCTCCATCCCGGCGTACAGGGCAAGGCCGCCGGGGTTGTGGGCGAGGAGGTCCATGCTGCGGCTGACGACGTAGGCGGGATTCGGGCGGACGGCTTCGAGCAGCAGTCTCAGGTGGGGGCGCACGGTGCGGCTGGGTGCGGCGGCGGGCTGTCCGCCGTAGCGTGCGGCGCGCACGGCCAGGTCGCGTAGGTGCTGGTGTTCGGCGTCGTCGAGTTGGAGTGCGCGGGCGAGGGCGTCGACGACGGCGGGGCTGGGGCGGGTTTCCTTGCCGCGTTCCAGGCGGGTGTAGTAGTCGATGCTGACTCCGGCGAGCGTGGCCAGTTCCTCGCGTCGCAGCCCGGGGGTGCGGCGTACGCCGGGTCCGGGGGTCAGGCCGGCGGACTGGGGGCTGGTCTGGGTGCGGCGGGCGCGCAGGAAGCGTCCCAGTTCCTCGCCGCTGCTGTGCTGCTCGGGTGCCATGGCCCCATTTTCCCTCGGCCGCCACCGCGACACGCGGGTCCAGGGGGGCCCTGTCATGCCCCCGCTCGCCGTTCCCTGGCAGATCCCGGTCTGCCTGGCAGGGCGGCGCTGGGGCAGGCTCGAAGGTGCGCAGCGATGACCGTCGCCACACGGCGGCCCGCTCCCGGCAGCGCATCGCGCACGGCTGGCGGACCAGCCGCGCTCAGGTGACGGTGAACCGGGGCCGCCCCTCTGGGCACGGTCTCGCTGACGGACCCGAGAGGAGCGAGCATGGCGGACTGGGACGGTTCTGACCTGAAGAGGGTCGGTGCGGCCGAGGAACTGGACCTGTCGTCGCGGCGGGCGGACGGCTCGCTGCGGGCACCGGTGACGATGTGGGTGGTCCGCGCGGGCGATCACCTGTATGTGCGCTCGGTCAAGGGCACCGCGGGGCCCTGGTACCGGGGTGTGCAGTCCCGCCGCCAGGGCCGCATCCAGGTCGGCGGGGTGGAGCGAGACGTCGCCTTCGGCGTCGCCCCCGCCCGCGCCTACATCGACGAACTGATGCCGCACATCCTGGACGGCTCGATCCGCCCCGGACGCGTCTTCGACCGCACCCTGCCCCTGGAAGACATCGCCGAGGGCTACCAGGCGATGAACGATCGCACCAGCCTCAAGGTGGCGATCCGCCCGTGACCGCCCCCGGATCCAACGACCAGGCCGCCGCCACCCACGAGCGGCTATTGCCCGGCCACGTATCCACTGGAAGGCCGGTCCACCACCACTCCCGTCACCCGGATGGCGCAGGGCCTGGCGGTGCAGAAGCAGATCGTCGGCGGCCAGGCCGTGGACGCGACCTTGCTGCTGCCACCGACTTCCCTGTCGGGGAATGACCATCCGCACTACAGCAGCCCGCCACCTGAACAGGAGAGCAACGATGCAGCACGTCAGCCTCGGAGACCTGGACGTCGCCCGGATCGGACTCGGTGCGATGGGGATGTCCCACGGTTACACCGGTGCCGGAACCGACGATGAGCAGTCGATCCGTACCATCCACCGTGCCCTGGAGCTGGGTGTCACCTTCATCGACACTGCCGAGGTGTACGGTCCCTACACCAACGAGGAACTGATCGGCCGCGCTCTCAAGGGGCGCCGGGACCAGGTGGTGCTGGCCACGAAGTTCGGACTGATCTCTTACACAGGTCGGCAGGGCGCGGACAGCAGCCCGGACAGCATTCGCACCGCGGTGGAGGGCTCGCTCAAGCGCCTGGGCACCGACCACATCGACCTATACTACCAACACCGGGTGGACCCCGGCACGTCGATCAAGGAGACCGTCGGCGCGCTGGCCGAGCTGGTCGCGGAGGGCAAGATCGGGCACATCGGCCTGTCCGAGGCCGGGCCCGACACCATCCGCCGCGCGCATGCGGTGCATCCGGTGACCGCGGTCCAATCCGAGTACTCGCTGTTCACCCGTGATCCCGAGGCCCGGGTGCTGCCGGTGCTGCGCGAACTGGGCATCGGCTTCGTCCCGTTCTCGCCCCTGGGACGCGGGTTCCTGACCGGCACGATCCGCTCCACCGAGCAGTTCGATCCCACCGACTTCCGCGCCGACAACCCGCGGTTCAGCGGCGAGAACTTCCAGCACAACCTGCGCCTGGCCGACGAGGTCGCCGCCGTCGCCGCCCAGACAGGGGCAACCCCTGCCCAGGTCGCCCTGGCCTGGCTGCTGGCCCAGGGCGAGAACATCGCCCCCATCCCCGGAACCCGGCGCGTGGCCCGGCTGGAGGAGAACGCCGCAGCCGACGCAGTCCGGCTGACCGAGGAGCAGCTCGCCAGGCTGACCAGCCTGCCCCCAGCGGCCGGCGACACCCACAACGCGGCCCAGATGCGCATGATGGAGCGCTGAGCCTGCCGCAGTCACACGTGCCCTCCGTCTGAGAGCGAGGAGCACCCCGTGGCGTTCGTCAAGGCGCAGCCGACCGCGCTGATCGGCACCCGCGACGGCACCGCGCCCGACGCCGACGGCCCCGGGACCACCTGGCTGGAGCACATCACCGACCAGCGGTACAAGGCCGAACGCACCCGCAGCCACTGACCGCCGAACGCACCCGACCATCACTGATGCCAGGAGGCACAGCACCATGGACCTGACCCTGAACAATGGCATCCGGATGCCGGCCCTCGGCTTCGGGGTGTTCCAGACGCCCCAGGACGTCACCACGGACTCCGTGGACGCGGCGCTCAAGACCGGGTACCGGCTCATCGACACCGCCGCCGCCTACGGCAACGAACGCGAAGTCGGCGAAGCCATCCGCCGCTCCGGCCTGGACCGCGACGAGGTGTTCATCGAGACCAAGGTGTGGATCAGCGACTTCGGCTACGACCAGACACTGCACGCCTTTGACAAGAGCGCCGGCAAGCTCGGTGTCGACCGGATCGACCTCCTCATCCTCCACCAGGCCCTGCCTGGCCGGTTCGACCTCACCAAGGACGCCTATCGGGCACTGGAGACCCTCCTGGCCGATGGACGGGTCCGCGCGATCGGGGTCAGCAACTTCATGCCCGACCACCTCGACGCCCTGCTGCAGCACGCCACCGTGGTCCCCGCGGTGAACCAGATCGAGGCCCACCCCTACTTCACCCAGCCCGATGTCCAGGCCGCGAACGCTGCTCACGGCATCCTGACACAGGCATGGTCGCCGATCGGTGGCATCACCAGCTACCGCGGCAGCGCAACCAGCACCAGCACCTTCGACGACCCCACCATCGCCGCCGTCGCCACCACCCACGGCAGGACCCCTGCCCAGGTCATGATCCGCTGGCACCTCCAGGAAGGGCGCTCCGCCATTCCGAAGTCCGTACGGCCCGAGCGAATCGCCGAGAACTTCGGCGTCTTCGACTTCGAACTCACGGCCGACGAGCTTGCGACCCTCGACGCGCTCGACACCGGCGTACGCGGCGGACCCGAACCCAAGGACATCACCCTGGAGACCTTCGGCCGGAACATCCCCGAAGCCTGAACAGCAGCAGCATCTCCGGACATCACCCTGGAACACGCCCCTCTGGAATGCGATCGCTCCACCGGCTCAACTGTCGGACGGGGTCCGCAATCGAGCCGGCTGACCAGCGAGAACTTAAGTCTGCGGAGAGTGAACGAGCCGTGCGCGCTCACCTCGTGGTCGGGTGGCCCCTGGTGTCAGCGCCGCTACCCTTCGCGGCTGTTCTGGTGACCCTCGGCCCGGGTGTTGGCGTTGTGGTTCTCCACGCTGTGAGGTTCGCTGTTGACCGATGCGTTCAGCAGATCGACGCCCGTCAACGGATGCAAGTTGTTCAGGGTGCCATCGGCAACACCGGCATGCGCACTGGGGGTGATCAGGGCAGCCACCACTCCCGTGGCAAGGGAAGCAACCGCAAGCATCATTCGTTTCTTCATGCCTACTCAACCGGCAACCACGTGTGCCGGTCACGGCACAGTTCACAGTCGGCCGAATCCACTGGGTGGCGCCGTGCCTCAGCTCGGCAGCGGCTGTGCTGGCGTCCTCACTGTCACCGCAGGTCAGAGCGCTCGGGCCGCCTGCCCGGGGTCGTGGCCCTGCCCGAGGTCCTGGCCCTGCTCGGGCCGGGGCCGCTGATCGCGCCTACACCCCGGGCGGCACTGGCGACGTGCTCGTGCTTCGCCGCGCTGATCCTGCGGGGGTCAGGCTGCCTTGAGCGGGGTGCTGTCGTAGTACCAGCGGAATGGTCGCGCCTGGTCGTCGTAGGCGAGGGTGAATTCGCGGATCTGCTCGACGAGGTCCTGGCGGGAGTTGAACTCGCCTCGGCGCAGGAGTCGGCGGGCCAGGATCGAGAAGAACATCTCCACCTGGTTCAGCCAGGAGGCGCGCTTGGGGGTGTGGTGGACGACGAGGCGCGGGTGCTTGGCCAGCCAGGACCGGGTCGCGTTCGAGGTGTGCGAGGAGCCGTTGTCCAGGATCAGGTGGATCGTCGAATCCGCTGGGACAGCGTGCTCCAGCCATCGCAGGAAGGCCATGAAGGTGACCGAGTCGTTGCGCGTGATGTCCTCGACCGGACTACCGAGCCCGGTGGGCGATGGAGGTAGAGAGCGCAGACCTCGGCGGCTTTCGCGTAGAAGCCGAGTCCTCAGGGCGGGTGAGCCCGCCAGCGGCGCACGGTGTCCAGGACAGCCGGAGCGTGCGGGCGATGACGGCGTTCGCGGTGCCATGTGCGCCGGCCAGGTCGACATGCGCTCGCTGCACCCGCCGCAGCGGCGCCGTTCGCGGGCTCGCCAGTTCTCGTAATAACGCGAGCTGGTCACTGTTCCAGAGCACCGCGAACGGACTGGACGACGTTATCCCTCACCTTCCCGAGCTTCTTGATCGCCACGAAGGGTAACGCCGCTGACCTGCGCCGGAGCGGTCGATGCCGGGCCGGGCTGGCAGGAAGTCCCGGTGTCCATGGATGCGGAGGCGCTGGCGATGACCGAATCGAGCCTGCTTCGGGTGTGCGTGAGATCGACGATGTGCTGGTCGATGTGACCGCGCTCCACAGCCAGGCGGTCGAGGAGTTCGGGTGTGGCCTTGCCGTCGATGACGCAGGGCGTGAGCTCGGCGATGATCTTGCTCGACAGACCGGCGGTGAACAGCTCCCGGACCAGGAGGATCCGGGCGACCGCGGTTTCCGGGTAGTGGCGCTGGCCGGAGTTGCTTCGCTCGGCGGTGAGCAGGTTCTGCTCCTCGTAGTACCGCAGGGCCCGGGTGCTGACGCCCGTGCGGCGTGCGAGTTCCCCAATACGCATTCCGAGCTCCATGTGATCTACGCCATAACAACTTGCCTTTGACGTCAACGTCAAGTTTTAGCGTAGCTGACATGACCCCGGGTTTTCGCTGGATACGTCACGGATCAACGCCGCACGCATCCTCAACGTCAAGACCACCTGACCCGCCACCCGCACCACACTGGAAAGAAGCACGCACATGACCCCCCACCAGACGACCGGCCTCACCGGCCCCGCTCCGACCCCGACCGTGACGGTCAAGCCGATCGTGCTGCCCGCCCCCCAGCGCGGCCAGGACCTGCACGTACGCGTTTCCGCACCGCTCACTGGCACACGCCTGCCGATCGTGCTCTTCGCACACGGATTCGGCTCCGACCTGGACGGCTACGCACCGCTGGTCGACCACTGGGCCTCTCATGGCTTCGTGGTGATCCAAGCCACGCATCTCGACTCCAAGCGGGTCGCCATCGCCGCAGACGACTCCCGCAGGCCGCACCTGTGGCGCTACCGCGTGCAGGACATGAAGCGCATCCTGGATGAGCTCAAGCTGCTGGAGGCATCCGTGCCCGGCCTCCCCGGCCGGGTCGACCACAGCCGCATCGTCGCAGCGGGTCACTCCTTCGGAGGCCAGACCGCGGGCATTCTGGTAGGTCTGCGCGTCACCGACCCCCAGACCGGCACCGCCGACGACCTGTCCGACTCCCGGGTCATGGCCAGCATCCAGCTGGCCACGGCCGGCGAGGGCGGCGACGAACTGACCCCTTTCGCCCACGAGAACCTTCCCTGGCTCCGCGACCAGTACTTCTCCCACATCACCGCCCCCGGACTGGTGGTCGCCGGCGACAAGGACGATCTCCCGCTCACCACCCGAGGACCCGCCTGGACAAGCGATCCCTACACGCTCAGCCGCGGCAACAAGAGCCTGCTCACCGTCTTCGGCGGCGAGCACTTCCTCGGCGGCATCTCCGGCTACCGGGCAGCAGAGACCACCGACGAGGACTCCAGCCGCGTTGCCCTCGTCCAGCAGGTCACCCTCGCCTACCTACGCCACATCACCGGCATCGACCACACCGACTGGCAGATGGCCCGGTCCGTCCTCGCCGACGCCCGTGCGCTGGGGCGGCTGGACAACAAGTGACCCTCGGCGGTTGAAATACACGCCTTCGCCCGCCCAGCGACCCCCCGTTGGATCAACGCGGGGCGGGCACTAGTAACCCCAGCGTCCCCGGCTGCCGTCCTGGCGGCAGTGGATCATGCGCCCGTTCCCCGCATGCGTGGAGCTGCCGATGTCGGCGTTGCGGCAGAACTGGCCCGCGTTGTAGCAATTCCCCGCGTTGGAAACGATCTCGCACTCGGCGGGCGCGGGCTCTGTTGTCTGCGGGGCCTTGGTTGTGGGCCTCGGTGTGGCCTTGACCGTGTGCCGGGTCGTCGGGGCGGTGGTCGGCGTCTTCTGGCTGGTGCTCACGACGGGGGTGAGCGAAGGGGATGGCGCGGCGGTGGTCGAGAGAGACGGTGTCGGCGACGGGGAGGCGGTTGTCGGGACCGCCGAAGCAGTGGCCGAGGACGGGGCAGTGGCGGGTGCGTCGTTGGGGACCGGACCGCAGGCCACGGCGATCCCCGCCACCACCACGGCAACCAGCGCCCGTCCGACAGCTCCCCTGCGCCGTCGGCTCTTGATACCGCCATCATTCATGTCGCTGTGGCTGTTGGTGTCGCTGTTTGGATCGGCGTTGCGCATCGGTACCCCCACCAGAAGCCGCCAGAGAAGGAACATCATATGAACGGCCGTCCGGCTCTGGCGGGTTTCGGTTGAATCGTGACCAACGCTCCATGTACGTCAGGAGGTAGGGGTGATGGCCAGCTTGTCGGAGCCCGAAAGGGGAGACGCTCCTGCGGCGCCTGCCCCTGCGTCTCGCCGTCCCGGAACAGGACCTCGAATACACAACGACAGCATCGTCCAGGAACTCAGGGCACTGCCGGTGACCCGCCTGGGCATCGCGGAACGCAACAGGATTCCCATCAGGTTCTGGACGTTCACCCGCTACGGCGCCCCGGCCACCGCGACCACCCTCGCGGTCAGCGCCGCCTACATGTGGGTGCGCTACTGCGCCCTGACCTGCCCTCACCAATCCGAGAGCGGAGCAGATGCGCGTGCCGCTGGACGTGTGACGTCGTTGGCCGAAATGCGCTCGCGGGGTTCTCGGGAGGAAAGCCCTTGCTTTCCGCCTTCGAGAAGTGAACTCAGTAGGGCGTCTTGACACCCCTGAAAGAACATTGGCTTCATGTGTTGCGGCACTTGGCGGACTGAACAATTCCGAGTGCCGAGCATTCCGGTTGCTGTTCTCGGCCGTCGCGTCGAGTGGCGGCGCGTCGCACCCCTCAGCCGTTCCTCGTGAGGGGAGCGCCGTTCGTAAGTGTGGGAGCGCTCCCGCAACTGGTGTGCGGACCGCCCACCGTCCGGGTGCGGCAGCAGACCGTACCCGGTGACCGAAAGGAACTCCGTGTCCAGATCATTCGCGGGGCCACGCCAAGCGGCCGGGGCGGTGGCGAGCCTCCTGGCCACCCTGCTGATGTGCGCACTGTCGCTGACCTTCGCGCCGTCCGCGTCCGCCAACACCACCATCTGCGACAAGACCGGCAGCATGGCGGTTTCGGGCGGCAAGTACATCGTCCAGAACAACGAGTGGGGTGACTCCATCCCCCAGTGCATCGACGTTTCGGACGACGGTTTCAAGGTCACCACGGGGTGGCACAACGTGGGCACCAGCGGCGCACCGGCGGCCTATCCATCGATCTACGCCGGCTGTCACTACGGCAATTGCTCCTCGGGCAACGGCCTGCCGCTGCAGGTGTCGTCCTTCGCCAACCCGCAGTCCAGCGTCGACTTCTCCACCGCCGACGGGCAGTGGGACGCCGCCTACGACCTGTGGTTCGACACCAATCCCTATCCGGCGGGCCAGAACAACGGCGCTGAAATCATGATCTGGGCCAACCACTCCGGTCCTCCGTCGCCGGCCGGCTCCAAGGTGGGGACCGTCTGGCTGGAAGGCGCCAACTGGGACGTGTGGACAGGCCGGTTCGGTGACAACGGCAGCATCGGCTGGAACGTCGTGTCCTACGTCCGTCAGCAGCCCACCAACGCAATCTCGGTGAGCATCAAGGACTTCACCACTGACTCGATCGCTCGCGGCTACATGTCGCCTGCGTGGTACATGACCAGTGTGCAGTTCGGCTTCGAGCCGTGGGTCGGCGGCCCCGGACTGGCCGTCAACTCCTTCTCCTACACCTCCAACGGCTCGGGTGGCGGTGGTGGAGGCGGTGGCGGCGGTACACCGGGCACGATCGTGGGACAGGGCAGCGGCCGCTGCCTGGACCTGAAGGACTGGAGTGCTGCTGACGGCACCGCCGTCCAGTTGTGGGACTGCGGCACGGGCTGGAACCAGAAGTGGACACCGGCCAACGGCGCCCTCACCAACCCGCAGTCGGGCAAGTGCCTCGACGTATCCGGAGGTTCCACGGCGAACGGCACCCGCGTCCAACTCTGGTCGTGCAACGGCACCGGCGCCCAGAAGTGGCAGACCAACGGCAACGGCACGATCACGAACCCGCAATCCGGCAAGTGTCTGGACGCTGGTGGTTCAGCCAACGGCGCGTTGCTGCAGATCTGGGACTGCAACGGCAGCGGCACCCAGGCCAATCAGGTGTGGACGTTGAAGTAGCGCCCCGGTCAGGCATCGAGAGCCGCGGTGCCTGACCGTCCCGATCGGCCGGCAGGGGTGGGGAATGTTCCGGCGGGCCGCCTCGTTCACCCTGGGCTCGTCCACGTCGCTATCCCTGGGAGCATCGTGCCCGAAACCATCCCCGTCACCTCCACCGTTCTCCCGGTACTGCCGCCCTTGAGCGTGCAGGCCGAGCGTCTGATCGAGCTGGGGGTGCATGAGATCGCTGGGCTGCCCGCCGCCGAGCTTCGTATGTTCGCGGAGGCAGCGGGGGCAGCCGAAGCCGCCGAGGGTGCTGCGGCCGGCGATGGCGCCCTACTCGCGGTTCATCCGCACCAAGCCCCTGCCTCCGCCCTGGCGCCGCTGCTCGGCCGCGACGGCAAGCCGGGTTTCGTCGTCACCGACATGCCCGACGTCGACTTCTTCACCCCGCTGGAGACGGTCGCGCTGCCCGACGCCCCCCTCTACCTCCTCACGGGCCTCGACCGCGGTGACCAGATGGCCAACTGGAGCCCGAACGAGGCGCTGCCCGCCCTCACCGCACAGACCCGCACCCCGCTGGTGCTCACTGAGGGCATCCACTGGGTGGTGCAGCAGCCCGCCGTCCTGGAGCGCAATCACTGCTTCATGACCATCGGCTCCCGGCTGCGTAAATCCAACGGCGCCCTGGACGCCCGTACCCCGGCTGTCTGGATCAGCAACGGCACCGGGCGGGACGGCCGCGAGCGCCGTAACGCCCCCAAGGTCGGCTGGTGTTGGGCGGGCAACCGGCACACCTGGCTGGGCTTCGCCTCCGCAACAGCCCGGGTCCAGGGCCCGCATCGGGTCCTGATCCATCCCGATTCCGCGGGAGGTGCCCGACAGTGACGCGCGAAGCGGAGTGAGTGGGGGCGCCCGGTGCTCGCCGGGCGCCCTTGTCGGGGTCCCCCAGGTACTCAGCCCTCAGCCGCGTACCGGCATGACTCCGTGGAGCCGTCGGGGTTTGGGGGCGTCCAGCATGGTGACGCCGTTGTAGCGGCGGCCCTGGACGAAGAGCACGGGAGCGGCGACGAACGTGACGAAGATCGAGGCGACGCTGACGGGGAACAGGACCGGGAGCGACTGGCCCTCGGGCAGGGTGCGGCCGCCCTCGTGAATGGCGTAACCGAACGCCGCGAAGAAGACGATGACGCTCAGGGCGGCCAGGACCAGCAGGACAGCGCTGGTTCGGCGGGTACGGGCCTCCGTGCGGACCTCGGCCAGCAGAGAGGCGTCGCACACGGGGCAGGTCAGCTCGACGCTCTGCTTGCCCGACGCCGGCCGGCGCACCCGGTTCAGGCTGTCCTGCCAGGTGATCCTGCGGGTCCGGGTGAGAAAGCCGGTCGTCCGGTCACTGAGGATGTGGCGCACCGCGACTTCCACGGTGCCTGGTATCGGTCTGTTCATGTCCCTGCAGCCCCCTCCGTCGCACGCCCCGATGTGGGTGCGCAGGGAACACAGTGTCGGGTTCGCGACGCGGGGATCAACAGCTCGCGAAAGGCTTTGCCTTGGCCATGCCTTCGGGGTGGGCGGGCTCTCAGTCTCTCTCCGGCGGCCGGCCCGTGTGGTCGACCCGCTCATCCTGGTCCTGGTCCTGGTTCTGGTCCTGGTCGTGTTCCTGCTTCTGCTTCTGCGCCCAGGTGTTCGCCCACTGGTCGAGCGGGGCGAGGGCGCGGCCGAGGTCTGCTCCGGTGGGGGTGAGCTCGTAGCCGTCGGCCGAGGGGGTGATGATCCCGCTGGACGTGAGCTCGCGCAGTCGCTGGTACAGGACGCTGGAGGACAGGCCTTCGCACTGCGCGAGCAGGGCGCGGGCGCCGATCGGGCCCGCGCGCAGTTCCCAGAGGATGCGCAGCGCCCAGCGGCGCCCGAACAGGTCCATCGCGGCCATGATCGGCCGGCCGGTCGTCGAACCGCGGACCGGTCCGCCCGGGCGTGGTGTCGGCATGACGCTCCTTGTGTTTCGTTATTCGAAACACTAGCATCGTCCACCCCTGCTTCTGCATCCGGATCAGCACAACGGGAGGACCGATGGCACGGATCGAGCCGCTGGAGCCGCCGTACACCGATGAGGTCGGCGCACAACTCGGGCGCATGATGCCCGCGGGTGCTCCGCCGATCGGGCTGTTCCGGATGTTCGCCAGGAATCCGCCGATGACCGGCGCCATGCATGGATGGGGCCGCTACGAGCTGAGCAGGCAGCTGACGTTGAGCTTGCGGGAGCGGGAGATCGTCATCGACCGGACGTGCGCGCGGTGCGGCTGCGAGTACGAGTGGGGCGTGCACGTGATGACGTACGCCGACCGGGTCGGCCTCACCCGTGAGCAGACGGCGTCCCTCGTCCACGGCGGAGCCACCGACGTGTGCTGGGCGTCCGAGCGGGAACGGCTGCTCATCCTCGCCGTCGACAGCCTGCACGAGCGCTCCGACATCGACGACGCGTTGTGGGCTCGGCTCGCATCGGCCTTCGACGACCTCCAGTTGATGGACCTGCTCCTGCTGTGCGGCTGGTACCACGCCATCAGCTTCGCCGCGCGGGCGGCGCGCCTGCCGCACGAACCCGGCGCGCCACGCTTCGCCGACGTCGTCCCCCGCACCCGATGAGCAGCCCTTCCCGTCCACCGGCGGCCCGCGCGGGTCTGCCGGCCATGACCGTGCACGCGTGCCTGCGCGAGGGCGGTGGCGGAAGCCCGACCGCGGTTGTGGACGAGGCATCATCATCTCTGTCCGGCCACCTGTTGACCGATGACGAGCGCCGCGCGGTACCCGCCCTGGCCGGCACCTCCCACGCGGCTTTCCTCTCGCAGGACGGCGAACGGGCGGCCGGGAGCGGGGACGACCGGCCCGTGGTCACCGTGCGTTTCTTCACCGCTGAGGGGGAGTTGCCCGCGTGCGGTCACGGCACCGTGGCCGCCTTGGCCTTCCTCGCTCAGCGCGCGGGGGGCAGGGAGTACCAGGCAGCCCTGTGCGTGGCCGGGCGCGTCGTCGAGGGTCGCGCAGTGTGCGGGGCGTCGTCCATCGAGGCCGCCTTCGAGGCGGGGCCGGTCGGCCTGCGTGAGCCCACATCAGGTGAACTCGCGCTGCTCCTGCCCGCTCTGGGACTCCGCACGGCGGTCGCCTCCGGAGCGTGCATCGCCACGCTGGGACGTCCGCGGCTCCTCCTGCCTCTTCCCACCCGCTCCGCTCTCGCCGTCCTGAGCCCGGACCTCGACCGGCTCGCCGCCGCTTGTGATCGCCTGGGCCTGCTGGGCGCCTTCGTCCACGCCCCGATATCGCCCTCGGGGCGGGTCGCGGCCCGCATGTTCGCCCCATCGATCGGCGTACCGGAGGACATCGCCAACGTGAACAGCTCCGCCTGCCTGGCCGCCCACCTGCTCGGCCGTCAGGGCACCACCGGGATCACCGTCTACATGGGCGATGCGCTGGGCCGTCCCTCCACCGTCACCGCCGCCGCACGCCGCACTTCGTCGGGCCCGATGGTCGAGGTCAGGGGCACCGCAAGGATCGGGCATGTGCTCCGATTGCCGGAACGGTTGGTTCCTCCCGGCGGGCGAACAGTCCGGCCCTGAACCCCGAAGCCCGTCCCCGTGACGACCACCGCACCGTGGCCCGACGTAGGGTCGAAGCCGTCGCCTTCTCCGACGCAATACGATCAACTTCCCTGAACCGACGCCATGATGAGGGGGAAGCCGCGAATGCTGAACTACAACATCGATGTCTCCGACGTGGACTACGACCTCGTGCTGTCGGACCTGACTGCCGAAGGGGACCAGCTCGACGCCCTGGTGGCCGCCGAGGGCGACTGGACCCGGCCCACGCCGGCCGTGGGCCGGACGATCGCGCACCAGATCGCTCACCTCCGCGCGGCGGATGCGAACGTGCTGGTCGCCCTGCGTACGCCCGGCGCGTTCGACGCGGTGACACCGTCACCAAGGCCGTTTCACATCTCGGCCCGCACTGACGGAGGACCACAGCACCTGGGTGCGCTCAGCCCGCGCTGAGGGCTGTGACCACGGAAGGAATGCCTAGACCTCGGGAAGGGAAGGATCGGGCGTCCAGGGGGATGGTGCGGTGACGGACCAGCGTTCGTGGTCGCGCCAGGCTCCGTCGATGTAGAGATAGGCGGGCGACAGACCTTCGTAACGAAAGCCCAGGCGCTGGACCAAGGACAAAGACGCCTGGTTCGCCGGCTGGATGCTCGCCTCCAGCCGGTGGAGCCGCAGGTCGTTGAAGGCGTGCTGCAGGGCCAGGGTGAGCCCTTCGGTCATGTAACCCCGTCCCGCGGACGGGGCGAAAGCCGCATAGCCGAGGGACGCGCCCTGGTAGCGGCCCCGGATGATCGAGTTGATGTTGACCATGCCGGCAGCTGCACCGGTCTCCTGAACGCGGATCACCAAGCCCAGGTCTGTGCCGTCGCTGAAGCGGTGCATCCAGCCCTGGAACTCCTCTGCGGTCGCGGGCAGTTGCATCCACGGCGAATGGAGGTCGGTGCTGGCCCGCACGAGCGAGCAGAACTCATCCTCGTCGGAGAGGGTGAGCGGGCACAGTTCAACCCGTGACGGCATATTGGACATGGGCCAATGTTAGGACCTCACGCCTGCGAGCTCATCGACGATGTAGTCGAGGTCGTTCGGGCTCAGGACCGCCTAGGGTCGCTGCGCGGTCGGCTCTCACCGGCCGCGCAGACCGGCGCTGATCGCCCTGCCGGTCAGGCGGACGGCGTCGGCAAGGTGTTCCAGGTTCTGTGCGGGATCGGTCAGGACGCACAAGGAGGCCACCGGGACACCGCCCGCGCTGTGCAGAGGCACGGCCACACAGCACACCCCCGCGGTCACCTCCTCCTGGTCGAACGCGACACCGTGGTCCCGGATCTCCGCCGCCTCCCGGCGCCAGGCCGCAGGGAGCGGGTCGATCGGGAGGGCGGGGTGTGCTCCGGACACAAGGACCTTTCCCGCCGCGGTGAACCACAGCAGGGGCGTACCCCTTCGGGGCGGAGCCAGGGCATGGTCCCCGCCGGAGGCCCAGTGCATGACGAGGGTCTGTCCTTCCCACAGCACGCTGATCCCCACTGTCGTGCCGGCGACTGCCGCCAGGCGGCGGACGCCAGTTCCCGTGCGACGTTGCCCAAGGGGCGGCGGGGAAGCTGACCAGGAGCAGGGTCACGTCGTCGGCGTAGGCGGCGGTGTCCGGCAACAGCCCACGGACCACGAGGTCCGCAATCTCATCCAGGTTGGCGGTGACGGTGAAGGCGCGGTGCAGGGAGGCAGTCAGCAGGTTGAGCTGAAGCTCCATGTCGCTGCTCGGGGTCTCCACCAGTCCGCCGGTATACAGGGCCGAGGTCGCGTCGGGATGGTTGGGAAAGCACATCTGTTCGTGGGGTACCCCGCCAACGCCCAGGGGGACGCTGACCGGCACGGGCAGTTCTCCGCGCCGGCGGGGTAACAGGTGGGGATCTCGTTCGGGTAAGCGTCCCGTCGTGTGGCACCCCATGGCGCCTGCTCCGATTCGAACGCCTCAGCGAGTGGGGCAAATCTTGCTGAAACCGTAAGTAGTAAGAAATGTCGTAAGACATAAGGATCTTGAAATCGTCAGTAGCCTGCTCTCAGGTGGCTGACTGTCGGCCGCGCCATTCGGGGGGCGGTTGACGTATGCGTGTTTCTGGAGACATCCCTCCGCGAGACAGCTTCGTTCCGTGCCATGACGTGGACCGAGCGGTTGCCGCGGATGTGCGGACTCTGCGAGTTGCCGGCACCGCCTTGCAGCCACGGTGTATCGCGCTCGGAAATCTCGCGATCTCGCTGTACTCCCGTCACCGCTGTCAGGGCGACCGGCAGGATCTGGACACCGCGATAGAGCACTTACGTACGGTGCTCAGACTCCTGCCGCCCGGTCATCCCGAACAGGACACCGCCCAAGGAAACCTGGCGATGATGCTGGCGGCGCGCGGCACTCGCGGTGATCTGGAGGATGCCGTGGCCCTGTGGCGGCGCGGGCTTGCGCGGACGCGGCGCGGGAGCCACGAGTGGGCTCTGGCCTGTGGGCAGTTGGCCCAAGGATTGTACGAGATGTTCACCGCCGAGGGCGATGTGTCGGAGCTGGATGAGGCGGAACGACTCCTCGGCGGAGCGCTGGGACTTCTGCCGCGCACAGGTCGGGGTGACGTTCTGCGCGGCAACTACGCGATCGTGCTGTCGACCCGGCACCAGGTCGTACGGCCCGACCCCGGAGGTCTCGACCGGGCCATCGGGATTTTTGAGGATCTGATACGGCGCAAGGCTGACCCGTCCGCCCCGGAACTTCCGGGCTGGGCCGCCACCCATCTGGCACAGGCCCTCGTCAACCGCTATACCGACCGCAGTGATCCGGCGGATCTCGCCCGGGCGAGGGAACTGGGAAGTCCACCCGATGGATCCACCGTCCCCGGCTCCCGGCTTGCCGCCAGCGCGGCGATCGGAGCGGACATCCAGGCGACGGTCGCGATGTACGAATACCTGACGGATGCCCGGCAGGCGGATGTGGACCAGGCAATCCACGATCAGCAGCGAGCTGTCGACCAGAGCGGTGACGATCCTGTCCGGCGCGGGCCCACCGTGATCAATCTGGCGACGACCCTGGCCATGCGACATTACGCGCGCAGGGATGCCGCTCCCACGCACCCCTCCGCGGGCTCCGGAGACATCGCCACCGATCTGACCCGGGCGCTGGAACTGCTGCGGGGACTCCGCACGGCCGATACGCCGGTACCGTACCGGGGAGGGGCCATGGCGCTGCACGGCATGCTGCTCATGGACCGCTACATGACCGATCCGGGCCGGTACGCGGCCGACCCGGCCATGGCCGACCAACTCCTCAGCTCCGCACTCGAGTTGCCGATGGACTACCGCAGCAGGATCGGTGCGAGGCTACGGTTGGCTTACTCCCGACTGGCCATCGCCCATTCCACCGGCGACGCGAACGGCCTGGATGCCGCGGTGGCCCTGATGCGCGGAGCTGTCAGCGACATACCGCCCCAGTCGCCGCTGCACGCCGGCGCGCTGGGCTGCCTGGCCGACGTGCTGCAGACACGTGCGCAGACGACCGGAATGCCCGAGCACCAGCGAGAAGGCACCGAACTGTGCCGGGAGATCTGCCGCAACGACGCGGACTCCGATCGGGCCGCGGTGTATCTGGCCGCCAGGGGATGGGCGCAGTGGGCATGGAGGCGCGGGGCGATGGACGAAGTCGCCGAGGCGGGCCGCATCGCGTTACCGCTGCTGTACGACATCGCCGCGCTCCAACTGGGCCGGGAGGGCAAGGCCGTACCTCTGCGCCAGGCCGACCGGCTCTCCGCGCGCACGGCGTTCGCCCTTGTCGCGGTGGGCCAGAGCGCCGCGGCCGCGATCGCGCTCGAGACCGGCCGGGCGCTGATGCTCGGAGAGGTCATGCAGCGCGAACACCCCGATCTGCTCAGCCTGATGGACAGCGACTACCACAATCTCGTATCCCGTTTCCGCCGGGCGGCGGAACGGTTGACCTCGGTCGAACGCCGATTGCTGTTCGGCCCGCAGGACGCACCGGTGATCGACGGTGCGCGGGAGTCGTACCGGGCTCGGCTGGACGAGATGGACGACGTCGTCCAGGACATCCGCAGACTGCCGGGCTTCGGGACGTTCCTCCGCCCGCCCGCCCTGGCGGACCTGACGGGCACGGCCGCATCGTGCCGGAGCACGCTGGTCTACCTGGCGGCCACCGACAGGGGAGGCGTGGCGCTGGTCGTTCCTCGCACCGCGGCCGTTCCCCCCGCCGCACGTACGCGCACGGGTCCGGGTACGGAAGTGACGGCTGTCCCGCTTCCCCGGCTGACCACCGACTTCGAGCAGTCGTCGGTGGCGGCTCTCCGCCTCGCCCTCGAGCGGGACGTCGAGCACGGCGACCGGGACGCAGCAGAACGGTCCATGGACGAACTGACCGGCCGACTGTGGAAGTCGGTGATGGAGCCCGTGGTTCAGGCGGTCGGATCCGGTACGGACATGGTCCTGATACCCGACGGCCCCCTGGGGACGCTGCCGCTGCATGCCGCCGCATACCCCGACCCCAGCGCGCCGACGGGGCGGCGCTTCGTCATCGACGACCTGCCGGTGGCCATGGCCCCCAGTGCCCGCACCCTGAGCATCGCGGTGGCCCGCACTCCGGCGCCGGTCCACCGAGTCCTCGCCGTACGCGATCCACGCCCCAGCAGCGAAGTACTTCTGCCGGGCGCCGTCTCCGAGATCGAGCGGATCCGGGACGTCCTGCCGCCGAGCGTGCGGGTCCTTGAACTCCACGGCGCCGCGGCCACCCGGCAGGGCGTCCAGCAAGCCCTGGTCGACGTGCAGATCTGCCACTTCGCGTGCCACGCCCACGCGTACCCCGACCGGCCCCTGGACGGGGGACTGAGCCTGGCCGGCGACGCGTCCCTGACCGTGCGGGACATGTTCGCGATGCCGTCCATCTCCGCCCGGCTGGCGGTGCTGTCGGCCTGTGACAGCGGCCGGTTCGACGAGACCCTGCCGGAGGAGGTCGTCGGGCTCGCGACGGGCTTCTTCCAGGCAGGCTTTGCAGCGGTCCTCGCCGCGCTGTGGCCGCTGGAGGACGCACCGGCCGCCGCGCAGATGGCGCTGACCTACCGGCACTGGCTCAGCGACGGCATGTCACTTCCCGCGGCGGTCCGCAGTGCCATGGTGTGGATCCGGGACAGCACCAACGGGCAGAAGGCCGCGGCGTTCCCCGAACTCGACTTCGCCCCCGGGGACCCGGCCGCGACGGCTGACGCCGAGTGGCTCAGCACCAGGGACCACAGCAGCCCGCTGGTATGGGCCGCCTTCGTCTGCCTGGGGATCTGAGGGACCCATGGACTCGTTGGAGGCACTGCTCGCCACGCTGCTCGGCATCATGCCCGGGGCCTTGTACACCTGGGAACTGGAGAAGCAGGCGGGTGCGTGGGGCACGGGAGTCTCGGACCGTGTCCTGCGGTTCCTGGGCGTGTCAGTGCTGTTCCATCTGCTACTCGCTCCGCTGTCGTGGTGGCTGGTCCAGCAGGACCGGCATGGGTCGCTGCGCGCCGGCACCTTCCCGTGGGAGCTGTGGCCGGCCGTCGCCGTGTATGCCTTGCTGCCGGCTGTGCTCGGCCACGCGGTGGGTGTCGCGACCCGCCGCCGGCGCGCCTGGTCGCGTTGGCTGACCGGCCCGGCACCCGCCCCGCGCGCCTGGGACCAGGTGTTTTCCCAGGAGGGAAGTATCTGGCTGCGGATCCGGCTGAAGGATCCCGGCGGTGGGGACGGCGGATGGTTCGCCGGCGCGTTCGCCCCGGCCCGCCGTGGTCCGCATTCCTACGCGTCCGGGTTTCCGCACGACCAGGACCTCTACCTGGCCGAAACCGTGGAGGTCGACCCGGCGACGGGACGTATCCGCCTGGTGGACGGCCGGCCGAAGTTCCGAGATGTCGGCGTACTGATGCGGTGGGAGGAGATCGCCTACGCCGAGGTGATGTCCGGTGAGGGGGAGTTATGAACGATGAAGAGACAAGCGGGCCGCCCGTACCCGAGGAGGGGCCCGTACGGCGCCGCCGCGTGGTGCTCCGACGAGGGGGACACAGCCCCACGGGACCCACGGCGGCGAACATGTCCGGGCTGCCGGCCTCGGTGACCGTATCCGACCCGCCCACGGTGCCCGCGCCCCAGGCACCCGACGACGCCGACGACGAGGGGTCCGCCACATGACCACCGGCGCCCGGGCTCCGCTCCTGGCCAAGGACTCCGGCCAGGGCGATCCCGCAGACGGCGACCGCTACGCGGGGCGCCATGTGCCCGCTTGGCTCCGGGAGACCAGCACCTGTTTCCTGACCAATCCGCAGCTTGTGCTGTACGGCAACATCCGCGACCGCTATCTGGTGCCCGACCAGGCGTCCTGGCGACTGCCCGACGTCCGGGAGGCCCTGTGGTGGCTGATGGAACCGCTGGGCTATCGCTTCCTGCTGGTCGCCGATCCCGTCGACGGACTTCAGGTGCTGCCCTCCGGTGACGAAGCGGTCCTGGAGAGCGCCACGGCGCTGGCCGGAGTCTCGCTCGGCAACGGCAGGCCCCTGAGTCTGGACAGCCTCCTGGGTGTGGTGCGCGCCGTGGCCGGCAGCAAGGACACCAAGGTCGGCATCATGGTCGACTACGCCTCGCGCCTGGTACGTGACGTCCGCCAGCTTTCCCCGGAGGAACACTACTTCTTCGCCGCGTGCGAGAAGCTTTCCCACACCTCGCAGCCGGTGCGGCTGCCGGACCGCCAGGCGACCCCGCGCTACAACCCGGTGCTGTGGGTGGCGAACAACGACCGGGACCTCCCGGCCTGGTTCACCGCCGACTCGATGGCGGTGCGGCGGATCGCCGTGCCGCTTCCTGACCTCGGGGACCGCAAGATGGCCGCCGAACTGCTCTCCCAGGGGCTCGCCTCGCAGCTGCCCGGCGGCAGCGCCCCGGACGACATCGCCTACCGGTTCGCCGAGCAGACCGAGTCCCTGACCATCCGCAGCATGATGGAGATCGTCCGGCTGGCACGTACCAGCGAAGGCGCTGTCGACTCGATCGAGGCAGCGGCACGCTGCTACCGGGTGGGGATCTCCGACAACCCGTGGAGCAAGCCTTTCCTGCGGGAGCGCCTCAACACCGCCGCCGAGCGGATCGGGAGACGGGTCCGCGGCCAGGACGAGGCCATCGGGCAGTCCGTCGACATCATCATCCGCTCCGTCATGGGACTTTCGGGTGCGCAGGCCGCCTCGAACGCCTCAAGACCGCGCGGGGTGCTGTTCTTCGCCGGGCCCACCGGGGTGGGGAAGACCGAACTGGCGAAGTCGCTGACCGAGCTGATCTTCGGGGACGAGCGGGCCTACATCCGCTTCGACATGACCGAGTTCTCCGAAGAACACTCCGCGGCGCGGCTGATCGGTGCTCCCCCCGGGTACATCGGCCACGACGCGGGCGGTGAACTCACCAACTCCGTCCGCGAGCGGCCGTTCAGCCTCATCCTCTTCGACGAGATCGAGAAGGCCCACCCGCGGATCCTGGACAAGTTCCTGCAGATCCTGGACGACGGCAGGCTCACCGACAGCACCGGCTCCACGGTGTACTTCTCCGAAGCCGTCCTGGTGTTCACCTCCAACCTCGGAATGTCCGTGATCGACGAGCGGGGCATGCCGGTGCAGAACGTCACCCCCGATGACACCCGAGAGGACCTCGTCAGCCGGATCTCCGCGGCCGTCAAGGAGCACATCGCGGAGGAGCTGAACCGTCCGGAACTGCTCAACCGGCTGGGCGACAACATCGTGGTGTTCAACTTCATCGACCCCGTCGCCGCCCAGGAGATCTTCGACCAGCTCATCCAGCGCATCTGCACCCTGGTGGAGAAGGAGCGGAAGGTGAAGCTGACCCTCGCCCCCGAAGCCCGGCAGACGCTGTTGGCAGCCGCCACGGCGGACATCGCCTTCGGCGGCCGGGGCATCGGGTCGGTGCTCGAGATGGCGCTGATCAATCCGCTGGCCCGGGCCTTGTTCGCGCAGGGCTACCATCTGGCGCCCGAGCAGTGCATCACCGACGTCGCGCGCCGTTCGGCAGGCTGGCAGGTGACGCTGCGATGACCACACCGCGGGACCCTCGCGAGGCGCTGCGGACCCGGCTGGAGAACACACCGCAGGTCCCCGCCGAGGCGCTGCGTACGCGCCTGGAACCGGGACCTTCGGAGCCGTCCGCCGAACCGGAGATGCTCACCGTCCTTCCGAGACAACTGGCTGCCCGCTTCCGGCTGCTGAGTGAACTCCCGGCCGCGGGAGCGGAAGCGAACCTGATGGTCGTCGCGGACGACCAGGGTCGTGAACTCGTCGCGAAGATCTACCGGCGCAGCGGCCAGCAGGCGTCGCGCCAGGTGTGGGCTGAGATCCCACGGCTGGCCAACCCCTATATCGTGCGGGTGCTGGAGACCGGTGAGGCTGGGCAGCGCGACTTCGAACTGATGGAGTACGTCCGCGGCGGCAACCTCGCTCAGTTCGTGGGACACACCGCAGTTGGCGACCCAGCGGCGCTGGTCACCGAGATGGTGCGACAGATCTCCTCGGCGCTGTCCGCCCTGCATGGCGTCGGCATCATCCACCAGGACCTGAAACCGGAGAACGTTCTCGTCCGGTCCCGCAGCCCCTTGGACCTCGCGCTCTCCGACTTCGGCGTGAGCAGGGTGCTCGATCAGACCCGGGCCGAGGCCACGGCCGCGGGGACCCTGGCCTATCTCGCCCCCGAACTGCTGCTGAGCAGCGGCGGCCAGACCTCGCGAGCCCGCGACTGGTGGGCACTGGGCATGATGGCCCGCGAACTCCTCTTGGGCCAGAGGCCTTTCGAGGACATGGTCAAGCCGGCCATCGACGCCGCTGTCATGCTCCGCGGCATCGACCTTGACGGCGTGACCGATCCCCGTCTGCGGATGCTGTGCGCCGGCCTGCTCACCCGTGATCCCGAAGACCGGTGGGGCGCCTCCCAGGTCGAAAGCTGGCTCGCCGGTGGAAGCCCCGTGGTCGCCTACACCGCACCGCCCGCCGGACCGCACCGCACCAAGGACACCCTGCCCCTGGTCCTGCGCTCGGTCCGCTACACCACGCCGGAAGACCTGGCCACCGCCTTGTGCGAGAAGGATGTGTGGAACGCGGCGGCCCGCAGCTACTTCACCGGCATGGGGCCCGCCCACCAGCCGTCCGAGGGATGGCGCGCGCTGCGTAGGTGGCTCCGACAGTTCGACGACCCCGACCAGTACGACGTGGAGGAGCTGCAGGACCTCGTCGATCACCAGCTCACCGACCCGTCCCTGGGTCCTGATGCGCGGGTCCTCCGGCTGCTCCGCACGCTCGCTCCGCAGACCCCGGCCATGTGCCGCGGACTGCGCATCGACCGCGAAAACCTCCTGGTGATCGCCCGGCACGCTCTGGCCGCACCGACCGCCGCCGACGACAACCTCCAACTCGTCGAGGCCCTGTGGCACCAGAACCTCCTGGCGGAACTGTCGGCCTGCCCGGCATCCTCCGAACTCGGCCGCATCAACACCGCCTGGCACGCGGACCACCAAAGCAGCGGGCAGGTACTCGGGGGACTGCGGCAGTCGGTTCCCCCGGCCGCCCAGCAGACGCTGTCGGCCGCACCGGACGCCCGCACGGTGCTCGCTCCGCTGCTGTGTCTGCTCCTGGGCACCCAGGAGGATGCCACCGGGCTGTGGATGCAACTCGACCAGGTCTCCACCAGGACGGCCGCCGTCGGCTGGTTCACCGTCGCCCGCGGACAGGCCGGCGGCGGTCATGGGGCGCTGGTCGCGCTGCGCCAACTCGTTCCGGCCGCGCTCGCCGAGACCGAGCAGACCGAGCGGCGGATCGCCGCGGCCGAAGCCACCCGCCGCGCGCAGGCAGCCCACTGGGCGTATCTGGAGACCCAACGGACCTCCACCGACGCGGTGTCAGCGGCCACCGTACGAGCGGTGGGATCGCTGGCCCTGTACGGGCTGGGCATGGTGGTCCTGGCCATGCTTGGTGCCCAGGCCTTCGACACCGCCGAAACAGCGCTGCCCAGCCTGGTCATCGGGGTGGTCATGCTTCTGATCCAGATCGTGCTGGAGGTCGCCCTGGCACGGGAAGTCGGCGCGGAGTACGCCCGCGGATACACCCTCTTCAGCCAGGCGGGCAGCGGATTCCGCCGCGCAGGCCAGCACAGAGGCGCCGGTTACGGCTGCCTCGTCATCATCCTCGCGCCCGTCGTCCTGTCCGTGCTCGTCACCATCCCCGCCGTGATCTACGCGGTGCTGCTGACCTATCACCTGCGGTCCCTGTCACGAAGACGAGCGCTGTGGAGGGGCCGCTACGCCGCGGCGTACGCCAGGGTCGTGAGCCAGCGATGAGCGGAGGGTCCGTGATTGGCCTCGCGGCGCCGCTGGCAGTCGGCGCCGTTCTGGGATACGCCGCAGGCGCGGCGGTATCGGTCGCCCTGAGCGCAGGGCTGACAGCGGTGGGCGCGACCATGGAACGGCGTCAGCACCACTGGGACCAGCAGCGGTGCGCGGAGGCCGTCTGGGAGGAGGCCGTCGCCGAAGTGCTCGCCCGCAACGCCCGGATCGAGGTGACCGGCGCAGCCCTGAGCGCCTACGGGCACCTGCCGCATCGGCTGCCGGGGCCACTGGCACTGTCTCGCCAGCAGATCCACGAACTGCGCGCCTGGTGCGCGGCAGCGGACCAGGCCCTGGCCGTGGCGGAGAACCTGCTGATGGAGCAGGACGCCCGGCAAGCCGCCGCCTGGCTGACAACCGGACCGGCCCAAGGGGAACGTCCGGCTCCCGCGGCACCCCACCCCGCCACCGGGCCCGCCCGCGACCGCCACCGCAACGAGCATGCCGTAGACCCCGCGGCCGATGAACGTGAATCCGCGGTACGGGCCGTACGCCGTCTGCCGCCGGCGGTGCCCCATGCGGAACGCCTGCGCATCACGGCGGCAGCGGCTCGCGTATGCGCCGCGACCACGGCCATCGAAGCCCGTAACCGACTGGACGACCTGCGCAGGCGCGTGGATCTGGCCCGGGCGGAGTCCCAGCGGCGGATGGCAGACGCCCAGGACGCCGCCGCGTTCCTCCAGGTCCTCAGCCACGTCCAGGACCAGGAGGCCGCTCCGCTGCGGGAAACCCTTCAGGCGGTCGTACGCGCCGAACAACCCCTGGAATCTGCCCTGCGCCAGGCGGCCGTGCACTGGGCGGAGACGGTACGCGACGTCGCGGAACAGCACCACGTACGGCAGGTACTCATCGAGTCGCTGCAGGAGATGGGCTATGAGGTCTCCGGGGACTTCTCCACCGTCACCGTCGAGCAGGGGGCGTTCGCCGTTTCCCATGCGTCCTGGCGTGAACACGAGGTCCGCATGGTCCTTGATGACGACAGTCGTGAGCTGCGTGCCGTGGTGGTCCGTACAGGCGGCACACGGAGTATGAACAGCGCACGCGCCGACGTCGAACGCGAGGAGCAGTGGTGCGGCAGCCTGGAACACCTGCAGAGCCAGCTGGCCGAGCAGGGCGTGGGTGTGGCCGTCCGTACTCTGACCGTCCCCGGGACACGGCCGACACCCATGACCAACACTCTCAAGACCAGCGACCACGACCAGCAGACCACCGACACCGGCCATGCAGAGCAGCAAGGACGATGACATGACGCGTATCGCGGTGAACCGACTGCACCATCCCGTCAGCGTGCTCGGCCATGGCGTCCGCGCCGGTGTGTGGGTCCAGGGCTGCACGCTGGCCTGCCCGGGATGCATGTCCCGCGACACGTGGGAGCCCGAGCCGGACTCCGAGGTGGAGGTGGGGGCGGTGCTCGACTGGGTGAGCCGGCTCCCCGGTCCGCTGGACGGCATCACCGTGTCCGGCGGTGAGCCCTTCCAGCAGAGCGGCCCGCTCACCGAACTCCTGGCGGGCCTGAAGGAACTCGCCGCCTCCAGCGCGGTTCGGTGCGATCTGCTGGTCTTCTCCGGCTACGCGTGGGCCGGACTGCGCGACGGCGCCCGCCACCAGGCGGCGCTGGCGCTGTGCGACGCGGTCGTAACGGGCCCTTACGTGGCCCGCCGCAACACGGGCAGTCCGCTGCGCGGCTCCGACAACCAGCAGGTCGTCACCCTGACTCCGCTGGGCCACGAGCGCTACGGCCCCGCTGCGCTCGCCCACTACGCACAACGCCGCATCCAGGCAACGACGAACGGCAGCGAACTGCGCATGATCGGGATCCCGCAATCCGGAGACCTGGCCCGATGGAAGGCCGCCGCCGAGGCCAAAGGCGTGGCATGGACGGGGACATCATGGAGCGCCTGACCTGCGCCCGATGCGGATCCGATGTGGGCGCTGACGAGGTGGCCTGCCCGGAATGCTCGGCCATGCTCACCACACAGGGCACGGTCCTCGTGGTCCCCGGCGGCGTGACCACCGGGATGCCGGTCCTGCCGCAGGGGAATCCCGGTCCCACCGCGGCACCGATGCCGGAGCACACTACCTGCCCGTACTGCCAAGCACCGGTCGCCCCGGGCGACCCGGTCTGCATGAAGTGCGTCAGGGAACTGCCTTCCACACGCTCGGATGCCGGCGATGCCTTGCGCACGACTTTGGAACCCCGCGCTTCAACACTGCACCTGAGCTTCACCACCGGAAGCGTCTCGGTACAGCCTGGACAGGAGGTCACGCTGGGACGGGACCCCCGTCACACGTCAGCATCTCCCCGACTCGCAGCCTTCGACAACGTTTCCCGTACGCACGCAACCGTCGGCCTGACCCGGGAAGGTGCTGCTTGGCTTCGTGACGAAGGATCCGCCAACGGCACCTGGGCCGACGAAGAACCGGTGCCGGCAGGCGAGATACGCCCGCTCCACGACGGCAGCGTGATCCGACTGGCCTCCAACGTCAGGGCCGGGGTCCGGCTCTACGCAAGCGCCTCGCCCGCGCAAGCACACAGATCAGCGGGTGCGGACTCCCAGTGAGCCCTGGTGCCGAGGGCGCGGATGCCGAACAGGCCGCGGAACTCACATAGTGGTCGGGTCGGGTCGGGGCATGGCACCTGGCACGAACGGGCGCGGGACGCCGCGCCGGTCCCCGCGCCCGTACGAGAGATGGCGACGATTGTTCACGTCTCCCATGGCTTTGCGGGCGATCCGTCAGCTGCTAGTCCGAACCGCCTCATCCGCCGCGCACCCTCCTCGTCACCTCCCCGCTCCCGGAACGCCGCCATGTCAAACAGGGTCTGGGCGTATCCGGCATCGATCGCCTGCCGGTGCAGACCTTCCGCTTCCTGCGGGTCCCCGGCCTCCCAACGCAATCGCGCCAGTTCTCCCAGGGCGTGGTGGTAGCCGGCGTCGGCAGATCTCCGGTACAGCCTTTCCGCTCCCTGCAGGTCACCGGCCTCCTCCCGCAACCCGGCAAGGTCACCGAGGGAATCGGAACATCCTGCGTCGATGGCCTGCTGGTGCAGCCGCTCCGCTCCTTGAAGGTTGCCGGCCTCCTGGCGCGATCGCGCCAAGTCCCCTAGGGCCTGTCTGATGGGCCGGTGACGAACCGAGACGAGAACTCGTTGGCCACTGCCAACAGGCCTTGTATACGCACGGTTTGACTCGCCTCTGTCGTCGGGTTGAAGCGCGCACCACCCTGGCAGGGGTTCGCCGCATGCAGCAGGGGACGTTCAGCCGCGGGCCCCGGTCCCCGAGGTCGGGCTCGGGGTAGAGACGCGGAAGGCCCCGCACGGAACCGGCCGGGGGTCACGTGTGGGGCCGCGCTCACGGAGTGGGGGCGGTCAGACTGCGGTCAGGGTGTACGTACCCGTACCGTCCGGCCGGCCGCTGGAGTACTGGCGGATCAACTCCCCGTCCGCGTAACGGTCGTGGCCCATCATGGAGCCGGTGTACTTGTTCTGTAGACCGATCTTCGAGCTGCCGGGTACGTCGCGGTAGATGTAGAACCGCTGGAGGTCGTCCTCCCCGCAGGTGGCCGTCGTCAGGTAGGCCTGCTCCTGGTTGGCGATGTTCGCCGGGACGGTCGCGCATCCGCCGTTGCCCCAGTTCCACAGGGACGCTTCGATGACTCCGTTGTTCTCCGTGACGTTGCACAGGCGCCAGTTGTCCAGGTGGGCGCTGAAGAAGTTGGATTCGCGCAGGCGGATGCCGTCGTTGGCGAGGAGCGGTGCGCTCCAGTTCAGGGGCTTGCCGGGGACGTCGATCCTGTAGACGGCGGGTTGGCAGTCCAGGGCGGCCCGCGTGTTGGGGGCCGGGCTCCCGGTGGCCTTCACGCTCTTCTCAGCCTTGGCGGCTGCTTCGTGCCCGGCCTTGGCGGCCTCGGCCTTCGCCGAGGGGACCGGCCCAGCCGGGTGTTTCGCGATGGCGGCGGGCGAGCCGCAGTCGAGGAGGTCCTGTGCCTTGCGCATGATGCTGTTGGCGGGGACCTTGTCCTCGCAGCGCACCGCGCCTTCCTCGAGGGTGGTGAAGGTGGTGTAGCTGCCGGTGTCGGGGCCCTCGGTCCACTTCAACGCCCAGCTGCCGTCGCCCTGTTGGGTGCGGTTGCAGTTGAGGCTGCCGTAGGTGCCGGTGACCTTCTTGGTGCCCTCGTAGAGCCCGTAGTAGCCGGGCTGGTAGAAGTCCCAGGTGATGGACTTGTTGGTGCTGCTGGTGGTGGTGTAGTTGACCTGGACGTTCAGGCCGAGGCTCGCGCCGACGGTGCCGAGGGCCTCGACGGCGAAGCTGCCCTGAACGCTGCCGTTGACGCCCACGGAGACCGAAATGGTTTCCTGGACGTTGGTGGAGATGGTCTGGGTACCGGTTGAGCCCTGGGTGACGTACCAGCCCTTGAAGTGGGTGATGGCCGGGGACACTTCGGTGGACTTGATGACCGGGTGGCGGGTACCGAGATCGGCTGCGGTGCAGGTCTGGCCGGGCTGGATCGTCTGCCCGGAGGCGGCCGGGGTAGCGGCGGCCGGGGTGGCGGCCAGGCCCACGGCGGCCGTCGCGGTGGCTATGAGCGCTCCGAGCCCTCTGCCCAGGCGGTTTCTTGTGCGGCGCATCGTTGCTTCCCCCTGTGTGTGGTCTGTGAGGCGAGTGTGAGGGAAACTAGCGCCGCCGAGGGCGGCAGGTCCATACCACAACTGGCCAATTGCGATCAAGAACTGTCGCGTTCTCGGTTGGCATGAACGGGAGTTGCCAGGTTCCATACCTTCGGTGTGCCCGCCACGGGGCCACCGACGGAAGGGATCACCTTTTGAAACACCTCAGACGCGGCCTGTCGGCGATAGCCGCACTGGTCTTCACCGCATCCCTGTGCGCCGCAGGCACCGCCCCCGCTACCGCCGCTCCGCCCGCCAGCGCGGCCCCGCCCGGTCACGGAACGTGCGTGGCCACCGCCCCCGGTACCCCGCTCCAGCGCCAGGGCACGGCCTGGACGTGCGTGAGGACCACCGACACCGCCCCCGCAGGTGCCGCCGCCCCCACCTCCGCCGCCCTCGCACCAGCGGCCCGCGCCCAGGCCGCCGATCCCAAGCCGAATCCCGGGCTGGGGATGTGTACCGGGACCGATCCCCGCCAGTCCAGCCGCAAGGCCTACTGCGTACGCCACTGGGTCATCTATGAGGCCCTCGGCAAGGACGGGAGCGTAGCCGACCACGCCACGGTGTTCGTCGCGGCGGCGGCGTCCATGGACTCCCAGCCTCAGGCGGCGTGGTCGGAGGACATCATCACCGAGGTCGTCGAGATGACGGAGAAAATGCCCCCCGTCACGATGGCCCTGAGCTCGACCTGCAGTGGCCAGTGCACGTCCGGGTCGTCGGCCTGGGACGGCGCGGCCGTTCGCTTCCGCCGCCTCCACGAGGGCAAGGACGGCACCCTGAGCTACCGCTCGTCCGTGGGCAAGGGCTTCAACACGACGATCCTGCCGACCTACCGCGTGGAGGGGGCCATCCTCAACGGGTCGGGGCCGCCCACGCACATCCGCCCGGAGTGGAACGGCATCGAGGTTCGCTGTGACGATGACTCGGGCAGCTGGCCCGGCTGCATCGTCCCGGGCCACCTGGCCAACGTGACGTTCAGCAAGGCCCGGTACCGGGGGGCGGCCATCGCCTATGAGTGGGCGCAGAAGAACCTGACCGGCAAGTACGGCGACCACGACCACCCGCTGAACCGGTTCACCGACCCTCTCGACCCGAAGAACGACAAACGGCGTGACAAGACCTGTGGCATTGGCGGGCCGAACAAGTTCGTGGGGGGCGCCACCGGTGTCCCCAACGACTCCTGTGACGAGTACCCCTTCGCCGGGTCCTGGCAGGGCGGCAACGACGGGAACCAGTGCGTAGACATCACCCCGCGTGCGGTCGGCGGCGTGTGGGACATCGCGAACGTCACCGTCGACCGGGCCGCCCAGCCCACCCCGCCCTACAACGCGCCCTGCATCCGGGCCCATGTCGACAACAAGGACAACGGTGACGCGGGTCTGGAGTACGGGCGGGCGATACAGTCCGACCGCATCATCGACAGCGAAGCCTTCGAGGTAATCATCGCCCCGTGACCGGGGCGGTGCCGCAGGGCCGCCCTCTGCCTGGGGGCGGCCCAACCCCCTGGCCGTGGCGGCGATTAGGACGTGGTGACAGCCGGCGTGCGCTGCCTGCCATACGATCTGTTCCGCGCCTTGTGCATCGTTGGCCCCCTCACGGGACAGCGCGAGGTCCGTCCAGGCGTTGGCGTGGCTCGCCTCGATGGCCTGCCGGTACAGCCGTTCCGCGCCCTGCAGGTCACCGGCGTCCTGGCGTAGCCGCGCCAGAGCCGTCAGGGCATCAGCCTCCCCGGCGTCGATGGCCTGCTGGAAGAGCCGTTCTGCACCCTGCGGGTCACCGGCCTGCTCGAGCAATCGAGCCAGAGCAAGGCAGGCATGAGGGTGACCGGTCCTGGCCGCCCGCCCGCACAGGGCCGCGGCGATGCGGTCCCGCTCCGCCAGGATGTCTCCTGACCCCTCCATACCACCTGCGCCTCGTCGGGGCCCGCCACCTCCAGAGCGGCGGTCCTCTGGTCCGGACGCTCCAGCTCTGTGCGCTCGCGCTGCTGGTTCCCGTGGCCGGACAACCGGGCCACCCGGGATCGGAACCCGGTCGACCCGTCGGTGCCCGCGGCCTGCGGAACAGCAGTGCCTCCCACCGCAGCCAGTGCGGTTGGCGCCTCTTCCAGCATCGCTGCCCCCCGGTGACTTTGGTCGACCGTATCGCCGCCTCAGTGCGCGTGCCCGGTAGCGTTCCCTCCGGTGGAGGGACTCATGCGGCCATCACACCGAAGGCGACGGTGCGAGAACTGCCGCGGTGTTCTCGTCCCCAGACACGGAGTCCGGCCAGGCCAACGAGAGCGAGCAGCGCGAGCGGTACCTCTGACCGGCCTGTACGAGCGATGCCGTCAGCGCCGCCTTGTGCGCCTTGGACCATGGGAAGGCGCCACAGGATGGCCCAGCGGCGAGTGAACGACCAGTCATGGTACGGGGAGCATCAAAAGCGCCCGCCGATGGGGCTGGTGACCGATGGCATGGCCGGCTGAGGCAGTTCGGGCATCCGAGGAAGCTGCGGCGCGCGGGGTACTGCCTTTCCCGCTGTGGGCGCGATCCCCTGTGCATCCGCCTCGCCACTCCCATCCGCAGTATCCGGAACGTGTCATTTCGCCTGCCCGGCCAGTCTCGGCGTGAACCCGCCGCGCGGCTCGCGGATGCACCCCCACTGGGGCTCCCGAACAGGAGATCCCCGGTGTCGTCCAAACGCTTCGGAGGCTCACCGCTGACCGGCAGCCGGCCACTCCGAGCCGCCCCGACTGCTCATTTGGAACAGCGACCCAGGGGGACCGGGGTTACGGCGCCATGAGTCGGACGATCTCGCGCGGGCGCGATTCGCGCTCGTCGTAGGCGATGTCCAGCCCTGCCGCTTTGACCGCTGCGAACGATGTAGCGAATGCCTCCTCGGACTCCCATTGCACAATCGACACCACCGCCTCGCCGTCGGCGGACACCCAGCAGTCAGCTGAGAGGCATCCCGGTGTCCGCCCAAATTCCTCGGCGACTCGCTGGACGCGTAAGACGAACTCTTCGCGGTGCGAAGGATGCGGATAGTGGCTGGCTACCATGCCCATCTTCACGATGCTCTCCCTGCGTTCCCCGACGTTACGTCGGCTGGTGGAATGACTCGTGATCGATCCTCACATGAACGGGGGCGCCCCATGGTGGATGCGATGCGTTTCCAGGGGAAGTAGTAGCCGCGCACAGGTGCTGCCTCGGATGTGCAGGTGATCCAACGGGCCTGGTAGACGGTGCTCATGGCTCCGGCCTCGGAGACCTCAGGGAGCAATGCCGACGCCTTCGATGCGGCTCCAGCGCTTCTCCTGGGCGGCGGTCATGGCCGGCCAGTGGCGTCCGCCCGGCCGTGCATTGACCCGTGAGGCGTAGGAGTCCGGGTGGAAGTTCGGGTGATCTTTGTGTTCATAGTGTTCGCTCAGCCATGGCTTGGCGCGGGCTCGGGACCGGGGGCCCACCCAGGAACTCCAGTGCCGCACGCCGACGCCTCGCCGCCGCCGGTCAGGCCTCCGCTCGTTCGGGGTGGGTCAGGTTGGTCCCGGTGGCGGGGTCGAACACGTGGATCCGAGGGGTGTTGATCCACAGCTCCAAGGGCTCGCCCTCGGCAGCGCGGGTGGCGGGGCTGAGGCGGGCGACGATCTGGTGTCCCTGCATGCCGGTGTCCGCGCGGCCGGAGTCCGCGGCGAGCTCGGCGAGTTCGGCGGAGCCGGCGGGCCCGCCCTCCTCGGTGAAGTGGACGTAGACGTCGGAGCCGACCGACTCACGCACCTCTACGGTGGCGGTACACACCAGCCCGGCCCCCCGCTGCTCGGTCAGGGCGGCGTCCTCGAAGTCCTCGGGGCGGATGCCGACGATGAGGTCCCGGGAGACGTTCCCCTGTTCCAGCACGCGCCGCGCCCGGTCCTCGAGCGGGAGGTCACCGAGCGAGGTCCGCAGGACACCGTTCCCCAGGGTGGCACCGAGGAAATTCATGCCGGGGGAGCCGATGAAGCCGGCGACGAAGAGGTTGACCGGTGCGTCGTAGAGGTGCTGCGGCGTGCCGACCTGCTGGACGAGGCCGCCGCGCATCACCACGACACGGTCGCCCAGGGTCATGGCCTCGACCTGGTCGTGGGTGACGTAGACGGTGGTGGTGCCGAGGCGGCGCTGCAGGGCGGCGATCTGCGTGCGCATCTGGACCCGGAGCTTGGCGTCGAGGTTGGAGAGCGGCTCGTCCATCAGGAAGGCCTTGGGGTCGCGGACGATGGCGCGGCCCATCGCGACCCGCTGGCGCTGGCCGCCGGAGAGGTTGGCGGGTTTGCGGTCCAGATGCTGGGTGAGGTCGAGGATACGGGCGGCCTCCTCCACCTTGGCGTTGACGACGGCCTTGTCGGTCTTGGCGAGTCTGAGCGCGAAGCCCATGTTCTCGCGGACGTTCATGTGCGGGTAGAGGGCGTAGCTCTGGAACACCATGGCGATGTCGCGGTCCTTGGGGGCGCGGTCGTTGACGACCTGCCCGTCGATCCGCAGGGTGCCCTCGGTGATGTCCTCCAGGCCCGCGATCATGTTGAGGGTGGTGGACTTGCCGCAGCCGGAGGGGCCGACCAGGATGACGAACTCCCCTTCGGCGATGGTGAGGTTGAAGTCGTTCACGGCAAGGGCGCCGTCGGGGTAGCGCTTGGTGATGCCGTCGAGGACGATCTCGGCCACGGTCTGCCTTCCTGGTCCCGCCCGGGTGGGCCGGTTATCCCTTGACTGCGCCGGCGGTGAGGCCGGCGACGATGCGGCGTTGGAACAGCAACACGAAGATCACGATGGGTACGGTGATCACCACGGCCGCCGCGGCGATGGATCCGGCGGGCTGCTGGAACTGCGAACTACCGGTGAAGAAGGCGATCGCCGCCGGGACGGTGCGGGCGGCGGTGGTGGACGTCAGCGAGATCGCGAACAGGAAGTCGTTCCAGCAGAAGATGAAGACCAGGATCGCGGTGGTGAACACGCCGGGCGCGGCGAGCGGTGCGATCACCAGGCGGAACGCCTGGGCCGGGGTGGCGCCGTCCATCTTGGCGGCCTTCTCCAGGTCCCAGGGGATCTCCCGGAAGAACGCGGACAGCGTGTAGATCGCCAGCGGCAGGGAGAAGGTCATGTAGGGGATGATCAGTCCCGGCCAGGTGTCGAAGATCCCGAGCACCCGCTCGATGTTGAACAGCGGCGAGACCAGCGAGATCGGTGGGAACATCGCGATCAGCAGCGACATCCCGATCAGCAGCCGCTTGCCGGGGAATCGGAGCCGGGCGACCGCGTAGGCGGCCATCGTGCCGAGGACGACCGCGATCGTGGTGGCGATCAGGGCGATACCGATCGAGTTGATCAGCGCCCGAGTGAACTCCGAGGTCTGGAAGATGCCACGGTAGTTCGCCCAGGTCCATTTGCGCGGGATGAAGTTGCCGTCGCTGAGGGTGCTCGGGTCCTTGAACGAGAGCGCCACGATCCACCAGACCGGGAACAGCGCATACAGCACCACGATGAGGTTGACGACGCTCCAGCTGGTCAGGGTCTTCCCGCGGTGGGACATCATCGCCGCTCCGGTTCGCCGCCCGGCGCCGCGGCGCCGAAGATCTTGATGAAGATGAAGGCGAGCACCGCCACGCACAGGAAGATCAGCATCGAGATCGCCGATCCGATGCCGAGGTTGAGGGCGGTGAACAGGTTGTCGTAGCCGAGGATCGAGACCGATCCGGTGTCGTTCGAGCCGCCCGTCAGGACGTAGATGTTGTCGAAGATCCGGAACGCGTCCAGGGTGCGGAACAGCAGGGCGACCAGGATGGCCGGCTTCATCAGCGGCAGGATCACCAGCCGCAGCCGTTGCCAGAAGGTGGCACCGTCGACCATCGCGGCCCTGACCGTCTCACCCGGGACGAGCGCCAGGCCGGCGAGCAGCAGCAGCGCCATGAACGGCGTGGTCTTCCACACCTCGGCCAGGATGATCAGTCCGATGGCCTGCCACTGGTCGGTCAGCGGCGCGCTGCCCGCGGGCAGCAGCGCCGCGAGGTAGCCGGTCCCGGGGGTCCACGCGTACTGCCATGAGTACGCGGCGACGACGGTGACGATGCCGTACGGGATCAGGACGGCGGTACGGACGGTGCCCCGGCCGAAGACGGCCCGGTGCATCACCAGCGCCAGCGCCATGCCGAGGACCAGCTCGATCGCCACCGACACCACCGTGATGAGGGCGGTCACCCACAGGGCCTGCCACCAGAACGGCGAGGACAGCACAGCTCCGTAGTTGCCGAACCCGACCCACTTGGCCTGCGCGGGGAACCGCAGGTCGTAGCGCTGGAGCGAGAGGTAGACCGCGTAGGCGATCGGGTAGGCGGTGACGGCGACCATCACGATCACCGCCGGCGCGCAGAGCAGCAGGCCGAGCCGGCGCTCCTGGCGGGCGCCCTCGGACAGTTCGGCGCGGCCGTGCCCGGCGGCGGCCTTCGCGGATGTGCTCACGGAATCAACCCCTTGGAACCGAGGGCGTCCTCGATCTGGCCCCGGAGGTCGGAGACGGTGCTCTCGGGCTGGATCCCGGCCGGTGGCGAGAGGGTGTGCGCGAGGGCGATCGACACGTTCTGGTAGGCGGGGGTCCGCGGTCGCACGCTCGCCGTGTCCAGCGCGTTCAGCACGTCGGCGGCGAAGGGATAGCTCTTCGTCAGTTCGGCCGCCTGGTAGAGACTGCGCAGCGAGGGCGGCAGGCCGCCCTTGAGGGCGTTGGTGAGCTGGTTGTCGCGGTTGCGCAGGCACAGCGTGGCCTGGAACGCGAGATCGGGGTGCTTGCTGTAGGCGCCGACGGCGAGGTCGATGCCGCCGATGGTCACGGTGGCCGGCCGGCCGGCGGTCACGCCGGGGTAGGGGGCCCACCTGAAGTGTTGGAAGAGCTTCGGCTGGTTGGCCTTCATCGACGGGTAGACGAAGGGGTAGTTGAGTTCGAAGGCGGCCGTTCCGGACTCCATGGCGAGCCGGTTCTCGTCCTCCATCTGGTTGGACAGTGACGGGTCCGCGGCGGCGGACCGGGCGGTGGCGCGCATGATTCCGGCGGCGACGACGGCCGGCGCGCCGAGCGAGGGCGCCTGGGCGTCCGGGGTGAGGATCGACCCGCCCGCGCTGGTGACCAGGGTGTTGAACCAGACCGTCAGTCCCTCGTACTGGGCACCTTGGATCTCGACGTAGTGCGGCTTGCCCGCCTTCGCCAGAGCGTCGGCCTGGGCGAGCATCTCGGCCCAGCTCTTCGGAGGCACCGGCACCAGGTCGTCGCGGTACCACAGGAGCTGGGTGTTGGAGTTGTAGGGGACGGCGTACAGCCGGTCCTTCCAGGTCGCGGTCTGCACCGCGGCCTTCAGGGTGTCCGCGGTCGCCCGTGCCTTCAACGCTCCCGTCCACTCCCGGACCCAGCCCGCCTCGGCGAACTCCGCGGGCCAGGTAACGTCGAGGCCCATGATGTCGACCCCGGCGTCGTGAGCGGCCAATCGCCGCACCAACTGCTGCCGCTGCCCGTCCGCCGTCCGCGGCAGTTTGTTGTACCGGATCTGGTACTGACCCTTCGAGGCGTGGCTGCACCGCTCGGCCGCCTGTTGCAACGCGCCGGAATCGTCGGGGAAGTTGTACCAGTTCATCGTCACCGGACCGCCGCTACTGCTGCTTCCGCACCCCGCGAGAGCGGAGGCGAGCAGCGGAAGGGCGGCAATGGCGGCCGGCCACCGCGCGCGCAAGGTCCGGCGCCTACGCATCTCACACTCCTGCTGTGGGGAACCCTCCTGGGGTGCTCACGGTAGGGAGACGATCGGCATTCGGCCGGTGACACTTCCGAAGTTTCTGCCCGAACCGACCGGATGGCGCAGCGCCCGCGCCTTCGTGGCACCCGACTGCCGACCTCGGCAGGCAGGACGTTGCGCTTGACGACCCTGGACAGCGACCGCCGCGGCCTCACGATGGTCCGGTCATAGGGTGGCCCTGTGACGAAGATGGCGGAACAGACGGATACCGGCCGGCTCATCTATGGGTGCATGGGGCTGGGCGGCAGCTGGGGCGACGAGCCCTACACCGCGCAGGACATCGCGGTCGCGGAAGCCGCCGTGGAAGCGGCCCTGGACAGTGGCATCAACACGTTCGACCACGCGGACATCTACCGGAGCGGCAAGGCCGAAGCGGTGTTCGGCGGGGACTGCCTACCTACCGCAGGAGGGGATGGTCAGTTGGCGGGGGCGAGCACGATGCGTTGGCCGAAGGTGGTGGGGATGCTCCACGCCTGCTCGACCTGGGCGAGGGGGAGGGCGATGGGGTTGACGGCTAAGGTGCCGGAGGCGACCTCGGCGGCGAGGGAGGGCAGTTCGGCGAGGATTCCCGCGGTGGTGAGCGAGCCCTGGCCGCTCCCCATGATCTGCAGGTTCGCCGCGCGCAGTAGGTAGGAGGGCAGGGTGATGTCCGCTCCGGCCATGGAGCCGATCTGGATCCAGGCCAGTGGCTTGCTGCGCTCGGTGCGGGCGGTGAGCAACGCGGGCAGGGCATGTTCGGCGGCCGGACCCCATAGATAGTCGATGACGACGTCCGCGTCGCCGTCGGCCCGGCCGAGGCGGTCGGCGACCTGCTGAGGGTTGCCCAGCAGGGAGACGGTCTCGTCCGCGCCCAGGCCGCGCAGGAGAGCAAGGCGCTCAGGATCGCGGCCGGCGGCCACGACGTGGGTGGCGCCGAGGTGCTGGGCAATCTGGACGGCGAGCTGCCCGGCGTGGCCGGTCGCGCCCAGGACCAGGACGGTGGCACCGGGCTGGAGAGTGACGCGGCGGCGCAGTGCGACCCAGGACGACATGGCGGGGTTCATCGCGGCGGCCACCATGACCCCCAGCCACACCCCGGACCCGGCGGACGACCAGTGGTCCGGCAGGCCGCAGGACACCGTGGACGCTCTGGTCCAGCTGTCGTTCCTGGTGCAGGGTGCCCTCACGCGCATCGCGTCCGATCACGACCTCTCCCTCATTCAGGTCCGCCTCCTCGGCATCCTGCGCGACCGCCGATTTGGCATGCTCGAACTCGCCCGCCACCCTGGGCCTGGACAAGTCCTCCATGACCGGCCTGGTCACCCGCGCCGAGAAACGCGGTCTGGTCCAGCGCCTGCCCTCGCCCGACGACGGCCGCGCCGTCCTGGTCAGCCGCACCGCGCCCGGCCGGCAACTCACCGACCAGTGCACCGCCGAGATGGACCACCAACTCGCCGCGCTGACCGTGTCATTGACCGTCACCGAGCACACCCAGATCCGCACCCTGGCCGCAAAACTCCTGAACGCCGCCCCGAGCGGTGAGGCGGCTCAGTGAACGCCGACGCTCCATGGTCATCGAGGCGCGGAGGAGGAGGCCTGGGAGGTAGCTTCCGCGATTTCGACGGGTTTGGGGTCAGGCATTGTGCACCCGGGTCCGCTGAGTGGAACAGACGTCGACAGACCGCCCCTGGCGTTTGACGCTGTTACCTGTGGTCCGGCACCACCCGGGAAACGGGAGGCGGCCTGGCTGCTGGTGTTCCGCGGCACACGGCGGCGGAACGTGGTCCCGGGCTCGCCCGGGGACGGGGGAAATGACATGCGTAAGCGATTCCTGTTCGCGGTGCTGGCAGCCACGGCCGCCACCGGACTGGTGACGTCCGGTGCCGCCTCCGCCCGCACCGACACCGCCTCGGCCGGACCGCGTGTCGTCGATGTGACGTCGGTGGCGCAGATCCCGACGGCGCGGAGCGGCGTTGCCGACGCGGTGCAGCCTCACCTGGTCTTCCGGCTGACCATGACCAACAACAAGGGCGGCCAGTGCCTGGACGGGGACGCCACGCAGATCCCGGCGAACGGGGCCAGGGTGCAACTGTGGGCCTGCAACGGCCGGAGCAATCAGACCTGGCTCTGGACGCCCGCAGTCGGGCGGCCGGCCGGCTTCTACACCATCCAGAACGCCGACCGTAACCAGTGCCTGGACGGGGACGTCACCCAGATCCCGGCCAACGGGGCCAGGGTGCAACTCTGGGCCTGCAACGGCTTCACCAACCAGATCTGGGCCTGGCACGGCTCCACGCTGACCAACGTCAACGGTGGTCAGTGTCTGGACGGGGACGCCACGCAGATCCCGGCGAACGGGGCCAGGGTGCAGCTGTGGGCCTGCAACGGCTTCACCAACCAGGCTTGGACAACTCACTAAGTCCGGCCGAGCCCGGCCTGACGCAACCGGATCCTGGGCCGCCGTCGGACGCGGAGCCGTCCGCCTCGCCCAGGGCCCGCTGGCATCGCCGTGTCAGTGATCGCCCAGGCTCATCGACGGTCCTGGCACGCGGGCCACAAAGCGAGCAGCATCAACGCGGCGGTCAGGGCGAACGCCGCCGGGTACCCGGTGTGTGCGGCGATCGCGCCGTAGCCGACGGCGCCGACTCCCATCCCGGCGTCGTAGGCGAAGTTCCACAGCGCGCTCACGGTGCCGTAGCCGGACTCGGGCACCCGTGCGTACATCAACGTGAGCGTGGCGTTCTGCGCGATGCCGAACCCGATACCGAACAGCGTCACTCCGGCCAGCACCGCCACCGCGCTGCCGGTCAGCGCAGTGACGAGCAGTCCGACCGCCGAGAGGAGCAGACCTGGCAGGACCAGCCCGGCGGCCCCGCGACGGTCCCCGATCCGTCCGGCGAACCACCGCGCCACCGTGGCTGCGGCCGGCTGGATGAACAGCACCGCAGTGACCAGTCCGGACATCGACGTCGGTACGGCCAGCGGCAGGAAGGTGACGATGATGCCGGCCCCCAGCGCGGTCGTCGCGAACACGACGGCGGGCCGTGCCAGGGCGCTTGTGCGCAGGCCCGCGACCACTCCGACCGCATGGTCGGCAGAGGGCTGTCGTCCTGGCACCCCCGGCACCACCACGGCGGAGGCGAGCGCCACCAGTCCGCCGGCCACGCAGACCGGGGTGAAACCGACGCTGTCGGCCAGCCAGACACCCAGCGGCAGGGCCACCAGTGATGGCACCCCCGACACGATCCCGGCCAGCGCCAGCCCTTCGCCGCGGCGCTCGGCCGGGATCAGGGCCGCGGTCAGCGCGCCACCTGCGACCACCGTCAGCGCGAAGCCCAGCCCGCGCACGAAGCAGACCGCCACGATCCAGCCGAAGCTGTCGGAGGCGGTCAATACCAGCGCAGGCGCGCCCAGCAGCACCAGCCCCAGCATCAATGCCACCCGGTAGCCGAACCGCGCGACGAGACGCGGAGTGGCTAGTTCACCGCAGACGGTGGCCAGCATCAGCGCCCCGGTAGCGAGGCCCGCGTCGCCGCCGGACGCCTGGGCGTAGAGCGGGACGACGGACAGCAGCAGGAAGAAGCTCGCCGACGCACCGATCATGGTCACGAAGCGCAGCAGCAGCGGCCGGGTCACCAGCGGTGGCCGGGCGGCGGGGGTCCGTACGGGTGTGGTGGTGGTCATGCCGTCAACGCTAGGATCCCACCGGATCGCCGGTAAGCTCCATTTCCATGCCGCTGGAGTGGTCCGGTTTGTCGCCGGAACTGTTGCTCATCGTCGACCGGGAAAGCGCTGAGGGCCTGCGCTCCCAACTGGAGCGTCAGATCAGGGACGCCATTCGCACCGGGCGCCTGAGCGTCGGTGAGCGCCTGCCGTCCTCCCGGGAGCTCTCTGCCCGGTTGGGCCTGTCCCGCGGCCTGGTCCAGGACTGCTATGCCCAGCTCCAGGCCGAGGGCTACCTCGTGACCCGCGTCGGCGCGGCCACCACCGTCGCGGCCGGCGCCTGCCCAACGCCCGTCCCCAGGCCGCCGCAGCCCGCTGCACCCCGGTTGCTCGCCGACTTCCGCTCCGGCGTTCCGGACCTGTCGTCCTTCCCCCTGAGCGACTGGCTGTGGGCGGTGCGCGAGGCGGGCCGTGCGATGCCCACCGACGCCCTGGACTACGGTGACCCGCGCGGCCCCTCACAGCCGCGCGAGGTGCTGGCCGGATATCTGCGTCGGGTCCGCGCCGCGGCTGCGGAACCTGAGCACATGGTGATCTGCTCCGGCTACGCCCAAGGGTTCGCCCTCGCCCTGCGCACCCTGGCCGCCACCGGCCTGCACACCCTGGCCTACGAGGACCCGGGCTCGCCCGCGCTGACCTCCGCCGCCGCGTCGCACGCGGGCCTGACCTCCGTGCCCGTACCCGTCGACGAGTACGGCATCGATGTCCGGGCGCTCGAAGCGACCGGCGCCCGCGCGGTACTGGTCACACCCGCTCACCAGTGGCCGACCGGCGTCGTCATGGCCGCCGAGCGGCGCCTGGCCCTGATCGACTGGGCCGAACGGCACAACGCCTTCGTCATCGAGGACGACTACGACGCCGAATTCCGCTACGACCGCGAGCCGGTGGGCGCGCTCCAGGGCCTGGCCGCGGACCGGGTCATCTCCATCGGCACCGTCAGCAAGTCCCTCGCGCCCGCCATGCGCATCGGCTGGGTGCTGTGCCCGCCCGCGCTGACCGCAGGCATCGCGGCGAACAAGCAGCTCGCCGACCGGGGTTCCCCCGCCCTGGACCAATTCGCCCTGGCCCGACTCGTGGAGTCCGGGCGCTACGACCGGCACCTGCGCCGCATGCGGGGCACGTACGCGGCCCGCCGTGCGGCGCTGGTGACCGCGCTCGCCGAGCACGCGCCCGGCGCACAACTGACCGGACTCGCAGCCGGCTTCCACGCCGTCCTCCACCTCGGTACCGGCGGCGATGAGGAGATCCTCATCGCCGCGGCCCGGACCCGCCGGGTGGGCCTGTACGGCATGAGCGCCCACCATGCCTCACCGACGACTTCGCCACCCCGACTCGTCCTGGGCTTCGGCAACGTCAACGAGCGGGCCATCACGGAAGGGATCGCCGCCGTCGGCGACCTGCTGCCCTGACCACTGGCGGGGACTGGAAGCGGGGCGTCAGCCACCGCGCCAGTCCCCGACCCTACTGAAGTACGGCACCTGAAAGCCGACTGCGGTCCGTGAGGAGTTGACCGCCCGCCTGGACCGTCATGGCCCGGACCAGGACCGGGGCGGCCACGTACCTGTCCTTGGTGGCCGCCCCCAGCGGTCACCAGGGCGGATCAGTAGCAGTTGCGGATCGAATAGACCGGAGACCAGTCGTAGCCGGCGGGAGTGGCGCTGATGGGAGCGCTCGCCAGCAGGTTGCCGCTCTGGCCGTAGAACGTTGCGGTGGCACGGCTACCGGTCTGCTGGTTCCAGTAGGACCCGTTGCCGTCCCAGCTCGACACCGAGTAGGTGGCGCACGGGTCGAAACGGAACACCTCCCAGCTTCCTGTCGAGTAGTCCCACACCGCGGTGCAGAAGTTTCCGCTCGAGCACGGGACGCCGGTGGTGCCTGCCGGATAGTGCTGGGACGGAGCGTACGGCGACACCGACGGCGAGGCTGCCGCCACGGCCCGCGGGCCCGCGTCGAGAGGGGCGGCGGGCATGACCATGGTCCGACCGCTGCCGGAGGTCTCCGGGACCTGGGCGACGGCCGTGGTGGTGAGGCCTGTGATCAGCAGGACCGCCGTGGCGGCCGCACCGAGAAGCGAACGTATACGCATGTGATGGAACTCCTCTTGTGTATCGCTGTGTTGCCCTCAGGAGCAGCTTGGGGCGGCCGGTGGGTGGAGCGGGTGTCGCTTTGGCTCCAGTCAAAGCGTCGGCCCTGCGGAGCGCGCGGACGGAGCCCTGCCCGCGCGACAGTTGATGCCGCAATCGACCGCGTGACGTTCTCTGTGGTCGGCCTTGTCGAACTTCGGTGACCGGCCACCCTTGGGGCCAGGTCGCAGCCGCTACGGACCCGATCCAGGGGGAGTGGTGCAGCATTGCGTGGTTCGCCGAGCCGAGCTGGAGGCCCGGATGATCGTGACCTCTTCGGGGTGAGCCGCGCTGGGGATCAAGCGGCGGCGGGCGGCTGGGGCCACGCCGCGCGCGGAAGATCACGGGCAGAAGCTGAGCGCTTGCGGTCAGGTCCGCGGTCAGAAGGTGCGTGCCTGCCGGTGGGTTTGCGGCCTGTTACCCGTGTGACGGGCAGGTCCCGGGGCGGGTTGTTCGCGTCATGTCGGGAAAGGAGCCTGCGGCCCGTGCCGCACATACGTTTCACTGAAGTCCTGAGCTCGATCTGTCCCGCGGCCCGGAGTGGGGGATGACCATGACGGACGCCGCCCAGCGACGGCTGTACGAGGTCTTCGGGCAGGTGGCGCGCCCGGAGCGGATCGAGGTCTGCCCGCACTGTTCCGACGCGGACCTGGGCTGTTCCCTGCTGAAAGAACCCGTCTCCGCCATCGCGGCGGCCGACCTGGCCGGCTACGCAGCCAAGGCCATCACCACCTGGGGCGGGGCCGGAGACCTGCGCTATCTGCTGCCCCGGATGCTGGAGTGCGTGGTTGCCGGCGCCGCGGATTTCCCCGACCCCGAGATCGTCCTCGGCAAGCTCGCGCTGGCCGACTGGCACCACTGGCCTGCCGAGGAAGCCCGGGCGATCGATGACTTCCTCCACGCGTGGTGGGAGACGACCCTCGAGCAGTACCCGGCCCCTCAGCCCGTCGGCACTGTTCTGTGCAGCATTGCGGCAGCCGGAATCGATCTGGATCCCTACCTCCGGGCGTGGAGCCCACTGGACGGCGATGACTCCATCAGGCATCTGTACGACTTCCTGGCCACCGATGTCGACTGGTCACCGGATCCGCAGCTGACCAACGCCTTCTGGAACGGCGAAAGTGTGGCCTACCGTCAGGTGCTCACATGGATCGGCGGCGGCCCGGCCACGCGCGCGGTGGAGGCGGCTTTCGAGCGGGCGACCAGCGAACCCGTTCTGGAGCTGCTGGACACCATTCACGACTGGATTTCTCCCCTCGAACGCGATCGGCCCGCCGTCCCAGGGACACTCTCCGAACGAGAGACGATGGAATACTTGGCGCGGACTGGCGCCAAGTCGCGATGGGCACACAACAAGCGCTTGGCCAAGGCACGATCCGACGCGTGTGATCGCGGCAAGGAGCCCTTCGACCTCGCGGTGCTGGAGACGCTGTGCGACACCTCCCGGGAGGGCCGGATGGATGCGGTCGACGTACGTCACGAGAGGTTCGAATGGAAGTACTACACCCAATTTCCCGACGTCATGACCCTGCGGGACTTCGCCCGCAAGGTGGACGAGCTCAACAGATGGTCCTGACGCGCCGATGACCGACTGGGAGCAGCACCGGCTGGAGCTGTTGCGGGCGTTCAAGAACGGCCCGCAGGACATCGAGGCGAACCGTGCCGGCCGACTCGGCAGCGGACAGGGCCGCCGGATGCGCCGCGGGATCGTCCTGAACCTGATGCTCAGCGTCGTGCTCGTCGCGACGTTCGTGGCCATCGTCTATTTCGCCGCGTCGCGTCCGCTGCGGGCGATTCAGTGGATCCTCATCGTGCTGATCATCGCCGCCGGTCTCGCGCTGGGCGTCGTCGCCGCACGGAACCTGCTCAGGGCCGTGCGCTCCGGCGTCGTGGAATGCCTTGAGGGGCCGGTACGCGTCGCGACACGGGGCCGCTCCGGTTGGTGGATCACTGTGCAGGAGCGGTCGTTCCACATTCCGGTCGCCTTCTGGCATGTCGGCGCGGGCGTCACCTACCGCGTGTATGTCGCTGCCGGGGCCCAGCTCATCGTGGCGATGGAACCGGCGGAAGAATCCGTGGCCGGCACCGCTGTGGGCACTGCGGCGGAGCCGGATGAGGGGGAGGACCTGGTGGCGGTCGACTGCCAGACACTGCGCGCCTGGGCGCAGGGACTGTGCATGGTGGCGGCCGTGGACAGCGCGACGGTGCTGACCGCGATCGGGCTCCATGGCGAGCTGGTCGAGACGATCGGAGAGCCCGCGCTGGAGCCCGCACCGGCGGGCACGTCGCGCGTCACGGCGGGCGACTGGTACGACGGGCTGTTCGCCGTGAGGATCACGCCCGCCGCGCCCACGGTGTCCCGTCGCGATTTGGACGCCGAATTCGGCACCGGATCCGAGCTGGTGCGCATCCACTGGGACAGCGCCTACCACGTCATCTATTGGGTGACCGTGGCGGGCGCTCCGTTCAGGTGTGACATCACAGCGTCCTTCACGGGACCGCCGATTCCCGCGAATCCCGCCGTCGAGATCGCACTGCGCCGCCAACGCGTCCAACTGATCGCGTCCGAATGAGACCGGCGTGTTGGCCTGGCAGTTGGATGGTGGGTCGGCCGGGTCCGCGGCGTGTCTGTTGATCTTGTGCCTGATGACTTGTGGGGGCGGACAGCTCCGCCGCTACGTGCTCGTTCGCCGCGGCGGGGAGCCGGAACTCCGTGGTGCCCACGGCAGCTACTGCGCCTACTGCGTGTATCCCGACACCTGGCCGCCGCCGGCAGTGGCCAGGCTGGGTGCCCGCGCGGATCCCCGCGAACGGCCCGGTCCCTACCGTGAGACGCATCGCAGCTCCCAGTGAGGGCTGTACGCAGGACACAGGAGGGGACATGCGAAAGCAGAGAGCGGCCGGTCTTGTTCTGGCCGGCCTGATCGCAACCGCGGCCGGAATGGCTCCGGGGGGAGCCGCCCAGGCGGCCGGTGCGGTCAAGAGCGACGCCAGGACCCCTGGGCCGAGCAGTATCGGGGCGGCGTTCGCGCTCAAGAACAAGGTCACTGACAACTGCCTGGACGCGAGGCAGTCGAAGGAGCCCGGTTCGGTGTACCAGTGGGACTGCGACTCACACGATCCCAACCAGAACTGGCTCATGGAACAGGTGACTTCGGCGCCGGGCTGGTTCTCGCTGCGCAACCTCAACAGCAATCTATGTCTGGATCTGTATGCCGGCAACGATGACGAGGTGGTGAACGGGACGACGATCCAGCAGTATTTCTGCTACCCCGACTCCATCGGCTCCGAGCGGTGGCAGGTCATCGTCTCGCCCAACGAACCTCGCGCTGTGATCGTGGCCAATCAGGTGAAGGGCAAGTGCCTCGACACCCGCGGCAAGGGCGGGAACCGGACACAGATCGTCGTGTGGGACTGCAACGGCTCCAAGAGCCAGAAATGGACCCAGGAGTAGGACCGCAGGGCGCTGACCTCGGCCTTTTCTGACGGCCCGCCGGCCTGCCCGGCGGGCCGCTCGGCCTTGTGCGCCGGCGTAGCGGCGAGGCGGTCGACAACCTGTTCGGAGCGGCACGGGGCCGGGGTACGATTCGCCCATGCCACGCCAAGCGGGCAATCTGGGGGCGCCTCCCGGCGGCGGAGGCGGGCAGGAGATCCGGTTCTGTCGCGCGCCGGACGGGGTCCGGCTCGCCTATGCGATTCACGGGCAGGGCCCGCCGCTGGTCATCGACTCGTGCTGGCTGAGCCACTTACAGTTCGACTGGCAGAGCCCCGTCTGGCGCCACTTCCTCAAGGACCTCGGCGCGCTCTTCACCGTCATCCGGTTCGACGAACGCGGTTACGGTCTGTCCGACTGGGAGATCGAGGACTATTCGCTCGAGGCACGCGTCGCCGACCTGGAGGCCGTGGTCGAGGCGGCCGGCCTCGACCGCTTCGCCCTGGTCGGGATGTCGCAGGGTGGCCCCGTCGCGATCACGTACACCGCCGGGCGTCCCGATCGGGTGACCCGGTTGATCCTGGCCGGTACGTGGGCGTCCGCCGCGCGGACACCGGAGGACGTGGAGCTTCTCGAGACGCTCGTGAGCATGATCCGAGTGGGCTGGGCCAGGCCGGATTCCCTGTTCCGCCGGGTGTTCACCAACATGCTGATCCCCGGGGCGTCCGAGGAGCAGATGCGCTGGGTCGACGCGCTGCAGCGGATGTCCACCTCGACGGAGAACGCGGCCGCACTGTGCGCGGAGCGTCAGAAGGTCGACGTCAACGATCTGCTTCCCGCGGTCGCTGTACCCACGCTGGTTCTTCATTCGCGCGACGACGCGATGGCCGGCTTCGACGAGGCCCGGATCATCGCGTCGTCGATTCCTGGCGCAAGGTTGGTACCGCTGGAGAGCCGCAATCATATTCTGCTGGCTGACGAGCCGGCCTGGCACGTCTTCTTACAGGAGGTAGCCGCCTTCGCCGAGCCCGATCGAGAGGCTGTGCCGGCCACGGTGTCTCCGGCTCCGCTGCCCGATCTGACCGAGCGCGAGTTCGAGGTCCTCCGGCTGGCAGCGGCAGGGCTGGACAACTCCGGGATCGCCGGGTCCCTGGCGCTGAGCGTCCGTACCGTCGAACGGCACCTGTCCAACGCCTATCTCAAACTCGGCGTCAGCGGCAGGGCGGGGCGGACGGCTGCCGTCGCGGATCTGGTTCGCCGCGGCCTGGCGTGAACGCTGCAGCACGGGCAGGGCATTCGCGGGAGCTGTCCTACGTGCATACCGGCCCCCCGCCGGTGCGGGCACGGACGACGGTGCGTGCCAGCTCGGATGCCCACTGAACGGCCCAGCTCCTACCGTGCGAAGCAGAAAGCTGCCAGCTACGGGCCAGAGGGAAGGTGGATCATGTCAATGCATGTGATCGAAGCCAGCAAGGAGCGCTTTCGGGCAGAGCCGAGCGCGGCGCAGTCAACTCCGGCTGTGACGGCGTCGCTGGCCAACGGGCATGCACGCCTCTCAGCGGGGCCCTTCAACTGGGACGCCGATCTGCCACCCGCGGTCGGCGGAAGAAACCTCTCACCCAGTCCCACCGCCTACCTTCTTGGCGCGCTCGCAGGGTGCGCCGTGGTCTTCGTACACGACACGCTCGCGCCCGAGCTCGGTCTTCAGCTCGACGAGGTGAGCGCCGTTGCCCGTTGTAGCGTGGATGCGCGAGGACTGCTGGGGATGGCTGGTGCCCTCCCGGATCTGGGTGACGTCACGATCGAGATCCATGTTGTCTCACCCGAGCCTGCGGACAGGTTGCAGGGGCTCTTCGAGATCTGGCAGGAGCGCTGCCCGGTCTATCTGGCGCTCGTCAAACCAGTACCGGTACAGGCAACGTTCAGCACGGCGACGAGTGGCTGACGCCCCGTTAGTTCACCTGAGTTCTGATGAGGTTGCCTGGGCGTTGGCGAGCGGATGGCGGGATACGGAGATCCCGTACGGTTCGCACGGCATCGCCGTCGTCACCGGCCTCAACCGCGAGGGCGGGGCATCGCAGGACCGGGACGCTGTGCGGATCGCGCTGCCGCTGCTGATCCATTTCACGATCATGTGGTTCGAGACCTTCGCCCACTGACGTTCAACTCGTACGCCGTCCCTTTCAGCAGACCGATCCCCGGTGTGCCCGGCGGACTGCCGACCGATGCGCGCGGCACGGTGAAGATCTCCCACTACTCGGCGCAGCGGGACATCACCTACACCGCGGAAGGCGCGGTCGACTGCCTGGTGACCGCGCCCGGCAGCGCGAGCCTGACGGCGGTTATCACCAAGGTGAGTGCCGGAGGTCCGGACTGGGTGGGGAGGCGGTTGGGGTTGAGCGTTTATGACGGCGGCGTGGACAAGCCCGGGAAGGCATCGCGGGACCGGGTGGGTTTCTCCTGGGACGATGGGGTGAACTGGACCACTGGCGCTGTCGAGCACATGGATTCAGTGGGGTCCTGCATGGCACCTGCCGCCTTCGCCCCCGTCACGAAGGGTGGGGTCCGAGTCCGGCACGCGGATCTGCCGCTCTGGCCGGTGGGCTGAACCACGTGAACTGCCGCAGGTGCGGCCCGCCTGGCGGGTACCGGGGGTTCGGGCCCGCCGCAGGGTCGGTGAGGGGCCGGTGCTGGGTTGATGGGCCCGACCGCGGGCGCGATCGGTGGGTAGGTTGAGACGCGATGTCGTGGATTTGAGAGTGGGTGCGTTTGATGCCGATGCCGCTGAAGCCGGACGATGTGTTCAGTCGCGCGTTTGAGGACGCGGGCGCGTACTACGCCGCTGCGGCGCTTGAGCAGCAGGCGACCTATACGCGGTATCAGCCCCCCGGCGGGGCATGGTCGCTGAGCTACGACACGAGCATGCTGCGGATCGGCGAGGTGACCGTGCACCAGTCGCCGCTGGGCTCCTTGGGCCATGACGGCAGTTGGCTGTGGGCGTGGGGCAACGAGCGCACGCATCCGCCGGGGGCGTCACGGCTGGGCCTGGCTGTGTGGTTGCGGGATTTCGGGGAGCGCAACGGCATCTACGAGTTCGTCGAACCGCGGCTCGAGCTGGCCGCGTTTGCGGACCCGTTGGCGGCGGCGGAGCGGCTGGCGACAGTCGCCCTCGGTGCGTTGCGCACGCGCGGATTCGCGAGTTGCCTGTTGGACAACGGCGCGCGGGCGTTCGTGGTCGTGGACGACGCGGATGTGCCCGAAGCCGGGTTCGACCGGCGGGTGGTGACCGGGATGTTCGATGCGGCCGTTCGGCAGTTTCCGTATGACCCGCGGCAGACTGTGACCGGGTATCTCGCACGGCACGGTTTCACGGTCCGTGAGGCCGTGGCGGACGGGTCCTTGCATGCGGAGGGGCAGGACGGAATGACCGTGGCTGTGCGGTTCACCGAGGAGGGGTTGTTGGCGGCGGTCTCGGTGGGGAGGCTGCCGGCGGGCTGAAGGGTGTGTGGTTGTCAGCGACGCACCACGACGCGCCGTGCGTCAGGACGCGTACACCCGCTGGTCCCTGATCAGCGACGCTCCAGTTGAATCAGCGCAGCGGCCGATGGTTGAGGGGGCTCATACTGTTGCCATGAGCGACAGCCTTCCGGACGACTGGTCTCCAGCAGACAACCCGTACGCGATCGTGGCGTCGGAGGCGGGCTGGCTGAAGGCCACTGTCGTCCTGACTGTCCAGCGCATGCACAGCGATGACCAGCCGACCGGCTGGTTCAGCTCTCGCCAGATCGACGCACGCACGCTGATCGTCGCGCTGCGCCAGTTGCTCGGGGTGGCGGAGCTCGAACAGATCGCCCTGAAGGGTCTCGGAATGAGTCCGGACGTCGTCGATGCCCTTGAACAGGCCCAACAGCGTTATGAGGCCGCCTTGTCCGACATCAGGCACGTCCGTGACAGGCTGACCCCCTTCGAGGACTGGGCACACCGTAAGGGCGGCGGAGCACAGGCCGCAGCCCGCAAGGTCGGCGCGCCGCGTGACGTGGCCCGCGACCTCTGGAGCTTTCGGTACGAAGCAGCAACCGACACCGTCACGACGGGGCCGTTCACCGTCCCGGTCAGCGCGGCGATACCGGCCGCCACCGAACTCTGCGTCGCGATCCACACCGCGGCACGCGCAGTCGACGTGAAGAGCGCGGCGGAGGTCCTCAGCCGGACGATCCGGGCGATCACCGGCGCGGGGATCCCCTGCGATGGTCCGAAGGGACCGGTCGTGGTCTCCCCGGACGACGACACACGGACCTACGTGTTCTTCAACCTCAGCACCATCCCGGAGATCGAGCGCGCGGAACTCGCGGCGCGGGTGCTCGCAGCGCTCGCAGGTGCCGGCCTGCAGCTCAGGCCACGGGGCTTCCCGCAGGCCCGCGACGCACAGGAGCACCTCGTCGTCGGCGAGGCCCTGCTGGTGGGGTGGGCCTGATCTGGTACTCAGCGAAGCCGGGCCAGGCTGGACCGTGCGGCAGGGAAGCCGGGTAGCCCTGTGGGACGCCGTCGAGCACAAGCTCACCGCAGCCCCTGCTCCCCGCTTGCACGGGGAGGACCTGGTCATCTCCGTGACCACTATGGGACGAGCAGCGTTCTCGGGATCCGGACCCATGGCCCAGGATCGATATGGCACCACAGTCAGATGATGTTCCGGCACCTCACCACATCGTGGAATCCGCGGAGGCGAAGCATGGGCACGGTCACGACACCTGACGGCATCGAGATCTTCTTCAAGGACTGGGGTACCGGGCAGCCCATCGTCTTCAGTCACGGTTGGCCGTTGTCAGCGGACGACTGGGACGCTCAGATGCTGTTCTTCCTGGGGCGAGGCTATCGGGTCATCGCCCATGACCGCCGTGGGCACGGACGCTCCACCCAGAGCGGTGACGGCCACGACATGGACCACTACGCCGACGACCTCGCCGCCGTGACCGCGCACCTCGATCTGCATGACGCTGTGCATGTCGGGCACTCCACCGGCGGGGGTGAGGTCGCGCACTACATCGCCCGGCACGGCGAGAGCCGGGTCGCCAAGGCGGTGCTGATCAGCGCGGTGCCCCCGCTGATGGTGCGGACCGACGCCAATCCCGGCGGACTGCCCAAGAGCGTCTTCGACGACCTGCAGGCTCAGCTGGCCGCCAACCGTTCGGAGTTCTACCGGGCGCTGCCGTCGGGGCCCTTCTACGGCTTCAACCGGCCCGGTGCGGAGCCCTCGGAGGCGATCATCGCGAATTGGTGGCGCCAGGGAATGATGGGTGGCGCGAAGGCACATTACGACGGCATCGTCGCCTTCTCCCAGACCGACTTCACCGAGGACCTGAAGAAGATCACGGTTCCGGTCCTCGTGATGCACGGCGATGACGACCAGATCGTCCCTTACGCCGACTCCGGGCCACTGTCCGCGAAGCTCGTGCAGAACGGCACCCTGAAGACGTACCCCGGATTCCCCCACGGAATGCCCACCACCCAGGCCGAGACCATCAACGCCGACCTGCTGGCCTTCCTGCAGTCCTGACCGCCGTGCCGCTGGTGGTGTCCGCCGAGCGCTCGGCGGACACCACCAGCGGCACGATCGGATGAGTGGGAGTTGCTGCCGGCTTGTCTGCGGTGATGCTCGGCCGCGGAACGTGGTGCCAAGCCGCTGTTCTCCCGGTCGATGGGCCGTTTGGCTCAGGCGGGAGGCGGTGGAGTGCGGGGAGCTTTGAGGGCGAAGTGGTTCAGCACGGTGGAGGCGACCATGAGGATCAGTGAGAAGGCCAGAACAGCCATCACCGGGATGTTCACCCCCAGGCCGAAGTGCAGGGGGTAGATGCTCAGCATGGCGGCTCCGAGGAGCTGTGCCCATCCCCAGGGTTTCGGCCGCAGGACCCGGTGCCGCGCCCAGGGGACCCATATACGGCCGGTGGTGAGAGCGGCGATGCCGCAGCCGCATTCCAGGAGCGTCACCACGCCGAGCAGAACCCAAAGAGCCACGCGCATACCGGTCCTTCCCCGACCCTGAACCGACGTGCACGTCGGGGCATGATCATGCCAGGTTCCCGGGCGCCGAGGGTGGCCGGCCCTGCGGTCGGAGATGGCGCGCTGCCGGGGTGGATGATGTGTGTCGTGACGTCAGGGATGGTTCGCCCGCGGTGGCGGGTTGCGATGCGTAGTGGTGGGTTCTTCCTCGTGGGCGGTGCTCTGGGCATGCTGGCGTATGGGTTGGTCGCGCACCGGCCTGTCGGGGCACTGTCCTGGGGCGGGTTGTTGTTCGGGGTGGTGGTGGCAGCGACTGTCGCCGCACTGTTTCCCGGCCGTGGCCGTGCCCGGCGCTGAGCCAGGTGCCCAGGTGGGCGCGCCGCCGGGTTGGTGCTGGGTGTGGGGGAGCACGTCCGAAGGTGTGGCTGGGTGCCGGGTCGATGGTCAGGATCTATGCGACACCAAAGGTATTAATAGTAACAGTTGGTGACATTATGCTTTCTTCTCTCTAGTCTCTCGTCCGGCATCGAGTGAAGGGACTTGAGCATGAGACAACGGCTATCGGCGATCACTGCGGCCGGTGTGGCCGCGGTGATCGCGCTGGGCTGTGGCACCGTTGCCACCGCCACCACCGCGAGCACGAACCCGGATGGCGGCAAGGCAGCGAAGGGCCTGTGTGCCCCGGGCGTACCGATCGGCCCGGAGGGCGAGAAGTTCTACGATCCGCCGTCGCCGCTGCCCAAGGGCAACCACGGCGACCTGATCTGGGCCCGCCGCGTCGATGCCCCCAAGGGTGCGAGCGCCTGCCGGATCCTGTACCGCTCGACCCTCCAGACCGGTAAGCCCGTGGCCGTCTCGGGCATCGTGGCCTGGCCCGATGCCCCCGCGTCGCGCGCCGGCCGCAACGTCGTGGCCTGGGCCCACGGGACCGTGGGCGGACCGCGGCAGTGCGCGCCGTCCGCGGTGCCGAACCCGGCCACCGACCTGGTGGGCTACTACACCTACGACAGCCCCTGGGGCATCGACGTCGGCGTGCCGGCCCTGACGCAGTTCCTGCGCTCCGGTGACGTCGTGGTCGGCACCGACTACCAGGGCCTGGGTACCCCCGGCGTGCACCAGTACACCGTCGCCGTCACCGAGACGAACAACGTCCTGGACTCCGTCCGGGCGGCCCGCCAGATCACCGCCACCCACGCGAACCGCAAGGCGGCCGTCCTGGGCTGGTCGCAGGGCGGCGGCGCGGCGGCGTTCATCGCCCAGAACTACCGCGCGTACACCCCCGAGACCCAGATGGTCGGCATCGCGGCCCTGGCACCCGCGGCCAACCTGGGACCTGACTTCCGCGGCCTGGTGCTCCCCGGCCCGACCGACGCCACCTCCGCCTCCCACAACGCGGCTCTGCGCACCAACGTCTACCGGGGCTTCCTGGCGGCTTACCCCGAGCTGAATGCCACGGACGTGCTGAAGCCGGCCGGTCTGCAAGCGCTGGGCGGTGACGCTGTGGCGTGCATCGAGCACTTCGCGGACGTGATCCAGAACAACGTCGGCAACGTCGGCCAGCTCGACACCCTGTTCCAGCCGCTGACGGTGGTGCCGGAGGTCTGGCACCAGCGCTTCAGAGAGAACACCGCGGGCCTGGTCGCCTCGGTGGCACCGATCCTGGTGATGCAGGGGACGGCGGACACCGTCATCAACCCGAACTCGACCGACGAGTACGTGAAGCGGGCCTGCAGCTTCGACAAGCCGGTCGAGTACACGAAGTACCAGGGGGCGACGCACCAGACGATCCCCAACGTCGCGGAGCCGGAGTACCTGGCCTGGATCGCGGACCGCTTCGCGGGCCGTCCCGCTCCGTCCAACTGCGCCTGACACCAAGCGACGTAACGACGAAGGCTCCCGGCCGGTGGATCACACCGGCCGGGAGCCTTCGTACGTCAAGGGCGAGTGCCCGGGGTCAGCGACCCCCGCACACCGGTGCGGAGACGGCCAGGAGACCGGCCGATGCGAGAGTTGGGACGGCCTGCAACGTATGCGCGGCGTCGGCCGCGGGCCGCCAAGCCACTGCCACCCGCGCTGACCACCAGATCGTCATCGGCCGTACCGGCGTTCTCGGACGGCCGCCACGACCTTGGCAACCCGGGCGTCGAAGGCGTCAAGGTCTGCCGTCTCGGCCGCGTTGGCGACGAACGCACGTCGGTCACAGAGGACGCCTGCCCGCCAAATCCGTTCGATGGCTCGGGTCGCGGTGATGTCGGTCAACGGGTCGCCGGATACGAGCATCAGGTCCGCGCGCTGACCGGGTGCGGCGTGCCCGCGGTCGGCGAGGTTGAACACTCGTGCCGGAGCGGCGGTCGCGGCGTTCAGCGCCTGAGCGGGCGTCATGCCGCAGCGGCCGAGCAGTTCCAGCTCCCGGTGCAGACTTGCCCCAAACACGGTTCCCGGGTTCGGGGCGTCGGTGCCGGCCAGGATCGTGACGCCCGCGTCGACCAGGCGGCGGACATTCTCCTCAGCACGGGAGTAGGGCGGCATTCCCTGCCCACGCGAGCTCGATGCGCCAGAGGTCAGCCGCCGCGCCTGTGCGTCCCCAAGTGCCTCGGCGAGTCGCGGGTCTCCGACGACAGCGGCGCCACCCGGTTCGCCCAGGACGTTCTCGATGGTGGCCAGCGTCGGGACGACCGCGATTCCGGCCTCTGCGATCCGCTCGGCCAGGGCTCTGTCCAGTTCGCCGTCCACGGGCACATGCGCAACGACGTCGATGCCCGCGGACACGACCTCGCCCACCCCGGCCACGGAGTGGATGTGCGCGACGACCACGCGTCCGCGCTCCGGCAGCACCCGGCCTGGAGGCGCATCCGGTGGTCCGGCCGGGTGCCGGTCAGCTGGTGGCGCGGAGCAGGGTGACGTGGTCACCGCCTCCGGCGGCGCCGCCGTACTGGTTGACGAGCCGGGGGGCGGCACCGGGTGCGGGGGTGCGGTCCTGTCCGGTGCGGGCATCGAGGGCCACATCGGTGGCCTGGGCAGTAGTGCCGTAGACGGTGCCGTGCCAGGCGCCGGTGGCGTCGTGGAGCACGCGGGTGCCGGAGGCCCCGGTGCGGGGGATCTTCCACAGTTGGCGGGTGGTGGCGGTGTCGTACCCGGCGATCCAGCCGCCTTCGGTATTGGACGCGGTGCATACGGTGACCGACCGCTGGTCGTAGACGCAGGAGCCGGCACTGGTGAAGTAGGCGTCGGAGCCGGGAAGGGCGGCGCGCTTGCCGCCGGCGAGGGTCAGGAGGAATTCGGGTTCCCGCTCGTCATGGTCGTTGGCCCGCGCGACCAGCACCCGGCCGGGCCCGAAGGCGGACATCTGCGCCTCTTCCCCGCCGCCGAAGCCGTCCCAGGACCAGCGCTGGGTACCGGTGGAGCTGTCACGGGCACTGACGCCCAGGTCTGTCGCGCCCGCCCAGGTTCCGCTCGCGGAAGCGAACCCGACGGCGGTTTGGTCCTCGACGTGCGCGGCGGCGAAGTTCTTCTGCTTCCAGCGGACCGTGCGTTCGCTGATCCCGATTCCGTAGGTGATCGGGACACCTCCCGCCCGCACGACGACCACCACGGTGCCGGTGTCAGCTCCGGCTACTTCCGCGGTGGGCGCGCCGGCACCCGAGCTGCGGAATCCGTCGGGCAGGTCGGTGTCGGCCAGTGGCCAGGTGGCCGACCAGGTGGTGCGGGCGGTCGACGCGTCCAGGGCCAGTACCTCGACGGCCAGCGTGCTCGTCTGGGTTCCGGTGACGGGTGGCAGGGTGATGAAGGCGCCGACAGCGGCGGTGGCCGACCCGATACGGATCAGGGAGGGGGCTCCGGTGGCTCGCCCGGTTCCCTGTTGGGTTTGGGGCTGCTCGTTCTTCGGCCGGATGTGGCCGGCGTCCGCCCCGTCATTGATCCTGACCGCGTCCAGGGCGTCCGGTGCGAGGGAGTACGCGTAGGGGCCGGCCAGCATGATGTTCCCGATGCCCCGCTCACTGAGGGAGTTGCGCGTGACCTCCTCGAAGGTCCGGGGCGGATCGAAGACCGCGGCCTGCGGTTGCGCCGTGGTGGTGTGGGTGGCGGGCCGGGAGGTTGCCGGGGCCGGGGACGGCTTACCGCCGTCGCTGCTGCTACCGCATCCGGACAGTCCCAGCAGGCAGCAGACAACGCCGGGAAGCACCAGGGCGCGTAGGGCCCTTCGCGCCGGTGACAAGGATGCTGCGGCCATTGCTGCCTCCGTGAGTGGACGGTGGTGGCCCGGCAGGCAGCCCGACAGGCCGTGATCGTGGTGGTGTCCGGGCGATCGGTGCTGCGAGCCGTTGGCAAAGAAGCCATCAACACCCTCGACGGCTACTACGGCGACCGCGTCACCGACCACCAGGAGCCGCAGCCAGCACCGGACTTGCACAAAGACAAGGCATTCCCGGGTCAGTAACCGGTGGCCGGGGTGGCTCTGGCGCTGCTTGAATGCGGCGGGCCGGTCAGGGGCCGGTGACGCGACACCTTGGGGGCCATCCATGTCTGATTCGGCGGATCTTGTGTGTTTCCGTTGCAAGCTCGTGCTCACGATCGGGATGTTCTGGCGAAGTGCTGAGCCGCGTCGGCTCTTCCTCCCCGGGAGGTTGTGTCAGGACGACATCCCCATCACCCAGGCAGTGTGGAAGTTTCTCGCTGAACATGTCTACCACCCCGTCGAGTTGCTGGGGGAGGGCGACGAGGACCGGTGGATTACGATCAACCGGGACTTCACCAGCATCGACGACGACGCCGTGGGGAACCCCACGCTCGCCCAGTACATCGGGCACTGGCCGGGCCGCGCCCTGGCCCAGCATCCACGGCCGATGGCCGAGGCCGTCGCGCTGGCCGTGCTCCCACAGGGTTCGCGCGCGCTACGGCAGCAGAGCCTCGCCCCGGCCGATATCGGCGTGGTCCGGGCGCTGTACCGGTCGACCCGCTGGCCCGAGGACCCCAGCGACGAGGTGGACGACGCCGCCCTCACCGAGCGACTGGCGAAGCTGCGAACGGGCCTGGACGCACTGCGAGACGCCGCGCGCAGCGGCGTCCCCGACCTTGCGCGGCCAATGGAGGAGTGCGTACGGATCCTCGCCCCGGCCCACGAATTCACGCACGCAATCCTGAACCAGGACCGGGACGCATACGCGCCTCCCGCCCTGTTCGACGCCGAAAGGGCGCTCGGCCTGATCCACGACTGGGCCTGGAGCGTCGGCCCGGACGAGTAGCCACTACGCGACGACCTGGGGCAACAGTGCGGCGGCCGACCCCGTGAACAGCTCTGGGCTGCGGGCCGCCCATCGATTTCGTCCCTTGCGGACGAACAGTCTGTGGAACCGGTACACGAGGGCTGGGTCAGTGCCAGGAAGGACTGCAGTAGAGGATCACGTCGGTCATGTCCCACAGGCAGGCTCGCGTTTTGAAGGGCGGACCGTCGAAGATCGCGTCGGACCATCTGAGCTCATTGGTGACGACGCTCAGCCGACCGTCCCAATGGGTGCCGCCATCCCAAGTGCGGTCCATGTAGACCTCGTAGTAGTGCTGGGAGATTCCCTGGGTGAAGGCCCACTCGTGGTGGTCGGAGCCCAGTGCCGTGCCGAGTTTGAACCAGCCCGGACCCGCCGTCCATGCCTTGCACCAGTACAGGCCCGCGTCGCCGCAGCCGGAGGCGAGGCCGCTTCGCTCCTTCGCGATGATCGGGTTGGCCCAGGAGCCTGGCTTCGCCTTCGGGTTGTACGTGATGCGGCTCCCGGGACGGGGCGCGGAAGTGTTCGGCGGCGCGGATGTCGGCGCGGATGCCACGGTGCTGACAGGGCTCTTGCTGACGGGATTCGCCGGTGTAGTGGCGCTCGCTGTCCCGACGAGGGAACCGAGTGCCAGCGACGCGGTAGCGACGGACATGAGAGTTCTGCGCCATGCCTTCATGCTCACCTGTGCTTTCGTCGTGGCCCCGGCCGCGTTCGGTGCCGGGGCGGTTGGCCTGCCCCGGACGGAGAATGTTGAGGGGCGCTGTCAGGTGTTTCGCTTCTCTCCAGTGTTTCCCGGCGTGCCGCGGCCGTCATTGGCCGCCTGCGCAGGAAGCGTTGACCGTCTGCGCAGGCCGGACTCCGGACGCCGACGGGCGGCACGGGTCCGACTCGTCGGCGGCTCGGGGTCAGCTTCCACCGCTGCCAACGGCCGGATCCTGGAGATCCGCGCGGCGCGCGGCGTTGGCGCGCAGCGTGGTATTGCGATGTTCTCCGGGTGTCAGGCCGTACGCCGTACGGAATGCGCGGCTGAACGCCGCCGCGTCGACGAAGCCCCATCTCGCCGCGACGGCGCGCACGGGCAGGAAGCGGAGGGCGGGTGCGACAAGGTCGGCGTGGCACCGTTCGAGCCGTCGCCGCCGAATACTTGCGGACACCGTCTCCGGCCGACTGCGGAAGAGGTGGTGCAGGAGCCGCACGGAGATGTTGTGCCGCGCGGCCACGGCGCCCAGGCTGAGTTGTGGGTCGGCGAGGTTGTCGTCGATGAAGGTGTCGATGGCGGAGAGCAGGAGCTGGTGCCGCGTCTCCACGGGGAGCCGCTCCTGTGCGCCGATCCGCTCGGCCAGAAAGCCCGTCGCCAGGTCAATGCCTATCGCTCCGAGGCGTTTGCTGCTCGACTCGTCCAGGGCGGATGCCTCCTGGACGACGGATTGCAGGTACTGGGCGAGAACCCGGCCCATCCCTGACGCTGCGGGCATCCTGCGGGCGAACAGCTCTCCGACCCTTCTCTGCGGGAGGGGGACGAGTGCTTGGGGCAGGTGCAGGATCAGAGCGCGAGACACGCCGCCCTCGGGGCTCCCCATGGCATGACCGCTGTAGGGGCGGGACGAGGTCCACATCGCGAAGTCACCCGCAGACAGGTGCGTTTCGCCACGATCCTGGGTGACGCGCATCGCGCCCTCCAGGATCAGCGTGAGTTCGAGAGTCTGCGGGTCGGAGCGCCGGACGAGTTGCGCGGGCCGTTGCGACTTCAGCGGGGAGAACGTCATCGTGGTCACTTGGGCAGCGCCGAGCGTCAGGAATCCGGCGTGACCGGCGAAGTCCGGACCGCAGTCGCTGCTGATCCGCGTCGGCGCCACGCCCTGTCCCACGACCTCACGCCACCATTCGAACCTGTGCTCCGGTGGCAGACCGGCCGTGTCAATCTCCGCATAGGCCATGTCGTCCTCGTCTCGGTGATCGTCCCTGCCGCATCAGCTTGCGACCACGCGGGAATGGCACCACGGCCACAGTGGCTCCTTGGCCGAACTCGCTCCCCTTTTCGGCCGGATGGGATCACGGAGCCATCCCGGTGCCGCGCCCACCGGCGGTTGCGGTCGAACACGACGAACGGACCCCGCCTTCTCGCCGCCGCCTGAAAACCGTCGGCCACCTCTGACGCCGCCGCCGAAATCGCGCCGGCCGAGACTGGTTGAGGCAGTTCAGGCCCGCGGTTGAGATGGTCGTTCTTCACCCAGCGTCGGGTGATGTTCGACTTCTTGCCCGATGTGCAGGTGACGGGACAGCAACCTGCGTAGGCGCTGAGGCCGCGGGCATCGGCAGGGTCTGTCCCTGGCAAGTCGCGCTGCCATCCCGGAGGAAAATGACCGACCGCTCGGTGATCCCTGCGGCACAATCACCGGATGACCGGCAACCGGATCACCTATCGCACCGCGGACGGCGTCCGCATACCCGGCACTTGGCGACACGCCTTCATCTGCAACGGCGGGACCTACTTCCTCACTGACCTGTTCATCTACGCCGACGGGCTCATCGACTGCTGGGGCCTGGTCACCGTCGAGGAGTTCCAGGACAAGCTCCGGAGCGGCTGGGTGGCCACCGGCATCCCCGACGGTGCCGAGGCATCCGCGCACGATCTGGGCGGGTGGAAGATCAGCCAGCCACGCACCTGGCTCACTCCCGAACTGGTGGTTGCCGAAGTAGGGGACACCATCGACCAGCTGAACGGGCGTCCGGACTCGACTGGCCGTTGCCTCGCCGCTGTCGACACCTTCCTTGCCGACCGAACAGAGGAGAACCGGGCCGGAGCCCGCGCCGCGTTCCTGTCCATCCCGGTGTCGTTGCGCCGCTACGCGCTGGGTGACATGGACTTGAAGGACTGGCCGCTGCGGGTCCTGGTGGCCGGCCCCGGCGGTGAGACCTATATCCCGCTCGATCAGCCGATCACACAGGAGGACTACGACTCAGCCGTCGCCTACTTCGAGGACCGGGCCCGGTGGATCGCCGAACGGCCCACGCGAGTCCCTGCGGACGGACCGGTAGCTTCGCACGCTCCGGCACTGAAGCTCTACCACTCGTATCCGAACAAACCGGTGGCCGACCCGGGGAGGCAGGCCCTTCGCAACGACTACCCTGCCTCGATCGTCGTAGGGGAGATCAGTTACCTCTCCGTCGCCCATGCCTATTGGGCTCTGTCAGTCGCCCAACCCGAAGCCCGAGCCATGATCGTGACGGCGGACACCTTCTCCACAGCTCGCAAGCTCGCGACCGCGGCACCGCGCCGAGAGGGTTGGGAGCAAGCACGGACCGCCGTCATGACCAGCCTGCTGCGCGCCAAGTACGACCAGCATCCCGACCTTGCCGAGATCCTCCTGGCAACGGACGACACAACCGTGATCTACGACGACGCGGACTCGGCATTCTGGGGCGACAACGCCGGCCAGGGCCGCAACTGGACGGGCCGCCTCCTCGAACTCGTCCGCTCCGAACTGCATGCGCGGCGGACCGGAATCTCGGGACTGTGACCGGAGTGCGCTGCTTACGCTCCCAGTCCCCGTGACAGGCGCCGTGGTACGGCTCATCAAGGGCAGACGGCACTGGTGATGGCGGTGGCGGGCGACGGAAGATGACGCGCGCTCCCTCGTCGTCCTGAACTCCCGGCGCCTCAGCGGTCGCCGCCGTACGCCGCCGCGATCTCTTGCGGTGTCGCCCAGCGGCTGTAGGTCGGTGACTGGGGCCAACCTTCGGGGGAGTCCTGCCACTCCTCCTGGCGGCCGTAGGGCAGAAGGTCGACGAGGGCGAACAGGTAGCTCAGCTGCTCGGTGCCGCGGCCGTCGGTGTGCCAGGTGCGGTAGACCGTGTCACCGTCGCGCAGGAACACGTTGACCGCGAACCCGCCGTTGGGCGGGGCACCGATATCGCTGCCGAACGTGCTGTTCGCCGTTGAGTACCACGTCATGGTGTTACCCACCTTGCGCCGGTAGGCGAGCGCCTCGTCGATCGGACCCTGGGTGACGATCACGAACCGGGCGTCGAACTTCTCGACGCCCGCGAGCCGGGTGAACTGGGAGGTGAAGCCGGTGCAGCCCCCGCACTGCCACTCAGCGCCCTCATGCCACATGTGGCTGTAGATGATCAGCTGCGGGTGATCGCCGAAGATCTCGGCGAGCCGGACGGGGCCCTCCTCCCCCTCCAGCACGTAGTTGGGCATCTCCACCATCGGCAGCCGGCGGCGTTGGGCCGCGATGGCGTCGAGCTCGCGGGTGGCGGCCTTCTCCCGCACGCGCAGAGCGGCCAGCTCCTTCTCCCAAGCGGAGGCGTCGACGACAGGGGGCAAGGCGTTGTTGCTGGTGGACATGGTTCCTCCGAGCGGTCGGGTGCCCTTCTGGAAGTACCGACTCCCCGTCCGGCCAAAACTCATCGGTCGCCCCTCGACGCTTTGACCCGCCGGGACCCTGGCACCACCACCGGACGACGAACCGACCAGTCGCCCGTCGGTTCGTCGTCCGAAGATCTGCTCATTCGCCTGGAGTGGGCCCGGGACCTGGTGGCAGCAGCCCTGAGCGAGGTCAGCGCCACCGCGGCCCGCGAGCGGCACCCGAATCCCTCCGACTAGAGACCACTGTCCCCCCGCCCCTGCCGCCGCGGCACCTGTGGAGCTGCCTGCGGGATGCTCCTTTCGACCGGGACAGGTTCTCCTAGGACCCCGCACACCCCGCCCTGGCGACTGCGTGCTGGGACCTTTTCACAGCTGTGAGGGGGTGTCGTGGTGGACCGGTCACTTGCGCCAGAACAGGTGGTGCGTCACCCCGCTCGGGCTGGGAACGACCTCCAGGTGGAACCGGTCGAGCAGTTCATCGGGGGAGTCCCAGAGTCGTACTCCGGACCCGAGCTTCACCGGTGAGACAGCCACGTGCAGGGTGTCGACGAGGTCGGCGTCGAGGAACTGCCGGATGGTGGTGGCCCCGCCGCCGAGTCGGACGTCCTTGCCCTGCGCCGCCTCACGGGCCTGTTCGAGGACCGTGGCAGGGTCGCCGTCGACGAAGTGGAACGTGGTGTCGGACAGGGTGAGCGAAGGACGCGTGTGGTGGGTCAGAACGAATACCGGGGTGTGGAACGGCGGCTCGTCACCCCACCAGCCCTGCCACTCATGGTCCTGCCAGGGCCCGCGCTGGGGCCCGAACTTGTTGCGGCCCATGATCTCGGCGCCGATGTTGCGGGGGAAGTCCCGCGTGAAGTAGTCGTCCAGGCCCCGGCTCCCCCCGGGGTCGGTGCGCATGGGCCAGCTCGCCGTGGCACCGGCCCATGCGAACAGCCTCCCGGGATCGACATGACCGAACGGCCTCTCGAGGGTCTGGTCCTCACCGGCACCGATCCCGTCACTCGAGACGCCGAAGTTCTGGACTCTCAAGAGCTGCGCCATGGGTTCCTCCTGTGGTGGGGGCGATAACAGTGGTGGGACTCCCCGGGCCAAGCAAACTCATCGCTACGTTCGTGACCGGTCAGAAACTCTGCTCACCAGCGTACCGACCTGTGAGGTTTGTGCGGTTTGGGCAGGCTCACCGTCGTGAGGTGTGTCCCTGGTGGAGCCTTCCAAGGTCCACCTGGTCATCGAGGCTTGAGCAGGTGTTCTTCAACTCGCTTCCTTGGACTGTGTCCGGCTGGCGGGGAGCGGTTGATCCTTGTTCCGGAACGGGGTACGCATGCTGCGATGGTGTGGTCGCGCGATGGGGACCAGGGTACCGTCCACGATGAGCACAGTGGCCCTTGCGAACCGCTTGCGGGCCGGAGCGCGAGTATCGGCCCGAGGTGGTCAATAGTGCGGTCCGCTGCCGATTTGGACACCCCGAACAGCTGGGCGAGCTGGCGTATCGTCAGGTTCGTGCGCCAGTAGGCCGTAACCAGCAGTGCCCGGTCCTCCAGGGGAAGACTCCACGGCCGGCCCTTGCGGACCGCATCAGCACCCTTCCGCCGCGGCGCGGTCACCAGTCTGCCGAACAGGCGCGGGCTCAACCCGCCGAACGGCGCAGTCCAAGACGGCTCCGATACCGTGATCACACCAATCACAGCAAGATCGTCCCACCCTCGACCGGGCGCTTCAGGAGGCGGCCGGTCGCCCCTCTGAGGCACTCAGCCCTCGAGCCCAATGACAACCTCGGGCAGGGCATGGGACTCGGGGACGCGGATACGCGCGCGGACGAGTGTCCGCATCATCCCCGCGCCTGCCACCACAGCGCAGAGATTCAGCACCATCGCGACGGTGGGGTTCTCCGGCGGCATGATATCGGCAGGATCGGCCACCGCTACGTACAGCATGAGGGGTACCTTCCAGGCGCTCCATGCGAACAGTGAGCCCGATCCGACCCACCCGAACACCAGTGGGATCCAGCGCGGCAACCCGGCAGGACGCGCCCGGGCGACCGTCCAGACGGCAGCGGATCCGGCCAGGTCCCAGAATCCCCATACAGCGGCCAAGACGTAGCCGTCGGTGTTCCGCTCGGCCGGGTGGGTGATTCCCAGGGTGCCTCCGGCGGCCCAGTAGAGCCAGACCAGGCCGACCGCAGCGCCGACGACAGCCGCCCACGGCGGCGGCGTACGCGGACCGTCACCGACGCGCCCGGCGAACGCATCCGGCCAGCGGCGCCGCAGATACGCCGGGACGGCGACAGCCAGTCCCAGCCCCATTCCCACGAAGCTGAACTGGACGAGTAGGCCCTCCCAGACCGGCATGGCCGGGTCGTCACCGCCACCCTGCGAGTCACCGCCCACACTCAGGAAGGCATTGAAGAGAACGAAAGGCAGCACCGAGACGAGGAATCCCGACCCCACCCAGGAACAGAACGCGACGAGCACCCCCGGTATCCGCATCCCCCATGGCCGCACCAGCGCGAGGGCCAGAGCGATCCCGATCGCCGCCATACCGACCGTGACGATGTTGAGCACCACCCACTCCGCCAAACTGAAGCCATTACCGATCGGCAGCACCCCCACTAGGGAGCCGACCACCCACGAGACTTTGATCAGCAAGTACGGCGACAGCGCCAGAGCCGCCGCATACGCCGCGTTCCGCCCGACCCGATCCCAGCGTTCCACCCGAACTCCCCTTCCATCAGCAGGAATCCCAGCCTCCGGCCTTACCGGCCCGGCCACGTCCGCCGCCGGACGTATCTGCCTCCCCCGGGTGGGGGAGGCGGCGAGTGACAACTGAGTACCGAAGGACCACCACGACGAGCCCTCCCGCACAGTGCGGTGAGCGAGCCCTACGAGGAGTGCAACGTCGCCACGTGAAGGGACTGAGTGCACGACCCGCCAACTCGAGGGGCGCTCAGCCGCTTCACCCGTAGCCATCAGTTACGGGACGGCTCTGAGTGCTCGACAGGACTCGATTCGAACGCCTTGGAGCACACGGCCCGGCCGCCACGGCTGATCTCGGCGTCCATCGGGAGGCGGTTGCGCTCCGGGAGTACGAACGTCAGGAAGGTCATGGTCCGGCCCGCGGGGAGCCTCCCCGGGACTTCCTTGAGCGGGGTCGCGTGTTTGGTGTACCGCCGGTGAAGGCGCATGGTCCGCGGATGTTCTCGACGATGCTGACGGGGAGCCACAACGGGTGCGGGTCCGGCGCCGCCCCACACCCACCACGTCGGGCCGGTCGAACGGATCTGGGACTGCGGCGCCGGCCGATCCATCGGACCCCCGGGCCGACGACGGGGACAACGTCCGGCTGGGCGTGAACCTCGCCTGGATCACACCGGAGCCTGACGCCCTCCCCAGCCGCGGCTGCGCGGGCCGTAGCCGCCGCAGTCCGGCCCGATGGTCTCCCGCCGGCGCTCGGGGGGCGGGCGTCGGGCGGGGTATCGGTTCACCGGTGGGTCAGGGCCGAGGCGACGGTCGCGGTCAGGAGGAGGGTTGCTCCGAAGGCCGCGGCTCCGCGGGTGAGGGCCGCGGGGTAGGTCGCGTGGTCCCGGCGGGCCAGGTAGCCGGCTGCCGCCCCGGTCAGTGCGGCGACCAGGATGGTCAGGGCGCATGTGAGGAGGAGCAGGGCGCTGTGATCGGACACGGTGGCGGTCCCCTTCGGCGTGGTGGTGGAAGTCGCCCGCCGACTTGGCGGTGCAGCCCAATATGGGCAAAGTCGTGTTCAGCGGTGTGCGGCCGGACGAAGATGAACAGCGATGAACAGTCGGCATGGCTAGGGCGGGTCGGGGGGCGTGAGCGCGGAGGAATTCCGGGAACCGGCCGCCGCGCTGACCGAGTTGCGCGCGCGCCTGGAGGCAGCGCGGATCGCCAAGCGCCTCGCGAAGTCGGCGCTCGCCGGGCTTGCGGGCTTGGGACGAACCACCGTCAGCGCGGCCTTCAGCTGCTCGGCACCGCCACCTTCGGCGGAGACCGTGTACGCGGTGGCGCGGACCCTCGGGCTCCAGCCCCGCCCCCTCATGGAGCTGCATGCCCTCGCCACGCGTGCGGCGGGGGTGCCATCCGCGAGCGTGACGCAGGCGGCCGGGCTCCCAGCGGCTGGACGCTCGGCGGCCGGGCTCCCGGCGGCCGGCCCAAGGCCGGTGCGCGCTGGTCACCAGCCTGACCATGCCGACGAACGCGAGGCCGCCCGCGCCGACGAACGTCCGGTGGTCGGCGTCGTCGGACGGCCCATCGCGCAGTGCCGTCCGCACGACCTCGGTGTCCACCCTGCCGTGGACGCCCCACGACACGCGAGCGACTACCACTCGCCACGCCGGACCGACCGCCAGCCGCGGACGGAACCCCGGCTGCCCGGCTACGTACGCCGGCCGCACGACGCGGCGCTGGCCGATCTCGTCGCCGCCGCGGCAGCCGGCCGCAGCCGGATGGCCGTGCTGGTCGGTTCCTCGTCGACGGGCAAGACCCGCGCGTGCTGGGAAGCTGTACAACCCCTCGCGGAACAGGGCTGGTTGGTGTGGGACCCCCGCTACCCGTCGCATCCTGAGGCGGCACTGGCACAGACGGAACGAGTTGTGCCGCATACGGTGGTGTGGCTGAACGAGGCCCAGCACTACCTCGGAGCCGGCAGCGGAACGGGCGAACGGCTCGCCGCAGCCCTGCACCTGCTGCTCACCGACCCGGCCCGCGCCCCCGTCCTGGTCCTGGGCACCTTGTGGTCCTCGTACTCCCGGGCCTATTGCGTCCTTCCCGGAAGCGTCGGGCCGGACCCGCACCCGCAGGCGCGACAGCTGCTCGCCGACCGGCAGATCGTCCTGCCCGATGCCTTCGACCGGAAGTCGATCAAGGCTGCCGAGGCCCTGGCCGCCGCCGGCGACGAACAACTCGCCCATGCCCTGCAACACGCGGGCGACGGGCGGCTGGCCCAGTTCCTGGCGGGTGCGCCCGAGCTGCTGCGCCGCTATCGCAGCGCCTCGCCTCCGGCGCGCGCACTGCTGCAAGCGGCCATGGACGCGCGGCGCCTGGGCGTCGGCCTGCACGTTCCCTTGGCGTTCCTCGTCGAGGCGGCCGAGGACTACCTCACCGACGACGAGCGGGACGCCCTCGAAGACCACTGGTTCGAACAAGCCCTCGCCGATACGGGCGAGCCCGTCCACGGCAACCTCGCCCCCCTACGCCGGGCCCGCCCCCGTACGGTCCGCGAGGGCCCGGACGGAACGGGCGGACCTGGCGGTTCACCGGCGGTGAACGGTCCGCCGGCACCGGCCTGCCGACTGGCGGATTATCTCGAGCAGCATGGAGCCGGCGCGCGCCGACGGCTGTGCCCCCCGACGTCGTTCTGGGCGGCCGCGCACGAGCACCTCGGCGACCCCGACGAACTGCGCCTCCTGGCCCGGGCCGCCGGCCACCGCGACCGTGCGCTCTGGGCCCGCCGGCTGCTGGCCAGGGCCGTCGAAGCGGGCAGCACGGAATCCCTGAGCCGTCTGGCCGAGCAGTTCGAGCAGTCGGGGGACCGGGCGGCCGCCGAAACTCTGTACCTGCGGGCTGCGGAGGCGGGTGACCGCGACGGCCTTCTGCGGCTGGCCCGGGAACGCGAACGGGCCGGGCGATGCGAGGAGGCCGAACGCTTCGCACGGCAGGGCATCGATGCGAACCGCGGCTTCGTCCTGTACGAACTCGCGATGCTGCGCGCGGAAAGGGGAGGCCCCGCCGGGTGCGAGGACCTGCTGCGTCAGGCCGCCGCTGCGGGTCACGACTACGCCCTCGAAAAGCTCGCCGTCAGCCGGGAGCGGGCCGGAGACCTCGCGGAGGCACTGGTCCTCGCCCGGCTGGCCGCCGACAGCGACCAGCCGGGCGTGCTGCGCCGGCTGGCCATGGACCGCGAGTTCGCCGGCGATCTCACGACGGCCGAGGCCCTGTTCTGTGAGGCGGCCGACGCCGGTTGCACCTATTCCCTCTACTCGCTCATCGCACTGCGGGAGAAGGCGGGGGACAGGGCCGAAGCGGAACGGCTCGTGCGGCAGGCCGCGGACGCCGGTGACACCGACGCGCTGCGGCGGCTCGCGGCAGTGCGCAAAGCGGCCGGCGACGTCGTCGCAGCTGAGAACCTCTTCCGCGAAGCGGCCGACGCGGGCAGCGTCGCGGCCCTGGACGGGATGGCCTTGCTACGCGAGGACCTGGGCGATCACGTTGGCGCCGAGCACTACGCGCAGCGGGCGGCCGACGCGGGCATGACCTACTCGCTGTTCCGACTGGCCGAGAAGCGGAAGAAGGCGGGGGACCGGGACCGGGCCGAGGAGCTCGTTCTGCGCGCGGCCCGGGTTGAGAGCGTCCGGACGAGGGCACTGCAGGAGATCGCCCTCCTGCGCGAGGAGACCGGGGACCGCGACGGCGCCGAACGGGCTGCGCGACAGGCGGCAGAGGCCGGCAGTACCCAAGCCCTGGTCGAGCTCGCGGACATGCGCGAGAGGGCCTCCGGTAGGTGTGGCGGTGACGGAGCCGAGGAACTGTTCGAGGAGGCAGCCGCCGAAGGTGATCCGTACGCGCTGGGCCGGCTCGTCAGGATGCGCGAGGAAGCCGGCAACCACGAGGAGGCGGACCGCCTCGCCCAACAGGCCGCCGACGGAGGCGACACGGCAGCGCGGAAGCTGCTGGACGGACTGCGGGCGAAGCGGAAGCGCCGTCGCGGTCGGCCGTCTCTCTCGGAGATTGCCTGACCCGCTACGCCTGGCACCGCACCTCGCCGCGTTGCCGGAAGCCCGAGTACATCCAGTATTCGGGCCTTCCTCCACCTGGTGGCTTTGGAGGTCAGTTTTGGGTTCTGGCACAGATCTTGGGGAGCGATCGCGGAGAGTCATCGTGGTGTTCGATGATGTGGGAGGTTGAGCCTCGGATCCATGCCTAATGTTCTGCCTCACCCAACTTTGACTGTGGTCCGACGATGCTGGCATCCCACGCATGGACCTGTGCTGGGTCGAGGTGGAGCTCGTACGGGGTGCTGCATTCGCTGATCTCTGTTCCCACCGCAGCACCACATGGGCACAGCTGGTTCATGCCGCCCTGGCCAGTCCAGCCGCAGCAGCCTGCGTGATCCCCCTCAAGGTCGGGCAGCAGATCTGGTGCGTCGTCGGGATGGAGAACGATCGTGTTTCGGGGGCCTGCGGATATCAGGTACCCGTCTCCGTCAGGATCGCCGACACTTGGCCCTCCAGGAAACACCGCGACGGGTTCGTCGGTCGGCAGGAACGGGGCTCCCCATGGCTCTGGCTCCAGGGCGTAGTGCCCCATGTGCATCGTGGCCGGGGCCCGACGATACCCGTCGGGTCCGATTCGACCGTCGAACGCTGGCCTGACCAGGGTCTCGGACAGCTGCACAGCTCTGGTCAGAGGGCGGGCGCAGGCGGCACACACAAAAGTGATCACACGAGGTTCTAGCCCGCCCAACCCGCATCAGCAAGAGGATATTGCCGCGCTACTGCAGCAGGATCATCTTCCGGAGCAGGTGGGAACCAGCTCGCCCGTCGAGCTGCCTCTTGATCTTCCTAATGCGGTCCACGGCGCCCTCGATGCTGCCGGAACTCCAGTCCAGGGTGAGCCTGGCTGTCACGGCGTCGGGGTCTCGGAGCAGGTGGAGTGCGAATCCGGTGAGGCCGGGCAGCCGGCTGGCATCGACTGCGTCGATCCAGGTGGGCAGTGTGGAGCCGCGGCGGTCGGTGGGTATCTCGCCGAAGTCGCGGACGTGTCCGGCGGCCTTGTCCAGTTCGGGGCAGCGGGTCAGAACATCTTTCAGGCCGGCGCGGTCTTCCTCGGTCAGGGTCATGGGGTGCCGGGTGAGCCAGCCGGTCACCTGCCGCACCGTCGGCGGTCGGGTCGGTACCCCGGACGTAGTCCCGCGCAAGGTGGCAATGTGGGCGCGGACCATGCCGTACGTGACAGGAGCGTGCTCGGCAACCAACTCGCTGTGCAGTCGGGTGACGCTGGTGCATCCGGAGGTCACGGGACTTGGTCACCGCCGGGAGCCGGACGTGCGGTTCGGATCGGCGCGTATCGGCTGCTCCCGTCGCGGGATTCCGCTCAGTGCGACGCAGACCGGTCGACCCCGAACCCCTCACCCACCGGGTCGACGGGGCTGGGACATCCACCATCCGTGACGCGGTCACGACCGGGTGGTCGACCGCAACCATGGCCGGCGGTGCGGCGTGTGATCCGGTGGGGCGGCTTTCGTCCGTCCCCGACCGGAAGGCGAGGGGGCCGATGACGCAGGAGCAGACCGGGGACACGACGTCGCAAACGAGACCGGGCACGAGGCGGCCCAGGACAGTGCGAGGCCATGTGCTGCGCTGGGTGTTCCGTTTGGTCATGGCTGCCCTGATCCTGCTGCTCGCCATGCGCACCTACGAGGAGACGGGCGTCGCGCACGCACGGTCGAACGGAACGCTGCACACGGCCGAGGCCACCATCACGAAGTTGACGTCCCATACGACGAGGGGGAGAGACGGCGGAGGGCAGGACGGCGGCAGCCGCGACTGGACCTTCACCACCAAGTACACGATCGAGCTGCGGGTCGGTGACGAGACGAAGGCGGTGGACGGCGTCCCGGACGATTCCGTGAACGACCTCCACAAGGGACAGCGGGTCGAGGCGGGCCTGTGGCACGGGCGGGTCGTGGAGATCGACGGATGTGACGTGTGGCCCGGCTGGCATCCAGGGGGATGGGACATCGCGCTGGTCGTGCTGTATCCGTTGATCATGGGGTATCTGATCGCCCTCTCCACGGCCGCGGCCGCGTACCTGGCCGGCCTCGGCGGCCGGGTGCGGTTGGAGCGGCAGCAGCGGCTGGGGCCCTGCGGGTCCGGGTTCCTCGTCGGAGTGGTGGCTATCTTCGTGCTCATCGTGTGTGCGGCCTTCGGGAACGGCATCGCGTACTGGCCGGTCGTTCCCGTTGGCGCCGGAACCGCCGCCGCGCTGGTCAGGCTGAGGGGAGCGCTGCGGCGGGCCTGGGCCACCCATGTCGCTGACCCACCCAGCGGAAGCGCACCGACCCAGATCTGATGGCCCGGGCCCGGCCGCGTAAAGCTCTGTGGTCCGGTTCTGCACAACCGCGCCAGCGCGTCCGTCCTGCCCAGTTCGGTTGAACGCCACTCGACATCCGGCCGCCATACCGGATCGGTTTTCCACGCCATGGACCAAGTCGAGCAGGGTCGGGAGCCAACCGGGTCAATCCGGGGCGGAGCCGGGCCACCTCGCGCGACTCCACCTGCTACGCCCCTGCCGCCACACCGCCTACCAGCGGCGGCCCCTTTCGGGACCCCATTGGCGGCCTTCGGGCGAGTGCGAGTCCCGTCCGTCCATCGACGGACGGGACTTGGTCCTCAGGCGGCGCCGGCCTTCGTGGCTTCCGCGGCCTCTGCGACATCGGCCGCCTGGGCGGCGGCCGGTCGCGGCTTGCGGACGAGCGGGAGCGTCGCGCACGCGGCGAGCAGGGACGCCGCGGCGATCGCGTACCAGCCGTGCTGGAACGCGGCGACAGCGTGTCCGGGGGCCGGGGTGCCGAGGATGCCGATCAGGATCGCGACGCCGAGGACCGCGCCGATCTGGCGGCCCATCGAGGTGATGGCCGAGCCGGTGGCGAAGCGGGCCGGCGGCAGGGCGGCCGCCGACGCTCCGGTCAGGACCGGGATGGTCATGCCGACGCCGAGGCCGGTCAGCATCATGCCGGGCAGGAGCGAGGCCGCGTAGGCCGAGCCGGTGTCGAGCGTCGCGGCCCACCACAGGATGCCGGCCGCGAACAGGACACTTCCCGCCAGCGCGATGCGGCCCGCACCGAATCTGGCGACGGCGGGCCCGATCCGCAACGCGACCGGTGGGACCAGCAAGGGACCCGGAGCGATGGCGAAGCCGGTTGCCAGAGCCGAGTAGCCCCACACACCCTGGCACCACAGCACCGCGCCGAGCAGCATTCCGGCGAACGCGACGCTGAACAGTGTCAGGGCGGCCGCGGCGGATGCGAACGCCGGAACCCGGAGCAGCGGCAGCTCGACGATCGGCACGGGATGGCGGGCCGAGCGCAGGACGAAGCAGACGCCGAGCAGCACCGCGGCAGCCAGGCTGCCGAGGGTGCCGGCGCTCGTCCAACCCCAGTCGGGCGCCTTGACCAGGCCGAGCGAGAGCGTTGCGATCGATCCTGTGAGAAGGGCGGCGCCGAACAGGTCCGGCAGCGGACTCTTCTTCGCCCCGGCGCGTGCGGGCGACGGCAGCACCTTGACGCCGAGCGCGAACGCCGCGATCCCCACTGGCACGTTGACGATGAACACCCAGCGCCAGCCGGCCTCGACCAGCAGCCCTCCGGCCACCGGTCCGAGTCCGGCGGCGATCCCGCCGATCGACGCCCAGGCCCGCACCGCCCCGGCGCGCTTCTCGGGCGCCGTCGTGTCGAGCAGCAGCGCGAGGGACGTCGGCATCAGCAGCGCAGCGCCGGCGGCCTGCACGAGCCGTGTCGCGACCAGCGTCCCGACGTTGGGAGCGAGTGCGCAGCCGACCGAGGCGAGGGTGAACACCGCCAACCCGGTCAGGAAGACCGGCTTGTGGCCGGAGCGGTCGGCGACGCGGCCGGCGACCACGAGGAGCGCCGCGAAGACGATCGCGTAGCCGTTGAGGACCCAGGAGAGGGAGCCGAGGCCGTTGCCGTCGAACGAGCGGCCGATCGCCGGGAGGGCCACGTTGACGATGAAGAGGTCGAGGTTCGACATGAAGACCGCGGCCGCGACCGTCGCGAACACGGCTCGGGACGCCCTTGGTGGGTTTGAAAGTCCAACTATCATGGATCGGAGGCTAGTCGTGTGGGTTTGAAAACGCAACGGACGCAGGAGAGGATGGGGACATGACCGCCGACACAAAGCAGGGCGAGAGTTCGGTTCCGCACCCCGAGGTGCCCGGCCGGCCGTGCTCCGCGGCCGCCGCGCTACAACTCGTCGGCGAACGCTGGGCCCTCCTGGCGATCCGCGAGATCTTCTACGGCAACCGGCGCTTCGACCAGATCGTCCGCAACGCCGGCGCCCCCCGCGACCGCCTCGCCGCCAGACTGCGCGCACTGGCAGAGGCGGGCGTGGTCGAGCGCCGCGCCTACAGCGAGCGCCCCTTGCGCTTCGAATACCACCTCACGGAAGCCGGCCGCGATCTCGCACCGGTGATGCACACGCTGCTGGCCTGGGGCGATCGCTGGGCGGTGGACACTCCACCGGTCGTCTTCCGGCATCGCAGCGGCCCCGGCTCCGAGCACGACGCCGAGCACGACCTCGATCTCACGTCGACGTGCCGGACCTGCGGTGGGGAGGCCGGGTCGGGACGCCTCACGATCGACGTGCGGGCGCCTGGATGGGATCGGGCCGGGCCGATCGAAGGCTCCTGAACTCGGCCGCGATCAGGCGTGAGAGTCGCCTCGATTGGCCGGATAGGCAGCGCAGCCCCTTTGAAGGGGAGCGCTCTCAGGTCACTGACACGTCCTGGTCCGCGCGATCGCGGCTCCCGCGGTAGCACGCGTGGTTGCTGCCTGTGGTGGCGCTCTGGCCGTTGCCGAGGTCCGCTTACGGTACGACCGACACCTTGACCGCCTCATGCGACGGCGGCTGACCCACGCGCTGTGCTCGGTCTGCGCAAGGGCCCTCACCGGCTGGGACTTGGCGGGCGATCATGTCGGGCTGCTCGGCGATTTCGGGTCGGGGATGACGGCCGGCCGAGGGTGCTCGTGGTCGCCGATCCGCGCGAGCCACTCGGTGGCGATCGCATTCCGCCGCGCCGCTCCCATGGCGTCAGGAGTAGGTGATGCTGTGTCATAGGTCGAGCGACAGCAGGAATTCGGGGGACGCCATGGCCTACGAGGGAATCGTTGCGGCACCGCGGCTCCACCCCTGCCCGAGCTGCGGCCTCACTGACCGGATCTCCGGGGTCCCGGCGGTGTACGTGGCAGGGCGGAACCAGGTGAACATGGTCGTCTCCAGGACGGACGACCGGATGGAGCACACCGAGACGCGCCTGGTGACCACGGCCCTGTCGGACGCCCTGGCACCGGCGCCCACGGCACCTGCTGGTGTCTGGACGGGCTGCCTTGGCGTTCCCCTGCTGGTGGTGGCGATCGGGACGTTCATCGGGGGCGCGACCAGCGGGCACTGGTTCGGCGGCTACCCGGTGCCGCCGGCGGGTGCCCGGCTCCCGGCCGAGGCCCACCCCACCTACGCCTACCTCGGCGTCATCTCGCTGCTCGCGCTGGTGGCCGCGGCGAGCCTGATCGTCCCGGCCGTGCTCCGCGCGATCGACTTCGGGCGCCTGGTGGAGGCGGGCCGTCCGGCCGCTGAGCGACTGTGGTCGCGGGCTTGGTACTGCGGGCGCTGCGGAACGGTGTACTTCCCCCCACGACCGGGGGACCCGGCCGGGCCGCTCACCTTCGCGGACTTCAGAGCGGTGGTCTGGGCAGCAGGGGGTTACGGGCATCTGGCCCGTCCACACCGCACCCCGTGAAAGTCGGCTCGCGGCGCGGGTTGTCCCGATGAAGACCGTCTCGCGGTCGGGGTCAGATGTTCGGCCGCGGAGACGTCGCGCAGAGTCCGGATCCCGCAGGTGACCTGGGACCTCTTCAGCCTCGTCGCGGCGACGAACTGCCGGGTGTGCAGCCTGGCGGGCGGGCTTCGATCAGCGAGGTAGGAATCGCCGGGCGCCGCAGAGGAGTCGGTCGCAATCCTCGACGAGCTGGACCAGGTGCGCTGTTCGCCGACGCCCTGCCCGTGCTCGCGGTGGCGCCGGCCGACCTGGGACTCCGGGGGCGGCCGAAGTCACCACCCGGGCCCTGGCGATGATGCGGGAGCAGGCCGCGATCAACCCCGTGGCACGACGGGGCGACCTTGCCCTGGCACTGACGTCCCCGACCGGGTGCGGGCCGAGGCCGCGATCGACCTCGCCGAGGGCCTGGCCGCCGTCACGGAGGCGGTCGGCTTCATGCGCGAGCTCATGGCCGAGGTCCAGCAGCCGTACGCGCCCGCCCGCGCGGAGGCCCACGCCCTGGATGGCCGGCTGCGGGCGATATCGCCGCCGTCCAGCGACGGGTGGCTGGGCGGCGGGCTCTGGCAGACTTCCCGGATTGAGGTGTCCGGAGGATGATCAACCGCACTGCGAGGATCGCTGGGACAGGGACCTAACCGGACGCGTGTCCCGGCGGTGCTGCTGCACTCGGTCGTGCGCGGCCCTACCCCGCCTTCCGGGTGAGTGCTGCGCCGGCCGGGACTTCGCCGGACAGTTGGCCCAACAGATCGCTGAGGCCGCTCGCTCCACCCCATTTCCCACGCTGGCCAAGCCGACGCCTTGCGGTGAGCACGAGCGCGCGCGGCATCAGGGGCGGCGGCAGGCGCCCGCTGTGGTGCCGCCTCCGGCGGGTCGGCAGATGTAGACGATGTCGGCCGCACGATGGCTGAGGTATCGGCCCACGCACTGGTTCGGCGTTGTGCGGCCGCGCTCCGCACAGAACGCCACGGCCGCGCTCCCGTTCGCGTAGGGGCCAGGAGCGTAGACGACCCAGTAGCCCGCCCGGAGCGAGGCGAAGGCGTCGCTGCGCAAGACGATGGCCTCCGGGACCTGGCGGCGCACGATCGTCAGCTGCCGGTCACGGGCAACCGGCCCCGAAACTATCGGCTCCGACCACAGTTGGGCTATCCAGGTGTCTGCAGAGTCCTCGCCGGCCGGACGGTTGTCGGCGGTCGCAGTGGTTGGTAGCGGGCCGGTCGTGCGCTCCGGCGCTGCGACGCTTGTCGGCAGGGTCGGCAGGGTCGGGGTGGTGGTCGTGGCGTGCGTTTCGCTCTTGCTCGGGGCGGCGCTTGCGCTGGTGGTCAAGGAGGCAGGCGGCGCCTGACCTTCAGTGCGCTCGGGTCCGCCGTTCCGCAGTGCGAACACCAGAACGCTCACGAGCGCTGCGATGACGATGACGGCTCCGACGGCCAGGACTTCGGGCCGCTTCCGCCTGCTTGCGGGTACGGGTCGAGGGGAGTCGAGTTGTGTCGGTGAGTGCGTCAGCACCGAGCTCGGCGTGGCCGCTACGGCGTCCGCAAGCATCGCATCCAACCGAGATGCGTCAGGCCTCATACCGGCGTCCTTCGAAAGGAGTTCGGCCAGTACGGGCCCCAGTGGCCCGGCCCTTAGGGGCCGTGGCACCGGTTCGTCGAGAACGGCGGCGAGGGTGGCCAGAGTGTTGGGACGTCGCATGGGGCTTACGCCCTCCACCACAACGTAGAGCAGCATGCCCCGCGACCACAGGTCACAGGCGGGATTACCCTCCTCGCCGCGGATCCGTTCGGGGGCCATGTATTCGGGAGTGCCTATGAGGTGGCCGGTAAGGGTCAAGGCCGTGGCGTCCTGGACAGCAGCGATACCGAAATCGGTGAGGACGGCCTGGCCGTCCGTGCGCAGCAGGACATTCGCCGGCTTCACGTCCCGGTGGTGGATGCCCACCGCGTGCGCGGCTCGCAGGGCTGCTAAGAGGTTCCGGCCGATCCCGGCCGCGATGTGCGGCAGGAGCGGAGCGGTGGCGATGACCTCCTGCAATGAGGGTCCTGGCACCAGCTCCATCACCAGCCACGGATAGGGCCCCTCCTCTACGACTTGATGAATCGTCACCACATGTGGATGGCTGAGCCGTGCCAGCGCGCGCGCCTCGCGCAGGACCCGCTCGCGCAGAACAGGGTCGGTGGCCGGGAGGTCTGCCGTCAGGACCTCCTTGAGTGCGACCTGGCGCTGCAAGATCATGTCCCTGGCGCGCCATACCGTTCCCATTCCGCCGGCGCCGAGCCGCTCCAGCAGCTCGAAGCGCCCATCGATGACATCACCTGCATCGCTCAAAAGCCCACCCCCTCCACCCCTTCGGAGAGTAGCGGTGAGCCGCGCACCGGGGAGGCTTTCTATCCTCAAAGGGTCCATTCCGACACAACCTTGCAGCACGGGCGGACCGGGTTGTCATGCGCACCATTCGCAGCCACCGCATCGCCCTGGGCCCCACTCTCGTCGGCACCGACGCCCACCGGTCCGACAACGCCACCAGCGCGGCCATCAGCATGCGGAGCCCCGCGCACAGACCGCAGCGCGAAGTGTTCTTCCGCGCCCCCATGGGCATCTACCGCTGCCCAACTGGTTGCTGCTCCCCGATCAAGCCGTCGCCGTGATTGCGGCTCGTGCTGCTCCCGCCCGCGCCGGCGATGGTTAGTACTGCAACCGCATGTGGGGGTGGTGGCCTCGGCGTTGGTAGTGGCATCTGC